>NZ_JASHKB010000020.1 GCF_030732865.1 Roseitalea sp. MMSF_3546
CACCAGCCGCCAGGCACGCGACACCTCGGTGCCCAACCCGCCGCCGCAGCTGCGCGAGGACAATTTCGTCGGCTCGAGCGCCGCGCCCGCCAACGGCACCGTCACCGTCCAGCCGCCGACCTTCACACCCGATGGCTGGATCGTCCTGTTCACGCCGTCCGATCCGACCACGCTGGCCGTCTCGGGCGGGGCGACCGCCTCGATCCAGTCCGACCCCTTCGGCGCCTATGCCCGGCTGCTGACGCCCACCGTCGACAGCTCGGTGCGCATTGACGTTCCCGTCGGTACGCTGCAGCGGCTCGCCGGCGGCCAGGCCGAGATCAGCTTCAGGGCACGCACCGACGGCAGCGGCGCATCGCAGATGGCGATCACCTGCGACTTCGGCATGCTGGGCGACTGCGGCCGGCGCCGCTTCAGCCTGAGCCAGTCCGAGACCGAGTACCTGTTCCGCTTCGATCTGTCCGGCGGCATGGTTCCGCAGAGCCCCGGCGCGGTCGAGATCACCACCGGCACCGGCGATCTGGCCGGCCCCATAAGGCTGAGCGTGGCGCGCATTCGCGGCGCCCCTTGACGCCGGCCGGCGTCAGTCGCCGCCCTGCGGCAGGAAATCGGGTCCTTCGCCGACGATCTTCGGGTCCGCCTCGCCGATGATGGTCTCGTCCTTGCCGTCATAGTCGACGCCTGCGAGGACGTGGCGCAGCACTTCCAGCCGGCCGCGACGCTTGTCGTTGAAGCGCACCACGGTCCATGGCGCGTGCGAACGGTGCGTTGCGGCGATCATCTGGTCGCGTGCCGTGGTGTAGTCGTCCCACTTTTCCATGCCCACGATGTCGATGCCCGAAAGCTTCCAGTGCTTGAGCGGCGAGTGGCGACGGTCGTGGAACCGCTTGAGCTGTGTCTCGCGGCCGATGTTCAGCCAGAACTTGTAGAAGACGATTCCCTCATCGACGATGATGCGCTCGAACTCGGGCGTGTCGGCCAGAAAGCGGCCATGCTGGGCCGGTGTGCAAAAGCCCATCACAGGCTCGACCCCGGCCCGGTTGTACCAGGACCGGTCGAAGGCGACCATTTCGCCCAGGGTCGGAAAATGGTCCACATACCGCTGGAAGTACCATTGTCCGCGCTCGCGATCGGACGGCTTGGGCAGCGCTACCACGCGCATGTTGCGCGGATTGAGATAGGCGCGAAGACGCTTGATCGTGCCGCCCTTGCCGGCCGCGTCCCGGCCCTCGAAGACGATGATCATGCGCTTGCCGGTGCGTTGCATGTCGGTCTGCAGGCGCACGAGCTGCCGCTGGAGCGCCTCGAGCCGGTCGCGATAGATATCCCGGTCGAGCTTTTCGCCATAGGGATAGTCGGCCGCCGACAACTCGTTGGCGTCAATCCAGTCGGGCAGCTTCGGATCGTCGATATCGAAGCGTCGCTTGCGGTCTGCGATGGTCAACTCCACCGTGCGCGTGCCTTTTGCCTGCTCGGCCATGTCTGCACCCCCTTGTGCCATTGTCCTGTGATCTTGCCGTGACCAATCCAGCGTTCCAGGGGCCGACCACCAGCACGCAAGGCTGGGTTGGTGCCCGAACTTGCCGGCCAACAGGACAAAGGCGCAAGCAGGTGCTGGTCCCCTTGCGGGTATCTTCGACGCCTTGGCCGGCGATTTCGGCCCAAGCCTCGGCCCAACCCGAAGCGCCGCGCCCAATTCCGCCCGGTCGGCGACGCTCGTGCCTGAATGTGCTCTGCATGTCCTTCGTCCTCGCTTCCGGACCGGGCCAATCCTGGCTGCGACGCGGTCCGCGCGGTGATTCTCGGCAGAGCCTAGGCCTTGTGCGCGGCAAATCAAATGCACCGGCTCGGTGTCGGCCTTCCGTTCGCCGCCCGCAAGGCCTAGTTACACGGTGTCGTCACGACATGGGCGATGGCTGGCGCGCGCCATGTGCGCCGAAGCGAATGCACAATCAGGCAAGAGAGCCCCGGACATGATGGCCGATCTCAGGCGCCGGCTGGTTTCCAACCGCTTTCCGCTGGCGGCGGCGGTGGGCCTGTTCGTGCTGCTTCTTGCCGCCGGTGCGATCGGTCCGCTCGCCTTCGTGCTGCTTTCGGCCGTGATGGTCGCGGTCAGCCTGTTCGCACCGGTGCGCACCGCCTCGGCGCGCCGTGCCGCCCGCAGCCGGCGCAAGGAGGCCAGCCCCGAATTCCGGGTCTATGGCGCCGCCCTTGACGGCATTCCCGACCCGGTGCTGGTCATCGACAAGCGCGGCGTCGTCCAGCACGCCAATCGCGAATATCGCCGCGTGCTCGGCACGATGCAGCCGGGCGCGTCGGTGCTCATCCGTTTCCGCTCGCCGGAAATGCTCGACATGATCCAGCGCGCATTCGCCGGCCAGCAGCCCGACCCGGTGGAACTGGTCGAGCGTTCGCCGCGCGAGCACTGGTTCATGGTCTCCATCGCCCCGCTGAAGCCGGCTTCGCGGCCGCTCATCGGCCATGTGCTGCATTTCCGCGATCTCAGCGAGTTGCGCCGTGCCGAGCGCATGCGCACCGATTTCATCGCCAATGCCAGCCACGAACTGCGCACGCCGCTGGCCTCGCTGACCGGCTTCATCGAGACCCTCGCCGGTCCCGCGCGCGATGACCCGGGAGCGCGCGAGAAGTTCCTCGACATCATGCTCAATCAGGCCGAGCGCATGTCGCGCCTGATCGACGACCTCTTGTCGCTGAGCCGGTTCGAGACGGCGCTTGGCCGGTCCGACTTCGCCCAGGTCGATCTGGTCGATGCGCTCGTGCACGTCGTCGGCGCGTTGCAGCCGGTCGCCGCGCGCTCCGATATCGTCATCAAGCTCGACCGAAGCGCGGTCCCCGGCGGCATCGCCACCGTCCACGGCAGCCGCGACGAACTGATCCAGCTCTTCGAGAACCTGGTCGAGAACGCCATCAAGTATGGCGGCGCCGGCAAGCGCGTCGACATTACGATCAGCCCGGCAAAGCTCGGCGGTCTCGATGCCTGGGCCGTGGCGGTGCGCGACCACGGCCCCGGCATTGACGAGGAGCACATTCCGCGCCTTACCGAACGTTTCTACAGGGTCGATGTGGCCTCGAGCCGGGACAAGCAGGGCACCGGCCTTGGGCTTGCGATCGTCAAGCACATCGTCACCCGACACGAGGGCCGATTGATCATCCAGTCACGCCTTGGTGAGGGCACGACATGCAGTGTCACCTTCCCGGCAACGGTCGCGGACAAAGCTGAAGCGAACCCGGAAAAACTCGCAATATCAGAGACATGAGTTGTCATAAAACTGTATTGCGTTTGTCATAAAAGCTGCATCGGGCCGCCGCAGAAAGGGGCCGGCCGGCGATGCCGGCCTCCACAGCCGCATGTCGGCATTTTGGACACGAGCCCTGACGGGAGTTACCAATGAAATCCTTGAAAGTTGCACTCATTGCAGCCCTCGGCGCGACCGCGCTGACCACTGCAGCCCATGCACGCGACCAGGTCCAGATCGCCGGATCGTCGACCGTTCTGCCCTATGCCACGATCGTTGCCGAGAACTTCGGCGAAACCTTCCCGAACTTCCCCACTCCGATCGTCGAGTCGGGCGGTTCCTCGGCTGGCCTGAAGGAATTCTGCCGCGGCGTGGGCACCGAATTCATCGACATCGCCAACGCCTCGCGCCAGATCCGCGACAGCGAAGTCGAGGAGTGCGCCGCCAATGGCGTTACCGAGATCCAGGAAATCCGCATCGGCTATGACGGCATCGTGTTCGCTAGCGACATCGATGGCCCGGATTTCGCACTGGAGCCGATCGATCTCTACAAGGCCCTGTCCAACCAGATCGTCGTCGACGGCGAACTGGTGGACAACCCGAACGAAACCTGGGCCGATGTGAACCCCGATTTCCCCGACTGGGAAATCGCCGCCTACATTCCCGGCGAGAAGCACGGCACCCGCGAAGTGTTCGAGGAAAAGGTGCTGCTGGTCGGCTGTGAAGCGGCCGGTGACATGCAGGCCCGCATGGATGCCGGCATGGACGAGGACACCGCCGAGGAAGACTGCTACGCGGTCCGCAAGGACGGTGCTGCCGTCGACATCGACGGCGACTACACCGAGACCCTCGCCCGCATCGATGCCAACAAGGAAGGCATGGGCGTGTTCGGCCTGGCGTTCTACGAGAACAACACCGACAAGCTGAAGGTCGCCACGATGAGCGGCGTGACGCCGAGCACCGAAACCATTGCCTCGGGCGAGTATCCGGTCTCGCGTCCGCTGTTCTTCTACGTCAAGAAGGCGCATCTGGACGTCGTGCCGGGCCTGCGCGAATACGTGCAGTTCTTCGTCTCCGACGCGATGATCGGTCCGAACAGCCCGCTTGCCAATTACGGCCTGGTTGCTGCTCCCGACGACGAGCGCGAAGCCGTCCGCGAAGGCTTTGGCGCCGGCGAGACCCTTTAGGGGTCGCCGAACGCGCTATCAGAAACGCGGCCGTTTCGGCCGCGTTTTCATCCATCGTCCCGGTGTGCCGGAGGCCGTGCGGTGGACCACCGACTTGAAACGCTCCGCATTTTCAGGGCCGCCGCGCGCCATCGCGCCGACCGGCCGGAAGGTATCAGCAAATGAGCGTGACGACGCTTGTCGCCATAGTCCTGGTTCTGGCCGCCATCGGCTATGTCGTGGGACTGCAACGCGCGCGCTCCGTCGTCGGCGGCGAGACCGCGCAGCTTCATTCCCGACCCGGCTATTACGGCTCCTACGTCCTGGTCTGGACCTGCCTGCCGGCGCTGCTCGTGCTGGCCGTTTGGGCCGCCACCGCCCCCATCGTCATCGAGAACCAGGTGCGGGCGAGCTTTCCCGAAACGGTGCAGATGCAGCAGAGCCCGAACCAGCAGAACCTGTCGATGAACATGGTCGAGAGCATCGCCCGCGGCCTGCGCCTGCTCGACGAGCGCGAGCGCACCCAGGCGACCGCTGGCTTCGTTGAGCTGCGGCCACTGCTGGCCGAAAAGGGCGTCGCGCTCGCCGGCAATGGCGAGGACTACATGATCCGCTCGGCGCTGCTGCTCAACCGGCTGACGGATGCCAACCGCCTGTGGCGATCGATCGCGGTGATCGGTTTCTCCCTTGTCGGGCTGGGCTTTGCCCTGGTCCAGATCCGCGCGCGGCTGCGGGCGCGAAACCGCGTCGAGGCCGTCATCCACGGCGCGCTCATTCTGGCGTCGACCGTCGCCATCCTGACCACGATCGGCATCGTCCTGTCGATGGTTTCCGAGACAGGGCGCTTTTTCAGTTCCGTCCCGCCCGCCGAATTCTTCTTCGGCACGGTGTGGGACCCGCGCTTCGCCAACGCCGAGGATCCCGACGCCGCCGGCCAGTTCGGTCTGATCCCGCTGCTCGCCGGCACGCTCTACATCGCCTTCGTGGCGATGCTGGTCGCCGTGCCGATCGGTCTGTTCGCTGCCATCTACATGGCCGAATATGCCGGCTCGCGCTTTCGCTCGCTGGCAAAGCCGCTGCTCGAGGTGCTCGCCGGCATCCCGACGATCGTCTACGGCTTTTTCGCACTGATTACGGTCGGCCCCTTCCTGCGCGACATCTCGGCCCAGCTCGCCGGCATCACCACGGGCGATTTCGCCGCCTTCGTCAGCGCCACCTCGGTGCTGACCGCCGGACTGGTGATGGGCATCATGCTGATCCCGTTCGTGTCCTCGCTGTCCGACGACATCATCACGCAGGTTCCACGCGCCATGCGCGACGGCTCGCTCGGCCTTGGCGCCACGCGCTCGGAGACCATGCGCCGCGTCATCCTGCCGGCCGCGCTGCCCGGCGTCGTCGGCGCTCTGCTGATGACCGCGTCGCGGGCCATCGGCGAAACGATGATCGTGGTCATGGCCGCCGGCGTCGCCGCGCGGCTGTCGATCAACCCGTTCGAGCCGATGACGACCGTGACCGTCAAGATCGTCAGCCAGCTCACCGGCGATCTCGAATTCACCTCGCCGCAGACACTGGTGGCCTTTGCGCTCGGGCTGACGCTGTTCTTCATCACGCTCGCGCTGAACGTCTATGCGCTTTATATCGTGCGCAAGTATCGGGAGCAGTACGAATGACCGACGCCACGCTGACCACCGGCGCGGCCACCCAGGCGAAGGCCGGCCGCCGGGACATCGGCCTGAAGGCGCGTTATGCCGCCGAGCGCCGCTTCCGCGCCTATGGCCTTGCCGCCATCATCGTCGGGCTGAGCTTCCTGTTCATCCTTCTGGCCTCGATCGTCTCGCAGGGCTATACGGCCTTCTGGCAGACCTCGATCCTGCTCGACGTCACCTTCGACGAGGAGATCGTCGATCCGGAGGGAACGCGCGACACCGGGTCGATGGCCATGCTCACGGCCAATTATCCGCTGCTGGCCCAGCGCGCGCTGTATGACGCGCTCGATATCGATCCCGACAACCGCGAGGCAACGCGCGCCGCCGATGGACTGGTGTCGCAGGGCGTGCGCACCCAACTCCGCGACATGGTGACGGCCGACCCCGACATCATCGGCACCACGCAGTCGGTCTGGGTGCTCGCCCATGGCGATATCGACTCGGCGCAGAAGGGCCAGTTCGACCTGACCGTCGAGGAATCGCGCCGCCGTGTCTCCGATCTGCAGCTTGAGTACATGCAACAGCTCGAGCAGGCCGGCGCGCTCGAGGGGCGCTTCAATACGGGGCTTTTCACCTTTGGCGCGTCGAGCCGGCCCGAGACCGCCGGCATGGGCGTGGCGATCATCGGCTCGTTCTGGATGATGCTGATCGTGCTGGTGCTGGCGCTTCCGATCGGCGTGGCCGCCTCCATCTATCTGGAGGAATTTGCGCCCAAGAACCGGCTGACCGACCTGATCGAGGTCAATATCAACAATCTCGCCGCCGTGCCCTCCATCGTCTACGGCCTGCTCGGGCTTGCCGTGTTCATCAACTTCACCGGCCTGCCCCGCTCGGCGGCGATCGTCGGCGGGCTGGTCCTGACACTGATGACGCTGCCGACGATCATCATCGCCACCCGCGCCGCCCTCAAGGCCGTGCCGCCATCGATCCGCGATGCCGCGCTTGGCGTCGGCGCCTCCAGGATGCAGACCGTGTTTCACCATGTGCTGCCACTGGCCGCGCCTGGCATTCTCACCGGAACGATCATCGGCCTTGCCACGGCGCTCGGCGAAACCGCGCCGCTGCTGCTGATCGGCATGGTCGCCTTCGTCGCCGACTATCCGTCGACGCCGCTCGATCCGTCCACCGCGCTGCCCGTGCAGATCTACATGTGGTCGGGCCAGGCCGAGCGCGCCTTTGTCGAACGCACCTCCGGCGCGATCATCATCCTGCTCATGTTCCTTGCGGTGATGAACATCACGGCAATCATTCTGCGCCGGCGCTTCGAGCGGCGCTGGTAAGCGAACCACGAGGACGACACCGATGAAAGTCGATACGGACAAGGCCTTTGCCGACCAGGCCGTGCCGCACCAGGGAAGCAACCAGCATCCGGTCAAGATGCGCGGCCGCGGCGTCAACGTCTTCTATGGCGACAAGCAGGCGATCTTCGATGTCGATCTGGACATTCACGAGCGCGAGGTGACGGCCCTGATCGGCCCGTCCGGGTGCGGCAAGTCCACCTATCTGCGCGCCCTGAACCGGATGAACGACACCATCGAGGGGTGCCGCGTGACCGGCGAGATCACGATGGACGAGGAGGATATCTACGATCCCTCCATCGACGTGGTCGAACTGCGGGCCCGTGTCGGCATGGTCTTCCAGAAGCCCAATCCGTTCCCCAAGTCGATCTTCGAGAACGTCTCCTACGGTCCACGCATTCACGGTCTCGCCAAGAACAAGGGCGAACTCGACGATCTCGTCGAGCAGAGCCTGCGCAGCGCGGGGCTGTGGGAAGAGGTCAAGGATCGGTTGCAGGAGCCCGGCACCGGCCTGTCCGGCGGCCAGCAGCAGCGCCTTTGCATCGCTCGCGCCATTGCCGTTTCGCCCGAGGTCATCCTGATGGACGAGCCGTGCTCGGCGCTCGATCCGATCGCGACCGCGATCGTCGAGGAGTTGATCGACGAACTGCGGCAGAACTACACGATCGCGATCGTCACCCATTCCATGCAGCAGGCCGCCCGCGTGTCGCAGCGCACGGCGATGTTCCATCTGGGCGAACTCGTCGAGGTCGGCGATACCGAGATGATGTTCACCAATCCGGCGCAAAAGCGCACGCAGGACTACATCACCGGCCGCTTCGGTTGACGCGGCATCGGGCGTCCGGCCGGAGCCAAACACGAATTGGAAGCACGATAATGGCGCAGCACACCGTTACGGCGTTTGAAGAGGACATGAGCTTCCTCGCCCACAAGATCGCCGAGATGGGCGGCCACGGCGAGCGCATGCTCGAACAGGCCGTGCGCGCGCTGGTCGAAAGCGATCTGCATCTGGCCCGCCGGGTGATCACCGACGATCTGGTGCTCGACGAGGCGCTGCGGCTGATCGACGACAAGTCGGTCCTGGTCATCGCCCAGCGCCAGCCCGTCGCCAGCGATCTGCGCGAGGTGTTCGCCGCAATCCGCATCTCGACCGATCTCGAGCGTATCGGCGATCTCGCCAAGAACATCGCCAAGCGCGTCTACGCGATCAATGAAGGCACGCATGCAATACGCCTGGCGCGCGGCATCGACCACCTGTGCGAACTGGCGCTTGCCCAGCTCAAGGAAGTGCTCGATGCCTACGGCACGCGGTCGACCGACAAGCTGTCGATGATCCGCGATCGCGACGACGAGATCGATGCGATGTACACCTCGTTGTTCCGCGAATTGCTCACCTATATGATGGAGGATCCGCGCAACATCACGACCTGCACGCATCTTCTGTTCTGTGCAAAGAACATCGAGCGCATCGGTGACCATGCGACGAACATCGCCGAGGCCGTCTACTACATGGTCGAGGGCGAGAAGATGCCCACCTACCGGCCCAAGGAAGACAAGAGCCACCGCGTGAGCGTCGATGCGGTCGAGGACGACAACTAGGCTTCAGCAGACATACCGACGGGTGACGACGGCCATGGGTGCAGTTCCAACGATCATGGTGGTGGAAGACGAGGAAGCCCTGAGCGTGCTTCTTCGCTACAATCTCGAGGCGGAGGGATACAAGGTCGAGGCTCTGCTGCGCGGCGACGAGGCCGAGGTCGCGCTGCAGGAGACACCGCCTGACCTTCTGATCCTGGACTGGATGCTTCCGGGCCTGAGCGGCATCGAACTGTGCCGCCGCCTGCGCGCCCGGTCCGAAAGCCAGCGGCTGCCCATCATCATGCTCACCGCGCGCGGCGAAGAGAGCGAACGCATCCGCGGCCTTTCGACGGGTGCGGACGATTACGTCGTCAAGCCGTTCTCCACGCCCGAACTGATGGCCCGCGTCAAGGCCATGCTGCGCAGGGCGCGGCCCGAGATCGTCGCCTCCCTGCTCAAGGTCGGCGACATCGAGCTCGATCGGGAGACGCACCGGGTCTACCGCAATGGCCGGGAGATCAAGCTCGGTCCGACCGAGTTCCGCCTGCTCGAATTCTTCCTTCAGGCGCCGGGCCGGGTTTTCTCGCGCGGCCAGTTGCTCGACGGTGTCTGGGGCGAGAACATCTATGTCGACGACCGCACGGTCGATGTGCATATCGGCCGGCTGCGAAAGTCGATCAATTACGGCCGGCTGCGCGATCCCATCCGCACCGTGCGCGGTGCCGGCTACGCGCTCGAGGGCAACTGACCGCCGCCGCCGCAACGCCCGCCGCGACCCCGGGCCAATCCGCTTGCGGCGCAAAAAAGAGACCGCGGTGCGGGCACCGCGGTCAGGTTTGGACACGACGTTCTTGGGGAGAAAGGCTTATCGGCTGCGCTTGCGGTCGTTCTGCTGGAACGCCAGCCGACCGTGATATTCGCAATAGGGTGACTTTTCCTCGCTGGAATGGCCGCAGAAGTAGAATTCTTCCGTCAGCGGGTCGCCATAGGGCCACTTGCAGGTGTGTTCGTTCAGATCGATCAGCGGCAGCCGCTTGGGAATGGGCACAACGATATCCTCGATCGGCCGCAGATCGGGCGCCTGCAGCGCTTCGGCCTCGGCGTCCTGCTTGAGCGCCGTCGCCGCCATTGACCGGCCCACCGGCCCGCCGCCGCGCGGGGCGCCCGACGCATAGGCATGGGTGCGCATGCCGCCCCCATGGCCGCCGGGCGCCCCCATGGCCCGTCCCGAGGCCGGACGCTTTGGCTTGGTGGCGCTGGATTTGGTGGACTTTGCGCGGCCCGACAGCTTCAGTCGATGCACCTTGCCGATGACTGCGTTGCGGCTGACCCCGCCCAGCTTGGCCGCGATCTGGCTCGCGCTCAGCCCCTCGGTCCACAGTTTCTTGAGAAGTTCAACGCGATCGTCGGTCCAGCTCACGATAGTCTCCGTTTTCACTGGCAGAATCCGCCTCCGTTGCTCGGCTTCTTCAATCGAACCGGCCAAGATACGCGCGACGAGGAGACTAAAATCTGCGTGGGCTCCGCCCTTGCAGCCGAAGGTACAATAGCGGTTGACTCCAGTTCAAGAGTCCCCCCGAATCCCTGAATCGATTTTTGTCTTTTTCCCCAACTTGGCCTTTCGCGCCGCGCCGGGCCCGAAGGCCCCGCCTACGGCCCGCTCGATTGACTATCACCGGCGTCCGGCCTATGCAGGAGTGCCGCTCGCAAGGGCGGCCTTTTTCGTTTCCGCGATCGCCGATCCGGGTACCGTTTCACGCGGCGGGACACCAGCACGATGAGCACGCCCTCACCGCAATTCGACACCTACACTCGCGCAGCGCTCACCGTCGGGCGCGGCGAGGGTGCCTGGCTCTACGATGTCGATGGCACCCGCTTTCTCGACTTCGGCTCGGGCATCGCCGTCAACGCGCTCGGCCATGCCCATCCGCATCTGGTCGAGGCGCTGACCGCGCAGGCGCGCAAGGTCTGGCACACCTCCAATCTTTACGAGATCCCCGAGCAGACGCGGTTTGCCAGGCGCCTGGTCGAAGCGACCTTCGCCGACAAGGTGTTCTTCACCAGTTCGGGCGTCGAGGCGATCGAATGCGCCATCAAGACCGCGCGGCGCTATCACTATGTGCGCGGCAATCCGCAGCGCTACCGGATCATAACCGTCGAGGGCGCTTTTCACGGCCGCACCCTGGCGGCCATCGCCGCCGGCGGCCAGCCGAAATATCTCGAGGGCTTCGGCCCCAAGGTCGAGGGCTTCGACCAGGTTCCCTTCGGCGACCATGACGCCCTGCATGCGGCGATCACCGGCGAGACCGCGGCCATCCTCGTCGAGCCGATCCAGGGCGAGGGCGGCCTGCGACCGATCCCGCTGCACTGCCTGAGGGGCCTGCGCGAGTTGTGCGACGAGCGCGGCATCCTGCTGGTGTTCGACGAGGTGCAGACAGGCATGGGCCGCACCGGCCGGCTGTTCGCCCATGAACATGCCGGCATCGCCCCCGACATCATGGCGTCCGCAAAGGCGCTGGGCGGCGGTTTTCCGGTCGGCGCCTGCCTTGCCACCGAGGATGCGGCCAGCGGCATGACCGCCGGCGTGCACGGCACCACCTATGGCGGCAATCCGCTGGCCATGGCCGTCGGCAATGCCGTGCTCGACGTGATGCTGGAGGAGGGTTTTCTTCAGGCCGTCGAGCGCAAGGCGCTGCGGCTCAAGCAGGGCCTTGCCTCGCTTGTCGACCGGTTTCCGGACATCTTCGCCGAGGTGCGCGGCACCGGCCTGCTGACCGGCGTCAAATGCGTCGTTCCGAACACCGAGGTGGTCGCTGCCCTGTTCGACGAACGCATGCTGGCCGTGCCGGCCGGCGACAATGTCGTGCGCGTGCTGCCGCCGTTGATCGCCAGCCAGGACGAGATCGTCGACGGCCTGGGCCGGCTCGAGGCCGCGGCCGCCACCCTGTCGCGCAATCGTCACAGCGAAGGCGTTGGATGACCGCCATGAATGTGCGCCACTTTCTCGACCTTTCCGAGGTCTCTGCATCCGACCTGCGCGCCATCATCGACGATGCGCGAACGACCAAGGGCGCGCTCAAGGCGGGCCAGGCCGACCGGCCGCTGCAGGGCAAGACGCTCGCCATGATCTTCGAAAAGCCGTCCACGCGCACCCGCGTTTCCTTCGATGTCGGCATGCGCCAGCTCGGCGGCGAGACGATCGTGTTGACCGGCGCGGAGATGCAGCTCGGACGCGACGAGACGATCGCCGACACCGCGCGCGTGCTCTCGCGCTATGTCGACATCATCATGATCCGCACCACCGAGCACGGCCGCCTGACCGAACTGGCCGAGGCGGCGACCGTGCCGGTCATCAACGGGCTGACCGACGACACCCATCCGTGCCAGATCATGGCCGACGTGATGACCTTCGAGGAGCATCGCGGCCCGATCGCCGGCAGGAAGCTGGCCTGGAGCGGCGACGGCAACAACGTGCTGCACTCAATGATCGAGGCGTCGGCGCGCTTCGGGTTCGACCTTTCCATCGCCGTGCCCGATGGCAACGAGCCGAACGCGACCTATATGTCGTGGGCGCGCGGCCAGGGCGGCCGGGTCGAGGTGACCCATGATCCTCGTCAGGCCGTGCGCGACGCCGATGCCGTGATCACCGACACCTGGGTTTCGATGGGCCAGGAGGATCGGGCGCGCGGCCACAATGTGTTCATGCCCTATCAGGTCAACGAGGCGCTGATGGCGCAAGCGGGCGCCGATGCCCTGTTCATGCACTGCCTGCCGGCCCATCGCGGCGAGGAGGTGACCAGCGCGGTCATCGACGGTCCCCGGTCCGTGGTTCTGGACGAGGCGGAAAACCGGCTGCATGTGCAAAAGGCGATCATCCGGTGGTGCCTTTCCGGCGCCGCCTGAGACGGGCGCAGACGGAAAGCGGAAGAAATGAGCAATCCCCTTTCGAAGCCGGCCGGGATCGACGTCACCGGCGGTCCGGCCCCCGTGGGCCTTGACGCCGTCGTGCCGTTCTCGGTCGATGCGCTGGAAGCGCGCGGCCGTGCGGTGCTGCTGGGCGATGCGCTCGATGCGGTGCTGGCACGCCATGACTATCCCGAGCCGGTTGCGCGGCTGCTCGGCGAGATGGTCGTGCTCACGGTGCTGCTCGGCACCTCGCTCAAGTTCAGCGGCAAGTTCATCGTGCAGGCCCAGACCGACGGTCCGGTCTCGCTGCTCGTCGTCGACTTCGTCACTCCCGACCGCATTCGTGGCTATGCCCGTTTCGACGCCGACGCCGTCGGCGCGGCGGTCGCGACCGGCCCGAGGACCTGCTGGGCGAAGGCACGCTGGCGCTGACCGTCGACCAGGGCGCGCACATGCACCGCTACCAGGGGATCGTGCAGCTCGACGGCGCCTCGCTCGAGGAGATCGCGCGCAACTATTTCCGCCAGTCCGAGCAACTGCCGACCGAGTTGCGCCTTGCCGTCGGCCGCCAGAGCCTGCGCGGCGCCGACGGGCAGATGCACCGGTCCTGGCGCGCCGGCGGCGTGCTGGTCCAGTTTCTGCCAGAAGCACCCGAGCGCATGCGCGCGCCCGATCTGCATCCGGGCGAGGTGCCCGAGGGCGCGGTCGTCGACGAGGTCGAGGACGACGACGCCTGGGCCGAGGTCAAGGCGCTGGTCGGCACGGTCGACGACGACGAACTGGTCGACGAGGCGGTCGGCGTTCACGCGCTCCTTTACCGGCTGTTCCACGAACGCGGCGTGCGTGTTTACGACCCGCAGGACGTGCGCGAGCAATGCACCTGCTCGCGCGACCGGGTGCGCGCGGTGCTCGCCTCGCTTTCGGACGAAGACCGTGCCGAGGCGGCCCAGGACGGCACGATCGCGATCAAGTGCGAATTCTGCTCGACCGTCTACGAATTCGACAAGGACGATACGGGACAGAGCGAAGCCGGCTAGCGTCGCAAGGCCGAATGCACCGGGCGCGGACCGCGCGCATTGATCCGAAGCCGCCCCTGGCGGGTATAATGGACAAACTTTAACTTGTACCGCCCGCGGCTATCCTTAGTTTCGAGGCCGAGAGGTTCGCTTCATGCTCAAATCCCTGCACGAGCCCCGTGGCGATGCCGCAACGACCGATGGCGATCGCGACCGGCCGCCTCCGGCCACCGGCCCGCGAACGTCGGTGACGCTTGCGCGCGCGATCGTGCAGGCGGCGCTGATGCTCGCCATTCTCGCCGGCTCCTATGTGGTCATGAACCGCCTGATCGCCGCCGCGCCCGAGCGCACCGCTCGCCCGCAATTCGAGGTGTCGCTGCCGGTCGCCGCGACGACCGTCGCCCTCGCGGACCAGCGACCGACCGTGCGCCTTTACGGCGAGGTGGCCTCGGCCCGTGCCATCGACATTCGCCCGGCGGTCTCCGGCGAGGTCACCGAAGTCCATCCCGACCTGTCGGCCGGCCAGTCCGTCGCCCAGGGCGAGGTTCTGTTCGCCATCGATCCCTTCGATCTCGAGGTTGCCCTGGCCGAGGCGCGTGCCAACCTGGCGCAGACAGAGGCCACCATCGCCGAAAATCGCGCTCGTCTTGCCTCCGAACGCGCCCAGCGCGACATCGCCGAGCAGCAACTGGCCCTGGCCCGCACCGATCTCGAGCGCGCCCGGCAGCTGAGCGAGAACGGCACGCTGACCGCCAAGCAGGTCGAGGATCGCGAGCTCATCGTCTCCCAGCGCGAGCAGGCCGTCTCCCAGCGCGTCAACAACATCGCCATCGAGCAGGCCCGGCTCGCGCAGCAGAGCGCCGTGCGCGACCGCCAGCAACTGGGCGTCCAGCGCGCCCGGCGCAATCTCGAGGACTCGAGGGTGCGCGCGCCCTTTTCGGGCGTGGTGCGCTCCTCGACCGTTGAGGTCGGCCGCATCGTCGCCGCCAACGATGTCGCCGTCGCCCTTTATGACGACACCGCGCTCGACGTGCGCTTTACCCTCACCGACAGCCAGTATGGCCGGATCGCCACCGATACCGATCCGCTGATCGGCCGCCAGGTCGACATCGTCTGGACCGTCGGCGGCGTCGATTACGACTATACCGGGACCGTCACGCGCATCGGCGCGGACATCGCGGCCGACCGCGGCGGTGTCGACGTCTTCGCGCGCCTGGCCCCGTCCGATGCGCCGGTGCAGCTTCGCCCCGGTGCCTTCGTCGAGGTCGCCGTGCCCGACCGGCTCTACCGCAATGCGGCGCGTGTGCCCGAAACCGCGCTTTATGGCACCGACACCGTCTATGTCATCGCCGATGGCGCCCTTCACAGCCGCGAGGTGACGCTCGGTGCCTTCGATGGCGCCGACGCGATCATCTCGCACGGGCTGGTCGACGGCGAGCGCGTGCTGACCACGCGGCTTTCCAATGTCGAGGACGGTCTGAAGGTCACCGTGCCCGGCCAGGCGCCGCCGGAAGGCGACGGACCCGTGGCCGGCGGCGGTCGACCCGCGGCTGACGGCGAGGAAGGCTGAGCCGTGGCCCCGCGCGCCCCCGACAATGCCTCGCCACGCGGCCTGATCGGCGCGTTCTTGCGCCACAACAACGCCGCCAACCTGCTGATGGTGCTGATGATCCTGTTCGGCATCTTCGCCCTGGCGCGGATCAACACGCAGTTCTTCCCGACCATCCAGACCGATACTGTGTCGGTCTCCATCGCCTGGTCCGGCGCCAGCGCCGAGGATGTCGAGCGCAACGTGCTGGCGGTCGCCGAACCGGCCCTGCGCTTCATCGAGGGCGTCAAGGAGATGAACTCCTACGCCCGCGAGGGATCGGGCTCGATCCGGCTCGAATTCCGCGAGGGCGCGGACATGACCCAGGCGGTCGCCGACGTCGAGGAGGCCGCGCGCGCCATCGGCAATCTGCCCGAGGGCGACGAGGATCCGCAAGTGACGACCGGCCAGTGGTTCGACCGCGTCGCCTCGATCTCCATCGGCGGCGATGTCGGCGAAGCGACATTGCGCCAGTGGGCCAAGCGCATCCGCGACGACCTGATCGCGCGCGGCATCGACAAGGTGTCGTTCACCGGCATGCGCGATCCCGAATTGCAGGTGGTCGTGCCCGAACGCGAATTGCGGCGCCTCGATCTGACGGTCGACGACGTCTCGCGCGCGATCGCGGCCAATTCGCGCGATCTTCCCTCGGGCAATCTCGACGGCGTCATCGAGCGGCAATTGCGAACCGTGGCCGATGTCGGCTCGGCGCGTGCGCTTGGCGAGGTCGAGGTCCGGTCCTTCGCAAGCGGCGAGAAGGTGCTGCTCGGCGAGATCGCCCAGATCCGCGACGGCTTCGAGGATGGCTCCATTCAGGGGTTTTCCAGGACCTATCCGGCGATCGAGATCGACGTGCAATCGACCGCCACCGCCGACACGCTGACCACCAACGCGATCCTGCAGGACTATGTGGCCGAGATCCGCCCGCAGCTTCCGGCAAATCTGGAATTGCAGGTCTATGAGGTGCGCGCGGACGCGCTCAACGAGCGCATCATGCTGCTGGTCAAGAACGGCCTTGGCGGGCTCGTCATCGTGCTGGTCGTGCTGTTCGCCTTCCTGCACGCGCGCATCGCGGTCTGGGTCGCGGCGGGCATCCCGGTGGCACTGCTGGCCACGGTCGGGCTGATGTATGTCTTCGGCGAGACCATCAACATGTTCTCGCTGTTCGCGCTCATCATGATGCTCGGCGTGATCGTCGACGACGCGATCGTGGTGGGCGAACACACCGACACGCGCCTGGCCATGGGCGACGACCCGATCACCGCGGCCGAAAACGGTGTCGGCGCGATGTTCACGCCGGTCACCGCCGCGCTCGCCACCACCATCGCCACCTTCGCGCCGCTGTTCATGATCGGCGGCACGATGGGACAGATCATGTCGGTCCTGCCGATGGTCGTCATCGCCGTGGCCATCGCCTCCATCGTCGAATGCTTCTTCATCCTGCCGGGCCATATCAGCCATGCGCTTGACGGCCGCCGGGCGCCGCGCTGGTCGCACTGGCGCGTCTTCATCGTCGCGCTTGTCGTGACGCTGTTCCTGGCCGCCTTCTTCACCCGCGCCGGCGGCGAGGGCGGCGTGGCGGCCTCGCTGGGCATGCTCGCCGCGCTCGATCAATGGCGCCTTTCCGTCAGCCCGCTTGTCTTCGGTGCGGTGGCGGCATCGCTGGCGCTGGTGCTTGCGGTGCTGGTAGAACTGGCGCTTTACGCCATGCGCGTCGGCTTCGGCGCGCGGCGACGGCCCTACGATCCGGACGAACTGCCCGAGGATGGCTGGTTTCGCCGCAATTTCGATGCCGGCTTCGACTGGGTCCGGCGCGGCCCGTTCGCCTATCTGGTCGGTCTGTCGTTCAACTGGCGCTATGTGACGATCGCCATGGCCATCGGCCTGATCATGGTCTTTGCCTGGGGCCTTCGCGCCGGCG
Source organism: Roseitalea sp. MMSF_3546 (assembly GCF_030732865.1). Classification (GTDB taxonomy): domain Bacteria; phylum Pseudomonadota; class Alphaproteobacteria; order Rhizobiales; family Rhizobiaceae; genus Roseitalea. The sequence goes on from NZ_JASHKB010000020.1 coordinate 17,437, forward strand.
GCCATGTCGGTTTCGTCTTCTTTCCCTCGCCTGAATCGGACTCGATCTCCGGTTCGGTGATCATGCATCCGGGCACGCCCGAAGCCGAGGCCATCGAGGCGGTGCGACAGTTCGAGCTGGCACTGCAGCGCGCCGAGGACAGGCTGACCGCCGACAATGGCGAGCAACTGATCGATGCGGTGTTCGTCACGCTGGGCTCGTCGGGGCGGTCGCAGGGCGACAATCTGGCGCGCATCAAGGTGCAGCTCACCCTGTCCGAGCGCCGCAGCGTGCGCACGCCCCAGATCGTGCGTGCCTGGCAGGCCGAGGCGCCCGAACTGCCTTCCGTGCGTCGCTTTGCCGTCCGCCAGGCGCGTGGCGGCCCGCCCGGCGCCGATATCGATGTCGAGCTCAGGGGCGAGTCCATCGCCGTGCTCAAGCAGGCCGCCGTCGACGTCACCAACATCGTCGCCGCCATACCGGGCGTCTCCGGCGTCGAGGACGATCTGCCCTACGGCAAGCCCGAGCTCGTCATGACGCTGACCGCGCGCGGCGCCGCGCTCGGCTTCTCGCTCGACGAGGTCGGCACGCAGGTCCGCAACGCCGTCGAGGGCATGGTGCCGCGCCGGTTTGCGCGCGGCGACGACGAGGTGGCCATCCGGGTCACCAAGGCGATGGCGCAGGAAGGAACGGCCGCGCTGCGTTCGATGATGCTAACCGCGCCGGGCGGCAACGCCGTGCCGCTGGCCGAGGTGGTCGAGATGCGCGAGCAGCAGGGCTTTTCGGCGATCCAGCGCAAGGACGGCAAGACGACGATCTCGGTGACCGGCGAGATCGACGCGGCGATCAACACGACCGATGGCGTCGTCGACCGGCTGGTCAGTTCGGGCGCGCTCGACACCGTCGCCCGGCAATACGGCATCGAATACGCCTTCGGAGGCCGCAGCCAGGAGCAGCGCGAGGCCTTCCGCGATCTTGGCTTTGGCACGCTGGTCGCGCTCAGCGTGATCTACATCATCCTGGCCTGGGTGTTCGGCAGCTATTTCCGGCCCTTTGCGGTCATGGCCATCATCCCCTTCGGCGTGGTCGGTGCCGTGGTCGGCCATTGGCTGATGGGCTATCAGCTCACCATGCTGTCGATGATCGGCCTGCTCGGCCTGGCCGGCATCCTGGTCAACGATTCCATCATCCTGGTCACGCGGCTCGACGAGCGCCTGCGCGGCGGCGAGGACATCCGCACCGCGGCGGTCGGCGCGAGCTGCGACCGGTTCCGCGCCGTTCTGCTGACCTCGCTGACCACCATTGGCGGCCTGATCCCGCTTCTGTTCGAGACCTCGCTGCAGGCGCAGTTCCTGCTGCCCATGGCGATCACCATGGTGTTCGGCCTGGCCACGGCAACGCTTCTGGTGCTGTTCCTGGTGCCGGCCTTCATCGGCATCGGCGATGATGTCCGCGGTGCACTGGTCGCCATCTATGGCGATCGCCGCCGCACCGGGCCGCAAGCGCTGCCCGGCGAGTGAACCGGCCGGTGTCCGCTCAGTTGATCGTGCGCACCGCGTTGGGGATGTCGAGCGAGAACGCCGGCACCCGGGCGCGCACGATGCCGCCGCTCTGCCGGCGCAGCACGTAATGGCCGACCATCGTGCCCGACGGCGTGTTGAGCGGGCAGCCGGAGGTGTACTGGAAGCTGTCGCCGGGCGACAGCACGGGCTTTTCGCCGATCACGCCCGGACCGCTCACCTCTTCCACCTGGCCAACGGCGTTTGTGATGCGCCAGTAGCGGCTTTCGAGCTGGACCGTGTCGGCCGAATGGTTGGCGATGACCACCGTGTAGGCCCAGAACCAGCGGCCTTCCTCCGGATCGGATTCCTGGTCGAGGAAATCCGGCCGCACGGTGATTTCGATCCCGTCTGTCGTCTCGCGATACATGGTTCCAGAGTATCCAAACCCGATGCGCGCGCAAGGCGGCGAGCCACGCGAAAGTGAGCGGTATTGATGGCAGCACCGTGAAAGCCGGCGCTGACTTGCGGGCTCGTCTGGCCTATCTGAACTGCGTCCGATCCAAGTGAGCACGCACCATGCTCGACGCTGCCCTGCGCCCGAAGATCGATCCCGCCATGAACCGGCTGGCGGCCCATCTGGCGCGTGCCGGCATCACCGCCAATCAGGTCACCATTGCCGGCCTGGTGATTGGCCTTTGTGCGGCCGCGGCGATCGCGCTGCACTGGTTCTGGCTCGGCCTTGTCCTGGTGCTGGCGAGCCGGCTCTGCGACGGGCTGGACGGGCCGCTGGCGCGCCTTCGCGGCAAGACCGATTATGGCGGCTATCTCGACATCGTGCTCGACTTCGCCTTCTACGGCGCCATCCCGGTCGGCTTCGTCTTCGCCGATCCGGCCGCCAATGCGGTCCCCGGCGCGGTTCTGGTGCTGTCGTTCTATGTCAACGGGGCAAGCTTTCTAGCCTATGCCATCATGGCCGAGCGGCACGGACTGACGTCCGAACGCCATGGCGACAAGTCGATCTTCTTCACCACCGGACTGGCCGAGGCCACCGAGACGATCGCCGTATTCGTGCTCATGTGCCTGTTTCCCGCCTGGTTCCCGGCGATCGCCTGGGTGTTTGCGGCAATCTGCCTTTACACCGCGCTCTCGCGCATCGTCCTGGCCTCACGGACGCTGCGCTAGCGCCTGTTCCAGATCGGCAATCAGGTCGTCGGCATCTTCGAGGCCGACCGACAGGCGCAGCGTGCCGCCGCCGATCGACAGCTCCGCCCGGTCCTCGTCCGAAAGGTTCTTGTGCGTGGTCGTCGCCGGATGGGTGATCAGGCTCTTGGCATCGCCCAGATTGTTGGAGATGCCGATGACCTCAAGCGCGTTCTCGAGCGCGAAGGCGGCGCGCTTTCCGCCATGGACATCGAAGGCCACCAGGGTCGAGCCGCCGCTCATCTGCCTGCCGATGATGTCGGCCTGCGGATGGTCGGGCCGGCCGGGATAATTGACCCGTGAGACGGCACCGTGCCCGGCCAGGAAATCGGCGATGCGGCCGGCGCTCTCGGTCTGGCGCGCCACGCGCAGCGGCAGCGTCTCCAGCCCCTTGAGCATCACCCAGGCGTTGAACGGGCTCATGCCCGGCCCGGTATGGCGGAAATAGTCGTGCAACCGCTCGTCGATCCAGTCCTGCGATCCGAGCACGACGCCGCCCAGGCAGCGCCCCTGGCCGTCGATGTGCTTGGTCGTCGAATAGACCACGATGTCGACACCCAGTTCGACCGGCTTTTGATAGATCGGCGTGGCGAACACGTTGTCGAGCACCACGCGCGCGCCGCACGAACGCGCCACGGCGACCACATGGGCGATGTCGATCACCTCGAGCGTCGGATTGGTGGGGCTTTCGAAGAAGAAGACCCGGGTGTTCGGCCTGACCGCCCGCTCCCAGGCGGCCGGATCGGTGCCGTCGATCAGCGTGGTTTCGATGCCATAGCGCGGCAGCAGCTTCTCGACGATCCAGCGGCAGGAGCCGAACAGCGCGCGCGCGGCCACCACGTGATCGCCCGCGCGGAGTTGGCAGAGCATGGCGGCGGCGACGGCGGCCATGCCCGACGTCGTCGCGCGGGCCGCTTCGGCACCTTCGAGCGCGCACATGCGTTTTTCGAACATGTCGACTGTCGGGTTGGCATAGCGCGAATAGATGAAGCCGGGCTCCTCGCCGAGAAAGCGCGCCTCGGCCGCCTCGGCGCTGTCATAGACGAAGCCCTGGGTGAGAAACAGCGCCTCCGATGTCTCGCCGAACGCCGAGCGCGCGGTGCCCTCATGCACCATGCGCGTTGCCGGTCCCCATGTCTCGCGTTCGCTGCCCATCACATCCCTCGCGCAAAAATCCCGGTTCCATGCCGCCATGAAACCGGGTCAACGCCATCGATGCATCTCGGCCTGTCCGCGGTCTTTTAGCGACTTGTTTAACGTGGCTGCAAGCCGACCGGCCAAATCACCACGATCAAACCTGTCCATAAGGCGCCGGCGCGCTTGCGTCAATCGTGGGCGCTCGCCACAACGAAGCCATGGCGCAACAGTGCGAAAACGGCATACTGGCCGACCACGAGATCGAGGCGCTGTTTTCTGCGGGCGCCATTGCCGCCCCGCGCTCACTCGACGACGATCAGATCCAGCCGGCGAGCCTCGATCTGCGCCTGGGCGAGACCGCCTATCGCGTGCGCGCCGGCTTCATGCCCGGCAAGGCTCATGCCGTGTCCGCCAAGCTCGACCGGTACGAACTGCACCGCATCGACCTGACCGGCGGCGCGGTGCTGGAGACCGGCTGCGTCTATGTCGTGCCGCTTCTGGAGGCCCTGGCGCTGCCCGACGATCTCGCCGCCTCGGCCAACCCCAAGAGCTCGACCGGCCGGCTCGACATCTTCACCCGCGTGATCGCAGACCAGGCGGTCGAGTTCGACCATGTGCCGCCCGGCTATGCCGGCCCGCTCTATCTGGAGATCAGCCCGCGCACCTTTCCGATCGTCGTGCGCACCGGCTCGCGCCTGTCGCAGATCCGCTTCCGGCGCGGCCAGGCCATGCTCGATGCGGCCGAACTGCGCGCCCTGCACGCGGCCGAAACGCTGGTCGCCGACGACGCGCCGTCCATCGCCGAAAGCGGCGTCGCGCTGTCGGTCGACCTGTCCGGCGATGGCGAAGGCCTTGTCGGCTATCGCGGCAAGCGCCACACCGGGCTCGTCGATGTCGACAAGCCCGCCGCCCATGACGTGCTCGACTTCTGGGAACCGGTGCGCGTGCGCGACAGAGCCGAACTGATCCTCGATCCGGACGAATTCTACATCCTGGTGAGCCGCCAGGCGGTGCATGTGCCCCCGCTCTACGCCGCCGAGATGACGCCGTTCGACCCGCTCGTGGGCGAGTTCCGGGTGCACTATGCCGGCTTCTTCGACCCCGGCTTCGGCCACTGGGCCGCCGGCGGCATGGGCAGCCGCGCCGTGCTCGAGGTGCGCAGCCATGAGGTGCCCTTCGTGCTCGAAGACGGCCAGATCGTCGGTCGCCTGGTTTATGAGCGCATGGCCGCGCGGCCGCGCGCGCTCTATGGGGCCGAGCTGAAGTCGAACTATCAGGCTCAGGGCCTCAAGCTGTCGAAGCACTTCCGCGCTTGACCGCGCCCGGCTCGCGCTCGGACCGCAGGGCGCGCACCTCCTCGCGCAGGGCGCGCAGCTCCTCCAGGATCATCGTCTGGTCGTTGTGCAGCGTCTCGCGCTCGTCGGCCGCCTGCGCGTCGTGCTCGGCCTGCATGGCCGAAACGACGACGCCGATGAACAGGTTGAGCACCGTGAACGTGGTTGCCGCGATGAACGGGATGAAGAACGCCCAGGCCCAGGGGAAGGCGTCCATGACCGGGCGCACGATGCCCATCGACCAGCTTTCCAGCGTCATGATCTGGAACAGCGAATAGGCCGAAGCGGGGATCGAGCCGAACCATTGCGGGAACGTGCCGCCGAACAGCTTGGTCGCCATCACCGAGAAGACATAGAAGACCAGAAGCAGAAGCAGCACGATCGAGCCGAGCCCGGGCAGGGCGGTCAGAAGCCCGCCGACGACCCGCCGCATCGAGGGCACGGCGCTGATCAGACGCAGCACGCGCAGGATGCGCAGCGCGCGCAGCACCGAGAATGGACCCGCCGCCGGGATCAGCGCGATCGACACGATGATCAGGTCGAAGACGCGCCACGGACTGCGAAAGAAGTCGAGGCGATAGACGGCGAACTTCATCGCCAGTTCGACCACGAACACGCCCAGGATCAGCGTGTCGATCGTCAGCAGCAATGGGCCGACGGCCTCCATGACCGGCTTGGAGGTCTCGAGTCCCAGCGTGACCGCGTTGATGACGATCAGCGCGATGATCGCGCGCTCGAAGCGCTGGCTTTCCACGAGTGTCTTCAGGCGTTCCATGCGGCACCGTTCACGGATCGAGGCGGCGTCCGCCATATATATGCGGTGCCGCGGCGAATGAAAGCGTGGCCGCCGGCGACCGGGAGCCATGCGGTCGGGCCGGTGTCAGTAGCGGCCCTGATGGGCGCCGTGCGGCGTCTTTTCCCAGTGGAACGGCTTGAGCAGCAGATGGCCGACCGCGCGCCATGCCGCCAGCGACTGGATCAGCCAGTAAAGCGGCACGAGCGCGACGCGCCAGCCGACGATGGCCCGTTCGGGCGGGTTCGTCGCCCGCCAGCAAAGCGTGCCGAAGGCGAGATAGCTGGTAAGGATCATCCCCCAGTCGAGCCAGGCCATCGCGCCGAGATAGACATCGTGCGGGGACTGGACGAGCATCCACACGCCAATCGCGATCGCGTTGACCAGGATGAGCGGATGCAGCAGCGCAGAAACCAGCGTCCCCAGCAGCAGGACCTGGGTGACGACGAAGGCCTTCACCCCCATGTTGCGGTAAAGCTGCATCGGCTCGCGCGTGTGCACGACAAGCGTCTGCATCCAGCCCTTGAGCCAGCGGGTGCGCTGCGGCAGCCAGGTGCTCATCGTATGCGGCGCGTCCTCCAGCGTCGGCCGGGTCAACACGCCGGTGCGATAGCCGTGCCGCCAAAGCCTCAGGCCCAGATCGGCATCCTCGGTGACGTTGAACGGGTCCCAGCCGCCGACCTGGTCGAGCGCCCGGCGTCTGAAATGGTTGGACGTGCCGCCCAGCATGATCGGACAGCCGTTCCGCGCCAACCAGGGCAGCATGCCGTGAAACAGCCCTGCATATTCGAGATGGAACAGCGCGGTCAGCGCGTTGCGCCCCGCATTGGCCTTGACGAGCGGCGCCTGCAGGCAGGCGACACGCGTTTCGCTGGCATCGAAGGTCTGCCACGCCTCCTCGAGCTGGTCCGGATGCGGGCGGTCCTCGGCGTCGTAGACGGTGATCAGATCGCCGCGCGCGAAGGCCAGGGCGTAGTTGAGCGCCTTGGGTTTGGTGCGCGGCGTCGCCTTCGGCACCCTGACGATGGTGAAGACCGGCGGCAGGTCGGCCGCCTCGAGCGCGGCGAGCGTCGGCTCGTCGTCGGCCTCGCAGATCAGCAGCACCTGCAGTTTGGACCTGGGCCAGTTCAGCCGCTTGAGGCTGACGATCAGGTCGTGAACGACATCGGCCTCCCGGTAAAGGCACACCAGCACCGAATAGCGCGGTCGCCCGCGCGCGTGGAGCATGGCGAGCGGCCTTTGCTCCTGCGGCTCGAATCCCGTCGCGGCGGCGACCCGCAGCGCAACGCAGCCGAAGAAGAAGGCCGACATGGCCAGATGCAGCACGAGCGCGGCCGGACCGGGCGCGAGCCAGAAGGCGAGCCCGGTGGCGGCCGCTCCGGCGGCGACCGCGAAGCCCTGCCAGAAGCGCGCCCCCGAACGGGCCGACATGGCCGGCTTCCTGAAGGCCAGCGAATGGATGGCCTGGTCGAGCAAAGCGGGGCGGAACTGCCGCTCGGTCAGCGCCCGCAGAGCCCGCGGCGTGGCGATGGCGATGCGCTGCATGTCGCGCCCCTTTGCGACCATCGCCTCGATGGCCGGCACGGCGCGCGGGTCGGGCGCCGCCACGGCGCGGGCGTCACCGTTCGTCAGCCGGCACCAGACGAGCGGCGCGTTGAGATCGGGCGGTCCGGATCGTTCGGCCATGATCGCGGCGATGTCGCCCGGCTCCAGGAAAGGCACGCCGAGATGGTCGGCCAGCGCCGAGTAGTAGGCATCCTCGGTGATCGCGCCATGGGCCATGAGCTCCGCGCCGGCGCTGGTGCCGTTTTCGGCCGCCATGCGTGTCGCCCGCGCGAGCAGCCGGACGGCAAAGCCGTAGCCGGCCAGGAACGCGCAGCTTGGACACAGATCGGGCAACGCGTCCCCGCGCGCCTTGCGCCGGGTGCCGCCGATCGGCGCGCTGCCGATGAACGCCCGCTTGCCTTGCCCGCTGGCACGATTATAGACAGGTCCGGAAGTGGCGGGCCGGTCGAAGGCATCGGGATCGCCGGCCGGAAAGCTGCTGGCAGGTCCGGCGCCACGCACGCCTGAGCTTTGAGAAACCGATGACACGCAAGACTCCACCCAGCACCGCTGACGCAGGTGCCAGATCGGCAGCACCAGGACGCCAAGCCGAATTGAGGGCGCCAACCATGCCATCTGTCAAGACGAAGCAGCCGGCTTTCGATCGCGCATGATGCGTTTTTGCGATGAACTTGCACGCTTTTGCCTGCTTGCAGGGCTTTTGTTGCTGGCGGCCGCACCCGGCGCGCGCGCCGAGCCGCCGCGCCTTTGGGACCCTGGCTACCGGACCGTGCTGCCGGACCTGTCGGGCGTTGGCCGGCTGCGGTTTCTGACGAGCCTGGACTTTCCGCCCTTCAATTTCGCCGATGCCACCCGCCGGCCGACCGGCTTCAATGTCGATCTGGCACGCGCCATCTGCGATCACCTGGACGCGACCGAACGCTGCGAGATCCAGGCCATGCCGTGGGACGAACTGGAAGGCGCGCTGGAGGCCGAACGCGGCGACGTGATCCTGGCCGGCAGCACGCCGGGCGCGGAGTTGCGCGCCCGCTTCGGTGTGTCCGAACCCTATTTCCGCTTTCCGGCGCGTTTCGTCGGCCGTCGCGGCGCCGCCATTGCCGACGAAGGTTTTGCGGAGATCGTCAATGGCAGCCGCGTCGCCGTTGTGGCGGGCTCGGCGCACCAGGCCATGCTCGCGGCCTTCTTTCCCGGTGCCGAGCCGGTCGCGCGGCCCGAGATCATCGAGGTCTATGACGCGCTGACGGGCGGCGATGCCGATTTCATCTTCGGCGATGGCGTCACGCTGTCGTTCTGGCTGGCCGCGCCCGTCTCGGAAGCCTGCTGCCAGTTCGTCTCGGGCCCCTATCTGTCGCACCATTTCCTGGGCCTTGGCATGGTCGCGGTCACGCGCCCCGAAGACCGTCTCCTGCTGGATGCGATCAACGCCGCGCTCAAGGCGATCGAGGGCAATGGCGTTTACGACGAGATCTACACGCGCTATTTCCCCGTCGACCCCTACGGCCGTTGAAGCGCCCTTACGACTTGCGGAAAGGAAGGATCAGCGCCCAGCCCAGATTGGACGTCTGCGGGCCGTCATATTGCTCAAGACCGATCCGCATGCCGTCATGGCCCGCCGCCGGCTGGGCGATATAGGTGCCCAGCATCCGGTCCCAGATCGAGAAATTGAAACCGTAATTGCTGTCGGTTTCCTCGCGCACGGCGGAATGGTGCACCCGATGCATGTCCGGAGTGACGATGATCCGGCGCAGCACCGCATCGAGGCGTTCGGGCAGGCGCGCATTGGCATGGTTGAACATCGCCATGCCGTTGAGCACGATCTCGAAGATCAGCACCGCGATCACCGGCGCCCCGAGCGCGACGATCACGGCTGCCTTCCAGACCATCGAGATGACGATCTCCAGCGGATGAAAGCGCAGCGCGGTCGTCAGATCGAAGCCCTGGTCGGAATGGTGCATGCGGTGAATGCGCCACAGAAGCGGCCAGCGGTGGCTGACCACATGTTCGAGCCAGACCGCGAAATCGAGCACGACGAAGGCGATCAGCCCGCCCAGGACCGGCGGCACGCCGGCCCAGTTGAACAGGCCCCAGCCCTGCGCGTTGGCGTAGATCGCCGTGCCGACTGCCGCGGCGGGAAAGAGGATCCGCAGGCAGACCGACGAGATGACGACCATGGACAGGTTGACGACCCAGCGGCGTGTGCGCAACGCGCCGGCCATCTCGGCCCGTTCGAGCCGCGGCGAGGCGAGCTCGAACGCCGCCATGGCGGCGAAGATGGCGACGAAGGCGCCGAAACGGATGAACGGTTCGTATTCCATGACAAGACGCGCAAGCGCGCACTCGCTTTTGTGCTGCCCGTCAAATGGCCCCGGCCGGCCCGACCGTCAACGTGCCACGATGCCACAATGTCGTGAGGATCAGCGCGCCGAGGGCAGCCGGAAACGCACCCGCGCCGAGCGCTCGATCGCCGCGATCACCAGCGCGTCGATGTCGAGGGCATCGCGCAGCATCTGCAGGAAACGAAGCTCCTCCTGCTCGACATGCAGATCCGCTGCGGCGACTTCGACGGCGACGGCATAGGCGGTCTCGTAAAGGCGCAGCGGGATCGTGTCGTGCACCAGCGTCAGGATCGTGTCGAGCCCGTCCTCCTCGCGCAGGATCGCGCAGCATGCATTCGCCTGCTCGACCAGCACGTCGCGGTCGATGCCCTCGAAGATGGGCAGCGTATCGGTGATCGAGCCGATCCGATTGAGTTCGCGGTCCGACAGCTGCGCGTCCGCGGCGGCCATGGTGACCATGATGTAGATCAGCGCGCGCGCTTCATCGAGCTTTGCCATTGAATCGTCCTTTGCCCCGACGTATTGGGCGTTGTCTATTGCGGCAACCGCGCCCGCGCAAGCGCGGCGTCGGCGCGTGGCCAGACCCTTTCCAACCGGTCGGCGATGGTCTAACTGACCGGCCTTGAGCCATGCCCGAGGACACGCCATGAGCGCTGCGACACAGCCTGCCATCGAATTCGACGCCGACCTGGTATCGGCGGCGCAGACCGCCAGGGCCTGGCCGTTCGAGGAAGCGCGCAAGATCGTCAGGCGCTACGAGAAGACCGGCTACCCCGAAGCCGTGCTGTTCGAGACCGGCTATGGCCCGTCGGGTCTGCCCCATATCGGCACCTTCGGCGAGGTGGCGCGCACCACCATGGTGCGCCATGCCTTCGAGGTGCTGACCGGCGGGACGGTGAAGACCCGGCTGATCTGCTTTTCCGACGACATGGACGGCATGCGCAAGATCCCCGACAGCGTGCCCGACCCCGAGGCGCTCCGGCCGCATCTGCACAAGCCGCTGACGGCGGTGCCCAACCCGTTCGAGACCGACCACGAGAGCTTTGCCGACCACAACAACGCGATGCTGCGGCGCTTTTTGGACGCGTTCGGCTTCCACTACGAGTTTGCGAGCGCAACGCACTACTACAGGTCCGGGCGGTTCGACGCCGTGCTCAGGCGCGCGGCCGAGCGCTATGACGAGATCATGGCGGTCATGCTGCCCACGCTGGGCGAGGAGCGCCAGGCGACCTATTCGCCCTTCCTGCCGATCTCGCCGAAGACCGGGCGCGTGCTTTACGTGCCGCTAAAGCATGTCGATCCGGGCGAAGGCACGATCACCTTCGACGACGAGGATGGGGCCGAGACAACGCTGCCGGTCACCGGCGGGCAGGTGAAGTTGCAGTGGAAGCCCGATTTCGGCATGCGCTGGGCGGCGCTCGGTGTCGACTTCGAGATGTTCGGCAAGGACCACCAGACCAATGCGGCGATCTACGACCGCATCTGCGCGATCCTGGACGGCCGACCGCCCGAGCACTTCGTCTATGAGCTGTTTCTGGACGAGAACGGCGAGAAGATCTCCAAGTCCAAGGGCAACGGGCTGACCATCGACGAGTGGCTGACCTACGCGCCCACCGAAAGCCTGGCGCTGTTCATGTTCGGCAAGCCGCGTACGGCAAAAAGGCTGTACTTCGACGTCATCCCCAAGGCCGTCGACGAATACTATGCGCACCTGGCCGCCTATCGGCGCCAGGATGCGGCCCAGCGGCTGTCCAACCCGGTCTGGCACATCCATTCGGGCAACCCGCCCGAGGTGGACATGCCGGTGCCGTTTGCCATGCTGCTCAATCTGGTCAGCGCGTCGAACGCGGAGAATCGCGACGTTCTGTGGGGGTTCATCTCGCGCTACACGCCCGGCGTGACCGCTGACACGCATCCGCATCTGGATGCCCTGGCCGGCTATGCGATCCGCTACTACGAGGATTTCGTGCGCCCCACCAAGGTGTTCCACCCGCCCGACGAGACCGAGCGCCAGGCGCTGTCAAGGCTCGCCGAAGACCTGGCCGCGCTGCCGCCCCAGACCCGTGCCGACGCTGCCGTGATCCAGGACGCGCTGCTCGATGTGGGGCGGGCATTCGCGCGCTATCAGGATCCGGCCCGGAAGAGCCCGGACGGTCGCCCGGCGGTCACCGGCGACTGGTTCAACGCGCTGTACCGCATCCTTCTGGGCCAGGTACGCGGGCCGCGGCTGGGTTCGTTCATCGCGCTTTACGGCGTCGACGAAACGCGCGCGCTCATCGAAAAGGCGCTGGCAGGCGAACTGGCCGGCAAGAAATAGGGCGGCGGCTGGCGGTCGCGGCGCATCCCCGGGCCGGTCTCGCCTTTCCCTGCGACAGGCGCGGGACGAGGGCAAGGCGAGCGACGATGGCGCCCCGCTACTGGCTTGCCCACAGGATCCGTGCCATCCACTCGATATCGGCAGGCGTCAGTCTGCGGTCGGCGAAATCGGGGTTGGCCGAGGACAGTTCGATCGTCTCCGCCGTGCGTCGCTTCAATATCTTGGCCATCACCTCGCCGTCGCGCGTCTTGACCACCACGCGGTCGCCGCGGCGGATCGATGCGGTCGGCGCGACGATGATCGTGTCGCCGTCGCGATACAGCGGTTCCATGGAATCGCCGGTGATCTCCAGCGCATAGACATGTTCACCCATGTCCGCGTCGGGGAACTGCACGTGATCCCAGCCCTCGCCGACGGGAAAGCCCGCATCGTCGAAATAGCCGCCCGCCCCGGCCTGGACCAGCCCGAGCACCGGGATCTGCCGCACCGGCGCCGCGTAGGCCGTCGCGCCGGGCTCGGAAAAGCCCGCAATTGCCTGCGCCGCCGCGCGCCGTTCACTGCCGGACGTGCCCAGCAATGCGGTGAACTCGTCGAACGACATGCCGGTTGCGGCCAGTGCCTTGGCGAGGGATTCCGTCGACGGCCAGCGCGCGCGCCCATCGGCGGCAAAGCGCTTGGACTTGTTGAAGGTCGTCGAATCCAGCCCGGCGCGCTTGGCAAGGCCCGATGGTGTCAGATCGTTGAGAGCGGCGAGCCTGTCGATGGCGGCCCACACGCGCTCATGCGACAGCACGGTGCGGTTGCGAATGTGTGACATCTCAAAGGAAAAAATACCTCGCCGGTCAATGGTTCGCAAGGCGAAAGACCGACGGGCGTCGGCCTGGCCGGGAAATTTGCCGTTGCCGCGCTTCAACCACTGGACGTTGGTGCGATTTCGCGTGATATGGAGCGCGTTCGCTCTGCCGTCGGGGGACGAGGCGATGGACCAGCGCACTGACGTGATCCCGGAAATCGAGCACGTCGACCTCGATAGGCCGCTCGCCGGAAATGAGGGGCTGAATGTCAATTACATCAGTCGCATCCGCACGCAGTATCTGTTCGCCCAGCATCAGGCGCTGCTCACCCAGGTCCAGTTCGCCGACGCCAAGGCCATTGCCCTTGTCACGCTGATCGGCGTGATGCTGTTTCGTGGCCCCATCGCGCCGGGCAGCTTCGACGTGGCGAACTGGCTGCATGTCGGCTTTTTCGTGCTCGGCTTTGCCGGCCTTTTCTTCTGCCTCCTGGCAGTCATCCCGCGCTATCCCGCCCGCGACCAGCGCGCCGACATGGCCCGCCGGGACCGATGGTCGTGGCCTGCCCTTGCCTCCAGTCCCGCGATGAATGCCGAATTCATCCGCTTCATGCAGACCGCCGAGGTCTCTCAGCTCGTCCAGTCCGTATCGTTGAGCAATTCGGCTGTCTCGCGCATTCTTCTGTCGAAATACGCCATGCTGCGCACCGCCTTCCTGTTCTCGATGGGCGCATTGCTTGTGCTGCTGCTGGACGTGTTGCAGCTTCGCAACTGACGGCGCCGGCCGCGAGCCGCGATGCGCGTTTGCCGGAAACGGCCGCTACCGACTTGTCAAGCGGGTCGACCCTACTACTTCGGGTGAATATCGCGCCGCGCCGAGCCCGATCGCGGCCATTGGCGCTGTGCAGGAGCCATGGAGATGCGCGATGAGCAGCAATTTCTTTGTCGACTTCGCCCTTTTCAACATTCTGGGGCTGCTTGCCGGTCTGGACTGGATGATCGCCTTCAGCGCCGCCACGTTCCTTGCCATGATCACCCGTCATTTCCAGCTTGCCCTGGATGAGCGCCGGCTTCGGGAGCAGCGGGTCAGGCCGAATTTCGAAGGACTGCCCGCCTATCGCAAGGATCGGCAGGGCCGCCGCCACCGGCGGTGATCGGCCGCGTCCGCGTGCGAGGCGCGCGGAACGAAAGACGCCGGCGCTGACAGCGCCGGCGCATGGTGGTCATGGCCGGTTCGATCAGCCGGCCGCGAGATTGCCGGCCGCCATCTTGCCGGTGCGCTTGTCGGTGACGAGTTCGTAGGAAACCTGCTGGCCCTCGGTCAGGGTCTCCATCCCCGAGCGCTGCACCGCGGAGATGTGCACGAACACATCCTTCCCGCCATCTTCGGGCGCAATGAACCCGTACCCTTTCGTGGTATTGAACCACTTCACGGTTCCGTTTGCCATGGTCGTGTCCTTTCAAGACAGTCAATACAAGTCTGGCAGGCTGGCCTGCCGGTGGTCATCGATGTCTGGACACGGGATTAGGCGTGACGCTTCTGAAGCGGCGGTTAGGCTGTTTCCGATCGGCCGAAACTCTCGATAGACCCAAGCATGCACACAGCTTGATGGCGGATTCAAGACATGGCTCGGCAGTAATCGGCCATCGCCATGTATGGAACAACAGCAATGCGCCGGGCGTTGCGCAGTTAGAGCGTTCCGCGACGGGTTTGCTCTGATGCCGGAGGAAATGATGACCTCATCGAAGCCGCGCGAACAGATCTGGCGCGAGTGGCGCCAACTGGTCAACATGAGTGCCGACGAGATCGACGCATGGCTCGATACCAAGCAGAGCCGGTCCGTCGGCATCATGGAAGGCGATGACACCAACGGCCGCAAGTCGGCGCGGCGCATCGTCGAGATCGAGCGTACCGGCAAGGACGAACTCAGCGACGAGCAGTGGGATCACATGGCCAGGGTCGTCGGCTACATCAAGCGTCATTGCGCCCAGACCGGTCCCGACCATGACGTCGAGACCAGCGATTGGCGCTATTCGCTGATGAACTGGGGCCACGATCCCCTCAAGGATGGCGGCTGCGCCTGAAGCGCAGGTTCACGCCGCCTCGGCCGCATCCGTGTCGGCCCGGTCGCCGAAGCGGTCGTAGAAGGTCTCTCCCGTCCTGGCCATGTCGGTCAGCACCCGCGGCGGCTTGAACTGCGGCCCGTATCTGCGCTGCAACTGCCGGGCGCGGGCGACGAACGCCTCCGCGCCGATGCCGTCGATGAAGGACAGCGTTCCGCCCGTATAGGGCGCAAAGCCGAAGGCGAGGATCGAGCCGACATCGGCCTCGCGCGGATCGGTGACGATGCCCTCGCCCATCACCCGCGCCGCCTCGAGCGCGATGACGTACAAGAACCGCTCCTTGAGTTCGGCAAAGTCGATCGCATCGGGATCCTGCTGCGGATAGAGCGTCTTCAGCTCCGGCCACAGATGCTTCTGGGCCGGCTTTTGCGGATAGTCGTAAAACCCCTTGCCGTTCTTGCGGCCAAGCCGGCCGTGCCTGTCGACCATGGTGTCGACGAGTGCGACGTGGCGCGGATCGACGGCCTTCTTGCCCAGATCGTTGAGCGTCTGCCTGAGGATCTTCTGGGAAAGGTCGATTGCCGTCTCGTCGTTCAGCGCCAGCGGGCCGACCGGCATGCCGGCCATCTTCGCCGCGTTCTCGATCATCGCCGGCGGCACGCCCTCGATGAGCATGTTGTAGGCCTCGGACATGTAGCGCAGCACGCAGCGATTGACGTAGAAGCCGCGCGTGTCGTTGACGACGATCGGCGTCTTCTTGATGGCGCGCACATAGTCGAGCGCGACGGCGAGAGCCTTGTCGGACGTCTTCTTGCCGACGATCACCTCGACCAGCATCATCTTGTCGACGGGCGAGAAGAAGTGGATGCCGATGAAGTTCTTCGGCCGGGCCGCGTTCTTGGCAAGATCGGTGATCGGAATGGTCGAGGTGTTGGAGGCGAACACGGCCGTGCGCTTGAGATTGGCTTCGGCCTGTTCGGTGACCGCCTTCTTGATGCCGGAATCCTCGAACACCGCCTCGATGACCAGATCGCAGCCGTCCAGCGCGCCATAGTCGGTTGTCGGCGTGATCAGCGAGAGCAGCTTGTCGGCGTCGTCCTGCGTGGCGCGGCCCTTCTGCATCGCCTTCTTCATCAGCTCGGCGGAATGGGCCTTGCCCTTGTCGGCCGCCTCCTGCTCGCGGTCGATCAGCACCACCGGGATGCCGGCCTTGGCGGTGACGAAGGCGATGCCCGCGCCCATGAAACCGGCGCCGACGACACCGATCTTCTTGAACCTGCTCGGCTTGACGTCGGCCGGCCGCCGCGCGCCCTTGTTGAGTTCCTGCAGCGAGACGAACAGCGAGCGCATCATCGCCTTTGCCTCCTTGGTCTGCAGGATCTCGGCGAGATAGCGTTGCTCGATCCTCAGCGCGGTGTCGAAGGGCACGAGCAGGCCTTCATAGACGCATTTGAGGATCGCCTCCGCGGCCGGATAGTTCATGTGCGTCTCGCGGCGCAGGATGGCCGAGGCCGCGGGCCAGACATTGGCCCCGGCGGGCGAATAGACCTTGCCGCCCGGCAGCTTGAAGTCCGGCCGGTCCCAGGGCTGGACCGGCTTGAGCCCATCGCGGATCATCGCTCTGGCCGCATCGATCAGCTTCTTGGGCGGTACGACTTCGTCGATCAGCCCCATCGCCTTCGCGCGGGCCGGCTTGAGGGTCTGGCCGGTGGTCATCATCTGCAGCGCGTCCTGCTGGTTGACCAGGCGCGGCACCCGCTGGGTGCCGCCGGCGCCCGGAAAGATGCCGATCTTGACCTCCGGCAGGCCGATCTTGACCGCATCGGAATCGGCGGCGACGCGCCCATGGCAGGCGAGCGCCAGTTCCGTCGCCCCGCCCATGCAGGTGCCGTTGATCGCGGCCACCCACGG
Organism: Roseitalea sp. MMSF_3546; assembly: GCF_030732865.1. Taxonomy (GTDB): domain Bacteria; phylum Pseudomonadota; class Alphaproteobacteria; order Rhizobiales; family Rhizobiaceae; genus Roseitalea. Next base: position 34,366 of record NZ_JASHKB010000020.1, read on the forward strand.
CTTGCCCGAGGTTTCGAGCTTCCGGTACAGCCAGCTCAGCCGCCCGGCCTGGTCGAACAGCGCCTTCGTCGCGCCGTCCCGATTGCGCGCCTTCTCCGCCTCGAACATCGCGAAGATCCGGTTGAGCATGGTGATGTCCGCGCCGCCTGAAAACGACTCCCTCTTGCCCGAGGTGACGACGACGCCCCTGATCGCATCCTCGCCCGCGACCCGGTCGACGATCGCTTCCAGTTCGTCCATCACCGCGACCGTGATCACGTTCATCGACCGTTCCGGCATGTCCCAGGTGACGAGCGCGATGCCGTCTTCGCCGGTTTCAAGCGTGAAGTTGGTGTAGGTCACTGGTTTTCTCCCGTGTCTTGCCGGCCCCGGATGTCCGCCATCTGCGCGGCCATCGATCCGGCCGCGCCGCCGGCCGCGGTCAGCCCGGCAACCACGCCGGCATGGTCGGCATCGTTCTTGTTCTGGCTGAGCTTGATGGCGCCATGCGCCCGGGTCACCTTCAGACGCAGCCCGACGATGCCGCGCTTCATGGTTTCGATGTATCGTTCGGGGGCGTCGCTGATCGCCCACGGTTCGGTGCGGTGCGCCTCGTTCAGGTCGGTCAGTTCCTCAAGATGCCGATGCAGCTCCTCGCCCGGCCGCATGGCCTCGAGCGTGCCGTGCAGGTGGACGGTGACGTAGTTCCATGTCGGCACCGCCTTGCCGGTCTCGGCCTTGGTCGGATACCAGCCCGGATGGATGTAGGCCTGCTCGCCCTGGAAGATCGCGATGGTCGGCCCGTCCATGGCATGCTTCCAGTGCGGGTTGGCACGCGCCAGGTGGAACTCGACGGCTGTCGCCCCGTCCTCGTGCTTGACGATACAGGGCACGTGCGAGGCGTGCAGGGCTCCACCGCTCGACGTCACGATGCAGGCGAACTGGATGGCCCGGGCCGCTTCGGCAATGGCTCGGGGGTCGTCGAGCCTGTGTTCGTCGGGCTGGAACATCGCTCACACCCGCTCGATGATCGTCGCCGTGCCCATGCCCGCGCCGATGCACAGCGTCACCAGCGCGGTGTTCAGATCGCGGCGCTCGAGTTCGTCGAGCACCGTGCCGAAGACCATGGCGCCCGTCGCGCCCAGCGGATGGCCCATGGCGATCGCGCCGCCGGCGACGTTGATCCTGTCATGGTCGATGTCGAAGGCCTGCATGTAGCGCAGAACGACGGCGGCGAACGCCTCGTTCAACTCGAACAGGTCGATGTCGTCGAGCGACATCTTCGCTTTCTTGAGCAGCTTTTCGGTCACGTCCACCGGGCCGGTCAGCATCAGCGTGGGGTCCGAGCCGATATTGGCGAATGCGGTGATCTTCGCGCGCGGGGCGATCCCGAGGGTCTTTCCGCCCTTCCGCGAGCCCAGCAGCACGCCGGCCGCGCCGTCCACGATGCCCGACGAATTGCCGGCATGGTGGACGTACTCTATCGCCTCGATTTCCGGATGGCGGGCGATGCCGACCGCTTCGAATCCGCCCATCTGGCCATGCATGACGAAGGACGGGTCGAGCTGGCCGAGCGACTGCATGTCGGTCCCCGGGCGCATGTGCTCGTCATGCTCGAGGATGGTCAGCCCGTTCTGGTCCCGGATCGGGATGACCGATCGCGCGAAATGCCCCTTCTCCCAGCTTTGCGCCGCGCGCCTCTGGCTTTCGACGGCATAGGCGTCCACATCGTCGCGCGAAAAGCCGTACTTGGTGGCGATCAGGTCCGCCGAAACGCCCTGCGGCATGAAATAGGCGGGGATGTTGACCGAAGGGTCCATGTACCAGGCCCCGCCCGATGCCCCCATGCCGACGCGGCTCATGCTCTCGACCCCGCCGGCGATGACGATGTCGTCGGCTCCCTGCGCGATCTTGGCGGCGCCGAAATTGATCGCGTCGAGGCCGGAGGCGCAGAACCGGTTGATCTGCATGCCTGGGGCTGCCGTGTCGTAGCCGGCTTCGAAGATCGCCGCGCGGGCGATGTCGCCGCCGGCCTCGTAGACCGGATCGACGCAGCCGAAGATGACGTCGTCGACCTTTCGGGTGTCGAGCCCGTTGCGCGCGCGCAACGCATTGAGCACGTGCGCGCCCAGGCGCGGCGTCGGCACCTCGTGCAGGCTGCCATCCTTCTTGCCGCGTCCGCGCGGCGTGCGCACCGCGTCATACACATAGGCCTGTGCCATGGTCGTCTCTCCGTTGCTGCTCGGCCTTCAGGCGGTCGCCGTGTCCGGCTCGCGGCCCGAAGGCATCAGGTCTTCCGACCGCCTGTAGCCGGGCAGGGTGCGAATGCGCTCCAGCCATGCCGCCACATGGGGCGTGTCGTCATAGGTGACGCCGATCTGCTCGGGCCAGTGCAGATAGCCCTGGCAGGCGAGATCGGCGATGGTCGCCCGCTCGCCGACGAGCCAGTCCCTGCCGTCGAGCGCGGCGTCGAGCACGGCCAGCGCCGCCAGGAAACGGCCGTGCAGGAAGCCGACCTCGGGCGTCTCGCCGGTCTTCTTCAGATGGCGCAGGAAGCGCAGCGGGCCGGCATAGCCCGACACCTTCTGGCTGTCGAACAGCAGCCAGCGCAGGACATCGTAGTCCTCGGCCTCGGTCGTCGGGCCGTAGGTGCCGAAATGCCTGGCCAGGTAGGTCAGGCAGGCACCGGACTGGGTCAGCGTAACATCGCCATCGTCGCGGTGATGGATCAGCACCGGCACCTCCCCCATGACGTTGAGCGCCCGGAACGGCGCGCGCCGGGTCTCGCCGGTGAAGAAGGCCACGCGCCGGCACTGCCAGTCGGCTCCGTTCAGTTCGAGCATCAACGCCACCTTGTAGGCATTGCCGCTCTCCCAGAAGCCATGAAGGGTGAATTGGGTCATGGGTGGTTTCCGCGCATTTCCGTGATCCCGGCACTTGTTGCCGGGATACGGGTGAACAGCAAATCAGAAGCAGAACACGCTTCACCGAACACGGACGCGTCATTCCGGAACTTGATTCCGGAATCCACGGCGCCAACCGAGACGATGGATTGCGGAATCAAGTTCCGGAATGACGCAGGTGTGTGCGGTGCTTCACTCATAGAATTCGCTCCATCTGGAGCCGGCTCCGGGATTGTATGGATTGTCGATGACATGGATGCGGTCGGTCAAATCGTCCCAATTCGGATTCAGCTTTGCAATCAGATCGAGTTTCCACGCCCGCTTATAGTCCTTCAGAGACTTCTCTCGACGGATCGCCAGCACGATGTTCGGATGTCGCTCCAACCAGACCAGACGATCGCAGCCGTATTTTGTCGCGAAGCCGGGCGTCAGTCCGTTCTTGTGATCATGCATCCGGCTTTCGAGGTCCGAGGTGACACCGGCATAGAGTGTTCCGTTCCGCTTGTTGGCGAGGATGTAGACGAAACCCGTCATGCGGCGACCGCCCCTCATCCGTCTGCGCCGGTTCGACGAACCGGCGCATCCAGTCTTTCCCCCCAAGCGGGGAGAAGGCACAACCCTAGAACGCCGCCTCCGGCAGTGCCATCATCGTTTCGGCGCCCGCCTCGATGCGTGCCACATGGGCCGAGGTTTCCGGCATGACGCGTTCGAAGAAATAGCGCGCCGTCACCAGCTTGTTGTCGTAGAACGCCGCGTCGCCATTGGCGCCGGCCCCGATCTTCTCCTGCGCCGCCTTGGCCTGAAGGCCCCACATGTAGCCCAGCGCGACCAGCCCGAACAGGTGCATGTAGTCGTGGCTGCCCGCGCCGGCGTTTTCCGGTTTGGCCATCGCGTTGTTCACGAACCACATGGTCGCCGCCTGAAGGTCGTTCAGCCCCTTCTTCAGATGTTTGGTGAAGAAGGCCATCTTCTCGTCATGGCGGTTGGCCTCGCAGAAATCGCTCACTTCCCTGAAGAACGCCTGAACGGCGCGGCCGCCATTCATCGCCAGCTTGCGGCCGACCAGGTCGAGCGCCTGGATGCCGTTGGCGCCCTCGTAGATCATGGTGATGCGGGCGTCGCGCACATACTGGCTCATGCCCCATTCCTCGACATAGCCGTGCCCGCCGAAGATCTGCTGCGCCATCACCGCATGGTCGAAGCCCTTGTCGGAAAGCACGCCCTTGATCACCGGCGTCAGCAGGCCCATCATCTCCTCGCTGAGCGCGCGGTCCTGCTCGTCGGGCGCGCGATGGGCGATGTCCGATTTGAGCGCCGCCCACAGGACGAGGGCGCGCCCCGCCTCGTTGAAGGCGCGCATGGTCATCAGATTGCGCCGCACGTCCGGGTGCACGATGATCGGGTCGGCGGGCCGGTCGGGGTGCCTGGGTCCGGACATCGCCCGGCCCTGCAACCGCTCGCGGGCGTAGCCGGCCGCGTTCTGACAGGCCGTCTCGGCGACCGCCAGCCCCTGCAGGCCGACCCACAGCCGGGCCTCGTTCATCATCACGAACATGGCTCTGAGGCCCTTGTGTTCCTCGCCGATCAATTCGCCCGCCGCATCGTCATAGTTCATCACGCAGGTGGCATTGCCGTGAATGCCCATCTTGTCCTCGATCGACCCGCAGGTGACGCCGTTCGCCTCGCCCACCGAACCGTCGGTCCGGACCCGGTATTTGGGCACGATGAACATGGAGATGCCCTTGGTGCCCTGGGGCGCGCCCTCGATTCGGGCAAGCACGAGGTGGACGATGTTCTCGCTCATGTCGTGCTCGCCGGCCGAGATGAAGATCTTCTGGCCGGAAATCTTGTAAGTGCCGTCGCCCTGCGGCACGGCCTTGGTGCGCAACAGACCCAGATCGGTGCCGCAATGGGGCTCGGTCAGGTTCATCGTGCCGGTCCAGCGGCCATCGACCAGCGGCGGCAGATAGGTCGACTTCTGCGCGTCGGTGCCATGGGTCAGGATGGCGGCCATGGCGCCCTGCGTCAGGCCCGAATACATGGTCAGCGCCATGTTGGCGGAGATGAAGTACTCGCCCACCGCGGTGTGCAGCACATAGGGCAGGCCCTGGCCGCCGTAATCGGGGTCGAAGGCGAGCCCGTTCCAGCCGCCCTCGATACAGGTCCGATAGGCCTGCCGGAAGCCGTCCGGCGTCGTCACCGAGCCGTCGTCGTGCCGGGTACAACCCTGCCGGTCGCCGACCTGGTTGAGCGGAAAGAACACGTTCTCCGAAAAGCGTGCCGCTTCGCGCAGCACTGCTTCGACAATCTCGGGCGTGGCGTCGGCAAAGCCGGCCAGGTTGTTGTAGCGCTCGTATTTGAGAACGTCGTTGAGGACGAACAGCGTATCGTTCACCGGGGCGGTGTAGCTCGGCATGGGAGCCTCCAAGGCGTCTGGCATTCGCTGGCCCGCAGCCGGTGGTGCCGCCTGGGCAGGGCCGGGTCGGGCGTCGTCAAGCCACTATCAAATTTTGACGTTTGCGTAAACGTCAAACGGGTGTCGGTCAACGCGATTGTGAAGGCGCTCGATGGCGCGCGCACCGGTGCGGGGGCGAGAACCCATCGGCGCGGCACGCACGAATGCATGGCCCCCGGCGCGGCGCGTCGGGGGCATTCGCCGAAAGCCTGGCGCGGTTGGTGGACGAAGGGCGCGAAGGCGCGGGCAGCGCCCGGTGCGGTCGCCCGTCAGCGGCGCTCGGCGATCATCTGGCGGACGATGCGCAGGGTGCTCACCAGTTCATCGATCGAATTGCTGATCGCCTCGCGCTCGGCATGAAGACGGGCAAGCTGCTTCTCGCCCATCTCGGCGGCGGTCTCCAGTTGCCGCCGATTGTCACCATGGGGCTCGTACATGTCGAGCAGCATGCGGATCTCGTGCAGCGAGAAACCGACGCGCTTGCCCAGCAAGATCAGCTTGAGGCGCGCGCGATCGCGGCGCGTGTAAAGACGGGTGTTGCCGACACGGCGTGGTTCCAGCAGCCCCTTGTCTTCATAAAAGCGAAGCGTGCGCAGGGTGACGCCGAACTCGGCGGCGAGTTCGCCGATCCGGTAGATGTCGTCGAATCTGGAGGCCTGGGCGGCGGGTGCCATGGATGTCATGTCGTGTTCCTTCCCGTCTTCTTGTTGTCTGGCGCCAGCGCCGGCCGACCTGGGCCGGATGCCACGATAGGCGTGGCCGGAGCGTGGTTGCGCCCTGCGGGCGGTGACTGCCCGCACATCCCTGGCCCTACTTCAGGCCAGATCGCGGCGACAGGTTTCCGGACGTTACGCGGAGGTTACACGCGCCCCAGGCGGCGCGATGGGCAAGGTGGCGCCGGCCGCCGCGACGCCCGGCAACGCATCCTGGCGATGGTTAACACTATGTTTACCACGTTGGTTAAAGAGTTGTTCAGGGCCGGTTCGCTTACCTTTCTTGGCGGCAGTCCGGCATGTCAGTCGATGTCGGCCTTTACGGCCACGGTCCGACACCCGGGGGAAACAGGGCATCCATGCGTGATCGATATGACCGCCTTGAGCGCAACCAGCAATCCAGCCAGACCCTGGATCGATTGAGCGATGCGCTCGAGGCGCTGGAGGATCGCGTGGGCATGGCCCGCCCGCGCCGCCAGGCGCCGCGGCCGCGTCCCCGCGACGTCGACGTGGAGGCCATTCGCGCCCGCAATTCCTCGCTCAATGCCGAAAGGGACCGTGCCGAGATGCTGCGGCACGAACTGGCGCGTCTGCGCCAGGACGTCGACAGGCACTTCAAGGCCCGCCCTGCCGCCGATCCCGAAGGACTGCGCGAGGATTTCCGGTCCGAGCGCGGGTCGGCCGGAAATCTGGACGGCCTTCGGGCGGAAATCCGGGCATTGCGCGCCTCGGTGGGCAACATCGATGGCCTGCGCGAGGACATCCGCTCGCTGCAGGCATCGGCCGGCAGCGTCGACGAACTGCGCGAGGACATCCGGGCGCTGCGATCGTCCGGCAGCACATTGTCATCCCTGCGCGACGAGATCGCCGCCCTGCGCCATGCGTCGGGGGATCATCAGGCCTTGCGCGAGGACATCCGTTCGCTGCAGGCCGCGACCGGCAATGTCGACGAACTGCGTCACGAGATTCGCGCGATTCGCCCCCTTGGCGACGATCTTTCGATGATCCGTGCGCAGATCGACGCACTGAAGGCCGACCTGGCCGACGTCGTGCGCCAGGACGCGATGCACGATCTGAGCGACCGCTGGAGCGTCATCGAACGCGAGATCGCGGCGATGCCCCACACGCTCGCCTCGCATGACGATCTCGCGGCGATGGCGGGGCGGATCGACGGCGTCTACGACGCCATCCAGGATCTGCCGCGCTCCACCGCGCTCGACTCGCTCGAGGACCAGCTTCGCGCGCTGGCTCTCGCCGTGGAGCGGCTCGTTGCCCAGGACGATGATTCCGGCCATGGTCGACACGCCGCGATCGAGGCGCGTCTTGACGAGATCAGCCGCGCCATCTCGACGATCCCGGCTGCGCAGCCGGCCCCCTCGGTCGACGCCGATACGATCGACCGCATCGAGGCGCGCGTCGCCGCCCTGGCCAATCAGATCGACCGCGTCGCCGAAAACCAGGCCGGCACCGATCTGGAGGCGCAGTTCGATGCGCTCGCCAGCCGCATCGACGCGCTCCGCCATCATGGCATGACCGTGGGCACGGTGCCCGGCGAGGCCATGGATGCGTTGACCGCCCGCGTCGAGGACATCGCTTCGGCGGTCGAGGAAATCGGCCATATGGGCATTCATCATGCCCAGGTCGCGCCCGATCTGGCCCATCATGTCGACCAGCGGCTGTCGGCTCTTGATGCTCAGCTGCAGACGACGACAGCCATCGCCGAGCGTTCGGCCCAGGACGTCATGCGCTCGGTGGATACGCGCATGGACGAGTTGGCCCGGCTGATCGAGCACAATGGGCGCACCGCGGCGGACCCGCCCTCCATGGCCCATATCGAGCGCCAGCTGGAGGACATCGCCGCCGCCCTTGCCGACGGCGCGGCCAGCGCTTCCGTACAGGCCATCGACACGGAGCGTCTGGAAGCGCAGATCGCCCAGCTTACCGCCGGCCTGCACGCGGACCGCGGCGCCACCGCGCTCGACGACAGCGACATCCTGACCGTTGCCCGCATGGCCGCCGAGGAAGCCATGGCGCGCGCCACCGCCCGCGATGGCGCCGCGCCCGAAGCGCTGGACCGGCTGACCGGCGATCTGCGTGCCCTCGAGACGCTGGCGCGCGACACCGACACCCGCAACAGCCAGACCTTCGAGGCGATCCACGACACGCTGTTGAAGGTCGTCGACCACCTGGCGAGCCTCGAGAGCAATCTGCGCGAAGGCCGGCCGATCGACGTCGATGGCAATGGCCGCCACCCCCATGCCGAGCCGCCGCATGACGAGGCGTCCGGCTTCGAGCCCATGCGGATCGACGATGCTCCGCCGCTGGCCGCTGACATGGGCGCGCGGGGCGGGCCGCCTTCGCCCGCCCGCGCCGCCGCGGCGGCCGCGCTAGCCGCGCTCGACGAGGCGGCCGGGCCGCGCACGTCGCCGCCCCCGGGCGAGGAAAGGCGTTCGATCCTGCGCAACGTCACCGACAAGCTTGCCATCGGCAAGGGCCGTGGCGAAACGGCACCGCAGCAATGGTCCGAGCAGGCGCAGCAATCGGCCGACACGGCACCGCCCGATGTCGTCGATGACCAGCCGATCGAGCCCAGCAACGACCAGATGGCGCTCGCCGACATCATGGCGAGGGTGCGCCAGGAGCGCTCGGGCGAGCCGGGGAACGGGCCGGCGGCCAAGGCGGCGGGCGGCGCCGGCAAGTCCGACTTCATTGCCGCCGCGCGCCGTGCTGCAAAGGCCGCCGCCGCCGACGCCACGGTCGCTGCGCCCAAGCCTCCGGCAGGCAAGGGCAACGCCGCCAGGGGATCGCTGACCGCAATGCTGGCCAGGCGCCGCAAACCGCTCCTGATGGGTGCCGGGGCGATCCTGCTGGCCTTGCTGTCGGTACCGCTGATCCGCGGCCTGTTCGTCGACCCGCAAGTGCAGGCAAGCCGCGTTGCCCAGGAGCCGGCCGCCGTGGTGGACGTCACGCCCGCCGCCGGCGATCGGCCGCAGGCTCAGGACACCACGGCCCAGACCGGTGCGGACGCTGCCGTCGGACCGCAGGTCATCGGCGGCGCGCCCGGGCCGGCCGGTCCGATGCTGCCGGGCGCCGATGGCAGCACGCCCATGTCGCAGGCGGCGGGGCTTGGACAGTCGACCGGGCAGCCCGAAGCCGAGGCACCGGCGGTCGTCGATGTCTCCGCGCCCGCAGCCGGCGCCACGCAGGCCGAAACCGCGCCCGCCCGGACCATGTTCCCGATCGCCGAGATCCCCGACAGTGCCGGCCCGATCGCCCTGCGCGAGGCCGCCGCGAACGGCGACCCCAAGGCGCTTTACGTCCTGGGCGATCATTTCACCGATCGCGGCGACGGCGACATGGCCGAGGCGCTCAAATGGTATGTACGTTCGGCCGAACTGGGCTTTGCGCCGGCGCAGTATCGGGCCGGCAACTTCTACGAAAAGGGCTTTGGGACCGAGCGCGACTACGCCGCGGCAAAGGCCTGGTATCAGCTTGCCGCCGAACAGGGCAATGCCAGTGCCATGCACAATCTTGCGGTGCTGTTTGCCAGCGGCGTCGACGGCCAGCCCGACTTCGATTCCGCCGCGCGCTGGTTCCTGCGGGCGGCCGAACTGGGCGTCCGCGACAGCCAGTTCAATCTGGGCATTCTCGCCGCCAAGGGGCAGGGCGTCGAGCAGAACCTGATCGAGTCCTACAAGTGGTTCGCGCTCGCCGCCAAGAGCGGCGACGAGGACGCGGCGGCCAAGCGCGACGACATCGCCAACGTTCTGCGCCCCGACCAGCTCGAAACCGCGCGCGGCGCGACCGAACTGTGGGAGCCCAGGCAGGTCGACCCGCAGGCCAATGTCGTCACCGTCCCCGATGCATGGCGCACCGACGCCCAGCGCACCGCCGCCACCGGCGAACTGAGCGATGACGACATGCGCCAGGCGATCCGCAACATCCAGGCGATCCTGAACAGCAACGGCTTCGACGCCGGCCCGGTCGACGGCATCATGGGGCAGCGAACGCGCAACGCCATCATGGCCTTCCAGCGGCAGAACGGCATGCAGCCAACCGGCACGGTCGACCAGGCGCTGGTGCAAAAGCTCATCGCGATCAACGGCGCCAGCGGCTGATCGCCCGCGCCCGATCCTGCGCGCCGGCGCGCCCTTCGGCCATCGAACGCCGGAGACTGGCGTGGATTTGTGCACCGCAATTGACTTGCCGTTCCGCGCGGCGCATGAGGGTGCGCGAAATCCTCTGAGCGCGATCGGGTCCGCCATCGGCTGATCCGGCCTGCGGGCGGCGTGTCGGCTGCGTGACCGATATGCGGGCCCGACGGTCCCGGTCACGCTCCGAATGCATCTGGCCCGGAACCGGCCGCCATCATCGAACACGCTTGCCGCGCTCGGTGTCAGATCCGGTGTCGGGCCGCAAACCCGTGGCCGCCCGCCCTGGAGTGAACCGTGGCGCTTTACCTGCCGATCGCCGAAATGTCGGTGAACATGCTCATTCTGCTCGGCATGGGTGCGGCTGTCGGATTTCTTTCGGGCATGTTCGGCGTCGGCGGCGGCTTTCTGATCACCCCGCTCCTGATCTTCTACAACATCCCCCCCGCCGTGGCCGTGGCGACCGGCGCCAACCAGATCGTCGCCTCCTCGGTTTCGGGCGTGCTGTCCCACCTCAAGCGCGGCGGGGTCGACTTCAAGCTGGGCACGGTGTTGCTGGTCGGCGGTCTCGCCGGCTCGTCGCTGGGCGTTTACATCTATTCGCTCCTGCGCGGGGTCGGCCAGCTCGACCTGATCGTCTCGCTCTTGTACGTCATCTTTCTGGGCACGGTCGGCGGTCTGATGCTGTTCGAGAGCGTTCGGGCGCTGCGCCGGGCGCGCACCGGCCGAACGCCCTCGCTGCGGCGGCCCGGACAGCACAACTGGGTCCACAAGCTGCCCTTCAAGATGCGCTTCAAGGCCTCCCGGCTCTATGTCAGCGTGATCCCGGTGCTGGGGCTGGGCGCGATCATCGGCATGCTGGCGGCGATCATGGGCGTGGGCGGCGGCTTCATCATGGTGCCGGCGATGATCTACCTGCTCAAGGTGCCGACCAATGTCGTCATCGGGACCTCGCTGTTCCAGATCATCTTCGTCGCCGCCTTCACCACGGTTGTGCAGGCGGTGGCCAACCAGACCGTCGACGTGGTGCTGGCGCTGCTGCTGATGATCGGCGGCGTTGCCGGCGCGCAATATGGCGCCCGGGCCGGCCAGCGCCTGCGCGGCGAGCAGCTGCGCGCCATGCTTGCCATTCTCGTGTTGCTGGTCGCGCTGCGCCTTGCCTATGAGTTGTTCGTGGTGCCCAACGAACTGTTCAGCATCACCGTGGGAGGCCTGCCATGAGCGCGCGCTGCCCGATGATCGGCATGCTCGTCCTGCTCGCCATCGCCGCGATGGCCGGCGGGCCTGCCCGCGCCCAGCCGCAGGGGGCCGAACAGCCGCCGGCGCAGGCCGAGCCCGTCGCTCCGGCCGACGAGGAGGCCGCGCGCGCCAACGCGGCCGCGCAGGCCCGCACGCCCGAACGCATCGATATCGGCCTGTCCAAGGAGGTGGTCGAGATCACCTCGGACTTCGCCGGCGAGGCGCTGATCATCTTTGGCGCGATCGACAATGCCGACACGCGGGTCCAGCGCCAGGGCCATTACGACATCTTCGTGGTTCTCGAAGGGCCGCGCGCCGATCTGGTCACCCGCCGCAAGGCGCGCGTGTTCGGTATCTGGATGAACGTCGAAAGCCAGACATTCGAAACCGCGCCGCAATCCTACCTGATCGCCTCGACGCGCTTTGCCCGCGACATCGCCGCCGGCGAGACGCTGTCCCGGCTGGCGCTGAATGTCGATGACGTTCGCCTCAGGCCGAGCGCCGCCGAACCCCATGTGCACGATGTCGACATGTTCGTCTCCGCGCTGCGGCGGCTCAAGCGGCGCGCCGGCCTGTACCAGGAGTTTCCGGGGGGCGTGCAGTTCATTTCGCAGTCGCTGTTTCGGGCCGAACTGCGCCTGCCGGCCAATGTGCCGCTGGGCACCCATCGCGCCCAGGCTTATCTGTTCCGCAACGGCGTCCTGGTCGCGCAGACCGGCGCGCCCGTGCGCATCGCCAAGGCGGGCTTCGAGTTCGCGGTCTCCGATTTCGCCCGCAACCAGCCGCTGTATTACGGCCTTGCGGCCGTTCTGCTGGCGCTGATCGTCGGCTGGCTGGGGCGCATCCTGTTCAGGAGGGACTGACGTGGTCCTGAAGAACCGCCAGGCCTGGGAAAGCCGCATTCCGCTTGCGCTCGCGCTTTCGGGCTTCGTGCCGTTCGCGGTGCTCACCGGCGCGCAGTTCGTTCCGGGCGCGACCTTCGCCCAGACGACCGGCCTGGTCGCGCTCAAGGTGTATGCGGCGATCATCCTGTCGTTCCTGGGCGGCATTCGCTGGGGCATTGCCGTCAACCACGCCGAGCGGGACACGGCGGTGCCGGCGCTGTTCGTGTCGGTCATGCCCTCGCTTTGGGGTTGGGCCGCGTTCTTTGCGCCGTCCGGCTGGGGTTTCGTCATGTTCGCGGCAGGATTCGCCGCAATGGGCTGGTGGGACCGCGCGCTGGTCGCCAAGGGCGGGGCGCCGCGCTGGTTCGGCCTGCTGCGCACCGTGCTGACCTGGCTCGTGACGCCGACCATGCTGGCGGCGGCGCTTTCGCAAATCGTGTGAAGGCGCCTTATCCGATCAGATCCCGGGCCGCGATGGGAAAGATCCGGTCGACCCCCTGCATGTAGGCCAGCAGCGCCGCCGGCCTGAACAGGCCGGAAAAGGCGCGGTCGCGCACGTTCAGCCCGCCCGCATAGGCGCCGAAGGCGGGCATGACGAGCCGCGTGCCATCGCAGGCGAAACACGACCGGCGCACCGACTTGCCGCGCCCGCGCGCGATCGCGGCGGGGTGGTAGTGGCCAGAGACCTCCGCTCCGTCATGGCCGGGCTCGGCGATATGGCGGAAGGTCAGCGCGCCGAGCGTCAGGCTGCTGGCGGCCTCGCCGGGCACGTTGCGCGGCGGCGAGGGATCGTGATTGCCGGTGACCCAGACCATGGTTCGCCCGGCGGCGAGCGCCTCGATCGCCCGCACTGCCGACGCCTCGAGGCTGTCGCTCGCCTGGTCGTCGTGGAAGCCGTCGCCCAGGCTGACGATCACCTTGGGATCGTATTTGGCGACGAGGGCGGCCAGCCGCGCCAGCGTGGCGGTCGTGTCGTAGGGTGGCAGGAACATGCGCCGGCGCGCGAACGATGCACCCTTTTCAAGGTGCAGATCGGCGACGACCAGCATGCGCGGCGCAACGAAATAGGCGATGCCGGCCGGGTCGAGCAGGGCGCGCTCGCCGCCCAGATCGAGCGCAAATGCCTGCGCCGTCTGCATTGTGTGGCCAACGTCAATCGCCGGCTGCATCGGTTCCGCCCACCATGTCCTCTCCCATCGCCTCGCGCACGAGATCCTCGGTCGCCGCCGCCTTTTCGGCGAGCAGCGCGTCGTCCGTCTCAGCCGAGATCACCGGCTCCTTGCCGATTTCCAGCATCACCGGCACGGCCAGCGGCGAGATGCGATCGAGCCTCTTATGCACGATTCGCCCCTCGATGCGAGAGAGCAGGTCATTGACCCGGCCGACATCGAGATAGCCCGCGCGCGCATCGTTGCGGGTCGCCTGCAGCAGGATGTGGTCGGGCTCGTGGCTGCGCAGCACGTCGTAGACGAGGTCGGTGGAGACGGTCACCTGCCGGCCCGACTTCTCCTTGCCCGGATGGCGCTTGTCGATGAGCCCGGCGATCAGCGCGCAATGGCGGAAGGTGCGCTTGAACACGAAGCTTTCGTCGAGCCAGGCCTCCAGATCGTCGCCCAGCATGTCCTGCGCGAACAGCTCGGTCAGCGACAGGCTCCTGTCGGCGATCATCGCGCCCATGTCGCGCAGGCCCCAGATCGAGATCGCATAGTCGGAGGCGACAAAGCCGAGCGGCCGCGCCCGCGCGCGCTCCAGACGGCGCGTGAGCAGCATGCACAGCGTCTGGTGCGCCAGCCGCCCCTCGAACGGATAGGCGACCATGTAGAACCGGTCGCCGCGCGGAAAGGTCTCGACCAGCATGTCGTCGGCGCCGGGCACAACGGATTTCAGCTTCTGGTAGCCGAGCCATTCGGAGACCTGCTCGGGCAGCCGGTGCCACCGGGCGGGGTCGGCGAGCATGGCGCGCACCTGCGCCGAAAGATAGGTCGTCGTGGGAAACTTGCCGCCCATATAGGCTGGCACCCTGGCATCGCGCGTGTCGGCGTTGGAGACGTAGCATTCGTTCTCGCGGATGCCCTCGAAGCGCAGCACCTTGCCGGCGAACAGAAAGGTGTCGCCCCAGGTCAGCTGTTCGAGGAACACCTCCTCGATCTTGCCGAGCACGCGGCCGCCGCGTGCCTTGCCGCCGGCGCCGGGGCGCGTCAGCCGCACGGCGAGTTCGGGCGCCTCGATGATCGTACCGGCATTGAGCCGGTATTGCTGGGCGACCGAAGGGTGGGCGATGCGCCAGCGACCGTCCTTGCCGTGCCTGATGCGTGCATAGCGCTCATAGGAGGCGAGCGCATAGCCGCCATGGGCGACGAAATGCACGCACCGGTCGAAGGTCTCGCGCGGCAGGTCCTGATAGGGCGCGGCGCTGGTGACTTCGGCGAACAGCGCGTCGGCGTGAAAGGGCGCCGAACATGCCATGCCCAGGATGTGCTGGCACAGGACGTCGAGCGCGCCCCGGCCGATGGGCGGTGTGTCCTGGGCGCCCAGATAGTTGGCGTCGAGCGCGGCCTGGCATTCCATCACCTCGAACCGGTTGGCCGGCACCAGGATGGCCTTGGACGGCTCGTCCATGCGGTGATTGGCGCGGCCGATGCGCTGGGCGAGACGGCTGGCGCCCTTGGGCGAGCCGACATGGACGACCAGATCGACATCGCCCCAGTCGATGCCCAGATCGAGCGTCGAGGTGGCGACCACCGCGCGCAGCGCGTTCTGCGCCATCGCCGCCTCCACCCGCCGCCGCTGGCCGACATCGAGGGAGCCATGGTGCAGCGCGATCGGCAGGCTGTCCTCGTTCAGCGTCCACAGCGCCTGGAAGATCAGTTCGGCCTGCGACCGTGTGTTGACGAAGACCAGCGTCGTCCGGTGCGCCCTGATCGCCTCATACACCTCGGGCAGTGCATAGCGCGCAGAATGGCCCGACCACGGCACCCGCTCGACCGATTTCAGGATCGTGATCTCGGGCTTCGCGCCACCCGAGACCGTGATCAGTTCGGCCATGGGCCGCCGGTCCGGCGCCTGCGCCACCAGCCAGCGGCGCAGCTCGTCCGGTTCGGCGACCGTCGCCGACAGGCCGATGGTCTGCAGCGATGGCCGCAATGCGCGCAACCGCGCCAGCCCCAGCGCCAGCAACTGCCCGCGCTTGGAGGTGACGAGCGAGTGCAATTCGTCGAAGATCACGTAGCGCAGATCGGCGAAGAACCGGTCGGCATCCTTGTGCGACAACAGCAGCGCCACCTGCTCGGGCGTCGTCAGCAATATGTCGGGCGGGTTCAGCTTCTGGCGCTGCCGCCGGGAGGCCGGCGTGTCGCCGGTGCGCGTTTCGATCTTCACCGGCAGATCCATGTCCGAGATCGGCATGCCCAGATTGCGCGCGATATCCACCGCCAGCGCCTTGAGCGGCGAGACATAGAGCGTGTGCACGCCGGGCCAGATCGTGCCGGGCCTGGGCTTGCCGCGGCGGGCGAGATCGACCAGCGCCGGCAGGAACCCGGCCAGCGTCTTGCCCGCCCCGGTCGGCGCGATCAGCAGCGTCGAAAGGCCCGCCTCGGCCTTGGCCAGCAGTTCGAGCTGGTGCGCGCGCGGCTGCCAGCCCCTTGTGGCGAACCAGCCAAGGAACGGCTCGGGCAGCGAGACCATGTCCGCCTGGGCGGTGTTGGGGGGTGTGACGGAGCGCATCGGCGCCGACCATAGCGTTCGCCAAAAGTTCCGCAATCGGCTTGCGTGAAAAAGGCCGGCATCTATCTTCGGGCCCATGAAACCCGAAGCGCTTCTGCATCCGACCGCAAAGGGGCTCTACTGCCCGCCCGGCGATTTCTACATCGATCCGGTCAGGCCGGTCGACCGGGCGCTGATCACGCACGGCCATGCCGACCATGCGCGCGCCGGCCACGGCCATGTGATGGCGACGCGCGAGACGCTCGACATCATGGGTATCCGCTATGGCGAAAATTTCGCCGGCGCCACGCAGGAAGCCGCCTATGGCGAGGTGGTCACGATCAATGGCGTGACCGTTTCCTGGCACCCGGCCGGCCACGTGCTCGGCTCGGCGCAGATCGCCGTCGAGAAGGGTGGCACGCGCATCGTCGCCTCGGGCGACTACAAGCGGCGGCCCGATCCGACCTGCACGGGGTTCGACCTCGTGCCGTGCGATGTCTTCATCACCGAGGCGACGTTCGGCCTGCCGGTCTTCACCCATCCCGACGATGCCGGCGAAATCGCCCGTCTGATGGAAAGCCTTGCCCGGTTTCCCGAGCGCGCCCATCTGGTCGGCGCCTATGCGCTCGGCAAGGCGCAGCGGGTCATCGCGCTGATCCGCCAGGCCGGTTACGCCGAGACCATCTTCATCCACGGCGCGATGGAAAAGCTCTGCGCCTACTACCGGGACCGCGGCATCGATCTGGGTCCGCTGGCGCCGGCGACGATCGAAAAGGGCGCAAAGGACCAGTTTGCCGGCAAAGTGATCGTCGGCCCGCCTTCTGCCTTTGCCGACCGCTGGGCACGGCGCTTTCCCGATCCGGTCGCCTGTTTCGCCTCGGGCTGGATGCGCGTGCGCCAGCGCGCCAGGCAAAGGGGCGTCGAACTGCCGCTGATCATCTCGGACCATTCGGACTGGGACGAGCTGACCGAGACCATCCGCGACACCGGCGCGTCCGAGGTCTGGGTCACGCACGGCCGCGAGGAGGCGCTGGTGCGCTGGTGCGAACTGCACCAGATCCGGGCCCGGCCGCTAAATCTGGTCGGTTATGAGGACGAGGCGGAGTGATGGTTTGCGCGGCGGCAACACCCCCCTCTGTCCCTGACGGGACATCTCCCCCACAAGGGGGGAGAGTGGGAGCCGGGGTCCGCAACACCCGCCTGCTCTCCCCCCTTGTGGGGGAGATGTCGGCTATGCCGACAGAGGGGGGTGTCGTCGTGTCGGCACGATGGCTGGCGGCATGAAACCCTTCGCCGAACTGCTCGACCGGTTGGTCCTCACCCCGTCGCGCAACGCCAAGCTGCGTCTGCTGGTCGACTATGTCGCCGCGACGCCCGATCCCGACCGCGGCTATGCCATCGCCGCGATCACCCGCGATCTCGACATTCCCTCGGTCAAGCCGGCGATGATCCGCGCACTGGTCGCCGAGCGCGTCGATCCGGTGCTGTTCGGCTATTCGTATGATTTCGTCGGCGATCTGGCGGAGACGGTGAGCCTGATCTGGCCGGGCGAGCGAGAGCCCCCGTCACCCTCCCCCTTGAGGGGAGGGTCGACGCGCAGCGTCGGGGTGGGGGTGAGCGATGGTGAAGAACCCCCACCCGGTTCGGCTCGCTTACGCGATCCTCACCGACCTCCCCTCAAGGGGGAGGTGAAGGATGCGGACCTCTCCCTCGCCACCATCGTCGAAACCCTGCAGAAGACCTCCCGTTCAGACGCACCGAAGCTGGTCGCGGCGATGCTCGATGCGCTCGATCCGCCCGGCCGCTACGCGCTTTTGAAGCTGATCACCGGCGGCATGCGCGTCGGCGTGTCCTCGCGCCTGGTCAAGCAGGCGCTGGCCGATTACGGGCAAAAGGACGTCACCGAGATCGAGGAACTCTGGCACGGGCTTCAGATCCCCTATGCCGACCTGTTCGCCTGGCTCGACGGCACCGGTCCCAAGCCCGAAAGCGCGGCGGCCGCGCCGTTCCGGCCGGTCATGCTGGCCAATCCGACCGATCTCGATGAACTGGCCCGCTACGATCCGGCCGATTATCTCGCCGAATGGAAATGGGACGGCATCCGCGTGCAGGCGACCGCCGAGCGCGGCGTCGCGCGGATTTATTCGCGCACGGGCGATGACATCTCGCACGCCTTTCCGGACCTTCTTGCCGCGATGGATTTCGACGGCGCGATCGACGGCGAACTGCTGGTCGGCCATTACGAGGACGGCGCGATCCGCGTCGGCGCCTTCGGCGACCTGCAGCAAAGGCTGAACCGCAAGACGGTCTCAGCCAAGCAGCAGGCGAAGTTCCCCGCCCTCGTGCGCGCTTACGATCTTTTGCAGGAGGGCGAAGACGACCTCCGCCCACTGCCCTTCGAAGCCCGCCGCGCCCGGCTCGAGGCGTTCGTCGCCGACCTGCCGGCCGACCGGTTCGACCTGTCGGCGCTGGTGCCGTTCTCCACCTGGGACGAGATCGGCCGGATGCGCAACGCCGCGCCCGAACCGGTGATCGAGGGGCTGATGCTCAAGCGGCGCGACAGCGCCTATGTGCCCGGCCGGCCCAAGGGGCCCTGGTTCAAGTACAAGCGCGACCCGTTCCTGATCGACGCGGTGCTGATGTACGCCCAGCGCGGGCACGGCAAGCGATCGTCCTTCTATTCGGACTACACCTTCGGCGTCTGGACCGGCGCGGCGGACGATCCGGCCCTGGTGCCGGTCGGCAAGGCCTATTTCGGCTTCACCGACGCCGAGCTCAGACAGATCGACAAATATGTGCGCGACAATACGATCGAGCGGTTCGGCCCGGTGCGCTCGGTGCGCGCCGAGCCCGACCATGGCCTGGTGCTGGAGGTTGCCTTCGAGGGGCTGAACCGGTCGGCGCGGCACAAATCGGGCGTCGCCATGCGCTTTCCGCGCATTGCGCGGCTCAGATGGGACAAGCCGCCGCACGAGGCCGACCGGCTCGAAACGCTCGAGGCGATGCTCGATTGAGCTTCTTGTCATCGCCGCATTTTCGGCCTAGCTCGGCGGCGCGAGGACAATGGAGCCGCATGCCATGAACACCAATCGCCTGCTCGGCGACAGCCTTGGCCGCACCATCATCAAGCTGCTGGTGATATCGCTGCTCGTCGGCATGGTGATGAGCGTGTTCGAGATCGCCCCGCTCGACGTGTTCGTAGCGGTGCGCGATTTCGTCGTCAATCTGTGGGAAAGCGGCTGGGCAGCGCTCGGCCGGTTCGGCGACTGGTTGATTCTGGGCGCGAGCGTCGTCATTCCGATCTTCATCGTCATCCGCATTCTGAACTACCGAAGGAGCTGAGATGATCGCACGGCGCGCGCTGGTCCTCGGCGGCGGGGCGACGCTGCTCGCCGGCTGCACCTCGCTGGATGCACTGTTCGGCTCGCTCGACCTGCCGGCCGACGTCGTCACGCGCAAGGCGCTCGGTCAGATCAACGATCTGCGCAGGAGCCAGGGCCTCGATCCGGTGCGGCCGGACCGGGCGGCCGAGCGTGCCGCGCTCGATGCGGCGCGCACCATGGCCCGGCGCGGGCGCATGGAGCATGGCGATTTCCTCACCCGCGTGCGCCGCAACGGCGTCGATGGCGGGGCGGCCGAGAACATCGCGCGCGGCCAGCCCGATGTCGAGACGGTGATGACCGTTTGGATCCGCTCGTCCGGTCACCGCAGGAACATGCTCGGCGACTTTTCCGGGCTGGGCGTCGCCGTGGCGCGCAATCCGGACACCGACAACCGACCCTACTGGGCGATGGTGCTGACGACCTGACCGGTCACCAGGCGAATTCGGCGGCGACGCGATGCAGCGTGGCGTGGCGGCGCGCCAGCGCGTCGATATCGCGGTCATAGCCACCCCCGATGACGCCGCACACCGGCACGCCGCGCGCGCGGAAATGAGCGATCACCATGCGCTCGCGCGCTTCCAGCCCGTGATCGGTCAGCGACAGCCGGCCGAGCCGGTCGTCGCGATGCACATCGACGCCGGCATTGTAAAAGACGATGTCCGGCGCCGGTACGCGCCCGCGCAGCTCCTCGAGCGCCAGCGCCAGCGTCTTCAGATAGGCCGCATCCTCCATGGCGTCTGGCAGGCCGAGGTCGAAGTCGGAGACCTGCTTGCGCACGGGATAGTTCTTCTGGGCATGCAGCGAGGCGGTGAAGACGCGATCGTCGCCGGCGAAGATCTCCGCGGTGCCGTCGCCCTGATGCACGTCGAGATCGACGACCAGCGCGTTCGCGATCTCTCCGGCCGCCAGCAGCACCAGCGCCGCCACGGCGACGTCGTTGAAGGTGCAGAAACCGGCCCCTTGCGCGCGGCGCGCATGGTGGCTGCCGCCGGCCGTGTTGCAGGCAATGCCGCACTCGAGCGCCAGGCGGGCGGCCATTACCGTGCCGGTCGTCGCGCAACGGGCCCGCAGCGCCGTGCGTTCGTTCACCTCGAAGCCGATTTCGCGGCCGACCTGTTCGGGCACGGCGGCGGCGAAGACCTGGTCGACATAGGCCGCCTCATGGGCGAGCTTGACCCATGCGGCCGGCGCCGGCCCCGGCACGATGAACGTGCCGGGCGCGGCAAGCCCTTCCTCGATCAGCACCTCGGCCAGGCGCGCATATTTGCGCATCGGAAAGCGGTGCCCGGCCGGGAAGCGGGCGTCATAGGAAGGGTTGTGCACGATGGGCAGCGGCATCGCCGCAAAAGGTAGGCCCGACCACCGCAAATGCAATCGCGCCCGCCCTGCCATGGCTTGCCGGGGCCGCGCCGATCGGGCAGGGCAGCGCCATGGACACGAGCACCGCCGCCGAGACCGGTCCGCGCCCCTTCGAGGTGACCAACCGCATGGTCTTCGCCATCGCGGTGCCGATGACGCTGGCCTATCTGACGACGCCGCTGCTCGGCATCGTCGATACCGCCGTGGTCGGCCAGTTCGGCGATGCGGCGCTGATCGGCGGGCTCGCCATCGGCGCGATCCTGTTCGACATCGTCTTCACCACCTTCAATTTCCTGCGCATGGGCACGACCGGCTTCGTCGCCCAGGCGGTCGGTCGCGCCGACCAGGCCGAGCAGCAGGCCGTGTTCTGGCGCGCGGTGATCATCGCCGCCATCGCCGGCGCGGTCCTCGTGCCGATCGCGCCGCTGATCGGCGGTCTTGGCCTGTGGTTCATGGCGCCGGGCGAGGATGTGGCCGCGGCGGCGAGCACCTATGTCGCGATCCGCTTTCTGGCCGCTCCCTTCACGCTGATCAACTACGCGATCCTGGGCCTGCTGCTGGGACAGGCGCGGGCCATTGCCGGTCTCGTGCTGCAGACGTTGATCAACGGCATCAACATCGCCCTTTCGATCCTTCTGGGGCTTCATCTAGGCTGGGACGTCGCCGGCGTCGCCTGGGCGACGGTGATCGGCGAGACGAGCGTGGCCATCGGCGCGCTCGTCTGGTTGTGGCGCGGCTTTGACAGGCAGGCCGCGCCCTCGCTCGGGCGCGTCATGGACAAGACGCTGTTCCTGCGCCTGATCGCGGTCAATCGGGACATCATGATACGCTCGTTTGCGCTGCTGGCGGCCTTTGCCATGTTCACGCGCTTTGGCGCGCAGTTCGGCGCGGTCACGCTCGCCGCCAACGCCATCCTGATGAACTTCTTCTTCATCGCCGGCTATTATCTGGATGGCTTCGCCGTCGCCGCCGAGCAACTGGTCGGGCGCGCGGTCGGCGCGCGCTACCGGCCGGCGTTCTGGCGCGCGGTGCGGCTGACCGCCGTCTGGGGCTTCGTGCTCGCCGGCTTCACGACGCTGGTCGTGCTGGTCGCCGGCGCGGTCTTCATCGACATCATGACCACGGCCGGCGATGTGCGCGCCGAGGCGCGAGCCTACCTCGTCTGGGCGGCGGTCACCGCGATTGCCGGCGTGCTCGCCTTCCAGATGGACGGGGTCTATGTCGGCGCGTCCTGGTCGGCCGACATGCGCAACATGATGCTGGTTTCGCTGGCGATCTATCTGGCAAGCGCGTTCGCGCTGATCCCGGTCTTCGGCAACCACGCGCTGTGGTTCTCGCTCAACCTGTTCCTAGGCCTGCGCGGGCTGACGCTCGCCGCCCTCCTGCCGCGCCGCGCGCGAACGATCTTCGGTGCCTGATCAGGCGCCCGGCAGGGGCCGCGCCGCCCACTCCTCGACCTTGCGGTCGCGCAGCGCCGCGATCGACGAAACGCCTTCCCGGTCCAGCCTGTCGGACAGCCCGCCCAGGATGCGCGCGGCAAGCTGCGGGCCCTGATAGATCATGCCCGTATAGAGCTCGACGAGATCGGCACCCGCCTCGATCTTGGCAAGGGCGGCCGCGGCGCTGTCGACCCCGCCCACGCCGATCAGCGTCATCCTGGGGCCGACCCGCTGCCGCGTCCTTGCGAGCATGATCGTCGCGCGCTCGAACAGCGGCCGGCCCGACAGCCCGCCCGCCTGGCCCGGATCACGTGCGAGCCCGGTGCGCGCCAGCGTCGTGTTGGAGACGATCATGCCGTCCATGTCCTTGGCGGCGACCTCGGCGGCGATGTCGTCGAGCGCACCCTCCTCCAGATCGGGCGCGATCTTGACGAAGATCGGCACGCGGCGCCGGCCCTGCGCGATCAGTCCACGGCGCGCCTCCGACAGGCGTTCGAGCAGCGCGGCCAGTTGCGCCCGCCCCTGCAGCGCGCGCAGCCCCGGCGTGTTCGGCGAGGAGATGTTGACGGCGAAATAGCCCGCCAGATCGTAAAATTCAGTCAGCCCGCTGACATAGTCCGCGATACGGTCCTGGCTGTCGGCATTGGCGCCGATATTGACGCCGACAACGCCGCCGGCCGGACGCCTTGAAAGCCGGTCCCTGACGACCGCGTGGCCGGCATTGTTGAACCCCATGCGGTTGATCACGGCATGCGCCTCGGCCAGGCGGAAAACGCGCGGCCGCCGGTTTCCCGCCTGCGGTCGCGGCGTCACCGTGCCGATCTCGGCAAAGCCGAAGCCGATCGCCAGCAGAGCGTGCGGCACCTGGGCGTTCTTGTCGAACCCGGCGGCGACGCCGACAGGGTTGGGAAAGGCCAGTCCCGCCGTCCGGACGGCAAGGCGCGGGTCGGCATCGGCGCGCTGGCCCGGCACGAGGCCCGACTTCAGCGCGGCGATCGCCATGTCATGGGCGGTCTCGGGATCGAAGCGGAAGGTCAGCCAGCGCCCCAGCCGGTCGCGCAGCGCCATGGTCATCGGCGCGCGGGCTCCGGCAGCACATGCACCCCGTCCTCGCCCAGCGGCAGCGGCCGGACCCAGACGACATGGTCCAGTTCGAGCGGCGCATAAAGGTGCGGAAACAGATCGCCCCCGCGCGAGGGCTCGTAGCGAAGCGCCGCGCCGAGCGCGCGCGCATCGACCGCCACCAGCACCAGATCCGCCCGACCGGCGAAGTGCCTGGCGGCGGTTTCGGCCAGTTGCGCGGCGGTGGAAAAATGGATGTAGCCATCGGCGTGATCGACCGGCGCGCCGGCAAACACGCCCCTGGCTTCGGCCTCGGCCCATTGCGCGGCGGTGGCGATCTTGTAGATCAGCGGGTCCATCGGCCCCGTTTACGACGCCGTGCGCAAAGCGCAAGCCCGGCCGGCGCGCTGTCCCCTTGTGCATCGGCCGCCATCACAATTCTCACGCATTGTCGTGTCATCGAACCGTCGAAGGGACAAGTCCCGGGCGCTGCGCGCGCAAGGAGGATCGACCATGTTCAAACCAATTCGCAAGGCCGCCGTTTCGGGCCCGCTCGCGCTGGCGCTGGCCGCCGGCCTGGCGCTGCCCGCTGCGGCGCAGGGCCGCTATGTCATGGAGCCGACCGACAACGGCTATGTGCGCATGGACACGCAGACCGGCGAGATGTCGGTGTGCCGGCTGCGCGGCGAGCAGATGGTGTGCCAGATGGCCGCCGACGACCGCACCGCGCTGATGGAGGCGCTCGAGGAACTGGAGGCGCGCGTCGCCGTGCTCGAGCGGCGGCTCAACGTCACCGCGCCCGATGCGATCGAGCGCGACGGCCTGCCCTCCGAAGAGGAGTTCGAGCGCGGCCTTGGCTACATGGAGGAGTTCATGCGCCGCTTCATGGGCCTTGCCGAGGAGTTCGGCCTCAACCGGCAGCCGTCCGAGCCGTAGCCGGGCGCCCGCCGGCGGCGGGCTCGGCCAGGATCCGTTCGATGATGTCGATCGCGGCGGCGCTCTCGTCGATCGGCATGAGCGCGTGCTGCGTGTCGCCGCGTGCCAGCGCCTGCTGCACCGCCACGGCCTGGTGGGCGAGCCCCGAGCCCAGGGCGGGGCAGCGCAGCCGCTTGCGTCCGTCCATGGAAAGGCGCCGCGCCAGCCTGCCGCGCAGGCCCCGGTCGCTCGGTGCGGTCTGCATCGGCCGTTGCCACACGCTCAGCGCCTGGGCGGCCAGGAACGGCCGGTCGAGGCGCAGCGTGCCCGCTTCGCCAAAGATGGTGAAGCTGTTTTCGCCGGCCTGATCTTCGCGCTCGACGAAGCCGATTTCGACCGAGATCGGCGCATTGCCGCAGGCCAGGGTGAACGTGGCGCTGATGTCCACGCCGTTCGGCGCGGCCAGCCAGGCACTTTCGACGAGCTGCGGCCGTCCCAGCAGATGCGCCGCCACCGAGATCGGATAGACGCCCAGATCGAGGCAGGCCCCGCCGCCCAGCGCCGGGTCGAACAGCCGGTGGCCGGGCTCGAACGGCCGGTGGAAGACCAGGCTCGCCTCGGCGCGCCGCACCGCGCCGATCTCGCCCGCCTCGATCATCGCCCGGGCGCGCTGCACCGCCGGCAGAAAGCGCGTCCACATCGCCTCCATGGCGAAGACGCCGGCCGTTCGGGCCGCGTCGCCGATGGCACGGGCATCGGCGGCATGCATGGTGATCGGCTTTTCGATCAGCACGGACTTGCCGGCGCCGATCGCGGCCATCGCCTGCGCCTTGTGCGCCGGATGGGGCGAGGCGATGTAGACGACGTCGACATCGGGGTCCGCCAGGAAGGCGTCGCCGTCGCCATGGGCGCGGGCGAAGCCGTGGGCATTGGCGAACCGGTGCGCTCGTTCGGCGTCGCGCGAGCAAACCGCCGCCTTGCGCGCGCCGGGCACGTGGTCGAGATCATCGGCGAATTTCGCCGCGATCGTCCCGGTCGCCCAGATGCCCCAATTGGTGCCTTTTTCGTCCATGTCGTCCCCCGTCGGTCGCTTGCGGCGTCAGTGCGGCCGGTTATCGCACGCTTGTCTCAACAAGCGGCAAACGTGCCGCCCCGCAGGTTCGATCCGGCCGCGAGGACGGCCCGCCACAGCGGCGAAAAAAGCCGTCCGGGCACGCTGGACAGGACGATGCGGCGTGCTATAAACCGCGCGATCTGAGCGGCGCGCAAGCGTCCAGTCGGCGAAGGCCACGATGCGACGGACGCATCGCTCCGCCGCCCTCTCGTGCCCGGGTAGCTCAGGGGTAGAGCAGCGGATTGAAAATCCGCGTGTCGGTGGTTCAAATCCGCCCCCGGGCACCACGCGCTTTCGCGCGAAGGGTCCATTCGCGGCGACACGTCATTCCCCGTGAAAGGGCAGGAAGGGCCCGGCTGGCGCCCGATCGGCACGGCCGCGGCGATCCGCCCCGCACTTGATTGGGATCAATGGGCTGGCGGGACCAGGCGCTAGACTGGCTGGCCAAGGCGAGTGTTCACGGGCCGTCGTGCTCAAGGACCGCCGTCGGAGGCAACATGCAAACCGAACCTGAGATCGCCTATCGGGGGATGGAGCCTTCGGGCAATGTCGATCGGCGCGTGCATGAACGCATTGCACGGCTCGAACGGTTTTTCGGACGCATCAACAGTTGCCGCGTGATCGTCGATGCGCCGCATCGTCACCATCGCAAGGGCAATCACTATGCGGTGCGCATCGAGCTTCGCGTGCCGGGCGGCGAGATCTCGGTCGACAACGAGCCCGGCGACGTCAATGCGCACGAGGACGTGCTGGTCGCGATCCGCGATTCGTTCGATGCCGCAGAGCGGCAATTGCGCCGCTGGAAGCAGACCCATGCCGGCCGGCCGCAAGCCCGCGCCGCCCCACTGACGGGCCGAATCGCCGAGATCGACATCGAAAGGGGCTTCGGGCAGATCATGGCCACGGACGGCCGGCTCGTCTACTTCCATCGCAATGCGGTGGTGGACGGTGATTTCGATGCGCTGTCGGAGGGCTCGCCGGTCGAACTGGTCGTCGACCAGGGCGTCGGGGAAGGCGGCCCGCACGCCAGCACCGTCCGTCCGATCAGCGCCCAGGCCTTCACCGGCGGCATCTAGGCGATGGCCGGCCGCCGCTCCACTGCCCAAGCCGTCGAGGTCGCCTTGGGGACGCACGAGCTTGGCGGCTTTCTCGCCGTGCCCGAAGGCGCAACGGGCCTGGTGATCTTCGCCCATGGCAGCGGCAGCAGCCGGTTCAGCCCGCGCAATAGGCAGGTGGCCGAGGGCCTGCAGGCACGCGGGTTTGCCACCCTGCTGTTCGATCTGCTGAGCGAAGCCGAGGCCCGGGATCGGCAAAACGTCTTCGACATCGCGCTTCTGGCCGCGCGCATGGGCGAAGCCATCGACTGGACGCGCGGCGACGACCGCCTTGCCGCGCTGCCCATTGGCCTGTTCGGCGCGAGCACCGGCGCCGCCGCCGCCCTTGTCGCCGCCGCGCACAGCCCCGGGCATGTCGACGCGGTCGTCTCGCGCGGTGGAAGACCCGACATGGCGCAGGCCGCGCTCGCCCTTGTGCGCGCGCCCACGCTTCTGATCGTCGGCGGCAATGACAGCGGCGTGATCGCGCTCAACGAGTCGGCCTACGCCGAACTGACCTGCGAAAAGCAGCTGTCGATCGTCGCGGGCGCCACACACCTGTTCGAGGAGCCGGGAACGCTGGACCAGGTCATCGATCTGGCCGGCAACTGGTTCGCAACGCATCTGGGCAATCGGCCGACACCCCGGCCCGGCCCCTGAGGCACGGCTCGCCACGGGCTTCGATGCGCGGCCGCCATCGCCCGCCCGGGCACTGCAAGGGTTCGCTGGCGGGGCGCTCCCGGAGACAACGACAGGAGGACGTCATGACCCAAACGATACTGGTCGCCACCGACGGATCGGATGGCGCGCGCAGCGCCGTCGCCCTGGCCGGCCGGCTCGCCGGTTGCCTTGACGCGAATCTGACCGTGCTGCACGTTCTGCTGCATGGCAACGCGGCCGAGCAAGCGGGCGAACTCAACGAGGTGGAGCGGATCGTCCCGCACGTCTCGCGCGCGGCCATGCCGCGCCTTGCCAACGTACCGGCCACGATGGGCGAGGTGTTCAGCGCCTCGCAAAGCGCCGAGGAAACGGCGCGCATCGTGACCGTGCTGGGCGAGCGGATCGCCGAGAACGCGGCCCTTTTGGCAAAGCAGTCCGGGGCCGCCAGGGTCGATACGCGCGTCCTCGGCGGCGATTATGCCGGCACGATACTGGACACCGCCGACGATATCGGCGCCGACATGATCGTGGTCGGCAGCCGGGGTCTGGGCCGCCTCAGGCAGCTTCTGGTTGGCAGCGTCTCCCACAAGGTCCAGCAGTACGCAAAGTGCACCGTTGTCACCGTTCGCTGACTGCCGGTTCGTCCCGGCACGCGTCGAACCCGGCACCGGTCCGGTTTTCGCCCGCCGCATTAACCTCGATCAATGACGGCGCGGGCCATTTGGCTTCACGCTGGCGGCAGGACACCATGACCTGGCGTAGTATTTGGCGACGACATGACCGCCGCGCTTGCGGGTCAAGCGAGCGGGACTGCAGGACAGTGGGGCAGCGCGGCAGCCGGGCACGGCGCCCGAGCGCCCAGGCAAAAGGGATAGACCGAGCTTGACCGGCGATCGCATCGGCCACATCGTATCGCTTCAGGGCGGCATTGCGGAAGTGCGCTTTGCCGGACCCGTGCCCGAGATCGGCACCCGGCTGGTGACCTTCTCCGAGCCGTCCATGACGATCGAGGTCTCCAGCCTGAGCGGCGACGATTTGGCGCGCGGGCTGGTTCTCGACCCGACGCCCGAGCTTCGCCTCGGCCTTGCGGTCCGCGACACCGGCGGCCCGCTCGCCGTGCCGGTCGGCGAGGCGCTGCTCGGCCGCATGCTCAACGTGTTCGGCGACACGATCGACGGCAAGGCGCCGCCCGAGGACCTGCCGCGCCGGTCGATCCACGGCCGCAAGGTGCCGCTGGCGCACCGGCGCGTCGAAGGCGAGATGTTCCATACCGGCATCAAGGCGATCGATCTACTCAGCCCGCTCGAACGCGGCGGCAAGGCGGGGCTTTTCGGCGGCGCCGGCGTCGGCAAGACCGTGCTGATCACCGAGATGATCCACAACATGGTCGCCGAATATGAGGGCATCAGCCTTTTCTGCGGCATTGGCGAGCGCTGCCGCGAGGCCGAAGAACTGTATCGCGAGATGGGCGAGGCGGGCGTGCTCGACAGGACCGTGATGGTGTTCGGGCAGATGAACGAGAGCCCCGGGGTTCGCTTCCGGGTGGGCCATGCGGCGTTGACCATGGCCGAATATTTCCGCGACGACCGGCGCCAGAACGTGCTGGTGCTGATCGACAACATCTTCCGCTTCGTGCAGGCCGGCTCGGAGGTGTCGGGCCTTCTGGGCCGCATTCCCTCGCGCGTCGGCTATCAGCCGACGCTGGGCACCGAACTGGCCGACCTCGAAGAGCGCATCTGCTCGACCGACCGCGGCACGATGACCTCGATCCAGGCGGTCTATGTGCCGGCCGACGATTTCACCGACCCGGCCGCCACGCACACCTTCTCCCACCTGTCCGCCTCCATTGTGCTGTCGCGCAAGAAGGCCTCGGAGGGGCTCTACCCGGCGATAGACCCGCTGCGCTCGGCGTCCAAGATCCTGACGCCGGGCGCGGTAAGCGACCGGCACTACCGGCTGGCGCGCGATGTGCGCAACACGCTTGCCGAGTACGAGGACATGAAGGACATCATCGCCATGCTGGGGCTCGAGGAACTGTCGGAGAAGGACCGGGCCACCGTGCGCCGCGCGCGGCGCCTGGAACGGTTTCTGACCCAGCCCTTCTTTTCGACCGAGCAGATGACCGGCCAGGCCGGAAAACTGGTCGACCTCGAGGACACGCTGACGTCCTGCGAACGCATTCTCGCCGACGAGTTCCCCGACCGCGACGAGGGCGCTTTCTACATGATCGGCACCGTCGACGAGTTGGAACGGCAATCGGAGGAAAGCGCCGATGCGCCTTAAGGTCGTCACGCCGAACCGGATCGTGCTGGACGAGCCCGTGCAACGGATCGTGGCCGACGGGCCCGATGGCGCGTTCGGCATGCTGCCCAGGCACATCGATTTCGTCACGCAGCTCGTTCCGGGCATCGTCGTCTACGACAACGGCCGGGAGCACTATGCCGGGATCAACTCGGGAACGCTGGTCAAATGCGGCGAGGACGTTCTGGTGTCGACGCGCAACGCGGTCTTGAGCGACGATCTTGAAACGCTGCGCCGGCGCGTCGATCGCGAGTTCCGCCAGCTCGACGAGGCCGAACGGGCCGCCCGGACCGCGCTGGTGCGCCTTGAGGCGCAGATGGTGCGCCGGCTTCGCGAACTGGACCGGCCGGCATGATGACCGAACCGGAAGACGAAAGGACCGACCGCGGCGAGGCCGCCGAGATCGTCCACAAGGCGCGGCGCAAGCAGAAGGCCCGTCGGCATCAGGAGCAGAGCCCCTGGTACGGACTTGGCATGTTCGGGCTGGTCGGCTGGGCGGTGGCCGTGCCGACCGTGGCCGGCATCGCGCTTGGGCTGTGGCTGGACGCACGGATCGGCGGCCAGACCTCCTGGACGCTGGTCTGCCTGTTCGGCGGGGTCGCGCTGGGATGCCTGAATGCCTGGTTCTGGGTGCAGCGGGAGAGCCGCCATGATTGAAACTGCGCCCGCAATGGCCGATCTGGCCCTGGCGCTGGCGGCCGGAGCCGCCTTTGGCGGGCTGCATTTCGGCTTGCTGTGGCTGTCGGTGAACCGGCTCGCCCATGGCGGCCGCGCCTGGGTGTTCGCCGCCGGCGCGTTGGCGCGGATGGCGCTGGTCGTCGCGGCGCTCGTCTGGTTCCTGGTGATCGCCGATACCGGTCTGGTCGAACTGGGCGTGGCCGCCCTCGGTTTTCTTGCGGTACGGTTGGCGGCGACACGCATTGTCAAACGCGGCCTTCAGGAGCGCTGAACGGTGGATATCAGCCCGGACCAGTGGATCTTGTATGAATGGCGCGGGCTGACGCTCAACGCCACCATCGCCTTCACCTGGGCCGTAATGGCGCTGCTCGTGCTGGGCTCATGGGTCATCACCTCGCGCCTTTCGGAAGGGGAGACCGTTTCGCGCTGGCAAGTGATGCTCGAAGTCATCGTCTCGGGCATTCGCGACCAGATCGCCGATGTCGGCGCCCGGGCGCCCGAGCGCTACCTGCCCTTCATCGGCACGCTGTTCCTGTTCATCGCCACCGCCAACCTCCTGACGATCCTGCCCGGCTACCAGCCGCCGACCGGCTCGCTGTCGACCACCGCAGCGCTCGCCATTTGCGTGCTGATCGCCGTGCCGGTCTTCACCATCGCCCAGCGCGGCCTTGGCGCCTATCTGCGCAACTACATCCAGCCCACGCCGCTGATGCTGCCGTTCAATCTGATCAGCGAGTTCTCGCGGACGCTGGCGCTCGCGATCCGGCTTTACGGCAACGTGATGAGCGGCACGATCATCGTCGGCATCCTCATTTCGGTGGCGCCGTTCTTCTTTCCGGTCATGATGCAACTGCTCGGCTTGCTGACCGGGCTGATCCAGGCCTACATCTTCGCCGTGCTCGCCATGGTCTATATCGCCTCGGCGACCCGGGCACGTCGGCAAGGCGACGATGAGGACCGGGACGGCGCAAGCAGCCACACCAACACGCAGCAAGGGAACTGAGCATGGACGCCGCCACCTGGATCGCCGTCGTGTCGATCATCACCGCCGGGCTGACCATCGCGATCGGCTCGATCGGACCGGCGCTGGCCGAGGGCCGCGCCGCCTCGAACGCGCTGATGGCCATCGCCCAGCAACCCGACGAGGCCAACACGATCACGCGAACCCTGTTCGTCAGCCTGGCCATGATCGAGTCGACGGCGATCTACTGCTTCGTCGTGGCGATGATTCTGATCTTCGCCAATCCGTTCACGACAGCCGCCACACAGGCCGCCGCGGGAGGCTAGCACGTGCAGATCGACTGGCTGACCGTCGCCGCGCAGATCGTCAACTTCCTGATCCTGATCTGGCTGCTGCAGCGCTTTCTCTACAAGCCGATCACCCGCGCCATGGCGCGCCGGGAGGAGCGGATCGAGGAACGGTTGGCCGATGCGCGGGCGGCCCGCAAGGATGCCGAGGACGAGGCCCAGGCCTGGCGCGACCGGCAGCAGGCGCTCGAGGAGCGCAAGGACGAGATCCTGCAGGAGGCGCGCCGCGATGCCGATGCGCTCCGCGACCGGCTGGAAGCCGAAATCCGCCGGCAGATGGAACACCAGCGCGACGTTTTTGCCGAACATCTGAACGACGAGCGGTCCGTCGTCGAACAGGCCCTGCGCAAGCGCATGGCGCGCCACGTCCTAAAGGCCATGCGGCGGATCGTTGCCGACTTCGCGGACACCGAACTTCAGGCCCAGCTCGCATCCCGGTTCGCCCACCGGGTCGAGACCCTCGACGACGGTCAGCGCAAGCGACTTGCCGATGCGGCCGGGCGGACTCACGATCCGGTGCTGGTCGAAACCGGCGTGGAACTGCCCGCGCCGGCGCGCAGCCGGATCACGCGTGCGATCCATGACTCCATCGCCGATGGCATCAAGGTCGATTATCGCACGGTCGAGGACGTGCTCATGGGCATCAGGATCACGATCGGCGATCAGATCGTCGAGTGGTCGGCCGGCGAATATCTCGATCGGGTCGAAACCATCGTGGCCGAGTCGCTGGAACTGGCGAGCCACGGGCCCGACGGCCAGGCGCGGGAGCGGTCGCATGCTTGAGCGGCTGGGCGACGAACTGTTCGACCTGATCGACGGGGCGCTCGCCGACACCGAGCCGACGCTGACGATCGCCGAGGTCGCCCGTGTGCTCAGTGTCGGCAACGGCATTGCCGAAGTCGCCGGCTTCACCGATCTGAAGGCCGACGAGCTGGTCACGTTCGACAGCGGCGAAATCGGCATTGCCTCAAATCTGGGCGAGCATCGCATCGGCGTGATCGTGCTGGGCCAGACGACGCGCATCCGGCCGGGCGAGAAGGTCCGGCGTACGGGCCGCGTGGTCGACGTTCCGGTGGGTGAAGCGTTGCTCGGCCGCATCGTCGATGCCCTCGGCCGGCCGCTCGACGATCGCGGCCGCATCCGTGCCGACGGCCGGCTGCCGGTGGAACGGCCCGCGCCGCCGATCATCCACCGCGCGCCCGTCGACCAGCCCCTGCAGACCGGCATCAAGGCGATCGATGCGGCGATACCCATCGGCCGAGGCCAGCGTGAACTGATCCTTGGCGACCGGCAGACGGGCAAGACCGCCATCGGGGTCGATGCCATCCTCAACCAGCGCGATACCGGCGTGATCTCGGTCTATTGCGCCATCGGCCAGCGCGCCTCGGCCGTGGCGCGCGTGATCGAGGCGCTGCGCGACGGCGGCGCGCTCGAACGGACGATCGTCCTGGTTGCCGGCGGCGATGACGCGCCCGGGCTTCAGTTCGTCGCGCCCTATGCGGCGACCACCATGGCCGAGCACTTCATGGCCGCGGGCCGGGACGTTCTGATCGTCTATGACGACCTGACGCGGCACGCGCGCGCCTATCGCGAGCTTTCGCTCCTGCTGCGCCGGCCGCCGGGCCGCGAGGCCTATCCCGGCGACATCTTCTACATCCATTCGCGGCTTTTGGAGCGGTCCACCCGGCTCAGGGACGAGCGTGGCGGCGGATCGCTGACCGCGCTGCCGATCATCGAGACGCAGGCGCAGAACATCTCCGCCTATATTCCGACCAATCTGATCTCCATCACCGACGGCCAGGTCTATCTCTCGCCCGGCCTTTTCGAGAAGGGCCATCTGCCGGCGATCGATGTGGGAGCATCCGTCAGCCGGGTCGGCGGCAAGGCGCAACTGCCCGCCTACCGTGCCGTGGCCGGCGATCTGCGCCTGTCCTACTCGCAGTTCGAGGAGCTCGAGAGCTTTGCCCGCTTCGGCACGCAGCTCGACGAGGACACCCGGACCAGACTGGCGCGCGGCCGGCGCGTCCGCGCGGTGCTCACGCAGCGCGAGCACGAGCATCTGGACGTTGACGACCAGATCGCCGGGCTGCTGGCCGCAACCGAGGGGCTTTTCGACGATGTGCCCGTCGATCGGATCGCCGAAGCCGAGGCGGAGGCCAGGCGGGCAGCCAAACGGCAATGCGCACAGATCTGCGAGACGATCGCGCAGGGGTCCGATCTTGAGCGCAGCGATCGCAGGGCGCTGATCGAGGCGATGGACGCGGCGGTCGACGGCATGCGGTCGGCCCGCAAGAACGGCAAGGACGATGGAAACGCTTGAAGCGCTGGCCGCCCGGCTGGAGACGACCGAGGACATCCAGTCGATCGTGCGCACGATGAAGTCGCTGTCATCGGCGTCGATCCGCCAATACGAGCACGCCGTCGAGGCGATGGTCAGCTATGAGCGAGCGGTCGAACTCGGCCTGCAGGCGGTGCTGCGCCAGCGCCGCATCGAGGGCGAACGGGCGCCCGCCGGGCAGGAGAGGCGCCATGGGCATCGGCGCGCCATGATCGTGATCGGCTCCGATCGCGGCCTGTGCGGGCGGTTCAACGACCGCATTGCGAACTTTGCGCGGCAGACCATCGACGAAGACGCCAGGGGCGATACGACCCCGCGTGTCTTTCTTTGCGTCATCGGCCTGCGGGCCGCGGCGAGGCTGGAGGCAGCCGGCCATCGCGCCGACCGGATCTTCACGCTGCCCGGTTCGGTGGCCGGTCTGGCGGGGATGGTTCAGACGGTGGCCATCGAGGTGGACCGATGGTCCAGCAGGGAGGGCGTGACCAGAGTCGATGTGGTCTACAACCGTCGCAACCGCCAGGCGCTGGCCGAACCGGTGCGGCGCGCCTTGTTGCCGGTGCCGCGCAGCTATCTCGAACAGCTTTCCCGGCGACCCTGGCCGTCGCGGGCGCTGCCCCTGTTCCGGATGCACGGCGCGCAACTGTTCGACTGGCTGATCGGCCAGCACCTGTTCGTGGTCCTTTACCGCTCGCTCGCCGAGTCGCTGGCCAGCGAGCATGCCTCGCGCCTGGCGGCCATGCAGAGCGCCGAGCGGAACATAAAGGAGCGCCACGAAGACCTGCAATCGCAGTTCCGCAAGAAGCGCCAGGAGACGATCACGCGCGAACTGCTTGACGTCGTCGCCGGCTTCGAGTCGGCGCAATCGGGTCGGATCGTGCCGTAGGGTCAGGACCCTGGCGCGCTCCGCGATGCGATCGATCCGTGCTGTGCCGTCACCGCAAGCCCGAGCGGACGGAGTTGACAACCGTCAGCGGGCATTTGCTCCGCTCGCAGGCCGTGGCCGTTCCGGGCTCGCCGTCGATGCGGGCGCTCAGCCGGCCTTGCCGAGATAGGCGACGGCCAGCGCCGGCGTTGCGATCTGCGGATAGTCGCTTTCGGGAATGTCGACGCCGAAGCGCGCGTGCAGCGCGGTGACCAGATTGAGCACGTCCATGGAATCGAGCTCCAGATCGTCCTGCAGGTGATCGTCGTCGGCAACGGTCTCGGGGTCGATGTCGGGGGCGACCCTGGTCAGCTCTTCAAGGTAGGCCGCGCGGATTTCCTGCGGTGTCATAGCGCCTCCGGAGATTGCATCAGATCATCGAACGCGGCCAGGAACTTCGCCGCCTGCCGGCCGTCGCAGACCCGGTGGTCGACCGACAGGACGACCGTGACCGTCTCGCGCGGCACCACCCGGTCATCGACGACCCAGGGCCGGCGCTGCGGCGCGCCGATGCCCACCAGGGCAACCTGCGGCGGAAAGATCACGCCGGTCATCGCCTCGGCGCCGGTTTCGCCCAGCGCCGATATCGTGATCGTACCCTTGGTCATTTCCGAGCCGCGCAAGCGGCCGGCCCGGGCGCGGCTGACCAGATCGCGCATGTCCGCCATGATCGCATCGAGCCCCTTGTCCTGGGCGTCGAACAGGGCCGGCGCGACCAGGCCGCCGCCGCGCAACGCAACGGCCACGCCGGCATGCACGGGCGCGGAATGCGCAAAACCGTTCTCGGTGAAATGGCCGTTGACGGTCGGCACCTGCGCGGCGGCGAGCGCGCCGGCCCGCACGAACAGCGCGCCCATCAGGAGCCGGTCTGCCGGTTCGCGCCCGGCATTGGTGGCCTCCAGCCACGCGGTCGCGGGCTGAAGGTCGATCGTCTGGCTGACATAGAAATGCGGGATCTCGCGCTTGGACCGGCTCATGGCGGCGGCGATCGCCTTGCGCATTTCCGCCATGGGCGACGGCTTTTGCGCCGCTGCCGGCGTGGGCTTTTCGGCCTCGGCGGGTTCCTGCGCGGGCCTGGCGGTGCCGGCCCGTTCGACGTCGTCGAGCAGGATCGCGCCGCCCGGTCCGGAGCCTGTGAGGTTCTCGAGTTTCACGCCCAGTTCGCCCGCCCGCTTGCGCGCGGCCGGTGAGGCCGCCACGCCGCCCGGCGGTGGCGCTGCCGGCGCCCTCGGGGGCCTTGCCACGACCGGTTCGGCTGGCGCCGCTGCGGGCTTTGGTTCCGGCGCGGTGGCAGACGCCGCGGCGGCGGCCGGCTCGCCCCCCTCGTCCTCGGCTTTCTCGGGCGCCGCCTCGCCCTCGGCGAGGATCACCGCGAGCGGCGCGCCGACCGGCAGCTTCTGGCCAAGGTCGGCGGTCAGCTCGCGCACCGTGCCGGCCTCGAACGTCTCGATCTCGATGGCGCCCTTTTGCGTTTCGACCACGGCGACCACATCGCCGCGCCTGACCTGGTCGCCCGGCTTGATCATCCATTCGACGAGCGTGCCGGCCTCCATGTCGGCGCCCAGCGAGGGCATGGCGAACACGCCCATCTCAGCGCCCCAGCACGGCTTTGGCGCCGGCGACGATCGACGGCACCTGCGGGATCGCCGCATCCTCGAGGTGCTTGGGATAGGGGATCGGCACCTCGGCCGAACAGACCCGGCCGACCGGCGCGTCCAGATGCCAGAAGCCCTGCTCCATGATCCGCGCCGAGATCTCGGCGGCGAGCGAGCCGGTGCGCCAGCCCTCGTCGACGATCAGCGCCCGGCGCGTCCTGGCGAGCGAAGCGATGATGGTCTCGTCATCGAGAGGACGCAGCGAGCGCAGATCGACCACTTCGGCCTCGATGCCCTCGCCGGCGAGCTGGTCGGCCGCCTCCATCGCCTTGTGAAGCGAACCGCCATAGGTGATGATCGAGATGGCATCGCCCTTGCGCCGCACCCTGGCGCTCGAGATGTCGACCGGCCCGGCGTTGGTGTCGATCTGCTCCTCGCGATTGTACAGCATGACGTTTTCGAAGATCAGGACCGGATCGGGGTCCTCGAGGGCGGTCCAGAGCATGCCGCGCGCGTCCTCCACCGTGCCGGGCGCGAGGACCTTCAGCCCCGGAATGTGCGCGTACCAGCCCTCGAGCGAATGCGAATGCTGGGCGGCGAGTTGCTTGCCCGCCCCGGTCGCCATGCGGATGACCAGCGGCACGCCGAACTGGCCGCCCGACATGTGCCGCATGGTGGCCGCCGTGTTGAGGATCTGATCGAGCGCCAGCAGGCTGAAATTGACGGTCATCAGTTCGACGATGGGGCGCATGCCGGCCGCCGCCGCGCCGATCCCCGCGCCGGTGAAGCCCGATTCCGAAAGCGGCGTATCGCGGATGCGCTCTTCGCCGAATTCGACCATCAGGCCCTTGGAGACCGCGTAGCATCCGCCATAGGCGCCGACATCCTCGCCCATCAGGAAGACCCGTTCGTCGCGGATCATCGCGTCCATGATCGCCTGCCGGACCGCCTCCCGATAGGTCATGGCGACCGTTTCGCCCGATGGCGCGACCGGGGCGGGCGGCGCGGGCTGCTCGCCCAGAACGTGCGTCTCGAGATCGGCGACCGGCTCCCAGGTGCCGTTTTCGGCAAATGTCACCGCCTCGGCGATCTCGGCATCGACGCGCTGCTCGATCTGCCCGATCTCCGCTTCGTCGACGAGGTGGTTGGCCTGCAGCCAGGTCTGGAAGCGCACGATCGGACCCTTCGGGCGCCAAGCCTCGATCTCTTCCTTCTGCCGGTAGAGCTGGGCATCGAACATGGAGTGGGCGCGGAAGCGATATGTCCGGCACTCCAGGAACACCGGCGCGCCGGTCTCCCGGATGCGCGCGATGGCCCGCCGTGCCGCCGCCTCGACGGCGACCACATCCATGCCGTCGACCACTTCGGCCTCGATGCCGTAGGCGGCGGCCTTCGCGTGGATGTCGGTCTCGGCCTCGGTTCGCGCGAGCGCCGAGCCCATCGCATAGCCATTGTTCTCGCACACGAACAGGACCGGCAGGTTCCAGAGCTTGGCAAGATTCAGCGTCTCGTGGAATTCGCCCTCGGCCACCGCGCCCTCGCCGAAAAAGCAGGCGGTGACGTTGGAGGTGCCCTGCATCCGGTCGGCCAGCGCCAGACCGCCGGCGAGCGGCAGCCCGCCGCCGACGATGGCATTGCCGCCATAGAAATTGGTGGCCCTGTCGAACAGGTGCATCGAGCCGCCGCGCCCGCCCGAACAGCCCTCGGCCTTGCCGTACATCTCCGCCATGACCGTGGTCATCGGCACGCCCCGGACCAGCGCATGGCCGTGCTCCCGGTAGGTGGCGACGATCCGATCCTCGGGCTTGAGCACCGGAATGATGCCGGTCGCGATCGCTTCCTCGCCGTCGTAAAGGTGCAGGAAGCCGCGAATCTTCTGTTGCGTGTACAGTTCGGCGCACTTGTCCTCGAAGCGGCGGATGCGGATCATGCTCTCGAGCAGCGAGAGCATGTGCGCATGGTCAAGGCGCGGCTTGTCGATGACGCTCATGTCTCGTCGGTCTCCAGTGTCGAGATGTCGCCCTCGGGCAGGCCCAGTTCGCGCGCCTTCAGGAGCCGCCGCATGATCTTGCCCGAGCGGGTCTTGGGCAGCGTGTTGCGGAAGACGATCGCGCGCGGGGCGACGGCCGGCCCGAGCGTCTTGCGGGCATGGCCGCGGATTTCGCGCTCGAGATCCTCGGACGCCTCAAAGCCCGGATTGAGCGTGACATAGGCCTTGACCACCTCGCCGGCGGTCTCGTCGGGAACGCCGATCACGCCGGCCTCGGCGACCGCATCGTGCTCGATCAGCGCGCTTTCCACCTCGAACGGGCCGATCAGATGGCCGGACGACTTGATCAGATCGTCGGCGCGGCCGACGAACCAGAAATAGCCGTCCTTGTCGGCCATGGCGAGATCGCCCGAAAAGTACCAGCCGCCGGCGAACGCCTTGTCGTAACGGGCCTGCTCGTGCAGGTAGGCACGCATCATGGAGGGCCAGCCGGGGCGCAGCGCCAATTCGCCGATCTCGCCGGGGGCGCATGGCCGCACCGCGCCGTCCTCGCGGTCGATGATGGCCGCCTCGATGCCCGGCAGCGGCTTGCCCATCGAGCCGGGGCGGATGTCCATGGCGCGGGTGTTGGCGATCATGATGCCGCCGGTCTCGGTCTGCCACCAATTGTCGTGGAAGGGCTTGCCGAAGACCTGGTTGCTCCAGGTGACGGCTTCGGGATTGAGCGGCTCGCCGACGCTGGCGAGGAACTGCAGCGAGGAGAAGTCGTAGGGCTCGGCCGCCTCGGCGCCGGCGCGCATCATCATGCGGATCGCGGTCGGCGCCGAATACCAGATCTCGACCTTCTCGCGCTCAATCGTCTCGTACCAGCGCTCGAGATCGAACTCGGCCTCGTCGACGATCATGGTCACCCGATGCACGAACGGCGCGATGATGCCGTAGGAGGTGCCGGTCACCCAGCCCGGATCGGCCGTGCACCAGTAGACCGCGCCGGGCTTGAGTTCGAGCGCGCAGCGGCCCGAATGGGCGTGATAGACGACCGCCTGATGGACATGCACCGCGCCCTTGGGCTTGCCGGTCGTCCCCGACGTGAAGTGGATGAGCGCGGTGTCCTCGGGCCGCGTGTGCACGACCTCGAACGCGTCCGAGGCCGCATCCAGGGCCGGACCGAGCGCGACGCACCCTTCCGGCGCTTCGTCCGCGTCGGCGATCAGCACCAGTATCAGCGAGGGAATTTCGTCGCGCCAGGCGGCGATCTTGCGCCTGTAGAGCGAAGCGGTCGTCAGAAGCACATTGGCTTCGCCGATTTCCATGCGCGTGCGGATCGGTTCGGGCCCGAACGCCGAAAACAGCGGCGTGAACACCATGCCGGCCTTCAGCGTGCCGATCGCCGCGGCATAGAGTTCGGGCACCCGGCCCATCAGCGCGAACAGGCTGTCGCCCGGTTCAAGCCCGTGCTCCCTGAGCACATTGGCAAAGCGCGACGACAGCGCCGCCATGTCCGCATAGGTCAGCGCGCGCCGGCTGTCGTCCTTGCCGATCCAGCGCATGGCGACCGCATCGCCATGGCCGTGGACAACGTGCCGGTCGATGGCCTCATAGCCGATGTTCAGCGCCCCGTCCGGCAGGCCGTCGAGCAGTGCTCGTGCGTCGTCCCATGAAAAGGTTGCCCGTGCCGCGTCCGGATCGGGCAGTGTCGCATCCGCCCGGTCAGCGGCGCTCTTTGCGATCGTGCTTTCCATGCGGCAGTCCTCCCTGCGACATGGCATTCAGGTTACGTCGATGGCGACCGCGCAACATGACCTATGTCAACCGATGCGCGCGGCGCAGCTCTACTCCTTGACATAGGGCTTGCCGTCCGCGGCAGGCGGACGCGACCGGCCGACAATGCCTGCGACGACGATGATCGTGGCGATGTAGGGCGCCATGGCCAGGAATTCGGACGGGATCGGCGTTTGCAGCAGAGCGAGCTTTTGCTGCATGGCATCGGCGAAGCCGAAGACGAGCGCCGCCATCAGCGCGCCGACAGGATGCCAGCGACCGAAGATCATGGCGGCCAGACCGATGAAGCCGCGCCCGCCGGTCATGTTCTCGTCGAACCGGCCGACCGAGCCGAGCGTGAACCACGCGCCGCCGAAACCGGCCACCATGCCGGCCAGGGTCACGTTGACATAGCGCGTGCGGTAGACATTGATGCCCAGCGTGTCGGCGGCGCGCGGGTATTCGCCGACCGAACGCGCGCGCAGGCCGGCGCGCGTGTAGAACAGATAATAGGTCGCGACGATGACGAGCACGATCGCGCCGTAAACGAAGATGTTCTGGTTGAACAGCATCGGGCCGATGACGGGAATGTCGCCCAGGATCGGGACCTTGTAGGCGCGGAACACCGGCGCGTTGTTCAGGAATCGGTATTCGGCGAAGACCTGGCTGGAAACGTAGGAGGTCAGCCCCAGCACGAACAGGTTGATGACCACGCCGGCGATGATCTGGTCCATGCGGTAGGTGACGACCAGCGCGGCGAGAATGAAGCCGAACAGCCCGCCGATCGCGACAGCCGCGAC
Source organism: Roseitalea sp. MMSF_3546 (assembly GCF_030732865.1). Classification (GTDB taxonomy): domain Bacteria; phylum Pseudomonadota; class Alphaproteobacteria; order Rhizobiales; family Rhizobiaceae; genus Roseitalea. The sequence continues at coordinate 75,111 of NZ_JASHKB010000020.1, forward strand.
CAGCCCGCCGAAGCCGCCCAGCATCGAGCCGGCCAGCGCACCCGTGAACGCACCGGCCAGCAGCATGCCTTCGATGGCGATGTTGATGACGCCGACGCGCTCGGACAGCACGCCCGCAAGCCCGCCCAGCGCGATCGGCACGGCGCGCACCATGGTCGCCTGCAGCATGCCGGTCAGCGAAAAGGACTTGCCGGCGGTGGCCCAGACCAGGAAGGCCGCCACCACCAGGGCGAGCCCGATGCCCAGAAACAGCGTCGCCCAGCGTCCGCCGCCGCGCAGGAACAGGCGGGCGCCCAGAAAGGCGAGCGCGGCCGCCGCGATATAGTTGAACGGGGCCGCCGGCACGACCAGATTGGGCAGGGCCCACACATCGGTCGGCCGCGACAGGCGGAAGGTCGCCTCGCCCGGCACGCCGTAGCTGAACACGCCGGCAACGAACAGCGCCAGCGCGATCAGCACGAAGCCGGTAATGCGGGCGCGCAGGCTGCCCTGCGCGTCGGGTCGCTGAACGGTTGCGTCGGTTGCCACCGCCATGAGCTACTCCTTGCGCCCGGCTTCGGCCCGGCGGAAGCCCCAGGGGAAGATCGCCCGCACCAGAAGCGGGGCGGCGATGAACACGATGATCAGCGCCTGGATGATGCCGATCAGGTCGACCGACACGCCGGCATCGACCTGCATCTGGCGCCCGCCGGCCTCGAGCGCGCCGAACAGCAGCCCGGCGAACAGCACGCCGACCGGATGCGATCGGCCCAGCAGCGCCACCGAGATCGCGTCGAACCCGATGCCCGCCGAAAAGCCCGGCGTCGCCCTGTCGAGCACGCCGAGCACCTGGTTGGCGCCGGCCAGCCCGGCAAAGGTACCGGCCGCGGCCATGGAGGCGACGATGATCAGCGAGGCGCGCATGCCGGCATAAAGCGCCGCATCGGGGTTCTTGCCGCTGGCGCGGAACTCGAAGCCGACCTTGGTGCGGAACAGGAGCCAGTGCACGAAGATCACCGCGGCGATCACCAGGATCAGGCCGGCATGGATGCGCAGGTTCGGGTCCAGCCATCCCAGAAGCTGCGGCAGTTCAGCGCTGTCGAGCACCGACTTGGAAACGGGGTCGGCGCGACCTTCGCGCTGAATGAAGGGCTGGCTGAGCGCATAGTCGAGAATGCGGTAGGAGATCAGGTTGAGCATGATGGTCGAGATGACCTCATGGGCGCCCGTATAGGCGCGCAGCACGCCGGCGATCGATGCATAGAGCGCCCCGGCGACCGCGCCGGCGACAAGTGCCAGCGGCAGGTGAAGGGCGAATGGCAGCCCTGCGAACGAAAAGCCGACCATGACGGCGGCGAGCCCGCCAATGACGATCTGGCCTTCCGCGCCGATGTTGAACAGCCCTGTCCGGAAGCCGATGGCGAGCCCCAGCCCGGCGAGCACCAGCGGCGCGGCCGCGGTCAGCGTCTCCGACAGCGCGTTGATCGAGCCGACCGAGCCTTCGACCAGCGCGACATAGGATCGCCCGATGGTCGGCAGGTCCACGGCGGTCGCCAGCATGATCAGGGCGCCCACGGCAAGGGCGACGATCACCGCGAAGATCGGCACGATGACCAGATCCTCGAACTCGGCGCGGGCGGGCGCGGCGCGTTCGAGCAATCGGCGCGACAGCGCGTCGGGCGCGGCCTGGTCGGTCATGCGGCCTTACCTTTCAAGAGCGCATTAGCGCCTGCTTTTCCGGAGCTTTGCTTGATGCGATGATCGCGGATCGGCAGGGG
>NZ_JASHKB010000021.1 GCF_030732865.1 Roseitalea sp. MMSF_3546
TCCCTCCCGTAAACCGCTGAAGGAGCCAATCCCAGATCACGACGCACAGCGAAAGGTGGGGCCGAAACAGCGCTTACGAATTTTCGTCGTTTTCGGCCAAAGAACAGGCGTTTTCGGCTCGATTCTGAGCAGGCGCCCGATTTCCGCACGCTGTTTCAATGGGTTAGGAGGGTTTCCTGTTTAGGGTCCAAAACAGGTCAAATAGGCACCATAACAGGGGCAACAGAGCGCAGGAACAGGTGGTATAAGCGCCAATAACAGGGGATCGGGCGTGCCGGGATCAATGCCGTCAGGCCGGCGTGGCCGCGGCGAACAGTTCGGCCTGACGGGTCCAATTTGCCGGGATTGGCGTCTCCATCAGATGCTGCAGGGTCAGACCCGGGGGTTGGGTTCCCTCAAGGATGGCGCGCTGCAGGTTCGGCGCCGGCTGTGTAACCTGATGTCTGGAAATTTCGTTCGTGGGGGCGCACTTGCGTGCCCATCCGTGGGGCTCGCACCACGGATGGGCTACCCTCCAGTCCGGTTTTCTCAATCGCCAAAAAGAGGAACCGGATGCAGGACACCCAGGGTAAGGTTATCGCCGCGCTGATGGAACAGCTCATCCAGACCGGGCCGGAGTACCAATAGATCTCGGCGGCGAACGGGATGTCGAGCGCGCGCCATGGACACCGGTCTGCCGGCTCGAATTCTCGCCGCCGAGATCGCCTACCGTGACATCGGCAGACCACGGATCAGCGAACCGGCATTCGACAAGCTTCAGATGTGCCGGGCGACGAGATCGTCATTGCCGAGCACGCCTGCCTGATGATGCGCGACCCCGAAGGTCTGCTGATGGACACCGCCGAGGAGACCTCAGGGTTCTTCGGCTGTGATCGCTGCCTGACCGAAGGTCGTCCCGATCACGATCGCAAAACCAATCAGGAACATTCAGCCCGCCTCAACCGGTTCTTCAGGGCTGACTGAGTCTTCGGGTAACACCTCCGGACGTGAGCCAATGATGCGATGCAAGATCCAAACGCTCCATCGTACCCTCCGGGGGTCTGTTGAGTATCACCGCGCGGGCTGTCGGGCCCGGCATGCATGCCAGTATCCGCGCAGAACGTTTTGGACTGCAGCGAGCAGGATCTCGTCGGTGCTGTCACCGGATGTTTCGCCGCCCAAATACTGGCTGCGCACTGTCTGCGGAATCGCTTTCCCCGACAAGCGTTCGCGCAGGTGCGATACTGCAGCCTCGGCCTTGGGGTCGGGCCAGTAATACCGGAGTCGATCGGAGTAGCTGAAGTGGCGCTGGAGCCATAGTTGCCGCGCGTTGCCCTCGTAATATTTCGTCCAGTAATCGGGCGACTCGAGCATGACTTCCTCCATCGCAGCCATAAGCCGGCCTTGCGGCGGGTGGCCGTCGAGCACGTCCGCAACCGAGTCGAGCGCGTAGAGGGCTTCCCGCAGCGCGAAAGTCAGCCAAGGGCCGACCTTCAAGATGGCAAACCCATTCTCGACAAGGGCGCCCAGGCTCTCCGGGGTCTGATAGTCGGTCGAGTGCGCTTCGAACACGATACCGGGCATGCCCGAGAGGCTGCCTGCCAGCTCCCGGGCCTTGCGCGGTTCGAATTGAATCACGTCAGCATGTCCGAACTCGACGCCCGGCTGCACGACGAGGGCGATAACCCGGCAAAAAGCCTCTTGCGCACCCGCAGTCGCAAAGGCGTCGCAATGCACCTCATAGGTGCGACGGACAGCAGCAGGCGTTGTAACGGCGATTTCACCGAGCTCTTCCAACGCGCCGCCCGGCACGGGGACTTCCGTGCCGATCACATAGACCGGATCGACCGCGGCCTTTGTCTCTTCGGCAATGACGGCAAGACGCGCCGCGCGTTCGGCAGTGATCTCGTCAGGCAATGCCACAGCTTCGCCAGCACAGCCCATGGAGGTGTCGAGATGAAGCTTGGTGAAGCCGGCGGCCGAGTACCCGGCGATCATAACCTCCGCCTTTGCCATCGCTTCGTCGGCCGGCAGGTCTTTGAAGGGGTTTGGTCCGAGGTGATCGCCGCCAAGAATGATCCGGTCGGTCGCAAGCCCGGCTTTCTCGGCGATCGCCTCGACAAAAGCGCGGAAATCGGTCGGGGTCATGCCGGTATAGCCCCCATCCTGGTTGACCTGGTTGCAGGTCGCTTCGATGAGCGCCAGTTCGCCGGTTTCCTTCGCGTGTCGCAAAGCAGCCTCGATAACGACCGGATGCGCGGAGCAGACCGAGGTAATACCGACGGGATTTCCGGCGTGGAATGCGGACGGGATGGCGGAAAGGGGATGGGTCATACGCGCTCCTTCGAGTCTTGTTCAACGAAAGCCCGAAGCGTCTCGAGATCCGCGGCGCCTTCCATCGGGCCCCGTCTGGTCACCGCAAGGGCGCCCGCTGCGGCGGCAATCGCGAGGGCTTCACGCGCTTCGGTTCCCCGCAGCCAGAGCGCGGTAAAAGCGCCACCGAAACAATCGCCCGCCCCTGTCGGATCGACTTCATCGACCGGGAGTGCAGCCATGAACATCGCGCCCGAAGCATCGTGGTGGCGGACGCCCTGCGCTCCGAGCTTGTGGACGACGACGGAAACCCCCCGGCCGAGCAGTTCTTGAACGGCGCGTTCCTCGTCCTTCGCTTCGGTCAGCAGGAACAGCTCGTCCCCCGAGGGCAGGAAAAGGTCGGTCAGGCTCAGGATTTCGGTCATCGACTCGCGCATGCCGGGTGCGTCGAGGATTTCCTTGCGCAGGTTCGGATCGAACGAAAGCGTGCCGCCCCGAGCCTTGACCGCCCATGCCGCCTCGAGGTTGAGGGCGACGATTTGGGGGCTCGACAGCGAAGAGCCCATGACGTGCAGGTGGTCGGCTTGGCCGAACAACCGATCCGATGCCTGGCGGTCCGGCAGCAGCCCGCAGGCGGAATGCAGTATATTGAAGATGAAGTCCCGTGAGCCATCGGCGCGATACCGCACGAAAGCGGAACCGGTCGGGCGGTCCGCGACGATCGCGACGCCGGAAATGTCGACGCCGTCGGCCGCAAGACGGTCGAGGTTGATGCGCCCGAAGTCGTCGTCGCCCACGGTCGAAAGGATCGCACAAGGTTGTCCCATGCGGGCGACCTGGTCGATGAAGATCGCGGGCGCACCGGAGGGGAAAGGCCCGGTCAAGGCGATCGGCTTGAGAAACCCGTCGCCGATGTTGTCGGCCATGATCTCAACGAGGATTTCACCTATCACCAGGACTTTCTTCATCTTTCGCTAGCTTTCCGGCAATGCCGCAAGGTGCTGCATACTCACCTCGACCCGAAGAAAGCGGCGCAATGGCGTGCGCTCTCCGGGCACCCGTTTCGGTGCCACTGTTTGGCAACGAGTGTCAACGCAAAACTTTGCACGCGCACACTTCTGGTCTATTGTCGCTCTTGCGAAACCGGGCCCATGCGGCAAGTCCGGGACGGCAGGCAAGAGCACGGAGGGGCAAGGTGAGTTCAGGCACACGGAAGATCCGGACAATGGGAGAATTCGCTGCCGTGAGCGGAATCTCGCGGCCGACCGTGTCGAAGTACTTCCAGGATCCCAGGAGCGTAAAAAAGGTCACCCGCGAGCGAATCGAGACGGCAATCGACAAGTACGGTTTCCGGCCGAACCTCTTCGCCATGAACCAGAATCGGCGCCTGACGAAGAATATCGGGATCGTCGTGCCGTACCTTGCCGACCCCTTCTTCGCGGAGATAGCTCGGAACATCGAACGGCGCTGCCTTGATGCGGGCTATTTTCCGATGCTGTTCAGCTCGCATGGGGAAACGTCGCTTGAGAACGACATTTTCGAGACATTGCGTTCGCTCAAGCCGGCCGGCGTACTTCTGGCGCCGCTCGGCCGCAGATCGGAGCGTCAGGTCGTCGAGGATTTCTGCGGCGATGTTCCCACCGTTCTGTTCGACAGCGAGATTGAGGGTGTCGGCGAAGCCTTTGTCGGATCAGACAATTTTCAGAGTATTCCGTTGATTGTGGAGTATCTCTGCCGAACCGGCGAACCGCCGAGCTTCTTCGAAATGCCGCCCGTCAACCCCAATGCCAACAAGCGGCGCCAAGCCTATATCCAGGCGATGGAATCGCTGGGGCACGCCCCCCAGGTGGTGCATGTCCATGGTGAAGGGTGGGCTTTCGAGGAGGTTGGATATCGCGAGGGCATGAGGGTGATCGCCGAGCGGAAACTCCCCACCGATACGGTGCTTTGCTCGAACGATCGACTGGCGATCGGCTTCCTCGCGGCGGCATACGAAAAGGGGCTGCGCGTCGGGCGGGGGCAAGGCTTCGCGCTGCGCGTGGCGGGCCACGACGACCATCCATTCGCGCGCTTCACATCGCCTTCGCTGACCACCGTCGCTCAGGACTACGCGGCAATCGCCGAAAGAAGCGTGGAGACACTGTTCCGGCTTCTCGATCAGGGTATCAATGCGGAACGCCGCGAAACGGAACTGTTTCCGGGAAGTCTGGTGATGCGCCAGTCGGCCTGACGCCCTGCGACCATGCCGGCGCAGGCACAGCTCTTGTCGCGCGTAAAAAAAAGTGTTGACGCGACTCTAATTCTTCCCCTACCGTCGGGCTTGGCTAGTCAGCCAAGTCATGGGAGGAATCAGATGGGACTGAAAAGGATACTGCTCACCGCGTCGTCGGTGGCGCTTGCCGCCGGCACCGGTGCGTGGGCTGAAGAAATCACGATCGCCACGGTCAACAACGCCGACATGATCGTCATGCAGAGCCTTGCACCTCAGTGGGAGGAGGCGACCGGCAACTCGATCAACTGGGTCGTGCTCGAAGAAAACGTCCTGCGTCAGCGGACGACGCAGGATATCGCGACCGATGGCGGCTCTTTCGACATCATCTTCATCGGCGCCTACGAAGCCCCGATCTGGGGCGCCAATGGCTGGCTCGTTCCGCTGAACGATTTCGCCGATGACCCGGACTATGACCTGGAGGACATCTTCCAGCTGGTGCGCAACGGCCTGTCGGACAAGGACGGCAATCTCTACGCGGTGCCGCTCTATTCAGAGACCTCTTTCACATTCTACCGCACCGACGTCTTCGAAGCCGCCGGCGTCGAGGCACCGACCGAGCAGATTACCTACACCGAGTTCGCCGACATCGTCGCCAAGGTGCACGACCCCGACAACGGCATCTTCGGCACCTGCCAGCGCGGCAAGGCCGGCTGGGGCGAGAACATGGCCTTCATCGGCCCACTCGCCAACGCCTTCGGCGCCCGCTGGTTCGACATGGACTGGCAGCCGCAACTTGACAGCCCCGAGTGGAACGCGGCGATCACCTACTATGTCGACCTGATGACCAATTACGGTCCTCCGGGCGCGACCGGCAACGGCCACAACGAGAACCGGGCGTTGTTCAAGGACGGCAAGTGCGCGACCTGGGTCGATGCGACCTCGGCGGCGAACGACGTGAAGAACCCGAACACGTCGACCGTGGCGGATGTCACCGACTTCTTCCAGGCGCCGAAGCAGGAGACCTCCAACGGCACGGGCTGGTTCTGGTCATGGGCACTCGCGATCCCGGCCAGTTCGCAAAAGGTCGACGTCGCCAAGGACTTCCTGAAGTGGGGCACCTCGAAGGAATACTTCGAGATGGTTGGCGAAACCGAAGGCTGGGTCGCGGTGCCCTCCGGAACGCGCCAGTCGATACACGAGGATCCGCGTCTGCTGGAGGCGGCGCCCTTCGCCGAAACGATCAAGAACGCGATCTTCTCGGTCGACCCGGCCAACCCGACCCGCGATCCGGTTCCGTATACCGGCATCCAGTTCGTCGCGATTCCCGAATTCCAGGGCATCGGCAACTATGTCGGCCAGCAGATCTCGGCCGCGCTCGCCGGCCAGCAGTCGGTTGAACAGGCCCTTGCCAACAGCCAGCAGTTCGCGGTCCGCGAAATGACAAGGGCCGGTTACATAGAATAGCCACCTCCCGGGAACGGGCCGGTCCGCAAGGGTCGGTCCGCCCTGCCGAAGATCACGAGTCCTCCTTGTGGCTGAGCGTAGTGGGACGGCCCTGCGCGGGCTTTTCCGACGTGGCTGCCATCAAAGCCTTGCGAGAGGAGCCAATGGCGACGAAAGCTTCACGCGCAGCGGCCAGGATGATGATCGCGCCCTCCGTTATCCTTCTGCTCGCATGGATGATCGTCCCTTTGTCTTTGACGATCTACTTTTCGTTCCTGCGATACAACCTGATCACGCCGACCGGAAACCCCTTCGTGGGGTGGGAGAACTACTACTGGTTCGTGACCGACCCGAGCTTCCAGGCGGCGATGCTCAACACGCTTATGCTGGTCGGGGGAGTGCTGCTCATCACCGTTGCCGGCGGCATCATGTTCGCGCTGCTGCTCGACCGGCCAATGTTCGGCCAGGGCATCATCCGCATCATGGTGATCGCGCCCTTCTTCGTGATGCCGACGGTCTCCGCGCTAGTCTGGAAGAACATGTTCATGAATCCGGTGAACGGGATGTTCGGGCAAATCGCAACGAGCCTGGGCTTCCAGCCGATCGACTTCATGGGTCAGATCCCGCTGCTCTCCATCATCCTCATCGTGTCCTGGATGTGGCTTCCTTTTGCGACGCTGATCCTGTTCACCGCCATGCAGTCGCTCGACCAGGAGCAACTGGAAGCGGCGGAGATGGACGGCGCGGGCAGTTTTTCGCGCTTCGTGTTCATCGTCTTGCCGCACCTCGCCCGGGCGATCACCGTGGTGATCCTGATCCAGACAATCTTCCATCTGTCGATCTTCGCCGAGATTCTGGTGACGACGAACGGCGGTCCCGGCACGGCGTCGACCAATCTCACTTACCTGATCTACGTCTCGTCGCTGCTGCAGTTCGACGTGGGCCTGGGCAGTGCCGGTGGCGTCATCGCCATCATCCTCGCCAACATTGTCGCGATCTTCCTGATGCGGATGATCGGCAAGAACCTCGACGCCTAGGGAGGAGTGGTTCATGGCACGTGCGGTCTCGAACAGAACCAGGGCCCTGAACACGGCTGTCGCCGGCACGCTTGGGTTCCTGATGTTCTTCCCGATCCTCTGGATCTTCATCCTTTCGTTCAAGACCGAGGAGGATGCGATCCGGGCGCCGCTTGAGGTTCTGTTCGGCTCGGGCTGGACTCTGGACAGCTTCTTCACGGTTCAGGAGCGCTCGGATTACTTCAAGCACTTCGCCAACTCGGTGATCATCTCGCTCGGCTCCACGTTCGTTGGTCTCCTGATCGCTATTCCGGCGGCCTGGGCGATGGCCTTCGTGCCGGCCCGGCACACCAAGAACGTGCTCATGTGGATGCTTTCGACCAAGATGCTGCCGCCGGTGGGCGTCCTGGTGCCGATCTATCTGATCTTCAGGGACTATGGCCTGCTCGACACCCGGATCGGACTGGTGATCGTGCTGACGCTGATGAATCTCCCGATCATCATCTGGATGCTCTACACCTACTTCAAGGAAATCCCCGGCGAAATCCTGGAGGCGGCACGTATGGACGGGGCTTCCCTGCGTGAGGAAATCCTTCATGTGCTTACACCGATGGCGATCCCCGGCATGGCGTCGACGGTGCTGCTCAACATCATACTGGCATGGAACGAAGCGTTCTGGACGCTGAACCTGACCGCCGCCAATGCGGCCCCTCTCACGGCCTTCATCGCGAGTTACTCCAGCCCCGAGGGACTGTTCTACGCAAAGCTTTCGGCGGCCTCGATCATGGCCATCGCGCCGATCCTCATCATGGGCTGGTTCAGCCAGAGACAACTCGTGCGCGGCCTGACATTCGGCGCGGTCAAGTAGAGAGAACGGGTATGGGACAGATCCAGCTCAACCACGTTTCGAAATCGTTCGGCAGCGTCGAGGTCATTCGGCCGCTCGACCTGAGCATCGAAGATGGCGAGTTCGTCGTCTTCGTCGGGCCGTCGGGCTGCGGCAAGTCCACGCTTCTGAGGCTCATCGCCGGGCTCGAGGACGTGACCGACGGCGAGATAATGATCGACGGCAAGGATGCCACCGGCATCGTGCCGGCGAAACGCGGGCTGGCGATGGTGTTCCAGAGCTATGCGCTTTATCCGCACATGTCGGTGCGAAAGAACATCGCCTTCCCGCTACGCATGGCGGGATTGGACAAGGCGGAGCAGGACAGACGGGTCAATGACGCGGCGCGGGTGCTGAACCTGACCGATTATCTCGATCGGCGTCCGGGGCAACTTTCGGGGGGGCAGCGCCAGCGGGTGGCGATCGGCCGTGCCATCGTCCGCGAACCGGCAGCGTTCTTGTTCGATGAACCGCTGTCGAACCTCGACGCGGCCCTACGGGTCGGCATGCGGCTTGAAATCTCGGAGTTGCACAAGCGGCTGGCGACCACGATGATCTATGTCACCCACGACCAAGTCGAGGCAATGACCATGGCCGACAAGATCGTGGTCCTTCAGGCCGGCGTGATCGAGCAGGTGGGCAGCCCGCTCGAGCTCTACCGGCGGCCCCGGAACATCTTCGTGGCCGGTTTCATCGGAAGCCCGAAGATGAACCTGATCGGCGGACCCGAGGCCGACAGGCACAAGGCCGTGACGATCGGCATCCGGCCCGAACACATCGAGATCTCGGAAGAAGCCGGCGCCTGGGAGGGGACTGTGGGGGTGTCTGAGCACCTCGGCTCGGACACGTTTTTTCACATTCAGACCGCGGTGGCCAACGGGCCGATCACAGTTCGCGCTCAGGGAGAACTGGGATTGCAGTACGGGCAGACCGTCTACCTCTCGCCTCGTGCGGAGCACCTTCACCGGTTTGACAGCAAAGGATTGCGGATCCAATGAAACGCCTTGAAGGCAGAGTCGCCCTTGTCACCGGGGGCGGTCGCGGGATCGGACGTGCCATCTGCGAGGCCTACGCCGCAGAGGGGGCTAAGGTCGCCGTCGCTGACCGCCTCACACATGAGGCAGAGGACGCCGCCGCGGCGCTCGGCGGGAGCGGCATGGCCGTGACGCTCGACGTAACCGATCTCCGGTCCATCGCCGCCGGGGTGGCTTCGGTCGAGCAGGCATGGGGCGGGATCGATATTCTCGTCAACAACGCAGGCGTCTTCAACATGTGCGCCATCGAGGAGATAACCCCGGACGACTATCGCCGGCAGTATGACGTCAACGTTGCCGGCACGATATTCACCACGCAAGCGGTACTGCCGGGAATGAAGAAGCGCGGAAATGGCGGGGCGATCATCAATGTCTCGTCCCAGGCCGGGCGTCGGGGAGAGGCTTTCGTTCTGGTCTACTGCTCCAGCAAGGCAGCGGTGATCTCGATCACGCAATCCCTGGCGCTCGAGCTTGCCAGGGACAACATCCGGGTCAACGCGATTGCGCCCGGCGTGATCGACACGCCGATGTGGGATCATGTGGACTCGCTCTTTGCGAAGTACGAAAACAAGCCCATCGGCCAGAAGAAGCGCGAGGTGGGTCTCGCCGTGCCACTGGGACACATGGGCAAGCCAGACGAGATCGCGGATCCTTGCGTGTTCCTGGCCTCGGACGAAGCCCGGTACATCACGGCCCAGACCATCAACATCGACGGCGGCAACTGGATGAGTTGATGCGCCAAAGCGCCGGTGGGTGGGCCGCTGCGTCGCACCCTCGGTCGATCGCGCTCCACGGGAAGGGCCGAGCCATGGCTGTGAAACTGTCGAACGCGACTCTGGGAGAGCTCCCAGTGACCGTTCCGGTTCCAACCTACGACCGGTCCAAACTGACCGCTGGTATCGTTCACATCGGGGTCGGCAATTTCCATCGCGCACACCAGTCCTGGTACATCCACCGGCTGATGCAGCAGGGGCTTGCGCAGGACTGGGCGATCGTCGGCGCCGGCGTCCGGCCCTATGACGATCGGATGCGCCGCGAGCTGGCGAGGCAGGATTACCTGTCAACGCTGATCGAACTCGACCCATCCGACAGGTCGGCCGAGGTCGTGGGGTCCATGATCGACTACGTCCCCATCGAGGAAGGCAATGGCGCGCTGATCGAGCGCATGGCACAGCCGGACATACGCATCGTCGCGCTGACCGTCACCGAAGGGGGCTACTACATCGACCCCGCGACTGGCGGGTTCGACGCGACGAACCCCGACATCGTGCACGACGCGGCGAACCCCGACCGCCCGAAGACCGCCTTTGGCGCGATGGTCGCAGCGTTGAGACGCCGCCGCGATGCCGCAATCGGCCCCTTCACTTGCCAATGCTGCGACAACCTTCAGCACAATGGCACGGTGCTGCGTCAGACCTTGATCTCGCTCGCGCGGCTTTCCGACCCGGAGCTTGCCGACTGGATCGACACGACCTGCACCTTTCCCAATGCAATGGTCGACTGCATCGTGCCCGCGACCGGTCGGAAGGAGCTGGCGCTTGTGGCCGAATTCGGCATCGAAGACGCGGTTCCAGTCACCCACGAGAGCTTCCGCCAATGGGTGATCGAGGACGATTTCTGCGCCGGACGTCCGGAATGGGAGATGGCCGGCGCTACGATCACCGATGACGTGCACGCCTTCGAGAAGATGAAGATCCGTATGCTCAACGGCGGCCACCAGGTGATTTCCGACCTGGGCGAACTCTTGTCGGTCGAGACGATCTCCGGCACGATGGAACACCCGGGCATCCGGGCCGTGTTCGAAAAGATCGAGCGCGAGGAAATCCTGCCGCATATCGACGCCGTGCCCGGATTCACGCCCGAGGCCTACATCGACCTTCTGCTGCGCCGATTCGGCAATCCGATCATCGTCGACACCACACGGCGGGTCGCCTTCGACGGCTCGTCGCGCCATCCCGGCTTCGTGCTGGGGAGCGTACGCGACGGGCTTGTCGCCGGCACACCCGTCGAGGGGCTCGCACTGGCCGAGGCCGGCTGGGCGCGAATGTGCTTCGGCACCCGCGAGGACGGCAGCACGATCGAACCGAACGATCCGTTCTGGGACACACTGCAGGCGGTGGCCCGGACGGCCAGGGACGATCCTCGCGCCTGGCTCGAACAACGCCAGACCTACGGCAACCTCGCCGATCATCCGCGTTTTGCAGATGCCTTCGAAAAGTGGCTGCGAATGATCTGGGTTGACGGCACCGCGGCGGCGATGGACGCATATCTGAAGGCGGGAGTATCGCGATGAAGGCCATCGTCTTTCTGGAAAGAGACCGGGTCGATGTTACTGACCGACCCGATCCGGTCATGGGTGAAGGCGAGATTATCGTCCGGGTGCGTGCCAGCGGGCTCTGCCACACCGACCTCGACGTAATGCACGCGAACTACGGCCCCTCCGCCTTCCCACTGGTGCCGGGACATGAGTTCGCGGGCGAAGTGGCGTCCGTGGGTCCGGGCGTGACCAGCGTGTCCGTCGGCGATCGGGTGGTAGTCGACCCCAACCTCGAATGCGGCGACTGCGCGGCGTGCAGACGCGGCTGGGCACACCTGTGCCAAAACCTCGGCGCCTATGGCGTCAGCATCGATGGTGGTTTCGCCGATTTCACCGCCGTGCGGGCGGACCGGGTGCATCCGATCGGGGACATGCCGTTCGACATCGCGGCGCTCGCCGAGCCGATGGGCTGCGTTCTTAACGCCCTTGCGCCGCTCAAGGAGCGCATCATCGAGCGCGCCGTGGTCTTCGGGACTGGGCCGATGGGCCTGCTCATGGGGCTCGCGCTCAAGGCACGCGGGACATCTGAGGTGATCATGGTCGATGTCGACGCCGGGCGTCTCGACCTGGCGCGTGGGTTCGGCCTGTCGGGTGTGGCGTCCGGAAGCGACGCGCTTGCGGCGCTCTCGCGGTCCTGCGATCTCGCCGTCGACGCCACCGGCGTGCCGGCCGTCGCGGCGGACCTCTTGCGTAGTGTCGCGAACGGCGGCGCGGCGTCGTTCTTCGGCGTGTGCCCGCAGGATGCGAGGATCGAGATTTCGCCGTACGATGTCTTCCGCCGCCAGCTTGCCCTGTTCGGCACCCACAGCCTGAACCATAACATTCCCGAAGCGTTGGAGACGCTCGCAGCGATCGGGCCGAAGGTCGCCGGCGTCATCACTCACCGCCTGACCGCCGAGGAGGTCGCAGGCGTAATGGCCGGCCACAAGCCGCCAGGCAGCCTCAAGGTCCAGATGGTGTCGTAGCCGTGTTCCCCGCCGCCTCCAGCGCGCCCACCGGCCTGTGCGATCCGCCCACCCTGGGCGTCACCTGTGAGCTGTCCGTCCAAAGTCCGAGCGCATCGGCAAAGGCAAAACCATCGCCGGCGTGGGCAGCGCGTTGGCCCGTCCGGATGCTGGCTTTCTTCGGCGGCGTGCCGGAGCAGTTGGTCTCCGACAATCTCCGGGCCGGGATCACCAAGGCCTGCTTCTTCGCGGACGCCATCCTCGACCGCCTGATACACAACGCACATCGGCTCCCACTCGACGGACCCTCCCTGCGAAAGACCAATGCGAACAGTGACGCGACGGCCGAAAGCTGATAGCGAAAATCCTACGCCTCAACGCGGCACACCACAGGTGGGCGGATAGCCCGGTACAGGTGGGCGGATGTCGTCGGAACAAGCGGGCGGATCATCCGGAATGGGCAGGTGGTTCTGTGCTCCTTCTTGCGCCGGTTGGCCGTGGTCCGGGCCGCATGAACCGGTTGTGATTGGACAGGGCCGGACGGTGCCGACATCCTGCATGGCATGTATCGCACGCTTGCCATCGTCGTTGCCGCTGTGCTGGCGGCTTTGCCTCCCGCCGAGGCGAGCGAGGTCGATGTCGAACTCGTCCTGATGGTCGACGTCTCGCGGTCGATGACCCAGCGCGAGCTGGAGATCCAGCGGCGCGGCTACGCAGCCGCGCTCCGGTCGGACGCCGTCCACCGCGCCGTGCGCTCCGGTCTGCTGGGCCGCATCGCACTGACCTATGTCGAATGGGCCGGCAGCCAGGAAATCGTCGTCGACTGGCACCTGATCGAGGATCGCGCCGATCTGGACGCCTTTGCCGGCCTTCTGACGAGCCGCTTCGATCCGGCCTTCCGGCGCACGTCGATCTCCGGCGCGCTGGCCTTCGGCGCCGAACTCATCGCTTCCAACGCCTTCAGCGCCCGCCGGCAGGTGATCGACGTCTCCGGCGACGGACCCAACAATTCGGGCCGTCCCGTCGCCCTTGCCCGTGACGCGGTTCTGGCGCAAGGCATCGTGATCAACGGTTTGCCGCTGATGACGCGCGAAGGCCTGGGCAGCCAATGGCATCTGGACGGTCTGGACATCTACTACCGGGCCTGCGTGATCAACGGTCCGGGCTCGTTCGTCATTCCGGTTCTGGACTGGGACGATTTCGAGGAAGCGGTGCGGCGCAAGCTGGTTCTGGAGATCGCCGGACGCGCAAGGCCGCAGGGCTGGACCGCGACGCCGGCCAGTGCACGCGATCCGCGCGATTGCATGATCGGCGAGAAGATGTGGCGCGACCGACAGCCGCTGTGGGGCGACCCGTGAGGACCGCCGCGTCGGGTGCGATCACGGCGGTCCTGAAAGGTCCGGCTCCGGCATCGACGTCTTGTCCCGAAGTCAATGCCGGACGACCGGGATCGTGGCGGCTCGTCAATCCTGCGGATAGGCGATGGCGGTGTCGATGAATTCGTTGGTGATGGCCGTCGCCGGGTCGAACGCCTCGATGTCATAGGCGGCCTTGACCAGTTCATAGTCGGCGGCGACGCGGTCCGCGTCCCATTGGCCGATCGCCAGCGTGTTGCCGGTGCCGGGCATGACACGGGACGCATACGTCAGTTCGCGCAGCGCGTCTTCCATCTTCATGCTGGCGGCCTCCGACAGCGCCGCCGCGCAGGGCTCGGGCGTGGTCAGGCAGAACGCGAAGGCGCGCTGGGTCACCTGCACCATGGCCTCGATCGCTTCGGGCTTTTCGGCAATCGCATCTTCGTTGGCGAAATAGGCCAGACCGTACGGATTGAGGCCCTCGTCGCGCAGCAGCGCATAGCCGAGATCGTCGCCGAAAATGTCCTCGTAGACGAAGTGCACCGAGTAGAAATGCGTGGTCGCATCGATCGCGCCGGCCTGCAGGGCCGCCACCTTCGCGGTCGGCTGCAGGTTCACCCATTCCACCGAACCGGGCTCGAGCCCGATCGCCCGGGCGATCGGCACCCACATCTGCCGGGCGGCGTCGAAGGCCGGCGCGCCGAGCTTGCGGCCGGCAAGGTCGGCGACCGTGTCGATGCCCGAGCTCTTCTTCCAGTAGATGCCGTAGGGCGAGTCGTTATAGGCGACGAAAACGCCGCTGATCGGGCTGCCATTGCCGATGAACTGCAGCGCGGTCGGCGTGTCGATGATCGCCATCTCGGACTGGCCGACGCTGAGCGACTGGGCGGCGGCACCCGAGCCGTTGCCCTGGGTGACGTCGAGGTCGACGCCGGCCTCCTCGTACCAGCCCTGCTGAAGGGCATAGTAGATCGGGGCGTGGTCGCCGCCCGCCTTCCAGTTGAGCATCAGGCTGAGGTCCTCGGCCGCCGAGGCCGACAGGGCGGTCGAAGCGAGGATGGCCGCGGCCAGCGCGGTCCCGGTCGAAATGTGCATGAAGGTTCCTCCCATGCTTGGTGCGCCCGGCCGGGTCAGTCCATGCCGAGCAGGTGGTAGATCTGCCGCGTGTATTCGCCGAATGAGTCGGTGGTCTTGACGTCGAGCGTTCGCGGCTCGGGCAGCTCGATGTCGAAATGGGCGGCCATGCGGGCCGGGCTGGGCGTCATCACCGCCACCTGCGAGCCCAGGAACACCGCTTCCTGAATGCCGTGGGTGACGAACAGGATGGTCTTGCGGCTTTCCTTCCAGATGCGCAGCAGTTCGAGATTCATGCGCTCGCGGGTGAGCGCGTCGAGCGCGCCGAAGGGTTCGTCCATCAGGATCAGGCGCGGATCGTGCACCAGCGCGCGGGCGATCGAGGCGCGCTGCTGCATGCCGCCGGAAAGCTGCTGCGGATAGGCATCGGCGAACTTGGTGATGCCGACCATCTCAAGGAGGTGACCGGCGCGTTCGCGGCTCTCGCGCATGGGCAGGCCGAGGATCTCGGCGGGCAGCAGCACATTGTCGATGATGGTGCGCCACTTGAGCAGCAGGGCCTTCTGGAAAACCATGCCGATATCGCGGCCGGGCGTGAACGGCGCGGCGTCATTGCCGATCCGTACCGTGCCGCCATCGGCGGTGTAGAGCTCCGCGAGGATGCTGAGCACGGTCGACTTGCCGCAGCCGGAGGGGCCGACGATGGAAACCAGCTCGCCTTCGCGGACGTCGAGCGTGACGTCCTGGACGGCGACGAATTCGGCGCCGCCAACGCGGAAGACCTTGCGCACGCTGTCGAGGCGGATGAAGGGGTCGGCGCTCATGTCTCGATCCCCTTGCGCGTGACGAAGACGTATTCGAGCAGCAGCACCAGCCCGTACAGCGCAACGCCGATGAAGGTGATCAGCACCAGCGCCATCATCATGGCCGAGGTGTTGAGCGCGTTCTGCTGGACGAGCAGGAAGTAGCCAAGGCCACGATCGGAGGCGATGAACTCGCCGACGATGGCGCCGGCAACGGCGAGCACGGCGGCCACCTTCATGCCCGAGAACAGATAGGGCAGCGAGCCGGGAAGCTGGATCTTGACGAAGATCTGCCAGCGATTGGCCTTGATGGCGCGAACCAGGTTGATCAGGTCCGGCTCGACCTCGATCAGCCCGCGATAGGTGGTCAGCACGATCGGGAAGAAGCAGATCGCAAAGGCGATGATCATGTTGGGCACGATGCCGTAGCTGAACCAGATGATGAACAGCGGCGCCATGGCGACCTTTGGCACCATGTTCAGCGTCACCAGAAGCGGCATCAGCGCGGCGTTGACCGCCGGTATCCACACGAACAGGACGGCGAGCGCCACGCCGACGATCACCGCCAGCGCATAGCCGCCGAAGATCTCGACGGTGGTGACCCAGAAGTGGGTGCTCCAGTTGTACGAACTCTCGCCGATCTCCATCAGCGTCGCCCAGGGCGAGGGCAGGATGTAGGCCGGAATGTCGGAGACCATGACCGCCATCTGCCATATCGCGACAAAGCCGATATGGGCGGCGACGGCATAGCCATAAGCGCGGAGCGATTTCATCGCCGCTTCCTCAGAACTCGCCCGAGCGGACTTCGAATTTCGACGGCTTGCCGTGCACCGGCTTGTCGTTCCTGACCCAGTCGGCGACCCAGCGGATCATCACGTCCATCGGCACGACCGGATTGCCGAACAGCCCGTTGGCGTGATCGCAGTTGACGAACAGGCAATGGTCGCTCTCGGCGCCCTCGAACACGGGTTCGACGCCGAGCGCCTCGCCGAAGCGATTGGCGAGATAGCGTACCGACGCGGTTTCCGGACCGCCGACGTTGATCGGGCTCGCCGGGCTCCGGCAATGGCGCAGCATGCGCAGGAATTGCGCATTGGCATCGCCCTGCCACATGATGTTGACGTGGCCGGTGGCAAGCGGAACGGGCTTGCCCGCCTTCACCCAGGAGGCGATCTCCTGCATGACGCCGTAGCGCGGGTCGATGGCGTAGACGAAGCGCATGATGCGGCCGGGCGTGCCGTACTTCTTGGAGAAGTGCTCGAAGGTGCGCTCGCGGCCGACGACCGAATTGGCGTACTCGCCGGGCCGGGCCAGCGGCAGGGTCGTTTCGGTGACGCCGCCATGCATCGGGTTCGACCAGGGATAGACGTGGATGGTCGAGAACGACACGATGCGGCTGTCGCGGAAGGCCTCGGCGGCGATCTGCGGGGCGATCGTGTTCATCGCCCACAGGAAGTCCTCGCGGCCGCGGAAGTCGAACTTCAGCCCGGCCATGTAGATGACGTTGGGCACCTTGGGCAGGGCGTTGACCGCCTCCCGGTCGAGCAGGTCGCAACGGATCGTCTCGATGCCCCAGGCGTTGAGCCGCTCCTCGATGCCCTCCTCGGAGAACCGGGAGACGCCGATGACGCGCTTGTCGGGCGCGGCCTTCTTGGCCATGCGCGCCAGCGTGACGCCGATCTTGCCGCCGACGCCTAAAATGATGATGTCGCCGTCGAGCGCGTTCAGGTCGTCGACCACGGCCTGCGTGGGCATGGACATGAAGTCTTCCAGATGCGCCACGTCGTCGAACGCCTCCGGAAAGGCGGCGGGCGTCAGGATCTGGTCGGTGTCGGGCATTGTCGCTCCTGCTTGTCGTCTTTCAGGCCACGAGCGCGCGGCTCTTGCCGGCATCGCTCAGCCAGCGCTCGAGATTGGCGCGCACGAAGGCGTCGTCGTTCATTTCCGGATATTGCCGATAGACGCGGTCGATCTGCTCGGCCTGTCCGTGGCTCATCACTTCGCCCGGATCAAGGCACCAGGTACCCTCGACCAGGCCCTGCCGGCGCAGCACTTCGAGGCAGCCGGGAATGCAGCCCCGAAGGTCGTTGAGCGCGTCGTAGATCGCCAGGTTGCAATCGGTGACGATGGAATCGAGCGCCAGCAGATCCTCGGGCATGGCCGCGCCGTCGGGCACGGCGTGGATGCGGTCGAGCAGGGCGACGGCCGGCTTCACCCATACGCTCCAATGGCCGAGCAGCCCGCCGCGGATGCGCGCGCGGACCTGCGAACGCCCGTCGGCGCTGCGCACGACGAAGGGCTGAAGGAGATCGAGCACGATGTGGTCGTCATTGCCGGTATAGAGCGTGACGCGGTCGCCGGCGCCCGCATCGTGCACGGCGCGCACGATCTCCAGCGTGCGGTAGCGGTCGAACGGCGCCATCTTGATGGCAAGGACGTTTTCGATCCGCGCAAAGCGCCGCCAGAAGTCATAGGACAGATGAAACCCGCCCACCTGCGGCAGCAGCGCAAAGCCGATCACCGGCATCTGGGCGGCAATGGTCCGGCAATGCTCGAGCACCTCCTCCTCGGAGGCGCCCTTGAGCTTGGCGAGGTTCACCAGCACCGCATGATAGCCGAGCGCGCGCGCAATGCGCGTTTCCGACAGGGCCTGTTCGGTGCGGCCGGTGACGCCGGCCACCAGCGCGCGCGGGCCGTCCGCCCAGTCGCGCACCGTATCGGCGGCAAGCGCGAGCACGGGCTCGTACAGGCCGACCTCGCGGATGGCGAACTGCGTTGTATGCACGCCCACGGCGACGCCGCCGGCGCCGGCATCCATGAAATAGCGCGTCAGGGCGCGCTGGCGCTGCCGGTCCAGCGTGCGCTTCGCATCGAGCGCCAGCGGATGGGCCGGCAGCACGGTTCCCTTGCGAAGAAGGGCAAGGGCCTGGTCCGGTATGTCGTCGATCATCATTGGCTGACCCGCCTTGGCTGTTCGTTGTCGCCGGTTCGCAAGTGCCGCGCGGCCATTTCGGGCAGCGGATCGGCGATGCGCACGGGCGGAAAATCCATCTGGTCGAGCACCTGCGTGCGCAGATCGATGCCCGGCGCGATCTCGACCAGTTCGAGGCCGTCCGCGGCGACGTTGAAGACGGCCCGTTCGGTAACGATCAAGGCCTGCTGGCCGCGCTCGCGCACCCCGTCGGCGGCCCTGTAGGTGATCGAGGCGGCCTTGCGCACGAATTTTCGCACCTTGCCCTCCTGCGCGATGACGAGCCGGCCGCCGATGACCTGTGCCTTCAGCCCGCCGGTGGTGAAAGTGCCGGCGAAGATCAGCCGCCGGGCGTTCTGGGCGATGTCGATGAAGCCGCCGGCGCCGGGATTGGCCTTGCCGAACCTGGAGACATTGACGATGCCGGCTTCGTCGAACTCGGCAAAGGACAGCGCGGTGAACGGGCACAGCCCGCCATCGATCGCGTCGAACTGGGTGACCCCGTCCATGATGGCATCGGGATTGATGTTGGCCGAGAACTGCCAGCCGGGCATGACGATGCCGCCATAGGCGCCGTGCTCGGTGGTGCCCGGATAGTCGGCGAGACGGCCGTCGTCGAACAGGCCCGTCTCGGCCATGACCAGCGGCACGTCGGTGGCCGCGCCAAAGCCGAAGATCGACAGTTCGCCCGGCCGCACCTCGGCGGCGATTCGGTTGGCGATGATGCGGTCGGCGGACATCGGCGGGGCGGAAAGCGCCGAGAGCGGCAGGCGCCGGCCGGAAAAATAGGCCGGCTCGTAGGGCACGCCCGTCGTCATCATCTGCTCGGGCTCGACCACGACCTGGTCGACATAGACGCCCGGCAGCCTGACCTCGTTGGCAGTGCGCGTTTCGGCGTCGACCACGCGGCGCACCTGCGCGATCACGCGGCCGCCGCTCGCCTTGGCGGCAAGGGCGAGCGCGATGTTGGCGGTGGTCAGCGGCTCGTCCTCCCAGCTCAGATTGCCGCGCGCATCGGCCGAGGCGGCGCGGAGGATCGCGACATCGATCGGCCAGGTCGGATAGTAGAGCAGTTCCTCGCCGTCGATCTCGATGACGCGGACGAGGTCGTCGCGGGCGCGTTCGGTGAACCTGCCGCCGCCATGGCGCGGGTCGACATAGGTGCCAAGGCCGACGCGGGTGATGTAGCCGGGGCTGTTGCGGGCGACCTCGCGCAGCCAGTGCATGGAGGCGCCGATCGGCCAGGAATAGGCCTCCACGCGGTTCTCGCCGATCAGCCGCATCAGCTCCGGGCGCCGGCCGGTCGCCGGGTCGACCGGGTTGATATAGGAGCCCGAAACGATGCGCTTCATCAATCCGGGCCGGGCGACGTGGTCCATGCCCTTGATGTCCATGGCATCGCCGGTCCCGCAGGGGAAATAAAAGGTCAGCTCGCGCGGCGCGCCGGTCTGCGCGAAGCGCTCGCCCAGCGCCTTGAGCACCGCATCGGGCGTCACCCAGCCGATCACGCCGGCCGAGGCGACGCTCTGCCCGCTTTCGATCGCCGCAACGGCGTCGCTGGCGCTGACGATCTTGCTCATGGCCGCCCCGCGAAACGGTCCAGCGTGGCGCGCGCCGCCGCGCCGCTGCAGTTTTCGGCAAACAGCCGGCCCGCCTCGGCGTCCAGGGTCTCGGCATCGGCGGCGATGGCGGTGGAGAAATAGCGCTTGGTGGCGGCAACGGCCTCGGCGGGCAGGGCGGCGAGCGCGGCCGCCAGGGAGCAGGCCTGCCCGAGCGCCTCGCCGTCCCCGGCAAGCAGGTCGGCCAGGCCGAGCCGGTGTGCCTCGGCGCCGTCGATCGACGTTGCGCCCCAGCAGATGGCGCGCGCGCGCACCGGACCGGTCCGCGCGGCGACCGGCTGCAGGCCCCAGGGCGGCAGCCAGCCATTTGCTACCTCGGGCATGGCCCATTTCGCCGTCCGGGCGGTGACGACGAGGTCGCAGGCCGCCGCCAGCGCCAGCCCGCCGCCGAGCGCATAGCCTTCCACGGCCGCCACGATCGGGAACGGCCGATGGGCGAAGCGACGCACCACGGCCGCCGTTTCGGCCTCGTGGGCGGCCATGGCCGCCACCGAAAGCCCGCCCAGTTCCTTAAGGTCGCTGCCGGCGCAGAAGGCCGGCGGTGCGCCGGTCAGCACGAGGGCGCGGCAGGCCTGGTCGGCGGCGCACTCATCGAGCGTGCGGTCCAGGGCGCGCATGGTCTGCCGGTCGAGCGCATTGCGCCGTTCGGGCCGGTTCAGGGTCAAGACCGCAAAGCCCTCGCGCGGTTCGACGATGATCGGGTTCCGGGTCGCGTCCATGTCAGTCGAGCCGTGCATCTTCGCGGTTGAGGATCAGGCGCAGGTCGCGGCCGGCGATCTGCCGTGGTGCAACCTTGTCGCGCACGGCGATCGTCGCCGCATGGCCGATGGCATGGCCGTAGCTGAAGCATTGCGCGGTCACGCGCGCCGAGGCGACCGCCTCGTGTTCGGCCGAAAGGCAGCGGCCGGCGGCAAGGATCTGCTCGCCGCGTGCCGGAACGAAGCAGCCATAGGGCACTTCATAGACATCGTTGAGCAGCCATTCGACCTTCGGCTTCTCGCCGGCATGCAGCTCGATCGGCCAGGGCGAGCGGGCGATGCCGTCGGCGGACTTGGTGCCGGCGACGACATCGGCATTGGCCAGCCGGCTGACGCCCGCGATCTGCCGTGTCTGGCGCACGCCGACCTGCACCGCCATGTCGTTGACGAAGGCGTTGGCGCATCCGGCAAGCCGGTCGCGGAAGAAGCGGGCATATTCGCGCGCCTGGCGGCGGCCCTCGATCTCGGCCTCGGCGAAGTCGCGCCAGGCGAGCGGGTTGAGTTCGCGCCCGTCGGCGCCGATGACGCGGGTGCAATTGCACAAGAGTTCGCCGGGCCGGGTTGTCGGAAACAGCCAGATCTTGGCGCGCGGCAGCGTGTAGGCGCCCGAGGCGTTGGCTTCGGCGATCTCATGGGAGACCGCCGGGGGCATGATCGTGTCGGCGCCGTAGGCGGCGAGGAAGGCCGGCACGTCGACCCCCATCAGGCGGAAGATCATGGTCGGGTTCTGCACCCGCCCATTGTCGCCGATGAAGCTGGGAAGCCCGGCCATGGCGACCATGTCGGCATCGCCCGATGCATCGACGGTGACCTGCGCACGCACTTCGAGCGGGCCTTGCTTGGTCCAGATCTCGGCGCCCTCGATACGCTCGCCGCCATCGGTGAGCGCGCGCGTCGCCACGGCGTGATAGATCACCCTCGCGCCGGTCTCGGCGAGCAGCGCATCGGCCGTCTCGCGCCAGACGATCGGATCGTGCACGCGGGTGAAGGTCTTGCCGTAGCGCACCGGCTCGGCCAGGCCGCCGCGCGCTTGAATCGCCTCGACGAATTGCTGGGCGAAGCCGAAAACCGCCTGCACCGGGCCGTTGCCGGGATGATCGGAGGCCTCATAAAGGCCGCAGACCGTGCCCGAATGGCCCGCCACGGCGCCGCCGCCGCAAAAGCCATGGCGCTCGACAAGGACCACCTGCAGCCCGTTGCGCGCGGCCACGGTGGCGGTGGCGACGCCGGCCGCCCCGCCGCCGATGACAAGCACGTCGGTTTCGATCCGCTCGGTGGCCCGCACATCGACTGGCTGCGCCACGCACTCCTCCCTGATCGTCTTCTGATATGTCAGTTGTCGCGACATTGCATATCTGTTGCCTTGGAGCCTGTCAATCGCTAATGCTGGTCGCGATGGACGAGGAACTGACGGATCGCATGGACGCGCATGCAAGGGAAGAAAAGCCGCCGGTTTCGGTTGCCGAACAGGCCTATGCCGAAATCCAGCGGATGATCGTCACCGGCGAATTGTCGGCCTATGAGCTCATTTCCGAGAACGATCTCGCCCGCCGCACCGGTTGCGGGCGCACCCCGGTGCGCGAGGCGCTGCAGCGGCTGCGCTTCGAGGGTTTCGTGGACATCCTGCCGCGGCGCGGCATCATGGTCACGCCGGTTGACATCACGCGCCAGCTCGACCTTCTGGAGACACGCCGGCCGCTCGAGGAGCTCATGGTCACGCTGGCCGCGTCACGGGCGTCCGAGAGCCAGCGCGGCCAGATGCGCGAGCTGGCCGACGAGCTGGAAGCGGCCATCGCCAATCGCGACCGCGACCGCTATCTCGCCATCAATCAGGCGATCCATGTCATCGAGGCCGAGGCGGCCCAGAACCGCTATCTGAAGAGCCAGATCGGCGTGCTGCACGCCTTGTCGCGGCGGTTCTGGTATTCGTCGATCGCCGACACGGACAGTTTCTCGCGCGCCGCCGTCCATCATGCGGCAACCTTGCGGGCCATCGCCGACGGCGACGAGGATCGCGCGCGCATGGCGTGCAGCCGGCTTCTGGAGTTGTTGCAGAACGTATCGCGCAAGGCGATCGAGGACCGGGTGCGCGGCGATGGCCGCTAGAGCCTGCTGACGCTCCGGCCGTGGCGCCAGGGGCTCAGCGCGCCTGCCTGGTCCGCGCGAAGGTGTCCTCGTCCCGCGCCTGGCTCCGGTGAAATCCGCCGCGCCCGGCAATCGCTCTGGCGCCCAGGGCATTGCCGGCGCGCAGGCATGCCTGCAGCGGTTCGCCGCCAAGCCAGGCGCTCAGGAAGCCGGCATTGAAGGCATCGCCCGCGCCGGTCGTGTCGACGGCATGGACCGGCTGGGCGGGCTCGGTCAGTTCCGTGCCGGCGGCGAGGACGGCGGCGCCATCGGCGCCCTTCTTGATCGCCGTCAGCGGCGCGCAACGGGCCGGAACGCCAAGATCGGCGAGCCGGCGCGCTTCGGCCTCGTTGGGCAGGAAGACGTCGACCCTTTCGATCAGCGCGGCGATGACCCGTGGCGGGGCGATGTCGTCGTCCCAGCTGCAATCGAGGGAGATCGTCGCGCCGGCCTGCCGCGCCATGGCGATGAGGTCGGGGCGCTCGACGAGCGTGGCCAGTTCGCCGACATGCAGATGGGCAACGCCGAGCCGCCCGAGATCGCCCGCGTCGATATCGGGCAGCGCCGGGCCGGAGCGCCGCGTCAGGAATGCCCGATCGCCATTGACCGCGATCGCCACGGTGAGCTGCGGGTCCATCTGGGCGCCCAGGGGGCGGCACAGCCCGATATCGAGTTCTGCATCACGCAGCTCTTCGGTGACGACATCGTGGAACGGCGCGCCGGGAATGTAGCTTGCCAGCGCCGTGCGGTGGCCGAGCGAGGCCAGGTGCGCCGCGGTGATGAAGGCGCCACCGCCGGCATGGATGCCGAAATCGCCGGCATAGACCTCCGTGCCGGTCGAAGGCAGGCGCGGCACGTCGGTGAAGATCAGGTCGCAATAGAGCCGGCCGACGCTGAGCACGGCCGGTTTCGGCGTCTTGGCGCTCATGCCAGCGCCTCTCCGGTCTCGGCGTCGAAGACATGCATGTTCTCGGTCAGCGCGCCCAGACGCACCGTCTCGCCGACCTCGGGCGGCGTGCGTCCGTCGGCCTTGGCGATGACCTCGCCCGACGCGGTGCCGACATAGATCAGCGTTTCGTGTCCGAGCGGCTCGCGCACGGTTACCTTGCCCTCGATGACCGGGTTGTCGTGGCCCGGGCCGAGATCCTCGGGCCGGACGCCGAGCGTGACCTTGCGCCCCTCGGGCAAGGGGCGGTCAAAGGCGAGCGTACCGCCGGTCTCGAGCGCGAGCGTGCCGCCGCCATTGACCGCGCCGGGGATCATGTTCATGGACGGCGCGCCGATGAACCGGGCGACAAAGGTGTTGGCCGGCTTGTGGTAGACCTCGGCCGGCGTTCCGACCTGCTGGATGTAGCCGTCCTTCATGATCACGATCCGATCGGCCATGGTCATTGCCTCGACCTGGTCGTGGGTGACGAAGACGATGGTCGAGCCGACCCGCTGGTGCAGCTTCTTGATCTCCAGACGCATCTGCGTGCGCAGCTGGGCGTCGAGGTTCGACAACGGTTCGTCGAACAGGAACACCGCCGGATCGCGCACCATGGCGCGGCCGATGGCGACACGCTGACGCTGGCCGCCGGAAAGCTGGCTGGGCTTGCGCGAGAGCAGATCGGACATGCCCAGAATCGTGGCCACTTCCTCGATGCGCTTTTCCTTTTCGGCGCGAGGCGCCTTCGAACTGCGCAGGCCGAAGCCGATATTCTTGCGCACCGTCATGTGCGGATAGATGGCGTAGTTCTGGAACACCATCGCGATGTCGCGGTCCTTGGGCTCGAGATTGTTGACCACGCGCCCGGCGATCTCGATCGTGCCCGAGGTGACCTCCTCGAGCCCGGCGATCAGGCGCAGCGTCGTCGACTTGCCGCAGCCGGACGGGCCGACAAAGACCACGAACTCGCCGTCGGCGACTTCCAGATCGATGCCATGCAGCACCTCCGTCCTGTCGAAGGTCTTGACGAGGTCGCGCAGGATCAGGTTGGCCACGGTGTCACGTCTCCAAAAGTTCGCCAAAGGCGGCGTCGAGCGTCTCGGCCGCGCCGGCGTGCCGGTCGTTGCGGCGGGCAAGATTGGCCGCGACCGAATAAGGATCGCCGCGGTAATGCACCAGCGCAGCATCGAGCGCTGCGGGCGCCGGCCCGCCCGGCCGGTCGCGCCGCGCGACGAAGGTCTCGGGCGCGACCGCCTCGGCGAAGGCAGCCCGCGTGAGCGCCGTTTGGCGCCCGGTCTGCTCGGCGAAGGCGGCCCGGAACGGCTCGTAGCCGGTGCCGAGCGGTTCGCCCACGGCGATCACGGCCCGCGCGGTCTTCGCCGCGATCTCGTGGGCCTGGCGGAAGGTCAGGCCCTCGGCGCGCACCAGCGTGTCGGCCAGTTCGGTGACGGTCACGCAGGCGGCGTCCATGTTGCGCCGCACGCGCGCGGTGTCGATGGCGCAGGCGGGCAGCGTGGCGGCGAGAAGATCGAGCATGCGCCCGCCGCTGTCAAAGGCGGCGTAGCCGGCCTGTTGCACCTCGCCCTCGCTGTCGTTCATGTCGGTGAAGGGCGTGTTGTGCACCGTGCTCACGATCGTGTCGCAGCGCCCGGCCGTCACGCTCGCCAGGTGCCGCATGTGCTCGATGGGCACCGGGTTGCGCTTTTGCGGCATGATCGAGGAGATCTGGACCAGGGCGTCGGGTACATGGAGCTGGCCGACCTCGAAGGCCGACCAGAACTGCATGTCCTGCACGAGGCGGCCCAGATGGATGAAGACGAGCCTGATCGCCGAATAGAGCCCGGTGAGATAGTCGACCGAGGCGATGCAGCCATAGGAATTCAATAGAGGGGCGTCAAAACCCAGAAGCTCGGCGACGCGCCGACGGTCGATGGCAAAGCTCGAGGTGGTGATCGCCGCCGCGCCCATCGGGCAATGTTCGAGATCGTCCATCGCCGCGTCGAGCCGTGCCGCGTCGCGCTGCAGCACCTCGATGGCGGCGGCGAGGTAATGGCCGAAGGTGGTGGGCTGGGCGGGCTGGCCGTGCGTGTAGGCAACGATCAGGGTGGCCTTTTCGGCCTCGGCCTTGTCGATCAGCCGGTCGGTCAGGCGCAGGATCCGGTCCATCAGCACGGCGGCGCGGCGGCGCAGCGCCATCTTGAACAGGGTGTGGTCCAGGTCGTTGCGCGACCGGGCGGTGTGGAGCGCGCCGCCCAGATCGCCCAGCCGCCGGCGCAGTTCGGCCTCGACGAGGAAGAAGTAGTCCTCGTGCTCTCCGGTATAGGTGAGCGAGGCGATGTCGGTCCCGGCCTCGATGTCGCGCAGCGCGCGTGCGATGGCGCGGGCATCGTCCCGCGACACGATACCGGTCTCGGCCAGCATGACCAGGTGGGCGCGGTTGATGGCGCCCATATCGGCGGCGTGGTGCCGCTTGACGCTCTCGAACAGCGGCGCCAGCACCGTGTCACGGTAGACCGGATCGGGGAAGACCGAGGTGTCGTTCATCCCTTCAGCCCCGCCATGACCACGCCGCGGATGATGAAACGCTGGAAGATGAGGAAGACGACCAGCGTCGGCAGGGTCGAGATCGCCGCGCCCGTCATGATCAGCTCCCAGGCGACGTCCGCCTCGTCGCCAAACGAGGACAGGCCCACCGGCAAAGTGTACATCTCGACCGAGTTGGTGACGATCAGCGGCCAGATGAACGCGGTCCAGTTGCCCAGGAAGACGAAGATCGCAAGCGCGGCCAGCGCCGGCTTGACCAGCGGCATGGCGACCGTCCACCAGATCTGCAATTCGTTGAGCCCGTCGATGCGCGCCGCCTCGATGAAGTCGTCAGGCACGGTCTCGAAGAACTGCTTCATCAGAAAGGTGCCGAAGGCGGTCATCAGGCCGGGGAACATGATCCCCCAATAGGTGTCGAGCCAGCCGAACTGCTGGCTCATCAGATACCACGGGATGACCAGCATCTCGGTGGGGATCATCAACGTCGACAGGATGGCGATGAAGACGATGTAGCGGCCCGGAAAGCGGAACTTGCACAGCGTGTAGCCGACCAGGCTGTCGAAGAGAACGTTGGAGACCGTGGTGATCACCGCGATGATGATCGAGTTGACGAACCACCAGTAAAAGCGCCCGTCCTCGAGCACATAGGTGTAATTGTCGATCGTCGGCTCGTCGGGGATGAGCTTGAGGTTGTAGACCTCGTGCGGCCATTTCAGCGAGGTCGAGATCATGTAGGCGATCGGCATGACCATCGCGATGCCGCCGGCGAAAAGAAGCGCCCAGCGGATGAACTGGCCCATATTGGCCGGCCGGCGCGGCGCCCGCACCTTGAGCAGGGTCTCCGATGTCGGGCGGATGTCCTCGGCGACGGCCATCAGCGGTCCCTCAGAATGCGCAGTTGCAACAGGCTCACGCCGAGCAGGACAAGAAACAGCACGACCGTCTGCGCGGCGGCATAGCCCATGTCGAAGGAGTTGAACGCGGTCTGGTAGATCATCAGCACGAGCGGCTTGGTGGAATTGAGCGGGCCGCCGGGATTGTTGGTGGTCATGTTGAAGACATGGTCGAAGATGCGCAGAAAGCCGATCGACGAGAACACGACCAGGAACACGATCGTCGGCTTGAGCAGCGGCAGCGTGATCTCCCACAGCACCGTCCATGTCGACACGCCGTCGATGCGCGCGGCCTCGTAATAGCTGCGCGGGATGGCGCGCAGGCCGGCCATGAAGATGATGATCTGGAAGCCGAGACCGGCCCAGACGGCGGGCGCCAGGATCGCCGGCAGCGCGTTCGTCGTCGAGTTGAGGAAATTGATCTGCGGGATGCCGATCGAGGCCAGGGCGTTGTTGAACAGCCCGATCGGCACCGGCTGGTAGAACCAGCGCCAGACCCAGGCCATCGCCACCGCCGATGTCATGAAGGGCAGGAAGTAGAGCATCCTGAGAAAGCCGTGCATGAAGCGCGTCTTGTCCAGGTGATAGGCAACGATGAAGGAGATCACCAGGCTGATCGGCGTGCCCAGGATCAGGTAGGCAAAGGTGTTGCGGAACACCTGCCAGAACACCGGGTCGGCGACCAGCTTGGCGTAATTGTCCAGACCCGCCCAGGTCCGGTCGCCCAGAAGGTTCCAGTCCTGGAAGCTGATCAGCACCGCATTGGCGGTCGGATAGAAGCGGATGACCGTGTAGAACACGACCGGCAGGGCGAGAAACGCCCAGGCCCAGACGATCTGCTTCTGGCGGATCGTGAGGTTGCGGTAGAGCTGCATCGTGTCACCCGAAAGGGGCGCCCCGACATGCGGGCCGGGGCGCTGGATGGGGTCTAGTTGTCGGCGTAGTACTCGTCGAGCAGCTTCTGCTCGGCCTCGGCGGCGATCGCCAGGCTTTCCGACGCGCTCATGTCCTGAAGGGTCATCCGCTCGACCATCTCCACCAGGATCTGCCGCTGCGCGCTCTCGTTGGCGAACTTGGTCGTGTTGGCATATTCGAGTCCGCGGATGAACGGGCCGAAGACCGGATCGTTGGCGTTGTCCTCGGTCATGCCGACCGAGGGCTTGGCCGGCAGCTCGCCCACCACGTCGAGCCAGATCTGCATCGCCTCGTCGGAGGTCACATACTCCATGAACTTGACCGCGGCGTCGTACTTCTCGCCCTCGGCCTTGGTGGTGATCGCGTTGACCCAGTAGGACGAATAGTTCGAGCGCATGCCCTCGGCGTTGGCCGGCAGCTCCGTGACGCCCCATTTCAGGCCGCGCGTATCCTCCAGCGAGCCGATGCGGAACGAACCATCGATATGCATGCCGGCGCGGCCGGCCTTGAAGGCGGCCTGCGGCTCGTCCATGAAGCCGAACGCGGTGGCGGGCGGGTCGCCATCGGCCATGCCGACATAGAAGTCCAGCGCCGCCTCGCCGGCGGGCGTGTTGTAGTTCACCGTCTGATAGTCGTCCAGATAGGGCTCGCCGCCGAACTGGCGCACCAGCACCTCACGCCACCAATGATGGTCCTGGGCGGTCATGCCGGCCGTCATGCCCACCTGGGTGACATTGCCCGCGCCGTCGACCTTGGTCATCGCCCGGGCGGCCTCGATCATCTCGTCGAGCGTCTCGGGCGGCTCGACGCCGGCCTCCTCGAGCAGGCGCTCATTGTAGAACAGCGCCAGCGAGCGCACGGCGGTGGGCAGGGCCCAGTACTGATCGCCCTCCTTCATCGCCTGCACCATAGGGAAGAACTCGGCATCGATCTCGTCGGCCGGGAAGGTGTCGGCCGGCAGCGGCTGGATCAGGTCGGCGGCGACATAGTCGTTGAGCCAGCCATAGAAGAGCTGGACGACGTCCGGGCCTTCGCCGGCCGGAATCGCGGCGGCGACCTTGGTCCGGTAGTCGGCATAGGGGAAGTGGGTCATCGTCACCGTGATGTCGGGATTCTCGGCCTGGAAATTGTCGATGAGCTGCTCCATCGCCTTCACGCGCGCATCGAAGAAATACTGCCAGTACTCGATCTCGACCGCGCTCGCCGTCGAGCCGATCAGCATGGCGGCGCTGGCGGTGGTGGCGAACGCCATCGTCTTCAATCTGTTCAATCGCATGGTGGTCTCCCTGTTTTCCTCGCCGGCTGCAGCCGGGCCCCGCACGGGCGGGCCGCAAGTCTACAAGCGTTAACTCAACCTTATTGAGCTTTCAAGGCAGTTGAGTTAATCGGAAGCGATGATCGCGATGTCCGACATCGTCGTCGGTGCCAATGCCGGCCGGTCGCGCAGCCACAACCGGCAGGTCGTGCTGGGCTGCGTGCGCGCGGCCGGGCAGATCGGGCGCGCCGAGATTGCCCGCGCCTCGGGCCTTTCGACCCAGGCGGTCTCCAATATCATCGCCGATCTTCTCGAGGACGGGCTGATCGCCGAGAAGGGCCGGCGCGCGGCCGGGCGCGGCCTGCCCGCCGTCCAGTACACGCTGGACCCAGCCGGCGGTTTTGCCGCCGGCATGGAGGTGCGGCCCGACGCGGTGTTCGCGGCGCTGCTCGATCTTTCGGGCGCGACGGTGGCCTCCGAGCGCCGGCCGCTGGGCGCAGCGGACCGGCAAAGCGTCACCGAGGTCGTGCTGTCGCTCAGGGACGCCATCCTCAGGCAGTCGCGCGCCCCCGAGGAGCGCCTGCTCGGCGCCGGGATCGTCATGCCCGGCCCGTTCGGCCGAACCGGCATCCGGGGCAGCGGTTCGGAACTGCCGATCTGGGACGACGTGGCGCCCGATCTGTGGTTTACCGAGGCGCTCGGCGTGCCCATGCGGGTGGAGAACGACGCCAATGCGGCGGCCATTGCCGAGCGCGTGTGCGGCGTCGCGCAGGGGCTTGAGACCTATGCCTTCATCTATTTCGGCAGCGGGCTGGGCCTGGGCGTCGTCCACAAGGGACGGCTGATGGCAGGCGCCTTCGGCAATGCCGGCGAGATCGGGCACATTCCGGTGCCGGCGGGCGGGCGAACGGTGAGCCTCGAAAGCGCGGTCAGCCGGCTTTCGGTGCAGCGCGCGCTGCGCGACGCCGGCATCGACGCGTCAAGCGTCGACGCGCTCGACCGGCTCTACGACAGTGGCGATCGGGCGCTTCTGGCCTGGCTCGATGCGGCGGTCGAACCGCTGTCGGCGGCGGTGACCATCGTCGAGAACCTGTACGACCCGCAGGCGGTGATCCTGGGCGGGGCGATGCCCGACAACATTCTCGACCATCTGATCGGCGCCGTGCGCCTGTCCGAGCGCTCGGTGTCCAATCGCGAGGGACGCACCGGGCCGCGGCTGCTGCGCGGCGCCTCGGGGCGCATGACGGCGACGCTGGGCGCCGCCGCGCTCGTCATCAACCAGTTCTTCACGCCCAAGATCGCCGTTCAGCCATAGGATCGCCCGATGCCCACCGCCGACCAGTCCCGCCTGATGGAGGAACGCGCCCGGCCGCGCGTCATGGAGCTTTGGCGGGCGCTGCGGCCGCTGACATCGGTGGTGCGCTTCATGCAGTCGGGCGCCCATCCGGACGACGAGGATTCGGGGATGCTGGCCGCCCTCGCGTTCCGCAACGGGATCAACCTGTCCTATGCCTGCTCGACGCGCGGCGAGGGCGGCCAGAACGACATCGGCACGGAAGCGGGCGCGGATCTGGGCGCGCTGCGCACGCGCGAGATGGAGCGGGCCTGCGACGTGCTCGGCATGCGCCTATACTGGCACTCGGAAGGCGCGGACGATCCGATCACCGATTTCGGTTTCTCCAAGAGCGGTGTCGAGACGCTCGGGCGATGGGGCCATGCGCGCACGCTGGCGCGATTTGTCGAGATCATCCGCACCGACCGGCCCGACATCTTGTGCCCGACCTTCCTGGACGTGCCGGGCCAGCACGGCCATCACCGGGCGATGACACAGGCCGCGCACGAGGTCATGGCGGCGGCGGCCGATCCGTCCTTTGCTTCGAATCTGCCGCCCTGGCAGGTTGCCAAGCTCTACCTGCCGGCCTGGTCGGGCGCGGGCCAGGCCTATGACGATGACGAGCCGCCTCCGCCGGCCACGCTGACCGTGCGCGGCGACGGCATCGACCCGGTGAGCGGCTGGAACTGGGACCGGATCGGGCAGATGTCGCGCGCCTTCCACCGCACGCAGGGCATGGGCCGCTGGGTGCCGCCGGGGCAGGGCCGCGACTGGCCACTGCATCTGGCCGAGAGCCATCTGCCGGGGCCGGACACGGCCGTCTGGTCGGGCCTGCCGCGCACGATCGGCGATCTCGCCGATGTGCCGGGCGCCGGACCGGTGGCCGACGAATTGCGGCTGGCGCACGCAGCCATCACGGCGGCGGTGGCGGCCTATCCGGATTTCGCCGCCGTCGCCGAGGCGGCCCTCGCCGCCATGACCGCGATCGGGCGCGCGAAGGCGCAATGCCCCGACGATGCGGTCGCGGCCATCGGCCACCGGCTCGCGGCCAAGCAAGACCAGCTCGGCCATGTGATCGCGCTGGCGCTGGGGGTGGAGGCGCGGGCGCGCGTGGCGGACGTTTTCCTGGTGCCGGGCCAGAGAACGGCGCTGACGGTCGAAAGCGGCCGCGGCGCCGCCGAGGACGTCGATATCGACTTCGACCTGCCTTCGGGATGGACGGCCGGCGACGAACTGGCGGTCGCCGCGGATGCGGCGCCGAGCGAGCCCTATCGGGCGCGCTACGATCCCGCCGCGCCGCCGGCGCCCGCCTTGGCCGTGACCATCCGGGCACATGGCCACAATCTGACACGGCGCGCGCCGTTCGAGGCCGAGCCGGTGGTCCTGCCCGGCCGCTCGGTTTCGGTGTCGCCCGAAGCGGTGGTCGTGAACCGTTGGCGGCCGATGACCGAGCGGGTCGTCGCGCTGCGCGACATGCGTCCGCAGGGCGCCAAGGTGCGGCTCGACCTGCCCGAGGATTGGCATGCCGCGGCATCCGGCGACGGCTTCGCCGTGACGCTTCCCCCCGATGTCGGCGAAGGGCTTTACCGCATGCCCGTCCTCGTGGACGGCGAACCGGCTTGGACCGTCCGCCGGATCGTGCATCCCCACGTCGGGCCGACGGCGCGGGCGCGGCCCGCCGAGGTCGCCGTGCGCGTGCTCGACGTTCAGCTGCCCGGGGTCCGCGTCGGCTATGCCGGGGCGGGCAATGACCGGGTCGACCACTGGCTCGCCGCGATGGGCGCCGATGTGGACGCGTTGACCGACGACGATCTGGGCAGCGACGCCGCGCTCGCCCGCTTCGACACCATCGTGATCGGCATCTTCGCGATGCGCTTCCGGCCCGGGCTTGTGGACGCCGTGCCGCGCCTTCACCGATGGACCGAGGCCGGCGGCACGCTCGTCACGCTCTATCATCGCCCCTGGGACAATTGGGACCCGGACCGCGTGCCGCCGCGTCGGCTGGAAATCGGCCAGCCATCGCTGCGCTGGCGGGTGACCGACGAGCGGGCGCAGGTGCGCCACCTTGTCGAGCACCCATTGCTGACGACACCCAACCGGATCGGCCCCGATGACTGGGCGGGCTGGGTCAAGGAGCGCGGGCTCTATTTCGCCAGGAGCTGGGACGACGCCTACACGCCGCTCCTCGAAATGGCCGACCCGGACGAACCGCCGCACCGGGGTGCGCTGCTGGTCGCCGATATCGGCTCGGGGCGGCATGTGCATACCTCGCTCATCGTGCACCACCAGATGGAAAAGCTGGTACCCGGCGCCTTCCGCCTCATGGCGAACCTGATCGCACGCCGCGCATGAGTGCGGATGCCGCGCGCGACAATCTGCGGGGCGGCGCCTGGCTGATCGCCGACATGTCGCTGAACATCTGGGCGCTGTCGATCGTCAAATGGCTCGGCGCGGGCTATCCGTCGACGCAGGTGGTCTTCATCCGGGCGCTGGTCGGCTTCATCCTGATCGCCCCGCTGATCTGGCGGGGGCGCGACACGTTCCGGGCGCTCACCGATCTGAAGATCCACCTGTTGCGTGTCGTCCTGCTGGTCATCACGCTGTCGGCGAGCTTCTTCGCCATTGCCCGGGTGCCGCTGGCTCTGTTCACCGCGATCGGCTTCACGCGGCCGCTGGTCACCATGATCATGGCGGCGCTGCTGCTCGGCGAGGTCATCGGCGCCCGCCGCTGGATCGCCGCCGGCGTCGCGCTGGTCGGCGTGCTGATCGCGGTCAATCCGGGCGCGGTGGCGTGGAGCTGGGGACTGGCGGCGCTGTTCGTCGTCGTCCTGTCGGGATCGGGCGCGGTCATCGCGACGCGACGGCTGCGCGAAACGCCGCCCATCGTCATGATGGCCTTCTACACCGCCGGGTTGACGGTGTTTTCGGCGCCGCTCGCCGTGCCGGCCTGGCAGCCGGTCGAGCCGGGCCATGTCGTCCCGCTGCTGCTGGTGGGCGCCTTTGCGCAGGCCGCGCAGCTTTGTTTCCTGCGCGCGCATTATTACGGGTCGGCCGGGTTCCTGTCGGTGCTCGGCTATCTCAGCCTGATCGTCTCGGTGAGCGTCGGCTATGTCGTGTTCGACGAAATCCCCGGTCCGACCTTCGCCATCGGCGCGATGCTGGTCGTGGCATCGGCGCTGTGGGTGACGGTCGATCCGCGCACGATCCGCATCCGGGTGTGACAATGCGGCCGGCCGCGGGAAACCGGCCGGGCGACCATCGCAAGGCCAGCCCGCCCGCCGAAGGCTGCGCGCGCGTCCCGGCGCAAGGCGAAAAACGATCATCGCCATGGAGCTTTTTGCGCCTTGCCGCGTTACCCTCTCAGCGAGGGAATGAAGACGGCAACCATTCACATCATGAAGCGGACAGCCAAAGGCCATGGTGCGGCGGGCGGGCCATCGAGCCGGCCCAGTGCGCAGAGCGCCCGCTCGACCAAGGCAGGTGCGGCCGATGCGGACGCCAGCAAGCCGACCGCCTCGGGGGCACGAACGGGCCGACCGAAGACATCGCGAAAGGCAAGCGACAAGGCCGCCACGGAACGCCTGATGGCGCTTGCCGGCAGCCGGCTGGTCATCGAGGCCGTGACGCCCAGCATCGATTGCGGGCGCTTCGCCGCCAAGGCCGTCAAGGACCGGCCGATGACGGTCGAGGCCGATATCTTCTGCGACGGACCCGACACCATCGGCGCGGCGCTGCTCGCGCGCGCCAAGGGTGCCCGGACATGGCGCGAACTGCCAATGCGGCACATCGAAAACGATCGCTGGCGCGCCTCGCTCACCCTTGCCGAGATCGGCGCCCACGAATTCACCATCTTCGCCTGGCGCGACCTGTTCGCCTCATGGCAGGCCGACACCGCAAAGAAGCATGCCGCCGGCCAGGACATCGCGCTCGAACTCGTCGAGGGCGTGGAACTGGTTCACACGACCGCCGGCGCCGCCCAGGACGAAGACGCCGACGACCGTGCGGCGCTGACGGCCCTTGCCGACGCATTGAGCGAGACGAGCGATCAGGGCGTGTTGTTCGGCCGGCTCATGGACGGCGCCACGACCGCGCTCATGCGTCGCTGCGCCATGCGCACCGATCTGACCACCATGGACGCGCCACTGCCGGTCTGGGTCGACCGGGAGAAGGCGCTGGTTTCGGCCTGGTACGAATTGATGCCGCGCTCGATGGCGTTCGACGAGAGCCGGCACGGCACGTTCGACGATGTGATCGCGCATCTGCCCTATGTGCGCGATCTGGGTTTCGACGTTCTGTACTTCCCGCCGATCCACCCCATCGGGACGACCAATCGCAAGGGCCGCAACAATGCGCTCAGCCACGAGCCGGGCGACCGCGGTTCGCCCTATGCCATCGGCTCGCACGAGGGCGGGCATGACGCGATCCATCCCGAACTGGGTTCGTTCGCGGATTTCGAGCGGCTGGTCGCCGCCGCCGCCGAGCACGGCCTGGAGATCGCGCTCGACTTCGCCATCCAGTGCTCGCCCGATCACCCCTGGATCCGCGAGCATCCGGAATGGTTCGACTGGCGGCCGGACGGCACGATCAAGTTCGCCGAGAACCCGCCCAAGAAATACGAGGACATCGTCAACGTCCATTTCTACCGCAAGGCCATCCCCTCGCTCTGGCTGACGCTGCGCGACGTCGTCCGGTTCTGGATCGGCCACGGCGTGAAGATCTTCCGGGTCGACAACCCGCACACCAAGCCTCTGCCCTTCTGGGAATGGCTGATCGGCGAGATTCGCGCCGAGCACCCCGAGGTGATCTTCCTGTCCGAGGCCTTCACGCGGCCCAAGATGATGAAACGGCTGGCCAAGCTCGGCTTCAGTCAATCCTATACCTATTTCACCTGGCGCAACACCAAGGCCGAGCTGATCCAATACCTGAGCGAACTGACCACGGGCGACATGCCGGCGGTCATGCGGCCGAACTTCTTCACCAACACCCCGGACATCAATCCGGTCATACTGCAGTCCGGCGGCCGGCCGGCCCACCGCTCGCGCCTGGTGCTCGCCGCGACCCTCAGCCCCAGCTACGGGATCTACAACGGCTTCGAGATCTGCGAGGCCACGCCGATTCCGGGCAAGGAGGAATATCTCGACAGCGAGAAATACCAGCTCCGCAAATGGGATTTCGACCGGCCGGGCCACATCAAGGACGACATCGAACTGATCAATCGGCTGCGCAACACGCATCCGGCGCTGCGGCAACTGGACAATCTGCGCTTTTACAATGCGTGGAACGACCACGTCCTGTACTACGCGAAGTTCACCGATGACTGGTCCGATGTCGTCCTGATCGCGGTCAATCTCGACCCGTTCCATGCCCAGGGCGCCGATATCGAGGTTCCGCTGTGGGAGTTCGGCCTGCCCGACGATGCGCGCATCGACGGCGTCGACCTGGTGACCGGCGAGCATTTCTCCTGGGACGGCAAGCATCAGCATGTGTGGCTGACGCCCGATGAGCGGCCCTATGCCATCTGGGCGCTGGAAAACCCGGCAGTGGTGGCGTCATGAGCGCGCCGGCCCGCATCGTCGAAGCGGTGGAGCGCGAGCATCGGTCGGCCGATGGCGATCCATCGACCGATGCAGCGCAGCCGGACTGGTACAAGGACGCGGTCATCTACCAGCTCCACGTCAAGGCGTTCCAGGATTCCAACAATGACGGAATCGGCGACTTTCGCGGGCTGACGCAGCGGCTCGACTACATCGCCGATCTGGGCGTCGACACCGTCTGGCTGCTGCCGTTCTACCCCTCGCCACTGCGCGATGACGGGTATGACATTTCCGACTACCGCGCCATTCATCCGGCCTATGGCACGATGGACGATTTCCGCACGTTCCTCGATGCCGCCCATGGGCGCGGCATGCGCGTGATCACCGAACTGGTCATCAACCATACCTCGGACCAGCACCCCTGGTTCCAGCGCGCAAGGCAGGCCCCGCCCGGCAGCCCGGAGCGGGATTTCTTCGTCTGGTCGGACACCGACGAGAAATATGCCGGCACGCGGATCATCTTTCTGGACACGGAAAAGTCCAACTGGACCTGGGATGCCGAGGCCGGCGCGTTCTACTGGCATCGCTTCTATTCGCACCAGCCCGATCTGAACTTCGACAACCCGGCCGTGCTGCGCGAAGTGATCGACATCATGCACTTCTGGCTCGACATGGGGGTCGACGGGCTGCGGCTCGACGCCATTCCCTATCTCATCGAGCGCGAGGGCACCAACAACGAGAACCTGCCCGAGACGCACGAGGTCCTCAAGACGATCCGCGCCGAACTCGACGCCCACTATCCCGATCGCATGCTGCTCGCCGAGGCCAACCAGTGGCCCGAGGACACCCGCCCCTATTTCGGCGAGGGCGATGAATGCCACATGGCCTTCCACTTCCCGCTGATGCCGCGCATGTACATGGCGCTCGCCCAGGAAGACCGTCATCCGGTCACCGACATCCTGCGGCAGACACCGGACATTCCCGACAACTGCCAGTGGGCGATCTTCCTGCGAAACCATGACGAGTTGACGCTCGAAATGGTGACCGACCGCGAGCGCGACTACATGTGGTCGTTCTATGCCGCCGACAGCCGCGCCAGGATCAATCTGGGAATCCGGCGGCGGCTGGCGCCGCTGCTGGAAAGCGACCGTCGCAAGATCGAACTCATGAATGGCCTGCTGATCTCCATGCCGGGCACGCCGGTGGTCTATTACGGCGACGAGATCGGCATGGGCGACAACTACTATCTGGGCGACCGCGACGGTGTGCGGACCGCGATGCAGTGGTCGGCCGACCGCAATGCCGGCTTCTCGCGGGCCAATCCGCAGCAGCTCTACCTGCCGATCATCCAGGATCCGGTCTACGGATACGAGGCGGTCAATGTCGAGGCGCAGTCGGCGAGCCCGTCCTCGCTGCTCAACTGGATGAAGCGCCTGATCCGCATCCGCAAGCGCGAAAAGGCGCTTGCGCGCGGCGACATCGAACCGCTGTACCCGCAAAACCGCAAGATCCTCGCCTATACGCGCATGCACGAGGACGAGACGATCCTGTGCGTCTTCAACGTCAGCCGCACGGCGCAGGCGGTCGAACTGGACCTTCACCACTATCGCGGGCTGATTCCGGTCGAACTCGATGGCGGCACGCCATTTCCGCCGATCGGCGATCTGCCCTATCTGCTCACATTGCCGCCCTACGGCTTCTTCCTGTTCAAGCTGGCAAGCGAGGCGGCCCTGCCGGACTGGCACGAGCCGGTCGCCGAGATCCAGCCCGAATTCGTCACCCTCGCATGCCGCAGCACGGACTGTTTCGAACTGCTGACGCCGGACACGCTGGGCCGTCTGGACCGCCACGTGCTCCCCGAATTCCTGCCACTTCAGCGCTGGTATGGCGGCAAGGGCGAAAAGATCCGCCGCGTTGCGACCGAGCCGGGTCCGCGACTTGGCGAGGCCTTTGCCCTGACGGTCACCGAGGTCGAGACGTCCGAATCCGGGTCGCAGCACTATTTCCTGCCGCTGGTCGCGCTGTGGGGCGAAGAGAACATCCAGTTCGGTGCGCCCACACTGTCGGCGACGCTCGCCCGCCTGCGCCGGATCAACCGGATCGGTGCGCTCGTCGATGCGTCGGCCATCGCCGGATTTGCAAGCGACATGGTGCGGGCGATGCAGCAGGACGCCGAGTTCGCGTCGGGGACGCTGGCGTTCGCGGCAACGGGTGCGGCGGCGCTGCATGAGCTGCCCGCCGACCTCGAGCCGCATCCGGTCGGGGGCGAGCAGTCCAATGTCTCGATGGTGCTGGGCGATTCGGCGATCCTGAAGATCTACCGCCGTCTGCGGCCGGGACGGCAGCCCGACATCGAGGTGGGCCGCTTTCTGTCCGAGCAGGCCGGTTTCGACAACACGCCGACCTTCCTGGGCGAAGCCACGCTGACACGAGCGGACGAGGAGCCGACGACGGTGGCGGCATGCTTCAGCTTCGTGCGCAACCAGGGCGATGCATGGACGGTGCTTCTCGATGCGATCTCGCGCGAAATCGACGACCGGGCCATGATCGTTTCCGCGCCGGAGACCGACATGCCCGAAGAACCCTTCGATACGACGTTTCCGGCCAATCTGGGGCGGGTCATCGGCCAGCGCACTGGCGAGTTGCACCGGGCGCTGGCGATACCCACCGACGATCCGGCCTTCGGCACCGAGCCGATCGGGCAGGCCGATATCGAAGGCTGGGTCGACGATACCCGCCGGGAAGCCGAACTGGCCTTCGACGGGTTGCAAAAGCTGCAGTCCACGCCGGAGACCGAAGCCCTTGCGGTCCGGCGCGCCGAGCTCGACGCGTCGCTTGCCGAGCTGGCACGGATCGCCCCCGGAGGCCGCAAGAGCCGCATCCATGGCGACTACCATCTCGGTCAGGTTCTGGTCGCCCACACCGACGTCTACATCGTCGACTTCGAAGGCGAACCGCGCCATCGGCTCGAGCAGCGGCGAGCCCGGACCTCGCCGCTGCGCGATGTGGCGGGCATGGTACGCAGCTTCGACTATGCCGCCTTCACCGCCGTGCGGCAACGCCGGGCGCAGGGCCTGAACACCGAGACGGTGGCCAGCCTGGCGCAGCAATGGCGCGAGGCGGCGACACGGAGCTTCCTTGACGCCTACTGGGAGGCGTCCGGCACGTCGCCCAGCGACCGGGACCGGGCGCTGCTGCGGCTGTTCCTGCTGCAAAAGGCGCTTTACGAGATCGGCTACGAGGCCGAGAACCGGCCGGGCTGGGTGTCGATACCGGTTGCGGGCGTACTGGCACTGCTCGATGGGATCGAAACGTGAACCGGCTTTCCGATACCGTGACCGCGCATGCCACGCCGCTGCTCGAGCCGGCGGTGGCCCAGGCCATTGCCGAAGGCCGGCTTGGCGACCCGTTCGCCTGGCTGGGCATGCACGAGACGCCGCAGGGCCTGCGCGTGGTGGCCTTCGATCCCGGCGCCGAAACGGCTTCGGTGCGCGATGCGCGGGGCCGTCGCGTGGCCACGCTGGCGCGCGTTCACGAGGCCGGGGTCTTCGCCGGCCATTTGCCACGTCGGCGCAAGCGCTTCGATTACCGGTTGGTCTTTGCGGCGGGGCAGTCCGAATGGGAGGGCCGCGACCCCTACGCCTTCGGACCGGTGCTGGGCGATCTCGACGCGCACCTGCTCGCCGAAGGCCGCCACTACGAGCTTCACGACAAGCTGGGCGCGCATCCGATGACCCATGAAGGGGTCGATGGCACCGCCTTTGCCGTGTGGGCGCCCAATGCGCGGCGGGTAAGCGTCGTCGGCGACTTCAATTTCTGGGACGGCCGCCGGCACCCGATGCGATTGCGTCACCGGCCGGGAGTGTGGGAAATCTTCCTGCCCGGCATCGAGGCCGGGGCCAGCTACAAGTACGAGATCGTCGGTGCCCATGGCGCACTGCTGCCGCTGAAGGCCGATCCAGTCGGCCAGCGGCACGAGCACCCGCCGGCCACCGGCTCGGTCGTGGCTGCGGCCCGATCGGGGCCGGCGACCCGTGGCGGCGGTCCGCCCAGCGCCCGCCAGGCACCGATGTCGATCTATGAGGTCCATCTGGGCTCCTGGCGTCGCGGGGCGGAAAACCGCTGGCTGACCTATGACGAACTTGCCGACACGCTGGTGCCCTATGCCCGCGCGATGGGCTTCACCCATCTTCAGTTCATGCCCGTCACCGAGCACCCGTTCACCGGTTCCTGGGGCTATCAGCCGATCGGCATGTTCGCGCCGACGGCCCGCTTCGGCGAACCGGAGGGCTTTGCCCGGCTGGTCGAGGCGTGCCATGCGGCCGGGCTGGGCGTCTTCGTCGATTGGGTGCCGGCACATTTTCCTTCCGACGAACACGGCCTTGCCTCCTTCGACGGAACCCATCTTTACGAGCATGCCGATCCGCGCCTTGGCTTTCACCTCGACTGGAACACGCTGATCTACAATTTCGGCCGCCGCGAGGTCGCCAATTTCCTGGCCTGCTCGGCCCTGTTCTGGCTGGAGCGCTACGGCGTTGACGGGCTGCGCGTCGATGCGGTCGCCTCGATGCTCTATCTGGACTATTCTCGCCCGGCCGACCAATGGCTGCCGAACATCCATGGCGGCCGGGAGAATCTCGAGGCGATCGCCTTCCTGCGCGACGTCAACCGGCTCGTCGCCGAGCGATGTCCGGACCGTGTCACGATCGCCGAGGAGTCGACCGCCTGGCCAGGCGTGTCGCGTCCGACCGAGGAGGGCGGGCTGGGCTTCAACTACAAGTGGAACATGGGCTGGATGCACGACACCTTGCAGTACATGGCGCTCGATCCGGTCCATCGCCGTCATCACCATCACCTGATGACCTTCGGCATCGATTATGCCTTCACGGAAGACTTCGTGCTGCCGCTCAGCCACGACGAGGTGGTGCACGGCAAGGGATCGCTGATCGGCAAGATGCCCGGCGATCGCTGGCAGCAATTTGCGAATCTGCGCGCCTATTACGGCTTCATGTGGAGCCATCCGGGCAAGAAGCTGTTGTTCATGGGCGGCGAGTTCGCCCAATGGCGCGAATGGAACCACGACGGTTCGCTGGACTGGCATCTGACCGAGCACGATCACCATGCCGGCATCCAGACGCTGCTGCGCGACCTCAATGGCATCTACCGCAACGAGCCGGCGCTGCACGAACGCGATTGCGAGGCCGGAGGGTTCGCCTGGATCGAGGGAGGCGATGTCGATCAGAGCGTGCTGTCCTTCGAGCGCATCGGCGCGGGCGGCGAGCGCGCCATCGTGGTGTGCAACTTCACGCCCGTGGTCCGCCACGACTATGCCGTCGGGGCGACGGTTCCGGGACGCTGGCGCGAGCGGCTCAACACCGATGCGCGGGCCTATGGCGGCTCGGGCATCGGCAATGGCGAGGCGATCGAAACCGTCGCCGTTGCCCGCCACGGGCGGCCGTCATCGCTGACGCTGACGCTGCCGCCATTGGCCACGATCATCCTGACACCCGAAACGGGCTGACACAGCCAGGGAGCGTTTCATGAGCTACCGGGTCGAACCCGGACTTCCCTTTCCGCTCGGCGCCAGCTGGGACGGCTCCGGCGTCAATTTCGCCCTGTTCTCGGCGAATGCGACGCGGGTGCAGCTTTGCCTGTTCGACGGCAACGGAAAGCGCGAGATCGATCGCGTCGATCTGCCCGAATACACCCATGAGGTCTGGCACGGCTATCTGCCCGAGATCCGCCCCGGCCAGCTCTACGGCTATCGCGTCCACGGTCCCTATGCGCCCGAAGACGGCCATCGGTTCAACCCCAACAAGCTGCTCATCGACCCCTACGCGCTGGCGCTGACGGGCGAGGTGCGCTGGCACGATGCGTGCTTCGGCTACCGGGTCGGCAGCAGCCGGCAGGATCTGAGTTTCGATCGGCGCGACAGCGCGCGCGTCATGCCCAAGTGCGTGGTCATCGACCCGGCCCATACCTGGGGCCAGGACATCCGGCCACGGCGCGACTGGTCCGAAACGATCATCTACGAGGCCCATGTGAAGGGCCTGACGGCGCGCCATCGGGACCTGCCGCAGCAATTGCGCGGGACCTTCGCGGGGCTCGCAGACCCCAAGGTCATCCGCCACCTGACGAGCCTGGGCGTGACCGCGATCGAACTCCAGCCCGTCCAGGCCTTCTTCGACGACCGCCATCTCACCCAGAAGGGCCTGGCCAACTATTGGGGCTACAACACGGTCTGCTTTCACGCCCTTGCCTCGCGCTACTTCTCGCCCGGTCAGGGGCTCGGCGAGTTCAAGCTGATGGTCAAGCGGCTGCACGAGGCCGGCATCGAAGTGATCCTGGACGTGGTGTTCAACCACACCGCCGAAGGCAACGAGATGGGGCCGACGCTGTCGTTCCGCGGCATCGACAATGCCAGCTATTATCTGCTCGGACACAATCCGCGCTACTATTTCGAGACCACCGGCTGCGGCAACACGATGAACCTGCGCAACCCGCGCGTGTTGCAGATGGTCACCGATTCGCTGCGCTACTTCGTCGAGCAGTGCCATGTCGACGGCTTCCGTTTCGATCTGGCGACCTCGCTTGGCCGGGAGTACGATCGCTTCGACCCCAACGCGATATTCTTCGGCGCCATACGGCAGGACCCGGTCCTGTCGCGCGTCAAGCTGATTGCCGAACCCTGGGATGTCGGCGCCAACGGCCACCAGCTCGGCAGCTTTCCGCCCGGATGGGCCGAATGGAACGATGGCTACCGCGATTCGGTGCGCAGTTTCTGGCGCGGCGAAGAGGACAGCCACACCAAGATCGCCGGCGCGCTGCTCGGCTCGG
This sequence comes from Roseitalea sp. MMSF_3546, assembly GCF_030732865.1. Classification (GTDB taxonomy): domain Bacteria; phylum Pseudomonadota; class Alphaproteobacteria; order Rhizobiales; family Rhizobiaceae; genus Roseitalea. The sequence continues at coordinate 43,088 of NZ_JASHKB010000021.1, forward strand.
CCAATCGCTTCGATCATCGCGGACGGCGCCCCTGGGCCAGCGTCAATTTCGTCACCGCCCATGACGGCTTCACGCTCACCGATCTTTGGTCCTACGACCGCAAGCACAACAGCGCCAACCAGGAAGGCAATTCGGACGGCCACGACGACAACCGAAGCTGGAACAGCGGTCATGAAGGGCCGACCGACGACCCCGAGATCAACGAGACGCGCAACCGGCTGCGCCGCGCCACGATCGCCACCATGCTGTTCAGTCACGGCACGCCGATGATGCTGATGGGCGATGAATGCGGCCGCACGCAGAACGGCAACAACAACGCCTATTGCCAGGATAACGAACTAAGCTGGATGGACTGGTCCGACAGCTGCCAGGATCCCCAAATGACCGATTTCCTGCGCGGGCTGATGCTGTTGCGCAAGGCGCGCGCTCTTTTGCGCCCGGACGCCTTCCGGCATGGCGAGCCGGCGGGCAGGGCCCGGTTCCCCACCGTCGTGTGGCTCGACGCGGCCGGCGAAAGGCTGGAGGGCGAACGCTGGCACGAGCAGGACGATCATTCGCTTGGCCTGATGCTCAGCGATGCGGGCGAACGGTCGCTGTTGATGCTGTTGAATTCGCGCGGCGAGGATCGCGACTTCATGCTGCCCGAGCGCGAACGGGCGGTGACCTGGCGCATCATCGTGGACAGTGCGCAGGGGCTCATCTTTCCCCAGCACGAATTGATACCCTCGGGTAGTCCGGCCAGTGTGCCGGCGCGCAGCATCCTTCTGATGGAAACCCAGGAGACGCTGCGATGAGCCGGTCACATTTCGCCAAGCGCTGGGGTGCCGAGCCCGACGGCGAGGGGCGCTGGCGCTTTCGCCTGTGGGCGCCCGATCTCGACCGGCTCGCCGTCGCCGTCGAAGGCCGACATCATGCGATGGAACCCGTCGGGAACGGCTGGTTCGAAACGCATGTGGCCGCCGCGCCCGGCGCGCCCTATGCCTTCGTGACCGGCGAGATGCAGGTGCCCGATCCGGCCGCGCGGGCCCAGGCCGGCGATGTTCACGGCCCGTCCAGGCTGGTCGATCCGCGTGCCTATGACTGGCGCTGCGACTGGAAGGGCCGGCCGTGGGAAGACACGATCCTATATGAACTGCATGTCGGCACGTTCTCGCCGGAGGGCACGTTCGATGCCGTGCGCCGCAAGCTCGATCATCTTGCCGGGATCGGGGTCACGGCGGTCGAACTGTGCCCCGTGGCGCAGTTCGCCGGCGATCGCGGCTGGGGCTATGACGGCGTGCTGCTGTATGCCCCCCATCCGGCCTATGGCAGTCCCGAGGCGCTCAAGGCCCTGATCGACGCGGCCCATGAACGCCAGCTGATGGTCTTTGTCGACGTCGTCTACAATCACTTCGGTCCGGACGGCAATTACCTGCACGCTTACGCTGATGCCTTCTTTCACGACGACCGGTCGACGCCCTGGGGTCCGGCGATCGCCTTCGACCGTGCGCCGGTGCGCCAGTTCTTCATCGACAACGCGCTGTACTGGCTCGAGGAGTATCGCTTCGACGGCCTTCGCCTCGATGCCACCGACCAGATCGCCGATCAGTCCGAAGAACCGATCCTGACCGAGCTGGCCCGTGCCGTGCGCGCCCACGACTTCGGCCGGCCGGTGCATCTGACCACCGAGGACGACCGCAACATAACCGGCCTGCACGGCCGCGACGCAGCCGGCCGGCCGCAGCTTTATGACGGCGAGTGGAACGATGACTTCCACCACGTCGCGCACGTGATCGCGACCGGCGAGCGCGACGGCTATTACGGCGACTATGCCGAGGATCCGCGCGCAGACATGCTGATCGCGCTGCGCGACGGTTACGTGCAGCAGGGGCGCGCGTCGCCCTATCGCGGCGGTGAACGGCGCGGCGAGCCGTCCGCACATCTGCCGCCGCCGGCGTTCGTCAACTTTCTGCAGAACCACGACCAGACGGGCAACCGGGCCTTTGGCGAAAGGCTCACCGCGCTCGCCTCCCGCGACGCTGTGGAGGTGATGACGGCGCTGCTGCTGCTGTCGCCGATGATCCCGCTCGTCTTCATGGGCGAGGAGTGGGGCGAGAGGCGGCCGTTCCGCTTCTTCTGCGATTTTCACGGCGAACTCGCCGAGGCGGTGCGCAAGGGACGGCGCGAGGAATTCAGCCGCTGGAGCCAGTTTGCCGACCCCCGGGCGCGCCAGAGCATTCCCGATCCCAACGATCCGGCGACCTTTGCCGGCTCCAGGCTCGACTGGGCCGGCCGCGACACCGCCGAGGGCGCCGAACGCATGGCGCTGTTCGGCAAGCTCACCGCGATCCGTGCCGAGCACATCGCCCCGCGCCTGGCCGGGATGACGGCGATGAATGCCGATGTTGCCGCTCATGGAGAATGCGGCGTGCAAGCCGGTTGGCGTCTTGCCGATGGCACCATGCTGCGGCTGCTCGCCAATCTGGGGGGCGCGCCGTTCGCGGCGGAAATTCCGGGCGAACCGATCCATCGTCATGGCGCGATCGACACGGATCGCTGGGCGATCGAGGTGACGATCGCAGATGGTGCACCGTGACGGCACGCGCGGAGCTGGCAAGGCTGTGTGCCTCCCACGGCATCGAGCCCGACTATGTCGGCATGGACGGCAAGCGCCGGGCGGTGCCGGTCGAGACCTTGCAGGTGCTGGCCGAGATCCTCGAACTGAAAGCGGAGCGGGCACACCCGCCCGGCACGATCGACGATGCGCTCGACGCCGCGGACCCGCCACGCTGCTTCGTGCCCGAGGGCCTGCGGGGCGCGCGCGTGTGGGGCATCACCTGCCAATTGCCGAGCCTTGCCTCGATGCGCAATCTGGGCATGGGCGATCTTGCCGACCTGGCGGCCCTGTGCCGTATCGCCGGCGCGGCGGGCGCGGACTTCGTCGGCGTCAATCCGCTGCACGCCCTGTTCTGGAGCGCGCCGGAGCGCGTCAGCCCGTTCTTTCCGTCGAACCGGCGTTTTCTCAACCCGGCCTATATCGCCATCGACTGGCTGCGCGTCGGGGCGCTGACCGACGAAGAACAGCGCGAAGCCGAACGTTTGCGCAAAACCCCGCTGCTCGATATCGCCGCCGCGATCAGGCTCAAGGATCGCATATTGCGTCGCATTCACGGCTCGTATGGCTGGTGCGAGACCGACCGTCGCAGCTACGCCCGGTTCTGTGCCCGGCACGGCAGCGCGTTGACCGCGCACGCAGTGTTCGAAGCGCTGTCGGAAGTCATGGTCGCCGAGGGGCACGGCGCCGGCTGGTCAGGCTGGCCCGCGCCCTATCGTGACGCCTCGGGCAGCGCGGTCGCCGGATTTGCGAGCGACAATGCGATGGCGGTCGACTATCACCGCTGGCTGCAATGGGTTGCCGACGCCCAGCTCGAGCGGGTGCGGGCCGAGGCCGAAAGCGCGGGTCTGCGTATCGGGCTCTATCTGGACATGGCGGTGGGCGCGGCCGATGACGGCTCGGCCGCCTGGACCGATCCGCACCTGACGGTGCCGGCCCTTTCGGTCGGCGCGCCTCCCGATCCGCTCGGCCCGTTGGGGCAGGACTGGGGGCTGGCGCCGCTCGCGGCGCCGCGCCTTGAGGAAACCGAGGGCGCGCCGCTGGCCGAGACGGTCGATGCGGTCATGCGCCATGCCGGCGCGCTGCGGCTCGATCATGCGATGAGCCTGGCGCGCATGTGGCTGATCCCGCGCGGCACCGAACCTTTGAAGGGCGCCTATATGCGTTACCCGCTGCAGACGCTCCTGCGTCGGCTGGCGGAGGTCTCGCAGCGCAACGGCACGCTCGTGGTCGGCGAGGATCTGGGTCTCGTGCCGCCCGGCTTCTCCGATCTCATCCAGCAGCGCGGCCTGCACTCCTATCTGGTCTTTCTGATCGATCGCGGCGGCGCGCCATTCCCCGTCCCGGCGGACTGGCCTGTCGATGCGCTGGCCTGCCTTGCAACGCACGACATGCCGACCTTCACCGGCTGGTGGCGGGGCGAAGACATCGCATTGCGCAGGCGGCTGGGCCTGGAAGACGACGCGCAGGCGCGCGCGCGCGCCGCCTTGCGCGAACAGGACAGGGCACGGATCGCCGATGCGCTCGGTCAACATGCGGACACGGTCGCGCTGTCGACGCGCCTTCATGCCCATGTCGCCTCGAGCCCCGCCCGGCTGTTCGCGCTGCAGATCGAGGACGCGCTGGGCGTTGCCGAGCAGGTCAACGTGCCCGGAACGATCGACGCGTATCCGAACTGGCGCCAGCGCCTGCCGGTGACGATCGAGGCGCTTGGCGCCGATCCCGGCTTTAGGGCGCATGTCGCCGCGCTCGCCCGGGTTCGACCGAAATGACCGTGCCGCGCGCCACCTATCGGCTCCAGTTTCGCGGCGGCATGGATTTCGACCATGCCGCCTCGCTCGCGCCCTATCTGGCGCGCCTCGGAATCAGCCATCTTTATGCCTCGCCGATCTTCGCGGCGATGCCGGGCTCGACCCATGGCTACGACGTGATCGACCACAATCGCATCGATGACACGCTTGGCGGGCGCGCCGGCTTCGACCGGCTGACCGCGGCTTTGGACGCCGAGGGCCTGGGGCTGATCCTGGACATCGTGCCGAACCACATGGCGGCATCCCCGCACAATGGCTGGTGGCGCGACGTCCTGAGCCATGGGCCGCAAAGCGCCTTTGCCGGCCATTTCGACATCGACTGGTCGGCGCCGAAGCTGGTGCTGCCGACGCTCGGCAAGCCCTATGGCGACGCGCTTTGCGAGGGCGAACTGGGACTGGCGCGCGATGGACAGGGACTGTGCCTGACCTATTTCGAGCACGCCTTTCCCCTGTGCCCGGTAAGTTGGCCGGCCGTGCACGACGCCATCCCCACGGGTGCGGACGAACTGCGCGGATGGCTGTCCGATCCGGGCAACGCCGAGGCGCTCGATGAGCGGCTCTCGGCGCTGTCGGACGATGGCGAGGCGCTGCATCGGATCCATGAGATGCAGCACTGGCGGCTTGCCTACTGGCGTCTGGCGCGTGACGGGCTGACCTATCGGCGCTTTTTCGAGATCGCCGATCTGGTCGGCGTGCGCGTCGACGATGCGGCGGTATTCGATGATGTGCATCGGCTCACGCTCGGGCTCGTCGAAACCGGCCAGGTGCAGGGGCTGCGCATCGATCATGTCGACGGGCTCGCCGATCCGGCGGGCTATCTTGCGCGGCTGCGCCAGCGTGTTCGGGACGATGTGCCGATCTGGGTCGAGAAGATTCTGGGCGCCGACGAACCGATGTGCGGGCACTGGCCGGTCCAGGGCACGACCGGCTACGAACTGGCGAACGCCGTGACGGGGCTTCTCACCGATGCCGATGGCAGCCGGAGGCTGGCGACCGGCTTTGACGCCCATGCCGGGCGGTCGCACGATCCTGCCGCCATGCTGGCCGCGGCCAAGCGCGAAATCCTGACCGTCAATCTCGCCGCCGAACTGCATCGCCTCGTCGCCCTTGCCCGCCGCGTTGCGGTCGACGATCCGCGCGCCCGGGATCGGGGACCGGACACGGTGCGCCGCGCGCTTATCGCTATCGCCTGCGCCATGCCGGTCTACCGGACCTATCTCGCCGATCCCGATCATGGCGCGGTCAATGACCGGCTGATGTGCGAGGTCGAGGCCGACGCCGCGCGGGCCGTCGATCTGGAAGATGCCGGCGCGGTGCGCGACCTGATCCGTCTTCTGGTCGAATGCCGATCCGACACCGCAAATCTGCTCCGGGCACGCTTTGAGCAGACCACCGGGGCGCTCATGGCCAAGGCGCTCGAGGATACGCACTTCTATCGCCACGTTCGGTTGCTTTCGGCCAACGAGGTGGGCGCCGAACCCGAACCCGTCGCGCTGGCGCCGACGGCTTTCGAGACCTTCGTCGCCCATCGCATGTCGACCCAGCAGCGGCCGCTCAACGGCACGGCCACGCACGACACCAAGCGCGGCGAGGACGCGCGCATGCGCATCGCCGCGATTGCCGATGACGCGGGCAACTGGACCGACGCGGTCCATCGCTGGGACGACGTGCTCGGCAAGAGCGGTGCGGACATGCCGGACGCCGAGGACCGATGGCTGTTCTACCAGGCGCTGCTCGGCGCGTGGGAACCGGACGACGCGGCACTGGCCGCGCGCATGCGCGAATACATGATCAAGGCTGCCCGGGAAGCCAAGCGGCGTACGCGCTGGACAAGCACCGACACGCGTTATGAAACCGCACTGGCCGACTTCGTATCGGACGCATTGGGCAATAGCGCCTTCGTTGCCGATTTCGCCACGGTGTCGGGTCCGCTGATTGCCGCCGGCGAACGCCGCAGCCTGGTGCAACTGGCCCTGAAACTGACATTGCCCGGCATTGCCGACATCTATCAGGGCACCGAATGGGCCGACCTCAGCCTGGTCGATCCCGACAACCGCCGGCCGGTCGATTTCGCGGCCAGGCAGGCCATGCTGGCCGGTCAGCCGGTGCCCGGCGCCTCGGCATTCGACCGCGCCAAGATGACCCTGATGGCGCGACTGCTCCAACTGCGCCGGCGTCTGCCCGAACTGTTCGCTTGCGGTGCCTATCTGCCGCTGGAGCCGGCCAATGGGCCCGCTCGCAACGGCGCGGCCATCGGCTTTGCGCGGGTCTTCGAGGAGCGGGCGATCACGGTGATCGCCGAGACGCCGCCGGTGCGCCGATCCGGTCCGGCGGCTTTCGTGCTGCCGCGCCAACTTGCCGATCGCGACTGGCGCGCCTTGGCCCCGGACGCTCCGCTCGAGTTTCGAGACGGTGCGATCGCCGCCAAGGAGTCGCCGGACCGCTGTCCCGTCGTGATCGCCCTTGCCCATTAGGGCCTGTCGGGTGTCACCGCGCGGGCAAGGTCGACGAGGACATCGAAGACGCAAGGCGCGCATGGTGCGGACTTTTGCCGCTTTGGCTTGACATAAGTTCACCGGTTTGACACGGGAAGGACGCGGCAACACAGCGAAGCGGGAGAAGCGTCGTGCCAAGGCAAATCGTCGTCGATCCGGATCAGGCGCTGGCGCCGACCCGCCTGACCATGCCGGCCATTGCCGTTCACGCCTATGACCGGCCCTTCGCCGAGGAACGCGCCGCGCGCGGCGATGCGCCCCTCATGGAAGCGTTGCGCCACATGCTGGTGATCCGCGCGTTCGAGGAAATGCTCTCGTCCTTCAAGGCGACCGGGCGCCATGGCGAGATCGCCTACACCTACAAGGGTCCGGCGCATCTTTCCATCGGCCAGGAGGGCGCGGCGGTCGGCGCGGCGCTGGCGCTTGCGCCCAACGACTTCATCTTCGGTTCCCATCGCAGCCATGGCGAATTCCTTGCCAAGGGGCTGGCGGCGATCGCAAACGGCGACGAAGCCGATCTGGACGCGATCATGGCCGGCCATGACGGGGGGCGCCTGCGCGATACGGTGGCGCGCGCGCTGGGCGGCGAAGGCCGGGCGCTGGCCGAGAATTTCCTGCTGTTCGGCTTTCTCGCCGAGATATTCATGCGATCGAACGGATTCAATGGCGGCATGGGCGGGTCCATGCACGCCTTCTTCCCGCCATTCGGCGCCTATCCGAATAATGCCATTGTCGGCGCCTCGGCGGGCATCGCCACCGGCGCGGCGCTGCGTCGTCGGCTTGCCGGCGAGGACGGCATCTGCGTCGCCCATGCCGGGGACGGCGCGACCGGCTGCGGGCCGGTGTTCGAGGCGATGAACTTTGCGTCGATGGCGCAGTTCGACACGCTGTGGCAGCCGCCCTACGATGGCGGCTTGCCGGTGCTTTTCTTCTTTACCAACAATTTCTACGCCATGGGCGGGCAGACCGCCGGCGAGACCATGGGCTGGGACAGGCTGTCGCGCATCGGGGCCGGCGTCAACGCGTCGGCCATGCATGCCGAGACGGTGGATGGCACCAACCCGCTGGCCGTCGCCGACGCCGTGGCACGCAAGCGTGCGCTGCTGCGCGAAGGCAAGGGTCCGGCGCTGCTCGATGTGGAGTGCTACCGCTCCTGCGGCCATTCGACCACCGATGCCAACGCCTATCGCAGCCGCGAGGAGATCGCGCTTTGGGAGCCGCACGATCCGATCGCGCGTTTTTCCGGCATGCTCGTCGATGCCGGCGTGACGAGCGAGGCCGGTATCGAGGCGATGCGCGGCGAGGTCGCCGAACGCATCGCCGCGGTCGTGCGCGCGGTGGTCGACCCGAAGATCGCTCCGCCGGTCGACGTGGCGGCGAACCCGGTGCTGATCGGCCAGATGATGTTCTCGCATGGTCAGATCGATGTGCCCTCCGGACCGTCGACGCTCGCCGGACCGGTCGAGGACAGCGCCGCCCTGCGCAAGCTCGGCCGCAAGGCGCGCAACGGGCGCGGCGAGGATGGCGCGAGCGTCTCGCCGATGCGCGCGATCACGCTGCGCGACGGGCTGACCGAGGCGATCGTGCACCACATGGCCCATGACGGCCGGCTCGTGGCCTGGGGCGAGGAATGCCGCGAGTGGGGCGGTGCCTTCGGTGTCTATCGCGGCCTTGCCGACGTGCTGCCCCATCACCGGCTGTTCAACGCGCCGATTTCCGAGGCCGCCATTGTCGCCACCGCCATCGGCCACGCAATGGCCGGCGGTCGCTCGCTGGTCGAACTGATGTATGCGGACTTCATCGGCCGGGCGGGCGACGAGATCTTCAACCAACTCGCCAAGTGGCAGGCCATGTCCGCGGGCATGCTGCAACTGCCCGTGGTGCTGCGCACCTCGGTCGGCTCCAAATACGGCGCCCAGCATTCGCAGGATCTGACCGCGCTGATCGCCCACATACCGGGGCTCAAGGTCGTCTATCCGGCGACGCCCTTCGACGCCAAGGGGCTGATGGCCTCGGCCCTGTCGAGCAACGATCCGGTGGTCGTCTTCGAAAGCCAGCGGCTCTACGACAAGGTGGAAACCCTCGCCGGAGACGGCGTGCCGGCCGACTATTACCGCGTGCCGATCGGTCTGCCCGACATCAAGCGCCACGGCCGCGACGTCACCGTGCTGACCATCGGGCCCTCGCTCTATCCGGCGCTCGATGCGGCCGAGGAACTGGCGGCACTGGGCATCGAGGCCGAGATCGTCGACGCGCGCACGCTGGTGCCGTTCGACCACGCGCCGGTGCTCGCATCGGTGGCCCGGACCGGCCATCTGCTCGTCGTCTCGGAGGCCTGCGAACGCGGCAGCTTCGCCCAGACCCTTGCGGCAACGGTCACGCGCCACGGTTTTGCCGATCTGAAGGCCGCGCCCGTGGTGCTTGGCGCGCCGAACTGGATCGTTCCCGGCGCCGACATGGAAACCACCTATTTCCCGCAGGCCCACGACATCGTCGAGGCCGTTACCGGCGCGTTCCATCCCGAGCGCAAGGTCAACCGGCGCGGCGTGCGCAGTTGGGACGCGCTCGATCTGGCGCGCCGCGGCATCTGAACCGATTTCGCCAAGGAGACGCCCATGACGCCCGTTCTCGTCCCCCAGCTCGGCAACGAGATCACCGAGGCCGAAGTCGCCGAATGGCTCAAGGCCGAGGGCGACACCGTCGACCAAGGCGAGCCGATCGTCTCGATCTCGACGACCAAGATGACGTTCGAACTCGATGCGCCCGCTTCGGGCACGCTCCAGAAGATCATCGTGCCCGAGGGCGAGATCGCCGAGGTGGGCGACACGCTGGCCGAGATCGGATGAGCTTGCCACTCGTTCACGCCGGTGGCGACGGCCCACCGGCCCTGATGATCCATGGCTTCGGCGCCGACGCGCTTTCCTGGACCCCGCTCGTCGCCCCGCTCGCCGCCCGCCATGCGGTGTGGACCGTCGATCTGCCCGCCCATGGCCGTGCCGGCCCGCTGCCGGCCGATTGCGCGCCCGCCGATCTTGCCGCGCTCGTTGCGACGGCGCTCGAGCGATTTGATGCGCCGGTGTCGCTGGTCGGTCACTCGCTCGGCGCGGCGGTCGCGCTGCATGTGGCCGACCAGCGTCCCGATCGCGTGGGCGCTCTGGTTCTCATCGCGCCGGCCGGATGGGGCACCGGGCTGGATGCGCGGTTCCTGCGCGAACTGCCCAGGGTCGAGACGGACGGGCAGGCGCAGGCGCTGTTGGCGCGGCTTGTCGCAAGGCCCGGCTTCATCACGCCGGCCATGGCCCGGCACGTGCTCGCCGGGCTGGCGGCCGAAGGTCGGCGCGCCGATCTCGCCCGGCTGGCCGAGGCCATGCTCGCCGCGCCGCCGCCGCCCGCCCCGCGCGCGGGCGCGACGGTGCTCTGGGGCACCGAGGATGCGATCAATCCGCGCGATCCCGACCGGCCGCTGCCCGAGGGCGTCGCGCTGCACTCGATCGAGGGAGCCGGGCACATGCCCCATGCCGAGGTGGCGGGCCGGGTCGGCCGCCTGGTGGCTCAGGCGCTGGGCTGACCGGCGAGCAGGGCCTGGGCCGCCGCCTCGTCGGTGATCAGCGTGCCGCAGCCGACCCGCGCGATCGTCGCCCCGATCGCCCGGGCACGATGCGCCCCGCCCGAGGCGAGCACGACATGGCGGGCGGTGGCAACATGGTCGAGATCGATGGCCATGACGCGCTCATGCACGGCATGGTCGACGGTCCGTCCGTTCGCATCGAGGAACTGGCACAACGTGTCGCAGACCGCGCCGGCGGCGACCAGCGCGTTCGCCTCGGCCTCGGTCAGCACGCCCTGGCTGAGCGAGGAGCCCTGCGCGCCGACATCGCCGCAACTGATCACGGCGAGGTCCATGCGCCGGGCGAGTTCGGCGAGCCGGTCGAGCCCGCACTTGTCCATCAGGCGCCGCTTGGTCTCGGCGCTGTCGACGATCAGCGGCGCGAGCAGCATCAGGCAGCGCGCGTCGAGCCGGCTCGCCATGTTCCAGGCGACATCGACCGGATTGAGTTCGCGCGCCTCGACCAGCCCGCCCAGCAGCGACAGGACACGCACGCCGACGCGCCGGTGCGGGCGAAAGCTGCCGAGCGCGGCATCGAGCGTGCGGCCCCAGCCGACGCCGATCACCATGTCGTCGGCGACGACGTCGGAAAGAAACCGGCCGAGCGCGGCGCCGACATCGCGCGCGGTCTCGTCCGGCGTGCCGCTGCCGGGCACGACGATCGCCTCGGCGATGCCGAGGGCCTGTTCGAGTTCGACCGCAAGGGCCGTGCACTCCTCGGGTACCGCCTCGATGGTGATCTGCACCTCGCCGCGGCGGCGGGCCTCCTCGAGCATGCGGATGACGGTCGACCGGCTGACGCCGAGCCGGTCGGCGATCTCGCGCTGGATCATGCCGCGGCTGTAATAGAGCCAGGCCGCGCGCAGGCGCAGATCGTCGCTTTCGGCAAGTCCGACCGGGGTTCGTGCGAGACGGGCCATGGATCAGGCAGACCGGCGCGCTTGCGCCAGGAATGCCTCGGCCTCGGGCCGGCGCGGCGGCCGGCAGCCGGTGCGCGTGCAGGTCATGGCGGCGGCGGCAAGGGCCAGATCGAGCGTGGCGCCGAGCGCCTGGGCCTCAAGGGTCGCCAGCGCGCCCGGCGCGGTCAGCCCGCGCGCGGCGAGATCGGCCAGAAGAAAGCCGGTGACGGTGTCGCCGGCGCCGACCGTGTCGGCGACCGTGACGCTGAAGCCGTCGCGCTCGACGGTTGCACCATGTGCGAAGGCCACCGCGCCGTCGGCGCCGCGCGTGACGAGCACCAGGTCGGTGCCGCGGGCGAGCTGCGTGTGGGCGAAGTCGCTGGCCGAGATCCCCGGCGCGAGGCAATCGAGGTCCTCGGCGCTGACCTTGATGATGGCGGCGCGGTCGCACAGTCGGCGAAGCCGGGCGCGCCAGGCCTCGATGTCGGGCATCATGGCCGGCCGGGCATTGGGGTCGAGGCACAGCCGGACGCGGCCCGCCGCCGCCTCGGCGAAGCGGGCGATGTTGTCGGCGCCGGGCTGGTCGATCAACGCGATCGAGCCGACATGCAGCACGTCGTCCGGGCCGGGATCGAAACGCGCCGGGTCGGGGTCGATCAGGCTGGTGCCGCTGGCCTTGTTGAAGAAGGCGTAGCGCGCCTCGCCGTGGTCGAGCTCGACGAAAGCGAGCGTGGTCGGATCGGCGCCGCGGATCGCCGTCTGGGTGGCGACGCCATGGGCGGCAAGGTCGTCGGCCAGCCGGGTGCCGAACAGATCGGTCGAGATGGCGCCCAGGAAGGCGGCATCGCCGCCGGCGAGCGCGGCGGCCTTGGCGGCGTTGAAGGGCGAGCCGCCCGGGCGCGGGGCGAAGGCCGGTCCCTCCGGCGAGGTGACCGGGACGAAGTCGATCAGCGCTTCACCGAGAAACCAGAGCCTGGCCATGGATCGCCTTGCCGTGCCGTTGCTGCCGCACGGTCTTCGACCGATCGGCCCGGCTTTGTCAAGCAAGGCCGGGCATTGTCCGTTGCGGATCCTTGCAGGTCCCGGCAGCGGGAGAGCGCTGGCCGGGCGGCTGTACGGACGCGTGCCGAAAAATGTAGCATCGCTACATCGGGAGTGATGCGTTGGCGCGTCGTTGGGCGCGGCGACCGGATGCGGCATCGAACCTCGAGGCCGGAAGCGCCCGCGCCGCAACGGCGCGGTAGCACTGCAACAGCCATTGCCGGTCGCCCATGTCTTGGGCATGAGCCGACGTGGCGCGGACAAAAGTCGTTGCGGCTAAATTTTTGTCGCGCCATGAGTAGTTTCACTACATTTTTGCCTTGATCGTTCGTGGAACTCGCTGCATTGTCCGGGCAAGGGAGGAGCTCGATGCAGGCAGCGCCGAACCGCGGCGACGCGGTGAAATACGCGTTCATCTGGCCGGCGTTTCTGATCGTTCTGGTCGTCACGCTGTTCCCGCTGATCTATGCGCTGACGGTGTCCTTCCAGGCCGTGCGGGTGGTGCCGCCGCTGCCGCCGCGCTTCGTCGGGTTCGAGAACTACGAGACGATCCTGTCCTCGGCCCGGTTCTGGGGCTCGATGTGGACGACCACGATCATCGTGGTGGTCTCGGTCGTCTTCCAGTACGTTCTGGGCTTCGCGCTGGCGCTGGCGCTGCACCACAATGTGCGCGGCGCCGACCTCTACCGGGTCACCTTCCTGTTGCCGATGTTCCTGGCGCCGGTCTGCGTGGCGCTGATCGCGCGCATGATCTTCCATCCCTATCTGGGGCCGGTCAACGACGCGCTCGACGCGATGGGCTTTGACTACGTGCCGTTCCTGACCGAGGCCTGGCTTGCCATCGGCGTGCTGATCGTCGTCGAGACCTGGCAGTGGACGCCGTTTGTCATGCTGCTCATGCTGGCCGGGCTGCAGAGCCTGCCCGAGGAGGTGTTCGAGGCGGCGCGCGTCGACAACGTGCCGGCGTGGCGGCGGTTCGTCGACATCACCTTCCCAATGCTGCTGCCGCTGTCGGTGGCGGTGATCTTCATCCGCCTGATCGAGGGCTTCAAGGTCATCGACACGGTGTTCGTGCTGACCGGCGGCGGGCCGGGCACGGCCACCGAGACGCTCACGCTCTTTGCCTACAATGAAGGCTTCAAGAAGTTCAATCTCGGCCTGACCTCGGCGCTCAGCTTCACTTTCCTGATCGTCGTCATCGTTTCGGGCACGGTCTATCTCCTGCTCGCCCAGCGCCTGCTCAGGAGATATGCGTGATGGCCGAGCAAGGCTGGAAGCGCATCGGCGTCGGGCTGACGCTGGTGTGGTTCTTCATCTGCGTCTTTCCGCTCTATTTCGTCTTCGTGACAGCGTTCAAGCCGCCCATCGCGGTCAGCCAGGGGCCGACATACATTCCGTTCGTCGACTTCCAGCCGACGCTGCAGGCGTTCCGCGACGCGTTTTCGGGCCTGCGCGGGGACTTTTACGGTCCCATCGTCTCCTCGCTGTCGATCTCGTTCGTCGCCACCGTGCTGTCGGTGTTTCTGGGCACGATGGCCGCCTATGCGCTGGTGCGCTTCGAGTTCCGGGTGAAGCTGCTTGCGGGCATCGCGTTCGCCGTGGTGTCGATCGGCGGTTTCGTGCTTCTGGAAGGGGTGCTGGCGATGAGCGTGCCGACAGCGCTCGGCATCGTGCTGGTCGCCTCGCTCGTGGTCTCGATGGCCGCCAATCGCCTGCCCCTGCCCGGGCCGGCCCTGGGCAATCGCGACATCACCTTCTGGTTCGTCTCCCAGCGCATCTTTCCGCCGATCGTGGCGGCGTTCGCACTGTTCCTGCTGTATGCCGAACTCGGCCGTGCCGGGCTGCCGCTGCTCGACACCTTCGCCGGCATGGTGCTCGCCTATATCGCCTTCGGCCTGCCGTTCGCGGTCTGGCTGATGCGCGATTTCCTCGAGGCCGTGCCGATCGAGGTCGAGGAGGCCGCGCTCGTCGACGATATCGGCCGCATGCGCATATTCTTCCAGATCGTCCTGCCCATGGCGCGGCCGGGGCTGATCGCCACCTCCATGGTGGTGCTCGCCTTCATCTGGAACGAGTTCCTGTTCGCCCTGCTGCTGACCTCGGGTCAGTGGCAGACGCTGCCCATCCTTCTCGCCGGTCAGAATTCGAGCCGGGGCGATGAATGGTGGGCGATCGCCGTCGCGACGCTGGTGACGATCATTCCGATGATCATCGTCGCGACGATCCTGGGCCGGATGATGCGATCCGGCCTGCTGTCCGGTTCGATCAAATAGTCTCTACCAAGGGAGGATCACCATGAAGAGACTTCTACTGGCTGCGGCCCTGACGCCTCTGGCTGCTGGCACCGCGCTTGCGTGCGAGCCCGACTTCACGGGCGTCACGCTCACCGTCTCCACCCAGAACGGACCGTTCGTCGCCTCGGCGATGGCCATGGCCGGTCAGGCCTGGGAGGAAAAGACATGTGGCACTGTGAACGTGGTGGAGTTCCCGTTCGGCGAACTCTATCCGAAGTTCCTGACCGCCATGTCCCAGCAGACCGGCGATTTCGACGTGATCGGCTTCACGCCGGCCTGGCTGCCGGACTTCGCCCCCTATCTGTCGACCATGCCCGAAAGCCTGCGCGAGGGCTCGGACTGGGAGGACATCCACCCCGTCTTCCGCGAGCGGCTCATGGTGTGGAACGACGAGGTGAAGTCGGCCACCATGGATGGCGACATGCACATGCTGAACCTGCGCGCCGACCTGATGCAGGATCCCGACGAGATGGCCGCCTTCGAGGAGCAATACGGCTATCCGCTCGCCGCGCCGGCGACCTGGGACCAGTATTACGACATCGCCGAGTTCTTCCACCGGCCCGATGAGGGTCTTTACGGCACCGCCGAGGCCTTCCGCCGCGGCGGCCAGCAGTTCTGGTACTTCTTCAGCCATGCGGCGAGCTACACCAACCATCCCGACAATCCCGGCTCGATGTTCTTCGACCCCGAGACCATGGATGCGCAGGTCAACAATCCGGGCTGGGTGCGCGCGCTGGAGGACTACAAGCGCTCGGTCGAGTTCAACCCGCCGGGCGCGCTCAACAACGGCTCGGGCGATGTGCGCCCGCTCTATGCCGGCGGCACCGTGGCCATGAACATCGACTGGGCCGATTCGGGCGTGCTCGGCGCCACCGAAGGCTCCATCGCCGGCAATGTGCGCACCGCCATGCTGCCGGGTTCGACCGAGATCTGGAACCACAAGACGGGCGAGTGGGACAGCTTCGACGAGCCAGTCGCCTCGCCGTTCCTGGCCTTCGGCGGCTGGCAGGCGGGCGTGCCGGCCGACAGCCGCAACCAGGAAGCGGCCTGGGACTATGTGGCGACGCTGACCAGCCCCGAACAGTCGGGCATCGCCATCGTCACCGCCAATACCGGCATCAACCCCTATCGCTTCAGCCATTACGAGAACATCGATAACTGGCTGGAGATCTTCACCCGCGAGGAGGCCGAGAGCTATCTTTCGGCGCAGCGCGCCTCGCTCGATGCGCCCAATGTCGCGCTTGACCTGCGTCTGCCGGGCTTCTTCTCCTATACCGAGGTGCTGGAGATCGAGCTGTCCAAGGCGCTGGCCGGCGATGTGACGCCGCAGGAGGCGCTCGACACGATCGCCCAGGAGTGGGACAAGCTGACCGACGAGTTCGGCCGCGAAACCCAGCTCGCCGCCTATCGCGCCTCGGTGGGCCTGCCGCCGCTCGAATAGGCCGGCGCGCAACGACCCAAGTCACGACCCCGGGGCCCGCGCGGCCCCGGGACTTTCATGCCGGAGCGATTTCTCTTTGTCCCATATTCGATTTGCCCAGGTCACCAAGGCATTCGGGGAGGTGACCGTCATTCCGCCGCTCGATCTCGCTATCGAGCAGGGCGAATTCATGGTGCTGGTCGGTCCCTCCGGCTGCGGCAAGACGACGACGCTGCGCATGCTGGCCGGGCTGGAGGCGGTGACCTCAGGCACGATCGCCATCGCCGGACGCGACGTCACCCATGCGCGGCCGGGCGAACGCGACTGCGCCATGGTGTTCCAGAACTATGCGCTCTATCCGCACATGTCCGTGCGCGACAACATCGCCTATGCGATGCGCGTGCACGGCGTCGACCGGGCCACCATCGACCGCAAGGTGGCCGATGCGGCCGAACTCCTGGGACTGACGGGTTTTCTCGACCGCAAGCCCAAGAACCTGTCGGGCGGCCAGCGCCAGCGGGTCGCCATCGGCCGGGCTCTGGTGCGCGATCCGCAGGCCTTTCTCTTCGACGAGCCGCTGTCCAATCTCGACGCGAAGCTCCGCGTCGAGATGCGCACCGAGATCAAGCTGCTGCAGCGCCGGCTCGGCACGACCACGGTCTATGTCACGCACGACCAGGTGGAGGCGATGACCATGGCCGATCGGGTCGTGGTGATGAATGGCGGCATCATCGAGCAGGCCGCCGACCCGATCACGCTCTACGAGCAGCCGGCCAACCGGTTCGTCGCCAATTTCATCGGCTCGCCCGCGATGAACTTTCTCGACGCGACCATAGACGGCGGGTCGGTGCATCTTGGCGACCAGACCCTGGAACTGGCGCCGCAGGACGAAACGAGGCTCGGCAATCGCGGCGCGGTCACATTCGGCATCCGGCCCGAGCACATGCGCCATTCGGCCCATCAGGCCGAACTGACCTTCAGACCTGACGTCATCGAGCCGCTGGGCGCGCATACGCTGCTGATCGGGCATCTGAACGGCGCCGCGCTGATCGCTCAGGTCGATCCACGCTTCCCGGTGAGCGTGGGCGAGAACTGCACCGTGCCGGTGGACATGACCCAGGCGCATTTCTTCGATCCACAGACCGGCGCACGGCTCTAGACGGGTTCGCGCCGGCGCCGGCCGCAAGGGGGAGGACACATGAAGGGATTCGGCATCCATTCGAGCATCTGGACGATGCGCTGGACGCAGGATGCGGCCGAGCACGCGGTGGCCGAGGCCGTCCGGTGCGGGTTCGACTTCGTCGAGGTCGCGCTGCTCGACCCGTCCGTCGTCGATGCCGCCCACAGCCGCAAACTGTTCGAGCGCGCCGGTGTGCGCGCGGTGTGTTCGCTCGGCCTGCCCGAGCCGGCCTGGCCCTCGCGCGACCCCGAGGCAGGCATCGCCTTCCTGAAGAGCGCGCTCGACACCGCCGCCGCCATGGGCGCGGACGCGCTGTCGGGCGTCACCTATGGCGGGATCGGCGAGCGCAGCGGCGCCCCGCCCACCGAGGCCGAGCTCGACAATGTCGCCCGATGCCTCGAGGCCGCCGCGCGCCATGCGCGCGGGCGTGGCATCGCCTTCGGCATCGAGCCGGTCAACCGCTATGAAAGCCATCTGCTGAACACCGGCGCGCAAGCGGTGGCGATGATCGAGCGCATCGGAAGCCCGGACATCTTCGTGCACCTCGACACCTATCACATGAACATCGAGGAAAAGGGCGCGGCCAACGGCATTCTCGCCGCGCGCGAGCATCTGCGCTACATCCATTTGAGCGAATCCGACCGCGGCACGCCGGGCAGCGGCACCTGCGACTGGGACGAGATCTTCGCCGCGCTCGCCGCGATCGGGTTCGATGGCGGACTGGCGATGGAAAGCTTCATCAACATGCCGCCGGAGATCGCCTTCGGCCTGTCGGTCTGGCGGCCGGTCGCCGAGAGCACCGACGCGGTGATCGGCCAGGGGCTGCCCTTCCTGCGCAACAAGGCCCGGCAATACGGCCTGGCGACCGGCCGCGCGCCGGGCTGACGCGATCGATCAGAACGCCGAGGTCTTGCGCGCGTGGCTCAGATGGCGCTTCATCCGCGCCAGCCGCTCGCTGTGAGCCGGCCCCAGGCGCCGCGCCACCAGCGTCGAGACGATGTCGACCACGACGAGCGCGGCGATGCGCGATGTCGTCGGCGTGAACAGGTCGGTGTTGTCGAGCGTCTCGACATTGAGCACCGCATCGGCATGGTTGATCAGCGGCGTCGTCGGCGCCCCGGTGATCGCGATGACCCCGGCGCCCTGCTCTCGGGCCAGGCGCGCCACCTCGATGATCGCCAGCGTGGCGCCGGTGTTGGAGATGGCGACCGCCACCGTGCCCGGGCCCATCATGGTCGCGGCCATGAGTTGCTGGTGGGCATCGAGCGTGGCGTTGCAGGGAATGCCGAACAGCGGGAATCGCTGCTGGGCGTCCTGGGCGACGATGGCCGAGGCGCCGAAGCCGAACAGCTCCATCGATCTGGCCTGGACGATGATGTCGACCGCCGCATTGACCTGCGCCATGTCGAGCCGGTTGCGGGTCCAGTCGAGCGAGGTCATGGTGTAGTCGAAGATCTTGGCGGCGACCGCCTCGGGATCGTCCTCGTCGCTGATCGCCGAATGGGTCGCCGGCGTGCCGAAGGCCAGGCTCCGGGCGAGCCTGAGCTTGAAGTCCTGAAAACCCTCGCAGCCGACCGAATTGCAGAACCGGATGACAGTTGGTTGACTGACTCCGGCAATGGCGGCCGTCTCGGCGACGGTCGCGTTGAGCACCCGCTCGGGTTCGGCGAGCACGATATTGGCGACCTTGCGGTCGGATTTGCGCAGGTCGTCGCGCAGCCGCCGCACGGTCTCCAGGACATTGCCGTTCACCGTGGGCTCGCGTTCGGGGCGCATGATGGTCATCGACCGGCTCCCGTCCGGCCAGGGGCGGATCGGCCGAGCCGATACACCATCGCGACACGCGCCGGAACCGCATGCACGGCGTCGGCCTTGCGCGCCGCCGCTTCGATCTCGCCCCTGGGTACGGTGTTGAAGGCGAACATGCCGAAGTGGTGGGCGATCATGGCGGGAATGCCGGCATGGGTGCACAGCGCGATGGCCTCGTCGACGCGCATATTGCCCGGTATGCCGCCGGCACGGCGGGCCGCGTCGCGGCCATTGACGGGCAGCAGCGCGAGATCGGCGCCAAGGGCGGCGACCTCCTCGATTTGTCCGTCGAATGGCACCGTGTCGCCGGAATGCACGATGGTCGGCCCGCCGGCGAACGCCATGCCGTAGCCGAGGAACAGGTGCCGGCCGTCCGCGTCGCGCTCCATGGTCTCGTGTGCGGCGCGCGTCGCCGTCACCCGCAAGCCTGGCAGGAGGGCGGCGGTCTCGCCCGCGTCGATGCCGATCAACCGGCTTGCGGCAATGCCGGCCCGTTCGAGCGCGGGGGCGCGCGCCGACGCCGGCGCGACCAGCACTGCATGCGGATTGGCGGCAAGCATCGGCCCAAGCGTCTGCGGGTCCATGTGGTCGGTGTGGGCGTGCGTTGCCAGCACCGCGTCGATATGGCCGATGGCGTCCGGCAGGACGGGCGTCGGCATCATCCGGCGGTGGTCGAAGCGTCGGCCGCGATATTTCTCGGCGAGCGAATCCGACAGGTAGGGATCGATGACGATGCGGCGGCCTTTCGCCTCGATCACGAAGCCGGCCTGGCCGAGCCAGAACAGGCGGCAGGCGTCGCCCGGCGATTGCGCGAGAACCGCGGCGAGCGGCCGGTCAAGGGCGTGCTCGGCGAGCCGCGTCGACCGGTCGCGCGCGGCAACGCTCATTGCCGCACCCGGTTGGCGATCTCGGTGAGTTCGGCAATGGTCCGGGCGCCGGGATCGATCGCGATGTCGAACACTTCGGCGATGACCTGCGTCCAGCCGTGGATGAAATAGGTCCAGCCGTCGATGACGGTCAGCCCGCGTCCGGCCTGCTGCCGGCGCGCCTGGTCGAGGAAGACGAGGTCGCCGCGATAGTTGAGATCCCAGGCCAGTGCGCGCTCGGGAAAAACGGCCGCGTCGGTCAGCGGCGAGCCCGGCGCATCCTTGCCCAGGCCCGTTGCGTTGATGACGAGCGAACCGGGCGGCAGGCCGGTCAGCACAGCGTCATTGTGCGCCGGCGTCGGCGCGTGCACATAGTCGACGGGGACAGCGGTTTCGATCTGCCCGTGCACGTCGCGGATCGATTGCAGGCGCGGCGTCGAGCGGTTGGAAACGACGATACGCGACGGCACGTCGTCGCCGCGGGCGGCGCGCATCAGGTGCCAGGTGATGGCGATGGTCGAGCCGCCAGCGCCGATGGCGAACACCGCCGCGCCCGTTTCGCGCCAGTAGCCGGGCGGGGCGAAGCCGTCGATGGCAAGGCCAGAGGAGACCGGATCCTTGGCGTGGCAGATCAGCTTGCCGCCGCGCTTGGACAGGCAACTCGTCTCGCCCATCAGCGCCGCATGCGGGTCGATCTCGTCGAAAAGGTCGCGGCAGGCGTTGAAGAAGTCGATCTTGTGCGTCGTCACCAGCGCGCCCAGCGACAGGGGATCGTCGCGGATGAAGGCGGCCGCCCGGCGATAGGCGTCGGGCTCGGCATGCAGCGGAAAGTCGATGCCGGCGATGGCCGCGTCGTTCAGGCCCAGATGTTCGGCCCAGGCCGGAAACACCTGCATGATCGAACTCCTGGCCGTCGTCACGCCGATGAAATGGAGAGTCGGCCTCGTGGCCGGCGCGTAGCGGCCGGCGGGAACGCTGCTCGCGGGGCCGGGGCGCGCGGACATGGTCAGACGGGCCGCGCCGCGGCGCCGGTGATGGCCCGCACGGTCTCGGCGGTGCGCGGCCGATAGGCGGCATTGTCGACCCGTCGCCATCTGCCCGCGCCATCATCGACGATGCGCACCCGCATGCCGCCCGAAGCGGCGATGATCGCATAATCCTGGCCGGAATCGGCCGGGTAGGCGAACATCATGACAAGGTCTTCGTCGCCCACATTCACCGACCGGTGTATCCAGTAAGGCGGCACGTAGCAGATCTGCTGCGGTCCGATCTCGACGGTGCGGACTTCGCCGTCGGGGGCCTCCATCAGCATGACGCCGCGCCCGGCCTGGCCGTAATAGATCTCCGGCCGGTCAGGCCTGGCATGGATGTGCCCGCGCGTCATGAAATACTCGTCGCCCACCTTGCCCGGCGCCATGCGGGTGACGCCCGTGATCAGGTCGTTGACGCGCTCGCCGGGCGCATAGGAGGTCACCTCATAGGCGATCGCCTCGGGGGCGTCCGCGACACGGGCGGCGAAGGCCGCCGCATCGGCGTAAAGGCCTTCCAGATCGGCCAGCTTCTTGACATAGCGGCCGTTGGCATTGGTCAGACGGCCGTCTCCGAGGCTGACGGCGCAGGCATGCGGTTCCATCAAACCCATTGCGTCCCTTCGGCCAGGTTTGGTAGCATCACTACATATTGAGGGTTTGATACATCAGCGCAGCGGCGCGGTGCAAGCCTCTGACGGGGAGGACAAGGCGATTTTCGGCCCGCGGACAGCCTTCATGGACGCAATCGGTATTTCTGCTACCGATGACTGGTGGCTATCGTCGATTGCGAGCGCCCGATGACGCGCTCGGCGACGGTTTCCATCGATGTCGGCACCGGCTCGACGCGCGCGGCGGCGGTCCGTGCCGATGGCGCGGTTCTTCACGTCGCCGCGCGCGGCTACGAGCAGATCGTGCCCGCCCATGGCTGGTCCGAGCAGCGGCCGGCCGAGTGGTGGCGGGCGGCCCGCACGGCGCTCAGCGAGGTCACCGCCTGGGCGCGCGACAATGATTGCGCGATCGAGGCGGTCGCGGCCTGCGGGCAGATGCACGGCACGGTGCTGATCGACGACGATGGCAAGCTGACCCGCGAGGCGGTGCCGCTGTGGAACGACAAGCGCACGCTCGGCCATGTGATGCGCTTCGAGGCGACCGAGGACCTTGCCGCCTGGCTGCCGCGCACGGCCAATCCGCCGACCCCGGCCTGGCCCGCCTTCAAGCTGCAATGGCTGCGCGATGAGGATGCCGATGCCTATCGCCGGGCCTCGACCGTGTTCATGCCCAAGGACTACATCAATTTCCGCCTCACCGGCGAACGGGCGACGGACTGGACCGAGGCGGCCTGTTCGTTCCTGATGGATCCGGAAACGGGCGACTGGTCGGACCCGGTCATCGCCGATCTGGGGCTCGACCGGTCGAAACTGGCGCCGATCCGCCAGCCGGCCGAAAGGCTCGGCCGGGTGACGCCGGACGCGGCGGCCGAAACCGGGCTGGCAGCGGGCACGCCGGTGCTGGTCGGCGGGGCGGACTATCCGGTGGCGCTGCTCGGCTCGGGTGTGTGCCGCCCGGGTCTGGCATCGGAGGTCGCGGGCACGTCGGCCATCATCACGCTGGTGACCGAGCGGCCGATCCTGCACCCCGAAATCAGCAATGTCGGCACGCCCGAGGGGCATTGGGGCGCCTTCGTGCTGCTGGAAACCGGCGGCGACGCGGCCCGCTGGGCGCGACGGGTCTTCCATGGCCAGGCGCTGTCCTATGGCGAGATCCTCGACCTCGCAGCGACCGCGCCGGTCGGTGCCGGGGCGCTGTTCTTCCTGCCATACCTGGTCGGCGAGCGGCTCGGCGCCCACAGGAATTCGCGCGGCCAGTTCTTCGGCCTTTCGGCCGGCCATACCCTCGCCGATCTCGATCGCGCCGTGCTCGAGGGCGTCGGGTTTGCCGTCAACCGGCACTTGCAGACGATGGAGGCGGCGACCGGTTCGCGGGCCGAGGTGCTGATCGCCTCTGGCGGCGGGGCCAGGGCCGATCTGTGGCTGAAGATCAAGGCGTCGATCTACGAGCGGCCGATACTGATACCGCAAGAGGCCGAGTGCGGGCTCGTCGGCGCGGCGATCCTCGCCCAGGTGGCGACGGGACGGTTTTCCTCGGTTCAGGAGGGTGCGGACGCGCTGGTGCGCCATGGCCGCATCGTCGAGCCCGATCCGGCCTGGAGCGACCGGTACAGGCGGATGCAGCCGGTCTTCGACCGGCTGTGCGCGGCCGCGCAGCCCTTCTACGACGACCTCGACCGGCTTGCCTGAAGGCGTTCGCCGGCGGTCATGCCGCGACGACTTCCGCGACCACCGCAAGGCAGTCGCCTGTCTTGATCAGCCCGGGGAAATGGCGCGAGACCAGCATGCCGCTGCGGCAGGCATGGTAGTCGACGGGCGGCTGGCCGGTGCGGTCGGACGGCCAGATGCGCGCGATCACGTCGCCCCTTTCGACCGGGTCGCCCAGATTGACCCATGGCTCGAACAGGCCTTCGTTCTGGCTGAAGACGAAACAGTCATCGTCCGGCATGTCGAGCATGACGGTCGGGCCGATCTCGGGCTCGCCTTCCAGGATGCCCGCATGCCTGAGCACGTTGCGGGCGCCCTTCTTGGCGATGGCGACGGTGGTGCCGGAGGCCGTGCCGCCGCCGCCCAGTTCGGTCGTCACGAACACCTTGCCCTGATCCTCGACCGCGGTGTCGTACATGCCGACGTTGTCGATCTCCAGCAGCATCAGCGTGAACGGCGCATTGAACGCCTCGACCGCCGCCACGCAGCGGGCCTGCTGGTCCTTGTCGTCGAGGACATGGGCCGAGGCGAACGGGACGAAATCGAGCGACTTGCCGCCCGAATGGAAGTCGAGAACGATGTCGGCCATGGGCACGAGCACGCTGTTGAAATAGTCGGCGATCTTCTCGGTGACCGTGCCGTCGGGGCGGCCGGGGAAGATGCGGTTGAGATTGCGTTGGTCGATCGGCGAGACGCGCGTCGCGGCCCGAAAGGCGGGATAGTTGAAGGCGGGCACGATGATCACGCGCCCTGAGATTTCGCAGGGTTCGAGATTGTAGGCCAAGTCGAACAGGGCGATCGGGCCTTCATATTCGTCGCCGTGATTGGCGCCGGTCAGCAGCGCGGTCGGCCCCTGGCCGTTCCTGATCACGGTGATCGGGATCATGATCGAGCCCCAGGCCGAATCGTCGCGGCTATAGGGCAGGCGCAGGAAGCCGTGATGCTTGCCGTCGACGTCAAGAGGGATCGTGGGCCTGATCGGATTGGAAGGCATGGTCGGGGCCCTTTGCAGCATGGCCGGCCTCAGTCCTTGACCAGGAGCCGGCGCGGCACGTCGGCGAGGATCTCCGGGCCGTTCTCGCCGATGACGATGGATTCGGTGATCTCGAAGCCCCAGTCGTCCATCCACAGTCCGGTCATGAAGTGAAAGGTCATGTTGGGCTCGAGCACGGTGGTGTCGCCGGCGCGCAGGCTCATCGTGCGCTCGCCCCAGTCGGGCGGATAGGACAGCCCGATGGGATAGCCGGTGCGGTTGTCCTTGACGATGCCGTACCGGTCGAGCACGGCGAAGAACGCCCCGGCGATGTCCTGGCAGCGATTGCCGGCCCTTGCCGCCTCCAGACCGGCCTCGAGGCCCTCCAGCACCGCGTTTTCGGCATCGAGGAAGGTCTGGGTCGGCTTGCCCAGGAATATGGTCCGCGACAGCGGGCAGTGATAGCGCCGGTAGACGCCGGCGACCTCGAAGAACGTGCCCTCGCCCTCGCGCAGGGGCTCGTCGTTCCAGGTCAGGTGCGGCGCCGACGCATCGACGCCCGAGGGCAGCAGCGGCACCAGCGCCGGATAGTCTCCGCCAAAGCCCAGGGCAGCGTCGTAGCGCAGCCCCGCCTCATAGATGTCGGCGACCAGATCGCATTTGCGATAGCCCGGCTCGGCCTTGTCGAAGATGACCTTGTGCATGCGCTCGACCAGCCGCGCGGCGTTGCGCATGAAGCCCAGTTCGGCCTCGGACTTGACCGCGCGCTGCCAGTTGACGAGGCCCGTCGCGTCGGCGAAGCGCGCATTGGGCAGGTCGCGCTGCAGGGTGGCGAAGGCGGCCGCCGAGAACCAGTAATTGTCCATCTCCACGCCGATGCGCGCCGTTCCGCCCCAGCGCCTATCGATCTCGGCGGCGAGCAACTGCATGGGGTGGCGCTCGGTCGACTGCACATAATGATCCGGATAGCCGACAATGTCGTCTTCGCCCATGAAGGCGGTGCGGCGGGCGCCATTGGCGTCCTGGCCGCGGCCGAACCAGACCGGATCGCCGTCCATGCCGACGATGACGGCCTGGTGAACATAGAAGGACCAGCCGTCATAGCCGGTCAGCCACGCCATGTTGGAGGGATCGGACACGACGAGGATGTCGATGCCCTTTCGCTCCATGGCGCGGCGGGTGCGTGCAATGCGGGTGGCATATTCGTCGAGCGTAAAGGGCAGGGCGGGAGCCGGTGCCGGTCTTGTGTTCTGCAGCATGTTCTTCAGGTCTCGAAGTCGGTGCCCGCGCCGGCCATTCGGGCGCGATCGCGGGCCATGGTGGCAATGGCGGTGTCCTGAACGCCGGTTCCGGTCAGGTCGGCGAGGGTGATTGCCGCGTTCGACAGGCGGCCGGGCGCCTTGCCGGCGATGATGTCGCCCAGCTCGGCAAAGTGCGTCTCGGGATCGATCAGCCCGGCGGCGATGGCCAAGCGCAATTCGCCCAGTTCGCGCGTCTGCGAGAGCCGGTCGGGCACATACGGATCGGCGCGGGTCAGGCAGGCGGGATCGAGTTCGTTCTTGTCGGGCTGGTCCGAGCCCATGGCGGTGACGTGCTGGCCCGGCCGCAGCCACTCGGCCTTCAGGATCGGCGTCTTCGCCGGCGTGGTGGTGACGATGATGTCGGCGTCAGCCACGGCCGTTGCCGCATCGGGCGCGGCGGTGACGGCAATGCCGAGTTCGGCGCTCATCTGGTCGGCGACGGCTTCGGCCCTGGCGGCGTCGCGCGCCCAGATCGTCGCGCGGGTCAGCGGGCGGACCAGATGCAGCGCCTTAAGCTGAAGTCTGCCTTGCGTGCCGGCGCCCAGAATGCAGGCGGTGGCCGCGTCGGGCCGTGAAAGATGCCTGGCGGCGACCGCGCCGGCGGCGGCGGTGCGCACATCGGTCAGATAGCCATTGTCGAGCAGCAGTGCCTCGACCATGCCGGTCGTCGCCGAGAACAGCACCATCAGGCCGGAGGTCGAGGGCAGGCCGAGCTTGGGATTGTCGAAGAAGCCGGGCGAGATCTTGATCGCGAAACTGTCAAGGCCAGTCATGTAGGCGGTCTTGACGTCGACCTCGCCATGGGCTTGTTCGATCGCCATGGACAGGATCGGCGGCATCACCACACTGCCGCCCGACAGCGCGACGAATGCGCGCTCGACGCAATCGACCGCATCGAGATCGAGCGGCACCGCCTTTCGCAGATCGGCTTCGGTCAGGATCGTGACGGCGCCCATCAGGCGGCCTCTGCGGTTACGTCCACATCCTCCCCGGAGACGATCCGGTGATGCTGTTCCATGTCGATGTTTCCCCCGCTGAGTATGGCGACGGTCGGCCCCACCGGAGTGACCTTCCGGGCGAGCAACGCGCCGATGCCGACCGCGCCCGAACCCTCGACGATCTGCCGTTCCCGCCAGTAGGCGTGCCGGATCGCACGGGCGATCTCGCCCTCGTCGAGCAGCACCACGTCGTCGACGAGTGCCCGCGTCATGGCGAAGGTGTGCCGGTTGTCGAGGCCGATGCCGCCGCCGAGCGAATCGGCCAGCGTCGGCAGTTCCTCGACGGCGACCGGCCGGCCCGCCTGAAGGCACGCATGCATGGCCGCGCCGCGCTCCATTGAGATGCCGACGATTTTCGCCTCCGGCTTCTTCGCCTTGACCGCCGCCGCGACCCCGCAGATCAGACCGCCGCCCGACAGCGGCACCAGAACGGTGTCGAGATCGGGCACCTGTTCGACCAGTTCGAGCCCGAGCGTGCCCTGCCCGGCGATGATCGCCCGGTGATCGAAGGGCGGGATCATGGTCATGCCCTCTTCGGCGACCAGCCGGTCGACCTCCTCTTGCGCCTCGTCCTGCGACCGGCCGACGATGCGCACCTGGGCGCCCTGTGCCTTGATGCCGTCGATCTTGGCCTGCGGCACGAGCCTGGACATGCAGATGATGCAGCGCACGCCGGCCGCCCTTGCCGCATAGGCCAGCCCGCGCCCGTGATTGCCGGTCGAAACGCCGACCACGCCGCGCGCCCTTTCGGCCTCGGTCAGTTGCGCGATCGCGTTGCTCGCTCCGCGCAGCTTGAAACTGCCGGTGATCTGCTGGTGTTCGAGCTTGAGGTAAATCGGTAAGTCAACGCTTACCGTAAGTGATTCCGAACGATTGACGAAGGTCTGCCGCACGACGCCGGCGATGGCCGCCTGCGCAGCCTCGATCTCGGCGAAGTTGACGAAACCGTCCGTCATGCCGCCGCTCCCGCCCCGGCGCCCACCATCGGCAGGTCGAAGAGCCGACCGAAGCCGGCCGGGCGAAATCCGGAAAGCCCGCCAAGCCGCGTCATCGCCCAGGCGCCGGCCTGGTTGGAGGTGACGACCGGCTTGCCCGTCGCTTCCTCGATGGCCGCGATGACGCCGACGGCCGGCAATGCGGTGCAGGAGATGAAGATCGCCTCGGTCTCGGGCGTATCGACCGCGCGTGCGGCGTCGACGATCGTCTCGCCGGTGACATGGGCCATGTCGCGATCATCCTCGATCCCCAGGCACTGGCAGGCGGTCACCTCGAAACCGTTTGCGGCGAAATGGTGCGCCATCGGCTCGGTTGTCTCGACCGTATAGGGGGTGAGGATCGCGACGCGCCCGGCGCCCAGTGCGGCAAGCGCATGGCGCGCGGCGCCCGAGGGCGTGACGACCGGCGTACCGGGCCTTGCCGCCTGGATGTTCGCCACGACCTCGGCTTCGCCGATGAGAACCGAGGCCGAGGTGCAACTGTAGTAGATGGCGCGCAGCGGCACGCCTTCGATCAGCAGTGCGGCCGCCTCGGTCAGCCGGCCCGCCATGGCGCGCAGATTGGCCGGCGTGACGGGGTTGGCATTGCGCACCCGAGTGACGTGAATGACCGCGCCCGAGGGGGCGAGCATCGTGGCGAAGTCGGGCTCGGTCGTCAGATCGCTCGCCAGCACGATCAACCCCAACCGCGGCGTGGCGTCGCGATCGCGGAAGCGGGCCGCTTGCTTGCAGAGCGTAACGGTTGGCTGTGTCATCGATCGCGCTCCAAACGGGCGGTCATTGCGCCTTGCCGCCCACGCTAAACGACCAGAACGGGGCAGTCGGCAAGGCTGGTGACCTTGTGCGACACGCTGCCGAGCAGAAAGCCCTCCAGATCGCCCATGCCGCGGCTGCCGACGACGGTCAGGTCGGCGCCGTGATCCTCGCCGAACTTGACGATGGTGCGCGCGGGCTGGCCGACTTTGACGAAGGCGCGCACCTTGTCCGCGCCAAGGGCGGCGGCGTCCTTCTTGGCCTGTTCGGCCACCTGCTTGGCATAGCCGCGCAGCACGTCGTCGAGATTCTCCGGATCGTTGGGCCGGACCATCGACATGGACGCCTCGGTCATCGAGTGATGGCGGTAGACGGTCAGGATGAACAGTTCGGCCGCGCAATGGGCGGCGAGCCTTGCCGCCTTTTCGAGCGCGCGTTTGGAGCCGTCCGAACCGTCCACCGCAACCAGTATGCGTTCAAACATGGGTGTCACCGGCCGTCATCGGAACGCCAGATCGCGCAGGAACAGGGCGATCTGCGGGAAGAAGATCAGCGCCACCGACACCGAAAGCAGGATGACGATGAAGGGCGGCGTGCCCTTGATCACCTCCATGTACGGCCGCTTGAAGACGGCGATGGCGGTGAAGATGTCGCAGCCGAACGGTGGCGTCGCCGAGCCGATGGCGACCTGCAGCGTGATCAGTGTGCCGACCAGCACCGGATCGATGCCCGCCGCCTCGACCACCGGCGCGAAGATCGGCACCAGGATCAGGATGACGACGATCGGGTCGACGAACATGCAGCCGATGAAGAACGCGATCGAGATGACGAAGAGCACCGCGATCGGGCCCATCTGGTCGATGCCGATCGTGCCGAGCACGGTCTGCGGCACCTGGGCGAACGAGATCACCCAGGAAAAGGCGGCGCCCGCGCCAACCAGGATGAAGACGACCGCCGTGATCAGGCCGGTCGACTTGGCGGTGCGGTAGACGCCGGCCAGATCGAGCGAGCGGAACACGATCACCTCGAGGATCAGCGCATAGAGCACGCAGACCGCGGCCGCTTCGGTCGGCGAGAAGATGCCGCCATAGATGCCGCCGATGATGATCGCCGGAAAGCCCAGCGGCCACAGCGCGTTGCGCACCGCGCGGGCGCGCTCGGGCCATGGCGTCTTCGGTTCGGTCGGCACGCCCATACGCACCGCGTAGATCCACGAATAGATCGAGAACAGCACCAGGATCAGGAGCCCCGGACCGATGCCGGCGATGAACAGTTCGGCGATGGAGGTGCCCGAGACCACGCCATAGATGATCATGCCGATCGAGGGCGGGATCAGGAACGCGATGTCGGAGGCGTTGACGATCAGCGCGAGGACGAAACTGTCCGAATAGCCGGCCTTGAGCATGCGCGGACGCAAGGGCGAGCCGATGGCGACGACGGTGGCCTGGGTGGAGCCCGACACCGCGCCGAACATGGTGCAGGCGGTGGCGGTCGACACGGCGAGCCCGCCCTTGAGATGCCCGACGAAGCTCATCACCATGTCGATCAGCCGGCCGGCCGACTGGCCGCGCGTCATGATGTCGGCGGCGAAGATGAACATCGGCACGGCGATCAGCGAGGCGGGACGGATGCCGGCCATGATCTGCTGGATCATGGTCTCCATCTGGCTGAAGCCGCCGAACATGGAATAAAAGCCGTAGGTGGCCCCGGCGATCAGCGGGATCATCATCGGAAAGCCGATGAGCAGCAGCACGATCATGATCGAAAACAGCGGCAGGGCCATCGCTCAGACCTCCAGCTCGTCTTCGTCGTAACCCTCGAGCACGTGCGTGGACAGGTAGATGTCCTTTTCGATCACGTTCTTGATGGCCGTCAGCAGGTATTGCAGCCCGGTCAGCAGGAAGCCGGCCGGCACCCAGACGAGCGTCCACCAGACCGGGATCTGCAGCGCCGGCAGAAGCCGGCCGCGGCCGGCCTGGGTGATGATGTAGGCGAACGCGTACCAGGCGAGCGCCAGCATGAAGGCGGCGGTGATCAGGGAAATGACGATCATCAGCACCTTGCGCGTCCTGGCGGGCAGCGCGTCGTAGATCGCCGACATGCGGATGTGCCGACCCTGTCGGGCGGCATAGGATATGCCGGCAAAGGTGATCAGGATGATCAGGACCCGGTTGAGCTCCTCGGAAAAGAAGATCGAATTGCCGAAGACGAAGCGGCCGACGACATTGGCGATCGTGTTGGCCGCCATGAGCAGGACGCTGGCGCCGAGCATCACCGCCTCGATGCGCGCGATGGCCACGTCCAGCCAGCCCAGCGGGCCGGGCAGGGTCGAGGTGTATTCGCC
>NZ_JASHKB010000022.1 GCF_030732865.1 Roseitalea sp. MMSF_3546
CCCCCCCCCCCGCCCCTTTTCGTCTTCCGCTTCCAGCACAAACCGATTTCATGAGCCTGACCGAAGGCGACCGCCTCCACACCGTCAGCGGCGAGCACATTTCGAGCCAGCGCGTGCGGGCAGGCAGGACCGTCCTGTGGTTCGGCGCCCTCGTGATGGTCGCCGCCTTCGCCGTGCAGACGCTCAAGACGGCCGGGCTCACAACGGCCGGCTTCGACAACTGGCGGCCGGTCTTCTACGCCTATTTCTTCTGGGCCTTCGCGCTGTGCGCCTCGCGCGTGATCATCTACGGCGAACAGGGCCAGAAGGCGCTGTTCGTGCTGCCGGCGGCGCTGTTCGTGATCTCGATGGTGGCGTTTCCGCTCGGCTTCGGGCTCTACATCTCGTTTACCGACTGGAACCTGTCCTCGCTCGACGGCGCCCAGTTCAACGGGCTCGACAATCTGCGGCAGATGTGGACCGACCCGTTCTACTGGAACGCGCTCGGCAACATGGTCATCTATGTGCTTGCGATCCTTGTCGAATATGCGATCGCATTCGGTCTGGCGCTGCTGCTCAACGCGCAGATTGTCGCGCGCAAGTTCTGGCGCGTCGCCTTTCTGCTGCCGCTGATGCTGTCGCCGGTGGCGATCTCCTGGATGGTCGGCAAGTCGATGTTCGAGGCCCGGTTCGGGCCGATGGCGCGGCTGGCGCGCTGGCTGGGCTGGGAGAGCCCGTCCTTCTTCGGTTCGCCCGAAATGGCGCGGCTGATGATCATGCTGATGGATGCGTGGAACTTCATCCCCTTCATGATGATCATGATCCTGGCCGGGCTGCAGGCGCTGCCGCGCGAGGTGCTCGAGGCGGCCAAGGTGGACGGCGCCAATGCCTGGCAGACATTCTGGCAGGTGACCTTTCCGCTCATGCTGCCGGTGTCGATCACCGCGATCATGATCCGCATCATCTTCAAGCTGAAGATCGCCGACATCATCATCAACGTCACCGCCGGCGGGCCGGGCGGGGCGACCGATTCGGTGACCAGCTTCATCTTCCGCGAATATCGCGACCGGTCCAATGTCGGCTACGGCACCCTGCTGGCCATGGTCTATCTGGTGCTGATCGTGATCTTCATGACGATCCTGCTCAAACTGTCGGACCGACTGGTGCGCCGGGCGACGGGCGGAGGCTGACCGGTGTCCGATCTGGAGATCACCCATGACGACTATGACCGCCGCCGGCGCATGCGCTGGTGGCTGAGCCGGCTGGTCATCTACGCGCTGCTGATCGCCTGGACGCTCGTGTGCCTTTTTCCGATCTTCTGGACGGTGACGACCTCGTTCAAGCTGGCGCCGGACGTGATGCGCGGCAATCTGATCCCCTATGTCGACTTCCAGCCCAAGGATCGCGGCTGGGAATCGCTCGGCCTTTCGTTCGACACCATGTTCGAGGTGTCGACGGTGCGCGAGGAGTTCCTCAAGCGCTTCATGAACTCGACCGTGATCTCGCTGAGCGCGTCGTTCCTCGCCGTGGTTCTCGGCTCGCTCGCCGCCTACGGGCTGAGCCGATTCTCCTACCGGGTCGGCTTTCTGCGCAATTCGGACATCTCGTTCTTCTTCCTGTCGCAACTCATCCTGCCGCCGGTGGTGCTGGCGCTGCCTTTGCTGGTGCTCTATCGCGAATTGGCGCTGCTCGATTCGCGCGTCGGCATGGTCATGATCTACACGCTGATGGTGCTGCCCATCGTCATCTGGATCATGCGCGACCAGTTCATGGCGATCCCGGTCGAGCTGGAGGAGGCGGCGCTGGTCGACGGCATGTCGGTATGGGGCGCGTTCGCGGTGATCATCGTGCCGCTTGCCCTGCCCGGCATGGTCGCCGCCTTCATCCTGTGCCTGGTCCTGAGCTGGAACGAATACTTCTTCGCCGCGCTGCTGACCTCGACCAACGCCAACACCTTGCCGGTGATGATCGCCAGCCAGACCGGATCGCAGGGCATCAACTGGTGGTCGATGGCGGCGCTGTCGACGGCGGGCATCGCCCCGCTCGTGCTGGTCGGCATCTTCCTGGAGCGCTACATCATCAAGGGCATGACCGCCGGCGCCGTGAAATAGAGCGTGTGGCCTACTCCATGTTGGTGTGGCGCGCGCGCATGGTCTGCGCCGTCTGGCCGAGCCGGCCCCGCAGATCGGCGATCATCGCCTCGAACACAAAGAACAGGGCGCCCTCATAGACCGAGCCCATGGGCAGCATGGACGTGCCGTCATCGCCGCCGTCGGACGCCATGGTCTGGGCCGGCACGGCGAGCACGAGATCGGCCAGTGCGGCCGATGGCGTGCCGGGCACGGCGGTGAAAAGGAGCAGCCGCGCGCGGGCGGCGCGGGCCGTGGTCATCTGCGCGGTCACCGTGGCCAGTTCGCCCGGCCCGGCCGAGACGATCAGCAGATCGCCCGCGCCCAGCGGCGGCATGGTCGTCTCGCCGACATAGCCGACCGCGCAGCCAAGGTGGTACAGCCGCATGGCCAGCCCGCGCAACTGGTAGCCCTCGCGGCCACAGCCATAAACGCCGATGCGCCGCGCACCGGCGATCATCGCGCAGGCGGTGTCGAGGCTGGCCGGATCCACGCCGCCGAGCGCGGTCCCGACACGGTGCAGCGCTTCGTCGAACCGGCCATCCATCACAGCGGCCCGTCGATGGCGGCCATCAGGTCCCTGGTCTGCGAATAAAGGTTCTTGAAGATCGCATACTGGCGCTGATAGAGGGCGGCGTTTTCGGGCAACGGCGCCACCTCGCTCGCAATCGGGTTCCAGCGTTCGATATCGCCCGCCGCGACATCGCCGAGCGCCAGCGCGGCGAGAAAGGCGTCGCCATAGGACGCGCCGATCGACTTCTCGCGCATCACCTGACCCATTGCCGCGACATCGGAGGTCGCCTGCATCCAGACCGCGTTCCTGGTGCCGCCGCCGACGGCGTGCAGGCTTTCGGGCCCCTGGCCGATGTCGCGATAGGTCTCGATGACATGGGCCGTGCCATAGGCGATGCCCTCCAGCAAGGCCCGGAACATGTCGCCGCGCGTGTGGGTCAGATCGAGCCCGAACAGCATGCCCTTGGCGTGGGAATCGTGGATCGGCGTGCGCGCGCCGGAGAAATAAGGCAGCAAGATCAGGCCGTTGGCACCAGGCGGGGAGTCTTGCGTCTCGCCGACAAGGTCGGCAAAGGCCGTTTCGGCGTCCAGATCGCGGGCGAACTGGTCGCGGAACCAGTGCGTCAGCGTGCCCGCCGTCGGGATCCCGGCCATGGAGGCATATTGCCCCTCGAACAGCCAGGGCGCCGACCACAGCCGTCGGTCGCGCACCCACTGGGCGGTCGGCATGATGATGAAGATGGACGAGCCGTACATCACCATCATCTGTTGCGGCGACAGCACGCCGATGCTGACCGCCTCGGCCGCCGCGTCGATCGTGCCGGCGGTAACCGGCGTGCCGGCGGCAAGGCCGGTTTCGGCGGCCGCCTTCGCCGCGACCTGGCCGACGATCTCGGTCGTCCAGACCGGCTCGGGCAGGCGTTCGGGCTCGATGATGTCGGCCGACAGGTCGGTGACGTAGCGCCGGGCGGCCATGTCGTAGAGCGGGGAGGTATTGGCGGCCGAATAGTGATCGATGACCACCCTGCCGGTCAGCCGCTGGACCAGAAAAGAGGTCGAGTTGAGCACATGGGCGGTCCTGGCATAGATGTCGGGATGGTTGCGCTTGAGCCAGAGGATCTTCGGGCCGACAGACTGGGCGGTCAGCGCGTTGCCGCAGCGTTCAAGGATCGCCTCCTCGCCGATTTGAGCGGTCAGTTCGTCGACCTGCGTGGCCGCGCGGTTGTCGACGCCGTAAAGGACCGCGTTCATCAGCGGCTCGCCCTGCGCATCGACGGGCAGCATGCACGGACCGATGGCGCTGGTCGCAACGGCGCGGATCGCGCCCGGGTCGATGCCGCTATCGGCCAGCAGCGTGCCCGTGACATGAACGAAATCGCCCCACCAGTCCTCGCGGGGGCGATGTTCCGCCCAGCCGGCCTGCGGCACCAGCATCTTGTGCCCGCGCGCGGCGCGGGCGACAATCCGGCCCTCGGGGTCGGCCAGAACGCCCTTGGTCTCGAAGGTGCCGATATCGACGCCCAGATAATAGCTCATGACGGATAGTCGTCCCTGTTCAGACTGAAGCCGGCATCGATGCGGCCTATTGCGGCGACGAGCAGTTCGGCCAGGCCGGTCAGGTCGCCCAGATCGCACATCTCCATGGCCGAATGGGTGTAACGGCAGGGAAAGCCGACATCGATGACCGCCACGCCCTCGCCGACCAGCTGGACATAGGCCGTCTCGGTGAGCGCCCCGGTATGGGCGCTGCGCTGCAATGGCAGGCCGGCCGCCGCGGCCGCGCCCTCGAGCAGCGCCACCAGGCCCGGATGCGGAAAGGCGCCGTTGAGCGTGCCGCGGCCGTGAAAGGCGTAAAGCGAAATGCCCGGCCCGCCGCCGAGCCGGACCTCGCCTCGGCTCGCCATGTCGGGCGTGTCGGCGGTTAGCAGCAGATCGAGCTGGATGGCGATCTTCGGCGCGAGCGCCTGCGCCGCCGGTAGCGCGCCGCGCAGGTTGAATTCCTCCTGGACCGAAAAGACGACATGGACGGTCGGCCGCGCCGTCACGGCGGCAAGCCGGCGAACGGCTTCGAGCTGAACGGCGCAGCCGGCCCGGTCGTCGACCGCGGTGCCGGCGATGCGTCCGCCGGCTAGGCGCGCCACATGCGGCCTGTAGACGACCGGTGCGCCGATCCTCACGCCCGCCTCGGCCGCCTCGCCGGCGCTGCGGAAGCCGCAATCGACGAAAACCTCCTGATAGGGCACGACGCGGTACTTCTCGTCCGGGCCGGTGGCATGATGGCTCTTGTTGGCGATCAGGCCGGGCACGTCGCGTCCCTCGCCGACCATGACCAGCACGGGCTGGGCGGCGAGCGCCCGCTCGGGCACGCCGCCGACGCGCTCGAGCCGCAAGAAGCCGTCGGGCTCGATCCTGCGGACGACGAAGCCGAGCTGGTCCATATGCGTGATCAGCATCACCGAAGGCAGGTCTGGATCGCCGTCGAGCGTTGCGATCAGATTGCCGAGCATGTCGGTGCGGCTGTCGATGCCGAGCGCGTCGAGCTGGCGCTTGAGCCAGGCGCGCACGCGGCCCTCATGGCCGCACAGGCCGGGGATGCGCATCAGTTCGTCGAGCGCCTCGCCGATGCGCTTTTCGGCCCCGGTCCCGGCCATGCTCACGCGCCCCGCGCCGCGCGCACGCGCGCCATGAAGTCGTCCGCCCGATCCGGATCGACCGGGTTCCAGGTATTGCCGTCGACCTTGAGCGAGGAGCCGACGACGCAGCCATCGGCGATGGCGAATATGTCGGCCACGGTGGCGTGCCTGACGCCGGTATTGGCCATGACCGGCGTGTCGGGCAGCGCCTTCTTGACCGCTTCGAGATCGCTGATCGCGGCCGCCTCGCCGGTAATCTGGCCCGAAACGAGCACCGCGTCGGGGATCGAGGAGAAGACGGCGCTGCGCGCCCGGTCGGACAGCGGCCGGCGGTCGAGCGACCAGGCGAATTCCGCCGAGACGTTGAACAGCGTGACCAGGTCGGACCGGCCGAGCCGGTCGCGATAGCGCAGCGCCTTGCCGGCGTCGGGCGTCCAGGGCCCCATGTCGGAGGCGTAGGTGCCGGTGAAGATCTCGCGCACGAAGCGCGCGCCGGTCGCGGCG
The DNA here is from genome assembly GCF_030732865.1 of Roseitalea sp. MMSF_3546. Taxonomy (GTDB): domain Bacteria; phylum Pseudomonadota; class Alphaproteobacteria; order Rhizobiales; family Rhizobiaceae; genus Roseitalea. The sequence continues at coordinate 5,759 of NZ_JASHKB010000022.1, forward strand.
GCCAGCGCCATGGTGCTCATCGGGTCCCACAGCACGTTGACGCCGAAGGGCATGGTCAGATCGTCCTTCAGCCGGCCGATGACGTAGGCCATCGCCGCGGTCGAGGCGGTATCGACCTCGAACTCATAGGGCCGGTCGTTCTCATTGCCGAACATGACCGCGTCGAAACCGGCCGCCGAAAGCGCCTTCAGATCGCGCCGGGCGGCCTCGACGATGGCCTGCATGCCGGCGCGGTGATCGTGCAGGGGCGTGCCCGGCAGGGCGCCCAGATGCACCATGGCGATGGCGGGCTTGGCCGTGCCGAAGACGGCGCTGAAACGTTCGGTCATGTGCGATGTGTCCTCCCCTGCTGCCGAGGCTAGCACCGGGGGTCACATCGCTTCAAGCGTGGCCTTGCCGGCCGCCGCGCGCTGATTCATGATGGTGCCGCAAGGCGGAGGATATCCATGAAAACAAGGCATTGGGAGCGGCTCGAAGGTCGCGGCATCGACTTCACCGAGCTCGGCTTCGGCACCGCCCCGCTGGGCAACCTCTACAAGGCCGTCAGCGACGAGGCGGCGCGCGAAACGCTCGATGCGGCCTGGGAGACCGGCTGCCGCTATTTCGACACCGCTCCGCTGTACGGGCTCGGGCTGGCCGAAACGCGGCTGAACGGGTTTCTGCGGGGCAAGAAGCGCGAGGACTACGTGCTGTCGACCAAGGTGGGACGGCTTCTCGAGGTGTGTCCGCCCGAGCAGCGCCACGGCATCGGCAAGTTCTTCGACACGCCCTCGCGGCGCGAGGTCTATGACTTCACCTATGACGGGGTGATGCGCTCGTTCGAGCTCTCGCTCGAACGGATGGGCGTCGACCGCGTCGATATATTGTTCGCGCACGATCTCGACCTGTTCAATCACGGCACCTGGGAGGCGCTCGAGGCCAAGCTGACCGAGTTCATGGCCGGCGGCTATTACGCGCTTATGTCGCTGCGCGACCAGGGCGTGATCAAGGCGTTCGGCGCGGGCGTCAATGAATGGAAGCCGGCGCAATGGCTGACCGAACGCGGCGATTTCGACATCTTCCTGCTCGCGGGGCGCTACACGCTGCTCGAGCAGGAGGCGCTGGAGAGCTTCCTGCCGCTGTGCGAGCAGCGCGGCATCGGCATCGTCTTGGGCGGGCCGTACAATTCCGGCATTCTGGCGACCGGCCCGATCGAGGGGGCCTTTTACAATTACGATCCGGCGCCCCAGGACATTCTCGACCGGGTCGGACAGATCGAGGCGGTCTGCCGGGACCACGGCGTCAAGCTGATCGAGGCGGCGCTGAAGTTCCCGCTCAACCATCCGGTCGTGGTCTCGGTGATCCCCGGCGGGCAGTCGGCGACGCAGGTGACCGGCAACCGGGCGATCTACGAGACCGATGTGCCGCCGGCGTTGTGGGCCGACCTCAAGCAGCGCGGACTGATGCGCATGGACGCGCCAACGCCCTAGAATCGGTCGAGCAGGGCGCGCACCGCGTCCGGGCCGATCCGGTCGCGGTCGGCGACGGGCGTGGACACAAAAAGCGCGGCGGCGGCCATCGCGTAAGACAGCGCGGCGGCCATCGCATCGCCCTGCGCAAGCCTGGCGACGAGCGCGCCGCAGAACATGTCGCCGGCGCCGTGGCTCGAGGCGACCGGCACGCACGGGGCTTCATGGTGAAGGGCGCCCTGCCCCTTGCGGCGATGGACCAGACCGTCCGCGCCGAGCGTGACGATCAGGTCGGCCGGGCCGCCGGCCCACGGATCGACCGCGCGCAACGCCGCGTCGATTGTCGCGACCGGCCCGCCAAGCAGCGCCTCGGCCTCGATGCGGTTGACGATGAGAATATCGACCAGGGCGAGCAGGCCCGGATCGAGCGGGCGCATGGGCGCGGCGTTCAGAACGGTTTTCGCGCCCTGATCGGCCGCCATGCGGGCCAAAGCAAGGTTCACGGGCTCGGGCACCTCGTTCTGCAGCAGCAGATGGCCGGTGCCCGGCGGCCATGTCAACGCGGCCGGGTCGATGTCGCGATTGACGCCGGAGACGACGACGGCGCCGTAATCGCCCCTGTCGTCGACAATGGCGACGCTCATGCCCGACGCGCCGGTTGCGGCCTGCTGAATGAGCGCGGTGTCGACGCCGGCGCTTTGCAGATTGGCGAGCAGCGTCTGCCCGAAACCATCGTCCGCCAGCCGGCCGGCGAAGGCGGTCGGGGCGCCGTGGCGCGCGCTCGCGACAGCCTGGTTGCCGCCCTTGCCGCCGCAGACATAGCGCACCGCGGCGCCCATCAGCGTCTCGTCGGGGCGCGGCAGGCGCGGCGCGTCGACGACGACATCGAGATGCAGCGCGCCGGCGACAAGGACGCGGCCGTCGCTCATCGCTCGGCGCCGCCGAACAGCGCCGCCTGCACGATGGCCTGGCTTGCCGGCGCATCCTGGCGGGCGATCGCCTCGGCCAGCGCGCCGTCGTCCATCAGCCGGCGGGCGATCGGGATCAGGCGATCCATCGCGGCGATGTTGGCGCGGCACTCGGCGACGGGATCGAGGCCGGACTGGTCGGGAAAGGTGTCGAAATAGACGGCCCGGTCATAACCGCAGCGCATGACTTCGACGAGCAGTTCGAGGGTCTGCACCGGGTGGACCGCGCCGGCCATCAGCCCGTCGTCGCGCTTGCCGTAGCCGTCATTGAGATGCACGCCCAGCAGCCTTGAATGGCGGGCGACGAGCGCGGCCGAATGGGCCGGCATCTCGTCGGCATAGAGCACATGGGCGAAATCGAGCGTGACGCCCATGTTGGGCGCGCCGACCTCGCCGATCGCCAGCAGCGTGGTCGCGACATCGGGCATCAGCGCGAAGGCGCGCGGCTCGTTGGGCTTGTATTCGATGGCGATGTCGATCGACCGGTCATGCGCTGCGACCGCATCGAGAGCGGCGATGGTGTGGTCCCAGGCCCGCCGGTAGTCCAACTGGAAGGCGTAGTCGAACCCGTCCTGGCCCATCCACAGGGTCATCAGCCTGGTGCCCATCTCGGCGGCGGCGTCGATGCCCTTTCTGGTGATGTCGATGGCGGCCTGGCGCACCGTCGCATCGGGATGAGTGAACGCGCCCAGCTTGAAGCCGTGATCGGTGTAGTAGCGCATGGCAAGGCCGTTGACGGCGATGCCGAGCCCGTCCATCGCCGCGCGCAGTTCGGCCGGACCCGTATCCTCGAGATGGTCGGGAAAATTGAGGTCGGCGGCGTTCAGGCCATCGGCCTCGGCGGCGCGCTCGAGCAGATCGAGCGTGGTGATCCGGTTCCTGCCGGGCCAGCGGCGCTCGGCGCCGATGCGGAAGGCGTTGAGCCGCGCCGCATAGCGCGGCCTGTCGGGAAAGCCGGACATGTGTGCTCCTTGAGGAAAGGCCGTCGGCGGGCCGTCACGGCCCCGGATAGGGCAGGCCCGACACGTTCACATAGGTGGCATAAAGGCTGGTCGTGCCGCAGATGAAGAGCCGGTTGCGCCGGGCGCCCCCAAAGCACACATTGGCCACGACCTCGGGCACGGCGATCTTGCCCAGAAGGGCGCCATCGGGCGCATAGCAATGGACGCCATCGCCGGCGCTGGTCCAGACATTGCCGTGGACATCGATGCGAAAGCCGTCGAACAGCCCATTGTCGCATTCGGCGAAGACATCCCCGCCCGACAGGCGGTCGCCGTCGACGGAAAAACGCCGGATGTGGCGAGGGCCGTTGTCGACATGGGTCGCGCCGGTGTCGGCGACGAACAGTTCGGTACCGTCCGCAGAAAAGGCAAGACCGTTGGGCTTGACGAAGTCGGTGCCGGCCGCCTTGACGGCGCCGGTGCCCGGGTCGACGCGGTAAAGGTGCGAGGCGCCGATCTCGCTTTCGGCGCGCGCGCCCTCATAGTCCATATCGATGCCATAGGTCGGATCGGTGAACCAGATGGCGCCGTCGGCGGCGACCACGACGTCATTGGGCGAATTGAGCCGCCGGCCCTGGTGGCTGTCGGCGATCACCGTGACCGTGCCGTCATGCTCGGTGCGGGTGACGCGGCGGCCCAGATGCTCGCAGGTGACGAGCCGACCCTGGGCATCGCGCGTATTGCCGTTGGCGTTGTTCGCCGGTTCGCGGAAGACCGAAACGCCGCCATCCGTCTCGTCGAAGCGCATCATCCGGTCGTTGGGAATGTCGGAGAAGATCAGGTAGCGCCCGCCGCCGAACCAGGCCGGTCCCTCCAGCCAGCGCCCGCCGGTCCACAGCCGTTCGAGATGGGTGTTCATCAGGACGAGCGCGGCAAAGCGCTGATCGATAATGCGAAGATGGTCCAGAAACACGCGCTCGGCCCTCCCGTGCCGCTTGTCTCCGTGTCGGCCAATGGCGGCGGCGCGTCAAGGCGGCCATGGCTTGCCAAGCCCGGTTGCCGGAGACCAATATCGCACCGAGCAAGGGTTCAACGCCAGCCGAAGGTTCGACCATGTCCGCCACCATCACCCATGTCCACGCCCAGGACATTCGATTTCCCACCTCGCGCGCGCTCGACGGCTCGGACGCGATGAACCCGGCGCCGGACTATTCGGCCGCCTATGTGACGCTGCACACCGACCACGGGCCGACGGGGCATGGCCTGACCTTCACGATCGGGCGCGGCAATGAATTGTGCGTCGCGGCCATCGATGCGCTGGCGCCGCTGCTTGTCGGCCATCGGCTCGACGACCTGTTCGCCGATATGGGCGCGATGTGGAAACGGCTGACCGGCGACAGCCAGTTGCGCTGGCTCGGCCCGGAAAAGGGCGTCATCCATCTGGCCGGCGCGGCGCTCGTCAACGCGGTCTGGGACCTCTACGGCAAGAGGGAAGGCAAGCCGGTCTGGCGGATCCTGGCCGACATGACGCCGGAGGAAACCGTGCGGCTGGTCGACTGGACCTATCTTGCCGACGCGCTCGATCCGGGCGAAGCGCGCGAGCGCCTCGAGGACAAGGCCGCCGGCCGCGCCGCGCGGATCGCCGAGATGGAGGCTGGCGGCTATCCGGCCTACACGACCTCGGCGGGGTGGCTGGGCTATTCGGACGACAAGATGCGGGCGCTGTGCGAAGCGGCGATCGCCGATGGCTGGAGCCATTTCAAGATGAAGGTCGGCGCCGACATTACGGACGATCTGCGGCGAGCGGCGATATTGCGAGAGGCGATCGGGCCCGAGCGCAAGCTGATGATGGATGCCAACCAGGTGTGGAGCGTGGACACCGCGATCGCCAACATGAAGCGGCTCGCCGCCTACGAGCCGTGGTGGATCGAGGAGCCGACGAGCCCGGACGACATTCTCGGCCATGGCCGGATCGCGCGCGAGATCGCGCCGATCAAGGTGGCGACCGGCGAGCACTGCCACAATGCGGTGATGTTCAAGCAGTTCCTGCAGGCAGATGCGCTCGGTTTCTGCCAGATCGATTCATGCCGGCTGGCCGGGCCGAACGAGATCGTCGGCGTGCTGCTGCTGGCCGACAAGTTCGGCGTGCCGGTCTGCCCGCATGCCGGCGGCGTGGGCCTTTGCGAATATGTCCAGCACATCTCGATCTATGACTATGTCGCCGTTTCGGGCTCGCTGGAGAACCGTGTGCTCGAATATGTCGATCACCTGCATGAGCATTTCATCGATCCGGTCGTCATGCGCGACGGCCACTACATGCCGCCGACAGCGCCGGGCTATTCGATCGAGATGAAGCCCGACAGCCTGGCCGCGCACCGCTTTCCCTCGGGCGAAGCGTGGACGGCGATGCCGGCTGCCTGACGGCCGGTCAGGCGTCTCGCCCCATCACCTTGCCCGGCGTCAGCACGCGCGGGTCCGGCAGCACCTCGATCAGGGCGGCGGTCTCAGTGGCCATGGCGCGCTCGAAGGCGGGCGCGAAATCGGCCGTCCGGGCGACGCGCTCGCCATGCAGGCCATAGGCGCCGGCCAGCGCCATGAAATCGGGATTGAACAGGTCGGTGCCCGAAACCCGGCCCGGATAATGCGCCTCCTGATGCATGCGGATGGTCGCATACATGCCGTTGTTGACGACGATGACGATGATCTTGAGCTGGTGCTCGGCGATGGTGCCCAGCTCCTGCATGGTCATCTGCAGGCAGCCATCGCCGGCGAAACAGACAACGGTGCGGTCGGGATGAACCAGCTTGGCCGCGACAGCGGCCGGCAGGCCGTAACCCATCGAGCCCGATGTCGGCGCGAGCTGGGTGCGGTAACGGCGATGGCGGTGGAAGCGGTGCAGCCAGACCGAATAATTGCCCGCGCCATTGGTGATGATGGCGTCCTGGGGCAGCCGATCGCGCAGCCAGACGACCGCTTCGCCCAGATTGAACGCGCCCGGCAATGCCGTGGCGGTGTCCGAAAAGGCGCGATAGTCGGCATTGGCGGCTCTCGTCCAGTCGACCCAGGCGCATTGCGCAGGTGCCGCGAGCCGCGTTGCCGCGGCGAGGAATTCGCCGACCGTTGCATTGATCGCCATGGCGCCGTGATAGACGCGGCCAAGCTCCTCGGCATCGGCGTGGATGTGGATCAGGCCCTGGGCGGGTCCGGGGATGTCGATCAGGGTGTAGGACGAGGTGGTGCAGTCGCCAAGGCGTGCGCCAAGCGCCACGATCAGGTCGCTTTCGCCGATGCGCGCGGCGAGCCTTGGATCGATGCCGAGTCCGGCAACGCCGGCATAGTTGGGATGGTCGTTGGGGAACCGGTCCTGGCAGCGAAAGGCGGCGGCGACCGGCAGCGACCAGCGCCCGGAGAGGCCGACCAGCGCGGCGCAGTCATCGGCCGTCCAGGTCTCGCCGCCGACGATCATCAGCGGGCGCCGGGCCGCGGCGAGCCGCTCGCCGAACCGTGCCATCTGCGCGCGCGAGGGCGCGGGCCGGCCGACCACGGCCTCGGGCACCGGTGCCGCCTCCGCCTCGCCCGACAAGACGTCCTCGGGCAGGCCGAGCACCACCGGGCCGGGCCGGCCCGACATGGAAGTGGAAACGGCGCGGGCGAGATATTCGGGCAGGCGCGCGGTGTCGGACACGGTCGCGGCCCATTTTACCTGGTCGCCGAACATCGCCTTGACGTCGATCTCCTGGAACGCCTCGCGCTCGACAAAGCCGCGCTCGATCAGCCCGACCAGCAGGATCATCGGCACCGAATCCTGGGCGGCGACATGCACCCCGGCATAGGCGTTGGCCGCGCCCGGCCCGCGCGTGACCAGCGCGATGCCCGGCCGTCCGGTCAGCTTGCCAAAGGCCTCGGCCATCATCGCCGCACCGCCCTCCTGCCGGGCGATGGTCAGGCGGATGTCGGGCGCGTCGACCAGCGCATCCAGGATCGGCAGAAAACTCTCGCCGGGAACCGAGAAGACGTGGTCGATCCGATTGGCCCGCAGGGCCTCGACGACGATCCGGCCGCCGGATTTCAGCATGGCTTGCACTCCGTCTTGCAATAAGCGGTTGCGTTCGCGCCGACTTGGCCCATTGTGGGACCAAATCGATATCGGGAACGGCCATCGGCGCGCCAGGCGCAGGTGGACGATGGTCTTGTGGTTTGTGATTTGCCGGCATCTGGTGTATTCGAGCCAGCAAAAGCAACGATCACGAAGCAGCCATGGACGACCAAACCGCAACCAGAAGCCGAACCAATTCCGACTTTCTTGTCGCCCATGGCGAACGGGCACGGTCCGATGCCGAGCGCCAGCGCATCTACGCCAAGCTCAAGGACGCCATCGTCACCGGCACGTTCGGCGAGGATGGAAGGCTGCCGACCGAGCGGGCGCTTGCCGAGCATTTCGGCACGGCCCGCAACACCATCCGCAAGACCATGAGCATGTTGGCCGAAGAGGGCCTGATCGAGCGCCATGTCGGGCGCGGCACCTTCGTTGCGCGCGCGAGCCAGACGCGCGCCGACGCGCCGGCCGAGGAGTACAACCTCGCCGAACTGCTCGAGGCGCGGCTGCTGTTCGAGCCCAATATTCCCGACCTTGTCGTCGAGCGGGCGACAGACGACGACATCGCGCTGATGGAGGCCTATCTGGCCGAGATGCACTCGGCGCGCAGCTGGCGCGAGTTCAAGGAGGCCAAGTACTGCCTGCACCTGGCGATCGTGCGGGCAACCCACAACCGCTTCATGAGCTTCGTGTTCGAGCAGATCGTCGCCTCGCGCCGGCGCGCGCAATGGGGCCGGCCCGGCGGCCATCCGAGCCCGGTGGCGGCGGTGCGCGAGGCGGCCTACCGGGACAATGCGCGCATTGTCGATGCGCTCAAGGCGGGCGAAGCGGAGGCGGCGCGCGAGGCGATCCGCTCGTACCTGATCCATACGCTGGCCATGGCCAGTTCGAACTGACCCGGTATTGCGGCGCGCGCTCATCGGCTGTTCATCCGGCGCTGCAGGGCGCGGCCGACCAGCATCAATGCAAGCGACGTGATCAGCACCGCCAGACCCGGAAAGATCGAGATCCAGGGGGCAAACAGGATATAGTCCTTGCCCTGTTCGAGGATCGCGCCCCAGTCGGGGGTGGGCGGCTGCACGCCAAGGCCGAGAAAGCCGAGCGCCGCCTGAATCTGCAGGATCAGTGGAAACAGGATCATGTACTGGGTCAGCATCAGCGGCATGACATTGCGCGCCACGTGGCGGCCCAGGATCGTGGTGTCGCGCAGGCCGACGCTGCGCGCCGCCTCGACATAGGGCAGGCTCGCCTCGCTCATCGCGCCGGCGCGGGCGATGCGGAAGAAGACCGGCATGTAGACGATCGACAGGGCAAGGACGAGATTGACCATTTGCGGGCCCAGAATGCCGGTGATGATGATGCCCAGGATGATCGGCGGAAAGCTGAGCATGACATCGACGAGGCGACCGAGCACCTGGTCGATCAGCCCGCCGAAATAGCCCGAGATCAGCCCGAAGAAGCCGCCCAGGATCGCAGAGAGCAAGAGCGAGCCGGCGCAGATCGAGAGGGTGACGCGTGCGCCGTGCACGACGCGGGCGAACAGGTCGCGGCCGACATCGTCGGTGCCGAACCAGTGGGCTGCCGATGGCGGCTGGAGGGTGGCGGCGGAGTTGATCGCAAAGGGCGATTGGGCGGCGAACAGGCCCGGCACGGCCGCAACGACCACCAGCGCGCCGATCAGCGCCAGGCCCGTGGCCATGGCCGGCTCGTTGCGGGCGCCGCGCAGGAGCCTGACCGGCCAGGAGGGCGAAGCCGGCCGTGTCCGCTCGGGCAGCGTCATGGTCATGACACCCTCATGCGCGGGTCGATGGCGTGGTAGGCGATGTCGATGACCAGATTGACGATCATGGCCACCAGCACGACGAGCAGAAGCGCGCCCTGGACGACCGGGTAGTCGCGCGTTTCGATCGCCGTCAGCAGCAGCCGGCCCAGGCCGGGCAGCGCGAACAGGCTCTCGATGATGACGACACCGCCAAGAATCTGGATCAGGATCAGCCCCATGAAGGTGACGATCGGGATCGTGACGTTGCGCAAGATGTGCTTGAAGAAGACGATGCGCGTGGGCAGGCCCTTGGCGACGGCGGTGCGCACATATTGCTGCTGCAGCGCGGAGACGACGTTCTGGCGCACGAACTGGCTGTAGGCAGCGACCTGCAACAGGGCGAGGCTCGACACCGGCAGAACCAGGATGGCGGCATTGTCGGCGAGCGACTGCGTGGGCGGCACGAAGCGCAGCGGCGGCGACCAGGACAGAGCGCTGGAGACGGCAACCAGCAGCATCAAACCGACCCAGAACACGGGCGCGGACAGGCCGATCACGTTGAAGCCCTGAATGAGCGTGTCGATTGGCCTGCCCTCGTAAATGCCGGCGAGGATGCCGAGTGGCACGCCGATGACGGTGGCCACGGCAAGCGTGACGAGCCCCAGTTGCAGGGTCACCAGGAAGGACGACACGACCATGTCGGTGACGGGAATGCCGCGCGTCCAGCTCACGCCCAGATCGCCGCGCAGCGCATCGCCCAGCCATGTGACGTACTGGACATGGATCGGCGCATCGAGGCCGAAAAAGGCGCGCAGCGCGGCCTCGGCCTCCGGTCCGCCGGCCTGACCCATCATCTGCGCGACGACGTCGCCGGGCACCATGCGCACCAGCGCGAAGATCAGAAAGGTCGCGAGCAGCGCGGTGACGATCGAGGCGCCGAGGCGCTTGAGAAGATAGATGCCCATCGGGGAACCATGGCTGTTTCAGCATGTGGCGACCGGGCGCGCCTTGGCGCCCGGCCGCGCAATGTCAAGCGAAGGCCTTACTCGTCCAGCCAGGTGCGCGCGATACCGTAATACCAGCCGGTGGGATGTTGGCTGTAATTCTGTACCGCCTCGTCCCGCACCACGATGTGGTCCGAGGAGAACATCATGATCGTCGGCACGGTCTCGGCGAGCACCTTCTGGAACTGGGCATAGATATCTTTGCGTTCGTCGTAATCGCTCTCCGAACGGCCCCTGGCGAGCAGTTCGCTGGCTTCCTCATTGTTCCAGTTGCGGAAGTCGGCGCCCTCGGGCTGCTTGTGGAAGTGACGGAAGAACAGTAGGTTCGGATCGGGCTGGGTCGCCCAGTCATTGAAGGTGAAGCCCATCTGGCGCGAGCGGAAGTTGTCGATCCACACGCCCAGATCGACGCGCTGGATCTGCAGGTCGATGCCGATCTCGCCGAGTTGCTCCTTGAGCGTGACCGCGGCCGGGTCCATCCAGTCATAGCCGTTGATGGTGGTCAGCGTGATGTCGACGCCGTCGCCATGGCCGGCGTCCTCCATCAGCGCGCGGGCCCGCTCCAGGTCGCGCGCCTGAAAGGGCAGTTCGGAGGCCGGCACGCCCCAGCGGTCTTCCAGGCCGGCCACGATGGTGGTGATCACCTGACCATAGCCGCCGATCGCCGCCTGCATGATCTCTTCCTTGTCGATGGCGAGCGAGATCGCCTGGCGCACGCGCACATCGTCGAGCGGCGGAGTTTCCGAGCCCAGATCGACGGTTTTCTGGTTGAGCGACGGGAAGCGCTCGATGACCAACCCTTCAATGCCCTCGACCTGGGCGACGTCCTGGGGTCGCTCGAGGTTGACCACGTCGATGCGACCGTTGCGCAGCGCGACCAGCATGGAGGCACTGTTGGGCAGGAAGGCGAAGTTGACCGCATCGAGATAGGGCGCGCCCTCCTCCCAGTAGTCCTCGAAACGCTCCAGCGTGAGGTTCTGGTTGGGGTTGAACTCGGCCAGTCTGAACGGGCCGGTGCCAACGCTTTGGGAGTTCATCGCCGTCCTGGCGTTCTCGTCGTCGAAATAGCCGGCCGGGATGACGGCGCCGTATTTGTTGCCGAGCGTCATGGGCAGTGCCGCGTTGGGCTCGGACAGGGTCATGACCACGGTCAGCGGACCGGTCGCCTCGACGGAGTCGATGATGGCGAAGTCGCCGGCGCCGGGCGAGCCGTTTTCGGGATCGCGGATGTAGTTGTAGGAATAGGCGACGTCCTCGGCGGTCATATCCTTGCCGTTGTGGAACTTGACGCCCTCGCGCAGCTGGAACGTGTAGGTCAGCCCGTCCTCGGAGACCTCATAACTCTCGGCCAGAAGCGGCTTGGCCTCGCCGTCGGCGGCCTCGTAGAAAAGGCCCTGATAGATCAGCACGGTGACGCGGATGCGCGCATCGGCGGCCTGGTGGAACGGATCGAGCGCGGGCGGCTCGACCAGCATGCCGACATCGAGCGTGCCGCCCATCTGCGGGGCATCGGGCACCGGACCGTAGAGCTCGGCCCAGGCCGGGCTCGCGGCGGCGCCGGCAAGCGCCGCCGCAGTGAATGCAGTGATGATGGATTGCCGTGGCCTCCGGCCGATTGCGGCGACGATGGATTTGTGCATGGACATTTCGCTCCTCCAGGCTCGCATGCCACCGCAAAACCGCCGCGCCAAGGCGCGACGCCGCCCGGAGGTGGCCTTTCCGGGCGATCGGTCGAACAATTCGGGCTCAGCTTGCAATACCGATTCACGCAATCCGCCCAAGCTCCCGTTCTCCCTTGGTTTTCGTCAGTCGCGCACAGCGACCGTCATCTCGATCTCCACCGCACAGTCGCGCGGCAGTTCGGCAACGCCCACGGCGGCGCGCGCATGCCGGCCGGCCGCTCCAAAGATCTCGCCGAGCAGGTCAGATGCCGCATCCAGAACACTTGGCTGACCGTTGAAGCCGGGCGCCGATGCGACATAGCCGTTGATCTTCAGGATGCGCTCGATCCGATCGAGCGAGCCCAGTTCCGCCCGAAGGCAGGCCAGACCCTGTAGGACGCAGACCCGCGCTTCACCCTGCGCGGTTTCAAGATCGACCTCGGCGCCGACCTTGCCGAAGACGCGCACCTCGCCGTCGACCTTGGGCACCTGGCCGCTGACATAGGCGACGCCGCGATGCACGGTCACCGGCACGTAGTTGAAGGAGGGGCTGGCCGGATCAGGCAGGTTGATTCCAAGCGACTTCAGCCGTTCTTCATGCATTGGCAGGCTCCTTGGCGAGCATGGACTTGACGACGTCGGCAAGGCCGAAGGCCGGGGCGAAGCCGAATCGGCTGCGAAAGCGTGCATCGTCGATGAGAGGAAAGGTCCGCGCCTGCGGCTCGGGGTCGATGGCGATGTCGAGGCTGCCGAAGCGGCCTTCGAGTTCGGCCGTGACATCGGAGAGCCGCGCGGTGAAGCCGTTGATGTTGTAGACCGCCTCGGCCTGGCCACGTCGCGTCAAGGCCAGGACCATGGCATCGGCAACGTCGGCCACGTGCATCAGGTCCATCGGATCGTCGTGGAATGCGGCGCGAAGCGCCCTGCCGGCGCCGGCAGCCTCGATCAGCGCGACGATGGTCGAGGCTGCGCCCTGGTACCACAGGCCAGGGCCGAGCACGAGCGGCAGGCGCAGGCCGACCACGTCGAGCCCGTACCGATTGCGGTAGTGCACGGCCACGTCTTCGGCCATCTGCTTTGTCAGGCCATAAAAGGTGATCGGGCGGCGCGGCGCGGCCTCGTCGACGCGGCCGGGCGGATAGGCATCCGCATCGCCATAGACGACGGTCGAACTCGTCCAGACGACGCGGCCGACACCGGCTTGGCGCGCCGCTTCGAGCGTGTTGCGGAAGCCGAGCACGTTGATCGCCAGCGCCCGGTCGGCCTCGGCCTCGCCCGAACGCATCAGCCCGCTGCGGCCGACGCTGTGGGCGGCCATCGTCACGAGCGCGCGGGCACCGGTGTCATGGATCGCAGCGACGATGGCATCGCGATCCTCGACGCTGCCATGGGTCTCGTCGAACCGGCCGGCGAGGTCGGCGAGCAGATCGTCGGCCATGGGCGGGCCGAACAGGTGCGGGCGGATGCCCGCCTCGATCAACCGTCGCGTCAGATGGCTGCCGACGAAGCCGCGGCCGCCGAGCACGAGCACGCTTGCCAGTTTCCTCGGCATGTCACAGAGCGATGTCGTCACGGATGCAAGCCTTGAACTGATCGGGCGCGACCTCGCGCAGCGGCGGCACGGTCCTCGCGCAATCGGCGATGGCGAAGGGGCAGCGCGTGCGGAAGACGCAGCCCGAGGGCGGCGCGGCCGGGCTCGGAATCTCGCCCTTCAGGATCACACGGTTCTCCGGCGAGACGGCGCCGGGCACTGCCTGCAGCAGTGCGGCGGTGTAAGGGTGTGCCGGCCGGCGATAGAGTGCCTCGGTCGGCGCGCTCTCCATGACACGGCCCAGGTAGAGGACGACCACGCGGTCGGCGATGACCTCGACGACGGACAGGTCATGGCTGATGAACATCAGCGCCAGCCGCAGTTCCTGCTGCAGCGACCGCATCAGGTTGACGACATCGGCCTGCACCGACACGTCGAGCGCGGAGACCGGCTCGTCGGCGACGATGAACTTGGGCGAGGAGGCCAGCGCGCGGGCGATGGCGATGCGCTGGCCCTGTCCGCCCGAGAACGAGCGCGGATAGCGCTTCATGTGCCGGGCCGACAAGCCGACCTGCTCGAGCAGCCTGACGGCGGCGGCCTCGGCGGCGCGCCCGTCCAAGCCGAAATGCAGGCGCAGCGGCTCGGTCAGTATGCCGCCGACCGTCATGCGCGCATTGAGCGAGGAAATCGGATCCTGGAAGATCATCTGGAAATTGCGGCGGAAGCGACGCAGCGCGTTGGCGTCGAGCGCGCCCAGATCCTGGTCCTCGAAACTCACCGTGCCTGAAGTCGCCTCCAGAAGGCGCAGCACCAGCCGGCCCAGGGTCGACTTGCCCGAGCCGGATTCGCCGACGACGCCCACCACCTCGCCGGGCGCGATGTCGAGATCGACCGCCTCCACCGCGCGTACCGTGCCGCGCCGGGACGGCAGCAGGGAGCGGCCGATCGGAAAATGCTTGGTCAGCGCGCGTGCGCTGAGCAGCGGCGCGGCCTCATCTCGCGTCGCCTCTGGCGCCATGGCGACGGCCGCACTCATGCGACGATCTCCCGATGGCGCATGCAGGCGGTCCAGTGACCCTGCGAGGCCTCTTCAAGGCGCTGCACCCTTGTGGCACAGCCGGCCTGCGCATAGGCGCAACGGTCGTGGAAGGCGCAGCCGGCCGGAGGGTCGAGCGGGTCGGGGAGCGTGCCCGGGATCGGATGCAGCGCCTGGCTCTCTGCGGAAGCATAGTCGCGTTTCGGGATGCAGGCGATCAGCGCCCTGGTATACGGATGCCGCGGCCGTTCGAGCACTTCGGCGACATTGCCCTCCTCGACCACGCGGCTGGCATACATTACCGCCACCCGGTCGGCGATCTCGCCGACCAGCTTGAGATCGTGGGTGACGAAGATCATCGCCATGTTGCGCTCGCGCTGCAGGTGGCGAAGCAGGTCGACGATCTGTGCCTGGATGGTCACGTCGAGTGCGGTGGTCGGCTCATCGGCGATCAGAAGGCGCGGATTGCAGGCCAGTGCCAGCGCGATCATGACGCGCTGGCGCATGCCGCCTGACAATTCGTGCGGATAGGCGTGCACGCGCCGCTCTGGATCGGAAATGCCGACCTGGGCGAGCAAATCGACCGCATCGCGCATTGCCGCACGCCGGTCCTTGCCCAGATGCAGGCGCACCGACTCGGCGATCTGCTCGCCGATGGTGAAGACCGGATTGAGGCTCGACATCGGGTCCTGGAAGATCATCGCGATCTCGTTGCCGCGAATGTCCTCCATGACGCGCTCGTCGAGCTCGAGCAGGTTGGCACTCGCCCCGTCGCGACGGCGGAAGGTGACCGAGCCGCCGACGACGCGCGCCGGCGTGCGCGCCAGGAGCCGCATCACGGTAAGACCGGTCACCGACTTGCCGGATCCGGACTCGCCGACGATGGCCAGCGTCTCGCCCTCGGCGACGCTCAGCGTGACGCCGTCGACGGCGCGGATGATACCCGCCTCGGTGTAGAAATGGGTCTGAAGGTCGCGCACCTGAAGGATCGGCGTTGCAGTCCCGGCAGCGTCCGCCTGCGCCTTGCCCGTTTGCATGACAGCGTCAGCGGACGGCATGGCGCTCCACCGCGTCCATATCGATCTCAATGCCAAGGCCCGGGGCATCGGGCACGGCGATCGTGCCCTCTTCTGGCGCGAGCGGCGTCTTCAGCAGATCTTCGCGCAGCGGGTTCTCGCCCAGGTCGTACTCGAGAAGAACCGGCTTCGGCACATTGTGCGCATGCGGGTAGACCGACAGCGCCGAAACATAATGAAGGGCGGCGGCAAGGCCCACCGCGCCGCCCCAGACATGGGGCGAGATTCGCAGGTGATTTGCATGGGCGAGTTCGGCGATCTTGCGGCCCTGCCAGAACCCGCCGCATAGCGACAGGTCGGGCTGCAGCACGTCGGCCGAGCCGGCCTCGGCAATCGGTCTGAAGTCATGGACCGTGAACAGCGCTTCGCCCGTGGCGATGGGCACGCCAGCGACCGCGTGCAGGCGCGCGAGCCCATCATAGTCGCGCGGGGCGAGCGGTTCCTCCACCCAGCCGGGCCGATAGGGCCGCATGGCATCGATCGCCTGGCGCGCGATGTCGAAAGTGTAGTTGGTGTTGATGTCGACCAGGATCTCGACATCCTCGCCCAGGATCCGCCGCGCCGTCGCAAGGCGCTGCGCGTCCGATTGCGGCGACAGGCCGATCTTGATCTTGACGTGCCGATGGCCGGCCTCGGCCATCGCCTCGATCTGCGGAGCGTAATCGGCCTGGGGCGTTTCGGTCAGATAGCCGCCCGAAGCGTAGATCGGCACGCGGTCGAGATTGCGCCCACCGACCAGCCGGCAGACCGGCACGCCCAGAGCCTTGCCGGCGGCGTCCTTTGCGGCGATGTCGATACCCGAAATCGCGGTCATCATCGCGTTCTGAAGGCCGAAATGGTAGTGCCGGGCGAGGATGCAGTCATAGACATGCTCGATATCGAGAACATCGGCGCCGACGAGGTAGCCGCTCAGAAGCGACAGGTAGGCTTGGTTGAAATCGGGCGGGCCCCAGGCTTCCCCGAAACCGGTGGTGCCGTCCTCGAGCGCAAGGACGACCAGCGTCGACTGGCGGCCGGTCGCCAGCGCCTTGGACATGCCATAGGACTTGCCGTCGGCCAGCGGGACGTTGAGGGCGATGAACTCGATGGACCTGATCTTCACGCCACACGTACCCCGTCACTCGCCGCTGGACATTGCGCTTTCGCCGCCGGTCGCCGAGCCGGTCAAGCTCGCGTTCGAGCGGACGGCACCAAGCGCGGGCATTTGTGAACCATTTCCAACCATATTGCAAGAACCACTTCCCATCGCGCCACAAGATCGGCTAAGCCTCCGAAAAACAAGGGGACGAGAAGGGACCAGGCGCTTGCAATGATGCAACCAATATGGGCAAAGCTGTCGCCCGAAGAGCATGAATTCCAGTACAATCCGCAGCACGCCTTTCCCGATTTCGCCAAGGCGCGGGCGAAGCGGGCACCCTACAACGACCGGGCGCGCGAGGCGCTGACCGTCACCGCCGATGTGCCCTTCGGCGCTCACGCGCTGCGCCGGCTCGACATATACCCCGCCGCCAAAGCCGATGCGCCGGTTCATGTGTTCATCCATGGCGGCTATTGGCGGGCGCAGGACAAGGCGAATTTCGCCTTCATCGCCGGCGCGCTGGTGCCGCACGGCATCACCACGGTAATCGTGAACTATGAACTGTGCCCGGCCTCGACGCTCGATGGCGTGGTCGATTCGGCCATTGCCGGCTTTGGCTGGATCGCCCGGAACATCGGTGCCCATGGCGGCGATCCGGCGCGGATCACCCTGTCGGGCCATTCGGCGGGCGCGCATCTGGGCGCGGCGATCATGGCCCATGACTGGCCCGAGCCGACGGCGATGGGGCTTACCGGTGTGGTGCTGACCAGCGGCATTTACGATCCCGCGCCGGCGATCCACACGTCGGTCAACGCGCAGCTCAATCTCGATGCGGCGATCGCGGCGCGGCACAATGTCGAGCGTCGCGCACCCGTGCTGCGCCCGGACGTGACGATCCTGGCCGGCGCCGGCGAGCCCGACCAGTTCGTCGACCAGTCCTTCCGCTACTACCACAATCTGCGCGCGCACGGATTTGAGCCGGCGCTGCATGTGCTGGCCGGCTACGACCACTTCAACATTCTGGACGAATATCTTGATGCCGACAGCGTGACGATGCGCACGATCCTCCGCCAGTGCGGCGTTGCAAAGGAGGGACGGCCATGACGGAGGCGGCAAGACGGATCCGGCTGGCGGTCTACGATCTGTCCGAAGGCGAGACGCAATTGCCCAACGATGCCGGCACGGTGCATTTCGTCTATGTGAAGACGGGGGCGGCAAGGTTCGACCGCGACGGCCACAGCGTTGGGCTCGGCGCTGACGAAGGCGCGTTCGCAAACGGGCATGTGATCGTCGCGCCCGGATCGGAAGTCTGGCTGTTCGAAAAGGCACCAGTCGCGGCGCCTTACGCGCCGGCCGAACCCGTGGCCGCCCATCCGGCGACGCTCGGCTTTGCCGGCCCGGTGCTGGTGCGCGTCGACCGCATCGAATCACGCCATGGCGCGCAGACGCCCAGGCATGGCCATCGCGGACCGGGCATGCGACGGCTGGTCTTCGGCACGCTGCGCGCCGATGTCGGCGAGGCGGTGCATCGCATCAGGGCGGGCGATGCGTGGTTCGAGACCGGCACGGAGCCGGTGGTCGGCACCAATTACGGCGGCGCGAACGCGGCCTTCGTGCGCATGCTGGCGCTGCCGGCCGAACTCGAAGGGGGCAAGTCGTCCTTCATCGCCGCCGATGCCGGCGAGGCGGCCAAGCCGCGATCGGTCGACCCGCGCCTGTTCGGCGAGGTGCTGGAGGCGGAATAGACGATTTCGGCAGATCTGCGCGTTCAGTCCGGCACGATGCGCGCCTCGGTGGCCGTGTCGAACAGATGGACATGTTCGGGCGCAACGCGGATATGGACCGTATCGCCGGGCTTGACGGTGAGCCGCTGGCGCAGATAGGCGGCCACGGCGTGCCCGTTCATGTCGGCGACCAGCAGCGTATCGAGGCCGGTCGGCTCGACATTGGTGACGGTCGCCGCCGGCCCCTCGCCCTCGCCGACCAGTTCGACATGTTCGGGGCGGAAGCCATAGACGATCGGCCCCTGGGGCGTTCCGGCGACCGCGTGGGACAGGGACGCGCCGCCACCGAAGCCGACGGTGCCGCTCGCCGGATCGTTTTCGCCCTCAAGAAGGTTCATGGCGGGCGAGCCGATGAAGCCGGCGACGAACAGATTGGCCGGCCGGTCATAAAGGTCGAGCGGGGCGCCGGCCTGCTCGATCACGCCGTCGCGCATGACGACGATCCGGTCGGCCATGGTCATCGCCTCGATCTGATCGTGGGTGACATAGATGGTGGTCGTGCGCAGCCTTGCATGCAGATCCTTGAGCTCGGCGCGCATCTGCACGCGCAGCTTGGCGTCGAGGTTGGAAAGCGGCTCGTCGAACAGGTAGACGCGCGGCTGGCGCACGATGGCCCGGCCCATGGCAACACGCTGGCGCTGGCCGCCCGAAAGCTGGCGCGGATAGCGGTCCAGATAGTCCGACAGCCCCAGAATGCGCGCCGCCTCCTGCACGCGCTGTCTGATCTCGGCCTTCGATCGTTTGGCGAAGCGCAGCGAAAAGCCCATGTTCTGCTCGACCGTCATGTGCGGATAGAGCGCGTAGTTCTGGAACACCATGGCGATGTCGCGGTGCTTGGGCTCGACGTCGTTGATGACGTGACCGCCGATGGAAATCGTGCCGCCGGAGATGTCCTCGAGCCCGGCGATCATGCGCAGAAGCGTCGACTTGCCGCAACCGGACGGGCCGACCAGGACAACGAAGGCGCCGGCGGGCACGTCGACCGAGACGCCCTTGATCGCTTCCACATTGCCGTAGAGCTTCCGCACATCGTTGATCTCAACGACCGCCATGGGCAACCTCGTCCTTTTCAGTGGCTGTATGCGTTGTGGCGCCGATCGCCGCCAGAAGGCTCAGGCCGGTGTGATAGCCCGGATCGAGATCGGGCGTGGCCGGCACGAAATCGACCGGGCCACCGGGCACAAGGGTCTGGTAGGCGTAGCCGCGACCGGCCTGCCAGTACCGTTCGAAGAAGGCCGCGTCCGCGGCCTGCCAGATCTCGGCCATGTCGGCGCGCCCGGTCAGGGCGTGAGCGAGCGCGGCGGCGCGGATCGTCTCCGGCAGGGGCCACCAGGGGCAGTGCGGATCGCGCACCTCGCCGGTTTCGGCCGAGACCGACAGGACGATGCCGGGGCCCTTGAAGCCGGCGCGGAAGCAGGCGCGCAGGATATCGGCCAGCGTTTCGACGCGGGCCGGATCGGCGGCAAGGGCCGGATCGTCGAGCGCAAAGCCGACCAGCTCGATTCCGTGGCCGACATTGCACGCCGGCTCGCCCGGCACGTTGAGCAGCAGGCCGGTCCCGGTATCGAGATGGTGCGAAAGCACGTGCTCGAGGAAAGCGGGTCCGAAACCGGCATGGTCGCCAAGACCGAGCCGGCGCAGCATGCCGCAGGCGCCCAGCACGATCATGCGCGGGCCGAAATCGGCCGGCTGGGCGGCAAGGGCCGCTTCGCCCAGGGGCGCGCGTTCGTTCATCTGAAAGCGCCCTGCCCGCACCGCTTCGACGACGCGGTCCAGATAGGCAAGGCGTTCGGGCAGTTCGGCCGGCGCATGGCGCGCCGCGCCGGCGACGAGCCCCTTTGCGGCGAAGGCATCGGAAAAGGTCCAGATGTCGGCCGGCCTGCTCTGCGCGACGATGCCTGCCTGATCGGCAAGAACGGGCCGCATGTCCCGGTCATAGCAGAAATAGATGTGGCCATCTTCGGCCAGAAGATCGGCCAGTGCGCGATAAAGCCGCCGCCCCGCCGCATCGAGCGCGCGGGCCAAGCCGGGATCGCGTGCCTCGAAGAAGCGCGCATGCGTCGCCAGCGCCTCGAGCGCGCGCCCCTGGATCCAGCCATAGGTGTAATCGGGACCGCGCAAACCGTCGGCGCGGGTGTAGTCGGCGCCGGTCATCGGGTTGACCTTGGTGTCGACGAACCCCGGACCGCGCAGGCCGCGGCCGAGCATCCATCCGAGCGCGGCGGCATTGCAGGCCGCGTAGCGTTCTGCCGCGGCGCCGGTATCGAATCCGCCGGTCATTCCTTCATGCCCGTGCTGGCAACGCCCTGCACGAAGTTGCGGCGCAGGATGACGAACAAGGTCACCGACGGAACGAGCACCGCAGCCGAGGCGGCGCTCAGCCGGCCCAGGTCGACCGTGAACCCGGTCTGGAACAGCGCCAGTCCGACCTCGATCGTGTAGGCATCACGCGTCGTGGCAACGATGATCGGCCAGGCAAAGGACGTCCAGGCCTGAAAGAAGGCAAGAACGGCCAGCGCGCCCAATGCGCCGCGCAGCAGCGGCAGCACGATGAAGACGAAGATCCACATCTCGCCGGCCCCGTCGATGCGCGCGGCCTCGAGCAACTCGTCGGGTATGGCATGCATGACGTTCTGACGGATCAGGAAGATGCCGAAGCTCATCACCAAATAGCCGAGCAGCAGGCCCCAGATCGAGTTGAGGATGCCAAGCGCCTGGGCCTGGAAATAGAGCGGGATCATGTAGACCTCGAAGGGCACGATCGCCGTCGCCAGGATGACCAGGAACAGCAGGTGCAGGCTACGGAACGGGAACTTGGCCAGCACATAGCCGGCAATCGCCGAGGTGGCGACGATGGCGATCATCGAAAGGACCGCAAAGGAAAAGCTGTTCCATATCCACAGCAGAAGCGGCGTGTCGCCGAGCACCGAACGGAAATTCTCGAGCGTCGGGTCTTCGGGGATGATGCGCGGCGGCCATGCGACCATTTCCTGGGGCGTCTTGAAGGCGTTGGACACCAGGAACACCAGCGGCAGGATCATCAGCAGACCGAAGGCGAACAGGAAGGCGTCGATCGCAAGATCGGTCAGACGCGCCCTGGTGCGGCGCGACAGGCCGAGTGGGCCGGTGCGGGGAGCGTACCGGTCAGGTGTGGAGGCGTCCTGCGGATCGATGTCTGTGCTCTGGGTCATCGGCGCCCCTTTTCGCGCAGCAGGCCGAACTGGACGAGCGTCAGCAGCAGGACGATGGCAAGCAGGATCACCGCTTCGGCGGCGGCATAACCGATCCGGTAGTTGCGGAAGGCGTTCTCCAGCATGTCGAGCACCAGGACGCGGACCTGTCGCCCGGGCGCGCCCTGGCTGTCGGAGGCGAGCACGAAGGCCTGTGCATAGACGTTGAAGGCCGAAATGAGCGTGACGACCGAGACGTACAGCGTGATCGGCTTGAGCATGGGCACGGAGATGTACCAGAAGCGGGCAATGCCGCCGGCGCCATCGAGCTTGGCCGCCTCGAACAGCGAGACCGGCAGATTCTTGAAGCCGACCAGATAGATCAGCACCGCATAGCCCAGCGCCTGCCACGAGCACAGGATGATGATGGCGATGACCGAAAGCACCGGGTCGAACAGCCAGGGCTGTGCCGGCAGGCCGACCGACTGCAGAAGGCCGTTTAGCGGACCGAGATTGGCGTCGAAGATCCACTTCCACGCCATGGCGGCGGGCACCAGCGAGACGATGTGCGGAATGAACACGGTGGTCTCGTAAAAGCCGGCGAAGCGGCTGCGCGTGCGGTGGTAGATCAGCGCCGAAATGACGAGCGCGGTCGGAATGGTGATGAACAGCACGCCGAACGCAATGGCCGACGTGTTGATCAGCGCCTCGAGGAAGAGCTGATCCTGAAACAGCTCACGAAAATTCTGCAAGCCGATGAACGGCTTGTTCTTGGACAGGATGTCCCACTGGTGAAGGCTCAGCCGCAGCGTCTCGACGATTGGGTACATGCGCACCCAGGCAAAGATCGCCAGGGTCGGCAGAATGGCCAGCATGGCAAAGCGCCATCTCTTCCATCGCAGCATGTGCCGTCTCCAAATGCGCGCCGGGGCGCGCGAGGCGCCCCGGATCCCTGTAAGAAGTCCGCCGGGCCCTATTGGGCCAGAAGGCCTTCGCGCTCAAGGATGCGATTGGTCTCCTCGGCCGCTGCGGCCAGATAGGCGTCAATCGCCGCGTCGTCTTCGGCCAGGGAGGCGTCGCCGAAGGCACGGGTGAGCTGGGCGGCAAACCGGGTGAGGATTTCCTCGATCGGTCCGATCGCCGGCAGGGTGAAGAACTCGTAGTCCGCAGGATAGTCGACGAAGGCGGAAAACTGCGGAATCGCCTCGGTGACCGGGGAATAGTCGACATTGGCGCGGTTGGGCAGCCAGCCGACATTCTCCAGCATCCAGACCAGGTGCTCGGGCTCGTTGGCCTCGCGCGTGAAGGCCCATGCCGCCTCGCTGTCCGCATCGCTGACATAAAGATTGACGGCCAGGGCAATCGAGCCCTCGGGCAGCGGCGCGGTGGCATAGTTGAGGTCGGGCGCCTTGGCGGCGGTGTCGCCGATCACCCAGCTTTCGCGGATGAACATGGCCGTCTGCTCGCGCTGGAATGCCTCGGCATCGGCCGGCATCTGCTCGCTCACCGTATTGAGCGTGTGCACGTTCTGAAGGTACTGCTTGAGCGCCTGCCGGCCCGCCTCGTTGGCATAGGCCGCGCGCCACTTGCCATCGTCGGTCTGCTCGAGCAGATCGCCGCCGAACTGGAACAGGTTGATCCAGAACTTCTCGGCGATGCCCTGCCCGCCACCGGACAGCCGCAGGCTCCAGCCGGACACCGTCGGATTGCCGTTGTCGTCGCGCTGGGTCAGCTTTTCGGCGTAATCGGTGTATTCGGCCATGGTCGCAGGCGGTCCGTCCAGGCCGGCCGCTTCGAGCATGTCGACATTGTAGAACAGCGCACCCTGGCCCCGGAACAGCGGCACACCGTAGACGGTGCCGTCATCGGAGGCCGATTCGACGAAGAACTCGCCGAAGTTCTCGGGATCGGTCACGAAGTCCGCAAGGTCGTCGGGGACCGGCGGCAGAAGGTCGTTCTCGATGTAGCGCTGGGCGGTCGAACCGGCCAGTTCGATCACCTTGACGCCGCCGGCGCCGGAGGTCAGGCCAAGCGCGATGCGCTTTTCGTGTTCGCGCAGCGCGATCGCCTCGACGTTCACCTCAAGGTCCGGATAGTCCTGCTTGAGCGCCTCGGCGACGCGTTCATAGAACGGTGCCATCTCCGGAAAGCCGCTCCAGACGGTCAGCGTTTCGGCATGGGCGGGCGCGGCGGCGAGCATCGTCGCCGATGCGAGGCTGGCCGCCAAGGCGAGTGGTTTCATGGTCCCAACTTTCATTGCGATCTCCCTGCGATCTCCCTGGGTGCGCGGTGGATGCCGCGTCGGAAAACAGTTGCATGCAACCGGTTGCATGTCAATCTGGGAAAGCCCGGGGCATTGGCGCCGATGCGGGTCATTGCCGCGCCAGTGCGACGGCGGTGTCGGCAAGCGTTTCGGCGCACCCGGGCGCAAAGCTTGCCGGCTGGCCGTAATAGCGGTGGGCTTCGTCGACCTCGTAGCCGCCATGGGCATATTCGCCCGCCGGCGGAATGTAGCCGGGATTGTCCTCGCAGAAGCCGGCGAGCATGAGCGGGCCGGCCCCGATTCGCTCGCGCAGATCGAGCCCCGTGGCCGCGAAGATCTCGCCGGGCATCCCGACGAGCCCCATTCCGCCCCAGTCAAGCACGCTGACGCGCGCCGGCAGCGGATCGAGCGGGCGCGGCGCAACGGCTTCGGCCCAGCGCACCCAATGGCGCAACAGGGTCGCACGAACGGGATCGGCGGTTTCGGCCTCACTTGCCCACCGCGCCGCCAGTTCGCCGGGCGGCGCCGGCTCGCGCCGCTCAAATCCCAGCGACACATCCGCGTTTCGGACCGATGCGGTCACGCCGAGCGGCGTCAATGATGCGGCCAGCGCATTGGTCGCGATGCGTGCGCCATAGCTTTCGGCGGTCGGAAAATCGCGACCGGGCTGACCGGATGTGCTCAGCGAGGCTGCGGCCGAATGGCCCGTGTTCAGATCGCCGATGCACCCTGTCAGGAACAGCGCGGTCGCGCCGGGCAGCGCGCGCTCGATCGCGGCGCGGACGAAATGGGGATAGTCGGCCGTCCACAGGGTGTTGTCGGCGCCGAGCACGACGGGGTGGCAGGCATAGTTGACCAGCACCGCCATGGGGGCGCCATCGGCCCCGTCGACGCGCAGCACGGGCAAGGCGCGGTCGATCGGCCCGTCGGCGTGACGGCGATTGCGGGCAATGTCCGGATCGGCTGCCATCGCAAAGCTCAGCGTGGCCGGCCGCCGGCCGGCGACAGCCCGCCCGATGGCCTCGATGCATGCGGATTGGAGCGCTTGCATGTAGGCGGGGTCGGGGTCCGGGCTGAGGCGCCCGGGCATGGTGGACGGACCGCCATGGGTGTGCATGGCCTGGATGACGATATTGCCGTCCGGCAGCGGCGCGGCGTCCCGGACACGCGCGCAGAACGCGCGGTCGAGGCCGATCACATCGACCACCAGGAGCGCCGTGTCGCCGACAACCAGGGCACGCGCGGTGAGCCGGTCATGGGTGCCGGAAGCCGGTTGGGTGCGCGCGGCGAAGCCGGCCATGGCAAGCCCGGCAGGGGGCGTGACGTCGATGGCGGCAACGCCGGCGGCGATCATGGCCTCACGGCCCGGCCGGCGAGCCAGACCTCTCCGATATCGAGTTGCCTTGCGCCGCCGGCGGGCGGCATCTCGAACCGGATGATGTCGGCGCGGGCGCCCGGCGACAACCCCTCGTCGCGTCCGACGAAGCGGCCCGGATTCGTGGTCGCCAGCGGCAACACGTCGGCAAGCGGCAGCCCTGCCATGTCCATGGCGAGGGGCACGCAGGCGGCGAGCGGAATGCCGGCACCGGCCAGATAGGGCGTTCCGGCCATCGAGATACGGCCGTTTTCGGCGACGTCGACGGTGCCGCCGATGGCCTGCTCGTAACGGCCCGGCGGCATGCCGGCCATGGCCACGCTGTCGGAGACAAGGATCGACCGGTCCAGGCCCTTGGCGCGAACCATGGCCTTGAACGGTGCCGGAGGCAGGTGATGGCCGTCGGCGATGAAGGAGGCCATCAGCGCGTCGGCGGCAAGCTGCGACCAGATCAGATTGGGATGACGCGGCAGTTCGGCCGCCGCGCCATTGCCCAGATGTGTCGACAGGCGTGCACCGGCGCGGACCGCCGCATCGATCTGTTCGGGCGTGGCGCCGCTATGGCCAATGGCGCAATGGACATCGCGCTGCCGCAGGGCGGCGATGTATTCGAGGGCACCGGGCTGCTCGGGCGCGAGCGTGACCAGGCGGACCAGCCCTGCCGCCGCCTTCTGCCAGGCGGCGAACTCATCGAGCGATGGCCGGCGGACATGGGCCGCAGGATGGGCGCCGCGCGGGCCGTCGAGCGGTGAGATGGACGGGCCCTCGACGTGGACGCCGGCAATCATGGCCGCGGCGACCGGGTCGGTGTCGCGGGCGGCGCGAATGGCCGCCAGCGCATTGCAGATCGTCGGCTGGTCGGCGGTGATCACGGTCGGCAGGAAGCCGGTGACCCCCAGGCGCACAAGGCGCGCGCACAGGTCGCGCACCGTTGCGGGCGTCAGCGCGCCGTCATTGAGATCCAGGCCGGCAAAGCCGTTGACCTGCAAATCGATCAGGCCGGCGGACAGAAGTCCCGGTTCGGGGTCGCCATGCGGCTCGACGGCGGTGATCGTCTCGCCCTCGACCGTTACCGCAATGCCCCGGCCGGTCAGCGCGTCGGTTCCCGTGATGGGCGCGCGGTCCGTCACAGGCCGCGCACCCGATGGCGAAATCGGTCCAGAAACCGGGCATTGGCCTGATCGCCGCCGGGGGCGTTGCCGCTGCGCCAGACGGGCGGCTCGATACCGCGCTCGACGAGCAGCGCGATCGTGCGGATGGACAGGCAGTTGAGCGCAAAGGCGTTGGCGAAGGTTGAGATGGCCGCGACGTTCTCGCCCAGACCGGGCACAGAAACGACCGCATCGCCGATCGGCACGTCGGTGTCGATATGGATGTCGACGAGGTCGTGCAGATTGTGCCCGGTGGGGTGGCGTGCCGGGTGATCGGGCGCGGTTCCCTGCGCATGGGCGCGCGAACTGACGCCGATCAGCGCGACACCGCGTTGGCGCGCCTCCAGCGCCGCATCGATGAGCGCGGCGTTGATGCCATAGGCGTTGACGAGCACGAGCAGATCGTCAGCGCCCAGACCGCGGTCGGCGATGACCACGCGACCATAGCCCGGCGTGCGCTCGATCGCCATGGAGCGCAGCGCGCCATTGGACAACAGCGTGCCCTCGTCGAGGATCGCGGCGATGTGCATCAGCCCGCCGGCGCGGAAGAACAATTCCTGGGTCGCGAGATTGGAATGCCCGCCCGGTCCGAAGATGTGGACCAGTCGGTCGGCGGCGATCTGGTCGGCGAGCCGCGCGGCGGCCTCGCCCAGCGCGCCGGACTGGCCGTTCTGGATCGCCGACAGTTGCGCATTGATCGCCTGCAGATAGCCGGCGCACAGCGCCTGGGCGTCAATGGGATCGGTCGGCGGCGTTGTCGTGGGGGACATTGCGGGCGGCCTCCGTGTCCAGATAAACGGTGCAGTTGTCATGGCGGCGCAGGATCGAGGCCGGACAGGCCGTGCTGATCGGGCCGGTCAACGCGGCGGCAACCGCGTTGGCCTTGTGGGCGCCGGGCACGACGCAAAACAAGGTCCGGGCGCGCATCATCTGCGGAATCGTCAGCGTCAGCGCATGGGTGGGAACGTCGTCGAGCGTGGCGAATCCCTGATCATCGATCTGCTGGAGGCGACAGACCTGGTCGAGTTCGACGCGCTTGACATCGAGCGGATCGTCGAAATCGGCGACGGGCGGGTCGTTGAAGGCGATGTGACCGTTCACGCCGATGCCCAGGCACACGATGTCGATCGGCGCCTGGGCCAGCAAGGCCGCATAGCGCCGCGCCTCGGCATCGGGGTCCGGCTCGGGCACGATGCGGTGAACCGTGGCGCCGGGCAGATGATCGAACAGATGCCGGTCGAGCCACCTGGCGAAGCGCTGCGGAGCGTCGGCCGGCAGGCCAATGAATTCGTCCATGTGGAACAGCGTGACCCTGGTCCAGTCGATCCCCGGCTCGGCGAGCAAGGCGGTGAACATGGCGCCCTGGCTGGGTGCGGCGGCAACGGTCATGCGCAAACGGCCGGCCTGCGCCAGGATCTCGCGCATGTGGCCGGCGATCGCACCGGCGGCGGCCGCCCCGAGCGCGGCCGCACCGGGATGGATTTCCACCCGCAACGCACCAAAGCGCCGAATGACCGGTGGCGTTGGGCCGTAAACGACGGCATCGGACACGGACACGATCTCCTGTGCTGCATTGGCGGGCGGGCGCGCGGTGGCGCCGGACCCCAGCCGATGCCATGCAACCGGTTGCATGTCAACTGCTTGCGGCGGCCCGCGCGCGCGGGCATATAGGCCCAGTATTCGGCGCCGGGGCGCCGCGCGATGGGGTCGGCTTGGCAAGACAACGGCATACGGTGACGATAAGCCAGGTGGCCGAGGCCGCCGGCGTGGCGCGCTCGAGCGTCTCGCGCGCCTTCACCCGGCCGCATCTGCTCAGGCCCGACACGGTCGAGCGCATCAAGGCGGCCGCGGCGCGGCTGGGCTATGTGCCCAACCACAGCGCGCGGGCGCTGAGCACAGGGCTTTACGGCAATCTGGCGATGATCGTTCCCGACGTCGCAAACCCCTTCTTTCCGCCGATGATCCGGGCCGCGCAGGATGCTGCCGACGATCTCGATTTCTGCGTGCTGCTGGGCAATTCCAACGAGGATCCGGCCAATGAGGACCGGCTCGTGGGCAAGTTCGTCGCGCAGACCGAAGGGCTCATTCTCGCCTCCTCGCGCCTGCCGCGCAAGCGCATCCTCGATCATGCGCAGCGGCGCCCGATCGTGCTCATCAACCGCGACGTCGAGGGCATTCCGCGCGTGCTGATCGATTCGGCGAGCGGGGTCGCGCAGGCGGTCGCGCATCTGGCCGAACGGGGCCACCGCACCATCGCCTATGTCAGCGGGCCGGCCTCGTCGTGGTCGGACAAGTCGCGCCGCGCGGCCGCCGAAAAGGCCGCCGCAAGGCTGGGCGTGACCTTGATCACGCTACCGGCGCGGATCCCCAGCTTCGAGGCGGGCCGCGATGTTACCGACGTGCTGATCGGAACCGAAGCGAGCGCGGCGATCGCGTTCGACGACCTGACCGCGCACGGCATCATGGAAGGCATGATGGCCCATGACCGGGCGATCCCGGGCGATTTTGCCATTGTGGGCTGCGACGACGTGCTGGCCAACCTGACGCGTCCGCCGCTCACCTCCATTTCCAGCCGCTCCCAGGAGGCCGGTCAACTGGCCGTCTCCCTTCTGTGCGAGCTGTTGCGATCGCGGTCGGTCAAGGATGCGCGGATCGTTCTGGACACGCAACTGGTGGTGCGCCAGACGAGCTAACGGAACGATTTTGACATCTGTTACCCGGTCGATGCCGCGCTCGCAAGCAGACGCCGGATACAAAGATCCAATGAAATCAGTGGTTATGACTGGTCATGGGGCTCCGGCATCCGCAATGAGGTGCGATGCCAACGCGATGCGAATGCCGGAATCCGACCACGACTGGTCCAATCGAGCGCCTCGACGACATAGGATGCAAGGTTCGGCTTGCCATTGAGATATGCGGCGAGCCGTTCGCCATGCACTGTGCGCGGTGTTGAGAGCGCGCGCTCGACGGCATCCCGCAACGGACCCCAGCCTTGCTGGCTGAGTGCCGTCAGCAGCCCGCACCGCGCAAGCTCGCGCGTGGTCGCAGGGTGATCGGCACCATCGTAAATGGCCGGCGTGCCCACGAAAGCCGATTCATGGCCCATGCTGGCGCTCTCGCCCACATAGAGATCGCAGAAGGCCATCAGGTGATGCATCGCATCGGGCTTCGCCCGGTAGCGGTAGGCCTCGAACCGGGCGGGCAGGTCGCGCTCGCTTGAGATATGCACGCGGCCCCGCGCGGCGAGCAAGTCGCACAGGGCGACCAGATCGGCTTCGCGCCAGCCGGTCTTGCCCCTGTCATGATTGGCGTTCCACTTGACCGTGCGGATCAGGTAGTTCGGCCGGTCCGGATCGAGTCCGCTGGCAAGCGCGGTCTCGCGATCCGGCGAGAAATTGTCCGGGTGCAGAAAGCACAGCTCCTTGCCGCCGGCAAAGCGCGTGGTCCGACCTTCGGGCACAGGGCCGCTATAGGACTGTGGCACGTACAGATGGCCGATGAAGGGCCAAGTGATGCGGTTCTGCAAGGTGGCGGTCTCGGTGTCGTAAAAACTAACGGAGGGAATGCGAAGCAGCGCCCCGACATGCGATACTGCCACACCGCCAAAGCCGACCATCACATCGGGCCGAAAGCGCAGCGCGTGGCGCGCAACGGCAAGGTCCCGCCACGCCAGTTCGAGCGCCAGCCCCGGCAGCCCTTTAAGGGCGGTCGAGACCGGCGTGTGATCGAGCCGATGGGCATCGAGCAGCGCACAGGCAACGTCCTTGTGCCGCGACAGGATGAGGATCTCGTCGCCACGCTCTTGAAGGATACGGATCGGGTTGAGGAAGAAGAGCACATGGGCGGGATGAACGATGTCGATCAGGACGCGCATCTCAAATCTCTTGAGCGATGGCCGTGCGGCGGGTGCCCAGAAGAACAACCGCCATCGTGCCGTTCACCGTCAGGCCGATCAGCCGGTGCAGGGCGAGCACGACGAGCGCGCCCGCTGCCGAACCGTCTCGAAGCGTGGCCAAGCCGGCGCCGGCCAGTTCCGTGATGCCAAGCCCGGCCGGCGCGATGCCGGCAATCGTGCCGAGCAGTCCCGCGCCCGACAGAATCGCCGCATCGCCCGCGTCGGCCGACACGTTCAAAGCCGCAAGGAGCACGAACAGGCTGAGGACCAGAATGGCGATCATGGACGCTCGCACGGCTACCAAGCCCACCGCCACCCATGGTGGCGCCTGTCGTAGAACCAGCGCGACCACGATTCCCGCGCCGGCAAGGCCTGTGCTCGTGACCAGAAGGCGTCCAGCAGTGGCGGGCAGGGCAAGCCCTGTACACGCGACCGCCAGAGCGATCCACATGGCGGCCGCATAGCCCAGGACCTTGCCGACTCCCCCCAGCGAGACGCCAGCCTCGGCCAGAGCCTTGCCACGTATGGCGATGCTCGCCGGCACGGGCAGCAGATTTGAGACGACACCGATCGTGCTCGCCTGCAGAGCCGGCCGGAAGCCCAGATGCCGCCCGGCAGCGCGGGCACACAAACGCAATTCGCTCGCGTTCAAGACCATCGAGACCGGGGCCGCGATGAGCGCAATGGCGAGTATAGCCCGCCAGTTCACGTCGTCCCAGACAATGCCGAGCGTGCCGATCGCCCATACAATGCCGGCGGCTAATGCGCTTGCGGCGATCGCCAGGATCGCGCCGCGCCCGCGTTCCGCAAAGGCCAGGATGGCTCCATGCCAACGCCGCAGATGGCCAAGGATCATCTCAGCCGGCCTTCCGGAGGTCTTCCGTCGCCTGACCCTCGGCGCGCGGGGCGGTGGTGGTAGGCAGGACGAACAGCCGCTCCTCGACACGATTGAGCCTTTCGAGCGTGAACTCGAGCAATTGCCGGTTGCGGCCGACCAGATCGGCGACCAGCCCCAACATGAGCGCCACGGTGCCGAGCGTGACAAGCGCGCCACCCATGACAAGCGACTGGATGTGGCCAGCACCATCGCCCAGTGCAAAGAAGACCAGAAACCGGACGATTGGGAGAACGCCGAGCAACGTCATCGCCGCTCCAAACCACACGAAGATGCGCAATGGATTGTACATCGCGTAAGCGCGCGCAATGGTAACGCCGGTTTCCGCGATGAATTGCGGGATGCTGGAGAACAGCCTCGAAGGCCGCGTCGCCCTGTTGGTTACGATCGGCACCGAGACTATCGCAAGGCGATTGCGGCCGGCCTGGATCAGCATCTCGGTCGTGTATGAGAAGCTGGAGACAACGACGAGTCGCTGCGCGGCCTGCCGGCTGATCGCCCGAAATCCGCTGACGGCGTCTTCGATATCGGTGTTGGACAGTCGCGCCACGACCGCGCTGCCCATACGCTGCAACAACCGCTTGGCCGGGCTGAAATGCGGGTTTTGCCGGTTCTGCCTGTCACCGACGACGATGTCGGCGCGACCTTTGACGATAGGCGCGACCAAATCGACGATACAGGCCGGATCATACTGGTTGTCGGCATCGGTGTTGACGATGATGTCAGCGCCGGCCTGCAGTGCCGTGTCGATGCCGGTACGGAACGCGGCGGCGAGACCCCGATTGGCGCGGTGCCGCACGACATGGTCCACGCCCCAATTGTGCGCCACCTGGCTTGTATTGTCGGTGCTGCCATCATCGATGACGAGCGTTTCGATGACGCTGATCCCGGGGATCGATTTGGGCAGGGCGATAAGCACTTGCGGCAGCGTTTCGGCTTCGTTCAGGCAGGGAATCTGGATGATGAGCTTCATGAAACCTCGCCTGGATTGCCACACACGCTCCATACGCCTTGCAGCGAGACCGATCAGCGGCCGCCCGCGCGAGGCGAGGCCGGCATCGCTGCGCCTCGCCCCGATGATGCGGGCCACACTCAGTCCTCTTATGTCTCCCGCTTTAAGGTCGGGTTAATCCGGCGCGTCCGCCGAGCCCGACCAAGCCATCGGAGCGGCTTCAGGCCAATTTAACGCTTGCCGCGCTAGTCATGGTGGCGGTGGCCGCCCTGGGCGGCTGTGCCGAGGACCAGACAATGCGCCTGACAGCGAACATGTGGCAAAGCCGAGCCATTCCGGCGGTGGCCGTCATCACGGGCGAGCGGCTCGCGCTTGCCTGCCTTGCCCTTGCCCTTGTGGCCGGCCTTCTGGCCCTGCCCACCGCCGCGTTTACGCTCGATGAAGCCGTCTACATTCAGATGGCGCGCGCCATGGCCGAAGCGGGATCCTTCGCCATCGGCACCAATGGCGGTGTCGACGGAGCGCCGACCCTTTTGCAGCGGCTCACGCATGAGGTTGGCGGTCAGGCAATGCCGCAATACCCGGGCGCCTATGGCCTCGTCGCTGCCCCGTTCTACGCGCATGCCGGCTTGAAGGGCCTTGTTCTGCTCAACACAGTGTCGGCGCTGGCCGCGGTGATCCTGACGCGACAAATCGCGATGCGGCTGTATGACGATCGTTCCGTGGCCTTTGCAGCCGCCGCACTGCTTGGTGGTGCGACATTCCTTTCTACCTATGCACTGGGCATCTGGCCACATGCGCTGGCTCTGGCGCTGATTCTCGTCGGCATCGAGCGCGCGATCCTCTGCACCCGGTGGTCGCGCGTCGTCTCCGGACTCGCGCTGGGGCTCGCGGTGAGCATACGAGTCGACGCGATCCTCGCCGTGTTCGCGGTGTTCTTCTGGTTGCGGCTGTTTGCGGCTCCTGCGCGCCGCGCCGACGCGGCGGTCTTCCTGCTCGGCCTTTTGCCGGGGCTCGCACTTGCAAGCCAGGTCAATTTCGTCAAGTTCGGTGTCGCGGCGCCGCTCGCCTACGGACCGGCGGACGGCGGCACCATGTCCGAGCGCTATATTGCGCTGATGGTCGCCATGGGCATCGCGCTCATCGTGGCGATGGCGGTCAATGTCCGCCACATTCAGCCCCTGCTTGCCAGCGCCTTGGCGCGGCCGTTGCGCATCTGGGGCTTGACGCTTGGTGCCCTTGCCCTGCTGCTGACGGCCAGTGGGACGCTGCGTGACCTGCTCTGGAACGCCTATGTCCTCGTCGCCGACCTGCAGTGGATCGACGACGAACGCTTCCAGGACGGCATGGTGCGGCTCGACAGCGGCTGGATCGTCTTCTGGGGCACGAGCAAGGCGGCATTGCTGCAGTCGGTTCCCTTTGCCGTCCTTGCGCTTGTGCCGGCGGCACGATTCCTGGCCGGCGAGCGGGCCCGCGATCATGCCCTTCCGCTGGCGATGATCGGGGCCTACATCACCTTCTACTCGCTCAATCAGTGGCATGGCGGCTATGCCTCGGCGATGCGTTACTTTCTGCCGGCGCTGCCGTTCCTGGCGATCCTGTCGGCGCTGGCGCTGCGCCGGATCGCGGCGAGCGCACCCCTGTGGGACGATTCGATGCGTCGCACGCTACTGTGGAGTTCGGCAGTAGCCGCCCTTCTGGGGCTTGTCTCGCTGCAAGGGCCGCTAGAGATGCAGTTCGCGGTCGAACTGTACGTGCCGCTGATCATTGCCGCAGCGCTGGCTCTCGGACTGTGTGTTTTCCTGTGCGGCGCCGAGCGGCCCGCCATGCGCCGCGCGATACTCCACCTGGCCATGATCGCCATCGCGTTTTCGGCGGTTGCGAGCTATCGCGACATCGGCGTTCTGTATGCACGACTGGCGGACAACGCCATTGCCGGCCAACGATTGAAGCAGGCCATCCCCGCCGGCTCGCTGGTTTTCACGACGTCCCATTCCGCGCTGGTCCCTGCGAAGCTTGCCGGCGTGCATGCTTACAATCCCGTCGCCGGCAATGAGGGCGTGGCCGCCGCACGCGCATTCGCTGATGCCGGACGGTGTGTGTTCGCCTATCCGCTGGAGGCCGGCGTG
This sequence comes from Roseitalea sp. MMSF_3546, assembly GCF_030732865.1. GTDB lineage: Bacteria > Pseudomonadota > Alphaproteobacteria > Rhizobiales > Rhizobiaceae > Roseitalea. The sequence continues at coordinate 39,974 of NZ_JASHKB010000022.1, forward strand.
ACCGCCGCAGATGAGGCGGGCCTGACCATCCGTCCGGTCACGCTCCCCGGCCTTCAAGAGCCGATGGGCGTGCTCGTCGGCGATGGCGGTCCGGCGAGCGGCTGTGCGCCCGCCGGATTTTAGGGCGCCTCAGCGCTCTTCGGCCTGAAGGCCGCGGACGATCGCCCAGCACATCAGCAGCAGGACGAGCGTAAACGGCAGCCCGGTGGAGATCACCATGGCCTGCAGCGCGGTCAGTCCGCCGCCGATCAGCAGCACGATGGCGACCAGCCCCTCGAAGGTGCACCAGAACACGCGCTGGCTGACCGGCGCATCGACCTTGCCGCCGGCGGTGATCGTGTCGATGACCAGCGAACCGGAGTCCGAGGAGGTCACGAAGAACACGATCACCAGCACGATGCCGATGGTCGAGGTGATGGCGGCCAGCGGCAGGCTTTCCAGCATCGCGAACAGCGAAAGCTCCGGCGAGTAGTTGTCGATCACATTGGCCTTGACCGCCGAGGTCTCGGGGTTGGCGATCATGTCGCTGATCGCCGCGCCGCCGAACACCGCCATCCACAGGATACACACCAGCGAGGGGATGATCAGGACGCAGGTGATGAACTCGCGCACCGTGCGGCCGCGGCTGACGCGGGCGATGAACATGCCCACAAAGGGCGACCAGGAGATCCACCAGGCCCAGTAGAAGGCCGTCCAGCCCTGCATGTAGCCGGTGTCCTCGCGCCCGAACGGGTTCGACAGCGGGATCAGCTGCTGGGCGTAGGCGACCAGGCCCGAGCCGAACTCGCTGAGGATCGTGGCCGCGCCCGCCGCAAACAGCACGAACAGCAGCAACAGCGCCGCAACACCCATATTGATCTCGGAGAGCACCTTGACGCCGCCATCAAGCCCGCGCAGCACCGAGACCAGCGCCACCGCCGTGATCGCCAGGATCAGGATCACCTGCACCGTGGTCGAAAACGGGATGCCGTAGACATAGTTCATGCCGGCATTGGCCTGCTTGGCGCCAAGGCCCAGCGACGTGGCAAGGCCGAACAGCGTGGCGAACACGGCGAGCGTGTCGATCACATGTCCGGTCCAGCCCCAGACGCGCTCGCCGAAGATCGGATAGAAGGACGAACGGATCGACAGCGGCAGGCCCTTGTTGTAGGTGAACAGCGCTAGCGCGAGCGCGACCACCGCATAGATCGCCCAGGGGTGCAGGGCCCAGTGATAGGAGGTCGCCGCAAGGGCGATCTCGCGAGCCTGCTCGACATTGGCCGATATCAGGTCGCCGTCTTCGGTGAACGGGCGCACCGTGCCGAGCGGCGCGTCGCCCCAGGGAGTGGCGAAATAGTAGGCCGGCTCGAGCACGCCGAAGAACATCAGTCCGATGCCCATGCCGGCGGCGAACAGCATGGCGAACCAGCCCAGATAGGAATAGTCGGGCGTGGCCTCCTTGCCGCCCAGGCGCACGCTGCCCCAGGGACTGACGATCAGCGCCAGGCAGAAGATGACGAAGATGTTGGCCGACGACAGGAAGAACCAGTCGAACGTGCTGGTCAGGGCCGGGCGCAGCCAGCCGAAGAAATCGGACGCCTGGCCCGGCGCGATCAGCGCATAGGCCACAAACGCGATCACCGACAGGCCGGAGATCAGAAAGACAGGGTTGTGAATGTCGAAGCCGAAGGGTCCGAGCTTGCCTTCGATGTTGTCCTGACCGATCTCGAAATCGGTATCGATCAGGTCGGATGCGCCTTCGGGTTCGGGAATCCCCGTTGGGGTCGCTTGATCAGTCATGGCAAATCCTCTTGAAAGATCGATGTGCGGATGTGCGCCCCGCGCTCATGCATCGCGAACGACGAAGACCGACGCCTTGGCGTGGCCGGCCACGCGGCCGCCATTGGAGGGCCAGATGTAATCGGTCAGTGTGGGGACGTGCGATGCCATCACCACCAGGTCCGCGCCGATATCGCCGACGCATTTGAGAAGCGCATCGTCCAGATCGGTGGTCGGGTCGTGCGAGGTGACGGGATGGATTTCCGTCTTGATGCCGTGCTCGTCGGCCTGTTGCTTGGCAAAGACCGACAGTTTCTCGGCAAATTCCTGCGGGTTGTGTCCCACCGGGCCGGGCGCGGCCGCCGCGACGCTGACATAGCAGACCGTGGCATCGTAGTGCCGCGCCAGGTCCGCAGCGGTCTTCAGCGCCTTGCCGAGCTGATCGGTATGCCTCAGATCGACCGGCGTCATGATCTTTCGGTACATGTGCGTCGTCTCCCTCCAGATGTGATTGTCCGTTCTTTCGCGCGATGGCGGACCGTCGGTGTTGCGCGTGGCCGTGCCTGTGCGGACACGGCCGCCGATCGCAAGCAGACGCCCCGATTCGTGCGCCGGCCTTGCCGCGGCGGCCGCGTGCGGCTCGCACGGGGCAACCGCGCCGGAGCGCTGGCCGGCCATCGGCCGGCCCCGTTTTCGGGCGCGCCGGACCGAAGCCGACGGGCCCGATGACTGCGTTCGGTTCCGTGGACCTCGGGCATTGCCGTTGGCGGTTGCACAGAAGCCCTTCAAGGTCAACCAAGCGCGCCCGGCCGTCAACCGGAGCTTTGCGCGTCGGACCGGTGACGAGGAAGAATTCGACCCAACCGCGGGCCGGCCGCGGCCGCCTGTCCGGTCGAGGCGACCAGACGCGCCGGCGCTCCGGTCAGCTTTCGGCGTAGGGCCTGTTGAGCGGCACCGCACCACGGTTCAGTTCGAGCCCGAAGCCCGGCTCGTCGGACAGCACCAGCCGGCCGTCCTGGGGTATCGCCTCGTTCTCGAACAGCGTGCCGAAGACCGGTTCGAGACGGTCGGCTTCGGGCGAGGTGATCAGATATTCGCAGAACGGACAGTTGGGCTGGCTCATCACATAGTGATAGCTGTAGGCGCCCGAGCCGTGCGGGACGACGGCGATGTCGTAAGCGGCGGCCATGGCGGCCAGGCGCAGCGCTTCGGTCAGTCCGCCAAGCCACATCATGTCGGGCTGGATGATGTCGACGGCACGGCTGGCGACGAGATCGCGATAGCCGTAGCGGGTGAACTCGTGCTCGCCGGTAGTCCATTTCTGGAACGGGGCGCGCTGCTTGAGCAGACGATGGCCGTCGACGTCGTCCGGCGAGAGCGGCTCCTCGATCCAGTTGATGTCGAGATCGCGCACCGCATAGGCAAGATCGACCGCATAGGGCACATCGAGGGCCATGTAGCAGTCGACCATGAGCGCGAAGTCCGGGCCGACGGCATCGCGATGGCGGGCGAGGAAATCGCGGTTCTCGGCCAGGCCGGCTCGGCCGTCGGCGGGGCCGAGCGGCAGCGGCACCTTGCCGCCCCAGAAGCCCATCTGCCGGGCGATATCGGGGCGCGGGCCGGTGCAGTAAAAGCGCAGTTCGTCCCTGGTCCGGCCGCCGATCATCTTGTAGACGGGCTCGCCGCGCAGCCGGCCAAGGCCGTCCCAGAGCGCCAGGTCGACGACGCTGAGCGCGGCCAGCGTGACCCCCTTGCGCCCATAGGGCAGGCTGGCGCGATACATCTGGTCCCACAGCCGGGCGATGTCGCGAATGTCGGCGCCGATCAGGAAGCGGCGGAAGTGCCTTTCGATCAGGAAGCAGGCCGGATCGCCGCCAAGGCCGGTGGCGATGCCGATCGTGCCGTCCTCGGTCTCGATCTCGACGAGTATGCTGCCGAGCACGTCGATGCCCCAGGAGGTGCGGCTGCGCTTGTAGGCCGGATAGGCCGACATCGGCGTGGCGATGGGGCTGTCGATCAGCCAGTGGCCGGCGTGGCGATCGTGATAGTCGCCGCCCGCCCCGCGCGCGTCGATCGTATGGGCGCGGATGTCGGCGATGGTCCAGCGTTGCATGGTGCGATCCGTCCTCGTCGGGGCGCGTCAGCGTCTGGCCGCCTGGCCAGTCTCGGCGGAGCGGTACATGGCGTCGAGCACCTCGACGGCGCGCATGCCGACCGAGCCGTCCGCCTCGTTGGCGATATCCATGCCCCGGCACAGATCGACGAAGCGGTTGATCGGCCCCTCGGTGGAATAGGCGGCGGCGCCCTCGCCCGGCTTGAAGTCGTGCACATAGTCGTCACCGTCGAGCCGGCGCAATTCCAGCCGTTCGCGCTCGATGTCCAGGAACAACAGCCCCTCGTCGCCGTAGAGGCGAATGTCGATATGCGGGCCGACATGCTTGGGGATCGCCGCCGAGCCCGACAGCACGCAGGTGGCGCCGTTTTGCATGGTCACCACGGCCGCGTCGAAATAATCGGCGCCGGTGGGCGACTTGCCGGTCCTGGCATAGACCTCGGCGGGACGGTCGGGAACGATGCGGAACAGCGCGCCGAGCGCGTGCGAAAGCTGGCCCCAGCCATAGCCGCCGGCGTTCCTGGGGTCGGCCCAGGTCGAGGGCGGCGGGCGGAAGGTGTGCTCGGCGGTCTCGACCATGGGCTCGCCGCCGAACAGGTCGAGCAGCGCCGAGCCCATCTGGCAGGTGGCGTGGCGCAAGGTGCCGATGCGGCCCTCGGCGACCAGCCTGGCCGCCATGGGCATGAAATGGGTGAAGTTCCAGCCATGGGGGATCATGATCTGGCGGCCCGCCCTTTCGGCGCGGGCGACCAGGTCGCGCGCGTCCCGGGCCGATGTCGTCATCGGCTTTTCGATCAGCACATGGGCGCCGGCATCGAGCGCGGCGACCGCGTTGTCGTAATGGGCGGTGTGGGGCGAGGCGATGACGACGCCATCGGGTTTGGTCTGCGCCACCAGTTCGCGGAAATCCTCTGTGGCAAAGGGCACGTCGAAGCGCGCACGGACCAGTTCGAGCTCCTGGGCGCCAAGGCGCGAGACGCCGACGATGTCGCAGTCCTGTTCCCGCTTCTTCAGATTGGGCAGGTGGAATTCGGTCGCCCACCAGCCCGCGCCGATCACGGCGATGCGTGCGCGTTCGCTCATCATTGTCCTCCCTTAACGTGTCGTGTCGGCTTGCATGCGCCTGCCGATTTCGGGGTCGCGAATGTCGACCATCTGTCCGGCGAGATCGTCGACGCGGCCCGAAACCAGCCAGGCGATCATCTCGGCGGGCGCGGAAACGGGCGCCAGGTTCTCGCGCGGGATGTCGGAGACGCGGTTGATCCTGGCGGCACGGATCGCGGTCTGCATGCCGGTGTCGACGACGCCGGGCGCAAAGCCGAAGCCGCGGATGCCGACCGGCGTCCCTTCCAGATCGATCGAGCGGGTGAGCATCAGCAGCCCCGCCTTGGAGGCGCAATAGGCGGCCCAGCCCTCCATCGGCCCGACGGCGGCGCCCGACAGAAGGTTGAGGACGCGCCCGCCACCCATCAGCGTGTCCCAGGCGGCGTGGACCACCGCCAGCGCGCCCGACAGGTTGATGCGGCAGGCGCGGTCGAAGTCCTGCGGATCGATGGCGCCGAGCCTGGCCATGGGTTCGATCACCGCGGCGTTGTTGACGACGATGTCGAGCCCGCCGAGCTGTTCGACGGCGCCCTCGACGCGGCCGCGCACCGCGCCCAGATCGCCGACATCGAGCGCCCAGTCGAAGGCCTCGCCGCCGGCCTCCATGATCTCGGCGACCACGGGCTCGCAATCGCCGGGCTTGCGCCCGCACACGGCGACATGGGCGCCGTGCCGGGCCAGAACGCGCGCCGTCTCGCCGCCAATGCCGTGGCGGGCACCGGTGACGAGCGCGCGCCTGCCTTCAAGATCAGCCATAGGGGTTCTCCAGTTGCTCGGGATCGGGCGCGACACCATAGGCCTGAAAGCCGCCGGTGACATAGATGAACTCGCCGGTGATGAAATCGGCATCCGGGCCCATCAGGAAGGACACGGCGCCACCGACGTCGTCGGGCGTGCACCAGCGCCCGAGCGGTATGGTCTTGTGCACCTGCGCCTCGAAGTCCTCCCAGGCCATGCCCAGGCTGTCGGCCTTGGCCTTGAAATGCCTCGCCATGCCGGTGCCGGGGCCGACATGGCCCGGCCCGACGCCATTGACGCGCACGCCGGCGCGGGCGACCTCGACGGCCAGGCACTGGGTCAGCGCGTAGATGGCGCTCTTGGAGGCCATGTAGGCGGCAGAAAAGGGGTTTCCGAAATTAACGCGCGTGACGATGTTGACGATGCGGCCCTGGCGTGCCCTGACCATGTGGCGCGCGCCCTCCCGGCACATCAGGAAGGTGCCGCGCGCATTGATCGAATGGATGCGGTCCCAGTCCTGGGCGGTGCTCGCCACCACCGAGACGTTCTTGTGCACGCCGGCATTGTTGACCAGGCCCCACAGGCCCCGGTCGCGGGCGATGGCGCCGACGGTTTCGACGACCGCGGCTTCATCGGCGATGTCCAGAACACACGCCTGGGCGCCGATCCCGGCGGCGGCCCGTTCAACGGCGGCGGCGTCGATATCGGCGATGACGACCTGCCGGCCGTCATCGATCAGGCGCCTGGCGATGGCAAGGCCCAGACCGCCGGCCGCACCGGTGACGAGGACGGCGCCGGTCACGCCGCGCTCCAGGCTCGAAAGGCGTCGCGCATCCTGACGGTCTCGGACAGGACGTCGTCATGGACCGTGGCCATATAGGCCTGGTGCACATACTCGATGGCGAGCCAGCCGTCATAGCCGGCATCGCGCAGGGCGGCGAAGAAGGCGGGGAAATTCAGCGTCCCCTCCTCCATCTTGGCCTGCAGCGCGCCGGGCCGCGCCTGGCGCAGATGGACATGGCCGGCATGCGGGACAAGCGCCTCGATCTCGTCCTGCCGGTAGCCGATGACGGCGAAGTGGGCCGGATCGAGCGTCAGCGCGAGACCGGGCACCTTGTCGATCAGCGCGGCAGCAAGCTCCGGGCTTTCCAGATAGGAATGCACATGCGGCTCGACGGTGACGGTCACGCCGGTGCCGTCGGCCGCCTCGACCATCGGCTTGAGTGCCTCGGCGGTGCTGGCAAGCGCGCTGGCGCGCGACTGGCCCGGCCCGAGCAGCCCGGGCAGGACGAAGATCGTCGGCGCACCCACGGCCCGGCAGAAGGCGAGCGCGGCGTTGAAGTCGGCGAGGTTGCGCGCATCGGGCGGCGACTGGGCGAGATTGCGCTCGGCGGGATCGGCGCCGAACAGGTGATAGAGGTTCGCCGCGGGGAGCGGCAATGCCCGCCGGAGCTCGGCGCCATAGGCCTGGGGTTCGGCCAGTAGCCGGTCCTTGTCGAGCGCGGCGCGGTAGAAGTAGCCAAGGTCGATGCCGTCAAGGCCGATGGCCCGGGCGATGCTCGCCGCCTCGGCCAGATCGCATTGCGGAAACGACCAGCTCGTCACGCTCAGTTTCATCGGGTGTCCTCCCGGTCATTGGATGTCGGTTGCACCGATCAGGCCGCCTTGCTGGAGCCGGCGGCGTGCATCAGCGCCTCGGCGCCGACCGGCCCGTCGAACCGCGCGACGCTGCGGCCCTTCTGGAGCACGGTCGCGGTGTCGGCAAGGCCGGCGATCTCCTCGGCGTCCGAGGAGATCACGATCACGGTCAGGCCCTGATCGGAGAGCGTGCGCAGATGGGCGTAGATGTCCCGGCGCGCGCCCAGATCGACGCCGCGGGTCGGCTCGTCGAGGATCAGCACGTTGAGGTCGTCGACCAGCCAGCGGCCGATGCAGACCTTTTGCTGATTGCCGCCCGAAAGCCCGCGAATGGGCTGCTCGGGCCCGGTGGTGCGCACGCCGAGCGCGTCGATCCACCTGGCCGCGAACTGCCTCTGGCGCGGCACCGAGATCGTGCCGCCGCGCACATAGCGCGACAGGAAGGGCAACGTGAAGTTCTCGCGCAACGGCATTTCGGCGACGATGCCCTCGGCCTTGCGCTCGCCGGGCACCAAGCCCACACCGCTTGCGATGGCATCGGCGGCAAAGCGCGGCCGGAACGGCGTGCCGTTCAGCGTGATGGTGCCGCCGGTCAGCGCATGGGCGCCGAACAGCGCCTTGCCGATGGTCTGGACGCCCGAGCCGATCAGGCCGAACACGCCGTGGATCTCGCGCTGGCGGGCGGTGATCGAGATGCCGGCCAGCGTGTCGCCGTCGGCGATGTCGCGGGCGACGAAGAACGGCGCGCCGGGCGCAATGGCGGGCGGCGGATAAAGATGCTCCATCTGGCGACCGAGCATGGCCGCGAGCACCGAGTCATGATCGGTTTCGGCGGTCACGAACACGCCCGCATTGATGCCGTCGCGCAGCACCGAGATGCGGTCGGAGACCTCGAAGACCTCGTCGAGATAGTGCGAGATGAAGACGATCGCGGTGCCGGCCTGCCTGAGGCCGGCCATGATGGCGAAAAGCTTGTCGCGCTCGGGCTCGGAGAGCGAGGCGGTCGGCTCGTCCATGACGAGCACGCGCGCCTTGCCGGCGAGAGCGCGGGCGATCTCGACCAGGCGCTGTTCGGACAGGGTCAGCCGCGACAGGCGGGCACGCGCATCGATGTCGCCAAGGCCCAGCTCTTCGAGCAGGTCCTGGGCGCGGCGGACCATTTCGGCAAAACGCACGGTCGCCAGCGGTCCGTCGCCATTTGCGGGCATGGCGCCCAGAAAGACGTTCTCGGCCACCGACAGGTCCGGCAGGACGGACAGCTCCTGCGGGATCAGGCGGATGCCGTGGGCCATGGCATCGCGCGGCGCCTCGATGCGCACGGTCTCGCCGTCGATGCAGACCGTTCCGGCATCGCGGCTGTAGATGCCGGTCATGATCTTCATCAGCGTCGACTTGCCGGCACCATTGGCGCCCAGAAGCGCGACGATCTCGCCGGCATCGATCGCAAAGCCGACGTCGTCGAGCACCAGATTGTTGCCGAAGGCCTTTCTTATGCCGGTCATGTCGAGCAGCATGGCGCGCCTTTCCGGAACGGCCGGTTGACGGTGGCCGGGCCCGCGCAGGGCGGGCCCGAAGCGGCAATCAGTTGGACGGGATCAGGGTCTCGTAGCCCTGCAGCTCTTCCTTGCCGCGCAAGCTCGCCAGGTGCTCCTCGAACGCCTCCTGCGGGAAGGTGTATTCGAAGTCCGGCCCCTCGCCGCATTCGACATCGTAGAACTCGCAGATATTGGCCTTGGTCACCATGACATGGTTGACGAGGACGGCCGGGGGCACGTCGACGCCGGCAAGCTCCATCAGCGCGATCGGCACCAGATAGTTGCCGTAGCGCTCGGGGAAGTAGCCGACCGAGGCGATCAGGCGTTCCTCGGTGGCCAGCGTTTCGACCTCGTCGGCGCCCATGCCGACGAACAACGCGTTGTCGGCGCGGCCGGCCTGGGTGGTCGCGCGCAGCATGCCGGTGACCGACTGGTCGTTGATGGCAATGCCCATGATCGGCACGCCCTGGGGAATGCGCCCGATGACGTTGTTCATCTGGGTGAAGGATTCCTGCAGCGTGTTCTTGGTGTCGATCCTGATGATCTGATCTTCGGGGAAATCCTCGACGACCGCCTGAAAGCCGGCGATCTGGCCGCCGGTGCGCATGGCGGGAATGGCGCCCGACTGCGGCAGCTCGCCGACGACCAGATAACCGTCATTGACCGCCTCTTCGCCCCATTCGGCGATCGCGGCCTGGGCCAGGAACGCCCCGCCCATGAAACCCGAACGCGGGTTGTTGGCGCCGAAGAAGGTCGCGCCGGGCATCGGGATGTCGATGGCGGTGACCGGAATGTCGGCCTCGTTGAACTTCTGCATCACCGTGGGGCCGAAATTGACGTCGGTCTGGAACTCGATGACATAGTCGACATTGCGGCGCACATAGCTTTCCGCGTTCTGCAATGCGACGGCGCCGTCGAGCCGGTTGTCGGTGACGAGCAGTTCGATGCCGGCCTTTTCGGCATTGGCCTCGATGCCCTGTTCGGTCTTGACGCCGAAGGGAATGTCGCGCTGCAGATTGGCAAAGCCGAAGATGTACTCGTCGCCATTGCGCGGCGGCGTGACCTCCTTGGCCGCGGCGACCAGTTCGTCATACTGCTCGGCGGTGATCTCCTGACCCTTGAGGTCTTCGGGCTCCAGTGCGAAGGCCGGCGCGGACAACAGGGCCAGCGCGGCGGTGGTGATCGTGAGTTTGTGCATCGTAACTCCTCCATGCGATGCGCTTGGGGCAGCGGGACGCCGCCCCTTCCCTGCGGCCGGTCGTGCCGGTCCGCAATCGGTGTGAGGGCGGGCCGTCACGAGACGGCCTCGCGCTGCGGGCCGCTGCCCGGCACCGGCTTTCTGAGCGGCCGGCCGGCCAGGTGATTGGCGATATCCTGGGCGACCAGCCCCTGAAGCCGGCCGATCGCCGCGTCCGAATACCAGGCGGCGTGGGGGGTCAGCAGCAGGTTGGGCGCCCGGCGCAGGGGCGAGTCCGCCGGCAGCGGCTCGACCGCGAAGACATCGAGCGCGGCGCCGCCGATAACGCCGTCCCTGAGCGCGGCGGCGAGATCGTCCTCGTCGATCAGGGCGCCGCGGGCGGTGTTGACGATGAGCGCATGCGGGCGCATGGACGACAGCCGCGCCGCGCCCACGAAGCCGACCGTGTGTTCGGTTGCCGGCGCATGCAGGCTGATCGCATCGCAGGTCGCAAAAAGGGCGTCGGCATCCACCTTGTCGATGCCAAATTGCCCCGCTTTCTGGGCCGCAAGCGCCGGATCGGCGGCGGCGAAGGCAAAGCCGAAAGGCGCAAGCCGGCGATGAACGCCGCGCGCGATCTGGCCGAAGCCGAAAAACCCGATGCGCGTGTCCGAAAACGGTTTCAGCGGCGCGGCGACCGCGACCGCCGCCCACTCGTTGCGGCGCACCGAAGCGTCGAGCGCGGGCAGCTTGCGCAGCATCGCCAGAAGGCTGGCCGCGGTGTGGTCGGCGACCTCGTCGGGGCAATAGTCCGGCACATAGCCGACCGGATGGTTGCGCGCGCCGGCGGCGCGGACATCGATATTGTCGTAGCCGATGCCGTATCGGATGATGGCGGCGCCGGGCGCCAGGCCGGCAATGGCGTCGGCGTCGAGTTCGGCGAACTGGACGATGGCGATATCGGCGCCGCGCACCGCATCGGCGACCTCGCCGGGGCTCTTGCATTGATGCGCGCGCAATCGGGCGCCGGCGGCCCGTGCCGCGGCGCATTCGCGCTCAAGATCGGGGAAGGTATAGTCGGTGACGACGACCTTGCGGGTCATGGCTGCTCCGCCTGGCATGCCTTGGTGGTGTCGAGCACGAAGTCCATGTGCGCGGCCATGGCGGCGCGCGCGGCCTCGGCGTCGCCGGCCTTGAGAGCATCGACAATCGCCTCGTGATCGCCGACCGAACCGGCCAGGACCGCCGGCGTCTCCGAGGCGATCTTGCGGAATTCGAGGCCCAGCATGTTGAGCGACTGGGCGGCACGCATCAAGAAGGGATTGTCGGCCATATGCGCCAGATGGGCATGGAAGTCGGTGTCCACCTGCCGATAGCGCGAGGGGTCGTCGAGCACCTGCTTCTGCTCGTCCAGGAGCGCGTCGAGCCGGGCAAGGTGCCCCGATCCGGCATTGACGGCGGCCAGCGCGGCGATCTCGCCCTCGATCAGCCGGCGGGCGGCGTACAGCTTTTCGACCGTGACGTCCTGAAGCGTCAGGAAGAAGGTCAGCGGTTGCAGCAGGTCGGCCGCATCGAGCCGGGAGACGAAGACGCCCCCGCCGTGACGCACCTCGAGCACGCCCAGAACGCTCAGCGCGCGCAGCGCCTCGCGAATCGTCGGGCGGCTGACGCCGAACATCTCGGCGAGCCGGCGTTCGGGCGGCAGGCGCTCGCCGGCGGCGAGCTTGCCGGCGCTGACATAGCCGAGCAGCCGGTCGACCACGATGCCGGTCACGCTTTCGCGGCGGATCGTCTCGACCTCGAAGGCCTCTGCCGGCTCCATGTCTCCTCCACGCTCCTCCGGGATCAGGTGAAAGTGGCCTGACCACTTGTTGACTTACCAACTGCATCGGTGCTAGTCAACCACCAAGCGGGAGGAGACCTGACGGCATGAAGATCGACACCATCCAGTCATGGGTGCTGCGCTACCCCGACGCCAACGATCACGGCGAATGGCGGCTGACCGTCTTCGTGCGCGTTCAGACCTGCGACGGCGTGGTCGGCTGGGGCGAGGGCATCGCCATGTGGCCGGAGGCATGCAAGGCCACCAAGCTGTTGATCGACGAAGCCTTCGGCCCGCTGCTGATCGCGGCCGGCGACATCACCGTCGCCCAGGCCTGGGAGATGATGCGCGGCCATTGCTGGTGGTATGGCGAGGGCGGCATCGCCTGCTTTGCCTATTCGGCGCTCGACATGGCGCTGTGGGACATTGCCGGCCAGATCGAGGGCAAGCCGCTTCATGCCCTGCTCGGCGGCAAGAAGCGCGATTTCATGCCGGCCTATGCGTGCAACCACGTCAACAAGGCTACCAATCAGGACAATATCGACGAGGTGGTCGGCTTCAAGCAGGCCGGGTTCGTCGGCGTCAAGCTGGGTTTCGGCAAGCGCGGGCTGTCCAATATCGGACGCGACCCGAAGAACGATGTGGCCTTCATTCGCGCTCTGCGCGCCGCCGTGGGCGATGACTTCGATATCCTCGTGGACGCCGGCCATGGCGTCAGATGGGACCTGTGCACGGGCATCAACACCGTCAGGGCGATGGCCGAATACGGCATCGGCTGGATCGAGGAACCGTTCTATCCCACGCGGATCGAGGCGCATCGCGCGCTCAAGGCGGCGGTGCCGGTGCCGATCGCCATGGGCGAGCGCGCCTTCACCGTCACCGATTACGAACGGCTGATCGCGACCGGCGTCGCCGACGTGCTCGGCGTCGATCCGGGGCGCGTGGAGGGGATCACCGGTTTTGCGCGCGTCGACCAGCGCGCCGGCGCGGCGGGCCTGACCATGAACGCCCATGCCTGGAGCACGGCGGTGACGACGGCGGCAAGCCTGCATCTGTCGCTGGCCTCGGCCAACACCAGGCTGCTCGAACTCAAGCCCTTTGCCGTTTCGGTGCAGACCGAACTGGTCTCCGAGCCGATCGTGCAGCGCGACGGCAGAATTGCGCCGATCGAGCGGCCGGGGCTGGGCATCGACGTCAATGAAGACCTCGTCCGGCGCCTTGCCTGGGACGGCTGATTTCGGGAGATCGCAACGATGACGGACGTGCCCGCAAACGGAGCCAGGAAGACCAGGCACTGGCGCGACCTGCTCAGCCAGGACAATGCCGGCGTGGCCGTGCTCGGCACGCTGTTCCTGATCCTTGTGGTCGGCTTTTCGCTGCTCTCGCCCTACTTCCTCAACGTCAACAACTTGCTGTCGATCGGCACCAACATGGCGGTGATCGGGCTGATGGCGATCGTCGGCACGCCGGTCATCATCGCCGGCGCGCTCGACCTTTCGGTCGCCGCGATCGCCGGGCTGGCCGGGGTGCTGGTCGCGCTGCTCGCCGCCATGGGCATCAATATCTGGCTCGCCGCGCTGCTGGCGGTCATCATCTGCGGCATCATCGGCGGCGGCAACGGGCTGCTCGTGACCCGCCTGCACCTGAACCCGCTGATCGTCACGCTGGGCACGATGAGCATCATCACCGGCTCGGCGCTGGTGCTGACCAACGGGCTGTCCAAGCCGCTGCTCGTGCCGGCCTTCAACTGGCTGGGGTCGGGGCGCGTCTTCGGCGTCCCCTTCCCGGTCATCGCCATGTTCGCCTTCGCCACGTTGTTGTGGTGGATCCTGGCGCGCACGAAGTTCGGCCGCGAGGTCTATGCCGCCGGCGGCAATCCGGAGGCGAGCCGGCTGATGGGCGTCAATGTCGAGCGCATCCAGCTTGTCCTTTACATCGCCTCGGGCGCGGTCGGCGCCATGGCCGGCATCATCCTGGCCGCCATGCTGGGCGCGGCGGCGCCCAACGCGGCCGGCCAGCAACTGCTCACCGTTGTCGCGGCCATCATCCTGGGCGGAACCAGCCTTTACGGCGGGCGCGGCTCGGTGTGGGGCACGGTGTTCGCCGTGCTGATCCTGGGCACGCTCAATAACGGGCTGACCCTGATGAACGTCTCAAGTTTCTGGCAGGAGATCACCCGCGGCACCGTGCTCATCCTGGCCGTCGCCTTCGACCAGATCCGCACGCGGGCGGCGCACTGAGGGGCGGCCGCGCCCGCCGGCGGCGGGGAGATGCGCGGGCGCGAAAACTGCGCTAGAATTGCCGGCATGCGCGATGCTCCCGCCGCAACCGCCGCCGATTTCGGGCCCGACAGCGCGCCGCTGGCCGTGTTGGCCGCGGCTCGGACGCCCGGCGTGCTCGCGGTGATCACGGGCGTGGAAGGCCCCTCCTACCGGCCGCTTGGCGCGATGATGGCGTTTGCCGCCGCTGGCGGGCAAACGGGCTCGCTGTCATCGGGCTGCGTGGAAGCCGACCTGGCGATCCATGCCCAGACGGCGCTGGGCGAAGGCAGACCGCTCGCGGTGCGCTACGGGCGCGGCTCGCCCTTCATCGACATCCAGTTGCCCTGCGGTGGCGGGCTCGAGATCCTGCTGGTGCCGGACCCGGACCGGGCCGTGCTGGACGAGGTCTGCGGCCGGCTCGCCGCGCGCGGCCCGATCACGCTGAGGATCGACGCGGACAGCGGCGCGCTCGGCATCGACGACGCCGCGGCGACGGGCTGGCAGGGGACGGCCTTTGCCGTGCATCTGCAGCCGGAGCTGCAGTTCCTGACCTTCGGCAAGGGGCCCGAGGCGAGCACCTTCGCCGCGCTCGCGCGCTCGGCCGGCTATCGGGCGATGCTGCTGTCGCCGGACGAGGAAACGCTCGCCCATGGCCGGCAGGCGGGCTGCGCGACACGCCATCTGGCACGCCGGGCCATGCCGGCCGACATCGCCCCGGACGGCTGGACCGCGGTGACGCTGTTCTTTCACGACCATGACTGGGAGCCGCCGATCATCGAAGCCGTACTCGAAAGCCCGGCCTTCTATATCGGCGCGCAGGGCAGCCGGCGGGCGCGGCAGGCGCGCGATCTCGACCTTGAGGCGCGCGGCGTCGCGCGCGAGGCGATCGCCCGGGTGCGCGGACCGATCGGGCTGATCGCCTCGGCCCGCGATCCGCGCACGCTGGCGGTTTCGGTGATCGCCGAGATCCTCGATGCGGCGCGGCAGGCGCGGCTGCAGGCGTGAAGCGGCCCGTCAACGCGCCGAGGCGACCAGTGCCCCGGCATCGCGGATGCGGGCCTTGGCGTGCAGATTGCCGACCCGGTCGAGCTGCCAGTCGACGACCACCTGCTGGCTTTCGGCGACGGATCTGGCGGTGACGCATTGCGCCATCATCACCGGCGCGGTCCGGTTCATGCGAATGCGGATGTTGGCGTCGGCTTCGCAGGCCTCGACGGAGGCATAGTGCGGGAAGGTTTCATTGCTCTGGCGGCAGACCATCATCGACTGGTCGCATCCCAGAAGCAGCATGACGGCGACGATCGTTTCCATGTCTTCTCTCCAACTGTTCGTTGGGAAGACGATAGCGGCGGCCGCCGCGGGCCGCCGTGCGATCGGACACAGTGCGCAGCCGGGCCGCGGCCTCAGGGATCGGCCATCGCCGCTTGAAGGATGGCGCGATAGTCGTCCGCCGTCAGCGGCCGTGGGTTGGTGGCGTTGGAGTGATCGAGCACGGCCGCCTCGGCGACATCGGCGACGATCGAGCCGGGCACGCCCATCCGTGACAGCGAGGTCGGAAGGCCAAGACGCGCGACCAGATCGGCCATCGCCCCGGGCAGGTCTTCGGCCGACCCGCAGCCGACGCGCCGGGCCAGCCCATCATATTTGTCGCCGGCAAAAGCGCGGTTGAAGCGCAGCACATGCGGCAGCAGCACGGCATTGAGCGCGCCGTGATGCAAGCGCAGATCCTCGTAGCCGCCGAGCGGATGGGACAGCGCATGCACCGCGCCGAGCCCCTTCTGGAAGGTCAGCCCGCCTTCGAGGGCTGCCATCATCATGGCACTGCGCGCATCGCGGTCGGCGCCCCCGCCGACGGCACGCTCGATATGGGCCAGGCCACGCTCGAGCCCGTCGAGCGCGATTGCCTCGGCCGGCGGGTTGAAGCGCGGCGACAGATAGGTCTCGATGCAGTGAGTGATGGCATCCATGCCGGTCGCTGCGGTGAGCCAGGGCGGCAGGCCAAGCGTCAGTTCAGGGTCGCACACGGCGCGGCCGGGGATGAGGTGAGGGCTGATGAAGCCGAGCTTTCGGCCGTCGTCGAGCGTGATCAGGGCGGCACGGCCGACCTCGGCACCGGTGCCCGCCGTGGTGGGGATCGCGATCACCGGCGCGACATCGGCCGTGACGCGCTCGAGCCCGCCCAGAATCGCCGCATACTGGGCGAGCGGGGACGGATGGGTGGCGAGCAGCGCCACCGCCTTGGCCAGGTCGATCGGCGAGCCGCCGCCAAGCGCGACAAGGCCGTCGCAATGGCCGGCCCGATACTGATCAAGGGCGGCACGCACGGCGCGCTCGGTCGGGTTCGAGGGCGTGGCGTCGAAGACCGGCGCGGTCTTCAGCTGCGGGGCGGCGCGCAGCACACGATGTAGTAGACCGGCGGCGATGACGCCCTCGTCGGTCACGATGAGCGGGCGCTCGATGGCCAGCGCGGCAAGGTCGTCGGCGAGCGCGTCAATGGCGCCGGGCGCAAAGCGGATCGATGTGAGATAGCTGATCTGGGACATGGCCCCTCCCCGCGCCGGGTCCGTGGCAAGGCGCAATTGTTAGCGCGCCTTTCGCCTCGAGGAAACGGTGTTGCGGGTGGGCGGTCGCCATGGGGCGGATGTGGCGGAGCCGGCACGCCCGGCTCCATTGGCGAAGATGCGGGCGGGCGGGTCAGCGCCAGCTCTGCCAGGCCGGGTCGGCGGCGTGGGCCGCAATGCCCATGTCGCGCAGGTCGCGCGGCGAAAGGCCCATGTCGGCCAGGTGTTGGGGCGCGGTTTCGGCGAGCCGGGCGCGGTCGGCGAAGCGCCGCTCCCGGTCGATGAGCCAGGCGATGACGGCGCGGGCGCTGAAGCGGGTTGCGCGGGGTTCGGCGAAGTCGATATGGGCGATGGCGGCCATGGTGGTTCTCCTGGTTGGGCGCGGGGCCGTTGATGCGAGTGCCCTGTTCATGCCATCGCGCGAGGCGGTCCGCTGTGCGCCATCGCACACGGGCGCGGCCGACGCCGGTTCCGTGCCGACGCCCGGTGGTGTAGGCAGCGCGAAAACCACCGGATGGGCATGCATGATCAGGATCGTTGTCTGCGCCACATGCACCGGCGACCGGCTGACCGCCGGCGAGCGCGTATCGGCGGTCGCGACGGCCATCAAGGCAGCCGGCCTGACCGACCGGGTGCGCATCGGCACGGCCGAATGCATGGGCGCCTGCGCCGAGCCGGTGGCGCTCGCTTTGCAGGGCGCGGGGCGGGCGAGCTATCTGTTCTCGGGCATCGCGCTCGCCGATGACGGCGCCGATATCGGCGCGACCTGCAGGGCCTATCTGGACAGCGACGATGGCTGGATCACCGATGCGCGGCCCTGCGGCCGGCTGCGCCTTTGCCTGCGCGCGCGCATCCCCGCCCTGCCCGCCGAAGGCAGATGACGGCCGCATCCGCGTGACCGGCGAAAAACGGCTGGGGCGGTGCGGCGGCCGTGACGGCGCGCCGCGCCCGCGCCATTTGCCGCCGCCGCCCATGCAGATGGGACTGGACAAATCCGGCCCATGGGCCAAACCTACGCCGAGTTCAACGGGAGCCCGCACGATGAAGACCCTCGCATTCGCATTGTCCGCCCTGGCGTTGTCCGCCGGCACCGCCCTTGCCACCGAGCATGGTGCCTGCGCCGACGGAAAGACGCTTGAAGACGGCGTCCTGACCATCGCGACCGGCAATCCGGCCTTCTACCCCTGGGTGCTGAACGACGCCCCGGAGAGCAAGGAGGGGTTTGAGGCCGCCGTTGCCTATGCCATCGCCAATGCGATGGGCTTTGAGGACGACCAGGTCGAATGGGTGCGCACCTCGTTCGACGAGGCGATCCAGCCGGGGCCGAAGGATTTCGACTTCAACATGCAGCAATACTCCATCACGCCCGAACGCGAGGCGATGGTCGATTTCTCCCTGCCCTACTACACATCGGCCATGGCCGTGCTGACCACGCAGGCGATGGTCGATGGCGGGCTCGAGCCGACCGTCGAATCGCTCAGGGGCGTGGTGTGGGGCGCCGATGCGAACACGACGGCCGTGCCGATGCTTCAGCAGATCGTGCAGCCCGAGCGCGATCCGCTGCTGTATGGCGACAACACCGACGTGACCGCGGCCATGCAGGCCCGCCAGATCGACGCGGCGCTGTTCGATCTGCCGACCGCGCTCTATCTGTCCGCCGTGGTGCTCGATGGCGGGGTCGTGCTTGGCCAGTTTCCGGCGGAGCGCTCGGAAAACCCCGACCAGTTCGGCCTCTTGATGGAAGAAGGCAATCCGCTGAAGGAATGCGTGGACGCGGCGATCGCCGAGCTGACCGAATCGGGCGAACTCGCCGCCATCGAGGCCGAATGGCTGCAGGACGCCACCAACGTGCCCGTCATCGAGTAGATGGCCGAGGCCGGACTGAGCAGCGACGCGGCGGCAGCGCCCGCCGCGCCGACGCGCCGCGAACTCTACGAGGCGCGCCAGCGCCGCCGCTCGGTGACGATCGCGGCGGCCTCCACCGCGCTGGTGCTGGCGGCGATCGTCGTGCTCGTGCCGCTGGCGCCCGGCTGGGAGGCCGTGCAGCGCAGCTTCTTCAATGGCGAGGTGTTCGCGCGCACCTTTCCGGGGCTTGTCAACGCGTTCGTGCTCAACATCGCGATCTTCGCCTGGTGCGCGCCGACGATCGCGATCCTGGGGCTTGCGGTCGCGCTGTGCCGGGACGTGCGCGCGCCGGTGCTGTTTCCGCTGCGCATGTTCGGCGCGCTTTATACCGACATCTTCCGCGGCCTGCCGGTGATCCTCGTGATCTATCTGATGGGCTTCGGCATTCCGGGCCTGGGCCTGCCGCGACCGTGGAACTCGCCCTATCTTTGGGGCTCGGTCGCGCTCGTGCTGGTCTATGCGGCCTATGTGGCCGAGGTGTTCCGTTCGGGCATCGAATCCATTCATGAAAGCCAGCGCGCGGCGGCCACCTCGCTCGGCCTTTCGGACCGCGACACCATGCGCTATGTCGTCCTGCCCCAGGCGATCCGCAACGTCATGCCGGCCAACATGAACCTGTTCATCGCGCTGCAAAAGGACGTGGCGCTGCTGTCCTTCATCGGCCCGGTGGAGATCTTCCGCCAGGCCGGCGTCTACAAGTCGCTGTTCGCCAACTTCACGCCCTATGTGGGGGCGGCGCTGATCTTCCTGGCGATCACGATACCGGCGACGCGCTATGCCGACTATCTGTTGCACCGGCAGACAAGGCAGCGCCGGTGACCGCGAAACTGTCGCTGAAGGCGGTGTCCAAGAGCTTCGGGCACAATCACGTGCTGCGCGGCATCGACCTGGATGTGCAAACGGGGCAGATGGCCTGCCTGATCGGCGCGTCGGGGTCGGGCAAGTCGACGCTTTTGCGCTGCATCAACCTGCTCGAGCCGATCGACGACGGCGCCATCGTGCTTGACGGCCAGGACATCGCCGAGCCGGGCCTTGACCCGCAGCCGGTGCGCCAGCGCATCGGCATCGTGTTCCAGTCCTACAATCTGTTCCCGCACATGACGGCGGTCGACAACGTCATGCTCGCCCCGGCCCGCGTCTACGGGCGCAGCAGGGCCGCCCTCAAGGCGCCCGTGACGGCGCTGTTCGAGCGCTTCGGCCTTGCCGGGCACATGCAGCACTATCCCGACCAGCTTTCGGGCGGGCAGCAGCAACGCGTGGCGATCATCCGGGCGCTGGCGATGGAGCCGGAGATCATGCTGTTCGACGAGATCACCTCGGCGCTCGATCCCGAACTCGTCGGCGAGGTGCTCGACGTGCTCCGCCAGTTGCACCGCGACGGCATGACGATGATCCTGGCGACCCATGAGATGGGATTCGCGCGCGAACTGGCCGACACGGTGTGCTTTCTCGATGCCGGCCGCATCGTCGAGGAGGGCCCGCCCTCGGCGCTGTTCTCGGCGCCGCGCCAGGAGCGCACGCGCGCCTTTCTTTCAAGGGTGCTGACCTGAACGTCCCGCCTTTACGGTGTTGGCGCCGCGGCGCATCCACCGGGAGCACCGCATCTGCGCCAAGCGGATGATGATCGCACCGATCGCCAATCACGGCTTCAGCGCCGTGTGATACCTGACGGATTCGCGCTGTCGTCATCGCCCGCATCCTCGCTGTGCCCGCCGGCCCTGACATGCACGGAGGGGTTGCGCGCCTCGAGCGCCAGCAGCAGGGCGCTGTGGTCGTGTTCGGCATGGTCCTCGCCCAGTTCGGCGAACAGCGCCCGCGCGCGCTCGAACAGCGGCAGGTCAATACCGAGCGCGCTGGCCTCGGCGGCGATGGTGGCGAGATCCTTGTCGAAGATGCGCATCGGCCCGCCCGGCGCGAAGTCGCGGTCGGTCATGCGCTTGCCGTGCAGTTCGAGAACGCGGCTGTCGGCGAAACCGCTGCGAAGCGCGGTGCGCACGCGTTCGGGATCGGCGCCGCCGGCCGCCGCCAGAACCAGCGCCTCGCCCACCGCGCCGATGGACAGGGCAACGATGACCTGATTGGCAAGCTTGGCGAGCTGGCCGGTGCCCGATGCGCCGATATGGCTGGCATGGCCGAGCGCGGCGAACACGGGCCCGCAGCGGGCAAAGGCGCGCGCATCGCCGCCGGCCATGATGGCCAGGCTGGCGGCCTCGGCGCCCGCCGTGCCGCCGGAGACGGGCGCATCGAGATAGGCGCAGCCGCGGCTCGCCATCCGTTCGGCCAGTGCCCGCGCCGCAGATGGCGGGATCGAGCTGAAGTCGACGATCACGGCGTGGCGCGCAAGGCCATCGAGCACGGCCTCAGAAAGCAGCACCGCTTCGACCGCCTGCCGGTTCTCGAGCATGACCAGAACGGCATCGGCGTCGGCAACGGCCTCGCCGGCGCTGTCCGCAACGCTCGCACCATCGGCCACGAGCGGCTCGGCCCGGGCGCGCGTGCGGTTCCAGACCGTGAGGGCAAAGCCGGCGCGCGTCAGATTGCGCGCCATCGGAAACCCCATCAGGCCTGTGCCGATGAAGGCGAGCCTTTCGATCGGTCGCGCGTTGGTGTCCATGCCGGTGGTCTCCCCTTCCCTGCCGGCTGCATGCCGGCACCCGGACCCTATGGGACAGGGCGGGCCGGATGCAAAGCCGGTTTGGGTCCGATATGACGCAGTGCCGCCATCGAATCCAACATCGACAGCCGGCCGGCGGCGCCGGGCCGGCCGATGGCCGTTCTGGCATGCGATGCGAAGTCCGATACCAGGTCGATGTCGGATGTCGGTCGCGACCGGTTAAGGCACGGTGACGACCGCGACAGCGCGCAGCGGGTCGTCGCCCACGGCGAGCGTGCGGTGGTCGTTGGTCGTCAGCGACACGGCGATGCGGTTTTCGCCACGGGGCAGGTCGGCGATGTGAAACCACGGTCCATAGTGGCGGGCGATCTTGACGCCGTTGACATAGACATGGGCGTGGCCCTCGCCGGCGCGATGGGCGCGGCTTGCGTTCTCCGGCGCGAAACGGAAGTTCTCGGTCCGGATGTTGAGGTTCCAGCCGGCCATCGGATCGGGTTCGACGGCGATGGCAAGGCTCGGCGCGTCCGGCCCGGGCGCCACGACGTGAGTGGCGGTGTGATCATGGCCGTGAACTGCGGCACCGGCGTGGGCGGCATGGTCGCCATGATCGTGGCCGTCGAGCGTGATGCCGTTTCCGGCCGCCGTGACGAAGCCGATGCCGCCGCCGAACACCAGGCCGATGCCCAGCATGACGAGTGTGCGAGACATGGGTCGATTTCCTGTCGTGACGATGCGCGGGGCGGACGCACCGGTGCGGGCGCCCCGCGTTCTTCAAGTGGCCCGCGCCCGGCTCACGCCGGCTGCGTCGCGCCCTGCGCCTGCCCTTCGCGCTGCCAGAAATGGCCCGCCATCAGGCCCAGCAGCAGCCAGGCGACCAGTCCCACGCCGAAGGCGCGGGCCGCGAACAGGGCGCCGATCTCGGTGGGCACCGGCCCGGTGAAGGCATCGGGCTGGGGCGCGCCGACGACGTGCGGGGCGACCAGCAGCAGCGCGGCGATGCCCCAGGCCAGCCAGCTTCGGCCAAAGGCGATCAGCCAGACGCCGACGGCAGCGGCCGCGACCGTCGCAAACCACCAGGCCTGTCGCGCATGGACATCGGCGGCGGCAACGCCGGGCACCTCGGGCGCGAGCGTGAAGCCCGGCGCCAGATGGGCGACGACAAAGCCGCAAATGCCCCAGATCATGCCGTTGCGCGCATTGATGCGCGCGCCGCGCTGTTCGGCGAGCGCCATGGCGGCGACCATGATCAGCCCGTAACCGGCATAGATCAGCATGGTGAAGACGATGCTCAGCCCGTCGCGCAGCGGATCGATGCCGCCGACATCCTGATGGGCGCTGACAGCGCCTGACGCCTGGGCGCCGAAATGGACGAGCTCGCCCGATTCGTAGAGCTCGGCATGCAGCAGAACGGGCTGCACGAAGGAAAGCTGCAACAGGCTCGCGATCAGGCCGGTCGCAGCACCAGCGAACAGGGCGCTGGTGACGATGCGTGTGTACATGGTTCGACGATCCGGCTCAGTGGCACGGAAAGCCGGTGGCGTGACGCACGTCATGGGCGGCGTCATGCAGCGCCCCGGCCTGGACGTGGCCGGCCACGAAGACGACGCCAAGGCCGATCAGCGCGCACACGATGATCGGCAGCAAGCCGGATTTGCTGCCCGCAAGGGCGGTGGACTGGGTGTTCATGTCTTGCTCCTTCGCCGTCCCACTCGACGGCCGTTGCAGTTGATTCGGGCAGGTCTCCTGACTCGCGCTTCATTGCCGCCCCGCCGCCTTCCCGGGCCCAGTGGCCCAGTGGCTCGTGGCGGGTGGCTCGGCGCTCACAGTTGCGAGGGCAGTCCCGGATCAGGCCCCGAATTGGGTCGTCCCTACCGTGTTCCCTTTTCATCCCTTGAGCTCGGCTCGCAGGAACCCGAACCGCCAGTGTAGGCGGCGACCAGATAAGCCACAATCGCATCAAGGGGCAACCCCCTACGACTTTCGTCGATTACCGCGGCCGGCAGGGCCACGGCTAGCGAGCCGATGCGTCGGTGAAGCGGTGTTCGGCCGTCACCTCGAGGGCGCGGCTGGCGCGCGCATCGCCGTCGGCATCGGGCGCATGGCGGGCGATCGCCGCGTCGCGGGCACGGATCAGCCCGGCGATCGTGGGCTCGTGCGCCGCCACAACGGCGGTCAGCCAGCGGTTCACCAGGTAATTGGGCTGCGGCATGTGGACATCGAAACGCGGCAGCAATGAAACTGTCGGCTCGGCGGCGAGCCAGTCATCGCCGACCACCCATTGGTTCACCGTGAAAAGCCGCACAAGACGCCCGTGCGGATCGACGCCTACCGCGCACAGATGGTGGATCGGGCCATCGGCGCCGTCGGGCCGGACAAAGCAGTGAAAATGGCCGTGCTCGGCTTCGTCGGCCGCCGGATGATGGCTGTGGTAGAACCATTGCGCGCCCGATTGCGGATCGAAAACCTCGCCTTCGGGATAACTCGTCCAGCTTTCGGGCTGGCCGACACCGCGCAGGGTTTCGGTGAGAACGGTTGCACCGCCCTTGGCCAGCACCTGTTCGCAAAAGGCGATCTCGGCGAGCGCCGCCTGGCCTGGCGTCCCGCTCACGATGCGCCGCCGGTGCGAAGACCGTCAGCCTCGGAGCCGTCATCGGGCAGAGGCGCGGGCGGGGGCGGCGGTGCGGCGCGGC
>NZ_JASHKB010000023.1 GCF_030732865.1 Roseitalea sp. MMSF_3546
GACGTGATCGAGGGCACGCTCGGCAAGGCGTTCGGCGTGATGGGCGGCTACATCACCGGCTCGCGGAACCTTGTCGACTTCGTGCGCTCGTTCGCCAGCGGTTTCATCTTCACGACCGCGCTGCCGCCGGCGCTGGCGGCGGGTGCGGTGGCCTCGATCCGGCATCTGAAGGCCCATGACGAAAAGCGCCGCGCCCACCAGGAGGCTGTCGGGAAAGTGCGCGCCGCGCTCGACCGGCTGGGCATTCCGCATATGCAAAACCCCTCGCACATCGTGCCGGTGATGGTGGGCGATGCGGCCAAGTGCAAATGGATCTCCGACATCCTGCTGGAGACCTACGGGATCTATGTGCAGCCGATCAACTATCCGACGGTGCCGGTGGGCACCGAGCGGCTGAGGATCACGCCGACCCCGTTCCACAGCGATGCCGACATCGCCCATCTGGCCTCTTCGCTGTGCGACCTATGGAGCCAGTGCGCCCTGGCACGGGCCGTGGCGTAGGGGCACCGGGCGCCGGCGTCAGCCGGCCTCCAGCTCCGCCAGAACCGCCTCGGTATGCTCGCCCAGACGCGGCGAGGGGCGTTCGGCGCAGAGGCCGTGCCCGTCCATCATCACCGGCATGCGCACAGACGCGATCGGGTTGCCCGCCGCGTCGGGCAGGTCGACGCGCATGCCGCGCGCGACGATCTGCGGATCGGCGAAGGCGTCGGCGATGGTATTGATCGGCCCGATCGGCACGTTGGCCCTTTCGCAGCCGGCGACCAGATCGTCACGGCGCCACCGGCGCGTCTTCTCGACCAGCCTTTCGGTTAGCGCAGCCCGGTTTTCGACACGCGCCCGGTTCGTTGCAAAGCGCGGATCGGCGGGCAGATCGTCGGCGCCGACGAGTGCGCACAAACGGCCGAACTGGCCGTCATTGCCGACCGCGATGATGACGAACCCGTCGGCTGTCTCGATCACCTGATAGGGCGCGATGTTCGGATGGGCATTGCCGAGCCGGTTCGGCGGAGTGCCCGTCGCCAGGAAGTTCATGTTCTGGTTGGCCATGGCGGCCAGCATGACGTCCATCAGCGCGATGTCGACATGGCGGCCCCGGCCGGTTCTGAGCGCCGCGATCAGCGCCGCCTCGACCGCCGCGGTCGCGTAAAGTCCGCTGAAGATGTCGGCGATGGCAACGCCGGCCTTCATCGGCTGGCGGTCAGGCTCGCCGGTCACCGACATGAAGCCGGCCATGCCCTGGATGATGAAGTCGTAGCCCGCCCGGTCCTTGTAGGGGCCGGTCTGGCCGAAGCCGGTGATCGAACAGGTGACCAGTCTGGGGTTCAGCGCGGCGAGGCTCGCATGGTCGAGCCCGTATTTGGCGAGGCCGCCGACCTTGAAGTTCTCGATGACGACATCGGCGCGCGCGGCAAGCTTGCGCACGGTGGCCTGGCCATCGGGTGTCTTGAAGTCGACGGCGACCGAGCGCTTGCCGCGATTGGCGCTGTGGAAATAGGCGGCCGAAAGCGGATTGCCGTGCGCATCGGTGATGAAGGGCGGTCCCCAGCCGCGCGTCTCGTCGCCGCCATCGGGATGCTCGACCTTGATCACGTCCGCGCCCAGATCGGCCAGCATCTGCCCGGCCCAGGGGCCGGCGAGCACCCGCGCCAGTTCGATCACGCGGATGCCGGCGAGCGGCTTTTCGGTCGTCGTCATGCGCGCATCAGGCCCGGGCGCGGATCTTGCGCGATTTCAGGCGCTTTTCGGCCAAGAGCTTGCGCTGGTAGCGGCCCTGGACGATCTCGACCAGAACCATGGTCACCAGCACGAAATAGAAGGTGGTCTTGCTCATCGCCTCGACGGTAAAGCCGAAGAAGGCCAGATGCGCAAGGTGCCCGCCCTCGGTGGTCAACAGGATGCCGACCAGCAGCAGCACGAACAGGCCGACGACCTCGTACATGCGGTTGCGGTCCAGGAAGTTGGCCACCGTTTCGGCCATCAGCACCATGAGCGCGCCGGAAATGACGATCGCCGCGGTCATGACGATGAAATTGTCGGTCAGCGCCACCGCCGAGAGGACCGTGTCGAAGGAAAACACCAGGTTCATCGCGGTGATCCAGAACAGCGCGCGCATCATCGAGGAGGTCGCCTGCCGCTCTTCGCCATGGCCCAGATCGTCGATCGCAAGAAGGTGGAAGATCTCGCGCGTGGCGGTGTAGATCAGGAACACCCCGCCGGCGAGCACGATCAGCGCGTGGCCGGAAATCTCGCCTTCGATGAAGGGCGGAACGGAGATCGTCGCGAACGGGTCCTCAAACGCCTGGATCAGCTGCAGCACGACGAACAGCAGCACGATGCGCAGCACGATCGCCAGGATGATTCCGAGCCGGCGCACCTGGGCCTCGTTTTCGGGGCCCGCTTTCTTGGCCTCGAGCGAGATGTACAGCAGGTTGTCGAAGCCCAGAACGGTCTCCAGAGCCGTCAGGACCAAAAAGACGGTCAGGTTCTGCAGCGTGAACAGGTCGGTCAATAGCTCCATCGGGCGCCCCATGCGGTTGTTGGCGCGCTCCGCTTAGCAGAGCCGGGCGGATGCGTCACCCGGCCGCATCGCGCCGGACATGGGTGTCGAGCCAGACCAGAAGATGGGCCGTGGCCGGCCCTGCGACGCGGTCGTTCAGCGTCTCGTGCCGGCCATCGGGATAGATCGCCACCGTGACGTCGGCAAAGCCGGCGCGCCGCAGCCGTTCGGCCTGGGCGCGCACCGCCGCCCCGTTCGCCGTTGCCGGATCCTTGCCGCCGCCGACCAGATGAAAGGGCAGGGCACGGGCGCGCGCCGATGCGCCTGCGACATCCGCGCCCCGGCGCATCATGGCGAACACCGCCTGCCACAGACCGACCGAGGGGTCCCATCCGCACAGCGGATCGGCGATGTACGCATCGACCTCGGCCTCGACATGGCTCAGCCAGTCGAACGGCGTGCGCCCGTCGCCGGCCGCCTTCGCCCAGGCGGCAAACGTCAAACGTGGCAGCAGGCGCGAGGGCACGTCCGAGCCGAGGCGAAGCCGTTCCCAGCCAAGCACGATGCGCGCGGCATGCGCGGCGATCCCGCGCGCAAGGTTCGCGTTCCAGACCGCCACGCCGGCCAGCCTTTCGGCATGGGCGAGCGCGTGGTTCATGGCGATCAGCCCGCCCATGGAATGGCCGAACATGACCACAGGCAGGCCGCCATGGGCAGCGCGCGCATGGTCCTGAACCGCCGCGCAATCGGCCATCACCTTGCCGATCCCGTCGCCGCCAAGCGAGAACACGCCCGGCGGGGCGTCCGGCGCGCGCGTGCCGCCATGGCCGCGATGGTCGTGTGCATACACATGCCAGCCCGCCGCGGCCAACGCGCGCGCGAAGCGGCCATAGCGCGCCGCGTGCTCGGCGACCCCGTGATTGACGTGCACGATGCCGCGCGCCGGCGCGGCCGCCGCTTGCCGGTAGACATTCAGCCTCGCCCCGCTCGGGGCGGCGAGTTCGAGGCGGTCTTCGAACGCGGTGTGCGTCCTCGCGTCCCGTGAGCCGGTCTTATCTGTCATGCTGTCCCGTCCATGCGCCGGCCTCGCCGGCGCCCGACGGGCCGCCGCCGATTGCCCTTGCCCGGCGTTTCGCCTAGAACGCGCCCGATTTCCCATCATCGCGATCCAAGGAGCCTCGCGCGTGGCACGCCAGTTCATCTATCACATTTCCGGCCTTTCCAAGGCCTATGGCAACAAGAAGGTGCTCGAGAACATCAACCTGTCCTTCTACCCGGACGCCAAGATCGGCATTCTGGGGCCGAACGGAGCGGGCAAGTCGACCGTGCTGCGCATCATGGCCGGCCTCGACACCGAGTTCAACGGCGAAGCCTGGATCGCCGACGGCGCAACGCGCGGCTACCTGCCCCAGGAGCCGCAGCTCGATCCCGACAAGACGGTGCTCGAAAACGTCATGGAGGGCGTCGCCGAAAAGAAGGCGATCCTCGACCGTTACAACGAACTGATGATGAACTATTCCGACGAGACCGCCGAGGAGGGCGCGAAACTCCAGGACATCATCGACGCCCAGAACCTGTGGGATCTCGACAGCCAGGTCGAGATGGCGATGGAGGCCCTTCGCTGCCCGCCCGGCGACTCCGCCGTCGACCATCTGTCCGGCGGCGAGAAGCGCCGCGTGGCGCTGTGCCAGCTCCTTTTGCGCCAGCCCGACCTGCTGCTGCTCGACGAGCCGACCAACCACCTCGATGCCGAAACCATCGCCTGGCTGGAAAAGCATCTGCGCGAATACCCAGGCTCGGTGCTGATGATCACCCACGACCGCTATTTCCTGGACAACGTCACCGGCTGGATTCTGGAGCTCGATCGCGGCCGCGGCATCCCCTACGAGGGCAACTACACCGCCTATCTGGAAGCCAAGGCCAAACGCATGGCGCAAGAGGGCCGCGAGGAGGCGGCGCGGCAAGAGGCGCTCGCGCGCGAGGCCGAGTGGATCAACGCCGCCCCGCGCGCGCGCCAGGCCAAGTCCAAGGCGCGCATCCGCGCCTATGACGAACTGGTCAAGGCGGCCAGTGACCGCCGGCCGGGCGACGCGCAGATCATCATCCCCGCCGGCCAGCGTCTGGGCAACGAGGTGATCGAGGCCCGCGACGTGACCAAGGGCTATGGCGACAGGCTGCTGATCGACGATCTCGACTTCAAGCTGCCGCCGGGCGGCATCGTCGGGGTGATCGGGCCGAACGGGGCGGGCAAGTCGACCCTGTTCCGCATGATCACCGGCCAGGAGCAGCCCGACAGCGGGCAGATCGTCGTCGGCGAGACGGTCGAGCTGTCCTATGTCGACCAGAGCCGCGATGCGCTCGATCCGGACAAGACCGTCTGGGAGGAGATTTCCGGCGGCAACGACATCATCAGGCTCGGCCCGCACGAGGTCAATTCGCGCGCCTATTGCGGCGCCTTCAACTTCAAGGGCGGCGACCAGCAGCAGAAGGTTGGCACGCTGTCGGGCGGCCAGCGCAACCGGGTGCATCTGGCCAAGATGCTCAAGGAGGGCGGCAATGTCATCCTGCTCGACGAGCCGACCAACGATCTTGACACCGAAACGCTCGCCGCGCTCGAGGAGGCGCTGGAGAACTTCGCCGGCTGCGCCGTCGTGATCAGCCACGACCGCATGTTCCTTGATCGCCTGGCCACGCACATATTGTCGTTCGAGGGCGACAGCCATGTCGAATGGTTCGAGGGCAACTTCGCCGAGTACGAGGACGACAAGATCAGAAGGCTGGGGCCGGAAAGCGTCAATCCCAAGCGCGTGACCTACAAGCGATTGACGCGGTAGGAGGCGCTGGCGGCGGATGCCAGGGCGCCCGCCGCCAGACAGGCGCCACTGGGCTGGCGCGCCTTCGACGGGCGCGGATCGGGCCATCAACTCCGGACAAGAAAAAACCGGACCGCTGGGAGGAGGTAGCGGCCCGGTTCAAACTGTCTGCGAGGGCGGGAGGAGGTGCCCTCGCAAAGCGCGTCTCCGAAGCAACTGGGAGGAGGTAGTTGCCCCTTCGACACCGCCAATATGGGACAGCCGGCGCCGTTCTTCAATTGCATTTTGTGCAATGCACATATGCTGGAATGCATGGCTTGTGCGGCGATTTGTAGCGGATGGGCCGGAAATCCAACAATTCCTGCCCAGCAATGCGACACTGCGCCGCATGAATGTGCATGGCGCGACGTGAACTGCCTGCCCGTCGGGCCGCCGTACGGTGCGCTGCAGCAACACCGGAGGCGGATCGGCCGCCTGGCCGGTTCGCTTGCCGGCGGCATCGGCGTGCGGGTCCGCGCCGGCCGCCCCTGGGCGGCATGTTCAGTACTCCCAGCCGCGCGCCTTTGCGAACAGGAAGTCGCGAAACGCCTGCAGCCGCGCCGAACCGCGCATCGTCTCGGCATAGGCGAAATAGGTGTCGAAGGACGGCAAAGCGACGTTTTCGATCACCCGCACCAGCCCCGCGTCGCGCTCCACCGCATAGTCGGGCAACATGGCGATGCCCACCCCGCGCTGAACGGCCCGCTTGATCGACATGATCGAGTTGATTTCCAGCGCCGCGCTGCGCGGCGGCTTGCCTTCTTCGCGGCCCAGCGTCAGCAGCGAATTGAGTTCGAGCAGGTAGCTCGGCGCCGGCTCGCCGAAGGCGATGATGCGGTGCTTGTCGAGGTCGTCGATCGTCTTGGGCGCGCCGAACCGGGCGATGTAGCCCGGCGAGGCGTAGACGTGGAAATGCACCGTGAACAGCCGCCGCTGGATCAGATCGGGCTGCTGCGGCTGGCGCAGCCGAATGGCGCAGTCGGCCTGGCGCTGGTTGAGGTCGAGCTCCTCGTTGGAGAGCACGAGCTGCACCTGGATGTCGGGATAAAGCTCCAGGAACTCCTGCACCCGATAGGTCAGCCAGCCCGAGCCCAGCCCGACCGTGGTGGTGATCCTGAGCCGTCCGGTCGGCCGGTCGGTCGCCTCGGTCAGCTTGGCCTTGACGTTTTCGAGCTGCAGGAAGACGTCATGCGCGGTGCGAAACAGCATTTCGCCCTGTTCGGTCAGCACCAGCCCGCGCGCATGGCGGTTGAACAGCGGCGCGCCGATATCGGCCTCCAGCGCCGAGACCTGGCGGCTGACCGCCGACTGGGAGATGTGCAGCCGTTCGCCGGCCTGCGTGAACGAGCCGGCCTGCGCGGCGGCGTGAAAGACACGCAACTTGTCCCAGTCGAGCGGCATTGCCGGACCCTTCGGCTCCTGTGTCGTGCCGGCGCGCCGGCCCGGCAATCGATTGTCCCAGATGGCCTATTCGGCCGCTTCCATCTGCCCGGCTTCCTGCGCGGCGAGGAATTTCTCCGCCTCCAGCGCCGCCATGCAGCCCAGCCCCGCCGCGGTCACGGCCTGCCGGTAGACATCGTCGGTCACATCGCCCGCCGCGAACACGCCCGGCACCGAGGTGACGGTCGAATCGGGCGCGGTCCACAGATAGCCGTTCGGGCGCTGCTTGAGCTTGCCCTCGAACAGGTCCACCGCGGGCGAATGGCCGATGGCCACGAACACGCCGTCGACCGCCATCTCGGTGACCGCGCCGGTCTGCACGTTCTTCAGCCTGACGCCATTGACGGCCGCCGGCAGCGCGGGATTGGTCTTGGCGCCCGTGATCTCCTCGACGACGCTGTCCCAGACGATGGCCACGTTGTCCTTCTTGAACAGCCGGTCCTGCAGGATCCTTTCGGCGCGCAACGCGTCGCGCCGGTGCACCAGCTTGACCGATCTGGCGAGGTTGGCCAGGTAGAGCGCTTCCTCGACGGCCGTGTTGCCGCCGCCGACGACCACCACGTCCTTGTCGCGGTAGAAGAAGCCGTCGCAGGTGGCGCAGGCCGAAACGCCGAAGCCCTTGTAGGTCTGCTCGCTGTCGATACCCAGCCACTTGGCCTGGGCGCCGGTGGCGATGATCAGCGTGTCGCCGGTATAGACCGTGCCGCTGTCGCCGATCGCGCGGAACGGGCGCGCGTCGAGATCGACCTCGGTGATCACGTCATGGCGCATGTCGGTGCCCACATGCTCGGCCTGCAGCCGCATCTGCTCCATCAGCCAGGGACCCTGGATGACGTCGGCGAAGCCGGGATAGTTCTCCACATCGGTGGTGATCGTCATCTGCCCGCCTTCCTGCATGCCGGCGACAAGCACCGGTTCGAGCATGGCGCGCGCGGCATAGATGGCGGCGGTGTACCCCGCCGGCCCCGAGCCGATGATGAGGACGGGGGTATGGACTGTCTGTGGCATTGTCCGCCCTTTCTTTGCACTTCTGCGGCTCACCGGGCGCGAATGTAACGACCCGCGCCCGAAGGCCATTTCATGTCCGCCCGGATATAGGTGTTGTCGGCTGGCAATACCGCCCCTCGCTGCCCTTTTCGGCCGGCTGTACGAGTCTAGCCACAGCAAATGCCAAAAGCGCCGTCCGCGATCAAGCCATGACGGCTCGATGGGACAAGCAGGTCAAAATGAGCGACAGGGCGGCGCGTGGTCAGGCGTGCGACGGCTCGCGGTTGGCAAGGCTTCGGCCGGATCGAACCAGCACCGGGCAAGCCAGTCGGCTGGTTTGCAGCGATATCGCAACGTGCGGCGATAGCCGGACATCGCCTCCTCCATGCTGGGTCGACCATGGAAGCACATCACGCGGCAATTGTCGGGCAACACAGGCGCCCGAAGATAATTGAACGGCCATGCCGGTATGGCGTTTCGCTTGAAGCTGCAAATCAGATCGCCCGGCAGATAGGCCAGCGAACCGTGCCGAAGCGCTGTCATCGACGTGTAGTATTGCTCGCTGCCCTTGTGGCGATCGATGGCGCCAGCCGGATCGGCGGCAAACTCCTCGTAAAGATAGGGATGAAGGTGTGGCTCGAGACAGAACACCGAGCCATGCCCGCCATCACGTCCTTGCCATTCGTAGCGCCATTCGCGCCGCATGGCGACTTTCTGCGGTGCGAAGTCGACAATCGCATCAAGCGGTCCCGCAATGGCGACATCAAGATCGAAGCCCAAAATCGGCCCTTCCATATCGGCCAGGCCAGGGCGGAGAAGCGATATCTTGCGCCACGCGCCTTTTCTTCCCCGCCGCTGCATTCCCGCTATGAGTTCCGCTTCGAACTCCTCTTCAGGCAACGGATGTGTCTCGATATCCGCGTTGACACCGGCACTGTCATCGGTGAAGCAGATGAAACGGAAATCGCGTTCGAGCCAGCGCTGCACGCCCGCGTGAAGGCGATTGACGTAATAGGAAGGATACTTGTTGCCCCACTTCATGCAGACGACGTTCAACATGCCTCGGCGTCTAGCAGCCCGACGCGGTCGATGACAGTTCTTTCGCTATCGCCCAATGGCCCGGCACCGCAGAAAGGTCAGAGCCATTGATATGGTCGCGGGACAGCGACGGCGCGGACATTGCGTTCGCCGATTTGCAGAGGTAACTGGCACCGACAGCCCCGCATTCCCGGCGGTCGCTTTTGGGGGCTGGGGGATTCGATGCACCAACTGATGTCCTTTGCCTGGAACAGCGGTTTCAACTTCGCGGCTCGGCTCGGCGTTGCAGGCCTCGTTCCGCGCCGCATCGAGCGTGATGGCGACCTGCTCGTCGCCCGCTTCGTCGGTGGCAGCCGGCTTCACTTCGTGGCCGAGAGGCGCATTCGACTGTATTCCCGCGGCTACGCGCACCGCCTCGCACGTGTGGCGAGCCGCTACGGCGCCGGCGAGCATTTCCACATCGCGCCCGGCCAGGTGGTCGTTGACGTCGGTGCGAACGTCGGTGAGTTCACTCTCCATGCTGCCGAAGCGGGTGCCGACGTGTTCGCAATCGAACCGGATCGGCGCAACTGGGCCGCTCTCGCTCGCAACACGGAGCAATTCGGCACAGTCCGATGCATCCAGCTCGCATGCGCTGAGGCCGACGGGGAGGCAACGTTCTACGCTTTCCCCGAGGGCGCGGACTCGTCCCTAATCGAGCCGGACAACTGGTCAGCGTCATATTCGGTCCCTACGCGCCGCCTGGACCGGCTCTTGTTGGAGAACGGCATCACGCATGTGGATGTCATGAAGTGTGACGCCGAAGGTGCTGAGCCGGAGGTTCTGAAGGGCGCCCTTGAGGTGCTGCCCTTCGTGCGGGTCTTGGTCATCGACGTAAGCCCCGAGCGAAACGGCACATCCACCGCAAATGCCTGCGAGGCGATCCTCACTGCCACCGGAGCGCGTGTGGAATACTTTCACAAGGGCCGTATCCTGGTGGCGAAGCGAGACTGAACCGCCCCGCAACGTCCAGGTCGGCGGGCTTGAAGGACCGGCCGGAGATCGTGTCCTGCATGAAAGCGCCGTCGATCCGCTCCGCCGCGCGGCTCAAACGAACTCCACCCCGTCGATCTCGTAGCTGTGGGCGCCGCCCGGTGCGAGCACCTCGACAGAATCGCCCACCGTCTTGCCGATCAGCGCGCGCGCGATCGGCGAGGAGATCGAGATCTTGCCCGCCTTGACGTCCGCTTCCTGGTCGCCGACGATCTGGTAGCGCTTTTCTTCCTCGGTGTCCTCGTCGATCAGCGTGACGGTGGCGCCGAACTTGACCACCTCGCCGCTCATCGAGCTGATATCGATCACCTCGGCGCGCGACAACAGCCCCTCGAGTTCGGAAATTCGGCCCTCATTGTGGCCCTGGGCTTCCTTGGCGGCGTGATACTCGGCGTTTTCCGAAAGGTCGCCATGGGCCCGCGCCTCGGCGATCGCCTCGATGATGCGGGGGCGTTCCTCATGGGTGCGCCAGCGCAACTCCTCCTGCAACTGAGCGTGGCCGTGCCGTGTCATCGGAACCTTGTTCATGGCTAACCTCACCAGGAAACCACGCCGGCCCCGTGCCGGCGTCACCAAACAAAAGCGGCCCGCCAAGCACGAAGCCTGCGAACCGCCAGGACCTTCCTTGATCGAACATTACGTCAACTGTGCGGCGAAGTTAAGCCCCGCCCGCCGCCCGGCGAATCACGCCGGGGCAGACCATGTTCACCGCCCGTGATAGGCCTGCAGCGGCTTGACGTCCAGTTCGCCGCGAGCGAGTGCGGCCACCGCCTCGCCGCCCGCGACGGCGCCGGCGATCGTGGTGAAATAGGGCAGCTTGTGTTCGAGCGCCGCCCGCCGCAGCGATTTGGAATCCGACAGCGCCTTCTTGCCCTCGGTCGTGTTGATGACGATCTGCACCTGCCGGTTGCGGATCGCATCCTCGATATGCGGCCGGCCCTCGAGCACCTTGTTGACCTTCTTCGCCTCGACCCCGTGCTCGACGAGAAAGCGTTGCGTGCCGCCGGTCGCCATAACGCCGAAGCCGAGCCGCGTGAACAGGCGCACCGTTTCGACGATCCGCGGCTTGTCGCCATCGCGCACCGAAACGAAGACCGTGCCCGACCTGGGCAGTTCGGCGCCCGCGCCCAGTTGCGCCTTGGCAAAGGCGATGGCGAAATCGTCGTCAAGACCCATCACCTCGCCCGTCGAGCGCATTTCCGGACCCAGCAGCGTGTCGACGCCGGGAAACTTGGAGAAGGGAAAGACCGCCTCCTTGACCGCGATATGGCCCAGATCGTCGCTGCCCTTCAGCCCGCCATAGGCGGCCGCGGCCGCCTCGAGCGTTTCGCCGGCCATCACGCGCGCGGCGATCTTGGCGATCGGCCGGCCGACGGCCTTGGCCACGAACGGCACCGTGCGCGATGCGCGCGGATTGACCTCGAGCACATGGACGGTGCCGTCCTGGATGGCGAACTGCACGTTCATCAGCCCGCCGACATCGAGCGCCCGCGCCAGGACCTCGGACTGGCGCTCGAGTTCGGCGACGATTTCGCCGGAAAGCGAATGCACCGGCAGCGAGCAGGCGCTGTCGCCCGAATGGATGCCCGCCTCCTCGATATGCTCCATCACGCCGGCGACATGCACGTTCTCGCCGTCGCTCAGGCAGTCCACGTCGACCTCGATGGCGCCGGCCAGATAGGTGTCGAACAAGAGCGGATTGGCGCCCAGCAGCGTGTTGATCTGGCCGGTCTTGTCGTTGGGATAACGGGCCTTGATGTCGCCGGGGATCAGCTCGGGCACGGTGCCGAGAAGATAGGAATCGAGCGCCGCCTCGTCGCCCAGGATCTGCATCGCCCGCCCGCCCAGCACATAGGACGGCCGCACCACCAGCGGAAAGCCCAGCCGGCCGGCCACGAGCCGCGCCTGCTCGACCGAATAGGCGATGCCGTTATCGGGCTGGGTGAGATCGTGCCTGGTCAGGAGCTTGGCGAAGCGGTCGCGGTCCTCGGCCAGATCGATCGCATCGGGCGCGGTGCCCAGGATCGGAATGCCGGCGTCTTCGAGCGCGTTGGCGAGCTTGAGCGGGGTCTGCCCGCCGAACTGCACGATCACGCCGGCCAGCGTGCCCTTCGATTGCTCGACCGCCAGAATCTCCAGCACGTCCTCGGTCGTCAACGGCTCGAAATAGAGCCGGTCGGACGTGTCGTAATCGGTCGACACGGTCTCTGGGTTGCAGTTGACCATGATCGCCTCGAAGCCCGCATCGGCGAGCGCGAAGGCCGCATGGCAGCAGCAATAGTCGAACTCGATGCCCTGGCCGATCCGGTTCGGCCCGCCGCCCAGGATCACCACCTTGCGGCGGTCCGAGACCTCGGCCTCCGAACGCGGCTGGCCGGCGAAGGGCGTCTCGTAGGTCGAATACATGTAGGCCGTCGGCGAGGCGAACTCGGCCGCGCAGGTGTCGATGCGCTTGTAGACCGGGCGCACGCCGAGCGCCTGGCGATGCGCGCGCACGCGCGATTCGCCATCCGCGACGAGCGAGGCAAGGCGCTGGTCGGAAAAGCCCATCGCCTTGAGCATGCGCATGTTGGCGGCATCGCCCGGCAGGCCGTGCGCCCGCACGCGCGCTTCCATCGCCACGATCGCGGCGATCTGCTCGAGGAACCACATGTCGATGGCGCAGGCGGCATGAATGTCGTCAAGCGAAAAGCCCAGCCGCATCGCCTGGGCGACCATGCGCAACCGGTCCGGCGTCGGCGTGCCGAGCGCGGCGCGGATGGCGTTCTTGTCGTCGCCCTCGCCAAGACCGGGGATTTCGATCTCGTCGAGCCCGGTCAGCCCGGTTTCAAGACCGCGCAGCGCCTTCTGCAGCGATTCGGCGAAGGTCCGGCCGATCGCCATCACCTCGCCGACCGACTTCATCGCCGTGGTCAGGATCGGCTCGGCGCCGGGGAATTTCTCGAAGGCAAAGCGCGGGATCTTGGTGACGACATAGTCGATCGACGGCTCGAACGAGGCCGGCGTCGCCCCGCCGGTGATGTCGTTTTCGAGTTCGTCGAGCGTGTAGCCGACCGCCAGCTTGGCCGCCACCTTGGCGATCGGAAAGCCCGTCGCCTTGGAGGCCAGCGCCGACGAGCGCGACACGCGCGGGTTCATCTCGATGACGACGAGACGGCCCGTGTCCGGGTTGACGGCGAACTGCACGTTCGAGCCGCCCGTCTCCACGCCGATCTCGCGCAGCACCGCGATCGAGGCGTTGCGCATGATCTGGTATTCCTTGTCGGTCAGCGTCAGGGCCGGCGCGACGGTGATCGAATCGCCCGTATGCACGCCCATCGGGTCGACGTTCTCGATCGAGCAGACGATGATGCAATTGTCGTCGCGGTCGCGGACGACCTCCATCTCGTATTCCTTCCAGCCCAGCACGCTCTCGTCGATCAGCACTTCGGTGGTCGGCGAGGCGTCGAGCCCGCGCTCGACGATCTCGAAGAATTCCGAGCGGTTGTAGGCGATGCCGCCGCCGGTGCCGCCGAGCGTGAAGGACGGGCGGATGATCGCCGGCAGCCCGACCTCCTCGAGCGCCTGGGCGGCAAGGCCCATCGCATGCGTCATGTAGCGCTGCTTGCGGTCCAACGTGCCGTCGCGCCACTCGAGTTCCAGCGCATCGAGCGCGGCGTCGAGCGCCTCGCCCGAAAGCTCCTTGCGCAACGCTTCGCGCCGCGCCTCGTGTGCGCTGCGGTCGCGCTCCTTGATGTCGGAGGCGTTGACCAGCACCGAGCGCGGGCTCTCGAGCCCGATCCGGTCCATCGCCTCGCGGAACAGCTTGCGGTCCTCGGCCTTGTCGATGGCTTCGGGCGTGGCGCCGATCATCTCCACGCCCCAGCGTTCGAGCACGCCCATGGCCTTCAGCGAAAGGGCGGTGTTGAGCGCGGTCTGCCCGCCCATCGTCGGCAGCAGCACCATCGTCTCGTCGGGCCGCTCGGTGCGCTCGCGTTCGATGATCTTGGCGACAACCTCGGGCGTGATCGGCTCGATATAGGTCGCATCGGCCAGTTCCGGATCGGTCATGATCGTCGCCGGGTTCGAATTGACCAGCACGATCCGGTAGCCTTCCTCCTTCAGCGCCTTGCAGGCCTGGGTTCCCGAATAGTCGAACTCGCACGCCTGGCCGATGATGATCGGCCCCGCGCCGATGATGAGGACGGAGTCGATGTCGGTGCGCTTCGGCATGGGTGTCGGGCTCTCACTTGCACACAAACGCCGGTCGGTATGGCCGGCCGGCGCAGGTGTCGAACGGAACTGTCAGGCTGGCCGTGGCCTATAGGGGATTAACCGCCTCGAAGAAAGGGGCGGCGCGCGCAATTCGCAGGCCCATGCGCGCCCCGGTCCGCCATCTCCGGCGCTGGGGCAGGCCTATCTGCGGCGGCCGAAGGGGACGGCCGGGCGCGGTGGGCGTTCGCTGCCCGGATCGGGCGCAGGCTGGCTCTCCTCGGCGGTGGCGGCGGGGGTGACGTCGGGCGCCGCAAGATCGGGCGGGGCGAGGTCGATCTTCTGGCGCTTGATCAGGTTGGAGGGCGTGGCCGGCCCGGTGAAGGCGACCCCGCACAGCCGGCCCCGCGTCCAGCGGCGCTCGCACGGCACCTGAATGCCATCGAGCGGAATATGCAGCGTGAACCGGTCCGGAATGACGTCGAGCCCGTCAAATGCCAGCCGGGCGCCCGTCTCGCTCAGATCGCGCACCGTGCAGTCGATGGCGCTGAACTGCTCGTTGAAGGAGACAAAGCCCTGTTTGAGCACGCGTTGCCGTCGCGCCCCGCGCGGGGTGTAACTGTCGACGGGCCGCTCGCCGCCTGGTTGATCCTTGATCACCTGGCAACCTCTGATACGTAAATGCCTGAAAACGCTTGCAAAACGCGCCTGCGTGTCGCGCTTACCATAGGTCAGGCCGCATCGAAACGGGCGACTTCTTGCAGGGTCGTGTGTCGTCGGCGCGCCTTTGCATCGTGCGCCCTGGCCAGATGTAGCCTGGCAGCCGCCCGATCCGAAAGGGGTCGCCGGCTGCCGCCGATCGGCCGGGTCCGGCCTACCGCTCGGCGAGCGCCGGCTGGCCCTTGCGTTCGCCGATCAGGTTGAAGAAGCGCCGGAACAGGTAATGACTGTCCTGCGGGCCGGGCGAGGCCTCCGGATGGTGCTGCACCGAAAACACCGGCTTGCCCTCGACCGCCAGCCCGCAATTGGTCCCGTCGAACAGCGACACGTGAGTTTCGGTGACGCCGGCGGGCAGCGAGGCCGCGTCCACCGCAAAGCCGTGGTTCATCGAGACGATCTCGACCTTGCCGGTGGTGTGGTCCTTGACCGGATGGTTGGCGCCGTGATGGCCCTGGTGCATCTTGACGGTCTTGCCGCCCAGCGCCAGCGCCAGCATCTGGTGGCCAAGGCAGATGCCGAACATCGGAATGCCGGTTTCCAGAAGCTGCCTGATCACCGGCACGGCATACGCGCCCGTGGCGGCCGGATCGCCCGGCCCGTTCGAAAGGAAGATGCCGTCGGGCTCGCGGGCGAGGATTTCCTCGGCGCTCGCCGTTGCCGGCATCACCGTCACCTTGGCGCCGAGCCCGGACATCAGCCGCAAGATGTTGCGCTTGACCCCGTAGTCGATGGCGACGATGTGGATGTCGGCGGCTTCGCCCGTGCCATAGCCCTTGTCCCAGACCCAGGGGCCTTCGGTCCAAACCGCCGTCTGGCCGGACGTGACGTCCCTTGCCAGATCGCGGCCGACGAGCCCGCTCCAGCCGGCCGCGCGCGCCTTGAGCGCGTCGAGGTCGAAGCGGCCCGAAGGCTCGTGCGCGATCACCGCGTTGGGCACGCCATGGGCGCGCACATGGGCGACCAGCGCCCGCGTATCGACACCGGCAAGCCCGATGATGCCGCGCGCCGTCAGCCAGGCATCGAGATGGCCGGCGGACCGGTAGCTGGAGGGTTCGGTGATCGAGGCCTTGAAAACCGCGCCGACCGCGCCCGCGCGGCGCGCCGGCGTCAGATCCTCGATATCCTCGTCATTGGCGCCGACATTGCCGATATGCGGAAAGGTGAAGGTGACGATCTGCCCCGCATAGGACGGGTCGGTCAGGATCTCCTGATAGCCGGTCAAGGCGGTGTTGAAGCACAGTTCGGCCTCCACCGCGCCCGTCGCGCCAAAGCCTTCGCCCTTCAGAACCGTGCCGTCGGCGAGCACCAGTACGGCGGTCGGTAAGCGCTCGTCCCAGGGCGCCGGGATGTCGGTGTGTGGATCGATCGTGTCGGGCATGGTCCATCCGTGCTGCGTCATTGCCGTGACATATTGTGCCGTGGCCAGGCAAATACCATATTGGCGGCGAACGCAACCAAGGCCCGTCGGCAGGCATTGCCCTGGGCACCAAACGTTGGGTAAGGTAGGCGAGCAGATGCGCCCCAGGCAGCCGCCAAACGCTGCCCGAACCGATTTGGTTTTTCATTTTAACACTGAAATATCAAGGGCTTGCAAGGTTATTGAAAGCTTGCATGACAGCAAGGGCGAGGCTATCCTCGCCGCAGCTTTCCCGGGAGTTCGACATGCGCGAATCGATCCATGCGGCACTCAAAGAAGCTCAGAATTCCGAAGACAAATGCCGCCTTGCGGTGCTGCGCCTGATTGCCGCAGCGGTCAAGGACCGGGACATCGCCAACCGCAATGCGGGGCGCGATCCGGTTTCCGATCAGGAACTTCACGACATTCTGACCAAGATGGTCAAGCAGCGCGAGAAGTCGGTCGCCGAGTACGAGCAGTCCGGCCGGCTCGAACTGGCCGATCAGGAGCGCTACGAATCGGAGGTCATCTCCGAGTTCCTGCCGCCCAAGATGGATGAGGCCGAGCTCAAGCAGGCCTGTGCGGCGGTGGTCGAGGACACCGGCGCCGAGGGCCTGCGCGACATGGGCAAGTGCATGAACAAGCTCAAGAAGCAGTTCCCCGGCCAGATGGACTTCACCAAGGCGTCCGGCATCGTGCGCGGCATGCTGCGCTGAGGCCGGTTTTCCCCGCTGTTCACGGCTGTCCACAGCACCGCACGCGATCGCGTCGCACCATGACCGCACCGGCGCGATCATGGTATCGCGGTGCCGGGCGGCCCGACGGCGAGTCGGCCGCAAACGCCGGTGGGGTGCGATGCGATTTTCGCAGACATTTCTCGATGAAATCCGTGAGCGCCTGCCGATCTCCGAGGTGATCGGCCAGCGCGTGACCTGGGACAGGCGCAAGACGAATGCGCGCCGCGGCGACTACTGGGCCTGCTGCCCGTTCCATGGCGAAAAGACCCCCAGCTTTCACTGCGAGGATCGCAAGGGGCGCTATTACTGCTTCGGCTGCGGCGCATCGGGCGATCACTTCCGCTTCCTGACCGAACTCGACGGCCTGGCCTTTCCCGAGGCGGTCGAGCGCATCGCCTCGATGGCCGGCATCGCCATGCCCGAGCCCGACCCCGAGGCCGAACAGCGCGAACGCCAGCGCGCCACGCTCCACGATGTCATGGAGCAGGCCGCGAATTTCTTCGAAAGCCGGCTTCAGATGCAGGCCGGCGCGGCCGCGCGCGCCTATCTGCGCGATCGCGGGCTTACCGCCGAAACGATCGCCAGGTTCCGCCTCGGCTATGCGCCGGACAGCCGGTCGGCGCTCAAGGAGCATCTGGCGCAAAAGGGCGCGACCAAGGACCAGATCGAGCAATGCGGGCTCGTCGTCCATGGCGAGGACATCGCCGTCTCCTACGACCGGTTCCGCGACCGCATCATCTTCCCCATCGAGGATGCGCAGGGGCGCGTCATCGCCTTTGGCGGGCGCGCCATGAGCGCCGACGTGCCGGCCAAGTATCTCAATTCGCCCGAAGGCCCGCTCTTTCACAAGTCAGACGTTCTGTACAATTTCCGCCGCGCCCGCAGCGCCGCGACCAGGGGCGGCAGGCTGATTGCCGTCGAGGGCTATATGGACGTCATCGCCCTCGACCAGGCCGGCATTTCCACCGCCCTCGCCCCGCTCGGCACGGCGCTGACCGAAAGCCAGCTCGGCCGCATCTGGCGCGTAAGCGAAGAGCCGGTCCTGTGCTTCGATGGCGATCAGGCCGGACTTCGGGCCGCCTTCCGTACGCTCGACCTCGCCCTGCCCGAACTCAAGCCGGGCAGATCGCTGCGCTTTGCGCTGCTGCCCGACGGCACCGATCCCGACGATCTGGTCCGGGACGGCGGCGCCCGGGCCTTTGAAGGTGTGCTCGGCGAGGCGCGCTCGGCGGCCGACATGCTGTGGCTGCGCGAGACCGGCGGCAGGAGCTTCGAGACGCCCGAACGTCGCGCCCAGCTCGAGGCGGCGCTGCGCGAGGCGACCGGTCGCATCGGCGATGACAGCGTGCGCCGGCACTATGCGCAGGAGATGCGCGAGCGTGTGGCGGCGTTTTTCGGCATGTCCGGCGGCGGCCAACGTTCCGGCGAGCGCCGGGCGGGGCAGGGGCAGGGCCAGCGCCTGCCGCGCGGACGCATCGCGGTCTCCGATCGCCTGGCGCGCTCCCGCCTGGTCTCGGCGCGGGCCGGCGGCGAACTGCCCCTGCGCGAGGCGGCGCTGATCAGCGCCGTCATCTGCCATCCGGACCTGATCAACGAGGCGTTCGACGATTTCGTCGCCATGGAGTTCGAGCACGCCGGGCTCGAAGCGATGCGCGGCGCCGTGCTCGAGGCGCACGCCGCCTCCGGCGCGCGCACGCGCGAGGACCTGCTCGCCGCGCCGGCGCTTGTCGCCCATGGCGCACTGATCGAGGCCGTCGACGCGGCCGTTCGCCGGGGCCGGCTCTGGGCGTTCACGCACGAGGCGGCCTATGACGATGCGCGCGAGGCGTTCGCCCAGGCGATGACGCTGCACCGGCGCACGCGCGGGCTGTCGCGCGAATTGCGTGCGGCCGAGGCGGCCCTGGCCGAAGAACCGACCGAGACCAATTACTATCGTCTTCTGAGCGTGCAGGCCGAGGTGCGGCGCCAGCAGGGGCTCGACGCGCTGCTCGAAGGGTTCGGTGTTCAATCGGGCCGGCCGACCCGCAGTTTTTGAGCCCGCCTCGCCGGTTTTCGGCCCGATTGGTGTTCGAAACGCCCCATGGGCGGTTGACGTGCCCGGAAAACGCGGGAATCACCGGGCTGGCACCGGAACGATTGCTGTGCGGACCATTGGAATCGTCTCGACGATCACTATCTGACGAGATTGCAAGGGGAACTCGGCGGGACGGGCTGCCGGATCGAGCGGTCGGCGGCGCTGCGGGAGTTTACGGTTAATCGAAGTTTAAGCCGGATCAACTAGCCCGCCGGGGCCGGACCAACAGGTTCACGATCCGATTCGGTGACACGGCGGCAGCCATGCGACCTGCGGCCATGGAGTAAGGGCATCAATGGCGACCAAGGAAAAAGAGAACACCGAGGCCGAGACCGCGACAGAGGCGGGCGCCGACGGCCCGCTGCTGGATCTGAGCGCCGACAGCGTCAAGAAGCTGATCCGCACGGCCAAGAAGCGCGGCTATGTGACCATGGACGA
Source organism: Roseitalea sp. MMSF_3546 (assembly GCF_030732865.1). Classification (GTDB taxonomy): domain Bacteria; phylum Pseudomonadota; class Alphaproteobacteria; order Rhizobiales; family Rhizobiaceae; genus Roseitalea. The sequence continues at coordinate 19,403 of NZ_JASHKB010000023.1, forward strand.
GCTCAACGCCGTTCTTCCCTCCGAGCAGGTGACCTCCGAGCAGATCGAGGACACCATGGCGATGCTGTCGGACATGGGCATCAATGTCATCGAGGATGACGAGGTCGAGGCCGATGGCGAGGCCGGCAATGGCGAGGACGAGCAGGGCTCGACCGAGCTTGCCACGGCCACCGGCAGCGCCGTCGCCACCGCCGCCAGGAAGAAGGAACCCACCGACCGCACCGACGACCCGGTTCGCATGTATCTGCGCGAGATGGGCGCGGTCGAACTGCTCTCGCGCGAAGGCGAGATCGCCATCGCCAAGCGCATCGAGGCTGGCCGCGAGACGATGATCGCCGGGCTCTGCGAAAGCCCGCTGACCTTCCAGGCGATCATTATCTGGCGCGACGAACTGCTCGAAGGCAACATCCTGCTGCGCGACATCATCGACCTGGAGACGACCTATGCCGGCCCCGAGGCCAAGCAGGCGCCCAAGGTGCCCACGCCCGAGGAGATCGAGCAGGCGCGCAAGGAACGCGAGGAAAAGGAGCGCGCCCTGCGCCAGCCGCGCCGCCACGATGACATCACCGATGTCGGCGGCGAGAGCCAGGAGGAAGAGGACGACGACGAGGACGAGGTCAATCTGTCGCTGGCGGCCATGGAGGCCGAGCTGCGCGAGGACGTCATGGCCTCCTTCGACAAGATCGCTTCGACCTATGCCAAGCTGCGCAAGCTGCAGGACCAGCAGGTCGAGAACGCGCTGGCCGACGGCGAGACGCTGACATCCTCGCAAAGGCGCCGCTACAAGCAGCTCCAGGACGAACTGATCGCTCAGGTCAAGGCGCTGTCGCTCAACAATCAGCGCATCGATGCGCTCGTCGAGCAGCTTTACGCGATCAACAAGCGGCTGATGCAGAACGAGGGCAGGCTGCTGCGCCTGGCAGAAAGCTACGGGGTGGGCCGCGCGGAGTTCATCAAGCAGTACCAGGGCACCGAACTGGACCCCAACTGGCTCGACCGCGTCGGTCGCCTGCCGTCAAACGCCTGGCGGGACTTCGCCAAAAACGAGCGCGTGAACGTCACAGACGTCCGCGCCGAGATCCAGGAACTGGCGACCGAGACGGGCATCTCGATCCCCGAATTCCGCCGCATCGTCAATCAGGTGCAAAAGGGCGAGCGGGAGGCATCGATCGCCAAGAAGGAGATGGTCGAGGCCAATCTGCGACTCGTCATCTCGATCGCCAAGAAGTACACCAACCGGGGCCTGCAGTTCCTCGACCTCATTCAGGAAGGCAATATCGGCCTGATGAAGGCGGTCGACAAGTTCGAGTACCGCCGCGGCTACAAGTTCTCGACCTATGCGACCTGGTGGATCCGTCAGGCGATCACCCGCTCGATCGCCGACCAGGCGCGCACCATCCGCATTCCGGTGCACATGATCGAGACGATCAACAAGATCGTGCGCACCTCGCGGCAGATGCTGCACGAGATCGGCCGCGAGCCGACGCCGGAGGAACTGTCCGAAAAGCTCGCCATGCCGCTCGAAAAGGTGCGCAAGGTGCTCAAGATCGCCAAGGAGCCGATCAGCCTCGAAACGCCGGTCGGCGACGAGGAAGACAGCCATCTGGGCGACTTCATCGAGGACAAGGGCGCCGTGCTTCCGATCGACGCGGCGATCCAGGCCAATTTGCGCGAGACGACCACGCGGGTTCTGGCCTCGCTCACCCCGCGCGAGGAACGCGTGCTGCGCATGCGCTTCGGCATCGGCATGAACACCGACCACACGCTCGAAGAGGTCGGCCAGCAGTTCTCGGTGACGCGCGAGCGCATCCGCCAGATCGAGGCCAAGGCGCTGCGAAAGCTCAAGCACCCGAGCCGCTCGCGGAAGCTGCGCAGCTTCCTCGACCAGTGATCGTTCGACGAACCCGGCCAACGCGCCGGGTTCTTCATTTGGCGCGATGTGGTATGATCATCCCATGAACATCCGCGTCACAGATGCCGCCGAAGGGCTCATGCGCCGTGCCTTCACGGTCGATGACATCTGGCGCATGGTCGAGACCGGCATCATCGACCCCGACGAACGCTTCGAACTGATCGGCGGGGAGATCGTGCCCATGTCGCCCAAGGGGATCCGACACGAACGCTTCAAGGCCTGGTTGAACAGGCAATTGGTCAAGGGCCTGCCGGATCAACTGATGACGATCCCCGAGACCACCTTATATCTGTCCGACGACACCTTCATCGAGCCCGATTTCGTCGTCTATCCCGCCGACAGCGGGCTGGAGAAGCTGTCGCCCGAGACATGCCTGCTGGCCGTCGAGATCGCCGATAGCTCGCTCGCCTACGATCTGGGCCGCAAGGCGCGCCTTTATGCCGAGTTCGGCATCGGCGAACTCTGGGTGGTCGATGTCAACGCCATGGCCGTCACCATCCACCGCGATCCGGCCGACGGCGCCTACGGCTCGATCGAGCGGACCGGCTTCGACACCGGCCTCGTTCCGGCCCGGATCGGCGACTTTGCGCTCGATCTTTCAGGCTATCGCGCCGGATGATCGTTCCGCCGGCCCGAGGATCGCGGCCAGACCGGCACGGACGCCGGCGATCTCGTCACGGCCGATACGCCCGGCCACGCGGACGATGCGGGATGCTTCGATCGCTGCGATCTTCGCTGGCCTGATGCGCGAGGGAACCGGCAGACCGCAGGCGGCATGGTCGGCAATCTCGGTATCGCCGGGCCAATGCTGGCTGGTCGAGGTGATCATGACGACCCACATCAGCCCGGTCGTCCGGTGAAACGCGACGCTCGAAACGACAAGCGCCGGCCGACGTTTCTCGGCGAGGCGATCGGCATAGGGAAACGGCACGACGACCACATCCCACTGCGCGGCCATGCCGTCATAGGCCCCCATAAGCCTTGTCGTCTTCGGCGCTGGACCACTCGGTGAAGACGGCGAACGGATCGTCGTCCATGCTGCCGGCCTTCTCGATGACGATGCCGGCCGGCGTCTTTCGATAGCGAAGGCGATCGCCGGGCTTGAGTCCGAGCAGGTCACGCACCTCGCGCGGAATGACCGTCTGGCTCTTGGACGTGATCTTGGAAAAAACTGACGTCATCAGCGTAAGATAGCTTACCGTCTTACCCGGTTCAATGTCCCGACGCCTGCACGGGTGGCAACCGCCAATCGATCGGCGCCAGACCATTCGCCTCCAGGAACGCGTTTGCCTTCGAGAACGGTTTGGAGCCGAAAAAGCCGTTGTGGGCCGAAAGCGGCGATGGATGCGGCGCTGTCAGGACCAGGTGCTTGGACCGGTCGACGAAGGCCGCCTTCTTCTGCGCGTATGAGCCCCACAGGATGAAGACGGCCGGCGTCTCGCGCGCGTCGACCAGCCGGATCACCGCATCGGTGAAGCGCTCCCATCCGCGCCCGCGATGGCTGGCGGCCCGATGCGCCTCGACCGTCAGCACCGCGTTGAGCAGCAGCACGCCCTGTCTGGCCCAGTGTTCGAGATGGCCATGATCGGGGGGCGCGATGCCCAGATCGTCCTCGAGCTCGCGGTAGATGTTGACCAGCGACGGCGGCACCCGCACGCCCGGCCGCACCGAAAAGCACAGCCCGTGCGCCTGGCCGGGCCCGTGATAGGGGTCCTGGCCCAGGATCACCACGCGCACCCGGTCGAGCGGCGTCGCATCGAGCGCGTGGAACCAATCCCCGCCGGGCGGGAAGATGCGCTTGCCGGCCGCCTTCTCGGCCACGAGAAACCGCTTGAGTTCGGCCATGTAAGGGCTTTCGAACTCGCTCCTGAGCGGCTCGCGCCAGCTTTCGTGCAGCTTGATGTCGGCCATTTTACCTGATCCGGTCACCGGGCCATAGTGCGGCCGAATGTCCACGCAAGCCAACAGGCCCGGCCGCCTGCCGGCCGAATTCCACAGCCAAACCATGCCGCTTGAACATCTGACCATCGAGACGAACGGTCCGGGCCTTTATGAATTCACCGATAGGGTCGAGCCCTTCGTTCGGCGCCACGCCACAACAGACGGCATTGTGACGGTGTTTGTCCGGCACACCTCCTGTTCGTTGCTCATCCAGGAAAACGCCGATCCTTCGGTGCGGCGCGATCTTCAGGCCTTTCTTGCCCGGCTGGTCCCGCCTGCGGACGATCCGTCCATGGATTTCATTACCCATCGCCTGGAGGGAGCCGACGACATGCCCGCCCATATCCGGGCTGCCCTGACGCAGACCTCGCTCGGCATTCCCGTCGCCAAGGGCCGGATGCTGCTCGGGACCTGGCAGGGCATCTACCTGTTCGAGCATCGCGACCGTCCGCACCGGCGTCAGTTGGTGTTGCATCTGGCCGCTGGCGCGCCGTGACGGCGATGCTATATTGGCCGCCATGACCGTGCACGTGACCCAAGCCGCCGAAGGCCTGCCGCGCCGCCCCTTCTCCATCGCCGATGTCGAGCGCATGGTGGAGATCGGCGTGATCGGCCGGGACGAGCGCTTCGAACTGATCGGCGGTGAGATCGTACCCATGTCGCCCAAGGGAATCCGCCACGAGCGGCTGAAGGAACTCGTCAATGTCTGGCTCGTGCAGCACTATGTGCCCGGGTACCGCGTGATCCCGGAGACCACCTTCCGCCTGTCGGACGACACCTATCTGGAGCCCGATTTCATCGTCTACGGCACGGACACCGATCTGGCCGAGTTGCGCGGCGACAATTGCCTTCTGGCCATCGAGATCGCCGATTCCAGCCTTGCCTACGATCTCGGTCGAAAACCGCAGATCTTCGCCGCCTTTGGCGTGCGCGAACTATGGGTTATCGATGCACGGACGCTGCAGACCCATATCCACCGCGATCCGACCCCGACCGGCTATCGCACCGTGCTACAGCGGTCGCCGGAGGACCGCCTGACGGCCCTCGCCGTTCCTGGCCATGCGCTGGTGATCGCCGACACGGCCTGAGCAGGCCCGATCAGGCCGGACGCGGCACGCCCGGCACCCCATAGCCGCACTCGAGCGCGTCCCGGTCCCATTCGCCATGATCGGCGGCGGCGGCATAGGTGCTGTCGAGAAAGGCCATCAGCGCCGCATCGGGGTCGGCCGCGGCGCGCACCGCCGCATAGGGCAGCACGAACTCCTGCAATTGCTCGTGCCAGTACGCCTGTTCGGGCGCGACGTCGGCCCCGGCCATCCCATCGGGCGTCGGATAGGCGTAGGAGAAGAACATCGCCTCCTCCACCCCATTGCCGCCCGGCCAGAAGCCGGCCGAGGAGACCTCGTGCGAATAGGCTTCGCGCGTCACCGCGTCGGGCAGGGCGGGAAATCCCCCCGGATGCGGCGGAGCATCGCGTCCCGAAAAGCGCGTCACCGCCAGGTCGAAGCTGCCCCAGAAGAAATGCACCGGCGACACCTTGCCCAGAAAACCCGACCGGAAGCGTGTGAACACCCGATCGATATCGACCATGGCCCGCCAGAACGCGGCCGCCTGGCCGCGATCGTAGGCGCCCGGTTCGGTCTGCCGAAAGAACGGCACCGGCTCGGGCACCTCGTTGGGGCTGCCATGGAAATCGCTCGGCGCACCGACGTCCGCGAGCGCCGCGACGAAGGCGGCACGAAACTCCGCGACCGACATGGGCTCAAGCGCTACCGTCGCGACCGCGCCTTCCGTGCTCGCCACCGTCAGCCGGTGATCGATGAAATCGAACCGGACCTCGAAACCGGCGTCCGTTGTCGCCACCAGCGAGGTCGTCAGCCCGCGCGCATCGACATAAAGCGGCACCTGCCATGAATGGTTCACCCACGGCGTGTTGGCGAGGCGGAACTTGCCCACCATCTGCGTCCACATGTGCAGGCTTTGCCCGGTCGGGGCGAAGGCGGGATAGTCGAGCTTGGGCCAGGCTGGCATGGTCGTCTCCGATGGCGATCAGGTCACGATAGGACGGGTCCGGCGCCACGGCAAACCTTGTCGGTAACGCACATGTTATCGATACGCCTTGCGATCGCGACGTGATCCGCCATGTTGGCAACAGATTCAGCCCGTTATACGGTGGACAAATCACTTCAGGAGACCTCGCCGATGGCCGCTGCGCATCCCTTGACCCGTCGTTCCACGCTTCTCGCCCTTGCCGGCGCGCCGCTTGCCCTGTCCGCTTTCACGGGCGCCGGCTGGGCGCAGAGCGTGCCCCAGCCGGAAGGCGAGGTCGACATGGACGAGCTGCTCGAGCCCGGCCCGCTGCCCGAAATGGCCAAGGGCGACGCCGATGCGCCGGTCACCATCGTCGAATACGCCTCCATGACGTGCGGTCATTGCGCCACGTTCCACAACCAGACCTGGCCGGCGATCCGCGAAAAATATGTCGACACGGGCAAGGCGCGCCTCATCATGCGCGAATTTCCGTTCGACCCGCGCGCTGCGGCGGCCTTCATGCTCGCCCGCTGCGCGCCCAACGACGCCTATTTCCCTATGATCGACGTGCTGTTCGAGCAACAGTCCACCTGGGCGCGCGCCGAGAACGCCCGTGCGCCGCTGGAAAACATCGCCAAGCTGGCCGGTTTTACACAGGAGAGCTTCGAGGCCTGCTTGACCGATCAGCAGCTTCTCGATGATGTGAACGCCATTCGCGTGCGTGCGGCCGAGGAGTTCGGCGTCAATGCGACGCCCACATTCTTCATCAACGGGCAGAAATACACCGGAGCGCTATCGGTTGATCAGATGTCGGCGATCATCGACTCCATGCTCTAGGCTGGAGGTCAGCGCGCCGGCCGCGTCGACGCGCCGGCGGGACAGCCGTCATGCGCTTTGACAAGCTGCGCCTGACCGGCTTCAAGTCGTTCGTCGAGCCGACCGAATTCATCATCGAGACAGGCCTGACCGGGGTTGTCGGGCCCAATGGCTGCGGCAAGTCCAATCTCGTCGAGGCGCTGCGCTGGGTGATGGGCGAGAGCTCGTACAAGAACATGCGCGCCTCGGGCATGGACGACGTCATCTTTTCGGGCTCGGCCACGCGGCCCTCGCGCAACACCGCCGAGGTCTCGCTGTTTCTCGACAATTCGACCCGCACCGCGCCGGCCGCCTTCAACGATGCCGATCTGCTTCAGGTCACGCGCCGCATCGAACGCGAGGCCGGTTCGGCCTACAAGATCAACGGCCGCGACGCGCGCGCCCGCGACGTCCAGCTCCTGTTCGCCGACCAGTCGACCGGCGCCCGTTCGCCCTCGATGGTCGGGCAGGGGCGCATCGGCGAACTCATCCAGGCCAAGCCGCAGGCGCGCCGGGCGCTGCTCGAGGAGGCCGCAGGCATTTCCGGGCTGCACTCGCGCCGCCACGAGGCCGAACTGCGCCTGCGCGCGGCCGAAGCCAATCTCGAACGGCTCGACGATGTCGTCTCCGAGCTCGAAACCCAGATCGACAGCCTCAGGCGCCAGGCGCGCCAGGCCAACCGCTTCCGCACCCTGTCGCGCGACATCCGCCAGGCCGAGGCGACGCTGCTGCACCTGAAATGGCTGCAGGCCAAGACCGCCGAGGCCGATGCGCAATCGGCGCTTTCGACGGCGACCGGCAGCGTTGCCGAGCACGCAAAGGCGCAGATGGAAGCGGCCAGATTGCAGGCGATCGCGCGTCAGAAGCTGCCCGGCCTGCGCGATGCCGAGGCGGAGGCGGCCGCCGCGCTGCAAAGGCTGACCATCGCGCGCGACCGGCTCGATGAGGAGGCGGCCCGGATCGCCGCCCGCAAGCGCGAATACACCCAAAGGCTCGACCAGCTCGCCGAGGACATCGCCCGCGAACAGCGCATGATCGACGACAATGCCGGCATGCTCGAAGCGCTCGATGCCGAGCGGGTGCAGATCGAGCAGGCCGAGGCCGGCTCGGGGGCGCGCGAAGCCGAACTGGCCGAGGCGATCGAGGGCGCCCGCGTCCGGCTCGAGCACAGCGAGGCGGAGCTTGCTCGGGCCACCGAGGCGCGCGCCGAGACCGCCGCCTTGCGGACCCAGCTCGAGCGGCGCATCGCCGATGCCGAGCAAAAGCTCGCCCGGCTGGCGCGCGAGCGCGCGGCCACCGCCGCCGAGCGCGATGCGCTCGCCGAAAAGATCGCCGGACTGCCCGATCCGGCCGACAGGCAGGCCGCCGCCGAGGCCGCCGACCGCGCGATCGTTCATGCCGAGCAGCAAGCCCTCGCCGCCGAACGCGCCGTCACCGCCGCGCGCGCCGCCGAGACCGAACTGCGCCCGGAACTGGCCACCGCGCGCGAGGCTCTCAACGCGCTCGAGGCCGAGGCGAAGACGATCGCAAGGCTGGTCAATGCCACCTCGGACGGTCTGTTCGCCGGCGTCATCGAAACGCTGAAGGTCGACAGGGGCTACGAGACCGCGCTCGGCGCGGCCCTTGGCGACGATCTCGACGTGCCCGTCGATGCATCGGCGCCGGCGCACTGGTCGCGCGTCGATCCGGCCCAGGACGACCCCGGACTGCCCGCCGGCTGCGAGCCGCTCGCTGCCCGCGTGCGCGGCGCGCCCGAACTGGCCCGGCGCCTCGCACAGATCGGCATCGTGGCCAGTGAGGATGAGGGCGCCCGGCTGCAAGCGGCGCTGCGCCCCGGCCAGCGCCTGGTCACGCTGCAAGGCGCGACATGGCGCTGGGACGGCTATGTCGCCGCCGCCGATGCGCCCACGCCCGCCGCCCAGCGGCTCGCCCAGAAGAACCGCCTGTCCGAACTCGACGGCGAGATCGCCGCGGCGCGCCAGGTGCGTCAGGGCGTCGAGGCGCGCATTGCCCAGGCCGAAAGCGCCACCCGCGCCGCCGTCGACGCCGAGAGCGCCGCGCGCACCGCCCTGCGCGACCGGCAGGAAGCGGCACGCAAGGCGCGCGAGGAGCTCGCCGCCGCCGAGCGCGCTGCCGGCGATCTTGGCCAGCGCCGCGCCGTGCTCGAACAGACCGTCGAGCGACAGGCCGAAGATGTGCGCGAGACCGAGGCCGTGCTTGCCGAGGCGCGCACCGCGCTTGCCGCCGAACCCGATGTCGGCGGTCTGGACAACGAGATCGCCCGGCATCAGGCGGTCGTCGCCGCCGATCGTGCCGCGCTCGCCGAGGCCCGCGCCGAACATGCCGGCGTCGCCCGCGAGCGCCAGGACCGCGCCAGGCGTCTTGCCGCCATCGAGCGCGAGCGCACCGGCTGGATCCGGCGACGCGACAGCGGCGCGGCGCAGGTCGAAACCCTCGCCAGCCGCCAGGCCGAGACCACAAAGGCGCTCGAGGCCATCGTCGAAACGCCCGAGGATTTCGCCCACAAGCGGCGCCTGCTCGACCGCCAGATCGAGGACGCCGATACCGCCCGCAAGGCCGCCGCCGACGCACTCGCCGCGGCCGAAGGCGAGGCGGGCGAGGCCGACAAGGCGGCCGCCGAGGCGCTGACGGCGCTGTCGCAGGCCCGCGAGGGGCGCGCCCGCGCCGAGGAGCGGCTGTCCGCCGCCGCCGAACGCCGCGGCGATTGCGAGACGCGCATCCGCGAAGCGCTCAACTGCGCTCCGCACGAGGCGTTCGCCGCCACCGGCCTTGCCGTCAATGACGAACTGCCCGGGATCGACCCGCTCGAAAAGCGGCTCGAACGGCTCAAGGTGGAGCGCGAGCGGCTTGGCGCGGTCAATCTGCGCGCCGAGGAGGAGCAGACCGAACTGGTCGCTCGCCGCAACGAGCTGACCGGCGAACGCGACGACGTCATCGCGGCGATCGCCGAACTGCGCGCGGCGATCGCCTCGCTCAACAAGGAGGGGCGCGACCGGCTGGTCGCCGCCTTCGATCTCGTCCAGGACCATTTCAAGCGCCTGTTCACCCATCTGTTCGGCGGCGGCACGGCCGAACTGCAGCTCGTCGAGAGCGACGATCCGCTCGAGGCCGGGCTCGAGATCCTCGCCCGCCCTCCCGGCAAGAAGCCGCAGACCATGACGCTGCTGTCCGGCGGCGAGCAGGCGCTCACGGCACTGGCGCTGATCTTCGCCGTGTTCCTGACCAATCCCGCGCCGATCTGCGTGCTCGACGAGGTCGATGCGCCCCTCGACGACCACAATGTCGAGCGCTTCTGCGACCTGATGGACGAGATGGCGCGCCAGACCGAAACGCGCTTCGTTCTGATCACCCACAATCCGATCACCATGGCGCGCATGAACCGGCTGTTCGGCGTCACCATGGCCGAGCAGGGCATCAGCCAGCTCGTCTCGGTCGATCTCAATGCCGCCGAGGAACTGCGCGAGGCGAGCTGAGCCGCCCGCCGGCCCGCATTGCTCCGGTATGCCCAAAGGCGGGATGGCGCTTCATGCTGCAATGCGATAGTGAGCCCCAAAGGGAGCGCGCGCGTGCACGGCTTGGCGACGACAAATTGGGTCTACGGCTTTGCGCCCGGCCGCGCCATCTCGGCCTGCGCCGACGAGGCGCTGCTCGGCGGCAAGGGCGCCAAGCTGGCCGAGATGAGCCGCATCGACCTGCCGGTCCCGCCCGGCTTCACCATTACCACCGATGCCTGCCGCGCCTATCTGGGTGGCGGCCGGCGTTTCCCGGAGGGCCTTGCCGACCAGCTCGCCGCCGCCATCGCCGAGACCGAGGCGGCCACGTCCAGGACGTTCGGCGCCGGGCCGGTGCCGCTGCTCGTCTCGGTGCGTTCGGGCGCGCGCGCCTCCATGCCCGGCATGATGGACACCGTGCTCAATCTGGGGCTCAACGACGCCACGGTCGAGGCGCTGGCCCAGGCCACCGGCGACGCGCGCTTTGCCCGCGACAGCTACCGCCGCTTCATCCAGATGTATGCGACCATCGTCATGGGCGTCGAGCACGGCCTTTTCGAGGATCTGCTCGACCAAGCTCGCGAGCGCGCCGGTGTCGGTCGCGACGACGCGCTTGGCGCCGAGGCGCTTGGCGATCTCGTCAGGGCCTACAAGAAGGCCATCGCCGACGATATGGACGAGCCGTTTCCCCAGGATGTCCACGCCCAGCTCTGGGGCGCCATCGGCGCGGTGTTTCGCAGCTGGAATAATCCGCGCGCGGTCACCTATCGCGCCCTGCACGGCATCGACGACGACGCCTGCACCGCGGTGACCGTCCAGGCCATGGTGTTCGGCAATGCCGGCCCGCAATCGGCGACCGGCGTCGCCTTCACGCGCCATCCCTCGACCGGGGAGAAGCGCGTCTTCGGCGAATATATGGTCAACGCGCAGGGCGAGGACGTCGTCGCCGGCCTGCGCACGCCCGACCCGCTTTTGGACGATGACGACCGGCCCGGACGCGCCATGGCCGAGCACATGCCCGGCGCCTTCGCCCAGCTCGTGGAGCTCGGCGACCGGCTCGAGGCCCATTTCGGCGACATGCAGGACATCGAGTTCACCGTCGAGAACGGCACGCTGTGGCTGCTTCAGACCCGCGCCGGCAAGCGCTCGGTCGATGCGGCGATCAGGATTGCCGTCGACATGGCGCGCGAAGGCACCATCACCCGCCAGCAGGCGGTGCTGCATGTCGATCCGGCCTCGCTCGACCGGCTCCTGCATCCGCATATCGACCCGGCCGCCGAGGGCCAGGTCTTCGCCTCGGGCCTGCCCGCCTCGCCCGGTGCGGCCACCGGCGAGGTCGTGTTCTCCTCGACCGCCGCCGAAAGGGCCGTCGCCGAGGGAAGGACGGTGATCCTCGTGCGGCCCGAGACCAGCCCGGACGACATCCACGGCATGGCGGTTGCCCAGGGCATCCTGACAACGCGCGGCGGCATGACCTCGCACGCCGCCGTCGTCGCCCGCGGCATGGGAAAGCCGGCGATCACCGCCGCCGCCGACATTCGCATCGATCTTGACAAGCGCACGATGCGCGCCGGCCCGATCACGGTGCGCGAGGGCGAGCACATCACGCTCGACGGCGGCACCGGCCGGGCGCTGCTCGGCGCCCTGCCCATGGTGCAGCGTCCGCTGACCGGCGATTTCGCCCAGCTCATGCAATGGGCCGACGCGACCCGCCGCATGGGCGTGCGCGCCAATGTCGATCTGGCCGACGATGCCCAGGTCGCGCGCCGCTTCGGCGCCGAAGGCATCGGCCTGGTGCGCACCGAGAACATGTTCCTGGAGGGTACCGGGCTCGAGGTGATGCGCGAGATGATCATGGCGCCCGACGAGCGCGCGCGCCGCTTCGTGCTCGACCGGCTCATGCCGCTGCAGCGCGACGCCTTCGTCGCCCTGTTCGAACAGATGCCCGGCCTGCCGGTGTGCATTCGCCTGCTCGATCCGCCGCTGCACGAATTCCTGCCGCGCGAGCCGGCCGAGCTCGACGCGGTCGCCGACCGGATGGGCATCGACCGTGCCGAGATGCGCCGCCGCGCCGACGAACTGCACGAGACCAACCCCATGCTCGGCAATCGCGGCGCGCGCCTGGCGATCTGCTACCCCGAGATCGCCGAGATGCAGACCCGCGCCATCATCGAGGCGGCGATCGTCGCCGGGAAGAAGTCGGGTTCGCCCGTGGTGCCGGAGATCGTCGTGCCGCTGGTCGCCTATTACGCCGAGCTTCGCGTTTTGCGCGAGCGCATCGATGCCATCGCCGCCGAGGTCAAGGCGCGGCACGGCTCGGACATCCGCCATCTGATCGGCTGCATCGTCGAGTTGCCGCGCGCGGCGATCCGCGCCGACCTGATTGCCGGCGCCGCCGATTTCTTCTCCTTTGGCACGAACGACCTGACCCAGACGACACTGGGCATTTCGCGCGACGATGCGGCCCATTTCCTGTCGCACTATCTCAAGGGCGGCGTGATCGAGCGCGATCCCTTCATCAATCTCGACCGCGAAGGGGTCGGCGAAGTCATCCGAATGGCCGCCGACAAGGGCCGCGCGGCCAATCCGGAACTGATCGCCGGCATTACCGGCGAGCATGGCGGCGACCCCGAATCGATCGCCTTCTTCGAGGAACTGGGCCTGGACTACGTCTCGTGCTCGCCCTACCGCGTGCCCGTGGCGCGGCTCGCCGCGGCCCAGGCAGCGATCCGCGCCGGCGCCAAGGGCGGTCGCAACAAGGCTCAGACCGACAGCAGGTCGAGATAGGCCCGCGCGACCGCCGGGCCGTGATCGAGGCCGTGGCACTCGGTCGCCACCTCGAGGCGATGGCTGCCCGCGTCCACGGTCACGAAGGCGACGAGCGGCACGTCGTCCTCGGCGATCATCGCCGCCGCGGCGACCCGCGATACCGCTCCCTCGCCGATCGACGGCAGGTCGAACAGGAACATGAAGCCCGTGCTGGCGCAGGCCGCCTTCACGCAATCGGCGAAAGGAACGCGGGTGAGGTCCTGTGCCGACAGGGCGATGGCGAGCGCGTCGAGTTGGGCGCGCTGGGCCTGGCTGAGTTCGGGCGCGGGCGCGGGCATGCATGCGTCATGGATGGTCATGATCGTCCTCCCGATAGGGCCGCCTCCAGCCATCGACCAGCGAACGCGGACAATCGGGCAGGGATCGGGCCGATCTTTACACATTGTGCCCGGTGGCTGTAACGCAAGGTGATCGGCAACCGGGCTGCCCGCATGGCGCTGACGATCGAACTTCCCGGCAGGCGGCCGTCGCGCGCGGCGCGGTGGGCGCTGCGTCTTGCCCTGTTGCAACCGGCGCTGTGGCTGCTTGCGATCCTCGCCTACCGGGCCGACGCGATCGCCACGTCGAGCTTCCTGCTGTTGCTGATGGTCACCGGCCTTGTGTGCGTTCTCACGCTCGTTCTCATCCTGGCCGGGCTGCGCAGCCTCTGGGTGCACGGCTCGCGCGGCGGCCGGCGCCTGTCCTGGACGATCATCGTGATGATCCCGCTCGCCGCGCCCTTCGTCGGCGCGGGCTATCTTTGGATCGTCAATCCCGTTGCCGCCGACGTGTCGACCGACCAGGCCGACCCGCCCGCCTTTGCCTTCTCGCCGGCGGTCGCGCCGGTTGCGGCGGAGCAGGGGCAGGGCACCGGCCGGCGCTTCCGCGCGCCGCTCGACGTCGTGCTCGAGGTCGCCGACGGCCTCGCCCGCGACAGGGGATGGACCCCGCTTGGCCAGCGCGGCCGTGTCGGCGCCGACGACACGATCCTGGTCGATTATGCCTATCGCGTGCCGGTGCTCCATCTGCCGGTGCAGATCGTCGTGCGCAGCCGCGACGAGGGCGACACCGCGCGCGTCGATGTGCGCGCGCGCATGGCCGATCTGTATCATGACCTCGGCTTTGGCGCTGTTCTGATCGCGCGCTATCTCGACGATCTCGACTTTGCGATGATCGGGCTGACCGATCCCGAGCCCTGACGTCAGACCGGCGCGAACCGCCCGTCGATCGCCGGCGGGCCGTCGCTCGTCACCAGCGCGCGTGCGACCAGGTCCTCCAGATGCGCCAGCACCGACAGCCCCGCCGCGCCGTGAAGCCGCGGATCGGTGTCGCGATAGATCTGCGCGACCATGTCGGGGATCGTCCGGTCGCCGCGGTCGAGCCGCTCCAGGATTGCCCGCTCGCGCATCCTGCGATGGGTCTTCAGCCCGCGCACGAACGCCCTGGGATTGTCCACCGGCCCGCCATGACCGGGAAGGTAGAGCCGGTCGTCGCGCGCCAGCATCACGTCGAGCGAGGCCATGTAATCGGACATCGACCCGTCGGGCGGTGCCACGATCGATGTCGACCAGGCCATGACATGATCGCCCGAAAAGACGATGCCTGTGCCCTCGAGCGCAAAGGCCAGGTGATTGGCCGCATGGCCGGGCGTGGCGATGGTTCGAAGCGCAAAGCCCTCGCCCGCCACACGCTCGCCATCGCCGAGCGCCCGGTCCGGCGCATGCCCGCGGTCGGCGGCCGCATCGAGCGGATTGACCTCGCCGATGAACAGATCGCGCGCGGCGTGGTGCGCCGCCGCGCCGACGATCGGCGCACCCGTGCGCGCGGCCAGCGCCCGGGCCAGCGGCGAATGGTCGATATGGGTGTGCGTGACGACGATATGGCTCACCGGCCGCTCGCCGATCGCCGCAAGCAGCGCGGCCAGATGCGCCGCGTCGGCCGGCCCCGGATCGATGACGGCGACCGAATCGTCCCCGACCAGATAGCTGTTGGTGCCCAGGAAGGTGAAGGCCGACGCGTTCGGTGCGGTCACCCGCACCACGCCGGGCGCGACCGGCACGGGCTGGCCGTGACGGGGCTCGAAGCTGCGGTCGAATTCGGGGGCCTTCGCCAATTGTCCTGTGTCCTGCGGCATTGCACGGGGCGGCGGCCGCGGCATCGACCGGCCTTGCCCATCAACTGGGCAGTCGATATAGGCGATGATGGTGCGATGCAAAAGTCGCCTCGCGCATCGCGCCTTTGGAGATTTGTAAAGCCGCAGGGGAGCCCAGCGCCATGACGCCGACCATCCGAACCCGACCCTTGATCGCCGGAGCGCTGCCCGAGCAGGGCGCGCTGCGCATCGCGCTGTTCGTGCTGATCGCGCTGGCCGGATCCTGGCTGCTGGCGATTTCGGGCCAGTTCAAGGTGCCGTTCTACCCGGTCCCGACGACCATGCAGACCTTCGCCGCCATTGTCATCGGCGCCACATTCGGCGCGAGGCTGGGACTTGCCACGGGCGCTCTGTTTCTCGCCCAGGGCGCGGCCGGCCTGCCGGTCTTTGCCGGTGGCGGCGGGCTCGCCTATCTCGCCGGTCCCACGGGCGGTTATCTGGTCGGCTTCGCCGTTGCCGCCTGGCTGGTCGGCCTTGCCGCCGATCGTGGCGTGGCCGCCTCGCCCTTCAAGCTGTTTGCCGCCAGCATTGTCGGCGCCGTGGTCATCCTGGCGATGGGCTACGCCTGGCTGGCCACGCTGATCGGCGCCCAGGCCGCCTGGGTCAGCGGCGTCATGCCCTTCCTGCTCGGCGATCTGGTCAAGTGCGTGCTCGCCGCCGCGCTCGTGCCGGCCGCCGCGGGACTGCTGCAACGCCGCTGAGCCGTCGCGGACAACGCATTGCACGGCCGCGCTCTCCCGGGCGCGGCCGTTTTCATGGCCGGACATGCATCATTGCATTGACGCGGGTCCGCAGTGCGGCGCACCATGGCGCGAGCGCATGGAGGCCCGATGACCACGCAGACCGCATTCCTTCTCAATGGCGCCCCGGTCGCGACCGGTGTGCGGCCCGACACCACCTTGCTCGACCTGCTGCGCGGACCGCTCGCGCTCAAGGGCACCAAGGAGGGCTGCGCCGAGGGCGATTGCGGCGCCTGTACGGTCCTGTTCAAGCGCCCGGGCGTCGCCGGTCCGCCGCTGGCCGCCAATGCCTGCATCATGACCGTCGCGCAGATCGAGGGCGCCGAGATCACCACCGTCGAGGGCCTTGCGCCCGACGGTGTGCTCAACGCCGTCCAGGACGAGATGGCAAGGAACGGCTCGTCGCAATGCGGATTCTGCACGCCGGGCATCGCGGTGGCGCTGTCGGGCCTTCTGGCCCGCGATCCCGACCCGGACGAGGCGGCGATCCATGACGCGCTGGCCGGCAATCTGTGTCGCTGCACCGGCTATCGGCCGATCGTCGATGCGACCCGGGCGGCGGCCGCGCGGCTGCGCGCCGAACTTGGCGGCGACGAGGCGCCGCAGCCCGAGGCGCGCCATGCCATGATCACCTCGCACACCGATGCCGGCGGCGCCACCGTCCATCGCCCGCACGACCTGCGCGGCCTGTTGAAGCTGCGGCGCGAGCATCCGGACGCCGTGCTGCTGGCCGGCGGCACCGATCTGGCGGTTCCGCTCGCCGGCTACGAGACGCGCTGGCCGCGCGTCATCGCCACCGGCCATGTCGGGCAATTGCGCCGCATCGAGGCCACCGACACGCACTGGACCTTCGGCGCGGCGGTCACCTGGCAGGAGGCGCTTGAGGCCGTGCGGGACGATTATCCGTCCCTTGCCACGCTGATCAGGCGCTTCGGCTCGATCCAGATCCGCTCTATGGGCACGATCGGCGGCAATATCGGCACGGCAAGTCCGATCGGCGACGGCCCGCCCGCGCTGATCGCGCTGGGCACCACGATCGGCCTTGCCTCGCTCGAGGGCGGCGCGCGCGACATGCCGCTCGAGGACTTCTTCGTCGACTATCGCAGGACCGCGCTGCGCGATGACGAGGTGATCACCCATGTCACCGTGCCGCGCGCGCGGGCCGGCACGCGGTTTCGCACCTACAAGGTCTCCAAGCGCTACGATCAGGACATCTCCACGGTGTGCGGCGCCTACCGGCTGGACATGGATGGCGGGGCCGTCGCCGACATCGCCATCGCCTATGGCGGCATGGCGGCGACGCCGAAACGCGCCCCGCACGCCGAGGCGGCGCTGCGCGGCCGGCCGCTGACGCTCGATGCGGCGCGCGAAGCGGGCCGGGCGCTTGGCTCGGACTTTTCGCCGCTCACCGACTGGCGCGGCAGCGCCGCCTACCGTCACAAGGTCGCCGCCAACCTGATCGAGCGGCTGGCGCGCGATCTTGCCGGTGAAACGGTGGAGGTCATGGCGCCGTGAACGAGCATGTCAGGCAGGTCAAGCGCACCGTCGTCGGCAAGGGCATCGCTCATGACAGCGCGGTCAAGCACGTCGCCGGAACGGCGGTCTATATCGACGACATGGGCGAACTGCCCGGCACGCTGCATGCCGCGCTGATCCTGTCGCCCGTCGCGCGCGGCACGCTTCACGCGATCAGGACCGGCGAGGCCGCCGCAATGGACGGCGTCGTCGCCATCGTCACCGCCGCCGACATTCCCGGCGCCAACCAGATCGGCCCGATCGTCATCGACGAGCCGCTGTTTGCCGAGCGCGACCTCGACTATCTCGGACAGCCCATCGGCGCGGTCGCGGCGACGAGCTTCGAACAGGCGGTGCGCGCCGCCCACACCGTCGTCGTCGAACACGACAAGGCCGAGCCGGTGCTCGACATCGAGGACGCCCATGCACGCGGCGATTACGTGCTCGAGCCGCAACGGCTGGTCTCGGGCGATGTCGACGCCGCGCTTGAAAGCGCCGACCGTGTGATCGAGGGTCGGCTCGACATGGGCGGGCAGGACCATTTCTATCTTGAGACCCAGATCGCCTATGCCATCCCCGGCGAGGATGGCGACATGGTGGTCCATTCCTCCACCCAGCACCCGACCGAGGTGCAGCATCACGTCGCCCATGTTCTGGGCGGTTATGCCAATGGCGTGGACGTGCATGTGCGCCGCATGGGCGGCGGCTTTGGCGGCAAGGAAAGCCAGGCGACCATCATCGCCTGCGCGGCGGCGCTTCTGGCGCGCAAGACTGGCCGGCCGGTCAAGCTGCGGCTCAAGCGGTCCGCCGACATGTCCGCCACCGGCAAGCGCCACGACATGGTCTCCACATGGCGCATCGGCGTCACCGAGGATGGCCGCATCACCGGCGCCGATGTTCGATATCTCGCCCGCGCGGGCAACACGGCCGACCTGACCGGCCCGGTCCTGACCCGCGCCATGACCCACACCGACAACGCCTATCACATCCCCGCGGCGCGCTTTGTCGGCCATGCCTGCAAGACCAACACGGTCTCCAACACCGCCTTTCGCGGCTTCGGCGGCCCGCAGGGCATCATCACGGCGGAGGCGATGATCGACCAGATCGCCCGCGAACTCGATCTCGATCCGAACCTGGTGCGCGCGCGCAACTATTACGGTCCGCAGACCGGCGAGACGACGCCCTATGACCAGCCCGTCGAGCACAATCGGCTGGGCGAGGTGACCGAGGCGATCCTGCGCTCGGCGCAATGGACCGAGCGGCGCCGCGAGATCGACGAACACAACAAGACCGGTCCGGTGATCCGGCGCGGGCTTGCCATGATGCCGGTCAAGTTCGGCATTTCCTTCAACCTGCCATCGCTCAACCAGGCTGGCGCGCTGGTCCATGTCTATCAGGACGGTTCGGTGCATCTGAACCATGGCGGCACGGAGATGGGGCAGGGCCTGTTCATCAAGGTCGCCCAGGTGGTGGCGGAGGTGTTCCAGCTCGACATCGACAAGGTGAAGATCACCGCCACGCACACCGGCAAGGTGCCCAACACCTCGCCGACCGCCGCCTCGACGGGCTCGGATCTCAACGGCATGGCCGCCTACAAGGCCGCGACAGCGATCCGCGCGCGCATGACGCCGGTCGCGGCCCGGCATTTCGATGTGCCCGAAGACGACATCGTCTATCGCGAGAACCGCGTTCATGCGGGCAACCGGTCGATCGGCTTTGGCGAACTGGCGCACATGTGCTGGGCGGCGCGGGTGTCGCTGTCGGAGGCGGGCCACTACGCCACCCCAAAGATCCACTGGGATTTCAAGACGATGAAGGGCCGGCCCTTCTTCTACTTCACCTATGGCGCGGCGGTCGCCGAGGTCGCCGTGGACACGCTGACCGGCGAGAACCGCGTGCTGCGGGCCGACATCCTGCAGGATTGCGGCTCGTCGCTGAACCCGGCCGTCGATCTGGGCCAGATCGAGGGCGCCTTCGTGCAGGGCATGGGCTGGCTGACCTGCGAGGAACTGTGGTGGGACGGCGAGGGCCGGCTGCGCACCATCGGCCCGTCGACTTACAAGATCCCCGGCTCGCGCGATGTGCCGCCCGCCTTCAACGTGTCGATCCTGGACGGCGCGCCGAACGCCGAGGAGACCGTGTTCCGCTCCAAGGCCGTCGGCGAGCCGCCGCTCATGCTGGCGGTGTCGGTCTGGCTGGCGCTGCGCGATGCGGTCGCTTCGTGCGGCAGGCCGGGCCTGTCGCCCAGGCTGCGCGCGCCGGCAACGCCCGAAGCGGTGCTCGCAGCCATCGACGACATGCGCGAACGCGCGGGCTGATCTGGCAAGGCGACCGCCCTTGGCATGATTTTCTCATCCGGCGCGTTTTTCCGGGCGCCTGGTCTTGGTCTTGCCGCCGGAACGTGTTTAGGACCTTGTGCGGCGAAGTTGTCGCCACGAGCTGAAAAGCATTGGACAAGATGAGCGTCTGCACCCTGTCATCGCTGTTGCCGACTGTCCGCGAGGCGGGCCGCGCGGCGATGGCGATCTACGAGCGCGGCTGCGACGTGCGGCACAAGGCCGACGACACGCCGGTGACCGAGGCGGATCTGGCCGTCGACCGCATTCTCGTGCCGGCCATCGAGGCGGCCTTTCCCGCAACGCCCGTGGTCAGCGAGGAGCGCGCGGGCAGCTTCGACCGCGCGACCGGCGCGGCGCGCTTCGTCCTCGTCGATCCGATCGACGGCACCAAGGAGTTCATCAAGCGCACCGGCGAATTCACCATCAATGTGGCGCTGATCGCAGGCGGCGCGCCGGTCGCGGGCATCGTCTACGCGCCCGCGGCGGGGCGCATGTTCATCGGCGATGCGTCCGGCTTTGCCCATGAACACTGCGACAAGGGCGCCCGGACCGCGCTCAGCGTGCGCGACTGCGCTGACCGCGATCTCGTCGCCGTCGCCAGCCGCTCCCATCTGACCGAGGCGACGCGCGGCTTTCTTCGCGACCACGCCATCGACGATTGCGTCAATGCCGGCTCGTCGCTGAAGTTCTGCCTGCTGGCGGCCGGCGAAGCCGACATCTATCCGCGCTTCGGCCCGACGATGGAGTGGGACACGGCCGCGGGCGATGCGGTGCTGCGCGCCGCCGGCGGCATGGTGCTGACCGCCGACGGCAAGCCGCTCGCCTATGGCAAGCCCGGCTTTGCCAACCCCGACTTCATCGCCTGTTCGCCCGGCGCGCGCCGGCGCTGCCGCCTTGGCGGCGACGATCGCGCCGTATCGGCCGCCTGACCGGAGTTGCCATGTCCTCGCTGACCCATCTCGAACGGCTCGAGGCCGAATCGATCCACATCCTGCGCGAGGTGGTCGCCGAGGTCGAAAACCCGGTCATGCTCTATTCGATCGGCAAGGATTCGACCGTCATGCTGCATCTGGCGCGCAAGGCGTTCGCGCCGGGCCGGCTCCCCTTTCCGCTGCTGCACATCGACACGACCTGGAACTTCCGCGAGACGATCAGCTTTCGCGACCGCATCGTCGCCCAATACGGCCTCGACCTGATCGTCCATGTCAACCAGGATGGCCTGCGCGACGGTGTCACCCCGTTTTCGCATGGAACGCCCGTCTACACCGACGTCATGCTCACCCAGAGCCTGCGCCAGGCGCTCGACAAACACGGCTTTGGCGCCGCGTTCGGCGGCGGCCGGCGCGACGAGGAGAAGTCGCGCGCCAAGGAGCGCATCCTGTCCTTCCGCGCCGCCGGCCATCGCTGGGACCCCAGGAACCAGCGCCCCGAGCTGTGGGATCTCTACAACACGCGCACCGGTCCCGGCGAGACGATCCGCGCCTTTCCGATCTCCAACTGGACCGAGCTCGATGTCTGGCAATACATCCATCGCGAGAACATCGAACTGCCCGGCGTCTACTTCGCCGATCGCCGCCCGGTGGTCGAGCGTGACGGCGTGCTGATCATGGTCGACGACGACCGCTATCCGCTGCTACCCGGCGAGGTGGCGCACACGAAGACGGTGCGCTTCCGCACGCTGGGCTGCTATCCGCTCACCGGCGGCTTCGAAAGCGGGGCCCGGAGCGTCGCCGACATCATCCGGGAGACGCTTCTTGCGACCTCCTCCGAGCGCCAGGGCCGCGTCATCGACCGCGACCAGCCCGCCTCCATGGAGAAGAAGAAGCAGGAGGGCTATTTCTGATGGCCCACAAGTTCGATCTGGTCGCCGGCGACATCGTCGAATATCTCAAGAGCCATGAGCGCAAGTCGCTGCTGCGCTTTCTGACCTGCGGGTCGGTCGATGACGGCAAGTCGACGCTGATCGGCCGGCTGCTCTTTGAGTCCAAGCTCATCTTCGAGGATCAGCTCGCCGCGCTCGAAGCCGATTCGAAGAAGGTCGGCACCCAGGGCGACCGTCTCGATCTGGCGCTGCTGGTCGACGGTCTCGCCTCCGAGCGCGAGCAGGGCATCACCATCGATGTCGCCTACCGCTTCTTTGCCACCGACCGGCGCAAGTTCATCGTCGCCGACACGCCCGGCCACGAGCAGTATACGCGCAACATGGCGACCGGCGCCTCGACCGCCGATCTGGCGATCATCCTGGTCGATGCGCGCAAGGGCATCCTGACCCAGACGCGTCGGCATTCCTTCATCGCCACCAGCCTTGGCATCCGCAACATCGTGCTCGCCGTCAACAAGATGGACCTGGTCGGCTACGACCAGCGCGTCTTCGCCGATATCGACATCGCCTATCGCGAACTGGCCGAGACGCTGGGCGGCATCCACCACATCGTCTCGATCCCGATCTCGGCGCTCGAGGGCGACAATGTCGTCACCCACAGCACGGCCATGGACTGGTATTCGGGTCCCACGCTGATGCAGCATCTCGAGGAGGTCGAGATCGACGCCGCGCACGAGGCGCTGCCGCTGCGCATGCCGGTGCAATGGGTGAACCGGCCCAGTGCCGATTTCCGCGGCTTTTCCGGGCGCATCGCCGGCGGCACGGTCAGCCCCGGCGACCGCGTCAAGGTGCTGCCCTCGGCGCGCGAGAGCACCGTGGCGCGCATCGTCACCATGGATGGCGATCTGGGCGAGGCCGTCGCCGGCCAGTCGGTGACGCTGACGCTCACCGACGAGATCGACATCGCGCGCGGCGACATGATCTGCGCCGCCGGCGACCCGGCCCAGATCGGCAGCCAGTTCGAGGCGACGATCCTGTGGATGGCCGAGGACCGGCTCTATCCCGGCCGGACCTATCTGATCAAGACCGGCGCGCAGACCGCCCAGGCGACCATCGGCGCGGCCAAGTACAAGATCGACGTGAACACGCTCGCCCACGAGGCGGGCAAGGATCTCGATCTCAACGAGATCGGCCGCTTCACCCTGTCGCTCGACCGCACCATCGCCTTCGACCCCTATGAGGACAATCGCCAGACCGGCGGCTTCATCCTGATCGACCGGATGACCAATGCCACGGTCGGTGCCGGCATGATCCATTTCGCGCTGCGCCGGTCGGCCAATGTCCACTGGCAGGCGACCGACATCGACAAGTCCGCGCGCGGCGCGCTCAAGGGCCACAGGCCCGCTGTGCTGTGGTTCACCGGCCTGTCGGGCTCGGGCAAGTCGACCATCGCCAACATCGTCGAGCGCCGGCTGGCCGCCGCGGGCGTGCACACCATGCTGCTCGACGGCGACAATGTGCGCCACGGCTTGAACAAGGATCTGGGC
Source organism: Roseitalea sp. MMSF_3546 (assembly GCF_030732865.1). Taxonomy (GTDB): domain Bacteria; phylum Pseudomonadota; class Alphaproteobacteria; order Rhizobiales; family Rhizobiaceae; genus Roseitalea. Next base: position 42,577 of record NZ_JASHKB010000023.1, read on the forward strand.
TTCACCGACGCCGATCGGGTCGAGAACATCCGCCGCGTCGCCGAGGTCGCCGGGCTGATGACCGAGGCCGGACTGGTCACGCTCGTCTCCTTCATCTCGCCGTTCGAGGCCGAGCGGCAGATGGCCCGTGCGCGCGTGCCCGAAGGCGAGTTCGTGCTGGTGCATGTCGACACGCCGCTCGATGTCGCCGAAAGCCGCGACGTCAAGGGGCTCTACCGGAAGGCGCGCGCCGGCCAGATCGCCAACTTCACCGGCATCGATTCGCCCTATGAGGCGCCCCAGAACGCCGAACTGACCGTCAACACCGCCGAACTGTCGGCCGAGGACGCCGCCGACCGGGTGATTGCCGAGATCGTCCGGCGCTCCATCGTGCCGCCCATCGGCTAGCCGGGCCGCGACGCCCGCGCGGGCGGCCGGTTAACCCATGTTCGCGCTTGCGTTTTCCGCCCCGGTTGGCGAGAACGGGACAAAGTCAAGCGTTCGACATCACGGTTTGCATGGCGTTTTATGAACCGAACATCGCGCTGACCGGCCTTGCCGCCGAACTGCGCGCCCGCGCCGAGGCCGGCAATCCGATCCGCATCGCCCTTGTCGGCACCGGCGAGATGGGCACCGACATCTTCACCCAGATCGCCATGATGGACGGCATCGAGGTTGCGACCGTCATGGAGCGCACCCCCGGCCGCGCCGAACAGGGCTGCGTGATCGCCTATGGCGAGGCCGGCCGCACGCGCTTTGCGGCAACGCACGACGCGGTGTCCGGCGCCATCGAGGAAGGCCGGATCGCCGTCACCGACGATCTCGACCTGGCGCTTTCGCACGATCTGGTCGACGTCGTCGTCGACGCCACCGGCGTGCCCGAGGCCGGCGCCGATATCGGCATGCGCGCCATTGGGTTCGGCAAGCACCTGATCATGATGAATGTCGAGTGCGACGTGTGCATCGGGCCTTATCTCAAGCACGAGGCCGACCGCGCCGGCGTGGTCTACACGCTCGGCGCCGGCGACGAGCCGTCCTCATGCATGGAGATCATCGAATTCGTCACCGCCATGGGCCACCAGGTCGTCTCGGCCGGCAAGGGCAAGAACAACCCGCTCGATGTCGATGCCCATCCCGACGACTATCGCGAGGAAGCCGAGCGCCGGCACATGAATGTGCGCATGCTGGTCGAGTTCGTCGACGGCTCCAAGACCATGGTCGAGATGGCCGCGATCGCCAACGCCACCGGCCTCGTCCCCGACATTCCCGGCATGCACGGGCCGCGCGCCACGGTCGACGAACTCGCCTCGGTGCTCATTCCCGAGGAAGACGGCGGCGTGCTGTCCAAGCCCGGCTGCGTCGACTATTCGATCGGCAAGGGCGTCTCGCCGGGCGTCTTCGTCGTCATCAAGGCCGCCCATCCGCGCATCCACGAGCGCATGGCGGACCTGAAGATGGGCGAGGGTCCCTATTTCACCTTCCACCGGCCCTATCACCTGACCTCGCTGGAGGTGCCTCTGACCGCCGCGCGCCTCATGCTCACCGGCAGGCCCGACATGGTGCCGCTGCCGCGACGCGTGGCGGAGGTCTGCGCCGTCGCCAAGCGCGACATCGCCGCCGGCGAGACGCTCGGCGCTGTCGGCGAGTTCTGCTACCGGTCCTTCACCATGACCGCCGAGCACGCCGCCTCCGCCAACGCCATTCCGTGCGGACTTCTGGAAAAGGGCAGGGCGCTGCGCCCCATCGGCAAGGGCGACCTTCTGACCTGGGACAATGCCGCGCCCAACCGGGACTCCGCGATCACCCGGCTGCGGGCGCGTCAGGACGCCATGCTCGCCCCGGACGCGCCGCTGCGACGCGCCGTTCCCGCCGAATGAGCCTGGGACGACATGTCGCCTGTCCGCCCGATGCACGCGACAGCACATGGGCGTGGGCGCCTTGGGTTTGGCGCCGGCAAATCCGGCGCAGTGCGCATTGCGGCCAGATTTGCCGTCCATGGCAAACCGAAAGCGGGAACGAAACCTCGGGCCATCGCTTGCCTGTAAGCTGAGATTGACAAAGAGGCGGACAAAAGTGACAATTGAAGTTGACACATTGAAGTGTCATTGTGTTGGACGGCATGGTTTGGGCCGGACAATTCGGCCGGAATGCGGGAGGCAACAATGACCAGGCAGCTTTCGACGCCCCTTCTCGACCAGGTGGCAACGCCTGCGGATCTGCGTGCGCTGCCCGACGACAAGCTGCCGCAGCTCGCCGAGGAGTTGCGCGCCGAACTGGTCGATGCGGTCTCCCAGACCGGCGGTCATCTCGGCGCGGGTCTGGGCGTGGTCGAACTGACGATCGCCATCCATCACGTCTTCGACACGCCCCATGACCGGCTGATCTTCGATGTCGGCCATCAGTGCTATCCGCACAAGATCCTGACCGGCCGGCGCGACCGCATCCGCACCCTGCGCAAGGAAAACGGATTGTCCGGCTTCACAAAGCGCGCCGAGAGCGAATACGACCCGTTCGGCGCGGCCCATTCGTCGACCTCGATCTCGGCGGGCCTTGGCATGGTCGAGGCTGCCCGTCTCCAGGGCATCGAGCGCAACGTGATCTCGGTGATCGGCGATGGCGCCATGTCGGCGGGCATGGCCTATGAGGCGATGAACAATGCCGGGCACATGGATGCCCGCCAGATCGTCATTCTCAATGACAACGACATGTCGATCGCCCCGCCCACGGGCGCCATGAGCGCCTATCTGGCGCGGCTGGTCTCCGGACGCACCTATATCGGCCTGCGCGAGGCGGCCAAGCAGTTCTCCAAGCGCATGCCCAAGTTCATCCAGGACAAGGCGCGCAAGACCGAGGAGATGACACGCACCTTCTTTTCGGGCGGCACGCTGTTCGAGGAGCTGGGCTTCTTCTACGTCGGCCCCATCGACGGCCACAATCTGGAGCATCTCCTGCCCGTCTTGCGCAATGCGCGCGACGCCCAGGTCGGCCCGATCCTGATCCATGCCGTCACCCAGAAGGGCAAGGGCTACGAGCCGGCGGAAAAGGCCGCCGACAAGTATCACGGCGTCGCCAAGTTCGACGTGATCACCGGCGCCCAGGCCAAAGCCAAGCCCAATGCGCCCTCCTACACCAAGGTCTTCGGCCAGTCGCTGGTCCAGGAGGCCGAGAACGATGACCGCGTCGTCGCCATCACGGCGGCGATGCCCTCGGGCACCGGCGTGGACATCTTCGAGAAGGCCTTTGCCGACCGCACCTATGATGTCGGCATCGCCGAGCAGCACGCGGTCACATTCGCTGGCGGTCTTGCCGCCGACGGCATGAAGCCGTTCTGCGCGATCTATTCGACATTCCTGCAGCGCGCCTACGACCAGGTCGTGCATGACATCGCCATCCAGAAGCTGCCCGTGCGGTTCCCGATCGACCGGGCCGGCTTTGTCGGCGCCGACGGGCAGACCCATGCCGGCTCCTTCGATATCGCCTATCTGGGCTGCCTGCCCGGTTTCGTGATCATGGCCGCCGGCGACGAAGCCGATCTCAAGCACATGGTGCGCACCGCCGCCGAATATGACGAGGGCCCGCTCGCCTTCCGCTATCCGCGTGGCGAGGGCATCGGCGTGGAGATGCCCGAACGCGGCCAGGTGCTCGACATCGGCAAGGGCCGCATCATGCGCGAGGGCGGCAAGGTGGCCATCGTCTCGCTCGGCGGCCGGCTCAAGCAGGCCCTGCTCGCCGCCGAGACGCTCGACGGCTACGGCCTGCCCGCGACGGTGGCCGATGCGCGCTTCGCCAAGCCCATCGACACCGGTCTGATCGAACGCCTGGCACGCGAGCACGAATTGCTGATCACCGTCGAGGAAGGCTCGGTCGGCGGCTTCGGCTCCTTTGTCGCCCAGCATCTGTCGTCGCAGGGCCTGCTCGACACCGGCCTGAAGTACCGCTCGCTGTTCATGCCCGACCGCTTCGTCGACCAGGCCGCGCCCGACCGCATGTACGAGATGGCCGGGCTCGACGCCAGGGGCATCGTGGACGCGGTCTTCGCCGCGCTCGGCCGCGAGCAGGTCGAGGCCGCCGGCGCTTCTATCGCCTGACCGGTCAGTTCCCGTTCCCGGCTGCGATCGCTTCGCGGTCAAACAGATCGTCGACCCAGGCGCCGGTGGGCGGCGCCGTCCTCCGCCCGTCCGGGCCGCGCAGCACGGCGGCGGGCTTGCAGACGACCGGATAGGTCGCAAGGAAACGGGGACCCTCGACCGCAACGCCCGGCTCGTAGCAGGTCACGCGCCCCACGCCGCCGGCCCAGAACAGATGCGGGTCGAACGGCGAGTAGCCCCCCGAGCCGACCTGCTGGCGCACCTCGAAATGAAGATGCAGGATTCCGGCCGCCAGAATGCCGGTGCGGCCAAGTGTGCCGATCTGCTGCCCGCGCGCCACCGTTTGCCCTTCACGAACGAGCCGCGCGTTCAGATGCTTGTAGACGGTGCGCGTGCGCCGGCCCGAGGCGCCGACGCTGTGTTCGATCACAACCCGATTGCCGTACATCGGCTCGGCGAACGATGCGACCACGCGGCCGGGTGCCGCGGCGACGACCGGCGTGCCGGACGCCGCGATGATATCGATGCCCTCATGATCGGCCGAGAACGATCGGTCCTGCGCGCTGGCGCGGCCGACACGGAACTGCTGCGAGATCGACGGCGCATTGGCCGGCATGACGACATCGACGCGCGCGAGCACGTCGCGATTGTAGGCGGCGGCCGTGCCATACCCTTGCAGCGCGCAGCCGGCGGTCAGCCCCGCGAACGCGAGCGTCGCGCACCCCGCCATCAATCCCGATGATCGCTTCATCGCCGCCCGTCTTGGCCTCGCCAATGCCGGTCTAGGCACCGAATGCACCTGTCCCTCGGCCACTATAGGCGCGGGCGCAGGGGGCGTCCAACGGATTGGCCGGGTCAGTGCCCAATCCGCAAGACGGCCCCGGCTGGCGCGGACTATTGCAACGCCTCGATGATGGCGTGCCCGCGACGCACCCTTGCGGAGAATTCGCGCGCCATGTTGCGCAGAACCTCCATGGCGATGCGCGGATGGTCCTGGCTGATCGCCATGAGCCGCTCGACCGACATGGCGTAGCAGACGACCGGCTCCTCGGCGATCACGTCGGCCGAGCGCACGCCATCTTCCAGAAGTGCCATCTCGCCGAAGAACTGCCCAGGCCCGAGGCTGGCGATGCGGATGGGCGGGCCGCCCTCGCGCGGCAGTTCGATGCTGACCACCCCGCGCGCGATCACGAAGAACAGCGCCGCCCGATCGCCCTTCTTCAGGATCGTCTGGCCCCGGTCGAACTGCATGGCCTGCACGGCCGTCTCCACAAGGCGCAACTCGGCCGGCGTGAGCCCGGCGAACAGGTCGATGCGGTCGAGCGCGAACTTGGTCAGGTCGGTCGGCGTCCGCCGCGGCGCCAGAAGACGCTCTTCCATGCTCTGCAGGGCCTCGTCGGCGCTGTCGTACAGTTCGACGTCGCGAACCGCGGCAAGGCCGGCCACCGCATCGAGCACGTGCCGGTCCGCGTTCGGCCCGCCAAGCTCGGCAAAGGCGACGGTGATCGAGCGCGCCTTGAGCGAGCCGATCAGTTCGACCAGAAACCGCGTCGCCGCCTCGTCGACCAGATGCACCCGCTTGAAGTCGAACAGCACATACTCGATCTCGCCGGCCACCGCCTGGACCCGGCGGATCAGCCGTTCGGCCGAGGCGAAGAACAATGCGCCCTGCAACTCGAACAGGCCGATGCGATGGCCTTCCTGACGCAGGATCTCGCGGTCGGCCGGCGAGCGCGTGCGCAGCGAATGGACCTGGTCGCCGCGGCATTCGCGCCGGATCACCTGCGCCACATCGGCCGCGTTCATGAACATGTGCAGGCCGAAATCGGCCGAGATCGCCTTGCAGGCTGCGATGCCGCGCACCGAATTGCCGATCGAATCGAGCGGCGGCGACCAGATCGCCACCGAAAGCTGCCCGGGCAGGATCGCCAGGATGCCGCCCGACACGCCGCTCTTGGCCGGCAGGCCGACCTCGTAGGACCATTCGCCGGCATAGTCGTACATGCCGCAACTCATCATCAAGGTGAGCACGTCGCGCACATTGTCCGGCTCGAGCACCTTTTCGCCCGTGCACGGATTGATGCCGTAATTGGCAAGCGTCGCCCCCATCACGGCCAGATCCCGGCAGGTCACGGTCACCGAACACTGCTGGAAGTACAGATCGAGCACCTGTTCGGGGTCACGGCCGATCATGCCGGTGTTGAGCATCAGATAGGCGATGGCGCGGTTGCGGTGGCCGGTCGCGCTCTCGGAGCGATAGACGGCCTCGTCCATGCCCAGCCGCCGGCCGGCGAAGCGGTCGAACACGGCGCGCATACTGGCCAGGCGCTCGGCGTGATCGGCGCCCGCGACCAGTTCGGAGATTGCGATCGCGCCCGCATTGACCATGGGGTTGAAGGGCCGGTTGTGGACATCGTCGAGCACGATGGCGTTGAACGCCTCGCCCGTGGGCGCAACGCCCACCTGCTCGTAGACCCGGTCGGCGCCGAGCCGGTACAGCGCGTCGCCATACATGAACGGCTTTGACACCGACTGGATGGTGAATGGTTCGGTGGCATCGCCGACCGAATAGACATGGCCGTCCACGGTCGCAAAACTGATGCCGAAGGCGTCCGGCGCGGCCTTGGCGAGTTCGGGTATGTAGTCGGGGATCGCACCGTCGGTGTTCGAGCGCAGCGTCGCGTGCAATTCGCGCAGATAGGCGGTGAAGGGGGAGGGGTCGGTAAAGGCGTGCATGCAGATGTAGGCCTTTGAAGAATGCGGACAAAATCCAACTCTTGCGCGTCCGTGCATGCATTTCCAGCCTCAATTTCGGGCATGGCCATGCCCATTGGGCCGATCCGGTGTGCACGAACGAAACGCGGGGAACCGGACGCGCCGTGTCAGGTTTAGACAATGATGGCCGATCGAACCTCGCGCAGCGCGGCCCACTGGCTGCGGCACAACATCGAATTCAGGACGCTGGTCTTTCTGGCGCTCGCCGTCGCAGCGGTCTGGGGCTTTGCCGAACTGGCCGACGAGGTGATCGAGGGTGCGACCCGCAATCTCGACCGCGACCTGCTGTTGCTGCTGCGGACCGAGGGTAACGTGGACGACCCGCTGGGCCCGCCCTGGTTCGAGGAGGTCATGCGCGATCTGACAGCACTGGGCGGCATCGCGGTCCTGACGCTGACGCTGGTGGCCGTGGCGGGCTTCTTCCTGCTGCGCGGCAGGATCGGCTCGATGATCTTTCTGCTGGCGGCGGTCGGCGGCGGCCTTTTCATTTCCACCATTGCCAAGCAGGCCTTCGATCGGCCGCGTCCCGATCTCGTCCCGCACGGCTCGATCGTCCATACGGCGAGCTTTCCCTCCGGCCATTCGATGATGGCTGCGGTCGTCTACCTGACGCTGGGGGTGCTGGTCTCGCGCATCCTGCCGCAGCGCCGCCTCAAGAGCTACGTGCTCGCGGTCGCCGCGCTGGTGACGATCCTTGTCGGCATGAGCCGGGTCTATCTGGGCGTGCACTGGCCGACCGACGTGCTGGCCGGCTGGCTGGCGGGTGTGGCCTGGGCTTTCGTGTGCATGCTCGGCGCCCGCGCGCTCGCCCGGCGCGGTGACATCGAGCCCGAGGCCGACGAAGGGGCGATGGCGGCGCGCGCACGATCGTCCGCGCCGTGACAGGCAATGGACCCCGGACAACGATGGCGGCACATGTCAGCCAACGGGTCCGCGCAACGAGCGGGTCCGGTCAAGGAGCGGCTGCAGGCTCTCACCGGCGAACAATCCGACATTCATCTCTCTGATCGCCTCCAGGGCGTTCGCGTCCATCCGATCGGCCCTGCCCGCCTGGCGCAGGACGATGTGCCGGATACGCTCGCCATGCCGGACGACCGCGTCACGGTAAATGCTGGCATCGTGCTGGCCGGTATCGCCGATGAGGACGAAGTCGAGCGTCGGGTTGGCGGCAAGGATCGTGTCGATCGCGTCGCCCTTGTGCGAGCCGTGCGAGGACTTGATGAACTGCGTTTCCGACACGCCCAGGTCGCGCAGGAACATCGGACCTTTCGGGACGCCGTTGGCCTCGAACACGGTGTTGAGATAGCGGTGCAGGTTCCACGGTGACGAACTGACGTAGAAGACCGGATTGACGCCGCCATGCAGCGTTTCAAGCAGTGCCGCGGTGTCGGCGAACACCTCGCGGTTCGAAACGAGGGTGGTTGCCGTTGTCCACAGGTTCCGCGGCAGCCAGTGGGCTCCGGTCTTCATGACCGTATCGTCGATGTCGGAGATGATGCCCAGCCTGGCGGCGGGGGAAGGCACCATGACGGTGGCCTCGGTCCGGCAGCCATGGTCCGGCGAGGTCAGGGCGATGGAGTGCGTGCCCGGCGGCAGACGGGCAATGGTGAAGTGAAAGTACCCCTCCTCGTCGGTCACAGCCTCGCTTGTGCCGGCAGCCACGCGCACGCCGGGCAACTCGTCGGTGAAGAAATTGCCGGCCATGTTGCGCACCGCCGCCCAGCGCGATGGCGTGTCGATCGGCGCCATGAAGCGATTGGCGCTTAGCACCCGTCCGCGCAACACGCACGCCTCGGCCGTCGCATAGCCGAGATAGGCCTCGATCACCGGTTCGGGCGCGGCCTTGCGCGGGCGCAGCCGGTCCCACACCCGCTCAAGGCCGACGAAGAAGCGATGCAATGCCCCGTTCGGTCCCTGTGCGCGCTTGCCCTGTGGTCCCCGCATGTCCCCTGGCGGTCTATCTCGTGCCCGTGCGCCCGCGCGGATGCGGCGGGCGCCAATCTCAGTGAAACGCAGGCGGTCAAGGGTTCGTTCCGCTTCATCGACACCGGCCGGTGACCGTCCCGACGGACGCCTCGTTGCGACCCTGGATCGTCCCGGGGCCCAGCGCAATGCGGCCGGTGCGGCGATCGTGCCGCAACGGGGATAGTCCCGCCAAAGTTGCGCTTTCCGGCCGTTGCCCGCCGGTTGCCGCATCCTTTCGCGCGACCGGTCGCGATGCTATGAATGGGCTTTTCACGGGGAGAGTGACGATGGGCGTGTCGCAAAGGCGTTTTGGCAGGACGGGATGGACGACGTCGTCGATCGGTCTGGGCGCATGGGCGATCGGCGGGTCCTGGGGCGAGGTCTCCGAGGCCGAGGGCAAGGCGACGCTGCATGCCGCCCTCGATGCCGGCGTGAGCTTCCTCGACACCGCCGATGTGTATGGCGATGGCCGGTCCGAGCGGCTGATCCGCGATGTCCTGGCCGAACGCGGCGGCGACCGGCCGATCGTGGCGACCAAGGCGGGCCAGCGCTTTGACCCGCATGTCGCCGAGGCCTATGCCGGGCCGGGGCTGGAGGCCTTCATCGATCGCAGCCTGGCCAATCTGGGCGTCGAAACGCTCGACCTCTTGCAGCTTCACTGCCCGCCCACCGGCGTGTTCTACATGCCGGAGGTGTTCGGCCTGCTCGACGATCTGGTCGGAAAGGGCAAGCTGCGCCATTACGGCGTGTCGGTCGAAAAGGTGGAGGAAGGCCTCAAGGCGATGACCTTCCCCAATGTCGTTTCCGTGCAGATCATCTACAACATGTTCCGCCAGCGCCCCGAAGAGCTGTTCCTGCCGCAGGCAAGAGAACGCGACGTAGCCGTGATCGTGCGGGTGCCGCTGGCGAGCGGCCTGCTGACGGGCAAGATGACGGCGGCCTCGACCTTCGCCGCCGATGATCATCGCAGCTTCAACCGGCATGGCGAGGCCTTCGATGTCGGCGAGACCTTCGCCGGCGTGCCCTTCGAGGTGGCGCTCGAAGCGGTCGAACGGCTGCGCCCGCTGGTGCCGGGCGGGGCGAGCATGGCGCAGTTCGCGCTGCGCTGGATCCTGATGAACGAAGCGGTGAGCGTCGTCATACCGGGCGCCCGCCGGCCCGAACAGGCCGTGGCCAATGCCGCCGCCGATGCGCTCGATCCGCTGCCTGCCGAAACCATGGACGAGGTTCGGCGGATCTATGGCGAGATGATCGGCCCCCATGTCCATCAAAGATGGTGAGCGCCGCCGCAACGGCACCCTCGGCCGGAGCGGGCCGAACCACCGATCGGATCAAGGCTGGTGGTGTTCGTGCCGCCGGCCGACCCGCCGGCAGTTCACGGTTTCGGCCTCGTCATGGTCACGATGCGACACAAGCCGGCCAGCATGGCGAGGTTGACGGCCGGTGCGAGTATGGCGAGCCAGAGTCTGGCACCCTCGGGCATGCTGTCGAGCCACAGCACCCACGGCAGGCCGAGCGGTAGGAGGAAGATGCCCGACAACGGGTCGGGCTCCTGACCGAAAAACCCGAACGTGCCGATCAGGAACAAGGCCAGGGCCACGAGATAGAGAACCCCGACGATCCCGATTGCCCATTGGCAGGCTCGCATCAGCGATGCGTCAATTGGCGAACTCGCTGAACACTGTCACACTTCCGTCGCCCTCGCGACGGCAGCTCACGCGCTGGCCGCCAGCATCGAGCACCAGCAGCGGCCCGCCGCCGGTCCGAACGCGATCCACGATGTTGATGTCGATCGCCGGAAAGCCGGTGAAGCGGGCGGCCTGGTCGATACAAGGCGCGGTCATCGCGTTGAACTGCGCTTGCGTCCCGCTGAGGCCATCGTCGGTCGCGACCTCGCTCGTCTCAACGCATCCGGCAATTGCGGAGGCGGCAACCACGAGCGTGGCGATCTTCAGGTGTATATGCATTCGGTTTTCTCCTTTGAACGCATTTCGGATTTCGGCGCGGGTCTGGCAGCGTCACCGCAGGTAGCGGGCGTTTACCCATCCTCGTTCGCGCATGTCGGACTGCATCTCGATCCGGCACCAGCGCGAACTGCCCTGCATCCGGCAGCCAAGGTTGCGGACCTGCGAACCGTTTCCGAGCGCCCCCACGATCCGATGGTTCGTGCCGGGACCGGCGCGCACGTTGAGCACATCGTTCGCCGGCACGCCTGTCACCGTCATGAGCGGCCCTGAGGCCGGTGGCGGCGCCGAGCCTGCGCGCGTAAGAAAGCGCCCCGCGACCCAACCGCGTTCACGCATGTCGGTCATCATCTCGATCTGACACCAGCGCGTGCTGCTCTGCATCCGGCAACCGAGATTGCGCACGAATGTGCCGTTCGACAGCGCGCCGACGATTCTGTTGTTCGTGCCCGGTCCGCTGCGGACATTGAGCGTGTCGCCGGCGCGCAAGCCCGTGACCTGAACGACGCTGCCCTGTTCGGCGGCCCCTGTTCCGGGCAGGTAGGCATTGCGAACACGGCCCTCGGCGAAGAACTCGACCATGCGCTGCCCGGAGCGCTCGAACGAACAGGCAAAGTCCTCCGATCGCGTTTCCAGGAAGATCCGGCCATTGACGGCATGCGTGCCGTCGACGCGCTGACCGTTGTACTTCATGTCGCTTCGAGCCGTGAAATCGCGAAAGTAGCTCTGCGCGACGCTGGCGCACGCGTTCAGCATGAAGTCGCGCGACTGTGCGGCGGCCGGCCCGCCGTACATGGCAAAGGAAATCGCGATAACGAGGGCAGCTTGCCGAAAGGAACCGCAAACGCCCATGCCCATGGCCTCCTCAGTTTGCCGCCTTGCGGATCAGGCCAACGACGAGGATCAGCACGACCGCGCCGATCAGGGCCGCAATGAAGCTTCCCAGGGCGCCACCGATCGGGATGCCAAGCAGCGGCAGGACATATCCTGCGAGGATCGAGCCGCCGATCCCGGCGGCGATGTTGCCGAAAAGGCCCGACCCATGCCCCTTGACGATGAGGCCCGCGAGCCAGCCCACGATGGCGCCGATGATGATGAGCAGAAGCAGGCCGATGATGCCACCGACAGCGGCGCCGACGGCCTGTGCGGCCTCGTCCTGCGCGAGGGCCGCGCTGGCCGGAAGCAGAAGTGCGGGCAAGACGATCGCAAAACGCTGAAGCATTCTTTCAGTCCTTGTGCCGTGTCGGGAGGGGCGGTTCTTCGGATCGCGATCGGTCCGTGCGGGCGGCGCCTCAATCACTGCAGATACCGCGCGTTGACCCAACCGCGCGCGCCCATGTCGGTCATCATCTCGATCTCGCACCAGCGCGAACTGCCGACATCCTCGCAGCCGAGCAAGCGCACGCTGTCCCCGTTGGCGAGCGCGCCCACGACCCGATTGCCGGTGCCCGGTCCACTGCGGACGTTCAGCACATCATTGGCAGGCACGCCCGTCACACGCATGGTATTGCCGCCGCCCGACGCCCCCGCCTGCGATCCGCCACCAGCCGCGATGGAGACATCGATGGAATAGCCGACGGTTCTGTCGGCGTCGCGGTCGTTGCCCATCAGATAGACCCGGATCGCCCAGTCGCCGCTTTCGGGCAGTTCCACCTCCGCGCGGCGATCGTCGTCCGTGCTGCCGTTGTAAAGGGCGGGGAAGTCCTGGCCGGCCGGCAGGATGTTGAAGAACGCCGAGCCATGGCCATTGGTCGCCGTCACCTCGAGCGACGCGATCATCGTCTGCCCGGCCTGCGCGCTGAGCACGTAGTCTCGATATTCGCGTCCGACGATCGTACCGTTCACGGTGGTGCCCGTGGCGCCGGATTGGAACTGGACCCGCACCACGTCTTGCGCAAGCGCGGGCAAGGCCCAGCCGCCGCAAATCGCCGCGGCGAGGCCGAGCGCGCCGAGACACCGCGTCAGGTCGATGCGTTTGTACATTCTGAACGTATCCTCTGTATCAATGCGCGTAGGCCCACGAGATCGGCAGGGGTCGATCGCGCCGGAAGACTGGCGAACCGGCGCAATGCATGGTCTCGTCAAAGAGCCCCCTCGCTGCCCATGAACATGACAGTCGGGTTGCTGCCATCCTCCGAGACAAGGCAGCGCCACGGTGCCCCGTTCGCGCCAACCCGCATGTAGACCGCGCTGTTGGCTTCGGAGAATTCGGATCCCACGACCCGAACGCCGCCCGTCGTCTGCGAGGCCAGCAGGTCGCGGCAGGAGGTGACCGCGGCATCGCTGGCGCCGAAGCGTCCTTCGATGAAAGGCGGCGCACCGGCCGCGACGTCCATTTGTCCGCCCGAAGAGGTGCCCGAAGTCTCGACACAGGCTGCCAAGGACGCGAGTGCGCCAAGGCCAATGCCAATCTTCAGTGGTTTCATGATATCTTTTCCCATGGTTCCAACGGCTCGCTCTGTCTGATCCGCCATGCGCCGTTCAGTTGATGCCGAAGATCACGTTGTAAGACTGTGCTTCGTTCGAGGTGTTGTAGACCTCGATGGTGTGGTCGCCGGATTGCCAGAGGCCGTTCCGGAACTCGCGTCCCGCACCAACCTCGTCCTGCATGACGGAGCCATCGGGGTTGTAGACCACGTAGGTCATCCCCGGGCCGCTCGCGGCAAGCCGGAAATAGAGGCTTTGTCCGTTGCGCGCGCCAAGGACATACCGGCGCGATCCGCCGGCCTCGAGGCTATCGGAGAACTCGGTCCCGGTTTGACCCCTCGGAAACTGCACCCGCTCGATTGTATGGCTGGCACTGCCGTTCGCGACGACCGGAGTCACTTGCGCCGAACGAACCGGACCGCTCGCTTCGGTCAGGAAATCGGCGGCCGCCCATCCGGACGCATCGCCGTCGGCAATGTGACACCATGTGCGCCCCTCGATTTCCTGGCAGCCGAGTTTTTCCACCACGGTGCCGCTCGGCAGCTTGCCGACAAGTGTCGCCGAGGCAGACGGCGAAGCGCGCACGTTCAGACGGCCATTCACGCTGACGGCGAAATGATCCGGCCCACCGGCGCCTGCTGTCGTGTCGCTCGGCGCGGAAGCGGACCCCTCGGACAGGATCGTGCAGAACCCTCCTGCGCTCCCCGGTGGTTCGAACCTGACGTGCAGGTCGCTTCCGTCTTCTGCTGTGCTGATCGGGAAGGTGATGCCGCCCGCCTTGGCTTCGTAGTAATGCTGGTTGAACATGACGACGCTGGCGGGGGTCCCGTTGACCTGAACGTTCCCGGCGGGGTTGGCGCTGATGGTGATGCCCGTGGGGCACTGCGCGCTAAAGACGGGCATGTCCGCCAGGGCTCCGGTTGCGAACGACAGGGCCGCCGCACACGTCGCTGACAGGATGATCTTGTTGTGCATGTCTGGACGTCCTCCTTTCTTATTGACCTGGGGAGCGGCCTGGCCGCGAACGCGCCGCGATCAACCCGACTGCAAGCGAAGCGATGGTGCGCGTCATTGGCTGGTCCAACGCCGGCGAGGCTCAGGACGTCGTCATGATCACGAAATCCGAACCCGACTGGCGCTCCGGGTGTGTCGGAAGGTCCGTGATGATGAACGTCAGACCCGGGTGAAGCCGCTTCTGCATGGCGTCGATGAAGTCGGCATTGGCCCGGATGCGGTTGATGACCAACTCTTCGGGACGGTGCGGAAAGGCCGGGTCCTCGTGATGGCTGATGCCGTGCCAGGCCATGCCGCGCTGGCCCGGGTGTGGGGCCCGGAAAACCAGCACGTGTTCGCCCAGAATGGGCGGCCCGTCGATCGTCAGCGTGCTTCCGACGACTTCCTCGCCATTTTCGATGAGCATGATCTCCAGATCGGCTGACGACGCGATGATCGTGGCGATCGGGCTGGTTTCGGCTTGCTGCCAGTCGGAGGGATGCGATTTGCCGTCCAGATGCGCGACGACCTCTTCGAACTCATGCTCGGCATATCCGCCAAGCACCATGCCCGGATGCACGAGATCCCATGGATCGGTGTGCGAGCCGGCTATGATCACGGGCGTTCCGATATGCGTGATCTCGAACAGCTTCCGCGAGAATTCCAGCGGCAATCGAATGCAGCCATGTGAGGCCGGGTAGCCTGGCAGGTTGCCCGCGTGCAGCGCGATGCCCGACCAGGTCAACCTGTTCATGTTGGGCATCGGCGCATTGTTGTAGGTCGAGGACCGATGGTCCGCGTCCTTCTGCAGCACCGTGAAGACACCGGTCGGGGTGGCGTGCCCTGGCTTGCCCGTCGAGCATGTCGAGACCGCGATCCGGATGCCGTTGCGGTACACGTGCACCAATTGTTCGGGAATGGACACGATGACGGCAACCGGCCCCGCCGGCGACACGTCGGGCGCCCAGGTGTATTCGCCGGGTTCCAGATCCCTGACATCCTTGAACACCTGGCGGGCAAATGCGGTGGATGAAAACGCCAGAAAGGCAGTGCCGATTCCGGCTACAGCTGCGCGTCTCGATATCATGACGGGTCGTTCTCCGATGCAATGCATGCCCGGCATGGAGCGTTGACCCGTTGTCGGGCCAGCCCGCGCCAGTTGGCGGCATGCAACCTCGGGACGATAGAACCCGGTCTCCCCAACCGGTTCAATACGTCAGAGTCTCATTTTGCCGGTCGAGGAAATCGCGATTTTGTCGGGGGTCGAGACGGCTATTGCGTAAAGCGCGCGTACAGATTCCGCAAGCGAAGCTGGGCCGCTGCGAGGTCGGTCGCGGGGGGCGAGCCCAAAGCGGAAACGGGAGCGGTATCGAGCGCGGCCGCCTCACGCCGAAGACCGACGATTTCGCCCGGTCGTGCCCCGAAGTGATAAAAGAACGCCTCGCTGAAGTGACTGGCCGATGCGAAATGCCAGCGATCGGCGGTAGCGGTCACGATTCCGCGTTGCCCTGGATTGTGCATGAGTTCGTCGAAAGCGCGCTCGAGCCTGCGCGCGCGCACATAATTGGCCACACCGCCCAACGCCGCGAAATCGCGAAAGACCGTGGCTCTGGACAGACGAAATTCCACCACGAGACGGTCGATACCCAGTTCGATGTCGTCAATGTGCCGGTCGATGAAGGCCTTCATGGCCTCCAGCCGAAGCGAACGGGCCGCGGCGATTGACGAATCCGGGGCCGTGCCCGACAGGGTCTGTCGGATAAGGGCAGCGAAACCGTCGGCAAACGCGTTGGCCTCGTTGGTGTCGACCACCGTCAAGCATCCAAGAAGCGAAGACACCGCGCTGGCCAGCACCCGGCCCGTCGGCGAACCGACAGGGAAACTGATGCACACGGGATGCCGGGCCGGCTGGTAGCCGATCGTGTGGTGCGGCAGAAAGACCGAGAGCTGCTCATGATCGTCATAGACCGCATTCCAGTTGCGCGACTGATCGATGATGTGGACCGCGCCACGGTCCAGGCGCAGCCGGCTTCCGCCGTGGCACAGGATCGCTCCGCCTTGCACGAACAGCTTGATCTTGACGAAACGGCCGGCATACCGCCGGACGCTCCGATCGGAGCGCGACACGATGTACGACCGGCTGGAAAAACGCGACATCGCGATCCTGTCGAGCCGCCGGAAACGCAACGTCGCCTCGAGCGGCAGGGCGCGCTTGACCCGGCTCGCCACTTCGTAGGCGCCCGGCGTGACGCCTTGCCAGAAATCGAGCTGCAGACCCGCATCCTTGCCGGCAAGTTCGACGGCGACCGCCGATTGGCCGACTTGCGAGGACGGCGCTTTGCCGCCCGGTGCGGCCGATGGATACCGTTCCGCGCCGGACGAGCCGTTTGCAGAGAACGCCTGGTCGGTTCCGGCTTTGATCATCGGCTTGGCAGAGAAGGCGGTGTAATGGGCAGTTGCCGTTAGGGAAGTAGCGGGCACGAACGGATCGTCAATCCCTGCTGCGGGTCTCGGTGGCCTCCGGCGCGTTTCACGCCGGCCCGGTCGCCCGACCTGCCGATCAAGGCCGTGCGAGCCGGAGTGGCGGCCTGTCGGTACCGGCGGCGCTCGGCAATTGCCGCCGGACCCAATCGCCAGATCGGAAGAAGCCGTGCCGGCAGGCAGCACGCGATGAGAGCCATCCGGCCCGGGGCCGGTTGACCGTCACCGCACCGTCGAAGCCGCCTCTCTTGCGGGCTGATCGTCAACGGAGCCTGGCTGCAATGGGCCGGTCCCTTCCGTCATCGCGTTCGCCAGTTCCGATGCAAGTTGTTCGTAGGCGACCGGCTCCAGCGCGCCGGGATCGCGGTACGGGTTCGCAAGGGCGTAGATGAAGAACAGGATAAGACCGGTGAACGCCCCGAAAACGCACAGGAGCGTCACGTTGTGCCGAGTGGGTGGAAAGGTGTGATAGGCCGTTGCAATGAGAACGACGCCGCCGATGGCCGCGAACCAGAACATGCGCCGGATCGGGCTCCCCGCATGGCTTTCCCTGAGGTCTCGTGTCCTGGCGACGACATGGATTTGCGCGAGCATGTGTTCGCGCAGGCTCTCCTGCCGCGCCGTTGTCGGCTGAAGATCGAGTATTGTGCCATATGCTTCGTCCCACCGTGACCACGCCGCCGGATCGAGTTGCCCGGTTCTGGCGAGCGCGACCCATTCCCCGTCGACCACGATATCGACATAGTCCTGCAGCGCCGGTTGAATTGCTGCGGCCGCGTCGGTTCCATAGCGGCCCGCGTCGAAAAAGACATCGGCGACCGCGTTCGTCTCCAGCACGATTTCGGTATCGAGTTGCTGGTACTCGAAAAGCTCCTGGGCGAACACCAGTGCGAGGATCAGGCCGTGCAGGGCGGAAACGCGAAACAGGACCGAGCTTGCAAGATCCTTGGTGTGCCCTTCCGGCTCGTTCGCGGCGAGCCATCGGGCCAGATGATAGGACAGCACGGTCAACGCGACGGTTCCAAGAACGAAGCCCGAACCGACAAGAACAAGCATCACGACGGCAACCTCAGCGTGTGCGCCAGACGAAACCCGCCATACCCTTGGCCGATCGGACCGATTGTTTCAATGGCCAGCGCCGCTGACAGTGGACAAATGGCGGTGGCGCGCAAGCCCGCCGGAGCCTTTGGACGGATGTGGCTGTGAGAACGGGGACATCACAAGCGCGGGGATCTGCGCGGCAGTTTTGCTCCCCTGTGCGGCATTTCGGTGGTTTTGCTGTCTTGCCGTTTTCCGCGCGCTCGTCTACATGGGCGCGGAAACCGGTGGTTTCGCAGGCCGGAGTGTAGCGCAGCCTGGTAGCGCACCTCGTTCGGGACGCCTTGGTCTCCACAGAAAAAGTTCATAGACTGTAGCAGGTTAGACGATGGCGCCATGCTCATGGTGGCGTTCGCGTGGGATTGTACGCGTCGAGCTGACTGCCTCGCCCGGCCGCGTTTTGTCTGCAGGTGGCGGCGAAGCCGCCGTTAGCTCGACCGATATCGTCCGCCCAAGCCGGGATTGGTGGGAGGATCGGGTGAACCGCACTGGGTTTGCCGGAGGGTTGGTTGCGTGAGTCCTACGCTGCCATTCTGATGCTCTCCAGGGCGGCGTAGTAGTTTGCTTCCGCCTCGGCGGGCGGAATATTGCCGATCGGTTCCAGCAGGCGCTGGTGGTTGAACCAGTCGACCCATTCGAGGGTTTTGTATTCGACGGCCTCGAACGATTTCCACGGGCCCATACGGTGGATGACCTCGGTCTTGAACAGCCCGATGACGCTTTCAGCGAGCGCGTTGTCGTAACTGTCGCCAACGCTCCCGACGGACGGTTCGATGCCGGCTTCAGCCAGCCGCTCGGTGTAACGGATGCTGACGTATTGCGATCCGCGGTCCGAATGATGGACGAGACTGTCCGTCGGCCTCCGGTCGTGCAGGGCCTGCTCCAGGCCCTCTCGTTCAACTGCGGTTGCGGATGCGCCAGCTTTCGTTGCCGGTCTCGACGATGTCGCAGTGGTGGG
>NZ_JASHKB010000024.1 GCF_030732865.1 Roseitalea sp. MMSF_3546
ATGGAAGAACGCCTGCGCTTTGCCATCCGCGAGGGCGGCCGCACCGTCGGCGCCGGCATCGTGGCGAAGATCATCGAGTGAACCGGCCGCAACGCCAGAAGACGTCATTTTGGGGCCTGACCCCGAAATCAAGCAATCAAGGTCCTTTCCATCGCCGGATTCCGGGCGAAGCCGCGGAATGAGGGAAGGGACGCAACAAGGTTGAAGCCATGAACGGCCAGAACATTCGCATCCGCCTGAAGGCGTTCGATCATCGCGTGTTGGATGCGTCCACCCGCGAGATCGTCTCGACGGCCAAGCGCACCGGCGCGGGCGTTCGCGGCCCGGTGCCGCTGCCCACGCGCATCGAGAAATTCACCGTGAACCGCTCGCCGCATATCGACAAGAAGAGCCGCGAACAGTTCGAGATGCGCACGCACAAGCGTCTTCTGGATATCGTCGATCCGACGCCGCAGACCGTCGATGCGCTGATGAAGCTCGATCTCGCCGCGGGCGTGGATGTGGAAATCAAGTTGTAGGGGAGTGGGTCGTGGTTCGTCGGTCGTCGGTCGAAAGGATCGAGCGCCGGCCGGACGAACCAGAGTTACGAACAACGACCGACGACCGACTCATAAGGAACGAACCGATGCGTTCAGGAGTGATAGCACAGAAGCTGGGGATGACCCGCGTCTACACGGACGAGGGGGTCAATCTGCCGGTGACGGTCCTGCGGCTGGAGAACTGCCAGGTGGTGGCGCAGCGCACCGCCGACACGCACGGCTATGATGCCGTTCAGCTCGGCGTGGGTTTCGCCAAGCCCAAGAACGTCTCCAAGGCCATGCGCGGCCATTTCGCCAGGGCCAATGTCGAGCCCAAGCGCAAGCTGGCCGAGTTCCGCGTCTCCGCCGACAACATGCTCGATGTCGGCGCCGAACTGGTCGCCAGCCATTTCGTGCCCGGCCAGAAGGTCGACGTGACCGGCACAAGCCAGGGCAAGGGCTTTGCCGGCGTCATGAAGCGTCACAATTTCGGCGGCGGGCGCGCCACGCACGGCAACTCGGTCTCGCACCGCTCGCACGGTTCGACCGGCCAGTGCCAGGACCCCGGCAAGGTGTTCAAGGGCAAGAAGATGGCCGGACACATGGGCGCCACCCGCGTGACCACCCAGAACCTCGAGATCGTCTCGACCGACGAGGCGCGCGGCCTGATCCTGGTCAAGGGCGCGGTGCCCGGCTCCAAGGGCGCCTGGATCCTGGTGCGCGACGCGGTCAAGCAGCCGCTTCCGTCGGAGGCACCGACCCCCGCCGCGCTGCGCCAGGCCGAAACGGCGGCCGAAGCGCCCGCAACCGAAGGAGCGCAGTGATGGAACAGGCGGTCAAGACGCTCGCCGGCGAACAGGCCGGCACGATCGAATTGCCCGAGACCGTGTTCGGCCTCGAGCCGCGCGCCGATATCCTGCAGCGCATGGTCCGCTATCAGCTCGCCCGGCGCCAGGCCGGGACGCACAAGACCAAGGGCCGTTCGGAAATCGCCAAGACCGGCGCCAAGATGTATCGCCAGAAGGGCACCGGCCGCGCGCGCCATCACTCGGCCGCGGCACCGCAGTTCCGCGGCGGCGGCAAGGCGCACGGTCCGAAGTCGCGCGACCACGCCATCGACCTGCCCAAGAAGGTGCGCGCCCTGGCGCTGCGCCACGCCCTGTCCGCCAAGGCCAGGGCGGGCGGGCTGATCGTGGTCGACGAGCTCGCATCGGCCGACGCCAGGACCAAGACCCTGGCCGGACAGTTCGCCGGGCTCGGGCTTTCGAATGCGCTGGTGATCGGCGGGCCGGAACTCGATGACGGCTTCCGCAAGGCCGCCGCCAACATCGCCAATGTCGACGTGCTGCCGGTCGCCGGCATCAACGTCTATGACATCTTGCGCCGCAACACGCTGGTCCTGTCGCGGGACGCCGTCGAGGCCCTCAAGGAGCGTTTAAAATGACCGATCTTCGCCACTACGACGTGATCGTCGCTCCGGTGATCACCGAGAAATCGACGCTTCTGTCGGACGCCAACCAGGTCGTTTTCAACGTTGCGCGCGATGCCACCAAGCCCGAGATCAAGGCGGCGGTCGAAGCGCTGTTCAAGGTCAAGGTCGAGGCGGTCAACACGCTCAACCGCAAGGGCAAGGTGAAGCGCTTTCGCGGCGTCAGGGGCCGCCAGTCCGATGTCAAGAAGGCGATCGTCACGCTGGCCGAAGGCCAGTCCGTCGACATCGCAACGGGCCTTTAGGCCGGTCCGGGAGAGTTCGAAATGCCATTGAAGACCTTCAAGCCCACGTCCCCCGGTCAGCGCCAACTGGTCATCGTCGACCGTTCGGCGCTGCACAAGGGCGCCCCGGTCAAGGCCCTCACCGAGGGGCTGAACAAGTCGGGCGGGCGCAACAATGCCGGCCGCATGACCGCCCGCCATATCGGCGGCGGTCACAAGCGCGCCTATCGCAGGATCGACTTCAAGCGCCGCAAGCACGATGTGCCGGCGACCGTCGAGCGGCTCGAATACGACCCCAACCGGTCGGCCTTCATCGCGCTCATCCGCTATCAGGATGGCGAGCTGAGCTACATCATCGCGCCGCAGCGCCTGCAGGCGGGCGACACGGTCGTCGCCGGCGCGCGCGTTGACGTCAAGCCGGGCAATGCGATGCCCCTGGGCGCGATGCCGGTGGGCACGATCGTCCACAATGTCGAGCTCAAGCCGGGCAAGGGCGCCCAGATGGCGCGCGCCGCCGGCGCCTATGCCCAGCTTGTCGGCCGCGACCAGGGCATGGCGATCATCCGGCTCAATTCGGGCGAGCAGCGCCTTGTCCAGCAGGGCTGCTTCGCCACCGTCGGCGCGGTCTCCAATGCCGATCACGCCAACACCAATCTTGGCAAGGCCGGCCGCAAGCGCTGGCTCGGCCGTCGTCCGCATGTGCGCGGCGTCGTCATGAACCCGGTCGATCACCCCCATGGCGGCGGCGAGGGCAAGTCCTCGGGCGGCCGCCATCCGGTGACGCCGTGGGGCAAGCCGACCAAGGGCAAGCGCACCCGGTCCAACAAGCAGACCGACAAATTGATCATGCGCTCGCGCCACCAGCGCAAGAAGTAAAGGTTAGCACCATGGCCCGTTCAGTCTGGAAAGGTCCGTTCGTCGACGGCTATCTGCTCAAGAAGGCCGAGAAGGCCCGCGAGAGCGGCCGCAACGACGTCATCAAGATCTGGTCGCGTCGCTCGACGATCATGCCGCAATTCGTCGGCCTGACCTTCGGCGTCTACAACGGCCAGAAGCACATCCCCGTATCGGTGTCCGAGGACATGGTCGGTCACAAGTTCGGCGAGTTCGCGCCCACACGCACCTATTTCGGCCATGGCGCGGACAAGAAGGCGAGAAGGAAGTAGCCATGGGCAAGCCAAAGGCAGAACGCCGGCTGGCGGACAACGAGGCACGCGCCGTCACGCGCATGATCCGCGTCAGCCCGCAGAAACTCAACCTGGTCGCCCAGATGATCCGGGGCAAGAAGGTCGAGGCGGCGCTGGCCGATCTCGAATTCTCGCGCAAGCGCATCGCCGGCCCCGTCAGGAAGACCCTGGAATCGGCCATCGCCAATGCCGAGAACAATCATGACCTGGACGTCGACGCGCTGATCGTGTCGGAAGCCTATGTCGGCAAGTCGATCGTCATGAAGCGCTTTCACGCCCGTGGCCGCGGTCGCGCCAGCCGGATCCTGAAGCCGTTCGCGCATCTGACGATCGTCGTGCGCGAGGTCGAAGAACAAGAGGAGGCCGCGTAATGGGCCAGAAGATCAATCCGGTCGGCTTTCGCCTCGGCATCAACCGCACCTGGGATTCGCGCTGGTATGCCAATACGGGCGAGTACGGCCAGCTGCTGCATGAAGACCTCAAGATGCGCAAGTTCCTCGAAAAGGAACTCAAGCAGGCCGCCGTTTCCAAGATCGTCATCGAGCGTCCGCACAAGAAGTGCCGGGTGACGATCCACTCGGCGCGGCCGGGCATCATCATCGGCAAGAAGGGCGCCGACATCGAGAAGCTGCGCCGCAAGCTGACGCAGTTCACCGATGCCGAGACGGTGCTCAACATCGTCGAGGTGCGCAAGCCCGAGATCGACGCCAACCTCGTTGCCCAGTCGATCGCCCAGCAGCTCGAGCGTCGCGTTGCCTTCCGCCGCGCCATGAAGCGCGCCGTCCAGTCGGCCATGCGCCTTGGCGCCCAGGGCATCCGCATCACCTGCGGCGGCCGCCTGGGCGGTGCCGAAATCGCGCGCACCGAATGGTATCGCGAGGGCCGGGTGCCGCTGCACACGCTGCGCGCCGATATCGACTACGGCACGGCCGAGGCCGAGACCGCCTATGGCATCATCGGCATCAAGGTGTGGATCTTCAAGGGCGAGATCCTCGAGCATGATCCGATGGCGTCCGAAAAGCGCGCTACCGAGCAGGACGGTCCCGGCAGCGGCCCGCGCCGCCGCGAGAACGCCTGATCGGGCCCGATGGAGTAGACGACCATGTTGCAACCCAAACGGACCAAGTTCCGCAAGCAGTTCAAGGGCAAGATCCGCGGGATCGCCAAGGGCGGCACCGAGCTCAATTTCGGTGCCTATGGCCTCAAGGCGCTCGAGCCCAACCGCGTCAATGCCCGCGAGATCGAGGCCGCGCGCCGCGCCATCACGCGCCACATGAAGCGTGCCGGTCGCGTCTGGATCCGCGTCTTCCCGGACGTGCCGGTGACCTCCAAGCCCACCGAAGTGCGCATGGGCAAGGGCAAGGGCTCGGTCGATTACTGGGCCGCGCGCGTCAAGCCGGGCCGGGTGATGTTCGAGATCGACGGCGTGCCCGAGACCGTGGCCCGCGAGGCGCTGCGCCTGGGCGCGGCCAAGCTGTCGGTCAAGACGCGCTTCATTCAGCGCATTGCCGAATAGGAGTTGATGCGATGAAAGCCGCAGATGTAAGGGCGATGACGGCCGACGAACTGGCCGACAAGCTGGCCGAACTCAAGCGCGAGCAGTTCAACCTGCGCTTCCAGTCGGCGACGGGACAACTGGAAAATTCAGCGCGCGTGCGTCAGGTGCGCCGCGACATTGCGCGCATCAAGACGATCGCCGCCGAACGGGCGCGCAGCACGCAGGCGCAGGGACAATAGGACATGCCGAAACGAATTTTGCAGGGTGTCGTGGTCAGCGACAAGAACGACAAGACCGTGGTGGTCGACGTCGAGCGCCGCTTCTCGCACCCGCTGATGAAGAAGACGGTGCGCCGCACCAAGAAGTATCAGGCCCATGACGAGGCCAACCGGTTCAAGGTGGGCGATCGCGTGCGCATCATCGAATGCGCGCCGGTCTCGCGCAAGAAGCGATGGACGGTGGTGACCGAGGCGGCGGACGCCGAGTAAGGGCCGCCGGGGCCAGTGGACGACAAGGGCGCCTTGGCGTCGGGTGAAGAACATAAAGGGCATCGTGTCATGATTCAGATGCAGACAAATCTCGATATCGCCGACAATTCCGGCGCCCGCCGCGTGCAGTGCATCAAGGTGCTGGGCGGCTCCAAGCGCAAATACGCCTCGGTCGGCGACGTCATCGTGGTCTCGGTCAAGGAGGCCATTCCGCGCGGCCGCGTCAAGAAGGGCGACGTCATGAAGGCCGTTGTCGTGCGCACCGCCCAGGACATCCGCCGGCCCGACGGCAGCGTGATCCGTTTCGACGGCAACGCCGCCGTACTGGTCAACAACAACCGCGAGCCTGTCGGCACCCGCATCTTCGGCCCCGTGCCGCGCGAACTGCGTGGTCGGCAGCACATGAAGATCATCTCGCTGGCACCGGAAGTGCTCTGAGGATTGAACGCTATGCAGAAGATCAAGAAGGGCGACGAGGTCGTCGTGCTCGCCGGCAAGGACAAGGGCCGGACGGGTTCGGTCATCCAGGTCATGCCGACCAAGGGCAAGGCGCTCGTCTCGGGCATCAACATGGTGCGCCGCCACCAGCGCCAGACGCCCTCGCGCGAGGCCGGCATCATCGCCAAGGAAGCGCCGATCGAGCTTTCGAACCTGGCGGTCGCCGACCCCAAGGACGGCAAGCCGACCCGCGTCGGGTTTCGTCTCGAAGATGGAAAGAAAGTGCGCTTTGCCAAGCGCTCCGGAGAACTGATCGATGGCTGAGACAGCTTATGTGCCGCGGCTGAAGGCCCAGTATCGCGACGCGATCCGCGCACGGATGCGCGAACGCTTCGACTACAAGAACGTCATGGAGATCCCCACGGTCGACAAGATCGTGGTGAACATGGGCGTGGGCGATGCGACGACCGATTCCAAGCGGCCCACCAATGCCGCCCAGGATGTCACGCTGATCACCGGTCAGCGCGCCGTCATCACGCGCGCGCGCAACTCCATTGCCGGCTTCAAGGTGCGCGAGGGCATGCCGCTGGGCGCCAAGGTCACGCTGCGCGGCAATGTGATGTACGAGTTCATGGACAGGCTGATCAACATCGCGCTGCCGCGCGTGCGCGACTTCCGCGGCCTGAACCCGAAAAGCTTCGACGGCCGCGGCAATTTCGCCATGGGCCTGAAGGAGCACATCGTCTTCCCCGAGATCAACTACGACGATGTCGATCAAGTCCGGGGCATGGACATCATCGTCTGCACGAGTGCCAAGACGGACGAGGAGGCGCGCGAACTGCTCACCGCGTTCAACTTCCCGTTCCGCCAGGTTCACTAACGACAGGCGTAGAAAGGAAAGCCACATGGCAAAAGTCAGCGCAGTCGAAAAGAACAAGCACCGGCGCAAGCTGGTCGACCGGTACGCCAGCAAGCGCGCCGAGCTCAAGGCGGTGGTCATGGACCGCTCGCGCCCGATCGAGGAGCGGTTCCGCGCCACGCTCAAGCTCAGCGAATTGCCGCGCAACTCCTCGAAGGTGCGCATCCGCAATCGCTGCGAGGTGTCCGGTCGTCCGCGCGGCTATTATCGCAAGCTGCGCATGTCGCGCATCGCGCTGCGTGAACTCGGCTCGCTCGGCAAGGTGCCGGGCGTTGTCAAGTCTAGCTGGTAAGGGGAGGCGCTCATGTCGGTTTCCGATCCCGTCGGCGATATGCTGACCCGCATCCGCAACGGCTTGCACCGCCACAAGAATTCGATCTCCACGCCGGCCTCCAAGCTGCGCGCGCGCATTCTCGACGTGCTGCAGTCCGAGGGCTATATCCGCGGCTACAGCCAGGTCGAATACGGCTCGGGCAAGTCCGAGTTCGAGATCGAGTTGAAGTATTTCGAGGGCGATCCGGTGATCCGGACCATCGAGCGGGTCTCCAAGCCCGGGCGACGGGTCTATGTCGGCGCCAAGTCGATCGAGCACGTCGCCAACGGGCTGGGCATCGCCATCCTGTCGACGCCGCAGGGCGTGATGGCCGACCACGAGGCGCGCGAGAAGAATGTCGGCGGGGAGTATCTGTGCCGCGTCTTCTGACCGGGTGCGCTCCTTAACGCAGCATTGAACACGAACGGATAACACCATGTCTCGTATCGGAAAAAAGCCGGTTGCCGTACCCGACGGCGTGACCGCCTCGGTCGACGGACAGACCATCAGGGCCAAGGGTCCCAAGGGCGAGTTGAGCTATGTCGTCAATGACGAGGTGCTGGTCGCCATGGACGATGACGGCATCACCGTGACGCCGCGCGACAACTCCAAGGACGCGCGCGCCAAATGGGGCATGTCGCGCACCATGATCGCCAACATCGTCAATGGCGTCAAAGACGGCTTCGAGCGGAAGCTCGAGATCAGCGGCGTCGGCTATCGCGCGGCCATGCAGGGCAGCAAGCTGCAACTGGCGCTGGGCTACAGCCACGACGTGATCTACGAACTGCCCGAGGGCATTACGGCGGCGACGCCAAAGCCGACGGAGATCGTGCTGACCGGCATCGACAAGCAGCGCCTGGGTCAGGCCGCCGCCGAGATCCGCAAGTTCCGCCCGCCCGAACCCTACAAGGGCAAGGGCGTGAAATATGCCGAAGAGACGATCGTCCGCAAGGAAGGCAAGAAGAAGTAAGGAATCCGACGATGGCTGCTTCCAAAAAGGCCCTGACCAAGCGTGCCCAGCGCGTGCGCCGGCAGATCAGGCGCGTCGCCAATGGCCGGCCGCGCCTTTCCGTCTTCCGGTCGTCCAGGCACATCTATGCCCAGGTGATCGACGACACCGCCGGCCGCACCGTTGCCGCCGCCTCGACGCTCGACGCCGATCTGCGTGGTTCGCTGAAGACCGGCGCGGACACCGACGCGGCCGCCGCCGTCGGCAAGCTGGTGGCCGAACGCGCCACCCAGGCCGGTGTGAAGGACGTCGTCTTCGACCGCGGCGCCTATATCTTCCATGGCCGCGTCAAGGCGCTGGCCGAGGCCGCGCGCGAGGGCGGACTGAACTTCTGAGCCGGCCGGCGACGGCCGTCCGGACGAACCCCTGAACACCAACCGCCAGGAACCGGAAAAGACCAAAGGACAAGGACATGGCACAGCAACCCCAGGAGCGCGGCGGCCGCGGACGTGACCGCAGACCGCGCGAGCGCGACGAGGCCGACAGCGAATTCGTCGACAAGCTGGTCCACATCAACCGCGTCGCCAAGGTCGTCAAGGGCGGCCGGCGGTTCGGCTTTGCCGCGCTCGTCGTCGTCGGCGACCAGAAGGGCCGCGTCGGCTTCGGCCACGGCAAGGCGCGCGAGGTGCCCGAAGCGATCCGCAAGGCGACCGAGAGCGCCAAGCGCGACATGATCTTCGTGCCGCTGCGCTCGGGCCGGACGCTGCACCACGATGTCGAAGGGCGCCACGGCGCGGGCAAGGTGATCCTGCGCGCCGCGCCGGCCGGTACCGGCATCATCGCCGGCGGCCCGATGCGCGCCGTCTTCGAGACCGTGGGCATGCAGGATGTCGTCGCCAAGTCGCTGGGGACCTCCAATCCCTACAACATGGTGCGCGCCACCTTCGACGCGCTCAAGCGTCAGATGCATCCCAAGGACATCGCCGCCCAGCGCGGCCTGAAGCATTCCACGCTGCAGGCGCGGCGCCGCGAACTGATCGGCGCCGAGGAGTGATCGCCATGGCCGACAAGAAAACCGTGACCGTCGAGCAGATCGGCTCGCCGATCCGCCGCCCGGCCGACCAGCGCCAGACGCTGATCGGTCTGGGACTGAACAAGATGCACCGCCGCCGCACGCTGGAGGATACGCCCGCCGTGCGCGGCATGATCCGCAAGGTGCGCCATCTGGTGCGCGTCGTCGAAGACACCGGCACGTCGGGAGACGCCAAATGAAACTGAACGAACTGCGCGACAATGAAGGCGCGCGCAAGGACCGCGTGCGCGTCGGCCGCGGCATCGGCTCGGGCAAGGGCAAGACCGCCGGCCGTGGCGTGAAGGGGCAGAAATCGCGTTCGGGCGTCGCCATCAAGGGTTTTGAGGGCGGCCAGATGCCGATCTATCGGCGCCTGCCCAAGCGCGGCTTCACCAATCCCTTCGCCAGGGACTACAACATCGTCTCGATCGCCCGGCTCGAACAGGCCGTCGCGGCGGGCCGGCTGGACGCCTCACGGCCCGTCACCGCCGAAACGCTCGTTGAGGCCGGCGTGCTGCGCCGCGTCAAGGACGGCGTGCGCGTGCTCGCCGATGGCGAGGCGAAGACCGGCTTCACGCTTGAAGTCGCCGGCGCCTCGAAGAGCGCGATCGACAAGATCGAAAAGGCCGGCGGTTCGGTGACCGTGCTGGCACAGGAAACGCCGGCAAAGGGCGCCTGACCACACGACCAATTGAGGCTGCGCGTCACAAGGGCGGCCTCAGTTATCCCTTGCGCCGCTTCCGGCCAGGGCCTATCTCGCTGGCAATCCTCGCGCTTGGCGGCGCATGCGCCGGCGCTCAAGCGTCGCATGACGGAGACTGCCCATGGCATCGGCTGCAGAACAGCTAGCTGCGAATCTCAACTTCGGCGCTTTCGCCAAGGCCACCGAACTCAAGAAGCGCATCTGGTTCACGCTCACTGCGCTGCTCGTCTACCGGCTTGGGACCTATATCCCCATTCCCGGCCTGAACATGGATGCCTATGCCCAGGCCTTCGCCAACCAGGCCGGCGGCATACTGGGCATGTTCAACATGTTCACCGGCGGCGCCGTCGAGCGCATGGCGATCTTCGCGCTGGGCATCATGCCCTATATTTCGGCAGCCATTGCCGTCCAGCTCATGACCTCGGTGATCCCCACGCTCGAGCAGCTCAAGAAGGAGGGCGAGCAGGGCCGCAAGGTCATCAACCAGTATACGCGCTATCTGACCGTGCTTCTGGCGACGCTGCAGGCCTACGGCATCGCCGTCGGCCTTGAGAGCGGCGCCAATATCGTGGCCGATCCGGGCTGGTTCTTCCGCCTGTCGACGGTCGTCACGCTGGTCGGCGGCACCATGTTCCTGCTCTGGCTGGGCGAACAGATCACCGCGCGCGGCGTCGGCAATGGCGTTTCGCTGATCATCTTCGCCGGCATCGTGGCCGGCCTTCCGGGCGCCATTGCCGGCACGCTCGAACTGGGCCGCACAGGCGCGCTGTCGGCCACGCTGATCGTCGCGGTGATCGTGCTCGCCATCGCCGTCATCGCGCTGATCGTCTTCGTCGAACGGGCCCAGCGGCGGCTTCTGATCCAGTATCCCAAGCGCCAGGTCGGCAACCGCATGTTCCAGGGCGACACCTCGCACCTGCCGCTCAAGCTCAACACGGCCGGCGTGATTCCGCCGATCTTCGCCTCCTCGCTGCTGCTGCTGCCGGCCACGCTCGCCGGGTTTTCGGACACGACGACCCTGCCCGAATGGGCGACCGCGGTTCTGGCGGCGCTCGGCCACGGCCAGCCGCTCTACATGATCTTTTATGCCGCGATGATTGCCTTCTTCGCGTTCTTCTACACGGCGATCGTCTTCAACCCGCAGGACACCGCCGACAATCTGAAGAACCATTCGGGCTTCATTCCCGGCATCCGGCCCGGCCAGCGCACGGCCGAATACATCGACTACGTGCTCACCCGGATCACCGTTGTCGGCGCGATCTACCTGGTGCTGGTCTGCCTGTTACCCGAATTTCTCATAGCGGCCACCGGCGTGCCGTTCTATCTGGGCGGAACGTCGCTGCTGATCGTGGTCAGCGTGACGCTCGATACGGTGGCGCAGGTGCAGGGACATCTCATCGCCCACCAGTATGAAGGCTTGATCAAGAAGTCCAAGCTGCGTGGGGGGAAAAAGCGCCGATGAGATTGATCCTTCTCGGCCCGCCGGGAGCGGGCAAGGGAACACAGGCCCGACGGCTTGTCGAACGCCACAACATTCCGCAATTGTCGACCGGCGACATGCTGCGCGCCGCGGTCGCCTCGGGCAGCGAGATCGGCCAGCGGGCCAAGTCGGTGATGGACGCTGGCGAACTGGTCTCCGACGAGATCGTCAACGCCATCGTCGCCGAACGCATCGACGAGGCCGACTGCCGGGACGGTTTCATCCTCGACGGCTACCCGCGCACACTGGCGCAGGCCGATGCGATCGAAAGGACGATGGCCGAAAAGGGCATCGCGCTCGACGCGGTGATCGAACTGACCGTCGACGACAAGGCGCTGGTCGGCCGCATCGTCAAGCGCGCCGAGGACGCAAGGGCGGCCGGCGAGCCGGTGCGCAAGGACGACAATCCCGAGGTGTTCGACGAGCGCCTGCGCGAGTACTACAAGAAGACCGCGCCGCTGCTTGGCTATTACTACGCAAAGGGCAAGCTCAGGCAGGTCGACGGCATGGCCTCGATCGAGGCTGTGACCGAGCAGATCGAGGATATCCTGCGGACCCTGTGAACGGGTCCGGCAGGGCAAAAACATCGGGCAGGGGAGTTGACATTGCCGGCCGATTCCCCCAAATGCACGGCGATCATGCCAGCGTATTGACGAGGTCGGCTGCGGCGTACCGCTCCGGTCCCTTTACTTTGCGCATGGTATTGCAGGACATCCCGGAAATCCGGAAAAGCAGGTAGGCCCGCTGTGCGGGCAAGCAAGGAGAAGCCGCGTGGCTCGTATCGCTGGCGTCAACATTCCTTCGGGCAAGCGCGTTGTCATCGCGTTGCAATACATCCACGGGATCGGCTCGAATTTCGCCCACAAGATCGTCGAACAGAACAACATCGATGCCTCGCGCCGGGTCAACGAACTCAGCGATGCCGAAGTGATGGCGATCCGCGAGACGATCGACCGCGAGTACCGTGTCGAGGGCGATCTGCGGCGCGAGACCTCGATGAACGTCAAGCGCCTGATGGACCTTGGCTGCTATCGCGGCCTGCGCCATCGCCGCTCGCTGCCGGTGCGCGGGCAGCGCACCCACACCAATGCCCGCACCCGCAAGGGGCCGGCCAAGGCGATTGCAGGCAAGAAGAAGTAATTGCGTCGGTCGTTGTTCGTCGGTCGTGGGTCGCAGTGGTGTTATCGACCGACAACCGACGACCGACGACCGACTTTCCAGGTGTAGCCGCTGGCACTACGGCGGTGCTGAGATCGAAGGACAGACAATGGCAAGAGAAGCCACCCGCGTTCGCCGCCGCGAGCGCAAGAACATCACGTCGGGCATCGCGCATGTGAACTCGACGTTCAACAACACCATGATCACCATCACCGACGCGCAGGGCAATGCGATTGCCTGGTCGTCGGCCGGCATGCAGGGCTTCAAGGGCTCGCGCAAGTCGACGCCCTTCGCCGCCCAGGTCGCCGCGGAGGATTGCGCGCGCAAGGCGCAGGAGCATGGCATGAAGTCGCTCGAGGTCGAGGTCTGCGGGCCCGGTTCGGGCCGCGAATCGGCGTTGCGCGCGCTGCAGGCCGCCGGCTTCACCATCACATCGATCCGCGACGTCACGCCGATCCCGCACAACGGGTGCCGGCCGCGCAAGCGCCGCCGCGTGTGATCGTTTCCGGGCGCCACGCGCCCGTTCGGGCAGCGCCAATCCTCCGCTGCCTGACACAAAGCCGTTGCCACGAATGGATGGTGGCAGGCTAGCTGAAGGAAGATGCCGTGATACAGAAGAACTGGCAGGAGCTGATCAAGCCCAACAAGGTCGAATTCAAGGGGTCCGGCAGCAAGATCGCGCTCGTCGTCGAACCGCTCGAGCGCGGCTTTGGCCTGACCCTTGGCAATGCGCTGCGCCGCGTATTGCTGTCCTCGCTGCGCGGTGCGGCCGTCACCGCCGTGCAGATCGACGGCGTGCTGCACGAATTCTCCTCCATCCCCGGCGTGCGCGAGGATGTCACCGACATCGTGCTCAACATCAAGGAGATCGCCATCCGCATGGAGGGCGATGGTCCCAAGCGCATGGTCGTGCGCAAGCAGGGCCCGGGCGCGGTGACGGCCGGCGACATCCAGACCGTCGGCGATGTCGAGGTGCTCAACCCCGACCACGTCCTGTGCACGCTCGACGACGGCGCCGAGATCCGCATGGAGTTCACCGTCGACGCCGGCAAGGGCTATGTCGCCGCCGACCGCAATCGCGCCGAGGATGCGCCGATCGGTCTCATTCCGGTCGACAGCCTTTATTCGCCCGTGCGCAAGGTCTCCTACAAGGTCGAGAATACCCGCGAGGGCCAGGTGCTCGACTATGACAAGCTGACCATGAATGTCGAGACCGACGGCACGCTGTCCGGTGAGGATGCGGTCGCCTATGCCGCGCGCATCCTGCAGGACCAGCTCGGCGTCTTCGTCAATTTCGAGGAACCCGAGCGCGAGGCGGCCGAGGAGCAGGTGCAGGAACTGGCCTTCAACCCGGCGCTGCTGAAAAAGGTCGACGAACTCGAGCTCTCCGTGCGTTCGGCCAACTGCCTGAAGAACGACAACATCGTCTATATCGGCGATCTGATCCAGAAGACCGAGGGCGAGATGCTGCGCACGCCGAATTTCGGCCGCAAGTCGCTCAACGAGATCAAGGAAGTCCTCGCTTCCATGGGCCTGCACCTGGGCATGGAAGTGCCCGCCTGGCCGCCGGAGAACATCGAGGATCTCGCCAAGCGCTACGAAGACCATTATTGAGGCCCGCAAGGGTCACCACGCAAGGAGAAGGCTCATGCGCCACCGCAAGCAAGGCCGCAAGCTGAACCGTACATCGAGCCACCGCAAGGCGATGTTCGCCAACATGGCCGCTTCGCTCATAGAGCATGAGCAGATCGTCACCACGCTCCCCAAGGCCAAGGAGTTGCGCCCGATCGTCGAAAAGCTGGTCACGCTGGGCAAGCGCGGCGACCTGCACGCCCGCCGCCAGGTCATCGCGCAGATCCAGGACGAAGCGCAGACACGCAAGCTGTTCGACACGCTCGCCACGCGCTATGCGGACCGCAATGGCGGCTATACGCGCATCATGAGGGCCGGCTTCCGCCATGGCGATTCCGCGCCCATGGCCGTCATCGAATTCGTCGAGCGCGATGTCGATGCGCGCGGTGCCGCCGACCGGGCGCGCGTGGAGGCCGAGGAGGTCGCCGAGGAAGAACAGGCGGCGTAGACGTCAAGCCATAAACCGATGGCAGCGCCCGCACCAAAAAGGGCGTGCCACATCAGTCGACTGGGCTGGGCCTCGCCGGACGCGGCGTGGCCCTTCTTTTTTGCGACGCGGCCATCGTCGGTCCCGTCCGGTGCGACCGCGCCCTGCGCCGCGAAGATGCCGCCGCCTTCGCGGCCCGCCGCGATCGGCCATATCGCCATGCCAGGACCGTGCGCTTGCCGAGCCGGGCGCCGATCCCCATTTCAGCCGCGATTGTGGTACCACCATCGCACCGCGACTCAACCATGGACACGAAGATGACACAGGCGGCTCCATGACACGGCTTCTCCGATCGCTTTCGGCAATCTTCATCGTGCTTTCGATCGCGCTGGTCGCGGCGGCCGCGCAGGAAGCGGGCGGATTGCGCAGTCTGCTGGAGGACTTGCGCGGGGGCATCGGTGGCGGCGAGCCCGCGCCGGCGCTCAGGGCGCCATCGCCCGACACCTCGGCCCCGCCGCGGGCCACGGCGCGTCGCGTGCCGTTCAGCGACAGCGAGATACAGCTTTCCTACGCCCCGCTGGTCGAGCGGACCGGGCCGTCGGTCGTCAACGTCTATGCGGCGCGGCTGGTCGAACGGCGCTCGCCCTTTGCCGGCGATCCGTTCTTCGAGCAGTTCTTCGGCGACCAGTTCCGCGGCCCGCCGCGCGTGCAGTCTTCGCTGGGCTCCGGTGTCATCGTCGATGAAGGCGGGCTCATTGTCACCAACAACCATGTCATCGCAGGCGCCGACGAGATCCGCGTCGTGCTCGCCGACGGTCGCGAATTCGAAAGCCGGGTGATCCTGCGCGACGAGCGGTCCGACCTGGCCGTCCTGCGGATCGATGGAGGCGAGGATTTCACGGCTCTGCCATTCGGGGATTCCGACGATTTGAAGACCGGTGACCTGGTGCTGGCCATCGGCAATCCCTTCGGCGTCGGCCAGACGATAACCTCGGGCATCGTCTCGGCCCAGGCGCGCACCCGCGTCGGCGTTTCCGATTTCGGCTTCTTCATCCAGACCGATGCAGCCATCAATCCGGGCAATTCAGGCGGCGCCCTGATCGACATGCACGGCCGGCTGGTCGGCATCAACACCGCGATCTTCTCGCGCTCGGGCGGCTCCAACGGGATCGGCTTCGCCATCCCCTCCAACATGGTCCAGGCGGTCGTCGCCCAGGCCCGTGGCGGTTCGGACGCCTTCGAGCGACCCTATATCGGCGCGCGCTTCCAGCCCGTCACCCCGCAGATAGCCGACAGCCTCGGGCTTGACCGGCCGGTCGGCGCGCTGATCGCCGACATCGACCCCGAAGGTCCGGCCGCAAGGGCCGGGCTGCGCGCCGGCGATGTCGTGCTGGCGATCAATGGCGCCTTGATCGAGCATCCCGACGCGCTCGGCTACCGGCTGGCGACCATCGGGCCGGGCAACACGGTCACCCTGCGCCTGTTGTCGCGCGGGCGCGAACGCGAGGTCGAGGTCGCGCTGATCCGCCCGCCCGAGGGCAGGGCACCCGAGCGCACCTTGATCTCCGGACGCTCGCCCTTTGCCGGCGCCACCGTCGCCAATCTGTCGCCGCGACTGGCCCAGCGTCTCGATCTGCGCATCGAGCGCACCGGCGAGGGCGTGGTGATCACCGATATCGAGCGCGGCGCGCCGGCCATGCGGGCCGGGCTGCGCCCCGGCGATGTGATCGTCGCCATCAATGGCACGCGGATCGCCGATGTCGGCGACATGATTTCGGTGACCGATAGCGACCGCCGCTCCTGGCGCTACACGATCAACCGTTACGGTCGGGTGATCAACCAGTTCCTGCGGTTCTGATGGCCGGCCTGTTCGACGCCATCGCGGCACGGACCGACAACCGCCCGCTCGCCGACCGGTTGCGGCCCACGCGGCTGGCCGACATCGTCGGACAGGACCATCTGACCGGCCCCGACGGCGCCGTCACCCGCATGCTGGCATCGGGTTCGATCGGCAGCCTGATCCTGTGGGGTCCGCCGGGTACCGGCAAGACCACGCTGGCCCGGCTCGTGGCCGCCGAGGCGGGCCAGCATTTCGAGCAGCTCTCGGCGATCTTTTCGGGCGTCGCCGACCTCAAGAAGGTGTTCGGGGCCGCCCGCACGCGCCGGCGCGACGGCGTCAACACCATATTGTTCGTCGACGAGATCCACCGCTTCAACCGTGCCCAGCAGGACAGCTTCCTGCCGGTGATGGAAGATGGCACGATCACGCTGATCGGTGCGACCACAGAAAACCCGTCCTTCGAGCTCAATGCGGCGCTCTTGTCGCGCGCCCGCGTGCTGGTCCTGCACCGGCTCGACGATGCCGCGCTTGCCGGCCTGCTCGCGCGCGCCGAGGACATGATGGGCGCGCCGCTGCCGGTCGATGGCGATGCCCGTGCCCTGCTGGTCGGCATGGCCGATGGCGACGGCCGCGCCGTTCTCAGCCTGGCCGAGGAGGTCTGGCGGGTCGCCCGGCCGGACGATGTGTTCGACGAACAGACCCTGCGCGCGGTGCTGCAGCGGCGCGCGCCGGTCTATGACAAGAGCCAGGACGGCCACTACAATCTGATCTCGGCGCTGCACAAGGCGGTGCGCGGCTCCGATCCCGATGCGGCGCTCTATTATCTGGCCCGCATGCTCGATGCCGGCGAGGACCCGCTCTATCTCGGCCGGCGGCTGGTGCGCATGGCATCCGAGGACATCGGCCTGGCCGACCCGCAGGCGCTGACGGTCGCGCTCGCGGCCAAGGACGCCTTCGATTATCTGGGCTCGCCCGAGGGCGAACTGGCACTCGCCCAGGCCTGCGTCTATCTGGCCAGCGCGCCCAAATCGAACGCGGTCTATTCGGCCATGAAGGGCGCGATGCGCGCGGCCAGGGAGCACGGCTCGCTGCTGCCGCCCAAGCATATCCTCAACGCGCCGACGAAGCTGATGGGCGCCGAAGGCTACGGCAAGGGCTACCAGTACGATCACGACCAGCCCGACGCCTTTTCCGGCCAGGACTACTTTCCGCCCGAACTCGGCCGCCAGCACTTTTACGAGCCGGTCGAGCGCGGCTTCGAGCGCGAGATCGCAAGGCGGCTTGACTACTGGGCGCGGCTGCGCGCCGAGCGCGCGGGCAAGAAGGATTGATGGTGCAAGGCGCCCCCTTGACGAGGGTCAAGGCGAAGCCGGCGCGCCGCGCTACTGTCCTGCGCAGACACGATCAAGCGGGAGCCGAGCATGCACATCGCCATCATCTATGCGACGGTGGAAGGCCAGACACGGACCATCGCCACGCACATCGAGGCCTATCTGGCCGACAGCGGCCACAGCACCCAGGTGATCGACGCCACCCATCCCCCCGACGCCTTCGCCATCGACGCCATCGACGGCGTGATTTGCCTTGGCCCGGTGCATATCGGCACGTTTCCCGCGCCGCTGCGCCGCTTCGTGCGCACGCACATGCGCGAACTGATGGCCCGGCCGGGCGCCTTCATATCGGTGTCGCTCACCGCTGCCGGAGGCGATGCCGAGGAGATGGCCGAACTGGCCGAGATCGCCACCGCCTTCAGCGAGGAGACCGGTTGGTGGCCGGTCGCCGTTCATCACGCGGCCGGCGCGCTCAAATACACCGAGTACGACTATTTTCGCCGCTGGATGATGAGGCGCATCGCCGACAAGCACCATGCCTCCACCGACACCAAGCACGATCACGAGTTCACCGACTGGGGAGAGCTGGATCTGTTCATCGACGGTTTCCTGCGCGACCTGCCGGCCGTGGCCGGCAAGATCTGACGGCGGCGCTTGCGCGCTGGCGGCGAAGCGACAGCGACATCGGCGCTTTTCGGCGGCGCGGCGATCGCGTAGACGACCGCGATGATGATCAATCTTGTCTGGGTCGCGCTTGGCGGCGCGGCGGGCGCGAGCCTGCGATATCTGGTCTATCTTGGCATGGGGCGCATTGCCGGCGGCGGCTATCCCTGGGCGACGATGACCGTCAACGTCGTCGGCTCGCTGCTGATGGGCGTGCTTGTGGGCTGGCTGATGCGGCGGGGCGGCAGCGGCGAGCATCTGCGGCTGCTTCTGGGCGTCGGCCTTCTGGGCGGGTTCACCACTTTTTCGTCCTTTTCGCTCGATTTCGCGCTGTTGTGGCAGCGCGGCGACACCGGAACGGCGCTCGGCTATGCGCTGGTTTCCGTGGCCGCCTGCATCGCCGCGCTGTTCGCCGGCATGGTACTGGTGCGGGGGGCGTGATCATGGCCGGCGTCGAGCAGAAGACAGTCGATCGAGACGAGGCGGGCATGCGGGTCGACCGCTGGTTCAAGGCCCGCTATCCGGGCCTTGGCTTCGGCGCGCTGCAGAAGCTGCTGCGCACCGGCCAGGTGCGGGTCGACGGCAAGCGCGTCAAGGCCGACAGCCGGCTCGCGCCCGGCCAGGTGGTGCGCGTGCCGCCGCAGGCGACCGGTGCCGATGCGGGGCCGGTGACGCCGGCGACGATCCGCAATGCGTCCGACGCCGAGGCGCTGCGCCGCATGATCCTGCTTGAGGACGACAAGCTGTTCGTCTTCAACAAGCCCGCCGGCCTTGCCGTGCAGGGCGGATCGGGCGTTGCCCGCCATGTCGACGGCATGCTGGAAGCGCTGCGCAACAAGAAGGGCGAAAAGCCCCGGCTCGTCCACCGGCTCGACCGCGACACCTCCGGCGTGCTGGTCGTCGCGCGCACGCGCGGTGCCGCGCAGAAGCTGACGGCCGCCTTCCGCGCCCGCGACACTGAGAAGATCTACTGGGCGCTTGTCAAGGGTACGCCCAAAATGCCCGAAGGGCGCATCTCGACCTGGCTGGTGCGCGAGGCGACGCCCGATGGCGACCGCATGCGCGTGGTCGCGCACGGCACGGCGGGCGCCGACCACGCCATCACGCGCTACCGGCTGATCGAGACGGCCGGACAGCGCCTGTCCTGGCTCGAATTCGAGCCCGAAACCGGCCGCACGCACCAGTTGCGGGTCCATGCGCTGCATATGGGCTGCCCGATCATCGGCGATCCGAAATATTTCGAGGACGATCCCAACTGGGATTTCCCCGGCGGCATGCAGAACAGGCTGCATCTGCATGCGCGGCGTCTGCGCATTCCGCACCCCGATCGCGGTGTCATCAACGTCACCGCGCCGCTGCCGCCGCACATGGTGCAAAGCTGGAACCTGCTCGGCCTCGACGAGGCCGAGGGCGCACAAGGATAGGGCCACAGCGCTCCAGCTCCACCTCTCACGCCTTCCCCCCGCAAAGGCACGGCAGGGGAAGAGGGAGCGTCGCATCGGGCCACCCCGACCAGGCCCTCATCCTCAGGTGCGAGCGCAGCGAGCCCCAAAGGACGAACGCTTTGTCGACACCGTGTCGCGCCGAGGGCCGAGCGCTCTACAGCGCGCCCTGCAGCCGCTTGATGATCTGCCGGCGTTCGCCATCGCTGTCGGCCGTGTTCAGCCGCTTGGTCAGCGCGACGATGAAGGCGGCATAGTCGTTGTTCCAGTCGGTCAGGAGTTCGTCGCGCGGAATGCGTTCGGCGACGCGCCCCTTGGAGCGCGCATCGCCGGCGACTAGGTCGAAGCTCTCGTCAAATTGCGGCAGATGGATGATGTCCGCGTTGATGCCGCGCGCGGCCAGCTTCTCGGCCAGTTCCGTGCGCGCCTCGTCGTCGCCATGGTTCAGGAACACCCCGCCCGCGACGGGCCCGCGCTCGACCAGCCAATCGACCAGTTCGCTCTGGTCGGCATGGGCCGAATAATTGCCCAGCCGCCGGACCTCCGCATTGACCACATACTCCTTGCCGTGAATGCGCACCATGTCGGCGCCCGATGTGATGACATGGCCCAGCGTGCCCGGCGCCTGGTAGCCCACGAACAAGATGGTGGAATTGCGGCGCCAGATATTGTTCTTGATGTGATGCTGGATGCGCCCGGCATCGGCCATGCCCGAGGCCGAGATGATCACCGCGCCGCCCTTTATGCGATTGATGGATTTGGATTCCTCGACGCTCTCGACCAGCCGGAACTGCGGGTCACGGAACAATCTGCCATTGTCGATGTCGACATCGGAGAGGGTGTCGGCGTGCTTGATGAAGACCTCGGTGACGTTCTTGGCGAGCGGCGAATCGAGAAACACCGTTGCGTTCGGCATGGCGCCCTCGGCCAGCAGCACGCCGATGTCGTGCAGCAGCTCCTGGCTGCGCTCGACGGCAAAGGCGGGAATGACCACATTGCCGCCCGCCGACAGCCCGCGCACCAGTTCCCTGCGCAGCGCCTCGCGCCGCTCTTCGACCGTGTAGTCGTCGCGCTCGCGGTCGCCATAGGTCGATTCGCAGATGATGTAGTCAAATCCCTGCTCGGCGTCCGGCTCGGGATGGAACACCTTCTCCTCCGGGCCGATATCGCCCGAGAACAGCAGCCGCATGGTGTGGCCGGTCTGCCGGTCGGCGAATTTGATCTCCGCGGAGGCCGAGCCCAGAATGTGCCCCGCATTCCAGAATTTCACGTGCACGCCGGGTCCGGGCTCGAACCATTGCTCATAGCCACCCACCGGCTCGAGCAGCTTGAGCGCTTGTTCGGCGTGCGTGTCGGTATAGAGCGGTTCGACCGGTTCGAGGCCCTGGCGCTTCCGCTTGCGGTTCCAGCGCTCGTTGCTGGACATCTGGATCTTGGCCGAATCGCGCAGCATGAAGGTCAGCAGGTCGCAGGTCGGCGCGGTGGCGAAGATCGGCCCGGAAAAGCCGTGCTTGACCAGCTTGGGCAGAAGGCCCGAATGGTCGATATGCGCATGGGTCAGCACCAGAAAGGCGGCCGAGCCCGGATCGAACGGAAACGCGCCGTCATTGAGCGCGCGCACCGTCTTGTTGCCCTGAAACAGCCCGCAGTCGACCAGAAAGCGCGTCGAGCCGGTATCGACCATGGTGCACGAGCCGGTCACCGTGCCGGCCGCGCCGTAAAAGGTCAGCGTCCCCATCATGTCCCTCCGTGAACGGACCGGTTGTGTGGCAGATTTGCGCGCAAGGCGAAAGGGTGACGCTGCGTCAGCCGGTTGCCCTGGCACGGCCCTCACAATGCGGTGGTGGTGACCTCGGCGAGAAAGCGCGCGGTCTGGTCGGCATCGCACAGCGCCGTGCCAGGCGTCATGACGGCCGAGGCCGCCGCCGCCGTGCCTTGCGCGAGCGCTGCCTCGAGATCGGCGCCCCTCGCCATCGCGAGCGTCATCGCCGCCACGAAGCTGTCGCCGGCGCCCACCGCGCTGATCGGATCGAGCACCGGCCGGGCCGTCATGAAGCGCGCGCCGGCCGACACGCCCACCGACCCCCTCGGTCCCATGCCCATGACGACGTTCTCGGCGACCCCGGCGGCGATCAGCGTCTGGCCGAAATCGGCGAAGTCCGCCCCGGTGTCGAGCGCCCGGCCGCTCGTCGCGATCGCCTCCTCGCGATCCATGCGCAAGGTGTGCAGGCCGGTCGGTTCTCCGGCAAGTGCGTGCAGCACCGGCCCGGACGTGTCGACGACGACATGCCCGCCCCTGGCACCGACCGTCTCGACGATCTGCGGCACCAGCTTGTGATCGGCGCCCGGCGGGAAGCTGCCCGAGATCACCACGAAGGCGTCCTGATCGAGCGTTTCGGCCAGCATCCGGTTCAGTGTCGTGGTGTCCTCGTCCCGCCAAGGCGGGCCGGGCGTGACGAAGCGGTAGAGCCGGCCGGTGGAGGTCTCGCGCGCGGTGAAGGATTGGCGCGTCTGGCCATCGACCGGTATGCGGCGCATGTCCACGCCATCGGTCTCGAGCATGGAGGCGAGCATGTCGCCCGTGGCCCCGGCCAGCGCGATCAGTGCGCATGCGGTGCCGCCGAGCTTGCCCACCGCACGCGCCACATTGACGCCGCCACCGCCCGGGTCGAACTGCGGCGGCCCGCAGCGCAGCTTGCTGTCGGCGATCACCTCGTCAACCTCCGTGGCGATGTCGACTGCGGGATTGAGCGTGATGGTGAGAATGGTGCGTTGCGACATGCGGTCCCGGCGCTATGTGATGACTATCGTTTCGGCGGCAGGCGGTCCGTGTTAGCGGGTCGATCCGTTCTAACAGCTCGGCATGGCGGCGCAATTGCCGGCGTCGGGCAAAGCCGGCCGCAATCGTGAACCCGAAAGGAGCCCTCATGCCCTGGATCTATCTTGCCATCGCCATCGTCGGCGAGGTGACGGCAACATCCTTTCTGAAGGCATCGGAGGGCTTCACCCGGCCTGGCCCGTCGATCGCGGTCGTCATCGGCTATTCGATCGCGTTCTATTTTCTGGCGCTGACGCTCAAGGTGATCCCGGTGGGCATCGCCTATGCCATATGGGCGGGCGCGGGCATCGTGCTGATCGCGGTGATCGGGGTGGTCCTGTTCGGCCAGAGCCTCGACCTGCCGGCCATCATCGGCATTGCCATGATCCTGGCCGGCGTGATCATCGTCAACACGCTGTCAAAATCGGTCGGCCACTGACCTCACCGGGCGAGTGCTTGGCGCAGTGCGTGCCAGCTCGCCTTGGGCGTGCGCTCGAGCGTGTCGAAGTCCACATGCACGATGCCGAAGCGCTTCTCGTAGCCCAGCGCCCATTCGTAATTGTCGAGCAGCGACCACACCGTGTAGCCCTTGACCGGCGCGCCGGCGGCCATGGCGTTCTTCAAGGCGTCGACATGGGCGTTCAGATAGGCGATGCGGGCGCTGTCGTCGACCGCGCCGCCCGCCACGACATCGGCATTGGCCATCCCGTTCTCGGTGATGTAGAGCGGCAGGTCGCCGGTGTGGCTGGCCGCGATCCATTTGA
Source organism: Roseitalea sp. MMSF_3546 (assembly GCF_030732865.1). Lineage (GTDB taxonomy): Bacteria > Pseudomonadota > Alphaproteobacteria > Rhizobiales > Rhizobiaceae > Roseitalea. Next base: position 23,354 of record NZ_JASHKB010000024.1, read on the forward strand.
TCAGCCACTGAAAGCTCGCCGGCGAAATCTCCCAGTCCATGGCGGTCTTGGGCAGCGGTCCGGGGACTTCGGCAAGTGACGGCCACAGGCTTTCGGGGTCGTGGGCGATCAGCTTGCGCGTGTAGTTGTTGATGCCCAGCCAGTCGAGGCGCTGGCCGATCAGCGCCATGTCGTCCTGCCAGCGCTCGGGCAGATGCGGGGCGAGGCCGTCAAGCGCGCGCTCCGGATAGGCCTTCTTGAACAGGCCGCCCAGGAACCACTCATTGTAGATGGCATGATAGGTGCGCGTCGCTTCGGCGCTCTGCGCACTGTCGTCGGCGGGCTCGGCCGGCTCGAAATTCAGATAGATGCCCACGCTTTGCTGGCCGTGCGCGCGCAGCACCTCGACGGCCTTTCCATGGGCGACGAGCACGTGGTGCATCGCCCGCGCCGCCGCACGGATGTCGCGCAGGCCCGGCGCATGATCGCCCAGGAAATGGCTCAGCCAGGCGATGCACCAGGGTTCGTTCATCGTGCCGGCCGCCCAGACGCGATCACCGATGCGTCCGATGACCGCCGCGGTGAAATCGGCGAAACGGTCGGTGATTTCCCGGTTGCGCCAGCCGCCGATGTCGGCGAGCGCGGCGGGCAGGTCCCAATGGTGCAGCGTCAGCATCGGCCTGATGCCGCGCGCGACCATGGCATCGACCAGCCGGTCGTAGAAATCGAGCCCCTGCGCGTTGACGTTTCGACCGTCGGGCGCAACCCGCGCCCAGGACACCGAGAAACGGTAATGGTCGAGATTGGCGCCCGCGATCAGGTCGAGATCCTCCTTGAAACGGTGATAGTGATCGCAGGCGACCGCGCCATCCTCGCCATTGCGCGTATTGCCGGGCGTGGCCGCGAAGGTGTCCCAGTGGCTCGGCCCCGCTCCGCCAAAGGACGCGCCCTCGATCTGATAGGCCGAGGTGGCGACGCCGAAGACGAAATCGTCGGCGAAATCGCCGCGGGAGAATGTCAGGGGCATTGCGGGGCTTCCTGGGGCTGGCGCGCGGGTGTCCTTAGCGCGCAGGGAACACCAGCGTATGCGCAATCGCAAGGCTTGCCGGGCACCGCAGGCAAAAAAACCCGGCGCCTCTGGCGCCGGGTCTTTCGGTCATCGCGCCCCTGGCGGGCGCGGATCGTCAGATCGAGTAGTACATGTCGAACTCGACCGGATGCGGGCTCTGCTCGAAGCGGATGTTCTCTTCGTCCTTGAGCTCCAGATAGGCCTCGATCTGGTCGTCGTCGAACACGCCGCCCGCCTTCAGGAACTCGTTGTCGGCCTCCAGCGCCGCAATCGCCTCGCGCAGCGAGCCGCACACGGTCGGAATGCCCGCCAGTTCCTCGGCCGGCAGGTCGTACAGATCCTTGTCCATGGCATCGCCCGGATGGATCTTGTTCTTGATGCCGTCGAGCCCGGCCATCAGCATGGCAGCGAAGGCCAGATAGGGGTTGGCCGTGGGATCGGGGAAGCGAACCTCCACCCGCTTGCCCTTGGGCGAGCCCGAGAACGGGATGCGGCAGGAGGCCGAGCGGTTGCGCGCCGAATAGGCGAGCAGGACCGGCGCCTCGAAGCCCGGCACCAGCCGCTTGTAGGAGTTGGTCGACGCATTGGTGAAGGCGTTGAGAGCCTTGGCGTGCTTGATGATGCCGCCGATATAGAACAGCGCCGTCTCCGACAGGCCGGCATACTCGTCCCCGGCCATCAACGGCTTGCCGTCGCCCCAGATCGACTGGTGCACATGCATGCCCGTGCCGTTGTCGCCATAGACGGGCTTGGGCATGAAGGTGGCCGACTTGCCATAGGCATGGGCGACGTTGTGCACGACGTATTTGTAAAGCTGCACCTCGTCGGCCTTGCGGGTCAGCGTGTTGAACAGCATCGACAATTCGTGCTGCGCCGCGCCCACCTCATGGTGGTGTTTTTCGGTCGCAACGCCCATCTCGCTGAGCACGGTCAGCATCTCCGAGCGGATGTCCTGGGCGCTGTCGACCGGGTTGACGGGGAAGTAGCCGCCCTTGGTGCGCGGCCGGTGACCCAGATTGCCGGTCTCGTATTCGGCGCCCGTGTTGGAGGGCAGTTCGACGCTGTCGAGAGCAAACGAGGTGTCGTACGGATCGGACGTGAAGCGCACGTCGTCGAAGATGAAGAATTCCGGTTCGGGCCCGAAATAGGCCGTGTCGCCGAAGCCGCCGGACTTGACATAGGCCTCGGCGCGCTTGGCGGTCATGCGCGGGTCGCGATTGTAGCCCTCGCCGGAGATCGGATCGAGAATGTCGCAGAAGATCGCCATGGTCGACTGGGCGTAGAAGGGATCCATATGCGCCGTGTCGACATCGGGCATCAGGTTCATGTCCGATTCGTTGATCGCCTTCCATCCGGCGATGGACGATCCGTCGAACATCACGCCGTCGGCAAAGAAGTCGTCGTCGACGACGCCGCAGTCGACTGTCACGTGCTGCATCTTGCCGCGCGGGTCCGAAAAGCGCAGATCGATGAACTTGACGTCGTTGTCCTTGATCTGCTTGAGAATGTCACTTGCACTCATTGTGGTCCCTTGTTCCTTTCAAGTGGCATGTTGGGGTTTTGGTTCGGGGCGCTCAGACGGCGTCCGCGCCCGTTTCGCCGGTGCGGATCCGCACGACTTCCTCGATCGGCGATACGAAGATCTTGCCGTCGCCGATCCGGCCGGTCTGCGCTGCACTGCGGATGGCTTCCATGGCCTGCTCGACCGCATCGTCGGACACGACGATCTCGATCTTCACCTTGGGAAGGAAGTCGACGACATATTCGGCACCGCGATAAAGCTCGGTGTGCCCCTTCTGACGGCCGAAACCCTTGGCCTCGGTGACGGTGATGCCCTGCAGGCCCACCTCTTGCAGCGCTTCTTTGACCTCATCAAGCTTGAACGGCTTGATGATCGCCTCAATCTTTTTCATCCTTGCGAAGCCTCCGACGAATGGTGTTGCCATTGCCCATGCAGATGCCATGCCAGATCAGCGTTGCCCGATTGGCCCATTGCAAGCGCCGAAAAAGCGCGCAATGGGCCTGTGATCGGCACGCGTCCGGTCAATGGCGCCTCGGAGATCGGGCATGAATGCCTGTTTTTGAGGCAAAGTGCCCGAAATGCGGGCATATCTCGACGAGCTTCCGATGGATGACCTGCCCGCACATGCGATCCTGACCAACGCCCAGATGGCCGCCGCCGATGCGGCGACGATCCGCGGCGGCCGCTGGTCCGGCTCCGCGCTCATGGACCATGCCGGAGCGGCCGTGGCCGACTGCGCCCTTGCGCGCTTTGGCGCGGCCCGACGCATGCATGTGCTGTGCGGGCCGGGCAACAATGGCGGCGACGGATATGTCGCCGCGCGCATTCTTGCCGAACGCGGCGCGTGCGTGCGCGTCCACCGGCTGGCGCCTCCCAGGCCGGACACCGACGCCGCCGGCGCGGCGCAAGGCTGGAAAGGCGAGGTGGCCGCGCTCGACGCGTTCGATCCCGCGCCGGCCGATCTCGTCATCGATGCCCTGTTCGGCGCCGGGTTTTCGGGCTCGCTGCCGCAGCCGGCGGCGGCCGCGCTGGCGCGGGCGGCCGACCGATCCTGCCCGATCCTGGCCGTGGACCTGCCTTCGGGGGTCAATGGCGATACCGGTCTTGCCGCGCAGGCCGTCAAATGCGCGGCGACGGTGACCTTCTACCGGCGCAAGCCGGCCCATCTGCTCTATCCGGGCAGGGCGCTTTGCGGCGCAATGGTGGTTGCCGATATCGGCGTGCGCGCCGGCGAGGGCACGTCCGTTTTCGCCAATGCGCCCGCGCTGTGGTCGGATCTCTTGCCGCGCCCCGCACCGACCATCCACAAATACGCCCGCGGTGCCGTGGCGGTGTGTTCTGGCCCGCGCCACGCGACCGGCGCCGCGCGGCTGTCGGCCATGGCCGCGCAGCGTTCGGGCGCCGGGGCCGTCACCATCGTCGGCGCGCCCGACGCGCTCGACATCCATGCGTGCCATGTCAGCTCGATCATGCTGCGGTCATCGACGCCGGACACGGCCACCGCCCTTGCCGCGCTGAAGGGGCTGGGCGGCATCGTGCTCGGGCCCGGCTTCGGTGATCTGGCGGCGGCGCGGGTGCTGGCAGTGTCAATCCTGCGCGATCTCGGGGCCACGGTGGTCCTGGACGCCGACGCCATCACCGCATGCGCGCAGGACCCGCGCACCCTGTTCGAGGCGGCCCACCGCGCGCCCTCGCCACCGGTGCTGACGCCGCATGCCGGCGAGTTCGCGCGCCTTTTTCCCGATCTTGCCGCCGATGACGGCCTGGGAAAGCTGCAAAGGGCCATGGCCGCCGCCCGACGCTCGGGCGCGACGGTCCTGCTCAAGGGACCCGACACGGTGATCGCGGCACCGGACGGTCGCGCCGCGATCAACGAGAACGCCACCGCCGCGCTGGCCACCGCCGGTTCGGGCGATGCCCTGGCCGGCATCATCGCCGCGCTCGTCGCCCAGGGCATGCCCACTTTCGAGGCAAGCTGCGGGGCCGCCTTCATCCATGCCGAGGCCGGGCGCAGGGCCGGCCCGCTGGCCATCGCCGAAGACATCGTGCAGGCCCTGCCGGGCGCGCTGGCCGCTGTGTAGCGCGGCATCCCTTGCCGAGCCCGCGACGCGCAACTGCCCGCTACCGGCAACGCCCGCCGGCGCCAACCGCGCCTCCGCCGGCGCGAACCCGACCGCCCGGGCGCCGTCTGCGGCGCCGGCTCCGTCAGCACGTCCGCCCGGCGCGAAGCGACCTGTCAGCCCCCGACCTTGATCTTGCGCTGGGCGGTCTTGGCCTCTTCCTTCTTGGGCATGGTCACGACGAGGATGCCCTTGTCGAATTCGGCCGAAATGGCATCGGCATCGACCCGGTCGGGAAGCGGGAAGCTGCGCTGGAAGCTGCCATAGCTGCGCTCGAAGACGTGCACATCGTCCTTTTCGCTGTCATGCTCGACCTTTTTTTCGCCCTTCAGGAACAGTGCGTTGTCGCGCACGCTCAGATCCACCTGGTCCTCGCTCATGCCGGGCAGTTCGGCCGTCAGCGTGATGGCGGCGTCGTTCTCGGCGATGTCGATCGCCGGGCGAACCACGCCCGACATGGACAGCGACGGCATGCCGCTGCGTGCGGCCGCCGTGCCGCGATCGCCGAAAAAGCCCTCGAACAGCTGGTCCATCTCCTTGCGGAACTCGTCGAACATGTTGGACGACCACAGCGTGGGAACACCCGATTTCTGCTTGTCAGCCATTGCTTACACTCCTCTGGCTTCCATCCTGCGGGAAACGATGAAAAGCGTGCCACGACCGTCCGGGCATTCATTGACGCCGGTCAAACGGGCCGGATTATGCGCGCGAAAGCCGCAGCGGGTTATTCGGCCGCCTCGATGCGCCGCACCGGCCGCCGCGCCAGCAACGCCTTGAGGAACTGGCCGGTATGGGATCGTTCGATCTCGACAATGTCCTCGGGTGTGCCCTGGCCGACGATCTCGCCGCCGCCATCGCCGCCCTCCGGACCCAGATCGATGATCCAGTCGGCGGTCTTGATGACCTCGAGATTGTGCTCGATCACCGCCACCGTGTTGCCCGCATCGACCAGTTCGTGCAGCACCTCGAGCAGCTTGGCCACGTCGTCGAAATGCAGTCCCGTGGTCGGCTCGTCGAGGATATACAGCGTGCGCCCGGTCGACCGTCGCGACAACTCCTTGGCCAGCTTGACCCGCTGCGCCTCGCCGCCCGACAGCGTGGTGGCCTGCTGGCCGACCTTGACATAGCCAAGACCGACGCGGGCGAGCGTCTGCAGCCGATCGCGCACCGCCGGCACCGCGCCGAAGAAGTCCACGCCCTCCTCGACGGTCATCTCCAGCACATCGGAAATCGACTTGCCCTTGAACTGCACTTCCAGCGTCTCGCGATTGTAGCGCTTGCCCTGGCACACCTCGCAGGTGACGTAGACATCGGGCAGGAAGTGCATCTCGATCTTGGTCACCCCGTCGCCCTGGCAGGCCTCGCAGCGCCCGCCCTTGACGTTGAACGAAAAGCGCCCGGGCGCGTAGCCGCGCGCCTTGGCCTCGGGCAACTGGGCGAACCATTCGCGGATCGGCGTGAAGGCCCCGGTATAGGTCGCCGGATTGGAGCGCGGCGTGCGCCCGATCGGCGACTGGTCGATATCGATCACCTTGTCGACATGTTCCAGACCATCGACACGTTCGTGCTCGGCCGCCAGTTCGCGCGCCCCGTTGATGCGCCGCGCGGCCGCCTTGTAGAGCGTTTCGATCAGGAAGGTCGACTTGCCGCCGCCCGAAACGCCCGTCACGCAGGCAAAGGTGCCCAGCGGCAGCGTCGCCGTCACATCCTTCAGATTGTTGCCCGATGCGCCGACCACGGTAATGCCCCGGCGTTCGAGATCGACCGGCCGCCGCGCCGGCGGCACCGGGATGGCCCGGCCGCCCGACAGATACTGCCCGGTCAGCGAGGCGGGATTGGCCATGATCTCCGCCGGTGTGCCCGATGCGACGATGCGCCCGCCGTGAATGCCCGCCGCCGGGCCGATATCGACGACATGGTCGGCGGCCAGGATTGCGTCCTCGTCATGCTCGACGACGATGACCGTGTTGCCCAGATCGCGCAGATGGCGCAGCGTGTCGAGCAGGCGCGCATTGTCGCGCTGATGCAGGCCGATCGAGGGCTCGTCGAGCACGTAGAGCACCCCGGTCAGGCCCGAGCCGATCTGCGAGGCCAGCCGGATGCGCTGGCTCTCTCCGCCCGACAGCGAGCCCGAGCCCCGCGACAGCGTCAGATAGTCGAGCCCGACATCGTTGAGAAAGCGCAGCCGGTCGCGGATCTCCTTGAGAACGCGCGCGGCGATGGCGTTGTGCTTGTCGCTGAGCCGCTCGGGCAGGGCGGCGAACCAGTCATTAGCCGCCCTGATCGACATCGCCGACACCTGCGCGATGTGCAGCCCGTCGATCTTGACCGCCAGCGCCTCGGGCCGCAAGCGCGCGCCCCGGCAAACCGAACACGGGCTCTGCGACATGTAGCGCTCGATCTCCTCGCGCATCCAGGCCGACTCGGTCTCGCGCCAGCGCCGTTCGAGATTGCCGATGACGCCCTCGAACGTCTTCCTGGCAGTGTAGCTGCGCAGTCCGTCGTCATAGGTGAAGGCGATCTCGCGCCCGCCGGTGCCGTAAAGGACGGCGTTGCGCGCCTCCGCGCTCAGATCCGCCCAGGCATCGGTCAGCTTGAAGCCATAGGCCTTGCCGAGCGCGGTCAGCGTCTGGGTGTAGTAGGGCGAGGGATTGGCCGACTTCGACCACGGCGCGATCGCACCCTTCGCCAGCGTCAGCGACGGCTCGGGCACGACCAGCGCCGGGTCGACGCCCTGCTCGGTGCCCAGCCCGTCGCAATGCGGGCACGCGCCGGAAGGGTTGTTGAAGGAAAACAGCCGCGGCTCGATCTCCGAAATGGTGAATCCCGATACCGGACAGGCGAACTTCTCCGAGAACAGGAGCCGCTCGTGCGTGTCGTTCTTCGACTTGTTGGCCGACCCGCGCGCCGTTTCGGCCTCCGGCAGCGGCCGGTCGGCGAATTCTGCCACCGCGAGCCCGTCCGAAAGCGCCAGGCACTGTTCGAGCGAATCGGCCAGGCGCGCCGCCATGTCCGCGCGCACCACGATCCGGTCGACGACGACGTCGATATCGTGCTTGAATTTCTTGTCGAGCGCCGGCACCTCGGCGATCTCGTGAAACGCACCGTCCACCTTGACCCGCTGAAAGCCCTTCTTGAGCAGCTCGGCCAGTTCCTTGCGGTATTCGCCCTTGCGTCCGCGCACGATCGGCGCGAGCAGATAAAGCCGCGTTTCTTCCTCGAGCGCCATGATCCGGTCGACCATCTGGCTGACGGTCTGGCTCTGGATCGGCAGTCCGGTCGCCGGCGAATAGGGCACGCCGATGCGCGCGAACAACAGCCGCATGTAGTCGTAAATCTCGGTGACCGTCGCCACGGTCGAGCGCGGATTGCGGCTCGTCGTCTTCTGCTCGATCGAGATGGCCGGGCTCAGCCCGTCGATCTGGTCGACATCGGGCTTCTGCATCATCTCCAGGAACTGGCGGGCATAGGCCGAAAGGCTCTCCACATAGCGCCGCTGGCCCTCCGCATAGATGGTGTCGAAGGCGAGCGAGGACTTGCCCGACCCCGAAAGCCCGGTCATCACCGTGAGCCGGTCGCGCGGCACGTCGAGGTCGACATTCTTCAGATTGTGCTCGCGCGCGCCACGCACGCTGATCGTCTTGAGTTCGGTCATCGAAAAGGAGGATCCCGGAAATCGCCGAAACGCATCGCACTATGTAGTGACGGGCGGCGGCGAGTCGAGCCGACATCATCAAAACAGTTCCGCCCATTGCGCCGGCCTTCGTCGATTGCGATCGCCTGTTGACAGCGAGGTCACGCATCTATAGAACAAATAAGGAACGAAGACAAGACCGAAAAGTCCCTGTGGACATCGCGCCCCGGCCTTCATGACCACTGCCCGGGGGCCTATGGTGTCCGAAACCGGCTTTGGAGCGATGAAATGGCAGGCAGTGTCAACAAGGTGATTTTGGTCGGCAATCTGGGCGCCGATCCCGATGTGCGGCGGCTGAATTCGGGCGATCCGGTGGTCAATCTGTCGCTGGCGACCTCCGAGCAGTGGCGCGACAAGCAAAGCGGCGAGCGGCGCGAGCGGACCGAGTGGCACCGGGTGGTCATTTTCAACGAGAACCTGGCCCGGGTGGCCGAGAACTATCTCAGGAAGGGTTCGAAAGTGTATGTCGAAGGCCAGTTGCAAACCCGCAAATGGACCGATCAGAACGGCCAGGACCGCTATATGACCGAGATCGTGCTGCAGCGCTTCCGCGGCGATCTGCAGATGCTCGACAGCCGCGGCGATGCCGAAGCCGGTCAGGGCAGCGGCCGCGGGCAGGGCGGCTATGGCAATGACAGGGTGGGGCAGGGCGCCGGCGGCATGAACACCGGTCCCGGCCAGGGCCAGTCCGGCCAGGGCGGCAGCAACGACTATGTGCGCGATCTCGACGATGAGATCCCGTTCTGACGGCCGCGCGGGACGGGACCATGACGGGACCTTGACCCCGGCCGACCCTGGCGGCGCCGAAGGCCGGTTCGATCTCAGCCTCGGCCTTGAGCGTTCCGTGACGAGATTGAACCGCTCTGCCGGAGCGGGCTTGGGTCAAGGCCAAGGGCTCTGGCGACGGGCGTATCGGGATACGGCCGAGCCGAAGGCCGCCGGGTTTGGCCCGAACCGGCCCGGCCGTTCGGGTTGGCTGCGGCACAGACCGCGCGGTGATATTCAACAGAGCCTGGTCTTCGCGGTCACGGTGCTGGGGCTGGCGCTGGCCTGGATGGCCGGCTTTTCGGGCTGACACGCCGCGTGCGCGGCAGCGCGCGCCGGCGCGCAAGAGGCGCTGACGATGGTCCGGCGACGGCACGGGGCCGCCGCCGGCACGATCGATGACCGGTCAGTTCTTCTCGACCAGCCGGTAGAAGACGAAGTCGGAGGTCGCGCCGTTGACGTAGCCGGTGACGTCCTCGTCCATCGCCACCTGATAGGAGGCCTGGAACATGATCACGAAGGGCGCTCTCTCCTGCACGCGCTGCTGCAGTTCCAGATACATCGCCTCGCGGGCCTCCGGATCGCTCTCGGTGAGCGCGGCGCGGGTCATCTCGTTGAGCGCCTCGGGCACGGCCCAGGCATTGCGCCAGGTGGTCGTCGCCGCATAGGCGTCGTCGGAATTGTCCGAATTGTACGAGAACGCCTTGGCGTTGGAGTGCGGATCCATGAAGTCCGGGCCCCAGTACAGCAGCATCGCCTCGTGGCTGCGCTCGCGGTACTTGGTGATCACCTGGCTGCCGGTGCCGGGCAGGATCTCGAAATTGATGCCCGCCTCGGCGAAGGTCGCCTGCAATGACTGCGCCATGTCGGTGAAGGGAGCCGAGTTGATCACATCCAGCGTCACCTCGATCGGCAGGTCGACACCGGCATCGGCGAGAATCTGCTCGGCCTTTTCGGGATCGTAGCTGTAGGGCGTTTCGGTGTAGGCGCCCGGGAACCCGTCCGGCCAGAACGCCTGGTGGATCTCCATCTGGCCCTTAAGGAAGCTCTCGGTCATGCCCTCATAGTCGACCAGATAGCGCGCCGCCTCCCAGACCGCTTCGGGGGTCAGCGAGTCCGTCTTCTGGTTGAACGACAGGAAGTGGACGGCGGCCTGCGGATAGGTTTCCACCTTGATGCCCTCGGCGTCGATCGAGGCGATCTGGTCGGGCGTGAGGTTGCGCGCCATGTCGACATCGCCCTGCTCGAGCAGCAATTGCTGGGTGGCGGACTCGGCGACATGGCGGATGATCACCTGCTCGACCTTCGGCCCTTCCTTGAAGTAGTCCTCATTGGCCTGCATGCGGATCAGTTCGGCCGGCCGGTAGGCGGTCAGCGCGAACGGGCCGGAGCCGGCGGTGTTGGCGTTCAGCCAGCCATTGCCCATGTCGCCGTCGACCGCATTGGCCATCACCGTTTCCTTGTCGACGATGGAGGCGGGCCTTGAGGCCAGCACGTTCATCACGAAGGCCGGCGAGAAGTCGCCGTCATAGCGGATGGTGACGGTGTTGCCCTCGCTTGTGACCATCTCCTCGACATTGTCCGGCGTCCAGCCGAGCTGGGCCAGGATGAAGGCCGGCGTCAGGTTCAGCTTGATGACGCGGGCGAGCGAGAACACGACATCCTCACCGCGCACCGGGTTGCCCGAATGGAACACGGCGTCATCGCGCAGGGTGAAGCTGATGGTCTTGTTTTCGGCGTCGATCTGCCAGTCGGTGGCCAGACCCGGCGCGAGCACGGTCGTGTCCTCGGCATCGTATTGCACCAGCCGGTCATAGGTGTTGGTGACGAGTTCGCCCGAGGTGAACTCGTAGGCCTGGGCCGGATCGATGGCGACGATGTCGTCGATGTTCTGGGCAACCACCAGCACGTTGGGCGGCGTGTCGGCGACCGCCGCCCCGGCAAAGGCCAGCGGCAGCGTGAGCGCCGTTGCCAACAGGGTCGATTTGAGCAGCTTCATGTTATCCTCCTGTGGATTGTTGGGCTGTGGTCATGACCGAAGCGGCGTCCGCCGCCGGCGCGTGATCGAGGTCGGCGCGGCCGGCCATGTGGAACACGGTCAGCGTGCCGACCCACAACAGCCGCGCGGGCCGGTCGCCGGGGTTGGACCAGGCATGGGGCCGGTTGCCGCGATAGTGCAGGCTGTCGCCGGCACGCAGCGTCATCTCCTCGCCGTCGAGCACCTGGCGGATCTCGCCATCGAGGATGTAGATGACCTCCTCGCCCTCGTGGCTGACCGTCTCCGAGCGGTGGCCCGGCGGCACGTGGACGATGAACGACGACAGCTCGTGGCCGGGCAGGTCGGCGCCGGTCTGCTCGTAGTGGATCGAGGAACCATCGAGCGAAAACAGGACGCGCTCGCCGGCGCGGCTCAGCGAGTCCGAAGCCTGCGGCATCGCCACGAAATAGTCGAGCTTGACATTGAGCGCGCTTGCGATCTGGGCGAGCGTGCCAAGGCTCGGCGTGGCATTGTCGCGCTCGATCTGGCTGAGATAGCCGACCGAGACGCCTGCCGCCTGACCCAGTGCCTGCAGCGTCATCGACAACTGGCGTCGGCGGCTGCGGACCAGCGGGCCGATCTTCAACTCATGCTTTTGCGCGCTTTGCGTGGACATCGTGCGAACCGCTACCAAAATTTTTTTGATAAAAGCAAAAAAATTTGTAAGTTCCAAGTCTATTGTCCCGGTCTGCCCGACCTTGCGGTGTCGGGCGGCCGCCTCTTCGCTGATCGGGTCGTCCGCCATGTCCTTTGAACCCGCCGCATCGCCCGATGCCGTCCGTGCCGCCTCCGGCCGCGGGGCCTTTGCGCGGCTGCGCGGGCCGGCGGGCTCGGCACTGGCGATGGTGCTCACGGTCGCGCTGACCTTTCTGGGGCTTCTGGCGATCACCTTCTTCATCGGGCGCGTCGTGCCGATCGACCCGGTTCTGGCGGTGGTCGGCGACCGGGCCAGCACCGAGGTCTACGAGCAGGTGCGCATCGAGATGGGCCTCGACCGACCGCTCGTGGTGCAGTTCTTCTCCTATGTGGGCGAGGTCTTGCGCGGCGATCTGGGCATGTCGATCTCGACAAACCGACCGGTCGCCGAGGATCTGGCGCGGGTGTTTCCCGCCACGCTCGAGATGGCCACCATCGGCATTGTCATCGGCGTCGGTCTTGGCGTGCCGCTGGGCGTGTGGGCGGCCTACCGCCAGGGAAGCTGGATCGACCAGGCGATCCGCGTCTTCGGGCTGGCCGGCTATTCGGTGCCGGCCTTCTGGCTCGGCCTTGTCGGACTGGCCGTCTTTTATGCCGGTCTGGGCTGGGCGGCGGCGCCGGGGCGGCTTTCGATCTTCTATGAGGGGCTGGTGCCGCAGGTAACGGGCCTGCTGCTGGTCGACAGCCTGATCGCCGGCGACATGGCCGTATTTCGCGATGCCGCCCATCATCTGGCCTTGCCGGCGCTGATCCTGGGTTTCTTCAGCCTTGCCTATATTGCCCGCATGACGCGGTCCTTGATGCTCGACCAGTTCGGCCAGGAATACGTCACGACCGCGCGCGTCAAGGGCGTTCCCGAATGGCGGGTCATCTGGGTCCACGCGTTCCGTCCGGTCCGCGTGCCGCTGATCACCGTCATTGGCCTGTCCTATGCGGCACTGCTGGAAGGCTCGGTGATGATCGAGACGGTCTTCTCCTGGCCCGGCATCGGCAACTATCTGACGACCGCGCTTCTGAACGCCGACATGAACGCCGTGCTGGGCGCGACGCTGGTGATCGGCGCGGTGTTCATCGTCATCAACAAGGTGTCGGACGTGCTCTACCGCATTCTCGACGCAAGGAGCCGCTGATGGCCGGCGCGATCGACTGGCTCACCGCCGATTCGCCCGCCTCGCGCCTTCAGGCCCGCGCCGTGCGCATCTGGGCGATCGGCGGCGCGCTGATGCGCAACCCGCTCGCCGCGCTCGGCATCGCCATCGTGCTTGTGCTGATCGTCACCGCCGCCTTCGCGCCCTGGATCGCGCCCTATCCGCCAATCGGCCAGGATCTGGGCAATCGGCTGCTGCCGCCCAGCGCCATGCACTGGATGGGCACGGACGAGTTGGGCCGCGACATCTTCTCGCGCGTGGTCTACGGCGCGCGCATCACGCTGCTGATCGTCATCCTGGTGGCGGTCATCGCCGCGCCGGTCGGCCTGATCGTCGGCGCGGTTTCGGGCTATTTCGGCGGCTGGATCGACCGCGTGCTGATGGGGCTGACGGACATGTTCCTGTCCATGCCAAAGCTCATTCTGGCGCTCGCCTTCGTCGCCGCGCTCGGTCCGGGCATCGAGAACGCGATCATCGCCATTGCGATCACCGCCTGGCCGCCCTATGCGCGCATCGCGCGCGCCGAAACGCTGACCTTCCGCAATTCGGAGTTCATCGACGCGGTCCGTTTGCAGGGTGCCTCGTCGGGGCGCATCATCGTTCGCCACGTGCTGCCGCTATGCGTGTCGTCGACGATCGTGCGGGTGACACTGGACATGGCGGGCATCATCCTGATCGCCGCCGGGCTTGGCTTTCTGGGCCTTGGCGCGCAGCCGCCGCTGCCCGAATGGGGCGCGATGATCTCGCGCGGGCGCAGCTTCATCCTCGACCAGTGGTGGGTGGCGACCATGCCCGGCTTCGCCATCATCGTGGTCAGCCTGGGCTTTTGTTTCCTCGGCGACGGGCTGCGCGACGTGCTCGATCCCAAGCAGGGCGGCAAGTCGTGACCGAACACCTGCTCGAACTGGAAAACCTGCGGGTGAGCTTCCCCACGCGCGACGGCCCGGCCGAGGTCGTCTCGGGCGTGTCGCTGACGCTCGGGCGCGAACGGCTCGGCATTGTCGGCGAATCGGGTTCGGGCAAGTCGCTGACCGGCCGCGCGATCCTGCGGCTCGTGCGCCCGCCCGGCAAGATGAGCGTCGAGCGGCTGGTGTTTGCCGGCCAGGACCTGATGGCGCTCGGCGAGCGCGGCATGCGGGCCATTCGCGGCGCGCGCATCTCCATGGTCATGCAGGACCCCAAATTCTCGCTCAACCCTGTGATGACCGTCGGCGAGCAGATCGCCGAGGCGCTGCGCGTGCATGGCGCGCGGCTGTCGCGCCAGGCCATGCGCCGGCGCGTGGTTTCGATGCTCGAGCAGGTGCGCATCAACGATCCCGAGCGCGTCGCCGGGTTCTATCCGCACGAGGTCTCCGGCGGCATGGGCCAGCGCATCATGATCGCCATGATGCTGATCCCCGAGCCGGACCTGCTGATCGCCGACGAGCCGACCTCGGCGCTTGACGTTTCGGTGCAGGCGCAGGTGCTCGACCTGATCGACGATCTGATCGCCAGGAACGGCATGGGCCTGATCCTGATCAGCCACGATCTCGAACTGGTGGCGCGCTATTGCGACCGGATCATCGTCATGAATGCCGGACGCATCGTTGAGGAGTGCCCCGCCGACCGGCTGGGCGAAGCCACGCACCCCTATACGCGCGGCCTGATCGACGCGGTGCCGCGCATGAACGAGACCCGCGAGGAACTGCCGGTGCTCGACCGCAGCGCATGGAGCGGCACGTGACCGCCATCGGCCTGCGCGATCTGACGATCGGCTATGGCGGCGATCCGGTCGTCCATGGCGTCACGCTCGACATCGCCGAGGGCGAGAGCTTCGCGCTGGTCGGCGAGAGCGGTTCGGGCAAGTCGACCGTGCTCAAGGCGATCGCCGGGCTCGCGCCGGACTGGTCGGGCGCCATCACCGTGCTCGGGCAGGCGCGCGGGCATCGGCCCGACCGCAACTTCGCGCGCGTCTGCCAGATGGTGTTCCAGGACCCGTATGGCTCGCTGCATCCGCGCAAGACCGTCGACGACACGCTGGCCGAGCCGCTCGCCATCCATGGCATCGGCGAACATGCCGATCGCGTGGTGGACATGCTGGCCGCCGTCGGGCTGGACCGGCGCTTCCGCTTCCGCTTTCCCCACCAGCTGTCGGGCGGCCAGCGCCAGCGCGTGGCGATCGCCCGGGCGCTGATGCTCGAGCCGAAGGTGCTGCTGCTCGACGAGCCGACCTCGGCGCTCGACGTCTCCGTGCAGGCCGAAATCCTCAACCTTCTCAAGCGGCTCAGGCGCGAGCGCAACCTGACCTATCTGATGGTCACCCACAATCTGCACGTCGTCGCCTTCATGTGCGAGCGTCTTGCCGTCATGCGCCATGGCCGGATCGTCGAGACCGCCGATGTCGACCGGCTCAGGCAGGGCACGTTCGACAACGCCTATTCGCGCGAGCTCTATGCCGCCAGCGGCGGTGCCGGCGCGCCGATCGCGGCCGCCGGCTGACCCGAAACCGGCAATCCTCGCCCATCCTTCGTCCGATTGCGGGAACGCCCGGCCATCGACCGCGTTCAGCCCGTGACGGACGACAGCGCCGTCCGGTTGAAGCCCCGACGCGAGGCCCCCATGGACGCCAATACGCGCATTCCGCTGCATTCGGGCCGGCAGATCCCGGTCCTGGGACTTGGAACCTGGATGCTCACCGAGCAGACCGCCGCGACGGTGGAAGCGGCGATCCGACCCGAGAACGCCGGCCATGGAACGATTGCGCCCGCGCCACGGTTCCCCGCTTGAGGGCCGGGCGCCGGGCTCGGTCGGGCGCCTTGCGATGTCCGATCGCCGCTTGCAACGCGGTCTTGCCCGGTTAAGGTCCGGCCCCGGCGCGGCGCTCGGGCAGCGCGGCGCATTCGCATGACGACCGCCCACCATGCCGGCACGCCGGCCGCCAAGGGAGACCCGCATGAAGGCCGAATCCGCACCGTCGCAGGACGCAACGCGCTGGTGGCAGGCCGCGACCGGCTATCAGATCTATCCGCGCAGCTTCTGCGACTCAAATGGCGACGGCGTTGGCGACATTGCAGGGATCATCTCCAAGCTCGACCATCTGCGCGATCTCGGCATCGGCTTCATCTGGCTGTCGCCGGTCTATGAAAGCCCGATGGCCGACAATGGCTATGACATCTCCGATTATCGGGCCATTGCCCCCGAATTCGGCACGCTGGCCGATTTCGACCGGCTTGTGGCCGAGGCACGCGAGCGCGGCATACGCATCGTCATGGATCTGGTGGTCAACCACAGTTCCTCGGCGCATCCCTGGTTCCGGGCCGCCAGCGCCTCGCGCCAGGCGCCCGAGCATGACTACTACATCTGGCGCGACCCGGCCGCCGATGGCGGCCCGCCCGGCCGGCACCGGGCCAGCTTCGGCGGGCCGGCCTGGCACTGGGTGCCGCAGGTCGGCCGATACTATTTCGGCCAGTTCTCGCCCGAGCAGCCCGACCTGAACTGGGACAACCCCGCCCTGCGCCGGCAGATCTACCAGATGATGAACTGGTGGCTCGACCGCGGTATCGGCGGCTTCCGCCTCGATGTGATCAGCATGATCGGCAAGGATGTCGACGCGGAGATCTACGAGGAGGGCCCCCGCCTTCACACCTACCTGCAGGAGATGCACCGCGAGGCCTTTGCCGGGCGCGACATCGTCACCGTTGGCGAGAGCTGGGCGGTCAGCCCGGAGACGGCGCTGCTTTACTGCGGCCGCGATCGCGGCGAACTCGACATGATGTTCCAGTTCGCCCATGTCGTGGCGGGCTGGCATCCCGAATTGGGCAAATGGGGCACGCCGCCGCCGTTCGACCTGCGGCGGTTCAAGCGCGTCTTCAATCAGTGGCAGGCGGTCATGGCCGAGGACGGCTGGAACTCGCTGTTCCTGTCCAACCACGATTTGCCGCGCCAGGTTTCGGTCTATGGCGATGACGGCGAGTTCCGCGTCGCCTCCGCCAAGATGCTGGCCACGGTCATGCACCTGATGAAGGGCACGCCCTTTGTCTATCAGGGCGAGGAGATCGGCATGACCAATGCGCACTTTGAGCGCATCGACCAGCTTCGCGACGTCGAGGCGCTCGGGCACTACGCCGACCAGATCGCCAATGGCGTGACCCCCGAGGAGTTCATGGCCGGCGTCAACGCCAATGGCCGCGACAACGCCAGGACGCCGATGCAGTGGACCGACGGGCCGCAGGCCGGCTTCACCACCGGCACGCCCTGGCTCGAGGTGAACCGCAACCATGGCACCGTCAATGTCGCCGCCGACCGCGCCGACCCCGACGGCATCTTCGAGCACTATCGCAGGCTGATCGCGCTCCGGCGGGACATGCCGATCGTGGTCCACGGCGCCTATCGCCCGTTCGCCGAGGACCATCGCGCCGTCTTCGCCTATGCGCGCGAACTCGACGGCCGGCGCATCGGCGTGGTGGCCAACTTCACCCGCGATCCGGTCGAATTCGACGTGCCCGAAGGCCTGGCGATGACCGGGCGGTGCCTGATCAGCAACGCAAGGGCGCGCCAGGCGCTGTCGGGCCGGCTGTCGCTTGCGCCCTTCGAGGCCTTCGCGATCCTCTCCGGCGACGGCTGAGGCAGGCCGCGGCGGCTGCCGCGCCCCGCGTCCGCCTTGCCGCTATGACGGCCGGATGGCGCCGCACCGCACGATCCGTCGGGCAGGCCCGGCCCGCGACGCTCCGCCGCCTTATTCGGTGCCCGGTGCCTTGCCGCCCTGCCAGCCGCCGTCGATGCCGATGTTCTGGCCGGTGATCATGTCGGCGGCGGGCGAAGCGAGGAAGTGGACCAGTTCGGCGACATCCTCGGGCTGGATGCGCGTTTTAAGGCACTGCTGCTCGAGCACCCAGTCTGAATATTCCCGCGCCTTGTCGCCGAAGACCCGCGCCTCGGCTTCAGACACGATGGCGCCGGGCGCCACAGCGTTCACCGTGATGCCGTGCCGGCCCAGTTCGCGCGCCAGCGAGACCGTCAGGCCGAGCATGGCGCCCTTGGAGGTGACATAGGGCACATAGCCGTCGATGATGCCCTTGAGCGTGACCGAGGTGAAATTGATCACCCGGCCCCAGCCCCTGGCCTTCATCGGCTCGGCGCAGACCGCGACCAGCGCATAGGCCGCCGAGGAGTTGACCCGGATCTGGTCTTCGTATTCGGCGAGCGTGAACCGGTCATAGGGCCGGTTGATGATCAGAGCGGCGTTGTTGATCAGGATGTCGAAACCGCCGGCCCGGTCGGCCGCCGCCGCCACGGTCGTCTGTGCGGCACCAAGATCGTTGAGGTCGCAGGGCAGGAACGCCGCGCCCAGCGCCTCGGCCCGTGCCGGCCCGTCCTCGATTTCGGGGCGCTCCAGGATCGTCACCGCCGCGCCGGCCTCGGCGAGCCGCCTGGCCTGTGCCCGGCCCAGCGAGCCCAGCCCGCCGGTCAGCAGCGCGGTCTTGCCGTCAAGCGTGGTCATTTTGCCCTCCCTTCAAAGAACATCCAGAACGTCGTCCATCGTGACCTCGTCCGCGCGCCGGTCGAGCACGATCTCGCCGCGCGCCATGGCGACGATGCGGTCGCAGCACTCGAAGACATGATGGATATTGTGGCTGATGAAGATGGCGGTGATGCCCATGTCCTTGAGCGACTGCACGAAGCCGATCACCTTCTGGGTTTCCTTGACCGCCAGATGGTTGGTCGGCTCGTCCAGGATCATCACCTTGGACTTGAAATGCATGGCCCGCGCGATCGCCACCCCCTGGCGCTGGCCCCCCGACAACTCGCCCACCAGCGCGTCCGGCGAGCGCAGATGCAGGTCGACATCGGCGAGCGCCTGCATGCTCTCCTGCGCCATCTTCCTGCCGTCCATCACGCCCACGCCGAACAGCGATGCCTTGAGCGGCTCGCGCCCGATGAACATGTTGCGCGCGATCGACATGGTCGGGACCATGGAATTGTACTGATAGATGGTCTCGATGCCCGCATCCATCGCATCGCGCGGATTGCGGAAGGTCACCGGCCGGCCTTCGTAGCGGATCGTGCCGCCATCGGCCATCTGCGTGCCCGACAGGATGTTGATCAGCGTCGACTTGCCGGCGCCATTGTCGCCGACCAGGCCGAGCGCCTCGTTGGGCTGCACGTCGAGCGACACGCCCTTGAGAGCGTGCACGCCCGAGTACCATTTGTGCAGTTCGCGAATCTCGATGATCGGCGCCATCAATCGGTCTCCACCTTCATGGCACGCGCCTTCTTGCGCAGCCAGGCATTGACGATGACGGCGAAGATGGTCAGCGAGCCGAGCGCCAGCTTGAACCAGTTGGCATCGACGCGGCTGAGCACGAGTCCGTTGTCGATCACCCGGATCAACACCGCGCCGATGATGCCGCCCAGGATCGTGCCGATGCCGCCGGTGAGCGCGGTGCCGCCGATCACCGCGGCGGCCACGGCCTGCAGTTCCAGCCCCTCGCCGATCGAGGGCAGTGGCGCCCCAAGGCGCATCACCTGGATCGTACCGGCAAAGCCGGCCAGCAGCGAGCACAGCATGAAGCAGGCGATCTTCACCCGCGATGTCGGAATGCCCATGGACTGCGCGGCAGGCAGGAAGCCGCCGGTGGCCCGGACCCAGTTGCCGAAATTGGTGTGCGACAGCAAGAGCCCGATCGCTACCGCCACGCCGACGAACCAGATGAACGACATGCGGAACATGTCGCCGGGCCCGACAAAGGCGATGAACACCTCGCGCGGCATCGCGTCCGGCGGGATGATCGGCGGAAAGCCGCCGGATATGACGACGGTCAGCGATCGCGCCACGAACAGCATGCCGAGCGTGGTGATGAAGCTCGGTATCGCAAAGCGCACCGTGATCAGCCCGTTGATCAGGCCGACCGTGAGCGCGGTCGCAAGGCCCGCCGGGAAGGCGAGGGCGAAGGGCACGCCGTCGGCGAGCAGCACGCCCATCACCATGGGCGTGAGTGCGAAGACCGAGCCGACCGAAAGGTCGAACTCGCCGCAGATCATGAGCAGCGTCACGCCGATGGCCACGAGCGCCATTTCCGGCATCAGGCCCAGAATGCCCTGAAGGTTCTGCGCGCTCAGGAACACGCCGTCCGACTGGACCTGGAAGACGACCGCGAGCACGATCAGAAAGGCGATGCCCGCCAGTTCGGGCTTTTCCATGTAGATCTTCAAGAGGCGTCGCATGGCGGGCGTCCTGTGGGAGTCGTCGGCGGGTCGCGACGCCAGCCGCGGCCCGCCGGTGGGAGGAAACGTTCAGCGCACGCCTTGTGCGGCGAGTTCCTTGAGGGCGGGCACGTCCTCCTGCAGCACCAGCCCCTGGCCGGTGTCGACATCGGCCGGCGACAGGTCGACCGTATGGGCGAGATAGGCCTGCATGACGGGGATGAAGCCCTGCATGTAGGGCTGCTGGTCGACCTGCACCTGAATGTAGCCGGCCTCCATCTGGGTGAGCACTTCGGAGACGATGTCGAAACCGCCCATCAGCACCTCGCCGGGCTCGACGCCGCGGTCGGCGAGAACCTGGGCCACATAGGCGTGCCAAAGGCCGGTGTCGAAATAGACCGTCGTGTCGGGATTGGCGTTCAGATAGGCGCCGACGCGCTCGGCGACCACGGCGCCGTCCGTGCCGGTGTCGAGCCGGACGATCTCGACCTCGCGGTCGGGATTGTCGGCCTTGAACGCCTCCAGATAGTCCATCACGCCCTGGCCGCGCTGCTCGGACCAGTTCTGTCCCGGCGCGGAGATGCCGACCACCGCCTTGATCGGACCTTCCTCGGGGAAGAACTCGGCCATCTTCCTGGCGAGCGAATAGCCGGCCGGAATGAAGCCCTGGCCGACAAAGGCGGCGCGCGCATTGCCTTCGGCGCCCTCGGTGTCGTCGACATTGGCGGCGATCACGATCACGCCGGCGTCGACCGCCTGCTGGATGATCGGGTCGAAGGCGGTGTTGTCGACGATCGAGGTGATCAGCGCTTCGGGATTGGCCGCCAGCGCCGTGATCATGTTGGCCGCCTGCTGGTCGATGGCGCCCTCGGTCTGGGTGAAGATCATCTGGCAATTGGCCTCGATCTTCGAGCAGGCATCGTCAAAGCCCTTCTTGACCGCCTGCCAGAACGGGTTGGAGGCGCTCGAATGGTGGGTGAAGACGATGTCCATCGGCTCGTCCTGGGCCATGGCCGTCGTCGACATCAGCGCGGCGCAGACCGCCGTGATTGCTGCGAGTTTCTTCATGGGTGTCTCCTCACCTTGGATGGTTGTCACAGATCCGCTTGTTGTGTGACCCGACGCGTTGCGGAAAACTGGCGGTCGAGTTCGGGGGATAGCGCCATGCCGAGCCCGGGGCCGGGCGGCACGGTGATCATGCCGTCCTTGACCTCGGGCAGGGCGGTGACCAGGTCGCGGTACCAGGTGCGGTAGAAGGCGCGCACGCTCTCCTGGACCAGCGCGTTCGGCAGGTTCAGCGACAGATGCGTCGAGGCGCCCAGCACCACCGGGCCGGTGCAGTCATGCGGGGCGACCGGCAGATGCCAGGCCTCGGCCATGGCGCCGATCTTGCGCGCCTCGGACAGCCCGCCGCACCAGGACAGATCGAGCATCACCACGCCGGCGACATCGGTCTCAAGCAGGTCGCGGAAGGCCCAGCGGCTGGCCAGCGTCTCCGATGCGCAGATCGGCGCCGGGCTCGCCTGCGCATAGCGCTTCAGGCTGGCAAGGCTGTCCATGCGGATCGGATCCTCGTGCCAGAACGTGCCATAGGGCCCAAGCGCGCGCGCGATCTGCATGGCCGGCAGGAGCTGCCACATGGAATGGAACTCGACCATGATGTCCATCGTGTCGCCGACCGCCGCGCGGATCTTCTCGAACGGTTCGAGCGCGCGCTTGAGATCGTCGGGGGCGATGTACTGGCCGCGCGTCTTTTCGGCGGCCATGTCGAATGGCCAGATCTTCATGGCCGTGATGCCCTCTTCGAGCAGCGAGTGGGCAAGCTCGTCGGCGCGGGTCAGAAAGCCGTTCAGATCGTCATAGGTCTCGCTGGCGCCGATGCCGTAATTGGCCGAGGTCTGGCCCGATGCGTTCTTGATGTATTCGGTCCCCGCGCAGGTGTTGTAGGTGCGGATCTCGCTGCGGCTGAACCCGCCGAGCAGCTGCGCGACGGGCTGGCCGGTCGCCTTGCCGAACAGATCCCAAAGGGCGATGTCGAAGGCCGAATTGCCGCGCGTTTCCGCCCCGGTCGACCGGAAGCCGAGATAGCCGACGAGCTCGCCGGCGAGCCGGTCGATTTCCAGCGGATCGCGCCCGATCACGCGCGGGGCCAGGTATTCGTGCACATAGGCTTCCACCGTGCCGGCGATGAAGAACGTCTCGCCCAGCCCGACCAGCCCTTCGTCGGTGTGCACCTGGACCCACACGATGTTGGGCCGTTCGGCGATCCGGATCGTCTCGATGGCGGTGATCTTCACGGCGCCCCTCACGCAATGCCGGCGGCGACCAGCGCGCGCACGCTGACGTCGAAATGCTCGCCCATCAGTTCGGCGGCGGCGGCCGGATCGCCGACCATGATGGCCTCGCCGAGCGCGATGTGCAGATCGATCATGGCGAGCTGTTCCTGCGCGGTGGTGCGCGAGCGCCAGCCGATCGGCCAGGTCTGCCGCGTCACGCCCTCGAAGGCCCCTACGATCATGGCAAAGACCGGATTTTTGGCCGCCTTGGCGATCTCGATGTGAAAACCCAGGTCATGCTCCATGACCTGTTCGGGCGTCTCGAAGGCGGGGCGCATCGCGCGGGCGAGTTCGACGATCCGTGCGCCTTGTGCCTCGGTGCGGTGCAGCGCGGCGAGCACGGCCGTGCGCGTCTCGATGGTCCGGCGCACATCGTAGATCTGATGGACCGAAATCTGGTCGGTGTGCACGCCATGTTCGATCAGCGCCGACATGGAGCCATGGTCGAGCCGGGCGACCGTGGCGCGTTTGCCCGCGCTCAGGTCGATCAGCCGCATCGCCGCAAGCGAGCGCAGCGCCTCGCGCACCACGGTGCGCGACACCCCCAGATTGTCCGAAAAGAACGCTTCGCTGGGCAGCCGGTCGCCGGGGCCGAGCGCGTTGGCGCGGATATGGGCGGTGATCGCGCCCACGGTGTCGCTGACGCGGCTCCGGCCTTCGCTCGCGCCGCTGCGCTGTATGTCTTGCATGGCTTCCAGACGAATTCACCAAACCTGTACGACAGGTTATGCATGGACTGTTGCCGATTGCAAGCATCTTCTCGGACAGCAGGCGCAACGCGGGATCGGGGCTTCGGCCGGCGCCGGGCGCCGTTTGGTTCTCATTGCGGTGAAGTGTCAGCCGTATGGGACGCACGGGTCGATGGTTCCGGGGCGCCATCGGCGCAGCGGGTCGCGCCACTTGGGTGCGCTGGGTCGACGACACGCGGGGCGGGGCTTTGGCGAGGACACCTTGCGCCTTGCGCCTTGCCACAGTCGCCAAGCGGCATCGGCAAAGATCGTTGCGTGCGAGACCGCTGCAGCAGACGGTCGCTGAACGGCGAATGGCGTTCGCACTTTTGTTCCGGGATGGCGGAGGGGGAGGGATTCGAACCCCCGGAGGCCGCAAAGCCTCAACGGTTTTCAAGACCGCCGCATTCGACCACTCTGCCACCCCTCCGCGGGCCTTCACGAACCGCGCCGGACCCGTCCAGGGGCTTGTGCCACAAGGCGCCCGGTGCCGCAATCGTCCACGGACCGTGATCCGCACCGGCTGCGCGCGCGTAGCGCGGCCAGACATTTTAAACAGGACGGTGCGGGCAGGACAGTGCAGGCAGGCAAGCGAAAACGGGACGGTGCCGCCCGGATGCCCATGGCAGGACCGGCGATCGAGCCCGTAAGGCGGAAACCGATCCTCGTTGCGCTGGCGATGGGCGTTGCTGCAATGGTCGCGCCGGCGACCGCCGCGCCGATGACGGGCGCCGAGATACGCCAGGCCGTGACCGGCAACCGGATCTATCTGGCAACGCCCTTCGGCGGCGAGTTTCCGCTGCACTTCAAGCCCAATGGCGAGGTCACCGGAGACGGCACCGCGCTTGGCCTGGGCCGGTTTGCGGCGCCTCGGGAAACCGGCCGCTGGTTCATCGAGGCCGACCGGCTGTGCCACCAGTTTCCGACCTGGAACGGGGGACGGGTGAGCTGCTTCACGCTCGAACGCACCGGCGAAAGCACGCTGATCTGGCGCCGGACCGATGGCCGGTCGGGCCGGGCACGGATCGACGGCTGACGCCCGGCTGCGCGAACTTCACGAAGTTTAACAGTGTGATAAGCGACCTGATCTAGGCTGACACGAATCGGGTCGGTGTCGGCTTGGCACATCGGTTCGGTTTGTTGTAAGCGATTTTGACAATGACCCGCCGCGTGATTCCACCGATTTTCGCAAGGTCGACCGCTTTCGCCGGCATCTGTGCGGTGTTGTCGGGCTGTGGAACCATTGCCGGAACGACGCCATCGGTCGCCCTGACCGAGGGCTCGCAGACCGTGGTGGCCGCGCGTACCGATCGGCTTTCGCTGTCCAATCTTCCGTTTTTCACGCGCAACGCGCCGACATCGGGCGAAGAGAGCTTTTCGTCGGCATCGCTTGGCGTGGCGGCGAGCCCGCGCGTCGCTTCCGGCCTTGCCATCCCGCGCGGCGGCGGCTTCGAGAGCGTCGGCAAGCCCTATACGGTGAAGGGCCGGACCTACCGGCCGACCGCCAATCCCGAAAAGGTCCAGTATGGCCGCGCCTCCTGGTATGGCGAGGCCTTCCACGGCCGCAAGACGGCCAATGGCGAGATCTACGACATGAACCACCTCACGGCGGCGCACAAGACGATGCCGCTGCCGAGCTATGCGCGGGTGACCAATGTCAGGAACGGCAAGTCGGTCGTCGTGCGTGTCAACGATCGCGGCCCGTTCTCCAACAACCGCGTCATCGACCTGTCCAAGCGCGCCGCCTTTCTGCTCGACTACATCAACCAGGGCACGGCCGAGGTGAAGGTCGAATATCTCGGCCGGGCACCGCTGCACGGCCAGGACGACGAGTTCCTGCTGGCCTCCTATCGCGGCGCGCCGATCGCGCCGGGATCGACCATCGCCGCGCCCCGGGTTCTGATGGCCGCCAATGCCCAGCCGTCGCCGGAACGCTTCGGCGACACCCAGCGCGCCGACACCGGAAAGCTGCCGCGGCCCGTGCCGCGCCCGGATCTGGGCACGGGCCCCCTCGCGCTGGCCGCCTATGCCGACTGGCGCATCGCCGCCGCCTTCGAGCCCGCGGAGGTGTTCTCGGCCTTCGATTCCGATGACGGCTGGAAGCAGGCCTCCCGCTGACCGTCACGATATCGCCACGCCTCGAACGCGGCGTGCGCGACGAAGGACTGGCCGCGCCGACACCGTCATTGCGCCCGCGCGGGATCGTTCGTAAGCTTGCGCCCGACCAGTTCCGGGATTGACGATCATGAGCGATTCACTCGCATTGCGTCCCGCGCCGGCGGCCTTCCGGCCACTGGCGCACGCGTTCGGCCCGATGGCCACCGCCGCGCTGGCGGTGCTCGTGGCCATTTTCGCGGTGTCGCCCGCCGCCCGCGCACAGGGTTTCGAGACCAGCGCCGAGCAGGCCATCCTGCTGGACGCGAACACCAATTCGGTGCTTTTTTCCAAGAATGCGGATGCGCCGGTCCCGCCCGCGTCGCTTGCCAAGCTGATGACAATGGAAGTGGTCTTCAACGCGCTCAGCGAGGGCCGGCTGTCGCTCGACGACACCTTCCTGGTGAGCGAGAACGCCTGGCGCACCGGCGGGGCGGCGTCGGGCGGCTCGACCATGTTCGCCGAGGTCGGTTCGGAGATCCGGCTCGAGGATCTCATCCAGGGCGTCATCGTCCAGTCGGCCAATGACGGTTGCATCATCATCGCCGAAGGCATTGCCGGGTCGGAGGCGGGGTTTGCCCGCATCATGAACGCGCGCGCCGAGGAGATCGGGCTGCGCGATTCGGTGTTTTACAATTCCACGGGCCTGCCGCATACGGACCAGCAGGTGACCATGCGCGACCTGGTCCGGCTTGCCCTTCACATTCAGCGCACCTATCCGGACTATTACGGGTACTACTCCCAGCAGGCGTTCACCTGGAACGGCATCACCCAGCGCAATCGCAATCCGCTGCTCGACATGGACATCGGCGCCGACGGCATGAAGACCGGCTTCACCGAGGAATCCGGCTATGCCATCGTCGGCTCGGTGGCCGATGACGGCCGCCGGCTTGTGGTGGCGATGAGCGGGCTCGCCTCGGAGCGCCAGCGCGCCGAGGAAGCCCGCAAGATCCTCAACTGGGGCACGCGCGGCTTCGAGGCGCTGTCGCTGTTCTCGGCCGGCGATCCGATCGGCGCGGTACGCCTTTACGGCGGCGAACGGGCGAGCGTGCCGGTCTCGGTGCGCGAGGACGTCGTGCTGCTCGTCCCGCTCGCCAGCCAGCAGGCGCTGCGCGCCGAGATCGCCTTTGACGGCCCGGTGCCCGCGCCGGTCGGCCGCGACGAGCGCATCGCCACGCTGCGCATCTATGTCGGCAACCAGCTCTCGCAGGAAACCCCGCTCTATACCGACGAGGCCGTCGAAGTGGGCCCGCTGCACAGGCAGGCGATCGATGCGCTCGGCGAACTGGTCCTGGGATGGATCTGAGACCGGACGGCCTTGCCATGGTCTCGCCGCCCCGGTCCGCCGCCGAGCGGCAGGCCGAGGGCGGCGGTCTGTTCATCACGTTCGAGGGCGGGGAGGGCGTCGGCAAGTCGACACAGATCGGCCGGCTGGCCAGGCGGCTGCGCGAGCAGGGCCTTGCGGTGACGGTCTCGCGCGAGCCCGGCGGCACGCCCGGCGCCGAGGCGATCCGCCACATCCTGCTCGATGAGGCGGCGCTTGAG
Organism: Roseitalea sp. MMSF_3546; assembly: GCF_030732865.1. GTDB lineage: Bacteria > Pseudomonadota > Alphaproteobacteria > Rhizobiales > Rhizobiaceae > Roseitalea. The sequence continues at coordinate 50,330 of NZ_JASHKB010000024.1, forward strand.
AGCTTCGGCCCGGCGCTCGAGGCGATCCTGTTCGCCGCCGCTCGCAGCGATCATGTCGAGCAGGTCATCGAGCCGGCACTGGCGCGCGGCGAGATCGTCATCGTCGACCGGTTCATGGATTCCACGCGCGTGTATCAGGGCATGAGCGGCGAACTCGATTCGGGCTTCATGGCCGCGCTCGAGCGCGTTGCCGTCGGCGGCACCGTGCCGGACCTGACGATCGTGCTCGATCTCGACCCGGAAATCGGTCTTGCCCGCGCCGCCGCACGCCGCGCCGGCGACACGCCCGAGGATCGCTTCGAACGCGAAGATGTCGACGTTCATCGCGCGCGGCGCGCCGCGTTCCGCGCCATCGTCGATGCCGAGCCCGAGCGATGCCGCCTGATCAATGCCAATGGCACGCCCGCCACGGTGGCCCGCCGCGTCTGGGCCGAGGTCGAACCGCTCGTCGCCGGTGACGAGGACGAGGACGATCTCGCCGGAGCCGAAGGCGACCGGGCCGCGGCGCCGGGCCGGGCGCTGCGACCGAACGACCGGCAATGAGCGTCACGCCGGAGGACGGGCAGGGGCCCGCCGCCCACGACGCGCTCGAAGGGGTGCCGCCGCCGCGCGCCTCCACGCGCCTTGTCGGCCATGACGGTGCAATCGCCGAACTGATGGCGATCGCGCGCAAGGGGCATCATGCGCTGATCCTCGAGGGCGAGCACGGCATCGGCAAGGCGACCGCCGCCTTTCACCTGGCCGGCGCGCTCCTGTCGGGCGAGCCGCTCGACGGCGACGTTCTGCCCGAACCGCGCCCCGAAACGCCCGCCTGGCGGCAGATCGTCCAGGGCGCCCACCCCAATCTGATGCACCTCACGCGCCCGGCCAACGACCGTGGCGGCGGCTTCCGGACGGTGATCACCGTCGATGAGGTGCGCCGCGTCGGCCGCTTCCTGGCGATGACCGCCAGCGTCGACGCACCGCGCATCGTCATCGTCGATCCGGTCGGCGACATGCAGCGCTCGGCGGCCAATGCGCTCTTGAAGATGCTCGAAGAACCACCTGAAAATACGCGATTTTTGCTCATCGCACATGGCGCGAGCGGCGTCCTGCCGACGATCCGTTCACGCTGCCAGCGCGTGCGCTTCGCCCCGCTGGGCGGTGACGATGTCCTTGCGGTGATCGCGCATGTGGCGCCCGGCACCGTTGCGGCCGGGGAACGCCCGGCGCTGGCCGAACTCTCCGGCGGCAGCCCGCGCAGGGCAATCGTGATGGCCCTTTACGGCGGCAACGAGCTCCATGCCAACCTCAAGCAACTGCTCGATGCGCCCGCTTTCGATACGCCATTGGCGCACCGGCTGGCCGATGTCGCCGGCACGCGCGGCCAGGACATGCACAACGCGCTGCTGCGCGAATTCATCGAACTGCAACTGCAGCAGCGGGCGCGCCAGGCGGCCCGAAGCGGCCAGGACGACAGGGCACGGCGCATCGCCGGCTTCCAGGCCGAACTGGCCGAACGCCATCGCATGGCCGAGGGCTTCGGCCTCGACCGCAGGCAGGAATTCCTGATTTCGGCGGCGCGCACGCACGCCCTTCTTCATGGCCCCGGCGCAAGCTGAGTTTTCCGCCGCCTTTCGGTTTGAAATGCAACGCAAATGGGATAGAGCAGCCGCGATCCTCACACCGCGGACAAAAGGGCCCATGGGCGACACGTTCTACATCACCACGCCGATCTTCTATCCCAATGGCGTGCCGCATATCGGCCATGCCTACACGGCGATCGCCACCGACGTGCTGGCCCGGTTCCAGCGGGTCGACGGCAAGGATGTGTTCTTCCTGACCGGCACGGACGAGCACGGCCAGAAGATGCAGCGCGCCGCCGAGGAGCGCGGCATAACGCCGATGGCGCTGGCCGACGAGAATTCGGCGGTGTTCCGGTCGATGGTCGAGACCCTGGGCTGCTCCAACGACGATTTCATCCGCACGACCGAGCCGCGCCATGCCGCTGCCTGCCAGGAACTGTGGCGCCGCATGCAGGCCAATGGCGACATCTATCTCGATACCTATGGCGGCTGGTACTCGGTGCGCCAGGAAGCCTATTTCGACGAGAGCGAGACCGAGGTCGGCGATGATGGCGTGCGCCGCGAGCCGCTCGGCTCGGAAGTCGAGTGGGTCGAGGAAGAGAGCTACTATTTCCGCCTGTCGGCTTACGGCGACAAGCTTCTGAAGCACTACGAGGACAATCCCGGCTTCATCGCGCCCAATGAGCGGCGCAACGAGGTGATCTCCTTCGTCAGGTCCGGCCTCAAGGATCTGTCGATCTCGCGCACCACCTTCGACTGGGGCATTCCGGTGCCCGGCGACGACGCCCACGTGATGTATGTGTGGGTCGACGCCCTGACCAATTACATCACCGCTGCCGGCTTTCCGGACACCGGCGCCGACACATGGCGCTTTTGGCCGGCGACGCACATCATCGGCAAGGACATCATCCGCTTTCACGCGGTCTACTGGCCCGCCTTCCTGATGTCGGCGGGCGTTGCGCTGCCCGAACGGGTGTTCGCGCACGGCTTCTTGAACAATCGCGGCGAGAAGATGTCGAAGTCGGTCGGCAATGTGATCGACCCGTTCGAACTGGTCGACCGCTACGGGCTCGATCAGGTGCGCTATTTCTTCATGCGCGAGGTGCCGTTCGGCAATGACGGCAGCTACAGCCACGACGCCATCGTTGCGCGCACCAATGCCGATCTCGCCAACGGGCTTGGCAATCTCGCCCAGCGCTCGCTGTCGATGATCGCAAAGAACTGCGACGGCAAGGTGCCCGACCATGGCGAGCTGACCGACGACGATGAAGCGCTGATCGGCGCGGCGCTGCCGGCGCTGGATGCGGCGCGTGCGGCGATGGCCGAGCAGGCGATCCACAGGGCGCTCGAGGCGATCTTCGCCGTGGTCGCCCAGGCCGACCGCTATATCGACGCCCAGGCGCCCTGGGTGCTGCGCAAGACCGATCCCGACCGCATGGCAACGGTCCTCTACACGATGGCCGAGACGGTGCGGCGCATCGCCATCCTGACCCAGCCCTTCATGCCGGATGCCTCGGCGAGATTGCTCGATCTGGTCGCCGTGCCCGAAGACCGGCGCGGCTTCGCCGACATCGCAACGCGGCTTGTGCCCGCAACGCCGCTGCCGGCGCCGCAAGGCGTGTTTCCGCGTTATGTGGAGGCGGAAAGTGGCGGGCAGGGGGCCTGATGCCCATCCTCGTCGACAGCCACTGCCATCTCGATTTCCCCGATTTCGAGCCCGAGCTCGACGCCGTGATCGCGCGCGCGCGGGCGGCCGGCCTCGTGCGCATGGTGACGATCTCGACCCGCGTGCACCAGTTTTCCCGCCGGGTGCTGCCCATCGCCGAGGCCCATGACGACGTGTTCTGTTCGGTCGGCACGCATCCGCACCATGCCCACACCGAGCTGGACGTTTCGGCCGACGATCTCGTCCGGCTGTCGGAGCACCCCTGCGTCGTTGCGATCGGCGAGGCCGGGCTCGACTACCACTATGACAATTCGCCGCGCGCGGCGCAGGCCGAGGGCTTCCGCCGCCATATCGCCGCGGCGCGCGCAACGGGCTTGCCGCTCGTCATCCATGCGCGTGAAGCCGACGATGACATCGCCGCGATCCTGACCGAGGAGACCGAAGGGCAGGGCGCCTTCCCCTTTGTTCTGCACTGCTTTTCCTCCGGCCGGGCGCTCGCCGAGACCGGCGTGAGACTGGGCGGCTATGTCTCCTTTTCGGGCATCGCCGCCTTCAAGCGCTCGGACGACCTGCGCGCCATCGCCGCCGATCTGCCGCGCGATCGCATCCTTGTCGAGACCGACGCGCCCTATCTCGCCCCGCCGCCCCATCGCGGCAAGCGCAACGAGCCGGCCTTCGTCGCCCAGACCGCGCAGGTCCTGGCCGATCATCTGGGCGAGCCGCTCGAGGCCTTCGCCGCGCGCACGACCGAGAACTTCTACCGGCTGTTTTCGAAGGTGAGCCGGCACGATGGCTGAGACGGGCCGATTGCGCGTTACCGTGCTGGGCTGCGGATCCTCGCCGGGCACGCCGCGCGCCAATGGCGACTGGGGCCAGTGCGACCCGGACAACCCGAAGAACCGCCGGACCCGCGCTTCCGTCCTCGTCGAGGCGGACAATGGCGTCGGCACGACGTCGGTGGTCATCGACACGGGGCCGGACTTCCGCGCGCAGATGATCGCCTCCGGCGTCAGCCAGATCGACGCGATCGTCTACACCCATCCCCATGCCGACCACATTCACGGCATCGATGACGTGCGCACCTTCGTTCTGGCGCAGGGCCAGATGATGCCGATTCATGCCGACGCGCAAACGGCCGACCGGCTCAAGCAGGCCTTCGGCTATTGCTTCGAAACGCCGAAGGGCAGCGTCTATCCGCCGATCCTGATGGACAACCGGATCGACGCGCCGACGCCGTTCACGGTGAAGGGGCAGGGCGGTCCCCTCACCTTCACCCCGCTTGTACAGAACCACGGCGCGATCCACTCGCTCGGATTCCGCATTGCCGATTTCGCCTACTGCCCGGATGTTTCGAGCTTTCCCGACGAAACGCTGGCCAGCATGACCGGCCTTGACGTGCTCATCATCGATGCGCTGCAATATCGCGAGCATCCCAGCCATTTGTCGCTCGACCAGAGCCTTGCCATGATCGAACGCATCAAGCCGCGCCGCGCCTATCTGACCCACATGCACATTCCGCTCGACTACGAAACGGTGAAGGCGCAGACGCCCGCCCATGTCGAGCCGTGCTTTGACGGGCTGGTGATCGAGACATGAGCGCGCCCGCAACGCCCAAGCCAGGCTCGTCCATGGCGCGCGTGGTCGACGCGGCCAAGGCGCTCGGTCTCGATATCGAGCTCAGGACCATGGATCGGTCGACGCGCACCGCTGCCGACGCGGCTGCGGCCTGCGGCTGCGATGTCGACCAGATCGTCAAGTCGCTGGTCTTCGAGAACGCGCGCACCGGCGCGCTTACATTGCTGCTCGTGTCGGGTCGGCACAATGCCGATCTCGATTTTCTGGCAAGCACTTACGAGCTAGAATTGAAGCGGTGTGACGGGCGCCGCGTGCGCGAGGAAACCGGCTTTGCCATTGGCGGCGTCGCACCGGTCGGTCATCTCGCGCCAATCCCGATCCACATGGACGAGACGCTGCTGAGCTATGACGTGGTCTGGGCCGCCGCCGGGCGGCCGGACAGCGTGTTTGCGGTCGATCCGGCGCGGCTGCGCGAGGCGACCGGGGCGAACGTCATCCAGGTGCAGCCGCACTGACGGCCTGCCAGCGTCCCGACAGCCCCTATCGGCGATCCATTTCAGTTCCATAATCCATCTTATGCAACAATACGCAGGGTCGGGCGGTCGATGGTGGATGCATCATGGCGCTTTCGCCGGTTGCGCCCTTGCCCACGCCGCGGCTTGCTGATCCGGCGTGATGACCCGGGCCCGTGTGACCTCGACCTTGTAGAACGGGAAATAGGCGTCGGTGCCGAAGTGATTGCCGCCCTCGACGCGGGTGGGCAGTCGGTAGCCGTCGAACGCGCGATACTCCGACAATCGGCCGCCAAATGGCTGGAGCCGGAAGACGCCGTCGGGATTGGCGTTGCTCCAGCGTTCGATGCGCACCGAACGCGGCGCACCGTCGTCATCGACGGTGATGTCGACGGCCTGCTCCTGGTCCCCGAACCGCACCGTCGCGCGCGCCGTTTCATCGTCGACCGCCGCCCAGTGCACGTGATCGCCCGGCAAGAGGCTTGCCGGCGACCAGAAGGCCGCTTCGGCGATGAGCCGACCGAATGCGGAACGGTGGTGATCATGTCCCGAAACATGGACGACGGGCGCCAGCCGAAACAGCCAGAAGCGCGTCCAGGAGGTGGCGGGCGTGATGCCGTCCGAACCCGAAAGGCCGCCCGCTTCCACCTGCCAGACCAGCCCGTGCGGCGGCACCAGCAACTGCCGGGCGCGCATCGGCCGGTATCTTGGATCGGCCTTGTCGCCAAGCCCGATCGTGCCGCGCATCTCCAGTTCCACGGCGCGACCGAGCGGTGCACCATCGTCGATGACATGGCGGAAATACCGCCTTGCGGGTTCGGGCAGGCCGGCGACCATTTGCGGATCGAAGCGCGCCGGCGGATCGGTGCGCGCAAGGCCAAGCAGTTCGTCGCGGGCGGTCTGGTCGCGCCGGCTGTCCGCGAACCGCCAGAAAGCGAGAAGGAAGACCAGCGCGGCCGCCGCCAGGATTGCCAGTACCGCAAAAATGCTCGTCATGGCCATGTCCCTGCCCCTTGTCGTGGAAAGATGCCTGGTGTCGAACGCATGGACGATCGATTCGTTGTGCACAACGGTCTTGGTCGGCTCCGCCGTCATGACATTGTACACCCGCTCGGACACTGTGGACCGCAATGACCCCCTCCCGCGACATCGCCCGCCTTCTCGAGATCATGGCGCGCCTGCGCGACCCCAAGACGGGCTGTCCGTGGGATGTCGAGCAGACCTTTGCGAGCATAGCCCCCTATACGATCGAGGAAGCCTATGAGGTGGCCGACGCGATCGAGCGTGGCGATCTGGTCGATCTGCCGGACGAACTGGGCGATCTGCTGCTTCAGGTCGTCTTTCACGCGCGCATGGCCGAGGAGCAAGGCGCGTTCGATTTCGGCGACGTCGTCGCCGCGATCACCGCCAAGATGATCCGCCGCCATCCGCACGTCTTCGGCGATGACGGCGCGCGCGGCAAGGCGCTCGCCAAGGGCGCCTGGGAGGCGATCAAGGCCGAAGAGAAGGCCGAGCGCGCCGCCCGGCACGCCGCGGCGGCCATGCGCGAGGGCGAACCGGGCGATGGCGACACGCCCCCTTCCCTGCTCGATGACGTGCCGCGCGCCCTGCCCGCGCTGATGCGCGCCCACAAGCTGCAAAAGCGCGCCGCCAATGTCGGCTTCGACTGGGACACCGCGCCGCCGATCCTTGGCAAGATCCGCGAAGAGACCGGCGAACTGGCCCAGGCCATGGCGAGCGGCGATGACGCCCATATCGCCGAGGAATATGGCGACCTGCTGTTTGCCATGGTCAATCTCGGCCGGCATCTGGGGCTCGAGCCCGAAGCGGCGCTGCAGGCCGCCAACGCCAAATTCACCCGCCGCTTCAGGCTGATCGAGCGCACGCTGGCCGCCCGCGGCACGACGCCCGCCGAGGCCTCGCTCGACGAGATGGAGGCCATCTGGCAGGCGGCCAAGAGCACCGCCGACGACGGGGTCTAGAGCGTTCTGTGATGAGATTGAATCAATTCTGTTTCTCGGCTGGCGAGGCGATCCACAAGGAGAAGCGCGCCGTGCGTAGCGGCGCTACGGACAAGCGCTTCGACGCGGTGGGCGTCCGCCAACCGGAAACCCACCCAAACCGGCTTGACCGGTTTGGGCACTTCAAGTTGCCGATCGCGGCAAGCCGCG
>NZ_JASHKB010000025.1 GCF_030732865.1 Roseitalea sp. MMSF_3546
CTCCCCCGCATGCGTGGGAGGGGACGCCAGCACCATGGCCCATCGCCAAGTCCGAACCTGGCTCAGGATACGGTGATCGTGGCGCGAGGCGAAGGGCGGCGGCAAAAGGCGAAGGGTGGGGTGATCATGCGAGCCCCCGAAGCATCACTCCATCTTTTTCAGCTTGCGCCGCCAATGGCGGACCTGGCGCTTGACCTCGCGCGGGGCGGTGCCGCCGAAGCTCGTCCGGCTGGCCACGGACTTCTTCACCGAAAGCACCGAGAACACATCTTCGGTGATCCCGTCATGGATCGCGCGCAATTCGTCGAGCGACAGCCGTTCCAGTCCGACGCCTCGCGCGGCCGCGACCGCCACGGCCCGGCCCGTGACGTGATGGGCCTCGCGGAACGGCAGGCCCAGTTCGCGCACCAGCCAGTCGGCCAGATCGGTGGCGATGGAATAACCCGCCCCGGCGGCCTTGCGCATCGCGGCCCGGTCGATCTGCATGTCCGCGACCATGCCGGTCATCGCCGCCAGCGCAAGGCCGAGCGAGGCGGCGGCATCGAAGACCTGCTGCTTGTCCTCCTGCATGTCCTTGGAATAGGCGAGCGGCAGGCCCTTCATCACCGTCAGCAGCGCGACCAGCGCGCCGTTGATCCGCCCCGTCTTGGCGCGCACCAGCTCGGCCGCGTCCGGGTTCTTCTTCTGCGGCATGATCGACGAGCCGGTGGAAAAGGCATCCGACAGCGCAACGAAGCCGAACTGCGGCGTCGACCAGATGACGATTTCCTCGGCCAGTCGCGACAGATGCGTCGCGCAGATCGAGGCGACCGACAGGAATTCCAGCGCGAAGTCCCGGTCCGAGACCGTGTCGATGGAATTGCGCGTCGGGGCCGAAAAGCCCAGCGCCTCGGCGGTCATCTGCCGGTCGATGGCAAAGCCCGTGCCGGCGAGGGCGGCCGCGCCCAAAGGGCATTCGTCCAGCCGTTCGAGCGCGTCCCTGACCCGCGACAGGTCGCGGCCGAACATTTCGGCATAGGCCATGCAGTGATGGCCGAAGGTGACCGGCTGCGCGGTCTGAAGATGGGTGAAGCCGGGCATGACCGTGCCGGCCTCCGCCTCGGCGCGGTCGACGAACACGGTGATCAGCGCTTTCAGCGCTTGCGCTGTCTCTTCCAGTTCGGCCCGCACCCACATGCGGAAATCGAGCGCCACCTGATCGTTGCGCGAGCGTGCCGTGTGCAGTCGCCCGGCGGCTGGTCCGATCAGTTCGCCCAGCCGCGCCTCGATGTTCATGTGGATGTCCTCGAGTGCGCGCGAAAAGGTGAACCGGCCTGCCTCGATCTCTGAACGGATCGTGTTCAGCCCGTCGACGATTGCGTCACGGTCGCCACTGGAAATGATGCCGGTGCGTGCCAACATGGTGGCGTGGGCGACCGACCCGTCGATATCCTGGACATAAAGGGCCCGGTCGAAGTCGATCGAGGCGTTGATCTCCTCCATGATCGCGGCGGGCCCGGTTGCGAACCGTCCGCCCCACATCGAATTGGATGCAGCCGCATCGGCCTCGTTTTGCTTGGATGAACTGGACATGGAAGACCCGTCTGCCAATAGGGAAGAAAAACCGTCGCCGACACGGCGCAAGTGGACGCTGGGCGCCCTGACCGCGATCGTGATCGGCGTCGCCGCGGCGCTGGGCTCGGCGGGCATATACGGGACCGTCGGGTCCTCTGGCAATGGCGTCGACGCGGCGGCGACCACGAGCGCCGGCCGATGCGTGGCGAACGGGCCTGTCGCGGCGGCCATCGAGCCGCACCTGACCGGCGACATCGCCGCCATGGCGCTCAGATCCGATCCCGAAAACCTCTCGCAGCTTTCCTTCAATGACGGCGATGGCGAGACGATCACCCTGGCCGACACCGGCGCCCGGCTGCGGCTGATCAATCTGTGGGCGACCTGGTGCGCGCCCTGCCGCGAGGAGATGCCCTGGCTCGACACGCTTCAGGCCGAACGCGGCGGCGACGACTTCGCGGTGGTGGCGATTTCGGTCGATGGCGGCTCGGACGCAAAGCCGCGCGCCTTCCTCGACGAGATCGGTGTGTCGCGCCTTGCCTTCTATCACGACCCGACGATCGAAGTGTTCAACGCCATGCGCCGCCAGGGCCTGGCGCTGGGTCTGCCGGTGACGCTGCTGGTCGACGACAATGGCTGCGTGATCGCCAACATGAACGGACCCGCCCACTGGTCGAGCCCGGACGCCTTCGAGATGATCGACGCGGCGATCGCCGCGAACCGGTCGCGTTGACCCGCGCTCAGGCCGCCTGCACGAACGGGCTCGGCTCGCCGGTCTCCAGATAGGTCTTCAGGCCCGAGGCGATGCGCGCCCAGCCTTCGCGCACGCCGTCCTGATCGGCCGGCAGATCGTAGTGCACGATGGTGAACTTGCAGGTCTCGCCCTGCGGTTCGATCTCGTAGACATAGCGCGAAGCCCGGCGGTCCTCGCCCCAGACGGGCTCGAACGTCATCTCGATGCGGCTCATCGGCTCGATCGACACGATTTCGCCGCCCAGCATCAGGCTGCCGTCGGGGCCGTGATAGTCGAAGCGGCCGCCCTTTTTCAGTTCGGTGTTCAGCCTTGCCCCGGCGATATAGAAATGCGGGGTCTTCTCGCCGCTGGTCAGCGCGTCCCACAGCGCCTCCGGCGTTGTCCTTATGAAGGTCTCCAGCACGAAATCGGGCTTTGTCTGCGTGGCCGTCGTCATGGGTCGGTCTCCTTCCAGCTCTGCCTTCAGATCGAGGGCCATCCTGGCCATCGGCTTTTGCACCAGCGGCTCGATCCACCGGTCGATGACCTGCTGGAGCGGGACCGCGTTCAGATAGTGGTGCTTGAAGCGCCCCGAGCGCCGCGTCACCACAAGGGACGCTTCCTCCAGCACCTTCAGGTGCTTCATGACGCCGAACCGGCTCATGCCCAATTGCCGTTCGAGCTCCGACAGCGTCTGGCCATCCTTCCTGCGAAGCATGTCCAGCAGCTTGCGCCGGGTGTCGTCGGCGAGCGCCTTGAAGATCGCATCCACGGCGCCAGCATAGGTGACAATTAAGTCACGTGTCAATACGGTCACGTGAAATCGCGGCCTCTCCGTTAACCTTTGCCGACCCGCACGCCCATTCCGCAGCGCAACGAATCGTCAAAGTTGTGCCCGCGCATGCGGCAGTGCCCCAGATATGGTAGGAACAAAGCGCTAACACCGCGCAAGGGCCGATTCGTCGCCGATTCGTTCGCGCGCGGTTCCGAACGTTAACGAGACCTTGCCGAAGTCCTAACGGGCATGGTTAACAACCGGTAAAGGAAACGATTTGAATTCAACATGTTAACCAGGCTGGCCGCGATCTGCGGCATAGCTTTCGCGCAGCGCCGCGCGACCGCTTTCGCACCCGGTTTTTCGCGCGCGACGCCGTCCACAATTGGTGGCGGTTCGGCGACGGCCCCCCACATCTGGAGCGGAACAAATATGCAACCCATGCGAGTCAGCGATTCGTCACCGATTCGTTCCAGACTCGTTCCGGTTGTCGGCGGTTGACCCGCCCCGCCTTGGCGAAGCACGCTTGAGTGCCTATCTGCGCGCCTGCAAGAGGGCCCAGCGTGTCGACCGGGGCCCGACGGCGATCATCACTGGCCAAAGCACTTTTCCATGACCGCCCGATTTCCGAACCCGATGAGCGCAGCACCGGCACGTGTCGCCGGCGATCGCGTGCAGGCCATCCTGGGCCCGACCAATACCGGCAAGACGCATCTGGCCATCGAGCGCATGGTCGCCCATTCCTCCGGCGTGATCGGCCTGCCGCTGCGGCTGCTGGCGCGCGAGGTCTATGGCCGTGTCGCCGAACGGGTTGGCACCGACAGTGTCGCCCTGATCACCGGCGAAGAGAAGATCGCCCCGCCCAGGGCGCGCTATTCGGTGTGCACCGTCGAGGCCATGCCGCGCGAGACCGACGCGGCCTTCGTGGCCATTGACGAGGTGCAGCTTGCCGGCGATCTCGAGCGCGGCCACATCTTCACCGACCGCCTGCTCAACATCCGCGGTCGCGAGGAGACGCTGCTGCTCGGTGCCGGCACCGCCGCGCCGATCCTGCGCCAGTTGCTGCCGGGCGTGGGCGTCGCCTCCCGCCCGCGCATGTCGACCCTGTCCTACACCGGACCGCGCAAGTTGACCCGCCTGCCGCGGCGGTCGGCAATCGTCGCCTTCTCGGCCGACGAGGTCTATGCCGTCGCCGAACTCATCCGCCGCCAGCGCGGCGGCGCCGCCGTCGTGATGGGCGCGCTCAGCCCGCGCACGCGCAATGCGCAGGTCCAGCTTTTCCAGTCCGGCGACGTCGACTATCTGGTCGCCACCGACGCCATCGGCATGGGTCTCAATCTCGATGTCGATCACGTTGCCTTTGCCCAGTTGCGCAAATTTGATGGCCACACCTTCCGCGACCTCACGCCGCCGGAAATGGCGCAGATCGCCGGGCGCGCCGGCCGCCATGTCCGCGACGGCACGTTCGGCGTTTCGGCCCGCGTGCCCCCGCTCGACGACGAATTGGTCGAGCGCATCGAGTCGCACGACTTTTCCCCCCTCAAGGTGCTGCAGTGGCGCAGCCGGCAGCTCGACTTCACCTCGCTCGGCGCACTCAAGGCCTCGCTCGAGCAGCCACCCGAAGCGCCCGGCCTGACCCGTGCCCTGCCCGCGGTCGACCAGCGCGCGCTCGAATTTCTCGCCCGCGACGAGCAGATCGCGCGGCTGTGCGACCGGCCCGAGACGATCGAGCGGCTCTGGGAGGTGTGTTCGCTGCCCGATTATCGCAAGATCGCGCCGGCCCAGCACGCCGACATCATCTCGACCATCTTCGGCGATCTGGTCGAGCGCGGCCATGTCGACGAGGACTACATGGCCAGCCAGGTGCGCCGCGCCGATCGCACCGATGGCGAGATCGACACGCTCTCGCACCGCATCGCGCAGATCCGCACCTGGACCTACGTGTCGAACCGGCCCGACTGGCTCGCCGACCCCGCCCATTGGCGCGAAAAGACCCGCATCATCGAAGACAAACTCTCCGACGCCCTGCACGAGCGCTTGACGAAACGCTTCGTTGATCGCAGGACTTCCGTGCTCATCAAGCGCCTTAAAGAGAACACGACCATGGACGCTGAAATCAGCCAGGCCGGCGATGTGACCGTCGAGGGCCACCATGTCGGGAAGCTGGACGGCTTTCGCTTCACCGCCGACAGGAGCGCGGAGGGCGAGGATGCCCGGGCGATCAAGGCCGCCGCCCAGAAGGCCCTGGCTGCCGAGTTCGAGGCGCGCGCCGACCGTTTCGCCGCCGCGCCCAATGCCGATTTCGCGCTGGGCATGGACGGCTATCTGCGCTGGCTCGGCGCCCCGGTGGCCTCGCTCACCGCCGGCGAGGACTGGCTGACGCCCAACCTGGTCCTTCTGGCCGACGAACAGTTCACCGGCCCGGCGCAGGAAAAGGTGCGCGGCCGGGCGCAGCGTTTCGTCAGCCATCACATCGAGACCCATCTCAAGCCGCTGACCGACCTGAAGAAGGCCGACGAACTGTCCGGCATCGCCCGCGGCATCGCGTTCCGCCTGATCGAGAATTTCGGCATCACCCAGCGCCGCGACATTGCCGGCGACATCAAGTCGCTCGACCAGGACGGCCGCGCCGCGCTGCGCCGTTACGGCGTGCGCTTCGGCTATTATCACATCTTCGTGCCGGCGCTGATCAAGCCCGCCCCGGCCGGGCTGATGACGCTTCTTTGGGCGGTCAGGAACGACGCGCGCGACAAGCCCGGCTACGGCGATGTCGTCAATCTTCTGGCCAGCGGCCGCACCTCGCTCGTCACCGACGAGAGCTTCGAGCGCACCTTCTACAAGCTCGCCGGCTATCGCCATCTCGGCCCGCGCGCGGTGCGCATCGACATTCTCGAGCGCCTTGCCGACCTGATCCGGCCCTGCATCTTCTGGAAACCCGGCAGCGCCCTGCCCGACGGCGCCTATGGCGATGGCCGCTTCGTCGTCACCCCGGCCATGCTGTCGATCCTGGGCGCCACCGCCGAGGACATGAGCGAAGTGCTCAACGCGCTCGGCTATCGCCACGAAAAGGTCGACGCCGAGGCGGCCGAAAGTGCCATTTCCGCGCTGCGCGCCGAGCACGCACCGAAGCCCGCCGAGCAGCAACAGCCCGCCACGACCGGCGACACGCGCACCGACGGCGAAGCCGGAGCGGCGTCCGAACAGGCGCCGGACCAGGCGCCCGGGCCTGCCACGCAGACGCCGCCCCAGGCGGACACCGCCGCAATGCCGACACCATCCGCACCGCAGCCTGCCGCTACCGCCACGCAAGCCGGCCCGGACGGCGCGAGCGAAGCACCCGCAGGCGCTGCACTGCCCGAAGCGGCGCCCGCACCGTCCGCACCGTCCGCAGCGGCACAGGGACCCGATGTCCGGCCCAATGGCGATGCGACCGCGCATGGTGAGCCGCCGGCGAAGTCGCCCGAACCGTCCCCGGAAGGCGCGGCACCGGAAGGATCGGCACACAAGGAGGAAAAACCGCCCGTGCTCGTCTGGCGCCAGGCGCGTTTCGAACGGCGCGGCGACCGCCACCGTGGCCGCCGCACCGCCGACGGAGAGGACCGGCCGCCGCGCACCCGAAATGCCAGGGGCAAGGGCAAGGGCAAGGGCAAGCCGGCCAACCGCCCCGGCAAGCCCGGCCGCAAGCGCGCTGACGACGCCCCTCGCACCGTGACCGCGCGCCCGCCCAAGCGGGTCGAGCGGCCCGCCGACCCCGATTCGCCCTTCGCGAAATTGCAGGCGCTCAAGGATCAGATGAAGAAATGACCACCGAGCCCGGCGGCCAGGCGACATCCGGCGCCGATCGCCAGCGCATCGACAAGTGGCTGTTCTTTGCGCGGGTGGTCAAGTCGCGGTCGCTGGCCGCCCGTCTCGTCGGCGCCGGCCAGGTGCGCGTCAACGCCGAAAAGGCGACCCAGCCCAGCCGCACGGTCAAGAGCGGCGACGTGCTGACCATCAACCTCGCACGGCGCGTGCTCGTCTACCGCATCGCCCGTTGCGGCAGCCGTCGCGGCCCGGCGACCGAGGCGCGGATGCTGTATGAGGATCTCAGCCCGCCGCCGCCCGAGCGCGCCCGATCGCCGCTCGACCGGCTCGGCCCCGTCCGCGAGACCGGCAGCGGCCGTCCGACCAAGAAGGAGCGTCGCGCCACCGACCGCCTGCGCGGCAATATCTGACGCCATCGGGCGCAACCCCTGCAATGGCGTTCCTTGCCGCCTTTCGCTCACAATGGAATCATTCTAAATCGTGCCAAGGCGACCACCGATCTCCACCCCTGAGGCGGTTGCGGCCGAAAACAAAACCTCTTAAGTCAACTTTGCGGCGTGTAAACCTGGAGTGACACCGTGACCTACATCGTGACCGACAACTGCATCCGCTGCAAATACACCGATTGCGTGGAAGTGTGTCCGGTCGACTGCTTTTACGAAGGCGAGAACATGCTCGTCATCCATCCCGACGAGTGCATCGACTGCGGGGTGTGCGAGCCAGAATGCCCGGCCGACGCGATCAAGCCCGACACCGAGCCCGGTCTGGACAAATGGCTCAAGCTCAACACCGAATATTCCGAGAAGTGGCCCAACATCACCATGAAGAAGGATCCGCTGCCCGACGCCGACGACTATGACGGCAAGCCGGGCAAGTTCGAGGCGTTCTTCTCGGCCGAGCCCGGCGAAGGCGACTGACGGCAATCGGGCAGGTTCGGGCGCGCGGCCGGTCGACGGGCTGTGAACAGAGCCGCGTCGGGACGCCGCAGCGCAACCCAAACCATTGAAAAACGCACGTTTTCGTGCTATGTGTGTATTAATGTCGTTTTCAGCCACGATGCTTGGCGCGCAGTTGCGCTATTCCAAGAGGTATTGAGCCGGGTCAAATCGGTTGCACGGAGGAGCGTTATGTCCTCCGCAACGGGTTCTTCGCGGCATTTTCGTGCGTGCAAACGGTGTTGCCGAACGGCATGAGAGCAACTGGAGCGACGGCCCACGGGGTCGGACAGGGAGTAACAACAATATGGCAGCTTCGCCCAAGAAGACCTCGCAGCGCCAGGGATTCAAGACCAACGAATTCATCGTCTATCCGGCCCATGGCGTCGGACAGATCACGGCCATCGAAGAGCAGGAGGTGGCCGGCCACAAGCTCGAACTGTTCGTCATCGAGTTCCAGAGGGACAAGATGCGCCTGAAGGTTCCCGTCGCAAAGGCCCTGTCCATCGGTATGCGCAAGCTGGCCGAGGGCGGCTTCGTCGACCGTGCGCTCAAGGTCCTGCAGGGCCGTGCCCGGGTCAAGCGCACCATGTGGTCGCGCCGCGCGCAGGAATATGACGCAAAGATCAATTCGGGCGACCTGATCTCGATCGCCGAGGTCGTGCGCGATTTGTATCGTGCCGAGAACCAGCCCGAGCAGTCCTATTCCGAACGCCAGCTCTTCGAGGCCGCGCTCGACCGCATGGCGCGCGAGATCGCTGCCGTCAAGAAGGTTTCCGAGACCGAGGCCGTGCGCCTGATCGAGACCAATCTGAAGATGGGTCCCAAGCGCGCCGCCAAGGCCGAGAACGACGAGGCCGGCTCGCAGGAACAGGCGGCCTGAACCGCATCGACCCGGCGTGCCGCGGCCGTGCCGGAATTTCGAAGCCTTCAGCCGGCCGGGCCCTCCCGGCCGGTTTTTTTGGCCCGCTCTAGCGACCTGGAATCGCCGGGCGAATCGCGTTCGCGGCCGTTTCCACGCTTGCATCACGGCTTCGTGATGTGAACCGATCCGACTTTCGTCGCGTATCTCCCATAGCGCTCAAGTCAAGCGTGCAAGGGAGACCGCGATGAAGTCAGAGCCCGCACGACGCGATATGGTCCGCATGGCCATGCAGGCCCCCTACCTGGAACGCGACGAGGAACAAAGCCTCGCTGTTCGGTGGAAACAGGCTGCCGACCAGGAAGCGCTTCACAAGATCACCACTGCCCATATGCGGCTGGTCATTTCCATGGCCGCCAAGTTCCGCAGCTTCGGATTGCCAATGAGCGATCTCATCCAGGAAGGCTATGTCGGCCTGCTGGAGGCGGCGGCCCGCTTCGAGCCCGAGCGCGAGGTGCGTTTTTCCACCTATGCGACATGGTGGATCCGCGCATCCATGCAGGACTACATCCTGCGCAACTGGTCGATCGTGCGCGGCGGCACCTCCTCGGCGCAAAAGGCGCTGTTCTTCAACTTGCGCCGTCTGCGCGCCAAGCTCGCGCGCGGCAGCCGGCCCGTTTCGCAATCGGCCATGTACCGGCAGATTTCCGAGGCGCTCGGCGTTGCCGAAAAGGACGTCGCGCTGATGGATTCGCGCCTGTCCGGCCCCGATACCTCGCTGAGCGCGCCGGTTTCCGATGACGAGGAGAGCGGAGCTTCGCGCATGGATTTCCTCGTCGACGACCGTCCCCTGCAGGACGAACTGGTCGAAGAGAGCATCGACACCGAGCGCCGCTCCGTTTGGCTGCGCGAAGCCATGGGCGTGCTCAACGACCGCGAAATGCGGATCATTGCCCGGCGCCGCCTGTCCGAGGAGGGCGCGACGCTCGAATCGCTGGGCACCGAGCTTGGCATTTCCAAGGAGCGGGTCCGCCAGATCGAGAACCGGGCGCTGGAAAAGCTGCGCACCGCGCTTGTCAGGGACAATCCGGCCGTTGCAGCCACCTATGGGTGATCACGCAACCGGCCGGCTGCCGTTCGGTCCGGCGGCGGCCCGCTTGCCGTTTCGGCTCGGTGCTTCGCACTATTGGGTGACGATCTTGTAGAGTTCGCCGGCCTGCACGTCCTCGCCGGGTTCGAGCCCGTTGAGCACGCGGAAAAAGCCCGGCAAATCGGTCGCGCCCTGCATCTGCGCTGCGATCGAACCGACCGTGTCGCCCCGTTCGGCACGCACGATGCGCAGCCGCAACGGCCGGAGCCCGGACTTTTCGGCGTCCGACAGAAGCCGGAAACCCTGCCGGCTCTGGGCGGCGAGATCGGCCAGCCCCGGCGCGCCGACCGGCACGGCAACCAGAATGCGGTACA
Organism: Roseitalea sp. MMSF_3546; assembly: GCF_030732865.1. Classification (GTDB taxonomy): domain Bacteria; phylum Pseudomonadota; class Alphaproteobacteria; order Rhizobiales; family Rhizobiaceae; genus Roseitalea. The sequence goes on from NZ_JASHKB010000025.1 coordinate 10,125, forward strand.
CCTCGCCGCGCGCCCGCAGGACCGTGACATCGAACTGCCAGCGCCCGACGCTCGCTTGTGCCGTTGCGGCATCGAGCCCGTTGATCCTCAGCGACCGCACGGTCTCCGGCAGCAGCCCTTCCACCCAGCCGCTCCTCAGATAGGCCGTCAGCGACTGCCCGCGCGGCACGTCGGCCCCATCGAACCGGATACCCGCGCCATCGCTCGCGCGCGCGGCGAGCACCGCCTCGGGCCGGTTCTCGATCTGGAAATCGGGCGGAAAGTCGAGCGCGACGCCGAGCCCGACATGGGCATAGGTCTGCCCGCGCACATAGCCCTCGTCGGGGCTGTCGCCGAAGAGCATGCCGTCAATGCCCGCCAGATAGGCCGCGCGGTCGCGGCTGCCCACGCCGCGCGGGCCGAACTTGCGCGCATGGCCGAGCGCCAGCGCGGCACGCTGCGGCGTCGAGGGGTGGGTGGACAGGAAGTCGAGGCTGTTCTCCTGCGAGCCCGATCCGCTCTTGAAACTGTTGAACGCACCCATCGCCTTTTGGAAATCGGCCGCCGCATAGGGATCGAAGCCCGCTTCACCCATCGCCGCGATGCCGATCGCGTCGGCCTCCAGCTCCTGGTTCCGCGAAAACTGGGCCAGCGCGATCTTGCCGCGCACGAGGGCGCGCTTGCCGGCCGCCTTGTCGGTCAGGACATCGGAGACGACGCGCCCGGCCAGTTCGGCCTCGGCCTCCTTCTGCTGACGCAATATGCCGTGATTGGCGGTCACATGCGCCATTTCGTGGGCAATGACGGCGGCCAGCTCCGCCGAATCGTTGGCCACGGCCAGAAGCCCGCGCGATAGGTAAAGATAGCCGCCCGGCAGGGCGAAGGCGTTGATCACCGGCGAATCGAGAATGGTGATCTGGTATACCTGGCCGGGATTGTCCGAGACCGTGACCAGTTCGCCGACGATGCCCGCGACCATGCGCTCGAGCCGCGTGTCCGCGTATTCCCCGCCATAGGAGGCCAGAATCCGCGGATGCTGTGCCGCGCCCATTCGGGCAAGCCGGCCGGAGCGTACATTGTCGGCGACCACCGGCCGGTTCGAGGGCGACACGCCAGCCTGCGAGCCCAGATCCGCCATCGACACGCAGCCGCTGGCCGCCGCGCCGAGCGTGGCCACGCCGACCACGCGCCACAGACGGCCGGCAATCATGGCACTGAAGCTTTTCACTATGCGCACCCCTGCGGCGATCACGCCGACATGCCCAAATCAAGCCAGTTATGACTAATTCATGGTTAACGAGCGTGACATGCCGGTGACCTTGGCATCGTCATGCGCGCCGAATCTGTCAAAACCGCGTCAACTGCGGCCCTGATGTCGACCAAGATAGGCGCGCACCACGCCATTGTCATCCATCTCGAGCACATTGCCGAGCGGCCCCTGCGCATGCACGGCACCTTCGGCCAGGAAGACGACGTCGCGGGCGATGCGCCGCGCGTCCTCCGGCTCGTGGGTGACCATGATGACCGTCATTGCCGTCGATCTGTGCAGATCGGCCACCAGATCGAGCATCGACAGGCGCAAGGCCGGTCCCAGCGAGCCGAACGCCTCGTCCAGGATCAGCACCGGACAGGCCCGCACGAGCGCCCGCGCCAGCGCCACCCGCTGGCGCTCGCCGCCCGACAATTCGCCGGGCCTGCGCGCTTCGTAGCCGGCCAGCCCGACGCGGGTCAGCGCCTCCGACAGCCGGGCCCTGTCCCGCGCATCAAGGCGCATGCGCGGCGAAATGCCCAGGCCCACATTGGTTCGCACATCCAGATGGGCGAACAGATTGTTCTCCTGAAAGACGCAGGAGACCGGCCGGTTGGCCGGCGCCAGGCTTGTCACGTCCCGCCCGCCGATACGCACGCGCCCGCTCAAGGGCCGTTCGAATCCCGCGATCAGCGAGATCAGCGTCGACTTGCCCGACCCGCTCGGACCCATCACGGCGGTGATGGCGGCCGATGCGAAGGCGCAGTCGAACCGCATGCGGGTGGCGCCGGCCCCGGTCCCGTAGGCAAAGCCGAGATCCTCGCAGATCACCCCGCGATCGTCGTCCGCCTTCATCGCCGCCGGCTCCCGCGGTCGCCGCGCCGGCGCGCGAAATGCTCGGCCGCCAGCATCGATGTCATCGTCATCGCCGTCAGGATCAGCGCCAGCCCGGCAGCGTCCTGCGTGCGATAGCTGCCCATTGTCTGCAGGATCAGATAGGGCAGCGTCTGCACCTCGTTGGAGCCGAACAGCGCGATCACGCCGAGATCGCCCAGCGACAGGGCGAAGGCAAAGGCGAGCGCGGCGATCAGTGGCGCCCGCAATACCGGCCAGGTCACCAGCCGCCAGCGTGCCCGGCCCGAAATGCCCAGATGGGCGCACAGCCTGCCGTGGCGCTCGGCCGAGGCGAGCATGGCCGGCAGCAGCATGCGCGCCGCAAACGGCATGGCCATCGCCGCATTGACCGCGACCACCATATAGGGAGCGGCGGCGTAGACATCGCTGACAAGGCGCAGCGCGATGAACCAGCCCGCCGAGATGACGATGGGCGGGACGACCAGGATCAGCGAAGGCGCCTGCGCGAGCGCCTGCTCGGTCAGCGATGCGGCGCCGTGAAACCGGCGTCGGCCCGCCAGCACGGTCACGCCGCTGCACAGCGCAAACGCCAGCATCAGCGCGAGCAGGGCGGCCGATGCGCCAAGCGTCAGGCTGGTCGCGGCCGCATCGCGCACCGCCGCCTGTCCGGCGAGCCCGGCAAGATCGCTCGCCAGCCCGCCCACGGTGACCGCGATGAAGGGGCCGACGACGAAAACGGCGGCGAGCGCGGGCAGCAAGAGCACCGCGACAAGCCACACCCGGCGGTCCGCGCGCATCGGCCGGCGCGCGCGCTCGCCGGCAACGGAGAACCCCGCCTCCACCGAACCGCCAGCGCCCGCCAGCAGCGCCACGGCCGCGAACGTCACGGCAAGCTGCAGAAAGGTCAGCACCACGGCCCGAAGCACGTCGAAATCGAAGGTCAGCGCCTGGTAGAGCGCCACCTCCAGCGTCGTCGCGCGCGGCCCGCCGCCGAGCGTGAGCACCACGGCGAAGGACGTCACGCACAGCATGAACACCAGCGATGCGGCGCTCGCTGCCGCCGGACGTATCAGCGGCCAGTGCACAAAGCGCAGACGGCTGACCGGCCCCATGCCGAGCTGGCTCGCCAGCCGCTCATACTCGGGCGCGATCGTGGCCAGCGCGCCGAAGACGATCCGTGCGGCGAGCGGCAGGTTGAAGAACACATGCGCGATCAGGATGCCCGGCAGGCCATAGATCGTCGGCAAGTCGATGCCGGCGGCGCCGAATGCGCCGGTCAGCCAGCCGCGCTCGCCATAAAGGGCGACGACCCCCAGCACGGCGACGATCTGCGGCAGGGCGAGCGGCAGCGCGAACAGCGCCAGGATGGCGCGGCGCACGGCATTGTCGCGCCATTCATGCAGCGCAAGGGCAACGGCGATACCAAGGACCACGGAGATCAGCGTCGAAAGCGCCGCCTGCCACAGCGTGAAGCGCACCGCGCGCCAGACGGTCGGATCGCTCAGATGGCCGGCGATCGCCGCGCCGGCCCCGGGCGCGGCGGCCTGTGCGACCAGCGCACCGATGGCGACCGCGCACAGCGCGACCAGGAACCCGCCGGCCAGCCAGGCGGCCGGCAGGGCGCGCATCGAGGCGATCATCGCGGTGCGGCCGTCACCGGCTGAACGCTTCGAGCCATTCATCGACCCATGCGTCGCGGTTCTCGGCCACGGTTTCGGGGTCGAACAGAAGCGCCCTTTCGGGGTCGACGAGCCGGTCGAAGGCCGGATCGAGCGGGCCGGCGGTCTCGGCGACCGGCAGCATCCAGTTGGTTTCGGGGATGATCGACTGGAATTGCGGACCCGTCATGAACGCGAGGAATTGCTGCGACAGCCGATTGTCGGAACCCTGAACGGTCTGCGCGGCGACCTCGATCTGCATGTAGTGACCTTCCTTAAAGGCCATCGCCTGGTATCGGTCGGTGCCTTCGGCGATCATGTGATAGGCCGGCGACGTCGTATAGGACAGCACCATGGGCACCTCGCCGCCGGTGAACAGGCCGTAGGACTCGGTCCAGCCGGGCGTGACCGTCAGCACCCGCTCGGCGAGCTCGGCGTAGGCTTGCGGTGCGTCCTCGCCATAAAGGTACCGGATCCACAGCATCAGCCCCAGTCCCGGCGTCGAGGTGCGCGGGTCCTGGATGACGATCTTGTGCTCGCTGTCGAGCGAAAGGAATTGGGCCATCGACTCCGGCGGATCGGCGATCGCCTCGGTGTCGTAGACCACGGCGAAATAGCCGTAGTCGAACGGCACGAAGATGTCGTTGTTCCAGCCGCCGGGCACGTCGAGTTCGCCAAGCTCAAGTCCGTGCGGCGCAAAATAGCCCGTCTGCCGCGCCTCGGCCATCAGATTGGTGTCCAGACCGAGCACGACATCGGCATCGGTGCGCCCGCCCTCCAGCCGCAGCCGGTTGAGCAGCGCCACACCGTCGGCGACGGAGACGAATTGCAGGTCGCAATCGCATTGCGCCTCGAACGCCTCCTCCACCTGCGGACCCGGCCCCCAGTCGGCGGCGAAGCTGTCATAGGTGTACACGGTCAGGGTCTGCCGTTCGGCGTCCGCCTCCTGGGCGAGCGCCGGGGCGGGCCCGGCGACGCCGATGGCGACCGCCGCAATGGCGCTGGACGCTACGCGAAAATGGCCGTGCATGGCGGCACCTCCTTCATTCGTTTCGATCGGGGATGAGGCGCCGTCGGACCGTCGGCCCGAGCCCGCGTCTAATCCCTACGCCGGTGCTAACCGGATCAGGTTCCTCGGGTTGGCGATGACGCCTCTCAGCCGTTGTCGGCACCCCGTTAGCGCTCCCACGATCTAGCATCGCGTCCCGCGCCCGACAAGGCCGCTCCGCCCGTGCCAAAGGGCGCTCTTGGCGACAGCGGCCCTGGCGCGCTATGGGCGGCCATGAACGATCGACTTGCCAGTCCCCAAAGGGTTGCCGTCCTTCTCGACGGCGATCTGGTGCCCACCGCGCGCCTCGCCGCCCAGCTCGAGGGCGCGGTCGCCATCGCCGCCGATGGCGGCATGCGCCATGCCCAGACGCTGGGGCTGGAGCCGGTCCTTTGGGTCGGCGACTTCGATTCCGCGCCGGCCGAGCTGCGCGCCCGCAACAACCACGTGCCGCGCCGGGATCACCCTTGGCGCAAGTCGATCTCCGATGGCGAACTGGCGATCGAGCATGCCCTTGAAAGCGGGGCGCGCGAACTCATCCTGTGCGGCGCGCTGGGCGGAACGCGCAGCGACCACATGCTGTTTCACATCCTTTACGCCGACGCGCTGGCGCGCCGGACCGGGACCGCGATCATCCTGACCAGCGGCATCGAGGAGGCCCGCCCGATCCTGCCCGGTCAGACGCTGGCGCCCGGCCTTCCCGCCGGCACGGTGTTCTCGATCATCCCGCTGACGACGTTGACCGGTCTGACCATCTCGGGCGCCGACTGGCCGCTCGACGGCGTCGAGGTTGCGCAAGGAAGCTCATTGACTCTGTCCAACATTGCGCGTCAAAACATGGCCGTCACACTCGGGTCGGGAACCGCTGCCATGTTGGCGACGTTGGCGGTGTGACCGTTCACACACCTCGATCCTGTAGACGGGGTAGACATTGGCAGTGGTAACACAGGAGACGATACCATGAAAATTGTAACCACAATTGCCGCCATGTTCCTTGCTGGCGCCATGCTGGCAGGCTGCACGACAGGCGAACAAAGGGCGACAGCCGGCGCTGCGCTCGGTGGCGGCATCGCTGCCGTGACGGGCGGTTCGACAGGCCAGATCATTGCCGCATCGGTGACCGGCGCCGCCGCCGGCGTGCTGCTCGACACGCTCGACAACGGCCGCACCTGCCGTTACCGCAATCCGAACACCGGCAACACCTTCATCGGCGACTGCCCCTGACCGGTTCGGAATTGTCCGTGTCCAGGCAGGACCCGCATCAGACGGGGCTTGCCTGACCGTTTGAGGCATTGATGGCCGTCCGGTCCGACCGACCGGACGGTCGTTGGGCGAATGATGGCGAGGCATGGCCGCAGCCGCGCCGCTTATGCGGCTTGAAGACATCACGCTGACCTTTGGCGGCAAGCCGCTGCTCGAAGCGGTGTCGTTTTCCGTGCATGCCGGAGAGCGAATGGCGCTGGTCGGCCGCAACGGCTCCGGCAAGTCGACCCTTCTGAAGATCGCCGCGGGTCTGGTCGAACCCTCGTCCGGAACCGTGACGACCGAGCGCAATGCGACGTTGCGTTATCTGCCCCAGGCGCCCGACTTCGGCGACCGGTTAAACCTGCACGATTACGTGGCGAGCGGGCTTGGCCCACTCGACGACCCATTCCGGGCCGACATGATGCTCGACGCGCTCGGGCTCGACCCGGCCAGGGCGCCGACCGGGCTGTCCGGCGGCGAAGCGCGCCGCGCCGCGCTCGCAAGAACGCTCGCGCCCCGGCCCGACATCCTGCTGCTCGACGAACCGACCAACCATCTCGACCTGCCGACCATCGAGTGGCTGGAGGGCGAGCTTGCCCGCTCGGCATCGGCGATGATCATCATTTCGCACGATCGCCGGTTCCTGGAAGATACCAGCGGCGTCACGCTCTGGCTCGACCGTGGCGCGGTGCGCCGCAACAGTCACGGTTTTGCCACCTTCGAGGCCTGGCGCGAGAAGACGCTCGAGGAGGAAGAGCGCGAACTGCACAAGCTCAAGCGGCAGATCGTCCGCGAGGAGCACTGGCTGACCTATGGTGTGACCGCGCGGCGCAAGCGCAACCAGCGGCGCCTTGCCGGTCTGCACGACCTGCGCCGGCGCTTCCGCGAGCACGAGCGCGCCCAGGGCAACGCACAGCTCGCGCCGACCGGCACCGAGAGCTCGGGCAAGCTGATCATCGAGGCCGAAGGGATCGGTAAGACGGTGGGCGAACGCAGGCTGGTCGATGCCTTCTCGATCCGTGTGCACCGCGGCGACCGCATCGGCATTGTCGGCCCGAACGGCGCAGGAAAGACGACGCTGGTGCGGCTCCTGACCGGCGATCTTGCGCCCGATGCCGGCCGCCTGCGCCACGGCGCCAGTCTGCATACGGCTGTCGTCGACCAGAACCGCGCCGCGCTCGACCCCGACGAAACCCTCGAACATTTCCTGACCGACGGACGCGGCCAGTCGCTCGTCGTCGGCGGCGAGCAGAAGCATGTCGCCTCCTACATGAAGGATTTCCTGTTCAAGCCCGAGCAGGCGCGCACGCCGGTTCGCGAATTGTCAGGCGGCGAAAAGGCCCGGCTCGTGCTCGCGCGCCTGCTGGCGCGGCCGGCCAACCTTCTGGTGCTCGACGAGCCGACCAACGATCTGGACATGGAAACGCTCGACCTGCTGCAGGAAATGATCGCCGACTTCGACGGCACGGTCCTGCTGGTCAGCCACGATCGCGATTTCCTCGACCGCACGGTCAATGCCGTGATCGCGCCTGACCCGGAGCGGCCGGGCCGCTGGCTCACCTATGCCGGCGGCTATTCGGACATGGTGGCCCAGCGCGGCAACGGTGCGGGCAAGGGCGAAGCCGGAAAGGGCGATGCCGGCAAGGCCGCCCGCCGGGAGAAGTCCGAACCGCGCAAGAACAAGCCGCAAAAGCCGGCCGCCGCGCCCGCTAGGCTTTCCTTCAAGCACAAGCATGCGCTCAAAACCCTGCCCGGCGAGATCGAGGCGGCGACCGCCGAGATCGCCGCGCTCGAAGCGAAAATGGCCCGCCCCGATTTCTTCGCCCGCGACCCGGACGGGTTTGCCAGGGCGGCCGAAAGGCTCGAGACGCTGCAGCGGCAAAAGGCCGAAAAGGAAGAAAAGTGGCTCGAAATCGAGCTCCTGCGCGAGGAGCTCGAGGGGTGAGCGATTACAAGTCAGTCATGTGACTGACATCGGTTCAATCGCCTGGCCGCCCAAGCCGGTGGCATGCCGCATCAGCTGAAGAACTGCCCACCATTCGCCGAGATCGTCGAGCCGGTGATGAAGCCCGCATCGTCCGAGGCCAGGAAAGCCACGCAGCGGGCGATCTCTTCGGGCTCGCCCAGCCGCCCGGCCGGGATTTGCGCGATGATCTGCTCGCGCACCTTTTCGGGCACCGCCATCACCATCTCGGTCGCGATGTATCCGGGGCAGACCGCATTGACCGTGATGTTGTTGCGCGCGCCCTCTTGGGCGAGGCTGCGCACGATGCCGATGTCGCCGGCCTTTGTCGCCGCGTAATTGGTCTGCGCGAACTGGCCCTTCTGGCCGTTGACCGAACTGATGACGATCACCCGGCCGAACTTGCGTTCGCGCATGCCCGGCCAGACCGGATGGATGGTGTTGAACACGCCGGTCAAATTGGTGTCGATCACCTCTTTCCACTGCTCGGGCGTCATCTTGTGAAACGGTGCGTCGCGCGTGATGCCGGCATTGGCGACGACCACCTCGATCGGGCCGAGATCGGCCTCGACCTTCTCGATGCCGGCCTTGGATTCGTCATAGTCGGCGACGTTCCACTTGTAGGTCGCAATGCCGGTCGCCTCGGTGAAGGCCCGGGCCTTTTCGTCATTGCCCGCATAGGTGGCCGCGACCGTATAGCCGGCATCCTTCAGCGCCTTGGAAATCGCCTCGCCGATCCCGCGCGTTCCTCCCGTGACAAGCGCCACTTTGCTCATGATTGGTTCTCCTCCCTCTAGAGTCGGTCGTCGGTCGTCGCTCGCCCGTCGACTGGCCCTTCGACCAACGACCCACGAACCACGACCGACGTGTGGATCAATCCCGTTCCACGCACATCGCAACGCCCATGCCGCCGCCGATGCACAGCGTGGCAAGGCCCTTCTTGGCGTCGCGGCGGGCCATTTCGAACAGCAGCGTGTTGAGCACGCGCGCGCCCGAAGCCCCGACCGGATGGCCGATGGCGATCGCGCCGCCATTGACGTTGACGATCTCGGGGTTCCAGCCCATGTCCTTGTTGACCGCGCAGGCCTGGGCGGCGAAGGCCTCGTTGGCTTCGACCAGATCGAGATCGTCGACCTTCCAGCCGGCCTTCTCCAGCGCCTTGCGCGAGGCGGGAATCGGCCCGGTGCCCATGATCTGCGGGTCGACGCCGGCGGTCGCCCAGGAGACGATCCGCGCCATCGGTGTGATGCCGCGCCTTTCGGCTTCCGCCGCGCTCATCAGCACCGCCGCCGCGCCGCCATCATTGATGCCAGACGCGTTCGCCGCCGTGACCGTGCCTTCCTTGTCGAAGGCCGGCCGGACCTTGCCGACACCGTCCATCGTCACGCCGTGCTTGATGTATTCGTCCTCCTCGACGACCGTCTCGCCCTTGCGGTGCTTGACGGTGTGGGCGACGATCTCGTCCTTGAACTTGCCGGCCTTCTGCGCCGCTTCGGCCTTGTTCTGGGAGGCGACGGCGAACTCGTCCTGCTGGTCGCGGGTGAGTTGCCACTGGCGCGCCACGTTCTCGGCCGTGTTGCCCATGTGATAGCCATAGAACGCATCCATCAGCGCGTCCTTGAGCATGGTGTCGACCAGCTTGACGTCGCCCATCTTGGTGCCGCCGCGCAGGTGCTGGCAGTGCGGCGCCATGGACATGGATTCATGGCCACCGGCGACCACGATCGCCGCGTCGCCCAGCGCGATCTGCTGCATGCCGATCGCCACCGCGCGCAGGCCCGAACCGCAGAGCTGGTTGATGCCCCAGGCCGTCGTCTCCTGCGGGCAGCCGGCCTCCATCGCCGCCTGGCGCGCCGGGTTCTGCCCCTCGCCGGCGGCGAGGATCTGCCCCATGATCACCTCGTCGACTTCCTTCGGATCGACGCCTGCGCGCTCCAGCGCGCCCTTGATCGCGGTCGCGCCCAACTCGTGCGCCGGAACGGTGGCGAACGATCCGTTGAACGCGCCGACGGGCGTGCGCGCTGCGCTGGCGATGACGATTGGCTGCATGATGCGTCTCCTCGGACAAGCTGACGGTTACGACACGGCAAGGCGCTTGCCGCGGGCGTGGTTTGCCACAGATTCTGGCACATGCCTATTGGGTAAAGGGCTATAGGCGAAGATGGAAGACCTGCAGCATCGACCATGCTGCGAGCGCTTTGGTGCGTTGCAAGAAACGCTTTGAATTCGGCCAAATCCCACGCTACTGTTTCATCGAGCGACATAAATGTCAGGGGCGCTGACATGGCCCGATGCCGATAGAGGAGGTCGCAATGGCCAAGAACGACGGCGCAACCATCATCAAGAAATATGCCAATCGGCGCCTCTACAACACCGGCACCAGCACCTATGTGACGCTCGACGACCTGGCCACCATGGTCAAGGAGGACATCGACTTCACCGTCCAGGACGCCAAGTCGGGCGAGGACATCACCCATTCGGTGCTCACCCAGATCATCTTCGAGCAGGAAGCCAAATCCGGCCAGACCATGCTGCCGGTCTCGGTTCTGCGCCAGTTGATCTCGTTTTACGGCGACCAGATGCAGATGGTCGTGCCCAGCTACCTCGAGCATTCCATGGCGGCCTTCGCCAAGGAGCAGGAGCGCATCCGCGAGCAGATGACCGACATGATCGGCAAGTCGCCCATGGACGTCATGGCGACCAGCCAGCAGATGATGCGCGAGCAGACCGAGCGCAACATGGCCATGTTCCAGGAGGCCATGAAGATGTTCAATCCGTTCACCGTGCTCTCGGAGATGCAACCCGGTTCCGGCGGCAGCCAGACCGCCAATGGCGAGGACGCAAGCGCCGACGATCTTCAGGCCATGCGCGAGCAGATCGCCGAAATGCAGCGCAAGCTGGACAAGATGGGGTGAGGAGCCGGTCCGGGGGTCGTCGGTCGATTCGACACGGCCAACGAGATACGGACGACGACCGGCCCCTCAGCCGATCGACACGTCCCGCCCGGCCGAGCGGATCGAAACCGAAAAGCCGGCCATCAGGTCGACCGCGGCCATTACCGTCATCAGGAAGAACACCGAGGTCGCCGCCGCCGGGACGACGAGAAATTCCACCAGGAACGCCACGAACACCAGCGTCGACAGCAGATGGTCGACGACAGAGGCATTCGAGGTGCGCGTCGACTTGATGATCTCCACGAACAGGAAGAACAGCGCCACCAGCAGCATCACATCGCCCAGCGTCATGATCCACACGCCCGTCGAGATCAGCGAGAAGGTCGCCACCTCGCCGACCCAGGGATTGCCGCTCGCCGAGGTCAGGGCGATCGCATTGTAGGCGATGAAGGGGATGATCATCAGCGGGATATGCGCCAGCATGGCTGTGTCTCCGGCGGTCCGAAACCATCAATCGGGCCATCGGGCAGCCCGGCGGTAAGCGTGTATCCTCGCTCCGGGGCGGGCGCAAGGCACGCGCGTCCGGCATGTCGGCCGATGTCAGCGGCTACCCGCCGCTTCGCGCTGGCCATCGGGCATGGACCGGACGGCGACCTGCGCCGAGGGCGTGGCGATTACGGCCGCATCGGCCGCCAATGTCAGCTCGTCGGCGCCGCGCAGCGCCGTGCGCAGCAGCAGATCGTGCACCGAGGCCGTCGCCAGCCGCAGTGCCTCCGGATCGCGATACCCCGCCAGCCGGCGCGCAAGAAACAGCGCCGCCGTCAGATCGCCCGTGCCGTTGGGCACGGTGTCGATCGCCGCATGGCTGGCCTCGATCACGCCGGACCTTGCGACCAGCAGATTGCTCATGTGACCGGCCGCCTCGGCATGGGCGCTGGTGACCAGCACCTGCGTCGGCCCGAGCGCCCGGGCGGCGTCGACGATCTGCGCGTTGGTTGCGATCGCGCGGCCGGTTAGCCAGGCCAGTTCGAACCGGTTGGGCGTGGCGATGTCGGCGATCGGGACCAGCCGGTCACCGATGGCGCGGGCCACCGCTTCGGGAACATAGAGCCCGTTTTCGTCGCCGATCACCGGGTCGCAGACGAAAAGGAGGGCCGGGTTGGCCGCGCGCAAGGTCTGGACCGCCTCGGCGACGATCTCCGCCTGCCGCGCCGAGCCCAGATAGCCCGAAAGCACCGCGCCGATCTCGCCTGCGAACGGCCCGCCCGTCAGGTCGGCCATGAACCGCCCGAACACCGCATCGTCATGGACGATGCGCGTCGCCGCGCCATGGCCCGGATGCCAGGGCAGCAGCACGGTCGGCACGGCGATAACCGGAAAGCCCAGCGTTTCGAGCGCGAAGACCGCCGCGCGATTGCCCACCGCGCCGCGCGCCACATGGCTCGAGATCACCGCGACCGCGCCTGTTCCACCTGCGATCTCCGCGGTCATCCGAGCAGATACCCAATGAGCCAGATCGCCAGCGCCACGAACGCGACAACCGACAGCGCACGCCCGACCCGCTTGCCCCACAATTCTGCCTTGTCCTCGGGGTCGGCATCGGCACCGGCCATGTGCTCGCGCGCCCGCCCCGCCGCGCGCACCAGCGAGGACTGGCCGACCACTTCCGAATCGCGGTGCACGCGCTCGAGCGCCTTGCGCGCCTCGCGCTCGCGTTCGTCCTGCTTGTCGGTGCCATCGGGCTTTGCCATCGGCATACATCCACACGCCTTTTTGTGCTGCAAACCGCAATGGCTTTGCTATGGTCCCGATTTAGTCGCCCCAGGGGTGCAGACACAACAAAAAATGCGGACGGGATGGGGCAATGGTCCAGAAACTGAGCGCGGCGGCAAAGCGCGCCTTGTCGGAAATCACCGACGCGCTTGACGAGCAGTCACACACCCTCGCCGAGCGGCTCGTCGCCGACGCCCATGCCGAGGACCTGTCGAACATCGCGCCCGACCTTCTGGCCCGCGCCATCGCACAGACCGCCCGAACGCTGGCGCGGCACAGGCCCGGCAAGTCGCTGGTCGAGGTCGCGGCCGATCCGGAAGCCACACCCGTCAGCATGATCTCGGTCATCAACGACAACATGCCGTTCCTGTTCGATTCGGTGCTCGGCGAGATCAACGACAAGGCGCCGCGGGTGGAGTTCGTCGTCCATCCGGTGCTCGACATCCAGCACGATCACGACACCTTCGAGATCATCGACACGTCCCGCCCGGGCATGGCGCGCCAGAAGACCAACCGGGTCAGCGTCATCTGCGCGATCGTCGATGGCCTCGACGAACAGGGCAACGAACGGCTCGCCGACGCGATCGGGTCGACGCTCGGCCAGGTGGCCGCGGCCGTCCGCGACTGGCCGGCCATGCTGGCGCGGCTGGACGAGGTCGTCACCGAACTGCGGTCGGGCGTGCTGCCGGCGCGCAAGTCCGATGTCCGCGAGGCGATCGCCTTCCTGCAATGGCTGCACGACGACAACTTCACTTTTCTGGGCATCCGCGAATACGATTATGTCGGGGGCGAAAAGCGCGGCAAGCTGCAGCGCGCCGAGCGGCCGGCGCTGGGCATATTGAGCGATCCGGAGGTGCGCATCCTGCGCCGCGGCGGCGAACCGGTGACGACGACACCTCAGATCCGCGCCTTCCTGAACAGCCGCGACGTTCTCATCGTCACCAAGGCGAACCTGAAATCGGTCGTCCACCGCCGCACCTACATGGATTACATCGGCATCAAGCGCTACGACGAAAAGGGCAAGCTTTCGGGCGAACTGCGGCTTGTCGGGCTGTTCACCTCGACCGCCTATACCCGCTCGGTGCAGCGCATCCCCTATATCCGATCCAAGATCGACGCCGTTCTCAAGCGCTCGCACCACGAGCCCGACAGCCACTCCGGCAAGGCGCTGCTCAATGTGCTCGAGTCCTATCCGCGCGACGAACTGTTCCAGATCGACGTGCCCATGCTCACGCGCAACGCGGAGGCGATCGTCGCGCTCGCGGACCGCCCGCGCGTGCGCGTCCTGAGCCGGATCGACGCCTTCGACCGCTTCGTCTCCGTCATCGTCTTCGTGCCGCGCGACAAGTATTCCTCGCGCATCCGCGAGGATATCAGCGCCTATCTGGCCGATGCCTATGACGGCCATGTCTCGGCATGGTATCCGTCCTTCCCCGAGGGCACGCTGGCGCGCGTACACGTCATCATCGGCCGCAGCGGCGGCAAGACGCCCACCCCCGGCCAGGCCGCGCTCGAGCGCGACATCGCCGCCATCACCAGGACCTGGCAGGACAACCTGCTCGACGCGCTGGTCGAGGCCGGCTCGCCCGCCGACGGGGCGATGTTCGCCTTTCCCGAAAGCTATCGCGACACCGTCTCGCCCGAGCAGGCCGTCGAGGATCTGCGCTTCATCGACGCCATCACACCGCAAAGCCCGATCGGTGTCGACTTCCGGTCCGACGAGACCCAGGCCGATCATCGCGCCCGATTGCGCATCTTCCATGCCGACGAGCCGGTCGCTCTTTCCGAGCGTGTGCCGGTGCTGGAGAATATGGGCTTTCGGGTCATTTCCGAACTGACCTACCGCATCGGCTGCGACGCCACCGGCGAGGACCGTCCGCACTGCATCTGGCTGCACGACATGCGCATAGAAAGCGCCGACGGCACGGTTCTGCCGCGCGATGACGGCGCGTTGTTCGAGGACGGTTTCTGCGAGACCTGGGCCGGCCGGATCGACAATGACGGCTATAACGGGCTGATGCTCGCCGCCGGCATGGACGCGCGCAAGGCCACGGTCCTGCGCGCCTATGGCCGTTATCTCAAGCAGGCCGGCATCGCCTACAGCCAGCACTACATGGCCGACACGCTGCGCCGCCACCCCGATTTCACGCGGCAATTGTTCGAGCTGTTCGACACTCGCTTCAACCCGCTGCGCCATGCCGACCCCGACGAGGACACCGCCGTCACCGAAAAGCACATACTGGCGGGCATCCGCGATGCGCTGGCCGACGTGCCCGGCATCGACGACGACACCATCCTGCGCCGCTTCTGCAACGCGATCACCGCGACCCTGCGCACCAGCTATTTCAATCCCGGCGAGGACGGCGGGCCACGCGCCACGCTGGCCTTCAAGCTCGATCCCGGCCGCCTGGACGGCCTGCCCGCACCGCGCCCGTTCCGCGAGATCTTCGTCTTCGGGCCGCAGGTCGAGGGCGTGCATCTGCGCTTCGGGCCGGTCGCGCGCGGCGGCCTGCGCTGGTCCGACCGCATCGAGGACTACCGCACCGAGGTGCTCGGCCTGGTCAAGGCGCAGCAGGTCAAGAACGCGGTCATCGTGCCCGTCGGCGCCAAGGGCGGCTTCCTGCCCAGACGGCTGCCGACCGAAGGCGGCCGCGAGGCGGTGTTCGAGGCCGGCCGCCAGGCCTATACGACCTTCGTCTCCGCGCTCCTGTCGCTGACCGACAATCTCGACGGCGAAGCGGTCATCCCGCCGCCGCACACCGTGCGCCATGACGGTGACGACCCCTATCTCGTGGTCGCCGCCGACAAGGGCACGGCGAGCTTTTCGGACACCGCCAACGCGATCTCGCAGGCGCACGGTTTCTGGCTCGACGACGCCTTCGCCTCCGGCGGCTCGGCCGGCTACGACCACAAGAAGATGGGCATCACCGCGCGCGGGGCCTGGGAGGCGGTCAAGCGCCATTTCCGCGAGATGGACAAGGATATTCAGTCCGAACCCTTCACCGTGGCCGGCGTCGGCGACATGTCGGGCGATGTCTTCGGCAATGGCATGCTGCTGTCCGAAAAGATCCGGCTGATCGCCGCCTTCGACCATCGCGACATCTTCATCGACCCCGATCCGGACCCCCGGACCGGCTTTGCCGAGCGCAAACGCCTGTTCGAGATGGGTCGGTCGAGCTGGCAGGATTACGACACATCGAAGCTTTCGCGCGGCGGCGGCATCTTTCCGCGCAGCCAGAAGCTGATCACGCTGTCCACGGCCGCCGCCGAGGCGATCGGCCTTGGCAAGGTGAAGGCTTCGCCCTTCGAGATCATGCAGGCGATTCTGAAGGCCGATGTCGAACTGATGTGGTTCGGCGGCATCGGCACCTATGTGCGCGCCACCGGCGAGCGCGACGCCGATGTCGGCGACCGGGCCAATGACGCCATCCGCATCACCGCGCCCGAACTGCGCGCCAGCGTCGTCGGCGAAGGCGCCAATCTTGGCATGACCCAGCGCGCGCGCATCGAGTACGGCCTTGCCGGCGGCCGCTGCAACTCCGACGCCATCGACAATTCGGCCGGCGTCAACTCCTCCGATCTCGAGGTCAACATCAAGATCGCGCTCAGCCAGTCGCTCAAGGACGGCGACCTGCAGCGCAAGGCGCGCGACAAGCTGCTGAGCGCGATGACACAAAGCGTCGCCGATCTGGTTCTGCGCAACAATTACGAGCAGACGCTGACCATCACCCGCGCGCACCGCACCAAGACCGCCAATCTGGCGCTGCAGGCGCGGCTGATGGAACAGCTCGAGGAGCGCGGCGCGCTCGACCGCGCCGTCGAACTGCTGCCCGACGAGGAAGCGCTGGCCGACCGGCGCAAGGCCGGCATCGGGCTCGCCCGTGCCGAGATCGGCGTGCTGTTGTCCTATGCCAAGATCGTGCTGTTCGACGATCTGGTGCGCTCGCCCCTGCCGGACGACCCCTATTTGGAGAAGGACCTGTTGGGGTATTTTCCGCCGCGCATGCGCGATGATTTCGCCGACAACATTCGCGGCCATCGCCTGCGGCGCGAGATCATCGCCACGGTGCTGGCCAACCAGATCGTCAATCGCGGCGGCCCGTCGGTGATCAGCCGGTTCGAGGATGCGACCGGCAAGCTGCCCTCGGGCATCGTGCGCGCCCATGTCGTCACGCGCGATGCCTTCGACCTCGAAACGATCCATGCCGCCATCGACGCACTCGACGCCACGATCCCGGGCATGCGCCAGATGGACCTTTACGAGGACCTCGCCGACGCCCAGCGCGCCGCCATCGGCCAGTTTCTCAAATGCGGCGACATGGCCGCGCCGATCGGCGAAGCGGTCGAGCGGCTGGCCTCGGCGCGTGCCGAGCTCGAGCCGGAACTGCTCGAACTGGCCCCCGAATACCTGGCCAACTGGGTGCGCGAGCGCCACGAGGGCTTCGCGGGCGAGGGGCTGGCCGACGGCGCCGCCTGGCGGCTCGCCATGCTGCCCATCATCGCGATGACACCCGACATCATCGCCGCCGCCCAGGCCACCAACCGGCATATCGTGCCCACCGCGCGCGGCTATTTCGATGTCACGAAGAGCTTCCGCATCGGTCGGCTCGAGCATCTGGCGCACAAGCTGTCGGCCGATGACTATTTCGACGGCCTGGCCCAGCAGCGCGCGCTCGACACCATCCACGCCGCCCGGCTCGCCATCACGACCTCGGCACTGTCGGTCAACGGGGCCGACCCGTCCGAGGCGGTGGAGGCCTGGGTCGACGCCAACAAGGTGCGCATCGCCCGCGTCCAGGATCGGATCGCCGATCTGACCGACCATGGCGAGCTGACCGTCTCGCGGCTGACCGTCGCCGCCGGCCTGCTCGGCGACCTGGTCGCATGAGCGGCGCGACCGGAACCGGGGCCGCCATGCCATGAGCGCATTGAGCGAGGCACCCGGTCACGACGCGCAGCCGGCGGCGGACCGCAGGGCCATACGCAGCTGGATGCTGTTCGACTGGGCGGCGCAGCCCTTTCACACGCTGATCATCACCTTCATCTTCGCGCCCTATTTCGCCGCCTACGTCGCACCCGATCCGGTGCAGGGCCAGGCCGACTGGGCCATGGCCTCGACCATCGGCGGCCTGCTGATCGCCTTCATGGCACCCATTGTCGGCGCGCTTTCCGACGCCACCGGTCCGCGCAAGCCCTGGATCTTCGGATTTTCGGTCGTCGCGGTGATCGGCTCCTTGTCGCTGTGGTTCGCTGCGCCCGAGCCCACATCCTTCAACATCGCCCTCGCCCTGGTCGGCTTCGTCGTGGCGCTGATCGGCTTCGAGTTCGCCGCCATCTTCAACAACGCCATGATGCCCGGCCTGGTCGGCCGCGACAGGCTGGGCAGCCTTTCGGGCAATGCCTGGGCGCTGGGCTATGCCGGCGGGCTCGTTTCGCTGGTCCTGGTGATGGGCTTCATGGCCGCCGACCCGCAAAGCGGCCGGACGTTCTTCGGTCTCGAACCGATTCTCGGCCTCGACCCGCAGCGCCTTGAGGGCGAGCGGGCCGCCGGCCCGCTGACGGCGCTGTGGTACATCGTCTTCGTCATCCCGCTGTTTGCGTTCACGCCCGACGCGCCGCGCCGGACCGGCGTTGCCAACGCCGTACGCAAGGGCCTGGCCCAACTGGTCGAAACCATTCGCGGGCTGCCCTCCCACCGCAGCCTGCTGGCGTTTCTCGCCTCGTCCATGTTCTACCGCGACGCGCTCAATGGCGTTTACGCCTTTGGCGGCATCTATGTCATCGGCGTGATGGGCTGGACGACGATCCAGATCGGCATTTTCGGCATATTGGCCAGCGTCATCGCCATTGCCGGCTCGATCCTGGCCGGCTGTTTCGATGTCAGGATCGGCACCAAGAAGGTGGTCGCGATCGCGATCGTCCTGCTGATCGCGACGGCACTGGGTTTCGTCTCCATCGCGCCGGGCGAAGTGTTCTTCGTGAAGGTGGACGCCGACTCGCCCTTGCCAGACGTCGCCATATACGGCCTGGTATCGGTGATGGGCGCAGCGGGCGGGGCGTTGCAGGCTGCCTCGCGCCCGCTCCTGGTCGATCAGGTCGACCATCCCGAGCGCATGGGCGAAGCCTTCGGCCTTTATGCCCTGTCCGGTCGCGCCACCGCGTTCCTGGCGCCCTTTGGGATCTGGCTGTTCACCGAGCTTTCCGGCAGCCAGCGCATCGGCATCACGCCGGTGATCGGCCTGTTCGTCATCGGCCTTGTGCTGCTGATCCCGGTACGCTCGCGCACCTGAATTCAGTGCCGGAAATGCCGCGTGCCGGTGAACACCATGGCGATGCCGTGCTCGTTGGCGGCCGCGATCACCTCGTCGTCGCGCATCGATCCGCCCGGCTGGATGACCGCCCTCGCCCCGGCCTCGACCGCCGTCAGGAGCCCGTCGGCGAAGGGAAAGAACGCGTCCGACGCGACAACCGAACCGTGCGTTCCCGGCGCGTCGAGCCCCAGCACCCGGGCCGCCTCGCGCGCCTTGCGCGCTGCGATCCGGCTTGAATCGACGCGGCTCATCTGCCCGGCGCCGATGCCCACCGTGGCCAGATCGCGCGCATAGACGATGGCGTTCGACTTCACGTGCTTCGCGACCGCGAAGGCAAAGCGCAGATCGGCGAGTTCGCGTGCATCGGGCTGCCGCGCGGTCACGCAGCGCAGCTCCATGTCCCCGACCACCGCATTGTCGCGCCCCTGCTTGAGATAGGCGCCGGCCACCGGCTTGACGGTGAAACCGGCGGCGCGCGGATCGGCGAGAGCGCCGGCATCAAGCAAACGGATGTTGGGCTTTTTCGCGAACGCCGCGCGGGCCGGCTCGCTGACCTGCGGCGCGATCACCACTTCGGTGAAGATTTCGAGCACGGCATGCGCGGTCTGTTCGTCGAGCGGCCGGTTGAACGCGACGATCCCGCCGAACGCCGACGTCCGGTCGCAGTCGAACGCCGCCCGATAGGCATCGACCAGCGTGTCGGCCTGGGCGACACCGCATGGATTGGCATGCTTGATGATCGCCGCTGCCGGCCGGTCGGCGCCGAACTCGCTGACCAGTTCGAAGGCGGCATCGGTATCGGCGAGATTGTTGTAGGACAGCACCTTGCCCTGCAGCACGCTGGCGAGCGCGGCGCCGGGCCGGGTCTCGCCGGTCAGATAGAGCGCCGCCTCCTGATGCGGGTTCTCGCCATATCTGAGGGCCATGGCGCGCCGGCCGCCCAGCGCGTCGTGGCGGCCCAGCGGCGGGTCCTCGGCCAGCCCGTCCAATGCATCGGCCACCATCGCGTCATAGCTCGCCGTGCGCTTGAAGGCGCGGGCGGCGAGGCGCTTGCGCGTGGCCAGCCGCGTCGCCCCGTCATTGGCCGCCAGTTCCGCGCGCACGTCGTCATAGTCCGCCGGATCGGTGACGATCGCCACCGAGGCATGGTTCTTGGCCGCCGCGCGCACCATGGCCGGTCCGCCGATGTCGATGTTCTCGATCAGCGTCGCCGGATCCGCCTGGGCTGCGACCGCCGCTTCGAACGGATAGAGGTTGACGACGACCAGCTCGAACGGCGCGATGCCGTGCGCGGCCATCGCCGCTTCATGGTCGGGATCGTTGCGCACGCCCAGCAGCCCGCCATGCACCCCAGGATGCAGCGTCTTCACGCGCCCGTCCATGATCTCTGCAAACCCCGTCACCTCGGCGATATCGGTTACGGCAAGGCCGGCATCGGCGAGCGCCCGGCGCGTGCCGCCGGTCGACACGAGCGCGATGCCATGTCCGGCCAGCGCCTTGGCGAACTCGACGAGCCCGGTCTTGTCGGAAACCGAGATCAGCGCCCGCCTGACGGGAACGCGGTCGTCGGGAGCGATGGTCTTGGCGGCGACGGCCATGGGCATGAGTCCTTAATGTTCGGTGAGCGCGGCATCCGCATATCACAGCGGGCCGTGCCTCGCCGAGACCGCCAGGCCCCGCACCGCCGCTGGCCACAGCAATTTACGGTGCGGCACTACTGCGCGATGCGCTCGAAGCGCCAGCTGATCCGGTCGAGGTCGGGAAAGCCCATATTGACCACGATCTGCGATGTGGGAACCGGCCCGGCGACGGCGGCGAGATAAAGGCTCTCCTCGACCGCAAAGGACGTGCCGTTGACCCGGAACAGCCATTTTTCGGAACTGTCGGTCGACAGGATGATGCCGCGATTGTCCTCGGCCGCCTCGACGTCGACGGACGGATGCAGATGGAAACGCACCTGCGCGGCCGCCGCCGGCGGTGTCAGCGCGCCCATCGGCTCGAGCCGGTCATAGCCGTCCACGCGCCCGCCATCGGGGCTCATCACGATGCCGCGCTCATGCACCAGACCGAAGGCGGGCACGTAGCCGTCGTGTCGCGCCTGAAACCCGCTCATGCCATTGCTCGTCCATTCGGCGACATCGATGAAGCCCGGCCCGGCGATGCAGCGCAGGCTCTGACGCTGGCTGCCGCCGCCAAAGCGCTTGAACCGCGCCGAGGACTGGTTGCCGATGGACAGCGTGGAGTGGGCCGCCGTCGCCCGCGCGATGGCGTCGTAATCGTCGCGTCCGAGCCGGTCCGTGCCCAGATTGACCACGATCCGGCTGCGCGAAGAGGAGAACTCGAAGGCCAGCGCGCTGGCGTGGCACCCGGCCCCATCAATCCCGCGCGGCACCGTGCCGATATCGGCGATGACGACGCTGCCGCCCGAATCGAGCCGGTAAAAGCCGCTCTGCACGGCCTGCGCGCCGCTTCGCCCGGCGGTCCGGTCAAGCCGCAGCACCCGCGCCAGTAGGTCCATCTTCGAAAAGCCGGCGCCGTGGAAATGCGCCAGATGCCCGTCGACATGGCGCATGGCGCGCAGGCGCGGAAACATGCGGTCGATGGCGCGCATCAGTTCGGGCGGCACCGGCCTGGAGGCGGCGACATAGCACTGCGCCAGCGGCATCAGATCGACCAGCAATTCGGGCAGATGCGCCGGATTGCGGCTGACATGGGCGCCGTCGGCGAGGATCTGCCGCTTCAGTTGAGCTTCGAGCTGGCTCGCCGCGCGCTGCTGGCGTCCTTCCGGCGTCGGCAGGGCGAGCGATGCCAGCGCCAGCGCCGCCGTCGCCTGCAGATGCTCGACGCTTTCGGGATGGCCGCGCAGCGTGGCGTTGAGATAGCGCACCTGACGCGCCAGCATGCCCATGAAGCGGCGATAGAAGCCGTGCTCGCTGTTCTGCAGGAAGAAGCCGGCATGCTGCAGCCAGGCGGTCAGGCGGCTTGCCACCACGCCGACCTCATAGGGCGGTTCGCGCAGCCGCTTGCCGTGCAGGCCGACCCAGTCGTCGATCAGCGCCCGCGCCTGGGCGGCGGACAGGTCGCTGCCCGCCTCCGAAAGGTGCCGCAGCCAGCGAAACGAGTGCAGTTCGGCCATCCAGTCATGGGAGGGAGGCTCGACGGCAAAGGGCGACTCGCCTGTCGTCTCCACGGTGCGCCCGGCAAAGGTGAAGCGGCCCTGATAGAAGTCGCGCGCCAGCAGCGGGTCGGATGGGCGCAGGCAGGGCGGCGACAGCACGATGCGCGCGGGCACCGGACCGACCAGCCGCCAGTTGGAGACCGGCCCGGACCGCAGGCGGTGGCGCACCTGGTCCCAGAAGAAGCCGACGCCGGCTCCCCGGTAGCGAGGTCGTGTGTTGCCGCGCGTGATGGCCACGTCAGCCTATCCTGCCCTGATTCCACTTCGAAAGGGCACGATAGCCCCATCGATTCGCAATGCCAAACCGCAATTCATCCTTTTAAGTCAGATATTTCGCACCATGCGCGCCGCAAAGAAGCCGTCAAGGCCGCACAGCGCCGGATCGACCGATTCGGCGCGCGCGGAAAGCCGTTCGGCGGGCAGGTCGGCGGGTGTGGTGCGCAGGAACCCTTCATCGGTCGCCCATGTGTCCGGGCCGCCGATCGCGGCCGGATCGATCGGTACGAGAGAAAATTCCCGGTTCCCGGCGACAAAGCCGCTTGCGACGTCTTCGCCCTCGCGCGGATCGAGCGAGCAATTGGAGAAGACGAGCATGCCGCCCGGCGCGACGAACTCGGCCGCCCTGTCGAGCATGCGCGCCTGCAGCCCGGCGAGCTTGACGATATCGGCGTCGGACTTGGTCCACGGCACGTCCGGATGTCGCCGCACCGTGCCGGTCGACGAGCAGGGCGCGTCCAGCAGCACCAGGTCGAACGGCGCGTCGGGCGCATAGTCGAACAGGTTCGCCGTTTCGCATGTGGCCTCAAGACCGACGCGCTCCAGATTGGCGGCGAGGCGCTTGAGCCGGTTCGTCGAAATATCGAGTGCGGTGACATGCGCGCCGCGCGCGGCAAGTTGTGCCGTCTTGCCGCCGGGCGCGGCACACAAGTCGAGCGCGCGCCCGCCCTCGATCTGGCCGAACAGGCGCACCGGCAGCGCGGCGGCCGCATCCTGCACCCAGAACGCACCTTCGGCAAAGCCCGGCAGGCCGGCGATGTCGGCCTTCTGCCGCAGCCGCAGCGACCCGGTCGGCAGGACGAGCGCATCGAGTCGCTGCGCCCAGTACGCCAGGTTCCGAGCGCTTTCATCGGCCAGCGTCAGGTCGATCGGCGCTTCCAGCCGGTGGCAGGCCTCGATCGCGAGCGCCGCCTGGCGGCCGTAGACGGCCTCGAGCCGGGCGGCGAACCAGGCCGGCGCGCGCGCCGGCTCGCGCGCGATCTCGGCCAGCAGGCCCTCGCGCTCGCTGGCCGCGCGCCGGGCCAGCGCGTTGACCAAAGGGGAAAAACGCCGGCTGCGCGGATCGGCGCGCGCCGCATCGACGGCAAGATCGGCCGCGCTGTGGGACGGCACGTCCAGAAACAGGATCTGCGCGAAGGCGACATGCAGGATCGCGCGCAGCCCTTTCGCCGCCTCGGGCAGCGGCCGGTCGGTGAAACGCGCAACGATCCGATCGATGTCGCCGCGATGGCGCAGCGCCGCCATCAGGATCGCGCGCACCAGCGAACGGTCGCGCGCATCGAGCGCAAGGTAGTGCGGATGGCCATGCGCGTCGTCGGTCAGCGCGTCCATCGGCGTGCATGCGTCGACGATCGCGCTCAGCAGGCGATGCGCGGCCAGTCGCGCCGGCAGGCCCGGCTTGTCCATGCTCGCCGGCTCGGCATGACCCTTACGCGCACGTCTTTGCCGACCTGCCGTCAACCCCAGGGTCCGCCCTGGCCGCCCTCGTCGGATCGGCCCCAGCGCCTGCCGGTCGCCGGCACGCTTGCGCCGCGGCGTTCGCGCACAGGCGCTGCTGACGAGGCCGCGGGGCCGGAAATGTCGCCCATCGCCATCAGCGCGTCGATCCGGTTCTGCGTGTCCGGATGGGTCGAGAACAGGCTGTCGGCGCGCTGGCCGTTGAGCGGATTGATGATGAACATGTGCGCGGTCGCCGGATTGCGCTCGGCCGGCTCGTTGACGGTTCGGCCGGCGGCCTTGGCGATCTTGGCGAGCGCGCTCGCCAGCCAGTCCGGTCGCCCGCAGATTTCCGCGCCGCGCCGGTCGGCCGAGTATTCGCGCGTGCGGCTGATCGCCATCTGCACGATCATGGCGGCAAAGGGCGCAACGATGATCGCCACCAGCACACCGATCAGGCCGAGCGGATTGTTGTTGCGGCCCGAGCCGAAGAAGAAGGCGAAATTGCCAAGGATCGAGATCGCCCCGGCGAGCGTCGCCGTGATCGTCATGATCAGCGTGTCGCGATTTTGGACATGGGCCAGTTCATGCGCCATCACGCCCGCGACTTCCTCCGGCGTCAGCCGGTCGAGCAGCCCGGTCGTCGCCGCAACGGCCGCGTTGTCCGGGTTGCGGCCGGTGGCGAACGCATTCGGCTGATCCTGCTTGATGATATAGACCTTCGGCATGGGCAGGCCGGCATTGGCCGCCAGATCGCGAACCATCGAATAGTATTCGGGCGCGGTCTTTTCGTCGACCTCGACGGCGCCATGCATGCGCAGCACCATCTTGTCGGCATTCCAGTAGGAAAAGGCGTTCATCGCCAGCGCGATGACGAAGGCGATCATCAGCCCGCCCGTGCCGCCGATCAGATAGCCGATGCCCATGAACAACGCCGTCATGAAGGCGATCAGCATGGCGGTCTTGACCATGTTCATAAAGGCTTACTCCCGCATGATGATGGACCAGGCTGGACGCCATGCGCGTCCGGCGCCATATAGATGGCTGTATTGTTGGCCCATTTCAACGCAAACCGACGCCGAGCGGAGGTCCCATGTCCGAGACGAGCCGAAACGATGCACAGGCCGCCGCGACGCCGGTCGCCCCCGCACGGCGCTTGGAGGATCTGCCGCCGGCCGCCCGGCGCGCGCTCGACGAGGCCGAGGCGCGACGTGCCCGGATCGAACGGCACGAGGCCGAAGCGCAACGCGAGATCGGCGGCCGCGGCGGCAAGGACCCGGCGCGCTATGGCGACTGGGAGATCAAGGGCCGCGCCATCGACTTCTGACCGGGCCGGGGCCGCCGCCAACCCGTTAGCGAACCCGTCCCGTTCCGGGACCGACCCTGTCCGGCATCGGCACAATTGCCGCACACGATCGGCAAAGGTTGCCACGCCCTGACCGCGTGCTGGCCGATTGCCGTGTCCCCATTAACCGCCCGGTAACCCTGCCCGGCATCCGACATCTTTGTTTTCAATGACTTGGCGCAGCCCGAAGGCGGCCGAGCCCGGCCCCGTGGCCGGCCGGCAGGCGCCCTGCATCGCCTGGCGCAGCAAGGGAGACAAGCATGCGTCATTCGATCGTGAAAACCCTGGCGGGCCAGGCCCGCGCCTTTGCCGCCGACCGGCGCGGCAATTTCGCCATGATGTTCGGCCTGACCGGCATCGTGCTGATGACCGCCACGGGCATGGCGGTCGACGCCGCCCGCCTGTTTACGGCGCAGGCGCGGCTCAACATGGCCGTCGACGCGGCCGTCCTTTCGACCACGCGCGACATCACCAATGGCAAGTACACCGACGACGAAGCCAGGCAACGGGTTCGCGATTTCGTCTTCGCCAACATCGACCAGCGGGATTTCTTCGGCTCCGAAGTCACGATCGACCGGATCGCCATCGACAAGGGTGCCAAGACCTTGGCGGTGCAGGCTTGGGTCGACCTGCCCATGACGCTGTCCAGGATCGTCGGGATTGACGAGCGCAGGGTCTCGACCGGGGCCAAGGCGCAGTTCTCGAACACCAGGATCGAGGTCGCCATGGCGCTCGACGTCACCGGGTCGATGCAATGGAACATCGCCGGTACGGGCGTCAGACGCATCGATGCGCTGAAATCGGCGGCCAGGCTCGGCGTGGAGGAACTGCTCAAGGCCAATGCGGCCGTCGAGCGCGTGCGCATCGGGCTTGTACCCTATGCCCGCAGCGTCGACGCATCGCCCGTCATCGACGCCATCGAGACCGACGGCCCCTCCAATGGCTGCGTCTTCGAGCGGACCGGGCCGCGGGCGCACACCGACGACTTCGCCACCTTTGCCCGGCCCGTGGGCGGGATCACCAAGGCGGGCGACTGTCCCACGGCGCCGATCCTGCCCCTGACGGCGGACAAGACGACGCTGGACGACCACATCGACGGTTTCGCGCCCAGGGGCTGGACGGCCGGGCACATCGCCATCGCCTGGACGCAATACATGCTGTCCTCGCTGTGGAACCCGGCCTGGCCGGCCGGATCGGACGTCGCGGCCGACAGCGACGAGGAAACCCGCAAGGTCGCCATCATCATGACCGACGGCGAGTTCAACACCTATGATTCGAGCCGCTTCTGGCCGGACAGCGCCCAGGCGATCGCGCTGTCGCGGGCCAATGCGCTGGGCAACTGCGCCAACATGAAGGATCGCGGCATCGCGGTCTACACCATCGCCTTCACCGCCCCCTCGGCCGATGGCGAAACGCCGCCGGCCGCCGTGCAGATGATGCGCGATTGCGCCACGCCAGAAGGCACCCAGGTCACCGGCAGCTGCACCGCGCCCAACGCCGAGGATCGGCGGTATTTCTTCAACGCGACCAGCGAGGACGAACTCGAGGACGCCTTCCGGTCGATCGCCAGGGACATCACCTGCCTGCGGCTGGTGAGCTGACCGGTCCGGCGCCAGCCCGGCCTGGCCGGCACCCCTTGCACAGAAGAAAGGGCCGCCCCGCAAAGGGCGGCCCCCGCAATTCATGACACCGGTCGGCCGTCAGGCCCCTGCCGCCCCTGTGATGGTCGCCTCAACCGCCGCTGGCCGCTCGCATGCGGCTGCGGCCGGCGACCGGCGGCACGCCGGCTGCACGGAACACTCGGGCCGTCAGAGGCTGCTCCAACGGACGATGACCCGCAAAGACCGAACCGGAACCATTGAACCACTCGACATCGGATCACCTCCTTTCGCTTCGTTGAACACCCCGCCAGCCTGACCGGTTTTTCGGCCCCTGCCAACCCCTCATCTTTTCGGTCCCCGTGCGCGTCATCGCGCTGGCGCCCATCCCCGCGGCCGGCTATGGGTCTTCGCCCGCTCAAGGAGTGACCGCCATAGCCGCATCCGCAACCATCCGGCGCCGAGCCCTCAAGCGTCGGCTCGCCCGCGTTCGCCAGGGGCGCGCCGGCCTTGGCGGTCTGTTCATCTTCTCGGCCGCCGAGACAACGGTCCTTCCGGTGCCGGTCGAGATCGTTCTGGTGCCAATGATGCAGCTTGCGCGCCGCCAGGTCTGGCGCATGGCTGCGAGCGTCACGATGGGGGCCGTGGCCGGAGCGGTGGCGGGCTACCTCTTCGCGCTTTTCTTCATGCAGGCGGCCGGCGACCCGATGGTCGCCCGGCTCGGCTGGCAGGCCGAAAAGGCGCAGTTCGCGGCGATGTTCGAGCGCCACGGCTTTCTGGCCATCGTCCTGGTCGGCATGCTTCCGCCGGTACCGTTCCAGCTCGCCATGCTTTCGGCCGGTGCGACGGGCTACCCGTTCGCGCTGTTCGTGCTCGCCACGGTGATCGGACGCGGTGCGCGATACTTTGCGATCGCCGCGCTGATCTTCCTGTTCGGCGACGCCGCCGCGGCCCTGTGGCGCCGCCACCGCCTGCTTGCCGTCGCGCTGGGTACGCTTGCGGCCGGCCTCGTCATGACCGTCTGGGCCGTCGGCGGTTCGCCGCACTGAACCGCAAGTCGCCGGCGCCGGCGCGAAAGCAGGAACGCCGGCATGCTGGCGGAACGATCTTCCCTCCGCCCCGTTGCCCAAGCTCAAAGGCTTCAATGAAGGCCCCCGCACGCAGGCTCCGGCCGGCGCCTGCGCCTTTGTGCTTGATCAATATATAGGAAAGACTTGGAGAATACTCATGAACAGACTTACCATTGGAATGCTGATGGCGGCAACGGCCATCGTGCCGCCGGCGATCGCCCAGGATGACAACGATCTCGCCGACGAATGCATGGAGCTCGTCGAATTTGTCGAGACCGAGGACACCGGCGAGACCGGCATCACGCTCGAACGTGCACACCAGGTGGCCGAGCAGAACGATCCGCAGCTGTGCACCGATGCCTATCGCGTGGCGACCGGCGAGATCTCGCGCGATGAACTCCGGTCCAATTACGACGCCGAGGCCACCGCGCGCCTGGCTGTCATCATCCCCGAACCCGAAGTGACGGTCGACCAGCAGGCGCCCGAGGTCGAGGTGCAGCAGCAGCGGCCGGAAGTGACCGTTCAGCCGGGTCGGCCGGTCGTCACCGTCAATCAGGCCCAGCCGAACGTGTCGGTGGAACTGGCCGCACCGCGCATAACCATCGACATTCCCAAGCCGGAAATCGTCGTCGAGATGCCCGATCCGACCGTCGACGTCGCCATGCGCCAGCCGCGGGTCCGCGTCACCCAGCCCGAACCGACCGTCGAGGTCGAGCAGGGTGAGGTTCGCCTCGATGTGGGCGAGACGCAGAGCGCCGACGATGACGAGCAGGCGCAGGTGCAGATCGAGCAGGACCAGGCGATGGTCGAGCTCGAGGCCGCCGAACAGGCCGAAGTGTCCATCCAGGACGTTCAGCCGGATGTGCGCTACAACGCCTCTGAACCGCAGATCAATGTCGAGCAGATGGGTGAGCCCGAAATCACCTTCAACCAGTCGGGCGAAGCCAACGTCCAGTTCCGCCAGATGACGCGCGACGAGACCATCGCGGCGGCCGAGGGCCGGATGGCCGGCGGTGACGCCGAAGACGAGATCGACAACACCGAGGCGGCGGCCCAGGCCGAGTCCGAAATGCAGGACATGGCCGACACCCAGGCCGACGAGACGACGATGGCCGACCAGACCGAAACGGCCATGACGACGGACCAGTCGGAAACGGCCATGACCGACGCGTCGGAGGGCGAGACGGGCATGTCCACGATCGAACCCGATCAGGATCGGCTGGCCCAGGGCGATGACGCCAATTCGGAGCTGATCAGCGTCGAACGCATCATGCAGATGCAGGTCGTCGGCGCGGACGGCGAGACGATCGGCGATATCGAGCAGGCCGTGATCCGCGACGGTGAGCTCTTCGTCATCGTCGGCGATGGCGGCTTTCTGGGTCTTGGCGAACGTCAGGTCGCACTGCCGATGAGCGACATGGTGCTTCGCGACGACCAGCTTGTCATGGCCTCGACCACCGAGGAACAGGTCGAGCGCATGAACGAGGTCAACATGGACGAGTTCCAGGTCGTCGAGGGCGACGCCGAGCAGCGCGTCGCTACCGAATAAGCGCCAGGCAAGCGCCGTTCAAGGCCCGGGTGGGAGACCACCCGGGCCTTGTCGTGTCGCCACTTGGCGTCAAGCCGCCTTGTTCTGCCGATTGGCGATCAGATCGTCGACGACCGTCGGGTCGGCCAGCGTCGAGGTGTCGCCCAGCGAACCGTACTCGTCCTCGGCGATCTTGCGCAGGATTCGCCGCATGATCTTGCCCGAGCGCGTCTTGGGCAGGCCCGGCGCGAACTGGATCTTGTCGGGCGAGGCGATCGGGCCGATCTCGCGGCGGACATGGTTGACCAGCTCCTTGCGCAGCTTGTCGTCGCCCTCATAGCCGGCAATCAGCGTGACGTAGCAGTAAATGCCCTGGCCCTTGATGTCGTGCGGATAGCCGACCACGGCCGCCTCGGCCACCGCGTCATGGCTGACAAGCGCCGATTCGACTTCGGCCGTCCCCATGCGATGGCCGGAGACGTTGATGACGTCGTCGACGCGGCCGGTGATCCAGTAATAGCCGTCCTCGTCGCGCTTGCAGCCGTCGCCGGTGAAATACTTGCCCTTGTAGCTGGAGAAATAGGTCTGGATGAACCGGTCATGGTCGCCATAGACCGTGCGCATCTGGCCCGGCCATGAATCGGTGATGCACAGATTGCCCTCGGCGACCGTCTCGGTCAGCACCTGCCCCTCATTGTCGACCAGTTCGGGCTTGATGCCGAAGAAGGGTCGCGTCGCGGACCCCGGCTTGAGCTTGGTGGCGCCGGGCAGCGGCGTGATCATGATGCCGCCGGTCTCGGTCTGCCACCAGGTGTCGACGATCGGGCATTTGCCCTCCCCGACCACGTTGTAATACCATTCCCAGGCTTCCGGATTGATCGGCTCGCCGACCGAGCCGAGCAGGCGCAACGACTTGCGCGAGGTCCGGTTGACATAGGTGACGCCCGCCCCCATCAGCGCGCGGATCGCGGTCGGCGCGGTGTAGAATATCGTCACCTCGTGCTTGTCGACCACCTCCCAGAAGCGCGAGGCGTCCGGAAAGGACGGCACGCCCTCGAACATCAGCGTCGTCGCGCCGTTGGCGAGCGGGCCGTAGACGATGTAGGAATGGCCCGTCACCCAGCCGACATCGGCCGTGCACCAGTAGATGTCGCCCTCCTTGCAGTCGAAGACATATTGATGGGTCATCGAGGCGTAGACGAGATAGCCGGCCGTGGTGTGCAGCACGCCCTTGGGCTTGCCGGTCGAGCCTGACGTATAGAGGATGAACAGCGGATCCTCGGCCTTCATGCGCGCCGGCGGGCAGTCGGGCTTTTCGTTGCGCACCGCGTCGTGATACCAGACATCGCGCTCCGAATACCAGTCGATCTGCCCGGCCGTGCGCTGGACGACCAGCACCGTATCCACGCTGACCCCCTCGCGCTCGGCCTCCTCGATGGCCAGATCGACATTCTTCTTCAGCGGTATTTTCCTGCCGCCGCGCAGGCCCTCGTCGGCGGTGATGACGAAATGGCTCTTGCAGTCGACGATCCGGTCGGCCAGCGCATCGGGAGAGAACCCGCCGAAGACGATGGAGTGGACGGCACCGATGCGCGCGCAGGCCAGCATCGCATAGGCCGCCTCGGGGATCATCGGCAGGTAGATCGTGACGCGGTCGCCCTTCTTGACGCCGCGCGCCTTCAGCGCATTGGCCAGCCGGCAGACCCGGTTGTGCAGTTCGCGATAGGTGATCTTCTTGTCGTCATAGGGATTGTCGCCCTCCCAGATGATGGCGACCTGATCGCCGCGCCGCTCCAGGTGCCGGTCGATGCAGTTATAGGCAACGTTGGTGACGCCGTCCTCGTACCACTTGATCGAGACCTTGCCGGTGAACCGGGTGTTCTTGACCTTGGTGTAGGGCTTGAACCAGTCGATCCGCTGGCCGTGCTTCATCCAGAAGCCCTCGGGGTCGTCGACCGACTGCTTGTACCAGGTCTTGTAGCTCGCCTCGTCGATCAGCGCGTTCTTCTTGACCGCGGCCGGCACGGGATACACGTCACCCGACATCGATTGTCCTCCACTTTTTCGTTGTCTCGCCGGCAAACAGGCATCGCTTGGCGTGCCGGCCGACATGTCGTGCACGGTGTAGCGCGAAGCCCGGCGCTCCGTAAATAAGACAATGGGCAACCGGCCAAAGTCGCACAACGAGGCCAGGCGCGGCCGTCCGGCTGCCGCTATCTGCGCGGGTCGAGCTGCAGATCGGACACCGCCTCGCGTATCGCCTCGTCGAGTGCGGTGTGCGGCTCCTTGCCGATCAGGGCGGTCAGACGGCCATTGTCGAGCCAATGCGGAACGCGCCAGAGATAGGCCATCCTGGCCACCTCGCGCACCACGGGATTGACAACACCGACAAGCCGGAACAGCGGCCATGGCACGCTGCCGCGCTTGAGGGGCCGTCCCGCGGCGGTCTCGGCCGCCTTGTGCACCTGGTTGCCCGTCACCGCATGGCCCCGAAAATGAAGCGTCGCGAACGGGTCGAGTTCGGCGCGCTTGTCGGCGACGCGCACGAAGGTCTCCGCGAGATCGGGCATATAGGCCAGCGCATGCACGCAGTCCCAGGGCCCCGGCCAGACGAAACGGTTCTTCTTCAGGTCCTTGAGAATGATGAGATCGAACCACGATCCCGGCGCCGTCCCGCCGAAGAAATCGCCGGCGCGGATGACGATGGTGCGGACGCCGCGTGCGGCCGCGGCATCGGCGAACAGCGCTTCGAGCTGCACGCGGATGCGGCCCTTTTCGGTATCGGGCCGCGCCGTCATCGTTTCGTCCATGTCGACGCTCACGCCCGTGCCGTAATTGTAGACATTGCCGGGGATCATCACGGTCGCACCGGTCGCCTCGGCCGCGGCGACGACGGTCTCGCCGAGCGGCATGACCGTGTCGCGCCACTTGTCGTAGGGCGGATTGATCGCATGCACGATCACGTCGGCGCCATCGCAGGCGGCGATCAGCGCCGAACGGTCGAAGGCATCGGCGCGGACCGGCTCGACGCCGGCCGCCAGCGCATCCGCCTTGGCACCGCGGGCAACGCCCCTGACGGTCCATCCCGCCTCGACGAAGGCCTTGGAAGCTGCGCCGCCGATCCGTCCGGCCGCGCCCAGTATGGCGACGGTTGGCATGGTCTGTCTCCTTTCCAGCTGTCAACGACTGCACGATGGAACATTCGTGCGCGTATGCATATACAAGTTTTAAAATCCCTGGTATTCATACATGAATGGATAGCCATGGATTTGACTGGAACCTGACGAAGAGCTTTCTGGCTGTCATCGACGCGGGCACGCTGTCGGGGGCGGCACGGGCCACCGGCATCTCCCAGCCCACGCTCGGCCGGCACATGGACGAACTGGAGGCGCTGACGGGCCTTGTCCTGTTCGAGCGTGGACGGGCGGGCATGATGCCCACATCTGACGCGCTGTTGCTGGCCGACCGCGCACGGGACATGCGCGCCGGCGCGGACGCCTTCGCCATGGCCGCGACCGGTCGCGAGCGCACCGTCGCCGGCCCGATCCGGATCACCGCCTCCGACATTGTCTCCACCTACATCCTGCCGGCCATCCTGGTGCGGCTTGCCAGCGCGGAGCCGGACCTGGAAATCGAACTGGTGCCGAGCAATTCGGTGCAGAACCTTCTGGCACGCGATGCCGACATCGCCGTGCGCATGGTGCGGCCGGTTCAGAACGAGCTCATCGTACGCAAGGTGGGCGATCTGGCCATGGGCGCGTTCTGCCATCCGGACTATCTGGGCGCACGGCGCCCGCCCGCGACGATCGACGAACTCAAGACGCACCGACTGGTTGGCTACGACCGGGCCGACCTGATCGAGCGCGGCATGAAGCGGCTCGGTGTCTGGGCACCGCGCTCATCGTTCCGCTTCCGCACCGACGATCAGGTCGCCTACTGGGAACTTGTCAGGGCCGGCGCGGGCATCGGCTTCGGGCCGCTGTTCGTCGCGGGCAGGACGCCCGACCTGGTCCGCGTGATGCCGGACCTTGCAATCGATCCGCTGCCGGTGTGGCTCGCCTCGCACCGCGAATTGCGTCACAGCGCAAAGGTTCGGCGGGTCTACGATTTTCTGGCCGAGGCGCTCTCGTCGCTGCCGCTCGAGCGTGATGAGATGGAGGGCAGCGCGATGGCGAGCAGCCCGACCGCCGCCACGATGACGCCCCAGCCCGAAAAGACCAGCGCCAGCGACCACGCTTCGGCGATCATGCCGACAAAGGCCGGCGCGAACAAGAGACCGGCATAGCCGAACGTGGTGATCACGGCGATGGCGACCGAGGGCGCAAGGCCCGGGTAGCGCCCGGCCGTCGAGAACAGCACCGGGACCATGTTGGCCAGCCCGATGCCGGTGACCAGAAAGCCCAGGCACGCGGTGACGAAACCGCCCGCATTGCCCGCGATGATGAAGCCCGACCCGGCCAGCAGGCCGCCGGCAATGAAGACGACCCTGTCGCCGAACCGGCCGCGCAACCGGTCGCCCAGAAGGCGCGTCGTGGCCATCGTCGCCGAGAAGGCCGCATAGGCATAGCCGCTGACCAGCAGCGGCGCGCCCATCTCGTCCTTCAGATAGAGCGCGCTCCAGTCGATCACCGTGCCCTCGGGCGCAAAGGCCAGAAGCGTCACGATGCCGAGGATGTAGATCCCCGGCTTGCGCGGCAGGCCCCGTCGGCGGACGGTATCGGTGGCCGCCAAATCGGGGTCCGCGGCGGCGGGCTCCTGCCAGTAGTGCCGCCAGGCCCAGGCGACCAGGGCGGCGACGATGCCCGTTACGGCGATCGCATGGCCCATCTCGCCCAGCCAGGCGATCATCGCGCCGCCCGTCAGCCCGCCCGCAACGCCACCGAGCGACCAGAAGCCGTGATAGGACGACATGACCGGCTTGCCGAGCGCCACCTCGACGCCGACGCCATTGGCGTTCATGGCATTGTCCATCGCGCCAAGGAACATGCCGAGCCACAGCATGGCCAGCGCCGTGGTGGTCAGGTTCGGAGCGATGGTGATCAGCACGAGCGAGGGCACCAGCATCAGCGAGGTCCAGCGCACCACGGCCACCGAACCGATGCGCGTCACCATCCAGGCGCCCGCGATCAGCGCGATCACCGCGCCCACGCCGAACAGGATGATCAGCCGGCCCAGCACCGCTTCGCTGATGCCCAGCCGCTCGACCAGCACCGGGATCTTGGTCGCCCAGTGCCCGACCATGAGGCCGTTGGCGAAGAACGCCACCGAGACCGCCAGCCGCGCCAGGCGCAGCCGCTCGCTTGCGGGCGCCGCGCCCGCATCGGTGATCGCCTCGGTCGCCATGAAGTCTCCTGTCGGCACGGCGCGGGGGGCGTGCCGGTCGCGCCTCGTTCGGTCAGAGCGACCTGTGACGAGGTTGAATCAATTCCGTTTCCCGTCCGACGAGGCGGTCCGCCAGACGCGCGCGAGCCACGTGGCGGGGCTACGGGCAAGCGCTTCGACGCCGTGGGCGCCCGCCGGCCTGCAACCCACACGAACCGGCCCGGCAGAATGGTTCAATCTCGTCACGGGACGCTCTAGGCCTCGTATATCACCAGCAGGTCCTTGGCGTCGATCTGGTCGCCCGCCTTGACCAGCACCTCGGCGACCTTGCCGTCGCGTTCGGCGTGCAGCGCGGTTTCCATCTTCATCGCCTCGATCGAGACCAGCACGTCGCCGCTCCTGACCTCCTGGCCGCTTGCGACCGAGACCGTGGAAACCACGCCCGGCATTGGCGCGCCGACATGGGCCTCGTTGCCGTCCTCGGCCTTGCGCCGGGCCGCAGAGGCTTCGGCCCCGTGCACCCGGTCGGGCACCTTGACGCGCCGCGGCTGGCCGTTGAGCTCGAAGAACACGGTCACCATGCCCTGCTCGTCGGGTTCGCCAATGGCAAGGCAGCGGATCACCAGCGTCTTGCCGCGCTCGATATCGACGAAGATCTCCCCGCCCGCCGGCAGGCCGTAGAAGTAGTTCGGCGTCGGCAGCGCGCTGACCGGGCCGTACTTGTCCTGGGCGAGCGCGAAATCGGTGAACACCTTGGGGTACATCAGATAGGCGGCGAACTCGTATTCGTTCACCTGCCGTCCGATCTTCTCCTCGATTTCGGCGCGCCGCGCGTCCATGTCCTCGGGGGCCAGCAGCGAGCCTGGCACGTCGGTATAGGGCTCCTCGCCCTTGAGCACCTTTTGCTGGATGTCCCTGGGCCATCCGCCGGGCGGCTGGCCGAGGTCGCCGCGCATCATCGAGACGACCGAGGCCGGAAACGCGATGTCCTTGTCCGGGCTCTTGACGTCCTCGACGGTCAGATCCTGGCTGACCATCATCAGCGCCATGTCGCCGACCACCTTGGAGGACGGCGTCACCTTGACGATGTCGCCGAACATCATGTTGACGTCGTGATAGGCCCGGGCCACTTCGTGCC
Organism: Roseitalea sp. MMSF_3546; assembly: GCF_030732865.1. Lineage (GTDB taxonomy): Bacteria > Pseudomonadota > Alphaproteobacteria > Rhizobiales > Rhizobiaceae > Roseitalea. Next base: position 45,992 of record NZ_JASHKB010000025.1, read on the forward strand.
AGCGCGTCTCCAGCCCCAGCGAGCGCGCCTGTTCCTTGAGGTTGGTGAACTGTCCGCCGGGCATTTCGTGCAGGTACACTTCCGAGGCCGGCCCCTTCAGGTCGCTTTCGAAGGCGGCATACTGCGCCCGCACCGCCTCCCAGTAGAACGAGATGCGCCGGATCCATTCCGGATCGAGGCCCGGATCGCGCCGCGTGCGCCGCAGCGCCTCCACGATGGAGCCAAGGCAGGGCTGCGCCGTCAGGCCCGACAGGGCGTCCATCGACGCGTCGACCGCATCGACGCCTTCGGCCACCGCGGCCAGGATCGTCGCCGCCGCGATGCCCGAGGTGTCATGGGTGTGGAAGTGGATCGGCAGGTCGGTTTCCTGGCGCAAGGTCCTGAACAGCTCCGTCGCGCCCGCCGGCCGCAGCAGGCCCGCCATGTCCTTGACCGCGATGATGTGCGCGCCGGCCGCCTCGAGTTCCTTGAGCATGCCGACATAGTATTTCAGATCGTATTTCGGCCGCGCCGGATCGAGCAGATCGCCGGTATAGCAGATCGCCGCCTCGCAGATCTTGTTCTCCTGGCACACCGCGTCCATGGCCACGCGCATGTTCGGCACCCAGTTCAGGCAGTCGAAGACGCGGAAGACGTCGATGCCGCCCGCGGCGGCCTGCTCGACGAAATGCCGGACCACATTGTCGGGATAGTTGGTGTATCCCACGCCGTTCGCCCCGCGCAGCAGCATCTGCAGCAGGATGTTGGGCGCCGCCTCGCGGATCAGCGCCAGCCGCTCCCACGGATCCTCGGTCAGGAACCGCATGGAGACGTCGAACGTCGCCCCGCCCCAGCATTCCAGCGAGAACAGGTTGGGCAGCGCCCGCGCATAGGTGCCGGCGATCCGCGCCATGTCATGGGTGCGCATGCGCGTTGCAAGCAGGCTCTGATGGCCGTCGCGCATGGTCGTGTCGGTGATCATCACCGGATCGTGCGCGCGCAGCCAGGCGGCGAACTTCTCCGGCCCCATCTGGTCGAGCATGCGCCTGGTGCCGCCCTCGGGCACCTCCCCGCCGACGAACGGCACTTCGGGCGCCGGCGCGTCGGCCGCCGGGCGCGGCCTGTCCTTGGTTTCCGGGTGGCCGTTGACGGTGACGTCGGCCAGATAGGTCAGCAGCTTTGTCGCCCTGTCCTTGCGCTTGACCTGGGCGAACAGTTCCGGCGTCGTGTCGATGAACCGCGTCGTATAGGAATTGTCGCGGAAGGCCGGGTGGCCGATGATGGCTTCAAGGAACGTCAGATTGGTGGCGACGCCGCGAATGCGGAATTCGCGCAGCGCCCGATCCATGCGGTCGATCGCCTCCTCGGGCGTCGGCGCCCAGGCCGTGACCTTTTCGAGCAGCGGGTCGTAAAAGCGCGTGATCACCGCGCCCGAATAGGCCGTGCCGCCATCGAGCCTGATGCCGAATCCGGTCGCGCCGCGATAGGCGGTGATGCGGCCGTAATCGGGGATGAAATTCTGCTCTGGATCCTCGGTGGTGATCCGGCATTGCAGGGCATGGCCGTGCAGCGTGATGTCGTGCTGGGCCGGCACCCCCGAGCGCGGCTGGCCGATCGCCTCGCCTTCCAGGATGCGGATCTGCGCCTTGACGATGTCGATGCCGGTGACCTCCTCGGTCACGGTATGCTCGACCTGGATGCGCGGATTGACCTCGATGAAGTAGAACTTGCCGGTATCGGCATCCATCAGGAATTCGACCGTGCCGGCACCGACATAATCGGCCGCGCGCGCGATCTTCAACGCGTATTCGGCCAGTTCGTTGCGCTGGGCCTCGCCCAGATAGGGCGCCGGCGCGCGCTCCACCACTTTCTGGTTCCGCCGCTGGATCGAGCAGTCGCGCTCGAACAGATGCACGATGTTTCCATGCGTGTCGCCGAGCACCTGCACCTCGACATGGCGGGCGCGCTCGATCAGCTTTTCGAGATAGACCTCGTCCTTGCCGAAGGCGGCCTTGGCCTCGCGCCTTGCTTCGGTGACCTCGCGCTCGAGGTCTTCTTCGGCGCGGATGGCCCGCATGCCGCGGCCGCCGCCGCCCCAGGACGCCTTGAGCATGACCGGATAGCCGATCTCGGCGGCCATCTTGCGCACCGCGTCCATGTCCTCGGGCAACGGATCGGTCGCCGGGACCACCGGCACGCCGGCTTCGACCGCCAGATTGCGCGCCGAGACCTTGTTGCCAAGCGAGCGCATGGTCTCCGCGGTCGGTCCGATGAAGATGATACCGGCGTTGCGGCACGCCTCGACCAGTTCGGGGCTCTCCGACAGAAGACCGTAACCGGGATGAATGGCGTCGGCGCCGGACTGGCGCGCCACGCGGATCACCTCTTCGATCGACAGATAGCTTTCGATCGGCCCCATGTCCCGGCCCAGATGCGGGCCGCGACCGACCTGATAGCTCTCGTCCGCCTTGAACCGGTGCAGGGCAAGCTTGTCCTCCTCGGCCCAGATCGCGACCGTCTTGATTCCGAGCTCGTTCGCGGCGCGGAACACGCGGATCGCGATCTCGGAACGGTTGGCGACAAGGATCTTGGAAATGGCCACGTTGAGGCTCCCCCGAAAGAACGGCACTGCATGCACAATCGGGTCTGTTTAGCGTCAACCATTGTGCAGCGCAAACGGCGAAAGCACCGCCGCCTGGCCGCGCCGGTCAGGCGCCCTCGGCGGCGTGGCCGAGCACCTGCGCCTGCGTGCAGGCATGCTGCGCGCATTCCATTTCCAGCGTCGAGTGCTCGATCCCGTAGCGCGCCTTCAGCATCGCCTTGACCTCGGCCTTGACGGCATCGGCCCGCTCCCAGGCGCCGGGCTCGATGGCAAGATGGGCATCGAACGAGGCGGCATGCTCGCCCATCTGCCAAAGATGCACGTGATGGACATCGCCGACGCCGTCGATGGCGCCGACCGCGGCGATCACCGCCCTGGGATCGAGATCGGGCGGTGTGCCGAGCATGAGGATGCGAATGACCTGGCCGATCTCGGCGAACGACATCCACAGGATGTAGCCGGCAATGCCAAGCGTGACGAGCGGGTCGATCAACCGCCAGTCGTAGACGATGATCAGCGTGCCGGCGACGATGACCGCCACCGAGCCGAGCGCATCGGCCAGATTGTGCAGGAAGGCAGCGCGGATGTTCACGCTCGACTTCGACATGGTGTAGGTCAGCAGCGCCGTGGCGAGGTCGACCGCCAGCGCGATACCCGCAATGGCGACGACCAGCCAGCCGGTCACCGGCTGCGGGTCGATGAAGCGGATCACCGCCTCATAGGCGAGATAGAGCCCCAGCACGATCAGCGTGGTGTAGTTGATCAGCGCCGCCACCACCTCGATACGGCCATAGCCGAAGGTCATGGCTTCGTCGGCGCCGCGCCGGGCGATCCTGCGCGCGATGAAGGCGATGACCAGCGACATCGCGTCCGACAGGTTATGCAGCGCATCGGCGATCAGCGCCAGACTGCCGGACACCAGCCCGCCGATGACCTGCGCGACGGTCAGGCCCAGATTGACCGCGATCGCGGCGGCAACGCGCCGGTCGCCGCTGCCCGCGTCGATGCCGTGATCGTGGTGGTGATGGCCTGCCATGGTGCCTGTCCGCTTCTGCCGCACCCTCATGTAAGACCTCCAGCGACTGGAGGTTCAAGGGTCTCCAGGCGCGGTCGGCAGTACGGCGGGCCGGGCCTGCGCTCCTGTGCTCTCAGGAGGCCCTGGCCGCCACCTCCACCGGCAGTTGCGCGGCCGCCGGGTTCTTGATCTCGACCACGCGCTGCGGGAAGGGGATCTCGATGCCGTTGTCCCTGAGCGCGTTCCAGATCAGGAACAGCACGTCCGATGTGTATTTGTTGGGCCCGTCATCGATGCCGTTCACCCAGAACTCGACGGCGAACTCGATGCCGCTGTCGCCAAAGGCGCGCAGTTCGCAATCGGGCGGATAGGGCTCCGACAGGACGTCCTTGTGGCTCGCCACCGCGGCTTCGACGATCGCCGGCACCTTGTTGATGTCGGTGTCGTAGGAGACCGAGAACGGCGCTTCGTAGCGATTGGCCGAGCCGGCATCCGAATAGTTGATGACGCGGGTGATGATGAAGTCCTCGTTGGGCACCACGACCCAGCGCCCGTCGAAGGTCTCCAGGATCGTCGCGCGCGCCGTCATCTTGACGATGGTCCCGCTCTGGCCGCCGTCGAGTTCGACGAAGTCGCCGACCGTCGCCTGGCCTTCGAGCAGCAGGATGATGCCGGAGATGAAGTTCGAGGCGATCTTCTGCAGGCCGAAGCCAAGGCCGACGCCGATGGCGCCGCCGATGACGGCGAGCGTCGACAGGCTGATGCCCATGATGTTCATCAGCAGCAGGAAGGCGACGCCGAAGATGGCGATCTCGACGGCCTTGGCGGCCAGTTCGCGCGTTGCCGGCCGCATGTCCTCCTGGCGGCGGATATAGTCCGACGACTGCGTGTTCGACCAGCGCCCGAGCCAGAACAGCAGCCCGCCGGCGATCGCGCCGCGGATCAGCGCCATCGCCGAAAACGTGATGTTGCCCAGATTGACCGTGAGCCCGTCCAGATAGGCGATCGTCGGCCCCAGCAGCCCGACGACATAGAGCGCGGCGACCGGGATCAGCACATAGCGGCCGAGCAGCTTCAGGAACGGATCGGTGAGGATGTCGCGCACCAGGCGCCGGGCCGCCACGAACAGGAAGACCCGCTTGCCGAAGGCGATCACCGCGTCCGCGCCGAAGGCGGCGCGCGTTGCCTCCTCGCCGAGCGCGGTGAAGGCATAGGCCAGCAGCGGCAGCATCAGCGGCAGGAGCATCAGCGCGAAACGTCGTGCCCTGGCGAAGATGGTCTGGGCGGCCGCCTCCGGCGTCAGAACGCGTCTTAGCGCCGGCGTCAGCGCCCGGTTGGCGAACCAGGCGGCGGCGAAGGCCACCGCGAGCAGCGCGAATTGCGACCAGGCGGCCGGGCTCGTCAGCCAGTCGAGCGCTATGGCCTGCGCCTGCTGGAGATACCCGATCGCCTGCTGCACGACCGGCGATTGCATGTCCATGATGTCGCGCCCCCGCGTGTGCCGTATCCCGTCGGCGATCTCTTGGCACAAAGCGCACCGGGGGGAAAGCCACGCGCGACGGTTGCGCCGGCCGGCGCGGGTTCACTGCGCGCGGCGCACCCGCATCTTGATGTGCTTGGGCTGCAGATAGGCGTCGAGCCCCTCCGGGCCGAGTTCGCGCCCGAAGCCGCTCATCTTCCAACCGCCGAACGGCGCCTGCAGTTCGGAGGTGTCGTTGACGTTCACGCCCACCGCGCCGAATTCGAGCTGTTCGGCGATCGACCACAGCCGTTCGAGATCGCCGCCATAGATGTAGGCGGCAAGGCCGTATTCGAGCCCGTTGGCCATGGCGAACATGTCATTAAGCGAATCGAATGCGGCCATGGCGGCCAGCGGGCCGAAGGTCTCCTCGCGCATCGGCAGCGAGTCGAGGGGGGCGTCATCGATCACCGTCGGCCGGTAGAAATGGCCGTGCGCGAACGCCGGGCCATCGGGGGCATGGCCGCCGGCGATCAGCCTGCCGCCCCTGTCGAGCGCGTCGCGCTGATGCGCCTTCACGCGCTCGATGACCGAGGCGTTGAGCACCGGACCGTATTTGACCGCCTCGTCGAGCCCGTCGCCGAGTTCGGTCTCCTCGGCCAGCGCCGCGAGCGCCTCGGCAAACGGCCCGTGGACCTCGCGGGCCACCAGGATGCGGTTCACGGTGATGCAGATCTGGCCCATATTGGAGAAGCTGCGCCGATGCGCGGCGCGCGCTGCCTCCTCGATATCGGCGTCGGGCAGAACGATGAAGGGCGCGTGGCCGCCCAGTTCCAGACTGAGCTTTTTCATGTTGCCGGCCGCGTTGCGCATGATGTCCTGGCCGGCGCGGATCGAGGCCGTCGCCGACATCACCCGCACGTGGCTGTGCCGGGCGAGCGCGGCCCCCGCCACGGGCCCCAGGCCGGGCAGGTCGGCGATGGTGCCCGGCGGCATGCCCGCTTCGTGCAGGCAGTCGACCAGCATGGCGATGGCGAGCGGGGTCTCGTGCGGCGGCTTGACGACGATCGGACAGCCCGCAGCGATCGCCGGGCCGACCTTCCAGCAGTAAAGGTCGACCGGATAGTTCCACGGCACGATGGCGGCCGCCACGCCGGCCGGCTGATAGGTGACGATGTTGCGGATCGTCGGCGCCGAGGCCGGCCGCAGCGAACCGCCCACGCGCACCGCTTCACCGGCATAATAGCGCAGCACCTCGGCGCCGAAGAGGATTTCTTTCAGATTGTCCGGCACCGGCTTGCCCTGCTCGCGGGTGAGCAGGACGGCCATGTCGCGTGCCCGCGCCTCGATCAGCGTTGCGGCGCGCTCCAGAATGTCGGCCCGCGCCCGCGCGCCCATTTCGGCAAAGCCCGGCGCGGCCCGCTTTGCCGCCGCAACCGCCTCGTCGACGGTGCGTTCATCGGCGAGCAGCGTCGAGCCGACCGGCTTGCCCGTGGCAGGCTCGGCGATGGCGAAGCGATCGACGCCGGCCGGCTTGTGCCATTGGCCCGATATGAAAAAGCCGCGATCCATGATGTCCCTCGTCCTCGCGCTCAGCGCATCCGCAACCGGCGCCACAATTCGGCATAGTTGCGGTCGTTCTGTGCCGTCGCCGCTTCCTTTTCGGTCGTGTTGGGCGAGACCATCACGAAGGGTTCGACGCCGCGCGCGACCAGCTTTTCGGCGGTTGCCGCGTTGATCGCCTGTCCGACCGCAATGGCGATCGAGGTCGAGGTCGCGCCGACGGCGCCGTTCAGCCCCTCGATGCGGATCGAGGCATCGCCCTTGGGCACGCCCGTGTCGATGACGACATCGGCCAGTTCGAACAGCCGCTTTCCGCAGGAATGGCGCGAGGGCGTGGACGAGGAATGCGGGATCGAGGTCACGCCGATCAGCTTCATGCCGCGTTCCTTCGCGCCAACGGCGATGTCGACCGTGACGGCGTTGAGCCCCGAGTGCGAGAAGATCAGCATCGCATCGCCCGGATCAGTCTGGTGCGAGGACAAGATCGCGGTGCCGTAGCCCTCCTGGCTATGGATAAAGCGGTATTGCCGCGCTCCCGCATCGCCCAGAACGCGATGGAACGAGATCATCGCGCTTTCCACGATCGGCCGGAATCCGGTCACCGTGCCGGTGCGCGGATACATCTCCATGGCCGCGAACGAGCCGTGCCCGGTGCCGAAGGTGAAGACGAGCTTGTCGTCCGCGATCGCGCGCGCGCAGATCTCTGCGGCCGCCTCGATCGCGTCGGCCTGGCTGTCGATCACCGCCTGCAGGCGTTCGATGAGAATGGCGAAATAGTCGCTGGCGATAGCGGTCATGCCGGCTCCCTGGTCTTGGCACTGTGGCGGGTGAGGGCGGCGAGCGCGCAGGCAAAAAGCGCCGTCTCGCGCTCGGCCATCGTGTCGGTGTCGAGCTTTTGCCGCGTGCGCCCGTCGACCGTGCCCACGCACAGGCTGGTGAAGGACACGCCCAGCGCATGGGCGGCGTTGACGAGCGCCGAGGTCTCCATGTCCGCGGCGATCACACCCTGGACTTCGAGCCGGCCGAGCTGCGCGGCGATCGGCGCCTCCCGCTCGGGTTCGAGCGGAAACATGTCGCGGTAAAAGGCGTCGAAACTGGCGAACTTGCCCTCGACGAGCTTCTCGCCCGCATCCGCGATCACCGTGCGGGCGGCGGCGTTGAGGCTGGCGCAGGCGCGCTGCGCGTTCGGATCGTCGACATAGGAGATCGACGTGCCCTCGTGACTGAACACGGTCTTGCTGAGCGTGAAGACGCCCGCTTCGGCCGGCGGAAAGTACATTGCCGTTCCGATGCGGATGAAGCTGCTTGCCCCCAGAGCGGCGAGTTCGTGCAGGACGACGGTCGCGATCGGCGCACCCATGCCGAAGCTGACCGCCGTCACCGGCGTTCCGCCGTGCCGGCCCGTGACCGTGCGCAGGCCCCGCCTGACCGGCAGGAAGCGCGGCGCGTCCATCTGCGCGGCGATGCGGTCGATCCGGTCGGGATCGCCGACCAGGATGACGCGGTCGGCGATGTCGTTCGCGGTGTGGCCCAGATACCAGGCTGTCTTCATGCCCGCCCCCTCTCTTTTTCTTGCTCGGCGCGTTCGGCCAGCATGGCGCGCACCGCATCCATCGCCTTGCGCGCGGCATGCTCGGGCAGGGCCCCGCCCAGATGCGCGGCCAGGAAGGCCCCGGCGAAGCTGTCGCCCGCGCCGGTCGGATCGGCCACCGCGATTGCTGCGGCCGGCAGGACCGTCGTCTTGCCGGCCCGGTGCAGGCGGACCCCCTCGGCACCCAGCGTTTCGACCACGAGCGCGTCGGAGCGCACCACATCGGCGATCAGCCGGTGCTCGGCGCTGTTGCAGAAGACAATCCGTGCCCGCGCGCCCAGCGCCGCCCGGTTGGCCGCATCGAAGCACGTCGGATCGTCCTTCATCACCCATGACAGCGGCGCGTCCGGCCCGCGCACGGCGAGGATATCGCCGATCAGATGGCCCGGCCCCACGGTCACGCACAGATGGTCCGCCCGTGCGATCACCCTCGCCTGCGCCGGCGACAGGCGTTCGCGGCCGGCAAGCGCCGGATCGTAAAGGCATGCGGTCGTCCCGTCCGCCTGCTGGATCATGATCGCCGCCGGCGAGCGCGCCCCGGCATGGGTTTCGATGCCCTCGGCCACGAGCCCGTGCGCGCGGCAGTGATCGGCGAAGAGCGCGCCCAGCGCGTCCTCGCCGATCCAGGTGACCGGCGCCGCCGCGACGCCACCGCGCCGTGCCGCAACGCCCACATAGCTCGGCGAGCCGCCCGGCCGCGGCCAGGCATCGGGGTCGCGAAAGCGGATATGCGTCGTCCGGTTGCCGGCGACGACACCGTCCAGCATGAGCGGGTAGTCGAGCGAGGCATAGCCAGTGACCGCAAGCTGCGTCATGTCACGCCGTCCCCGCGAGCATGGACAGCGCATCGCCAAGATCGACGACCGAGCCCATGTAGCGATCGATGTCCTCGAGCGAAGCAGCGGCCAGATACGGCCGGTTCGAGTTCGTCGCCTGGCGCGGCACCACCACCTCGAAGCCCCAGGCAAACGCGTCCTGGGCGGTGGCGCGCACGCAATTGTTGGTCTTCACCCCGCAGATGACGACCCGCTCGATGCGGTGCTCGTGCAGCAGAATGCCCAGTTCGGTCGCGAAGAACGCGCTGTAGCGCCGCTTGACGATCTCGATCTCGCGCGCCGCGCCCTGCCGCGGTCCGAAACCGCTGAAATAGTCGGCGTCCATTGTTCCCTGGACGCCATGGACAGGCAGCTTGGGCTGCTCGAAATCGGGTACGCCCGCGCGATGCCGGTCGAGCGTGAAGACGATCAGCCGCTCGCTTCGCCGCGCCGCCTCGATGAGCTGCGTGACCGGCCCGATCACCGCTGCGGCATCGGGATAGGCGTTCTCGCCCTGCGGATGCAGAAAGGCGTTCTGCATGTCGATGACGATGAGCGCGGTGGATGTCATGCCGTTGCCTGCCGCCTCCTGATGTTGAGCGCGGTGATGACCAGCCCGACGATCACCATCACGTAGGGCAGCGTGCCGATCAGCGTCGGCGGCAGCCCGGCGGTCTGCAGCCGGATCTGGCTGGCATCGAGAAAGCCGAACAGGAGACACACCAGGGCGGTGCCGACCGGATGGTTGCGGGCGAAGTAGAAAGCGGCCAGCGCGATGAAGCCGCGCCCCGCCGTCAGACCCTCGTTGAACAGGCCGAGCGAGGCAAGCGCCAGATGCGCGCCGGCAAGCCCGGAAAACAGGCCGGCGAAGGTGGTGCCGAAGTCCTGCAGCGCCTTCGCGCGAAGGCCCATGGCGCGCGCCACCTGCGGCGCGTTGCCCGCCGCGCGCAGTCGCAGGCCGAGCCGCGTATTGGCCAGAAGGAAGGGCAGCACGGCGACCACGGCCCAGGCGAAGACCGTCAGCGGGTCGAGCGCGGCCAGCGCGCGGCCGATCACCGGGACCGTCTCGACCGTTTCCGGCAGCACTTTCGGCAAGAGTTCGACGCCCTCGAGCCGCAGCGTGCCGCTGGTGCCATAGGCAACGCTCATCGTCAGCCCGACCAGGCCCGCGATCAGCACGTTCAGTCCGAGCCCGGCGATGATCATGTTCGCCCGCGCCCGCGTGATCGCCAGCGAGAACAGCCAGCCGACGAAAGCGCCGGCAATGGCAGCCGCACCGACCCCGGCCAGCCACGAGCCGGTCGCCGCGCAGGCAATCACCGCGATGAACGCGCCGGCGATCATCTTGGCCTCGAGCGCGATGTTGACGATGCCGCCCTGCCGGTTGACGAGCCCGCCGATCGCCGCCAGCAGGATCGGCGTCGTCAGGATCATGGTCGAGGCGAGGACCTGTTCGACGAGCGCGATCATGGCAGGCTCCTGCGCCGCCGGCGCCATGTCAGCCGGCCCAGCTCGACGACCGCGAAGATCATCACCGTGCCCTCGATCACATTGACGATGTCGAGCGGGATGTCCGAGAAGAGCTGTACGGTCGTGCCGGCCGAGGCGAGCGCGCCGAACAGCACCGCGCCGAAGGCGATGCCGATGGCCGAGTTGCGCGCCAGCAGCGCCACCGCCATGCCGGTGAAGCCGTAGCCGGCCGAAAAGCCGTCCGAGAACCGGTGCACCTGGCCGAGCGCATGGCTCGCCCCGCCAAGGCCCGAGACGATCCCCGAGATCACCATCACCGTGATGATCGTGGCCGGAATCGAAATGCCGACCGTGCGCGCAAAGCGCCGGTTGAGGCCCACCAGCCTGGACTCGAACCCGGCCGGTGTCAGCCGCGTCCAGACGCCGTAGGCGGCAACGCACACGAGGCCGATGATGAAGCCCGCATGCAATGTCGAAGGCGGCATCAGGCGGACCAGTTCGGCCGCCTCGTGGATCGTGTCGGTGGTGTTGTTGCCCGAGGCTTCCGACAGCAGCACGGTGTTGACCAGAAAGCCCGTCAGCCCCAGCGCGATGAAGTTCAGCATCAAGGTGGTGACCACCTCGTCGATATCGAGCCGGGCCAGCAGATAGCCCGGCACGAACAGCCAGAACGCCGAGACGGCGGCCGCCGCGAGCATGGCGATGGCGATCAGCCAGAAGCCGAGCCCGGCCGGCAGGGCGAAGCCGATCGTCGCGGCCGCCAGCCCGCCGACGACGAAGGCCCCGTCGACGCCGACATTGAACACGCCGGTGCGAAAGCAGATCGCCGTCGCCACGGCGGTGAACAGAAGCGGGGTGGCCGCCGACAGCGTGGCCGCGATGCGCCGCGACGAGCCAAACGCTTCGCTCGCCATCAGGGCGTAGATGTCGATGGGGTTCTCGCCGATGATCAGCAGCACCGCCGCGCCGACACCGAAGGCGATCAGCACCGGCAGGGTAACGCGCACCGCCTCGCCGGCGACCCCGCCGAGCCGGCCCTGCCAGCCACTGCCGGCCCGGTCGGCCGTTTCGGCCACCGCACTCATGCGGCCTTACCTTTCAAGAGCGCATTAGCGCCTGCTTTTCCGGAGCTTTGCTTGATGCGATGATCGCGGATCG
>NZ_JASHKB010000026.1 GCF_030732865.1 Roseitalea sp. MMSF_3546
GGGGTGGAAGGGCGGGTCAGGGGCCGCGCCGGCGCGGCGCGGCCCCGACCAGGCGTGTCCGGCGATTACATGTCGCACTGGTCGACATAGGCGTCCTGGTGGTCCTCCAGCGCCGTGCCGATGATCCTGTTGGTCAGCACGTCGCCTTCCATGACCACCTCGCGAACATAGATGTCCTGGATCGGATGGTTGTTGGCGCCGAAGGCGAAGTCGCCGCGCGTGGAGGCGAAGTCCGCCTCGCGCAGCGCCGCGCGGAAGGCGTCCATGTCCGAGATATCGGCCTTTTCCATGGCGCTCAGCAGCAGGTTGGCGGTGTCGAAGCCCTGGCTGGCATAGAGCGAGGGCAACCGGTCATATTCGGCCTGAAAGCTCGCAACGAAGGCCCGGTTGGCCTCGTTGTCGAGATCCTTGGACCATTGAGAGGTGTTCTTCACGCCCAGCGCCGCATCGCCCACGGCCTGCAGGATGCCCTGGTCGAAGGAGAAGGCGGGCCCGATCACCGGAATGTCGACGCCGGAATCGGCGTACTGCTTGAGGAACGAGATTCCCATGCCGCCGGGCAGGAAGAAATAGACGCTGTCGGCGCCCGAGGCGCGGATCTGCGCGATCTCGGCGGCATAGTCGGTCTGGCCGAGCGTGGTGAACACCTCGTCGGCCAGTTCGCCCTCGTAAAAGCGCTTGTAGCCGGTCAGCGCGTCCTGGCCGGCCGGATAGTTCGGCGCCATGATGAACGAATTGGTGAAGCCCGCATCATTGGCATAGGCGCCGGCCGCCTCGTGCAGATTGTCGTTCTGCCAGGCGACGTTGAAATAGTTCTCGTGGCAGCCCTGCCCGGCAAGCTGGCTCGGGCCGGCATTGGGCGACAGATAGATGACGCCCTGATTGACCGTGCTCGGCACCACCGCCATGGCCAGGTTCGACCAGATGATGCCGGTCAGGACATCGACGTCCTCGGCCTGGATCATCTTGTCGGCAAGCTGGACGGCGATCTCCGGCTTGCGCTGGTCGTCCTCGATGACGACCTCGATGTTCTCGTTGCCCGACTGCTTGACGGCGAGCATGAAGCCGTCGCGCACATCGATGCCAAGGCCGGCACCGCCGCCCGAAAGCGTGGTGATCATGCCGACCTTCACGTCGCCGTCCTGCGCCATCGCGCTCGTTGCCATCAGCGCCGCCGCCGAGGCCGCCACTATCATGGTCCTGGTTCTCATCTTTGATCCTCCCGTCGATGAGGTTGAAAGGGTGTCAGAATGCCTTGAACGTCAGGGTCGTGAGCGTCCGCTCGATGCCGTCGATGTCATGCACGTGGTCGTTGATGAACTTGCCGACATCGGCGTCCTTGGGAATGTACAGCTTCATCAGGAGCTCGAAATCGCCGCTGGTCGAATACAGTTCGGAATGGATCTCGCGCAACGCGATCTCCTCGGCCACCTTGTAGGTGGTGCCCGGCCGGCAGCGGATCTGGACGAAGACGCAGTTCATGTCTGAAGGCTCCTGACGAAAGGCGTGTCGACGGTTTTGGCCCGGTCCGGGACAGCCGTCAAACCGTTGTTTCCTGCTTCAGGCGGAACCGCTGGATCTTGCCGGTCTGGGTCTTGGGCAGTTCGGTGACGAACTTGATCGAGCGCGGGTACTTGTAGGGCGCGATCTCCGCCTTGACGTGGTTCTGGAGCAGCTTGGCCATTTCCGGGCTCGCCACCGCGCCGCGCCTGAGCACGACATGGGCTTCCACGATATGCCCGCGCGCCTCGTCGGGCACCCCGACCACCGCGCATTCGGCCACGTTCTCATGCGATAGCAGCGCCGCCTCGACCTCGGGCCCGGCGATGTTGTAGCCGGCCGAAACGATGATGTCGTCGCTGCGCGCGGCAAAGTGAAAGTAGCCGTCCGCATCGCGCCAGAAGGAGTCGCCGGTCAGGTTCCAGCCGTTCTGGACATAGTCGCGCTGGCGCTCGTCGGACAGATAGCGGCAGCCGGTCGGCCCACGCACGGCCAGCCGGCCGACTTCGCCATCGCGGGCGTCGGCCCCGTCCTCGCTGACGATCTTGGCCTCATATCCGGTCACCGGCCGGCCGGTGCAGCCCGGCCTGTGATCGTCGAACCGGTTGGAGATGAAGATGTGCAGCATCTCGGTGGCGCCGATCCCGTCCAGTAGCGGCTTGCCGGTCTTCGCCATCCATTCCTCATAGACCGGCGCCGGCAAGGTCTCGCCCGCCGAGACCGCCGCGCGCAGCGAGGACAGGTCGGCCCCCTGCTCCATCGCCGCCAGCATGGCGCGATAGGCGGTTGGCGCGGTGAAGCAGACCGTGGCTTTGTATTTCTCGATGATCTCGATCATCTTCGGCGGCGAGGCCTGTTCGAGCAGCGTCGCCGCCGCTCCGAAACGCAGCGGAAACACGGCCAGCCCGCCGAGCCCGAAGGTGAAGGCGAGCGGCGGCGAGCCGACGAAGACGTCGCGCTCGGTGACGCCGAGCACTTCCTTGGCATAGCCGTCGGCGATGATCAGGATGTCGCGATGGAAATGGGCGGTCGCCTTGGGCGCTCCGGTCGTCCCCGAAGTGAAGCCCAGAAGCGCGACATCGTCGGCGCCGGTCGGAACCGCGTCGAACCGCACCGGCTTTTCGAGCGCCAGCCGGTCGAGTTCGGCGTCGTGGTTGGACGTGCCGTCGAACCCCACCACGGTTTCCAGGAACGGGCTCTGCTTGGCGCAGGCGACGATCTCGTCCATCAGCCGCGTGTCGCACAGGGCATGGGTGATCTCGCCCTTGGCGACGATCTTGGTCAATTCGCCCGTGCGCAGCATCGGCATGGTGTTGACCACCACCGCGCCGGCCTTGGTGGCCGCCAGCCAGCAGGCGACCATGGCCGGATTGTTGGCCGAGCGGATGAGCACCCGGTTGCCCGGCTTGACGCCCAGATCGTCGACCAGTGCATGGGCCAGCCGGTTGGTCCAGTCGGACAGTTCCTTGTAGGTGCGCCGCCGCCCGTTGCCGATCAGTGCGGTGCGGTCGCCAAAGCCCTTCTCGACCATGGCGTCCGTGAGTTCGACGCCCGCGTTCAGCCTTTCGGGATAGTCGAACCCGTCCAGAAGGAAGACCGGCCACTCATCGGCGGGCGGCAGGTTGTCCCGCGCGAAGGTGTCGACATGTGCCGAAGGACCCAATGTGATTGCCATGATCGCCTCCCAACGCTCACAGATCGGTGCGCACGCGCCACAGTTCGGGAAACAGTTCCACCTCCAGCATGCGCCGCAGATAGGTGACCCCGCCGGTTCCGCCGGTGCCGCGCTTGAGCCCGATCACCCGTTCGACGGTGGTAACATGATTGAACCGCCAGCGGCGGAAATAGTCTTCAAGGTCGACCAGCTTCTCGGCCAGTTCGTAAAGCGGCCAATATGTCGTCGTGTCGCGATAGACCGCCGCCCACATGGCCGTCACCTGCGGGTCGGCCTCGTGCGGGCGCTTGCCCGGCGCGGCGATCAGCGCCTGCGGAACGTCCATCCCCTTCTTCGCGGCGTGACGCAGGACGACCTGGTAGAGGCTGGGCGTGTCGAGTTCGTCCTCGAGCATCTGCAGATAGTCCGGCCGGTGGGCGTGCGGGCGCAGCATGGCCAGGTTCCGGTTGCCCAGCGTGAACTCGATCAGCCGATACTGCACGGACTGAAATCCCGAGCTCTGGCCGAGCGAATCGCGGAACCGCGTATAGTCCGACGGCGTCATGGTGCGCAGCACGTCCCAGGCGCCGTTGAGCTGTTCGAGAATGCGGCTGACGCGCGCCAGCAGCTTGAACGCCTCGGGCAAGCGGTCCTCGCCGATCGCTTTGCGCGCGCCGCCCAGCTCCTGCAGCAGCAGCTTCATCCACAGTTCGGACGTCTGGTGCTGGATGATGAAGAGCATCTCGTCAGGCGCGTTCGAGATCGGCCGCTGCGCGCCGAGCACCTTGTCCAGGGCAAGGTAGTCCGAATAGGACATGCGCCCGTCGAAAGCCATCTGGGCGCCGTCTTGGGCCGGATCGAACGGGTCAGCCATCGAATGCTCCCATCGTCTGGCGCGCGATGATGACGCGCTGGACGTCCGAAGCGCCCTCGTAGATGCGCAGCGCCCGGATTTCGCGATAGAGCGTTTCGACCGCCGTGCCCGAGCGCACGCCCTCGCCGCCGTGAAGCTGCACGGCCCGGTCGATCACCTGCTGGGCCTGCTCGGTCGAAAACAGCTTCGCCATCGCCGCCTCGCGGGTGACGCGCGGCGCACCCTTGTCCTTGGCCCAGGCGGCCCGATAGACGAGAAGCGCACTGGCATCGATATCGAGCGCCATGTCGGCGATATGGCCCTGCACCATCTGCAATTCGATCAGCGGCGCCCCTTGCACATGCCGGTCGCGGACACGGGCCAGCGCCTCGTCGAGCGCCCGGCGCGCAAAGCCGAGCGCGGCGGCG
Source organism: Roseitalea sp. MMSF_3546 (assembly GCF_030732865.1). Lineage (GTDB taxonomy): Bacteria > Pseudomonadota > Alphaproteobacteria > Rhizobiales > Rhizobiaceae > Roseitalea. The sequence goes on from NZ_JASHKB010000026.1 coordinate 4,436, forward strand.
GCGACCGTCGAGCGGAAGACGTCGAGCACGCTCATGGCGATCTTGAAGCCGGCCCCGCGTTCGCCGATCAGCGCCGATTGCGGCACGCGGCAACCCGAAAACCGCAAGGTCGCGAGCGGATGCGGGGCGATCGTGTCGAGCCGTTCGACCACCGCGAAGCCCGGCAGGTCCGCCGGCACGATGAAGGCCGAAAGGCCCTTGGCGCCGGGCGCTTCGCCGGTGCGCGCAAAGACGGTGTAGACGTCGGCGATGCCGCCATTGGAAATCCAGGTCTTTTCGCCATCGAGCACGAAATGGTCGCCATCTTGCCGCGCCGTCATGGTCGAGTTGGCGACATCGGAGCCCGATTGCGGCTCGGTCAGCGCAAAGGCGGCGATCGCCTCTCCGGCGCGGACCCTTGGCAACCATTGCGCCTTCTGTGCCCCGGTGCCGAAAAGCGAGATCGCGCCCGTGCCAAGGCCCTGCATGGCGAAGGCGAAATCGGCAAGCCCGTCATGGCGCGCCAGCGTCTCGCGGATCAGGCACAGCGTACGCACATCGAGCCTGGCGTCCGGATCGGCCGGGTCGACGGCGCTGTGGGCGAGCCAGCCGCCCGTGCCCAGCGCGCGCACGATCGCCCGGCAGGCGGCATCGATGTCGCCGTGGTCGATACCGGCCAGCGCCTCCCGACTCCAGTTTTCAAGCGCTTCGGCCAAGCCTTTGTGGCGGCTTTCGAAAAACGGCCAGTCGAGAAAGCTGCGGTCGGCCATCAATCGCCCTCGAACACCGGTTTTTCCTTTGCGACGAACGCCTCGTAGGCGCGCACGAAGTCCCTTGTCTGCATGCAGATCGCCTGGGCCTGCGCCTCGGCCTCGATCGCCTGCTCGATCCCCATCGACCATTCCTGCGCGAGCATGGTCTTGGTCATCATGTGGGCGAAGTTTGGCCCCTCGGCGATGCGCCGTGCAAGCGCCAGGGCATCCTCTTCGAGCGCATCGGCATCGACAAGACGGTTGTAAAAGCCCCAGCGTTCGCCTTCTTCGGCGCTCATCGTCCGGCCGGTATACAGCAGTTCCGCCGCCCGGCCCTGCCCGACGATGCGCGGCAGCATGGCGCAGGCGCCCATGTCGCAGCCGGCAAGGCCGACGCGCGTGAACAGGAAGGCGGTCCTGGCCTGCGGCGTTGCGATCCTCAGATCGGACGCCATGGCGATGATCGCGCCCGCGCCGACGCACACGCCATCGACCGCTGCAACGATCGGCTTGCCGGATCCGACCATCGCCTTGACCAGATCGCCGGTCATGCGCGTGAAGGCCAGCATCTGCTTCATCGACATCTTGGTGAGCGGGCCGATGATGTCGTGCACATCGCCGCCCGAGGAGAAATTGCCACCATTGGGCGCGAAGACCACCGCCTTGATCGCATCGTCGACGGCTAGCGCGCGGAACCAGTCGCGCAGTTCGCCATAGCTGTCGAAGGTCAGCGGATTCTTGCGCTCGGGCCGGTCGAGCCGGACGGTGGCGATGCCGTCCTCGATCGCGCACAGGAAGTGTTGCGGGCCGTCCGTCATCGGCGTGTCTCCAGACCGTCGAGCAATTGGGCGAGCGCGTCGAAGCGATGGGCGAGCCCGTCGGCCTCCTCGGCGGGAAAGTCGCCCAGCAATTCGTCGATCCAGCCCGCATGCGCCTCGGCCTGGCGGGCGAAATGCGCCTTGCCGCGCTCGGTGAGCTGCACCAGAAAGGCGCGGCGGTCGCCCTTGACCGGCACGCGCACGACCAGCCCTTCCTCGACCAGCCGGTCGACAATCCCCGTCACATTGCCGTTGGAGACGCGCAGCACGCCCGAAAGCTGGCTCATCTTCAGCCCTTCGGCATGCCGGTTCAGCGCGGCCATGACGTCGAAACGCGGCAGCGTGGTCGCGAAATCGGTGCGCAGCCGCTCGCGCAACTGCCCCTCGATCTTGCGGCTGACCTTCAGAAGCCGCAGCCACAGCCGCAACCGCGCGCGCGAATGCGCCTCCTGCTTGCGTTCGAGAACCTCGCCCGTCATACCTCGCCCCCCGCAACAGACAGCGCATGGCCGTTGACCGACGCCGCCCGGTCGCCGGCCAGCCACAGCGCCGCCTCGGCCACCTCGTCGGGCTGGATGAACCGGCCCTGCGGATTGCCGGCCTTGAGCGTCTTGCGGGCTTCGTCCGCCGACATGCCGGTCTTTTCGACGATATTGGCGACCGAGCGCTCGAGCATCGGCGTCTCCACGAAGCCCGGACAGATCGCATTGGCCGTGATGCCGGTGCGCCCCAGTTCGACGGCGAGCGCGCGCACGAGCCCGATCACGCCGTGCTTGGCCGCGCAATAGCCGCTCACATAGGGATAGCCCTTCAGCCCCGCCGTCGAGGCGATGGCGATCATCCGGCCCCATTGGGCCTGCTTCATCTCCGACAGCGCCGCCTTGAAGGCGTTGAACACGCCGGTGACGTTGACCGCCAGCATGACATCCAGATCGATCGCCTCCATCGCCGCGAACGGCTTGGACACCGCTTCGCCCGCATTGGCGATGACGATCCCGACCGGGCCGTGATCGGCGCGCGCGGCGGCGAACGCCGCCTTGACCGCGTCTTCTTCGGTGACGTCGCAGGTGCGGTAGTCGATGCGCGAATGGGCATGGGCGAGCGCGGCGAGCGGCTCCTCGCGCCGCGCCATGATGGTCACCTGCGCGCCGGCATCGGCGAAGGTGCGGGCGATGGCCGCGCCGACGCCCGTGCCGCCGCCGGTGACCACCGCGTGACGGCCGGCGAGATCGCTCATACCCGGCCCGCCGTTTCCGCCTGCCGGTCGGCCAGCCGCCACAGCTGGTCGCGGCCGGCCAGATAGGGCAGCGGCCAGTCCTCGTGGCGGTCGCCGATCTCGGCGCCCGCATGCAGCGTCCAGTACGGATCGGCCAGATGCGGCCGCGCCAGGCAGACCAGGTCCGCCCGTCCCGCCATCAGGATCGAGTTGACATGGTCGGGCTCGTAGATGTTGCCGACGGCCATGGTCCTGATATTGGCCTCGTTGCGGATGCGGTCCGAGAACGGGGTCTGGAACATGCGGCCATAGACCGGCCTCGCCTCGGTCGAGGTCTGGCCGGCCGAAACGTCGATGATGTCGGCGCCGGCCTTTTCGAACATGGCCGCGATCGCGACCGCCTCATCGGGGGTCACACCGTCCTCGCCGACCCAGTCGCTCGCCGAGATGCGCACCGACATCGGCTTGTGCTCCGGCCAGGCCGCGCGCATGGCGCCGAACACTTCCAGCGGATAGCGCATCCGGTTTTCGAGGCTGCCGCCATATTCGTCCGTGCGCACATTGGAGAGCGGCGAGATGAACGAGGAGATCAGATAGCCATGGGCGGCGTGCAACTCGATCATGTCGAAGCCGGCCCGCGCGGCCATCTGCGTGGCCGCAACGAACTCCTCGCGCACCCGGTCCATGTCGTCGCGGTCCATGGCGCGCGGCGCCGGATTGTTCGGCGACCAGGCGATCGCCGAGGCCGACATGGTCTGCCAGTTGCCGTCCTTGAGCGGCGCGTCCATCTGTTCCCAGCCGAGCTGGGTCGAGCCCTTGCGGCCCGAATGGCCGATCTGGCAGCAGATCTTGGCCTGGGTCTCGGCATGCACGAAATCGACCAGCCGCTTCCACGCCGCTTCGTGCTCGGGCGCATAAAGCCCCGGGCAGCCCGGCGTGATGCGCCCTTCGGGCGAAACGCAGGTCATCTCGGTATAGACAAGCCCCGCACCGCCCTTGGCCCGCTCGGCGTAATGGACGAAATGCCAGTCGGTCGGGCAGCCCTCGACGGCCTTGTACTGGGCCATGGGCGAGACGACGACACGGTTCTTCAGCGCCATGTCGCGCAGCGCGAATGGGGCGAACATCGGCGCGCGCACCGGCGCATTGGCACCAACGCCCGCCTGCTCCTGGAACCATTTTTCCGCCGAGCGCAGCCATTCGGGATCGCGCAGGCGCAGATTTTCGTGCGAGATGCGCTGCGAACGCGTCAGCAGCGAATAGTTGAACTGCACCGGATCGAGATCGAGATAGCGGTGCACCTCCTCGAACCATTCCAGCGAATTGCGCGCCGCCGATTGCAGCCGCAGAACCTCGAGCCGCCGCTCGTCCTCGTATTTGGCGAAGGCGGCCTGCATGGTCGGTTCGTTGATCAGGTAGTCGGCCAGCGCGATCGCCGATTCCATGGCGAGTTTCGAACCCGAGCCGATCGAAAAATGCGCCGTCGCCGCCGCATCGCCCATCAGCACGATGTTTTCGTGGCTCCAGTTCTGGCAAAGAACGCGCGGGAAATTCAGCCAGGCCGAGCCGCGAATGTGCCGCGCATTGGTCATCAGCGCGTGACCGCCCAGATGGTCCTTGAAGATGTCCTCGCAGACCTCGATCGATTCCTGCTGCGAAAGCTCGCCGAAACCGTAGGCTTGCCAGGTCTCCTCGTCCGTCTCGACGATGAAGGTCGCGGTGTCGTCGTCGAACTGGTAGGCATGCGCCCACACCCAGCCCTTGTCGGTGTGCTCGAAGATGAAGGTGAAGGCATCGTCGAACTTCTGATGCGTGCCCAGCCAGACGAACTTGCACGCCCGCATGTCGATGTCGGGCTTGAAATGGTCGGCGAACTCGGCGCGCGTCTTCGAGTTGAGCCCGTCGGCGGCGACCACCAGATCGTATTTTTCGGCATAGCTCGCCGCGCTTTCCACCTCGGTCTGAAATCGCAGATCGACGCCCAGTTCGCGCGCCCGCTCCTGCAGGACGAGCAGCAATTGCTTGCGCCCGATGCCGCAGAAGCCATGGCCGGTCGACACGATCTTCTGGCCGCGGTAATGCACGGCGATATCGTCCCAATAGGCGAATTGGGCACGGATCGCCTCGGCGCTCCGCGCATCGTTGGCCGCAAGGTTGTCGAGCGTTTCGTCCGACAGCACCACGCCCCAGCCGAAGGTGTCGTCGGGCCGGTTGCGCTCGATGACGACGACCTCGTCATCGGGCCGACGCAGCTTCATGGAGATTGCGAAATAAAGACCTGCCGGTCCTCCGCCAAGACACGCGATCCGCATGGCTGTTGTGTACCTCCGCATAGGTTCTGTCCACTCGCCGGGACGAGGTTACGCAGACCGCGAAACTATTTCAAGCATGAAATTTTCTCGGTTGAAATAGCGCGGGCACCCGCTTATCCGGACACCAAGGCAAGCCATTGAACGGACCTTCCCATGACCAGCACTTCCAAGACCGCTTCCCCCGACGCGCATGAGGCGGCCGTCCGCGTTGCGATCGAGGACCGGATCGCGATCGTGACCATCGACAACCCGCCCGTCAATGCCGCCTCGCATGCGGTGCGCGCCGGACTGCTCGAGGCGGTCCGCACGGCCGAGGAAGCCGGTGCCCGTGCCGCCGTGCTGATCGGCGCCGGCGACAGCTTCGTCGCCGGCGCCGATGTGCGCGAGTTCGGTCAGCCGCCGCGCGCTCCGCTCCTGCCCGAAGTGGTGCGTGCGCTCGAGAAGACGCCCGTGCCCTTCATCGCCGCCATCGACGGCAATGCGCTCGGCGGCGGGCTCGAACTGGCGCTGGGCTGCGCCTACCGCATTGCGACGCCGCGGGCCAAGTTCGGCATGCCCGAGGTCAATCTCGGCCTCATTCCCGGCGCCGGCGGCACGGTGCGCCTGCCGCGTCTGGTGCCCGTGCTCGAAGCGCTGATGATGATCACCTCGGGCAAGCCGGTCGGCACCCGGAAGGCGCTCGATATCGGGCTGATCGACGATGTCGCCGAGGGCGACCTGCTGCAGGCGGCACGCGACCTGGCGCTGCAGATCGACGGAAGGGAGCGCCCGCTCGCGCTGCTGTCGCGCGAGCCCGTCATCGTGCCCGACGTCCATAGCTGGCAGATTGCCGTCAACGACGCAACCAAGAAGACCCGCGGGCAGAACGCGCCGCGCGAGGCGGCAAATGCGCTGCGCGATGCGATCGACATGGCGCCCGACGCCGCGCTGGAGGCCGAGCGCGCCCGCTTTCTCAAGCTCAAGGACGATCCGCAATCGGCGGCGCTGCGCCACATCTTCTTCGCCGAGCGCTCGGTTGCCAGGATGGATCGGCTCAAGGGCGTCGAACCCCGCAAGGTCGACCATGTCGGCATCGTCGGCGGCGGCACGATGGGCGCCGGCATCGCCGCCGCGACGCTGCTCGCCGGTCTGCCGGTCACGCTGATCGAGCGCGACGACGCCGCGCTTGAAGCGGGCCGCGAGCGCGTCGGCAAGCTGCTCGATGGCGCCGAGCGGCGCGGGCTGATCGACACCGCGCGCCGCGCGGCGATCGACGCCTCGCTCGCCGGCGCCACCGATTACGACGCGCTGGCCAGCGCCGATCTGGTCATCGAGGCGGTGTTCGAGGACATGGCTGTCAAGACCGAGGTCTTTGAACGGCTCGACCGGGCGACGCGGCCCGACGCGGTGCTGGCGACCAACACCTCCTATCTCGATGTCGGCGCGATGGCCGAAGTCGTGGCCGATCCGGGGCGGGTCCTGGGCCTGCACTTCTTCTCGCCCGCCCATGTGATGAAGCTGCTTGAGGTCGTCCATCCGCCCAAGGTCGCCGACGACGTGCTGGCAACCGGCTTCGCCTTCGGCAAGCGGCTGCGCAAGATCTGCGTGCCGGCGGGCGTGTGCGACGGCTTCATCGGCAACCGCATCATGTCCGCCTACCGGCGCGAGGCCGGCTATCTGCTCGAGGAGGGCGCGCTGCCCCATGAGGTGGACGCGGCGATGACCGATTACGGCTTCGCCATGGGCATCTACGCCATGCAGGACATGGCCGGCCTCGACATCGCCTGGGCGATGCGCAAGCGCCGCGCGGCGACCCGCGACCCGAACGAGCGCTATGTCGACATCGCCGACACGCTGTGCGAGGCGGGCCGCTTCGGCCAGAAGACCGGCAAGGGCTGGTATCTTCATGACGGCACCTCGCGCACCGGCCGGCCCGACCCCGAGGTCGAGGCGATCATTGTCGACGCCTCGCGCCGCAAGGGCATCGAACGCCGCTCCTTCTCGCATGAGCAGATCATCGACCGCCTGTTGGGTGCGCTGCGCGCCGAGGCCGACGCGGTGCTCGCCGAGGGCATCGCCGCATCGCCCGATGCGATCGATGTCGTCATGGTCAATGGCTACGGTTTTCCGCGCTGGCGCGGCGGACCGATGTTTGCGACCCGCAAGGGCTGATCAGCCCCAGGCGATCTTCATCCAGCCTGACAGGTCCTCGCCCGGCGCCAGGACGGCAAGGCCGGGCAGCCCGTCCATGTTGTGCGCATCGACGGGATGGCTGACCGGCTCGAAACAGAAGAAGTCCGCCTCCGCGCCGGGTGAATAGACGATCGCAACGTCCAGATTGTCCGAGGCGGTGACGGTGCATGGTACCGCCTCGGACGCCTGCGTGACATGCGCCGGCCCGCGCCAGCCCGCGAATGCGTTGTTGATGAGCCCGTCGGGCAGCGCCGCCCCGGCCGAAAACGCCCAGTCGCCGCGCTCATTGACCGGGACCTTTTCGGTCGGCAGGTGCCGATCGTCCTCGAGCCAGACCTCGTCGGCCTCGAACAGCAGCCGCGTTCCGGCCGACCGGGGAAACCAGGGATGAAATCCGAGCCCGAAGGGCAGCGGCGCTTCGGCAGCACTGGTCATGGTGAGCGTCGCAAGCAACGCATCCGCCGACAGCGCATAGGTGATCTCGGCGCGATAGCGCAGCGGTCCGAACGCGCCGTCTTCGAGCACCAGCGTCGTCGCGGTCCTCGACCGCTCCGCCACCGCCCAGCGCCGCTGAAACCCGTCGCCATGGATCGCGAACGGCTCGCCCGCCAAATTGGGCTCCAGGTCATGGCGAGCGCCGCCGAAGGAAAAGCCGCCCTCGATGCGGTTGGAGAACGGCACCAGCAGATTGCAGGCCAGCGCGAACGGGCCGTCCTCGATGCGCCCGGACCACGGCCGCAGCACCGGCCGCGACCGGCCATCGGCCCCGGTCAGCGAAAGATCGGCGATCCCCGCGCCCATTGAAGGCACCACGCTCAGCCGCGCTTCGCCCGCCGCAAGTTCCACCGTGTCCATGCCCTGTCCTCCCCGCATTCCCGGGCTACAGCATGGCGCGGCCCGCCAGATTGCGCATCAGGGCGGCCGTGCCGAACGTCCAGGGCGCGCATTGCGTCGAAAGCCGTACCGTGTTGACGAGCGCGCCCAGCTCGGCATTGGAAATCGTTACCACGTCGCCGAGCTTGTGGGTGAAGCCTTCGCCGGGCTGGTCGCGGTCCTCGGTCGGTGCGAACAGCGTGCCCAGGAACAGCATGAACCCGTCCGGATACTGGTGATGGGCACCGCAGGTCTGGGCCACCAGATCGGCCGGATCGCGGCTGATCTCGGCCATCGAGCTGTGCCCGTTGAGCACGAATCCGTCCGTGCCCGTCACCGTAAGGTCGAGCTTAGCGCGGCGCACCTCGTCAAGGCCGTAGCTGTCGTCGAACAGGCGGATGAACGGGCCGATCGCGCAGGCGGCGTTGTTGTCCTTGGCCTTGCCGAGCAGCAGCGCCGAGCGACCCTCGACATCGCGCAGATTGACGTCATTGCCCAGCGTCGCACCCTTGATGCGCCCGCCGCCATCGACGGCCAGCACCACTTCCGGCTCGGGATTGTTCCATTGCGAGATCGGGTGCAGGCCGACCTCGGCGCCATGGCCGACCGCCGACATCGGCTGGGCCTTGGTGAACACTTCCGCATCCGGCCCGATGCCGACCTCCAGATACTGGCTCCACAGCCCCTCCTCGATCAGCGCCGCCTTGACCCTGGCCGCCTCCGCCGAGCCGGGCACCAGATCGCGCAGGCTGGCTCCGATCGCCGCGCCGATGCGTTCCCGGATCGCCTGGGCGCGGTGCGGATCGCCGGCGGCGCGCTCCTCGATCACGCGCTCGACCATCGAGCCGGCGAAGGTCACCCCGCATGCCTTGATCGCCTGAAGGTCGCACGGCGCGAGCAGCCGCAACGGCCCGCTGCGGCCGGTTTCGACGAGATCGGCCACGCTCCCGAGCGTTTCGCCCGGCGCGCTTCGGGCATGGCCGACCGGATCGTCGAGTTCGAGAAGATCTCGCATGGTCGGCGCCTGCCGCGAAGTGATGTCGACGACCGCGCCCTCGCGCAGCGCGACCAGCGCGGGACCGCCGACATCCTCGCGCCACACCCGACCGACGAATGTCCCCTCGCCGAAGATCGTCTCCATCGTCCCCCCAGCCGGGCGCCCGCCCGGTTCATCGCCTCGCCGCATCGCCTTGGGTTGCGGCCGGGGAATCGGGTAAGCGTTTCGGCCGGCCAAGTCCAGTCCGCGTCACCATGCCCGACCCGATCGTCATTGCTCCGGAACCGTGTTTGGTCGATAACGCCGGCAGCCGATCAGGGAGAGCCTGCAATGTTTGTCGCCATGAACCGGTTTCGGATCAACAAGGGCCACGAGGACGCCTTCGAGGAAGTCTGGCGCAGTCGCGATTCGCGCCTGAAGGACGTTCAGGGCTTCCAGAGCTTCCACCTGCTCAAGGGCGCCTTCGACGAGGACAGCCAGACCACGCTCTATGCCTCGCACACCATCTGGGAAAGCCAGGAGCACTTTTCGGCATGGACACGCTCGGAGCACTTTCGCGCCGCGCACAAGAGCGCAAGGGACACGACCGGCATGTATGCCGGACCGCCGGTCTTCGAGGGCTTTTCATCGGTTCTTGCCGAGTAGAAGCCCTTGCGGGTCTCAAAGATGCGCCAGTTCGTACTCCTCGCAGGACAGATCGAGCTCGGACAACCCGTTGGACAGGTGATCGGCGAGCAGCGGCGTACCGCAAAGATAGCGTGCGGTCTGCTCGTTGCGTGACCGCGCCGCCTCCTCGCGCACCGTGTCCCAGTCCTCGGCGGTATACTCGCCCCTGCCCAGCCACATCAATGCGATCAGGTCGGCCTGCTCGTCGACATTGAGCGCGCTGATCAGCGAGGTCATCTCGGCCCATTCGGGATCGTCGGGATAGTCGGCGAGCACCGAAAGATCGCCGTCATCGGTCGGGTTGGAGGCCGGATCGCGCACCGGCGCGGGATATTTGGCGTCGAACGAGCGCGCCTTGAAGATGATGAAGCACACCTTTTCGAGTGCGACGGTCAGGCCGCCGAAATCGGTCCCGGCCTGGTCGATGGGTGGGTTCGCCATTGTGTCTCTCCCCGCGTGGTGGTTGGCCGGACGGCACCGGCATGATGCGTGTCGTGACGCAACAACCGGCGAGCGTGGCGCCAGGTTCCGATGCGGCACCCCGCCGATGCCGCTTGATGCAACGCAATGCGCCGCCCCTCCATTGGCACGATAACAGCTTGCCAGGGCCCGTGGCGCGGGCACGCAAAGGAGGACCACAATGAGCATCACCGGTATTTCGACGATCGACAATGCACCCCATGACGTCAATGACTGGCTCAAGCAGTTGCGCGCCAGGCTCGACTGGACCGAGAACGGGCGCGCCTATCTGCTCATGCGCACGGTGCTGCACGCGGTCCGGGACTGGCTGACGGTCGACGAAGCGGCGCAGCTGGCCGCGCAGATGCCCATTCTGGTCCGCGGCATCTATTATGAAGGCTGGGACCCTTCCCGCACGCCGGTGCATCCGCGGTCCAAATCGGACTTCGTCGCCCGTGTCGATCATGCCTTCACCAAGGAACCGCTCGAGGACACCGAAAAGGCGATCACGGCCGTCTTCGGTCTGCTCGAGGCCACCATCTCGGCCGGCGAGATCGCCGACGTCAAGCACGCCATGCGCGCCAACATCCAGGAGTTGTGGCCCTGAACGCGTCAATTGCGGATGACGATCCGGGTCGCGGCCATGCCGTGGGCCACCACCAGGTCGAATAGCGTGCGCGCATTGTCCGGATGCAGCCGGACACAGCCATGCGAGGCGGGACGGCCAAGATCGCCGGTCTCGGTCGTTCCGTGGATGGCATAGCCACCGTGAAAGAAGATCGAGTGCGGCATCGGCGCATTGTCGTACTTGCGTGAATACCACATACGCTCCAGCCGGATCGGCCGATAGGTGCCTACCGGCGTGCAATAGCCCGACCGTGCCGTCGAAACCGGCCAGGCGTGCAGCGGACCCGACATGTCGCGCACGTAAAGGCGCTGCTCGGAAAGGTCGATCGTCACCACAAGGCTTGCCGCGAGCGCCGACGCGGGCGCTATGGCGGTTGCGACCAGGGCCACGAGCGCCGCAATGACCGCCCGACGTCGTTGCAGCGGCCTCATTGTCACATCGCCACCGGTTCTGCCGGCGGCGCGCCATTGCCGCCCTGACCTGCGGCAACCGTCCGCGCGCCGCCCCAGCCGGTGCGCCCCAAGACGTAAAGGACGATCGCGCCAAGGCCGTAGAGCACCACCGCCAGGTTGATCAGCCAGCCGAGCACCGGCACGAAGTTCACGATCGCCAGCGCGACCAGGCCGACCGCCAGCATGACCAGCTTGGCCGGATTGGTCTGCGGGTCGAAGCCGAACGCAGCCGCCAGCCGGAACGACAGCACGAAGGCGCCCAGCAGATAGGCCACCGTCCAGGCCAGCACGATGAACAAGATCACGATCGGAATGAAGGGCAGCCCGACCAGAGTCATGGCGCTGACGGGTACCAGGCCGAACAGGGTCGCAAGGGCGACGAAACCGGCCAACACGGCCAGCCCCGGCCGCTCGGTCGCAGCTTCCCGCGCCCGTTGCACGCCCGCCGGCATGAAGGCCAGAAACACCGCCGCGATCACCAGAAGGAAGGCGAGGGTCAGCACGAAGCCCAGAAAGACGGCCAACATGGACGGCCAGACCATGGCCATGGGCTCGTCGACCATGTCGCGCCACTCACCGAACCCGTCCATCGTGTCGATCTCGATGAACCGCACCCGGTCGGCCGGGATCACGCCTTCGGGAATGTCGATGCGCGATGGCGCCGCATAGGTCAGCGCGCCGCCAATGGTCGCATCGCCGCCAAAGGTGATCTCGGCGCCGGCCAGACGGACATCGCCGGTGACCGGCGCGTCAAGGCGCACCGATCCGCCCGAGGCCAGCAGGCTGCCGGCGATCGGCCCCTCGATGCGCACCGTCCCGCCCGAAAGCCGGGCATTGCCGGCGACTTCGGCGCCATCGCGCAGGCGCACCGAAAAGCCCGAGGCCGTGACGTCTTCGCCGACCGTGGCGTCGATCGTCACGCTGGCGCCGGCGGCATAGAGGTCCGAGCCGATCTCGCCGTCGACATCGACGTCGAAGCCGGCCGCGTGGCCGTCACCGGCGACCGAGCCGTCGAGCACGACATTGAAGCCACCCACGAAGGCATCGCGGCCGGACGAGCCGGAAATCGTCGCATTGGCGCCGCCGTCATAGACATCGCCGCCGATCACCTGCGGTGTCTGGGCGCCGACATGGGCGGTCGCAGCCAAGGCGAAAAGGGCTGCAAGCAAAGGCGTAATGGTCGATCTCATTGGCTGCGCCTCCGATCTCAATGGATTGTCATCTTCACCACATCGTCAGTCATCGACAGGCATATGCCCGCTCCGGCCTGTCCCCGGGGACCGGTTCACCCCTTCGGCTCCTGCCCGGCGGCGTTGGGCGCGGCCTGCGCCCGGCGCAGCGCCTCGACCACTTCGACATCGTCGACCTGGCGGAAATCATCGTAATAGGCGCCCACGGCGAAGAACGGGTCCGGCTGCAGCACGCACACCACCTCGTCGGCCTCCTCGGCCAGCCGTGCCACGGTCGAAGGCGGAGCGACGGGCAGCGCCAGCACGATGCGCGCCGGCCCGCTCTGTCGCACCAGGCGCAGCGCCTCGCGCGCGGTCGCCCCCGTTGCGACGCCGTCATCGACCAGGATGACGGTCCGGCCCTTCAGCGGCACGGCAGGATGATCGGCGAAATACAGCTTGCGGCGTCGCTCGAGCTCGGGCAGTTCGGCGCGCGCCAGTTCGATCACCTGATCGCGGCTCAGACCCAGATCGCGGGCAATGCCCTCATTGACCGTCACCTGCATGGCGTGGCCGTCGGAGACGGCGCCCACCGCCAGTTCGCGATGGCCCGGCGCGCCGACCTTGCGGATCAGCAGCACGTCCATCGGCAGGCCAAGCGCCTTGGCGACCACCGCCGCCACCGGTACACCGCCGCGTGGCAGCCCGACGACGACCGCCCCGGCCGTGTCCACATGCTCAAGCCGGCGGGCGAGGGCCTGCCCCGCCTCGATGCGGTCTGCGAACGCGCTCATGGGAGCCCGATACACCCAAGGGGTCGGCCCCGCATTGATTTTGGTCAAGACATGCCGCACGGAGGCAAGGAAACCAAAGCCGCATATTGACATAAAGATATCCTTATGTGACCTTGCAAATCGATTTCCCCGAGGACCTATGATGACCAAGCCGGCTTCGACCGAAACGCCCGCGCGCCGCAAGGCCGCCCCGCAAGCTGACGATATGTTCAAGGTCGACGCCGAGCGCGCGGCCGACATCGCCGCCGCGCTGCGCAAGGCGGCCTCCGAGCGCATCCTGATCATGGACGGTGCCATGGGCACCGAGATCCAGGCACTCGGGCTCGGCGAGGACGACTACCGCGGCGAACTGTTCGCCGGCAGCGAGCATCCGCTCAAGGGCAACAACGACCTGTTGTCGCTTACCAGGCCCGACGCGATCGAGGACATCCATTACCGCTATGCCATGGCCGGCGCGGACATTCTGGAAACCAACACCTTTTCGTCGACGACGATCGCCCAGGCCGACTATCACCTGGAAGACCAGGTCTTCGAACTCAACCGGCAAAGCGCGATCCTTGCCCGACGCGCCGCCGAACGGGCCCGGGCCGAGGATGGCCGCCGGCGCTTCGTCGCCGGCGCGCTGGGGCCGACCAACCGCACCGCGTCGATCTCCCCGGACGTCAACAATCCCGGCTATCGCGCGGTGACCTTCGACGATCTGCGCATCGCCTATGCCGAGCAGGTCGAGGGACTGATCGCCGGCGGCACCGAGATCGTCCTGATCGAGACCATCTTCGACACGCTCAACGCCAAGGCGGCGATCTTTGCCGCGCACGAGGTGTTCGAACGGACCGGCATCAGGCTTCCGGTGATGATCTCGGGCACGATCACCGATCTGTCAGGTCGCACCCTTTCGGGGCAGACCCCGACCGCCTTCTGGCACTCGGTGCGCCATGCCGATCCGTTCACCATCGGACTCAACTGCGCGCTGGGGGCCGATGCCATGCGCGCCCACCTGGCCGAATTGGCCGGCATCGCCGATGCGCTCACCTGCGCCTATCCCAATGCCGGCCTGCCCAACGAGATGGGCGAATATGACGAGAGCCCCGAATTCATGGCCAACCAGATCGCCCGCTTCGCCGAGGAGGGCCTGGTCAATGTGGTCGGCGGCTGCTGCGGGTCGACCCCGGCCCACATCGCCGCCATCGCCGAGGCCGTCGGCGGGTTCGCGCCGCGCACGGTGCCGCAGATCGAGCGCCGCATGCGGCTGTCGGGCCTCGAGCCGTTCACGCTGACCGACGACATTCCCTTCGTCAATGTCGGCGAGCGCACCAATGTCACCGGCTCGGCGCGCTTCCGCAAGCTGATCAAGCAGAACGACTACGCCACCGCGCTCGAGGTCGCCCGCCAGCAGGTCGAGGGCGGCGCGCAGATCATCGACGTGAACATGGACGAGGGGCTGATCGATTCGGCCGCCGCGATGACCGAGTTCCTCAACCTGATCGCCGCCGAACCCGATATCGCCCGCGTGCCGGTGATGATCGATTCGTCGAAGTGGGAGGTGATCGAGGCCGGCCTGAAATGCGTCCAGGGCAAATCGGTCGTCAACTCGATCTCGCTGAAGGAAGGCGAGGAGGAATTCCTGCGCCACGCCCGGCTGTGCCGTGCCTATGGCGCCGCGGTGATTGTCATGGCCTTCGACGAGGAGGGCCAGGCCGACACCCGGGATCGCAAGGTCGAGATCTGCACGCGCGCCTACGAGCTGCTGACCGGGACGGTCGGCTTTCCGCCCGAGGACATCATCTTCGATCCCAACATCTTCGCCGTCGCCACCGGCATCGAGGAGCACGACAATTACGGCGTCGACTTCATCGAGGCGACGCGGCAGATCACGACCACGCTGCCCCATGTGCATATCTCGGGCGGCGTCTCGAACCTGTCCTTTTCCTTCCGCGGCAACGAGCCGGTGCGCGAGGCGATGCATGCGGTGTTTCTGTACCACTGCATCCAGGCGGGCATGGACATGGGCATCGTCAATGCCGGCCAGCTCGCCGTCTACGAGGCCATCGATCCCGAGCTGCGCGAGGCATGCGAGGATGTCGTCCTCAACCGCCGCTCCGATGCGACCGAGCGCCTTCTCGAACTTGCCGAACGCTACAAGGGCGAAGGCGGCGCCAAGGGCCGCCAGAAGGATCTGAGCTGGCGCGAGCAGCCGGTCGACAAGCGCCTCGAACATGCCCTGGTCAACGGCATCACCGACTATATCGTCGAGGACACCGAGGAAGCGCGGCAGGCCGCCGAACGCCCGCTGCACGTCATCGAGGGCCCGCTCATGGCCGGCATGAACGTGGTCGGCGACCTGTTCGGCGCCGGCAAGATGTTCCTGCCGCAGGTCGTCAAGTCGGCGCGCGTCATGAAGCAGGCCGTCGCCGTTCTCACGCCCTATCTGGAGGCCGAAAAGGCCGAAAGCGGCATCGAGGGCACCGGCAGCGCCGGCAAGATCGTGCTCGCTACCGTCAAGGGCGACGTGCACGACATCGGCAAGAACATCGTCGGCGTCGTGCTCGCCTGCAACAATTACGAGATCGTCGATCTGGGCGTCATGGTGCCGGCAGCGAAGATCCTGGAGACCGCGCGCGCCGAAAAGGCCGACATCATCGGCCTGTCGGGCCTGATCACGCCCTCGCTCGACGAGATGGTCGATGTCGCCACCGAGATGGAGCGCGAGGGTTTCGATCTGCCGCTGCTGATCGGCGGGGCGACGACGAGCCGCGTGCACACCGCCGTCAAGATCCACCCGCAATACGAGCGCGGCCAGGCGATCTACGTGACCGACGCCAGCCGCGCCGTGGGCGTCGTCTCGGCGCTGCTGTCGCCCGAAAGCCGCGACGGCTACATCGACACGATCCGCGCCGAGTATCGCCAGGTCGCCGAAAAGCATGCCCGCGCCGAGGCCGACAAGCGCCGGCTGCCGCTGGCCGCCGCGCGCAAGAACGCGGTCAGGCTCGACTGGGAGGGCTACACCCCGCCCGCCCCCAGCTTCACCGGCACGCGCGTCTTCGACGACTGGGACCTGTCGGAGCTGGCCCGCTATATCGACTGGACGCCGTTCTTCCAGACCTGGGAACTCAAGGGCCGCTACCCCAAGATCCTCGAGGACGAGGACCAGGGCGAGGTCGCCCGCCAGCTCTTCGGCGAAGCCCAGGCCATGCTCGACAAGATCATCGCCGAGAAATGGTTCCGCCCGCGCGCGGCGATCGGCTTCTGGCCGGCCAATGCGGTCGGCGACGACATCCGCCTTTTCACCGACGACACCCGCTCGCACGAACTCGCCACGCTGCACACGCTGCGCCAGCAGGTGCAAAAGCGCGACGGTCGGCCCAATGTCGCCCTCGCCGACTTCGTCGCGCCCGAGGGCAGCGGCAAGCCGGACTGGGTCGGCGGTTTCGTCGTCACCGCCGGCATCGAGGAAGTGGCCATCGCCGAGCGCTTCGAACGCGCCAATGACGACTATTCGGCAATCATGGTCAAGGCGCTCGCCGACCGGTTTGCCGAGGCGTTCGCCGAGCGCATGCACGAGCAGGTGCGTCGCCGGTACTGGGGCTATGCGCCCGAGGAGGACCTGACCAATGACGCGTTGATCGCGGAGGGCTATGCCGGCATCCGGCCGGCACCGGGCTATCCCGCCCAGCCCGACCATACCGAGAAGCCGACCCTGTTCGAGCTGCTCGATGCCGAGGCGGCGACCGGCGTGTCGCTGACCGAAAGCTACGCCATGTGGCCCGGCTCATCGGTATCGGGGCTCTACCTGTCCCATCCCGAAAGCTACTATTTCGGCGTCGCCAAGGTCGAGCGCGACCAGGTCGAGGACTATGCCGCGCGCAAGGGAATGGAGGTCGCCGAGGTCGAGCGCTGGCTGGGACCGGTGCTCAACTACAATCCGCAGCAATTGCTGGAAGCGGCCGAGTAGATTCGGTCCTCGGGGCGGCGCCGCAACGGGCAGGACCGCTCATCGGCGGTGCGGCCCTCACCCGGCCCATGGCAGCCGATCCAGATCGACATTGCCCCCGGTGAGGATGACGCCGACGCGCTGGCCGGCGAAAACGGCCCGATTGGCCAGGATTGCCGCCACGGGCACCGCGCAGGACGGCTCGATGACGATCTTCATGCGCTCCCAGACAAGGCGCATGGCGGCGATGATCTCCGGCTCGCCGACGGCGAAGACGTCGCGCACATGATCGGACACGCAGGCCCAGGTCAGATCGCCGAGCGGTGCCTTCAGGCCATCGGCCACGGTCACGGGCGCGTCCGCCGGCTCGGCAGGGCGCCCGGCGCGCAGCGAGCGACGGGCATGGTCGGCCGCCTGCGGTTCCGCCCCATAGACGACCACCGACGGCTTGCGCTCGGAGATGAAGAGCCCGGTGCCGGAAATCAGCCCGCCACCGCCGACCGGGGCGATGACCGCGTCGATCGCGTCGAGTTGGGCAAGCAGTTCAGCGGCGCACGTGCCCTGCCCGGCGATCACGAGCGGATCGTTGTAGGGATGGATCGCGACGGCGCCGGTCTGCGCGACGATCGCCTCGAGCGTTGCCTGGCGGGCCGAGGCCGAGGGGGCACATTCGACGATCGCACCGCCATAGCCGCGAACCGCCGCCTTCTTGGCCGCATTGGCGTTTTCGGGCATGACGATGGTCGCTTCTATGCCGCGGCGCGCGGCCGCATAGGCGATCGCCTGGCCGTGATTGCCGGACGAATGGGTGACAACGCCCCGTCTCGCATCGTCGTCGGCCAGTGCGAGCACGGCGTTGCTGGCACCGCGCGCCTTGAACGAGCCGGTCTTCTGGAAGTTTTCGCACTTGAAGAACACCGTTGCGCCCGCCAGAGCGTCCACGAAGGACGAGGTCAGTACCGGCGTCCGGTGGATGTGACCGGCGATTCGCTGGGCCGCCAGGTCGACATCCCGCGCCGCGGGCGGTTCCGCGCGCGTCCGCCCGGCGGTTTCCGGCATCTGCGTCATGGCGCGGCACTCCTGCATTTGCCCGTTGCGTACAAGCGTCTGCCCCGGCGAACGAACCGGGCATGCGCGGATCGAGGCGGCATGATGGCTTCGGTCTTTTCCCGCCACAAGCCGTGCCAGCTTGACCAGGATCAACCGCGCCGCGGCTCACCTGGTGCACGCTCGGGCAAAACGACGAACGGGAGGCCGGCCATGCTCGCCAGGACCATCATCTACCCCATTCACATGGACCAGGATCCGGCCGAACTCAATCCGGTCATCGAGATGTGCCGGGCCGGCGACGCCCATCTGACGGTGCTCGTGATCGGCCTGTCGCCGCCACCGCCGATCGCGGTCGATACGGTGATCCTGTCCGACACCTGGGCCAACCAGGCCGAAAGCCGCAAGAGCGAACTGCGCGAAAGGGCCGCGCAGATCGAGCACCGTTTGATGCAAAGCGCCATTTCGGCCGAGGTCAAGCGCGCCCTGATGGTCGACAGCTCCGTCGAAATGACGGTGGCCGAACATGCCTTCTTCGCCGATCTGGTGATGCTGCCGCGCACGCTACCGGGCACGCACGGGCTCAACGAGCACGTCGCCGCCGGTGCCATGTTCGGCGGCGGCAAGCCGGTCGTCGTCGGCCAGCCGGACCAGTTCGGCGCGCTCGACTGGAAGACCGTCCTGGTCGCCTGGGACAACGAACGTGCGGCCGCACGCGCCGTCTCCGAGGCGATCCCGCTGCTCAAGCGCGCCGAGCAGGTGCGCATCGCCTGCGTCGATCCCGATGCGATCCGCACCGCTTCGGGCGAGGCGCCGGGCTGGGACATGGCGACCTATCTGGCCCGCCACGGCATCGAGGTCGTCGTCGACACGCTGTCGAGCGGCTCGCGTCCGACATCGCAGACGATCGGCAATTTCGCCGCCGAGATCGGCGCCGACGCCATCGTCATGGGCGCCTATGGCCATTCGCGGCTGCGCCAGCGCTTTCTGGGCGGCACGACGAGCGCCATCATGAAGGCCTGCGACCTGCCGGTGCTGATGGCGCATTGAGCACGCCGCGCGCCGTTCAGGCGCCGCCGGCCGTGCGGTCCTCGATTCGCCGGCCGTCGCGCAGAACGTCGCTGGGAAACACGACGACGCGCTCGCCTTCCTCCAGCCCGCCGAGCACCTGCGCCGAGGTGTCGTTGAGCCGGCCGACCTCGACGGTGCGCAGCCGCGCCACATCGCCCTCGGCGACGAACACCGCCCACTGGCCGTCGCTGCGGAACAGCGCGCCGATCGGCATGTGCAGCACATCCCCGCTCTCCCACAGCGTCAGTTCGGTGACCACGCGGTAGCCATGGCCGAGCCCGGCGGGCACCGCATCGAGATCGATGATCACATTGACCCGCTGCTCCTCGATGCCGAGCGCGGAGACCTTGGTGAACGCCGCCGGCTCGACCTTGCGCACCGTGCCCGAAAGCGCCTCGCCGCCCCAGTCGGTGATCGTCGCCTTCGTGCCCGCACCGATCCGCACCGCATCGGACGACAACAGATCGACCGCCACTTCCAGATCGTCCGGCCGCCCCAGTTCGGCGACGACCGTGCCCACGCCGACCGCCTGTTCGCTGCGCACATCGACCGACAGCACCACGCCGTCGATCGGCGCGCGCAGGGTCACGCAGCACGTGTCGCCACCGCCGCCATTGCCCGCTTCGCCCGGTTGCGCCAGCCGCGCGCGGGCGCTTTCGAGTTCGGCCAGGCGCAGATCGATATTGGCGAGCGCGCTTTCCACCTGCGCTTCCTGAAGCTGCAATTCGCCGCGCGCCCGCTCCAGTTCACGCTCGGAGACGACATTGGTGCGGGCCAGTTCCTGGGCGCGTTCATAGTCCGAGCGCGCCAGCTCGAGCGCGGTCTGGGCGCGCGCATATTCGACCTTGGCGAGCGCCACCGCCGATTGTGCCGCCTCGATCGCCGCCTGGAGCTCGGTGCGCGTCCGCTCGTCGATGAAGGGCGGATCGAGCGGGCGGATCGCGGCGATGGCGGCGCCCTCATCGACGACATCGCCCTCCTCCAGCGCGATCCGGTCGAGATTGCCGGCAACCGTCGAGGAGACCGAATAGACATCGCGCACGCGGGTGACGCCCTCCTCCTCGATCGTCACCGCCATGGCGCCGCGCTCGACGGTGCCCAGGTCGACCAGCACCGGCTGCTCGCGGGTTGCCACATAGATGCCGTAGCCGACGATGGCGAGCACCACGATCCCGAAGAGCCAGCGTGTCCAAGCGCGCTTCATCGCCTCACTCCCGTGTCTTGAGGACTTCGATCAGATCGAACCGGTCGATCCGGCGGCGCACGATCAGCGCCGAAAACAGCCCCGCGGCGATCACCACCAGGCTGGCCGTTGCAAAGGTCGCCTGGTCGACGACCAGCGGTATGCGGAACAGGTCGCTCTCGAAGCCGCGCGCCACCGACCAGGCGAATCCGTAGCCGATCAGCCAGCCCAGCGGCTGGGCGAGCGCGACCACCACGCCCAGTTCGACCAGCAGGACGCTGGAGACCTCGGCCCGCGTGAAGCCGAACACCCGCAGGCTGGCCAGCTCCCGTGCGCGCTCGGAAAGCTGGATGCGCGCCGAATTGTAGATCACCCCGAAGGTGATGATCACCGCGAGCACCGAATAGACGACGATCGAGATGACGACATTCTGCTCGATGGTCGCGCGGAACTGTTCGCGCGACAGGCGCAGCAATGCGATCGAGGCGATGCCCGGGGTTTGCTTGACCGCGTCGTAGACATCGTCCAGCCGGTCCGGATCGATCTTGATGCGCGCCCCCGACACGCGCGCGCCCTCGCGCATCAGCCGGTCGAGCGCGGCGATGTTCATGTAGCCGGTCAGCCCGACATAGCTCTGCACCACCGCCGCGACCGGGACGCTGACCGTCAGGTTCTCGCGGCTGAGGAAATCGACCTCGACCGCATCGCCCACCCTCAGACCGAGCTTGTCGGCGACGCGCTCGGACAGCAGCAGCCCCGACGAGGGCAGCACGATCGGTTCGGCATCGACATCGAGCACCCGCGACAACTGGGTTTGCCGCGGCAGGCCTTCGATCACCATGCGCAGTTCGACATGCCGGTTCGTCAACGTCACCGGGGTCTGGCGGAACGGCTCGGCACGCATCACCCCCTCGATATCGGCGAGCGCGCGCAACGCGTCGGGGTGCCGATCGCCGGCGAAGGTGACGGCGGCGTCCTCGCGCGCGGTCTGAAAGAAGATCTGGTCGATCATGTAGTCGATCGAATCGAAGGAGAACAATGCCGTGACCAGAAGCCCGACCGAGAACGAAGTGCCGAGCGTCGTCAGCCCGGTGCGCACCGGCCGACGCCACAAATGCCGCAGCGCCATGGTGGTCAGCTGCGAAAAGACCGAATGAAGCGCGCCCAGCCCGATGCCCAGCGTGTGGTAGCGGGCCGGGGCGGGCGGGCGCATCGCCACCGCCGGCGGCAGCACGACGACCGAACGGATGGCGCTCGCCGCCCCGGCGAGCGCGGCGGCGACCGTCACCGCCCCGGCGATGAAGAACAGATCGGCGCTGTGGGCGAAGACCAGGAAGGGAAAGGAGAAGAATTCGCCATAAAGCCGCGTCAGCGCCCCGCCGACCCAGGAGCCGGCAATGCCGCCGATGACCAGGCCGATCGCGCAGATGACGATGACCAGCTTGGCATAGTGCCAGGCCACGTGCAGGCTGGAAAAGCCGACCGCCTTCAACAGCCCGATCTGCTCGCGTTCGAGCGCGATCAGCCGCGACAGGATCATGTTGACCAGAAAGGCCGAGATGAACAGGAAGATCGGCGGGATCACGCCGGCCATGGCCTGCAGCTGGTCGAGTTCGGCCTGCAGGAAGGCGTGGCTGATCTGGTCGTCGCGGTCATGGGCGCCGGCGCCGCCATAGCGGTCGAGCCTTTCGTCGACCGCCTCGATGATACGGTCCATGTCGGCATTGCGCAGCACCGTCAGCGACACGTCGTTGAACGCGCCGGTCATGTCGAAGGCCGCCTCGAGCGCCGAGCGCGACATGAACAATATGCCGTAGCGGCGCTGGTCGGGCACCATGTCGCCGGGGCCGATCGCGTAGATGAACTCCGGCGACAGCACGATGCCGGTGATGGTCAGTTGCCGCTTCTTGCCGTTGATCAGCGCACCGAACGTGTCGCCGGGCGCAAAGCCGTGCGCCTCGGCGAAGGTCTCGACGACGGCGACCTCGCCGGGCCGGGTCGGCTCGGGCAGCCGGCCGCGGCGGATATAGAGCCGGTTGACCGACGGTTCACCGAAATCGGGCAGCGAGACCGCCAGCGCCGCCGCCGGCTCGACCATGCCCTCGATGTCGAGGATCAACGACTTGACGATGCGCGTTTCCACCGCCGCCACGCCCTCGATGGCCGTCAGTCCGGCCTTGAGGTGCTCGGGCGCCCGGTTGGCCGTGGCGAACACGTTGCCGAACAGGTAGCGCTCGTAGAAGGCGGCGCGCGTCTCCTCCAGCGAGCGCGTCGCGCCCAGCGCCAGGATCAGCGTCATCACCCCGCAGGCCATGACCAGCGCCACGGCCAGCACCTGCGCCCACAGCCGGCCCAGATCGCGCAGCAATTTGCGGTCGAGGATCTCCATGGCTACCAGACCACCTCGGACGGCGGCACGGGGTTCTCGTTCACCACCATCTGCACGATCTTGCCGTCGTGGAAATGGAACACGCGGTCGGCGATGCGCCGAGTCGCCGCGTTGTGCGTGATGATTGCGGTGGTGGTGCCGAACTCGGCGTTCACGCGCGTCAGCGCCTCGAGCACGACCACGCCGGTCTTGGAGTCGAGCGCGCCGGTGGGCTCGTCGCACAACAGCACCTCGGGCCGCTTGGCGATGGCGCGGGCGATGGCCACCCGCTGCTGTTCGCCGCCCGAAAGCTGCGCCGGAAAGTGCGTCATGCGATCGCTCAGATCGACCATCGCCAGCGCTTCTTCCGGCGTCATCGGATCGCGGGCGATCTCGGTGACGAGCGCGACGTTCTCCCAGGCGGTCAGGCTGGGAATGAGATTGTAGAACTGGAAGACGAAGCCGACATTGCGGCGCCGGAACCGGGTCAGTTGCCGCGCGCCGAAGGCGGTCATGTCCTCGCCCTCGAACTCGACGCGCCCGTCGGTCGCCTGGTCGAGCCCGCCGATGATGTTCAGGAGCGTCGACTTGCCGCTGCCCGACGGGCCGAGCAGCACCGCCATCTCGCCCTCGTAAAGGGTCATGTCGACGCCATTGAGCGCGCGCACCTCGACCTCCCCGGTCACATAGACCTTGGTCAGATCCTCGACGTGGAAGACGGGTCGCGCTTGCGTATCGATGGCGGCCATGGCTGTACGCTACCCCACAAGGCCGACAAGCTCTTGACGCGGATCAAGACCGCGCGGCAAAGGCGATCACAATTGACCTTGGCCGCACCGTGATGGCAAGCACGACCGGTCATATGCAGGGAAAGGGTCCGCCGGTGAAGTTCGGGTTCGATCACCCCATGTTCAAGCCGCTCTGGGTGCGCATCGCGGTTGTCGCCGTGGCGGGTCTGTGGGGATTGTTCGAATTGTCGACGGGCGCCTATCTGTGGGCGCTGATCTTCCTGGCGCTGGCGGGCGTGGCCTTTCATGGCCTGTTCATCGCCTACGAGCCACCCGAAACCGACAGGGACTGAACCGCGCGCACCACATCGGCCCGGAAGTCGGTCGCTTCGGCCAGTTCGCCGAACACGGCGCGAATGGAAACCATCGCTTCGGCAAAGTCCGGCCCGCCGGGCGCATGGGTCCGGGCGATCTCGACGAACCGCCCGGACATGGGATCGTCGACCGCGCCGCCCCTTTCGGCGACATAGGCGATCCAGGCGGCGACCGCGCGCGTCAGGCGCTCGTGCGAGGCGCCGGCCTTGCGTCTGTCGGCGATGGTGGCCAGCAGGCGCTGCGGCACCTTCTGGCTGCCATCCATGGCGATCTGCGCGGTGCGGTGCCTGAGCGCCGCGTTGGCGAAGCGGTCGGCGAGCGCACGCGCATAGGCGCCAAGATCGGTATCGGGCACGTCCAGCGTGGGGACGATCTCCTCGGCCCACATCGCCTGCACGAAATCGGCGATCGCCGCATCGCCGACCGCCTCGGCCACGGTCTGGTGGCCGGCAAGCTGACCCAGATAGGCGATCGCCGAATGCGCGCCGTTGAGCATGCGCAGCTTCATCGCCTCGAACGGGGCGACATCGGCGACAATCTGCGCGCCAACGGCGCCGAAGTCGGGGCGCGGGCCGCCGAAACCGTCCTCGATCACCCATTGGCTGAACGGCTCGGTGACCACCGGCCAGGCATCGTCGAGCCCGGTCAGCGCCGCCATCGCCGCGCGGTCGGCGTCGGTCGTCGCCGGCACGATGCGGTCGACCATGGTGCTCGGAAAGGCGACGTTTCCGGCGATCCAGTCCGACAGCGCCGCATCGCTCAGCGCGGCGAACTGGGCGAGGACGCGTTTCGTCACATGCCCGTTCTCCGGCAGGTTGTCGCAGGACAGCACGGTGAAGGGCGCAATGCCGCGCGCGCGCCGCATCCGGATCGCGGCGACCAGCAGGCCCGGTGCCGAGTGCGGCGCGTCCGGGTTTTCAAGATCGGCGCGCACGGCGCGATTGTCCGCATCGAGATTGGCAGTGGCAGGGTCGTGGCAATAGCCCTTTTCGGTCACCGTCAGCGAAACGATGCGGATGCGCGGATCGGCGAGCCGTTCGATCAGGGCGGCCGGGTCGGCGCCGGCGTGGATCACCTCCAGCACCGAACCGATGATGCGCGCGCACGTGTCATCGCCCTCGCGCACGCCCAGCGTATAGAGCCCGTCCTGCGGCGTCAGCGCCTCGGCCATGTCGGGCCGGCGCAGGCTCGCCCCGACGATGCCCCAGCCGGGATCGGCCGCCAGTATGTCGTCGACATAGACCGCCTGGTGCGCGCGGTGGAAATTGCCGATCCCAAGATGCACGATACCGGGCGTGACGCGCGCACGATCATGGGCCGGCCGGCGCACATCGGCGCTGGCGCGGTCAACGGTGGCGTTGCTCAGGCGCGGACGGTCGGTCATCGGTCAAATCCATAGGCACGGCGGGCGAGATTGACGGTCAGGTCCTCGGCCAGTGCGAACGCCTCGTCCTCGCGCAGGCGGTGGTCGGCGACGCGCTCGGCCAGGAAGGCGCAGTCGATGCGCCGCGCCATGTCGTGCCGGGCCGGGATCGAGGGAAAGGCGCGCGTGTCGTCATTGAAGCCGACCGTGTTGTACAATCCCGCCGTTTCGGTGGTCAGTTCGCGAAAGCGCCTGATGCCGTCGGGGCTGTCGAAGAACCACCAGGCCGGGCCGAGCTTCAGGCACGGATACACGCCGGCCATCGGCGCCAGTTCGCGCCCATACGCCGTCTCGTCGAGCGTGAAGACGATGACGGTCAGACCCGGCGCGTGACCGACCGCATCGAGCATCGGCTTGAGCGCGCCGACATAATCGGTCGGCATCGGAATGTCGAAGCCCTTGTCGCGGCCGAACGCCTTGAAGATGTGCGCGCTGTGATCGCGCCACGAGCCCGGATGAATCTGCATGACCATACCGTCCTCGACGCTCATCTTCGCCATCTCGGTCAGCATCTGCGCGCGGAACAGCGCCGCATCGCCCTTGTCCGCGCGCCCGCTGCGCAGCCGGTCGAAGATCGCCTCGCATTCGGCGCGCGCAAGGTTCGCCGTTCGCGCCGAGGCGAGGCCATGATCGGTCGCCGTCGCGCCGTGGTCGCGGAAGTAGGCGCGCCGGGCACGATGGGCATCGAGATACCCCGCCCATGTGCCAATGTCGCAGCCGGTCACGGCGCCGAATGCATCCAGATTGGCAGCGAAATCCTCATGGTCGGGATCGATCAGCGCATCGGGCCGATAGGTGGTCACCACCCGGCCCGGCCAGCCGCTGGCGGCAATCGCCCGGTGACGGCGCAGATCGTCGAGCGCCCCCTCGGTTGTCGCCAGGACCTCGATGCCGAAGCGTTCGAACAGCGCGCGTGGCCGATAGGCGTCGGTCTTCAGCCGCGCGTCGATCGCCGCGTAGCAGGCCTCCGCATTGTCAGGACCAAGCGGCTCGGTCAGCCCGAACAGCGTCTCGAAGGTGTGATCGAGCCAAAGCCGCGTCGGCGTGCCGGCAAACAGGTGGTAGTGGGCGGCGAAGACGCGCCAGATGGCGCGCGGATCGGTCTCGACCGGCCCGCCGTCGCGGCGCGCGATGCCAAGGCTTTCCAGCGCCACGCCCTGGCTGTGCAGCATGCGGAAGATGTAGTGGTCGGGCACGATGAGCAGCCGCGCCGGGTCGGGGAACGGTGCATTGTCGGCGAACCAGGCCGGATCGCAATGGCCGTGCGGACTGACGATCGGCAGGCCGGCGACGTGGTCGTAGAGCCGTCGGGCGATGGCGCGCACGCCCGGATCGGCCGGCAACAGGCGGTCGGGATGGTTGAGGGCAGCCATGCCTGCCCTATGCGTCAGAATGCCCGCGCGATCAAACGCTTTCGGGCCGCCGCGGAACCATCACGGCGGGCCGCCGGGTCGCATCGGCCGTCAGCGCCGCGCCCGCTTCTTGCGTCCATACAGTTCGAGCTTGTGATAGACGATGTCGTAGCCCAGTTCGGCGGCGATCTCCGCCTGCAGTTTTTCGATCTTGTCGGAGCGGAACTCGATCACGTCGCCCGTCTCCAGGTCGATCATGTGATCGTGGTGCGGCGCGTCCGCCGTCTCGAAGCGCGCCGGCGCGCCCTCGAAGGACAACCGGTGGACGACACCGCGATTTTCCAGCACCGAGAGCGTGCGGTAGACCGTCGACAGCGACACGGTCGGCTCGATCTCGCTCGCCCGCCCGAACAGATCGTTCGCGTCGGGATGATCGTCCGATTCGGCCAGGCATTGCAGGATGGCGCTGCGCTGGCGCGTGATGCGCACACCCTCGTCGCGCAGGGCCTCCTCGAGATCACTCGCGCTCATGATCTTGGCTTCGCTCATGGCGCCTTCTCGCCCAGTTGCGACGCATTTGCAAGGCGCAGATGCGAATGGCGCCCGCCGGACAGCCGGACCGTTCCACGCGTTGGTGCTGAACAGGGCCTAGGCTGCGGCGCAGCCGGCGCACAGCCCGCGCAGCTCGACCACCGAGCCATGCAGGGCGAAATCCAGCCCGTCGGCAATCGTCTTCAGCCGGCGCGCCAGGTTCGGATCGTCGACCTCGCGCACCTCGCCGCATCGATCGCAGATCGCAAAGGCGATCGTGGCGTGGCTCCGGCAGTCGGGCTTCTGGCAGGCAACGAACGCGTTCAGGCTCTCCAGCCGATGCACGCGACCGGCGGCCACCAGCTTGTCGAGCGCGCGATAGACCTGCAGCGGCGCGCGAAAGCCGTTCTCGCGCAGAAGATCAAGGATTGCATAGGCGCTCAGCGGGCCGTCGGCCTCCGACAGCGTGTCCAGCACCAGCGCCTGGTTGCGGGTCAGGCGCGGCTCCTCGCTCGGCTTGGCGTGCATGGTCATGTCCCGTCAGGATCGGCGCATCAGCGGCGCCAAGCTTAGCACGAAAAGGATGAGCGCTGCGACCACGATGGACGGGCCGGACGGCGTGTCCCATTGCAGCGAGCCGAACAGGCCGGCGATGACCGCCGCCACGCCGGCCAGCGCGGCGATGATCGCCATCTGCTCGGGCCCGCCCGCAAAGCGCCGCGCCGTCGCCGCCGGAATGATCAGCATCGCGGTGATCAGCAGCACGCCGACGATCTTCATCGCGATGGCGACGACGATCGCCATGAGAACCATGAAGACGATGTCGGTGCGCGCCGGCGCCATGCCCTCGGCCTTGGCCAGTTCGCGGCTGACGGTCGCGGCGAACAGCGGTTTCCAGATGACCACCAGCCCGGCGAGCACCGCTGCCCCGCCCAGATAGATCACCGCGATATCGGTGCGCGACACCGCCAGGATGTCGCCGACCAGAAAGCTCATCAGATCGACCCGCACCCAGGTCATGAAGGCGAGCGCCACCAGACCCAGCGCCAGCGCGGAATGGGACAGAAGGCCCAGGATCGCATCGGTTGCCAGCGTCGCCCGGCTCTGCAGGGCATAGAGCGCGAGCGAGACCAGGATCGCGACTGCGAACACCCCGACCGTGATCTGCGCCTCCAGCAGCAGCGCCAGCGCCACGCCCAGAAGCGCGGCGTGGGAAAGCGTGTCGCCATAATAGGCCAGACGCCGCCAGATGACGAAGCAGCCCAGCGGCCCCGCCACCAGCGCCACGCCGGTGCCGGCAACGAGCGCACGCACGAAGAAGTCGTCAAGCATCGCCCTGCCCCTTGCCGCGCCGTTCCGGCTCGGACGGCCGAGCCGTCCCGCCGGGCGGGTGCCCCTGGGCGTGATGATGGCCGTCCCCGGGGTGGCAATGATCGGTGACGGTGCCGTCGGCATGGCGCACGCGCCCGTCGGGCAGATGGGTGTGATCGTGGTGATGCTCGTAAAGTGCCAGGGCCGAGGCTGCCCGGTCGCCGAACAGCTCGCGATAGGCCGCGCTCTCGGCGACCGCCGTCGGCGTGCCTTCGCAGCACACATGCCCGTTCAGGCAGACGACGCGGTCGGTGGCGGCCATCACCACATGAAGATCGTGCGAGATCAGCAGGATCCCGCAGGCCCAGTCGTCGCGGATGCGCGCGATCAACTCGTAGAGCGCGATCTCGCCGGTATAGTCGACGCCCTGCACCGGCTCGTCGAGCACCAGAAGATCGGGCTTGCGGCCGAGCGCGCGCGCCAGCATGACGCGCTGGAACTCGCCGCCCGACAGCGTCCGAAGCTGGTTCTGGCGCAGATGGGCGACACCGGTGCTGGTCAGCGCCGCCTCGACCTCGTCGTCCGAGGGATGGCCGGTCAGCCGCATGAAGCGCGCCACCGTGACCGGCAGCGTCCAGTCGAGCGCCAGTTCCTGGGGCACATAGCCCACGCGCAGGCCCGGCCGGCGCACGGCCGTGCCCTCGTCGGGTGCCATCAGGCCGAGCGCGAGCTTTGCCGTGGTCGACTTGCCCGACCCGTTCGGGCCGACCAGGGTGACGATCTCGCCCGGTCGCACCGCCATGTCGACGCCGCGCACGAGCCAGCGGCCGGCGCGACGGGCGCCCGCATTGGTCAACTGGACGAGAGGGTCGGCGGGCTTGAGCATCAAGCGCTCCAAATCGAGCCTTGTCGCAAGGACAGGCACTTGCGCTGGCTTATCTCACAGGCTATCACCGCACGCAACGATGTTACAGTATAACATTACCCAACGATCGCCATTGCCGAAGGGAGACAATGATGGGAATGCGCCGCATCTTGACGCTGGCCGCGCTTGCCGTGGCCGCCGCCAGCCCCGCACGGGCAGATATGACTGTCATCGCCTCGATCAAGCCGGTCCATTCGCTGGTCGCCGGCGTGATGGGAAGCACCGGCACGCCGCAGGTGCTCGTCGAGGGCGCCGCCTCCCCGCACAATTACAGCCTCCGGCCGTCGCAGGCGGCCAGCCTCGCCGATGCCGATCTGGTCGTCTGGATCGGGCCGGAACTCGAGGCATTCCTCGAAAAGCCGATCGAGACGATCGCCGCCGATGCGCGCAGCCTGGCGCTGGCCGAGACCGACGGCGCAACGTTGCTCGAGCAGCGCGCCGGCGGAGCCTTCGAGGACCACGACCATGCCCATGGCGATGATCATGCCCATGGCGATGATCATGCCCATGACGATGATCATGCCCATGACGATGATCATGCCCATGACGATCACCACGATGACGACCACGCCCATGACGACCACCACGATGACGACCACGCCCATGACGAGCACCACGATGACGACCACCATCATGGCGATGGTCACGCCCATGACTCCCATCTCTGGCTCGATCCCGACAATGCCAGGGTCTTCGTCGGCGCCATCGCCGCGGCGCTTGCCGACATCGACCCCGCCAACGCCCAGACATATCGGGACAATGCCGGCACCCTCGCCGACCGGCTCGATGCG
This sequence comes from Roseitalea sp. MMSF_3546, assembly GCF_030732865.1. Taxonomy (GTDB): domain Bacteria; phylum Pseudomonadota; class Alphaproteobacteria; order Rhizobiales; family Rhizobiaceae; genus Roseitalea. Next base: position 34,759 of record NZ_JASHKB010000026.1, read on the forward strand.
CTGCAAGCCGAGGTCGCCGAAACGCTCGAACCCGTCCGCGATGCCCGCTTCATTGTCTTTCATGACGCATACCAGTATTTCGAGAACCGCTTCGGCCTGCGCGCCTCGGGCTCGATCACGGTCAATCCCGAGGTCGCGCCCGGCGCCGACCGGCTGCGCGAGATCAAGGCAAGGATCGCCGAACTCGATGGCGCCTGCGTCTTCGCCGAGCCGCAATTCGACCCCCGCGTGATCGAGATCGTCACCGAGGGCACGGGCGCAACATCCGGCGTACTCGACCCGCTCGGCGCCGAACTGCCGGCGGGGCCGGACCATTACTTCGCGCTGATCCGCACCATGGCCGAGGCGTTCACCGCATGCCTGGGCGGCACCGGGCGATAAGCGTCACCGGGCGCCGACAATGCGCGTTTGAACCGGCGAGGCCGGCAGTTGCCGGCGCCGCCACTCCTCGGCGAGCAGCTCCTCGATGGCGCCCAGCCGCGCCTGGGCCAGCGCCATGTCCTCGCCGCGCCGGTGATAGGTCAGCCGCATCACCGACGGCCCGTCGACCGCGGTGAAGGCGACGGCGAGGATGCCGTTGCGCAACGCTTCGGAGGGAACCGCACTGCCCGGATCGAAGGCCGGACCCGCCAGGTCGATGCTGACGACCGGCAAGGGCGCCGCGCCGAACTCGACCCGCACGGGCAGGTCCGGCGACACCGGCACCGTCACCGGGTTCGGGCCGATCAGCCGCATGCCCTCGGGCAGGGTCGCCGTGTCGAGCCGCAGCGCCATCTCCGCGCCCTCGGGCCGCCCCTCGCAGGCCAGCACGAAGCGCCCGGCCGGGCCGGTCGTGGCCACGATCCCGCCATCGGCGGTCAGGCGCACATCGGCAATCCCACGCTCGGCCGGATCCATCGCCGCATTGCGATTGGCATCGACGAAGACCACTCCGCCGATCTCCGGGCAGGCCGGATCGGCCAGGCCCTCGATGCGCAGCCGCACCCGTGCCGGCCGCGCCGCCGCGCGCCCGTCGCCGCCGAGCAGTTGCGACACGGCGTCGACGACGCCGCTGACCGCCGCATCGGTGACGCGCGCCTCGAAGCGGACCGTCGCGCTCTGGCCGGGCGCAAGCTCGAGCGGGCCGAAGCGCAGGCCGCGCCCGGCGGTCTCCGGCTCGAAGGCCGCGCCGTCGACGCGCGCCGTGCCGGGCGCATAGACGAGCGGGTCGGGCAGCCGCTCGACCAGGGTCAGCGTATCGGCCGTCACCTCGCCGTCATTGGCGATATCCACCGTCAGGACGACCACATCGCCCTGCCTTGCCGCCGCGCTGTCGGCGGTCTTGGAGACCGACAGGCCCGTGCCGGTGCGCGCGAACAGCGGCATCAGCGGAACATGGTTGAAGACCACCGCCGGATCGCCCTGCGCGATCGCCAGCACCCGGTGGTGCCGCGCTTGCAGGCCATCGGGCGGCGGCACGGCGGTCGGCTGCACATGGCACGGACCGCCGGCGATCGCATCGCCCGGACACGCACCCACATCGAGCGCGGCCTCGCCCGCACCGGCGACCGGCTCGTAGCCGCCCGGTGGGGCGACCGCGATGCGATATGTCGTGCGCCCGGCCGGGCATTGCGGCGCCGCGCCGAAGACGATCGAGAGACGATACTGGCCGCTCGCGCCGGTCATCTGCCCCTGCTGGCCCGGCAGCAGGCAAGCCGGCGGCAGCGGCTCGCCCTCCGCGTCCACAAGGCGCACCACCGCCCCCGTCACCGGCGCTCCGCTGATCGCGTCGAAGACAACGCCCGTCGGATTGACCGCGATATTGCGGTCGATGAGCACCGATCCGGGTTCGACGGCGAAGGCGTCGGCGCGGGCGACGCCGAGCCCGGTCAGCGTGTCGGTGACCACAAGCGCGTAGGTGCCCGCGTCAAAGCCCTGAAAGGCGAACTGGCCGGCCGAGCCGGTCGCCGACACCGCCACCGCCTCGCCGGCTGCGTCGATCAGTTCGACCCGATAGCCGGCGAGCCCCGGATCGAAGCCGTCGAGCGCGCCGTTCTGGTCGGCGTCCTGAAAGACCGTGCCGGCGAGAAGCGGGCGCGAACGCGCGACGGTCAGGGCCACCCGCGCGCGCGCGCAATTGGTCGGATGGGCGTCTTCGCAGGCCCGATATGTCATCTCGAATGTGCCGGGCGGGGCATGACGGGCCACATCGAGCGTGCCGTCGGAATTCAGCGTCAACCCTTCGGGCCAGGGCTCGACCGGCCGGGCCACGAGTCCTTCGGCTCCCGGCGACTGGCCGTCCAGCGTGTCGTTGGTCAGAACGTTGACGACCGCCCTGGCCGGCTCGGCCGAGTCGACGATCTCCGGCACCGTATCGCCGGCCGCCGAAACGACCCCGAGCAGGCCGATGGTCACGGTCCCGGAGCCAGCCGTCACCTCGGCGCCGCCCGGCGCGAGCGCGCGCGCGCTCGCCCGGTTCTCGATATCGGCGCGCGCCGCGCCCAGGCCGGCGGCAAGCAGCGCCAGCGCCAGCAGCGGCCCGGCGCCCATGCGGCGCCGGCGCCCGCGCTCATCCCGTCTTGTCACCGAGGCACGCATCGACCGCAAAGAACCACACCTTGCCCAAGGTTCGCAGCGTTTACCGCCTGCCCGACGGATGCGGCCAAATCATGCGTGGCGCGCCGTTGCCCGGCCGGCCCGCCGCAACCGGTCACTCGGGCTGCTGCGCGTCGATATCGGCTTGCTCGATCACGTAGCTGGCCTGAAACACCGCCGTCTCGCCCGGCGCGAGCTCGGCGACGCTCTCGGGCGTCACCGGCGACAGCGTGCCTTGCCCGGTGAAGGTGGCCGGCCCGTCCTCCACGCTCACGTCGCGCAGCGTCACATTGCCGGTATTGGTGACCGTGAATTCGTAGGTCACCGTATCGCCGGCCGCCCAGCCCACCGTCTGCACCGCGGCCCCGTTCTTGGCGATCTTCTCCATGCTCAGCGACGGCAGGGACGGGATGTTGGTGGTCACGGCCAACTGGGTCTGTTCGCTCTCGGCATCGGGCATCACCGTCACGCCGGTGGGGTCGGTGGCCGTCGCGGAGACGGTGTTGACGACGCTGTCGGTTGCCTGCGCGGCGGCATCGATGTCGGCCTGGGTGAGACCGTAGGAGGCCCGGTAGCGCCAGCTCTCGCCCGGCGACAGTTCGCCGTTGCTGCCAACATCGCTGCTCGCGGCCAGAACCGGCTCGGACCATCGGCCGGCGGCCGGCTGGCCGTTGAACGTCGGCCCGGGCGCATCGACGCTGATATCGGTCAGGGTCACATTGCCCGCATTGGTCACGGTGACGGCGTAGTCGATCCGGTCGCCGGCATCGACCATCATCTCGCTGGCGCCGTTGCCGATGGTCGGCCGGCCCTCGTCGATGCTCAGGGCGACGAGAAGGCGGGCGGCCTGCGTTTCGGTCTCGATGGCCACGGAATCCGTGCCGGTGACGGCGCCCGCCTCGCCGCCCGGCGCGGTGCCCGTCGCCCGGCCCTCATTGACGATCTGGGCCGGAGCCGGAGCGGCAATCCCGGCAAGGCAAGCAGCGGCGATCAGCGTGCGAAGCAAGCGGCCAAAACGCGCCCGCTCTCCGAGACCGCGACTGATGTGGTCCTGCTGTGTCATGCGCATCGTCTGTCCCTGCTGGTTCGCCTTTGCCTGCATTGTCCATGAATGCGGCGTGGTTTCAAACCGCCCGGCGGCAAAAAAACGGCCGATTGTCAAACGCACGACAAAAACCGGGCGCCGCGCGCCCGCACGGCTCACGTGCCCGGCGGCGGCCCGGCCACCTCCCGGGCGAAGGCGCGGACGATGTTGGCCAGCGCCTCGGGCCGTTCGACACATGGAATATGGCCGCAATCGGTCAGCACATCATAGCGCGCATCGGGGATCAGCTTGGCCATCTCGCCCACCACTTCGGGCGGCGTCGAGCCGTCCTGATCGCCGACGACGCAGGCGGCCGGCACGGTCAGCGCCCGCGCGATGTCGGTGAAATCGGCATCGCGAATGGCCGCGCAGGTGCCCGCATATCCGGCCGGCGGCTGGCGCACCAGCATGTTCCGGTATCCGGCAAGCTCGGCATTGGCCGGATGGCGAAACTCGGGCGTGAACCAGCGTTCGAGCACCGGCTCGGCGAGCGCGGCGATGCCGCCGGTCTGGACGGTCTCGATCCGCTCGTTCCACACCGCCTCGCTGCCGATCCTGGGCGCGGTGTCGCACAGCACCAGCGCGCGCACCAGTTCGGGCCGGCTGCCGGCGAGCCCGAGCGCGATCAGCCCGCCCACCGACAGCCCGCAGACGATCGCCTGGCTGACCGAAAGATGGTCGAGCAGGCCGGCCAGATCGCCCACATGATCATCCATCGCATAGGGCGCCTCGCCCACATCCGAAAGCCCGTGACCGCGCTTGTCATACATCACGAGCGCGAAATCGCCGACCAGCCGCACGATCACGTCGCGCCAGATGCGGAAATCGGTGCCCAGCGCGTTGGCGAACACGATCGTCGGCTTGCCCTCGGCCGCCCCGATCACCTGAAAGTGCAGCGTGACGCCGTTGATGTTCGCGAACTGCATGGTGGCTCCTATCCGGTCAGCATTGGCGCCCAGTCCGAACAGATCGGTTCGGCCCGGTCAAGCGGCAGCGCGACGGTCGCGCCCGTCCGCGCGGCCCGGTAGACCGCGGCCACCAGTTCGATCGAGCGCACGCCGTCATCGGCGGTGACCAGCGCAGCGGGTCGGCCCTCCAGATGATCGGCGATGGCGGCGAACTGGCCGGCATAGCCGACCGGGCGCGCCGCGACCGTCTCGGCCATCTCGGCCAGCGCGTCGTCGAGCGCCACCTGGGTCAGCGGTGCGCGCGCCTCGAACGTCCAGTCATCGGCGCCGGGCGCATAGGGATTGCGCCCGCTTTCGGCCGTCAGCGTCTCGAAGACGAACCGCAGGCGCGAGGTGTCGCGCGCCCCGCCCAGCGTGATCGATGAGGTCACCAGCGCGCCCGAGGCGCAGCGCATGGCAAGCGCGGCGCAGTCCTCGGTCTCGATGGCGTTGACGCGCGTGTCGACCATGGCCGACACGGCCGTCACCGGCCCCAGGAATCCGCTGACGAGGTCATGCGCGTGAATGGCATGGCCGAGCACCGCCCCGCCGCGTTCGCTGGCCCATTTGCCGCGCCAAGGCACGGCGTAATAGTCCGCGCCGCGGTTCCAGTGCGTCTCGATTGTGGCGACCAGCGGCGTGCCGGCCAGCCCGCGCCGCTGCAGTTCGGCCAGTTGGTAGAGCCCGTGCCCGTAGCGGTACTGGAAGATCGGCGCGAGCAGCCTGCCGGTGTTGCGCGCCGCATCGGCCATGCGGTCGGCCTCGACGACCGAACCGGCCAGCGGCTTCTCGCAGATCACGTGCTTGCCCGCGGCGAACGCCTCGAGCGCGACCGGCGCGTGCAGATGCGGCGGCAGGCAGATGTCGACAATGTCGATATCGGGGTCGGCCAGCACCTCCGGCAGCGCCTCGACCGCCGCGCAGTGATCGTCATGGGCGGCGACGCGTTCGGCCCTGGCCCGATCGAGATCGCAGACGGCAACGACACGGAACCGCGCGCGCAATTGCCCATAGGCGAGCATATGCGCCTCGCCGATCCCCGCGCCGGCGATCGCGACCTTGAGCATCACGTCCCTTTCAGCTTGCCGATGCGCGCCGCCTGCGCCTGCGCCTTGAGCGCCAGTTCCATCACCTTCAGGCAGTGCGTCTGCGTCATGGCCGTCTCGGTGCGGTTCTGCACGTCGGCGGCGAGCCGTTCGAAATAGGTCAGCCTTTCGCCCGAGGCGTCGAAATATTCGCAGCGCTCGCCATTGACCAGATAGACATGGTCGGTGCCCTCGCGCCCGCACAGATCGACATATTTGCGCAGTTCGATCGTGCCCTCGGTCCCCAGAATGACCAGCCGGCCGTCGCCCCAGCTCGGCAGCGCGTCGGGCGTGTACCAGTCGACCCGGATATAGCCGGTGCCCTTGTCCGAGCGCAGCAGGATCTCGCCGAAATCCTGAAGACCCGGATCGTCCGGATTGGCGAAATTGCCGACCGCGGACGCAACGATCTGCGCATCATCGGAGCCGGTGAAGAACAGGAACTGGTCGATCTGGTGCGAAGCGATGTCGCAGATGATCCCGCCATACTGGTCCTCGACGAAGAACCAGTCCGGCCGCAAGTGCCGGTTCAGCCGATGCGGGCCCAGGCCGACGGTCTGCACCACCTGCCCGACCGCGCCCTCGGCCACCAGCTCGGCTGCCTTCTGCACGGCCGGCACCTCGAAACGCTCGGAAAAGTCGATCGACCAGATGCGCCCGGTCTCGGCGACGGTCCGCCTGATCGCCTCGAGCTGGTCCAGCGTGGTGCAGCCGGGCTTGTCGGTCATCACGTCCTTGCCGGCCTGCATCGCCTCGATGGCGCGCTCGGCGCGCCGCGCCGGAATGTCGGCGATCAGGATCAGGTCGATCTCCGGGTCGTCGAGCAGCGCCCTGCGGTCGGCGACGCGCGGCACGTGCGGGAAGCGCTTGAGGAACCCGGCGACCGGCTGCGGCTCGCCATCGGTCCACCAGCCCTTGCAGGTCGCACCGGCATCGAGCATGCCCTGCAACTGGCCATAGATGTGCCGGTGATCGACGCCGATCACCCCGACGCTGAGCTGTGCCATGGATCAGGCTCCGTTGGAGATTTCGACGGCGCGCCGCTCGCGCGAGGAGGCGACCAGCGCGTCGATGAGATAGTGGACATGCAGCGCATCGCGCCCGGTCACGGCCGGCTCGCGCCCGGCCGCGATCGCCTCGATGAAATCGGTGATCAGGTCGCGGTGCCAGTCGAAGGGAAACGCCATCGGGTCGGCGCCACCGCCCGTGCCGTCGGCGCTTTCGCCGAAACGTTCGCTACGCCCGTCGCGCCAGTTGACCGTCAGCGTGCCCGATTGCAGATGCGCGCTCGCCTTTTCGCAGTCGAGCGTGATCGATTCGGCCTCGCCGGGAAAGGCGGCGACGGTCGCCATCACCGCGCCCATCGCGCCGTTGCGGAAATGCAGCCCGCCGGCGACGAAATCCTCCGATTCCATCTCGTGGAAAGGCGTCGTGCCGGCAACGGCCTGCACCTCGGCGACCGGGCCGGCGATCGACAGCATCAGATCGAGCGTGTGGATGGCCTGGCTGATCAGCACGCCGCCGCCGTCGCGCGCATAGCTGCCCCGGCCCGGCTCGTCATAATAGCTCTGCTCGCGCCACCAGGGCACCGAGGCGCGCGCCAGCCCGATCGCGCCCAGCGCGCCCGAGTGAACCAGCTTGTCGAGCTTGCGCGAGGCCTGCCGGAACCGGTGCTGGAAGACGATGCCGAGCTGCACCCCCGCCGCCTCGCAGATCGCCACGATCTCCTCGGCCGCTTCCGAAGTCCGCTCGACGGGTTTTTCCATCAGGATGTGCTTGCCCGCCCCGGCAAAGCGCCGCACCAGGTCGAGCCTCTGATTGGGCGGCGTGATGATGATGACCGCCCTGACCGCCGGATCGTCCGCCAACGCCTCCAGCGAGGCCGCCTCGGCAAATCCGTGCTCGGCGCAGAAGGCCGCCCGCTTGTCGGCCCCGCGCGAATAGACGCCGCGCACCGCGATGCAGTCGTCCAGCGATCTCAGCGCCTGCGCGTGCGGCTTGGCGGCCATGCCCGTGCCGACCACGCCGATCCCGATACGCCCCGCGCTCATGCCTGCGCTCCTTCGACTTCCATCCCGGCGGCGGCGCCGTTTTCGATTCCATTGGCAACGACTTGGCCGTCGGCGTTGAACAGGTGCATCACCTTTCGCTGGAAGCGCAGATGCACCATTTCTCCCTCGCTCACCGGAAACTGGCCGAGCTGGTGCACCGTGATCTGCGGCAGCCCTTCGGGCGTGCAGAACAGGTAGGTCTCCCCGCCCAACTGCTCGGTCAGGTCGACCGGAGCGGAAATGTCGGCCTGGGCCGCATCGACGATGTCCATGTGTTCGGGACGGATGCCGAAGGTGACATTGTCGCCCGGCGCGATGCCCGCAATGGCCGGCAGCGCGATGCGCTGGCTGCCGGCGACCAGATCGATGCCGCCGCCCTCGCCGGGTTCGGCCACCGCCTCCATCAGGTTCATCCGCGGCGAGCCGATGAAACCGGCAACGAAGGTGTTTTGCGGGCAGTTGTAGAGTTCGAGCGGCGTGCCGATCTGTTCGATGCGGCCCTGATTGAGCACGACGATCACATCGGCCAGCGTCATCGCCTCCACCTGGTCATGCGTGACATAGATCATCGTGCCGCCCAGCTTGTTGTGCAGCGCCGCGATCTCCTTGCGCATGGCAACGCGCAGTTCGGCGTCCAGATTGGACAGCGGCTCGTCGAACAGGAAGGCCTTGGGATCGCGCACGATCGCCCGCCCGATGGCCACGCGCTGGCGCTGGCCGCCCGAAAGCGCCTTGGGCCGCCGGTTCAGATAGGGCGTGATCTGCAGCATCGCGGCCGCTTCCTGCACGCGGCTTTCGATCTCCGCGCGCGCCATCTTCGAGTTTTCGAGCCCGAACGCCATGTTCTTGTAGACGCTCATATGCGGATAGAGCGCATAGGACTGGAAGACCATGGCAAGCCCGCGCTCGGAGGCGGGGATGGCGTTGACCACCGTGCCATCGATGACGACCTCGCCGCCGGTGACCTGTTCGAGCCCGGCGATGATGCGCAGGAGGGTGGACTTGCCGCAGCCCGACGGGCCGACGAATACAACGAACTGACCCGAGCCCACATGCAGGTCGATGCCGTGGATCACCTCGACATCGCCATAGGCCTTCAGGACGCTTTTGAGCTCGATTTCAGTCACACCGCCTCCCCGTGCATGCTATCGGCTGCGGGCCATGGCGGCCAGCCTCGGCTCGGCGCGCTGCAGCCGCATGGGCGGCAGGCCGCGCAGGATCTGGCGCACATCGTCGACGATCATGGACCGCATCGCCGCATAGGTCGAGGCCAGCCCGCCGGCCAGATGCGCCGAGAACAACGCGTTGCGCGTGTCCCGCCACGGGGCGTGCGCCGGCACCGGCTCGTCGGGAAAGACGTCGACGGCGACGCGCAGCCGGCCGCTGTCGGCTTCGGCCATGAGCGCCTCGAAATCGACCACCTCGGCGCGCGAGGCAAGAACGAGGCTTGCACCCTCGGGCATGCGCGCCAGCCGGTCGGCGCCCAGGAAGCCTTCGTTCTGCGCGGTCACCCCGGCGAGCACGAAGACCACGCGGCGCGATGAAAGCAGCGCGTCGAGCGCCATCGGCTCTAGATCGCAACTTTCCAGATAGGCGTCCGACAGGCCCGGATCGTGCACCGCGATCCGGGACGTGAACGCTCGCAGGAGCGGCACCAGCGCCCGGCCCAGATTGCCGTAGCCGATCAGCCCGACCGGCGCGCCGAACAGGCTGTAGGCGGCGCGGTTGCCCTCCCCGCCATAGCGCTCGCTGCCCTTGCGGAAGGCGGCATCGGCCCGCGGCAGCCCGCGCGCCAGCGCGATCGCCTGGCCCAGGCAGTATTCGGCGACCGGCGGGCCCATCACCGGCGCCACGGTCAGCACCTGCACGCCCTTGGCCTGCGCGTGCGCATAGTCGATGTTCGGCTCCCAGTTCGCCTTGACGTTGACGATCGCCTTCAGATTCGCCGCCCGGTCGAGCCGGTCGCGGTCCATGGCGGTCTGGCCGATGATGATCGCCACCTCGTCGAGCACGCTCTCGACCAGCGCGTCGGGCGCGCGCGCGCCGAAATGGGTGACCAGCCGGCCCATCGAGCGCAGCGCCGCCTCGGTGTCCGGCGTGAACACCATCGCCTCGGTTCGAGGGAACGGATCGACGAAGATGAGCGGCAGGGGCGCGGTCATTTCATGCCCGAGGAAGCGATGCCGGTGGTGATGAAGCGCTGCAGGAAGGCGAAGACCACGGTCACCGGGATCAGCGCCACGACCGTCATCGCCAGCACGAAATGCCATTGCACGTTCAGTTCGCCCTGGAAGGCGTTCAGTCCGATCTGCAGCGTGTAGACCTCCGACCGGTTGAGCACGATCAGCGGCCACAGGAAATCGTTCCAGCGCCACATCACCGAGAATATCGCCAGCACCGCGATCGCCGGCAGCGACAAGGGCAGCACGATGCGCCAGTAGATCTGCCATTCGGACGCCTTGTCCATGCGCGCCGCCTCGATCAGGTCGCGCGGAATCGTCAGCATGTATTGCCTGAGCAGGAACACGCCCGTGGGCGTCGCGCAGCCCGGTATGATCACCGCCCACAGCGTGTTGACCATGCCAAGCTGGGTGACGACCAGATAGGTCGGCACCAGGATGATGGTGATCGGGATCATCAGCGTGCCGATGACGAACAGCATCACCGCGTTGCGCCCCCGGAACTCGTAGATCGCCAGCCCGTAGGCGGCCATCGAGTTGATCAGCAGCGTGATCAGCGTCGCCGCCGCCGTCACGATGACCGAATTGTTCAGGTATGTCAGGAAGTTGAACGTCTCGAGCGGCTTGGTATAGTTCTCCCAGGCGACACGGAACTCGCGGATCGGCTCGCGGTCGTCGATCGACACCTGGATGCGCTCTTCAGGGTTTTCGGGATCGACCATCTGGCTCATGATGCCGATGCGCCGGATCTGCGCCATCTGCCGGACGGTGCCGTCCTCGAAGGTCACCTCGAACAGTGGCAGCGGCTCGTCGAAGCCCTGCACCTCCACCTGCACCTGGCCGAGCGGCAAAAGCGTCGGCGGAAACTCCTGAAGGCCGGCCTGCGTCTTGAACGAGGACAGCACCAGCCAGACCACCGGCAGGAACATCAGCGCCACGCCGAAGGCGAGGTAGACATAGGTGAAGATGTCGGTCCAGTGCCAGCCACGCCCGTTCGGCCCGCCGCGCCGTGCGGTCGCAAGGCCCCCGATCGTCCGGCTCGGCGTGGCGGCGATGTCGGCCATCAGCCCTGGTCCCTCCTGCGCACGACCGCCAGTTGCAGCAATGTCAGGACGAACAGCACCACGCCCAGGACCACCGAGGCGGCCGAGGCCAGGCCGAAATTCTGCACCTGGCTGGCAAAGCCGGTGGTGTAGATGTACTGGACGATGAACTGCGTCGCCGTGCCCGGCCCGCCGCCGGTCAGCACGAACACCTCGTCGAACACCTGCACCGACTTGATCAGCGCCAGCACGATGACCACGAGCATGTTCGGCCACAAAAGCGGCAGCGTGATGCGCCAGAACACGCGCTCGGGCTTGGTGCCGTCCATCTCGGCGGCTTCGTAAAGGTCCGGCGGGATCGCCTGCAGCCCGGCCAGCAGGATCAGCGTGTAAAAGCCCATATTGGCCCAGATCGACACGAAGATCGCCCAGAACATCGCCCATTGCGGATCGACGAAGAACAGGATGCGATCGAGCCCCAGCCCGACAAGGCCGGCATTGAGAACGCCGTCGCGCAGCAGGATCCACTTCCAGATCAGCGCGACCACGACCGGCGACAGCAGCACGGGGAAGAAGAACGCCGCTCTGTAGAACCCGCGATAGCGGATGTCCCGATTGAGGATCAGGGCGGTGATCAGCGAGAACAGCACCATGAGCGACACCTGGAAGGTGACGAACACGACCGTGTTGTAGATGCCGCGCCAGAACCGGTCCTCGCGGCAGGTCGTCGGGTCGAAATGGTTGGCGCAGGCGGCCAGATATTCGTACTGCTCAAGGCCCACATAGGGCCGGTCGGTCAGGAAGAGGTTGGTGCCGCCGGTGACCGAGAAGGCGAAATTGATGAACAGCGGAATGATGACGAACAGGCCGAAAAAGACCATGTTCGGCAGGATGAAGAAATAGGGCATCGCGCCGATGCCGAAGATCCGCTGCACGAAGCGGAACGGGATCTCCAGTATGGCAAAGACCACGCGCGCCGGGATCGCCGCGACCGCCTTGGCACGGTCGGTCAGCGTCACCGGTTCGGGCGGTGCGATGTCGGTTGAAGCCATGGTCCGATCCATCACCTTCGAACCTGGCGCGAACGCACGTCGTCAACAGCGCTGAGACGGCATTTCATCGCCACGTCATACCGGGACTGGCCCCGGTATTTAGACTGCGGTTGCCCGCTCGGATTGCGGGACACCCGCGACATGCGCGGGCGCCCCGCAATGGCGAAGCAGACGGCCACTTTCGGATCAGGTGCACGAAACAAGGCCGAAAGCGGCCATTGGCCCACAGGCCCGATCAGCCGTCGCGCTCGCGCTCGGCGATCTGCTGGGCGACGTCCTGCTCCATGCGCTCATAGGCCTCTTCGAGCGTCAGCTCGCCCACGATCGCCTCGCCCAGCCGCGAGATCAGCGCGTTGAACATCACGCGGTTGTTCACATAGCCCTGAAGATCGAACGCGATCGGCGAGATCGACGGCACGGCGGCCGCGAACGTCGACAGCGCATGCTTGGCGCGCGGATCGTCGGTTTCGAAGTCGACGCCACTCTCGGCCAGTCCCAGATGCCCGGGAATGAACAGCGTGCGCGCGTAGAACTCCGACAGCACCTCCTCGCTCGACAGGTAATCCATCAGCGTGCCGACCTCTTCGGGATGCTCGGTGTCCTTGAGCGCGACCAGCGCCGCGCCGCCGGGCATGCCGGTGCAGGCGGCCGGCCCGCACGGCGCCGGAACCGCCCACCAGTCGAACGCATCGCCGATCGTCTCGGCGAATTGCGGGATTTGCCACGAGCCGGACATGTAAAGGACGACATTGGCGTTGGCGAAGTCCTCATTGGCGCCCAGATACTGGTTGCCCGAGACCGAGCCCCACAACTCCTTGGGCATGGTGCCGTCCTGGTGCCAGTCATGGAGTTTCTGGGCCATCATCTTCAGCCCCTCATCGACCAGCGCCGGCTCGCCGTCTTCGGTGAACATCTGCGCGCCCATCGAGATCGCCGGGCCGGCAACGCGGTGGCCGGAGCGGTCCCAGGCCATCGGATAGGGGACGCCCGTTGCCTCGGCGACCTGGCTGGACGCTTCGGCCCAGTCGTCCCAGGTCGCGCCTTCGCCGGGCATCTCCACGCCGGCCTGCTCGAACAGCGTCTTGTTGACATAGGGGCCGGTGACGGTGAGCTGCGTCATGAAGCCGGTAATGGCACTGTCATTGCCCGGCTCGCGCTTCCACTCCAGGAACGGGCCGAAATTGTTCTCCCAGTACTCGGGATCGGAGATGTACGGCGTCAGGTCGAGATAGTATTGCGCCAGTCCGCCAAGGTCGGTCACGCGGGCCAGATCGGGTCCCTCGCCGGCGGCGAGTTGCACCGGCAGGCTTTCCAGAATCGCCTTGTAGGGCACGGTGTCCAGAACCACGGTGATGTCCGGGTTCTGCTCCTCGAAGGTGTCGAGCAGGTCACGCATGACCTCGCCCTCATTGCCGTCATTGTACCAGGTCATGCGCAGTTCGGTCTGCGCCATGGCCGATCCGGCCATCAGCGCAAAGCCGGCCGCGCTGACAGCCAGGGTCCTGGTCAGTGTCTTGGTCATGGGTATCTCCTCCCGAAAAGATAGCTGATCGTCGGTCACGCCACGCCTTGGCCTATGGTTCGCCCGGTGGCGGTTGCGCCGGATCGTGGCCCGACGCGCCCGCGGTTTCAAGTACGGAATCGATGTGTGCGGCCATTCGTGCCGCCGCGGTCTCGCCCTGGCCCGCCTCGATCGCCGCGACGATGCCCAGATGCTGGCGATAGGCGGCCAGCGAGCGCCCTTCGATGGACGACATCAGCACCAGCCTTTCCCGGTCGATATGCGCCTTCATCGTCTGCACCAGCGACCAGCCATTGGGCGCGCCGGCGAGCGCGGCGAGTTCGGCATGGAACGCCTCGTCATGGGCAAAGAAGGTCCGGTAGTCGTCGCGCTCGGCGGCCAGGCGCTGCTGGTCGAGAAGCGGCCGCAGCGCCGCCAGATCGGCGCTGCGCGCGGCGAGCCGGCGCACGACGGCGCATTCGATGGCCCGGCGCACGAACAGTGCCTCGTCGAAACGGGCTCCATCGCGCGGCGCGACCACGGTGCCGGCCTGCGGGCGCACCTGGACAAGACCCTCGCGCGCCAGCCTCTGTATCGCCGCGCGCAGCGGCGTGCGGCTGACCGAAACGATGCGGGCGAGGTCGGCCTCGCTGACCAGCGTGCCCGGCGGCAGGCGGCCATCGATGATGGCGGCGCGCAACAGCGCGTAGATCTGCGGCGCGATCGGGCTGTCGCGCGCCACCGATGCCCCGGCGAGCGCGCCGCCAAGGTCGAAGGCGGCATCATGCGGCGCCTTGCGCGGCATGACCCTTTTCGACGGCCGCCATGATGCCGCGCAGTTCGGCCAGCCCCTTGAGCCGGCCGATGGCCGGATAGCCGGGCTGGGCGCCGCGCGCCGCATCGTCGAGGATCTCGTGGCCGTGATCGGGCCGCATCGGGATCTCGCAATCGTGCCGCCCCTCGGCCCGGCGCCGCGCCTGCTCGGCCATCAGCGCGGCGACGACGGCGACCATGTCGGTGCCGCCTTCAAGATGCTCGTCCTCGACAAACGAGCACGGCACGCCCTCGGTGGTGCGCGTGACGTTGCGCAGATGGACGAAATGGATGCGCGGGCCGAACTCACGCACCATGGCGGCAATATCGTTGTCCGGCCGGGCGCCGAACGAGCCCGCGCACAATGTCAGTCCGATGGCCGGGCTGCTAACGGCGGCGAAGGCGTCGCGCACATCCCCGGCGGTCGACCACACGCGCGGCAGGCCGAGCAGCGCAAATGGCGGATCGTCGGGATGGCAACACAGCCGCAGGCCGAGCCGTTCGGCCGTGGGCGCCACCTCGGCGAGGAAATCGACATGGTGCCGGCGCAGCCGGTCGGCGTCGATCTGCGCGTAGTCGGCCAGCTTGTCGCGCACATCGGCCGTCGTCCAGCGCTCGGCCGAGCCGGGCAGTCCGGCGGTCACGTTCTCGGCGAGCGCCTGCTTGCGCTCACCGCTCATATGGGTGAACCGGTCGGCGGCCTGCCGGACGATCGGCTCGTCATAATCGCCCTGCGCGCCCGGCCGGCGCAATATGTGCATGTCGAAGGCGGCAAAATCGACGAGGTCGAAGATCATCGCCGTGCCGCCGGTCCGCGTCGGCGCGCGCAGATCGGTGCGCGTCCAGTCGAGCACCGGCATGAAGTTGTAGCAGATCGTCGCGATGCCGCATCGCGCCAGGTTTTCCAGGCTTTGCCTGTAACGCTCGATATCCCCGCGCCAGTCGCCCGACTGCGTCTTGATCGCCTCGGAGACCGGCAGGCTCTCGACGACGTCCCAGCTCAGCCCGGTCGGCGTGCCGTCGGCTTTGCGGCCGACCTCGGCCTGCCGTTTTTCGATCTCGGCCACCGGCCACACCGCGCCGGTCGCGATATGGTGCAGGGCAGTGACGATGCCCTGCGCACCGGCCTGCCGCGCATCGGCGAGCGTGACCTTGTCGACCGGCCCGAACCAACGCCATGTCTGCCGCATGAACTGCCCTCTTTGCTCTTTTCGAGGGACACTAGTATACCAGTAGCGTCGCTGACAAGCGGGAAGGACGAGCATTGCCTGCGATCGACCGTGAACGGGTGCGGCATCTGCTCGGCGTTGGCGGCGGGACGCAGGCGGCGGGGACGCTCGACATCGTGTCCGCCACAGCCGAAGACGGCTTCGTGCGCCACGCCGTTGCGCTCGCCATCGATGACCGGGCCATTGCCGGCACGCTGCTGCTGCCAGAGGACACGAAGCGTCCCGTGCCCGCCGTGCTCTACTGCCACGCCCATGGCAACCGCCATGACATAGGCGCGGCCGAACTCATGGACGGGCGCCCGGCGCTGCAATCGCCTTACGGCCCGGCCCTGGCGCGGCGCGGCCATGCGGTGCTGTGCATCGACATGCCCGGCTTCGGCACGCGGCAGGCGGAGGGCCCCGAAAGCGCGCTCGCCAAGGCCGCCCATTGGCGCGGTCGGACCCTGTTCGGTCAAATGCTCGACGATCTGACCGCCGCGCTCGATGCGCTTGCAACTCACCCGGCGGTCGATCCGACCCGCATCGCCACGCTCGGCCTGTCCATGGGCGCGACCCATGCCTACTGGCTCGCCGCGCTGGATGAGCGCATTGCCGCCTGTGCGCATCTGTGCGCGTTCTCGAACATCGGTCCGCTGATCGCGGCCGGCGCCCACGATCTGCACGGACCATACATGACCGTGCCCGGCCTTCTGGCCCATGGCGACATGGCCGACATCGCCGCGCTGATCGCCCCGCGTCCGCAAATGGTCGCAGCGGGCCTCAAGGATCCGCTGACCCCGCCCGAGGCCCTGAATCCGGCCCTCAGCCGATTGCGCCAGGCCTATGATTCACAGGGCGTTTCCGATGCCCTCACCGTGCTGACATCGCCGGACACCGGCCATGAAGAAACACCCCGGTTGCGCATGGCGGTGTTGGGGTTTCTGGAGCGGCACTTGAGCGGCGCATCCGCCTCGTCCTTCGAGGCTCGCCAATCATCACCCTCATCCTGAGGTGCGAGCATAGCGAGCCTCGAAGGACGAGGGTGATGATTGCCTCACACCTCAGGATGAGGCGGAACGCCCCCTACTCCGCCGCCTCCTTGAAGGTGGCCGGATTGTTGGGGTGCTCGGTCCAGTTTCCATAGTCCGGATCGACCGGCTCTTTCGTGCGCGGGTCGACGCCGGCGATCCGCTCCATCGTAATGCAATCGTCCACCGGGCACACATTGACGCAAAGATTGCAGCCCACGCACTCTTCGTCGATCACCTCGAACTTGCGCACGCCATCGACCATGTTGGTGATCGCCTGGTGCGATGTGTCCTCGCAGGCGATGTGGCAGCGCCCGCACGAGATGCACAGATCCTGGTTGATCCGCGCCTTGGTGACGTAGTTGAGGTTCAGATACTGCCAGTCGGTGACGTTCGGCACCGCCATGCCGCGAAAGTCCTCGATCGTCCGGTAGCCCTTTTCGTCCATCCACGCCTCGAGCCCGGCGATCATCTCCTGGACGATCTTGAAGCCATAGGTCATCGCCGCGGTGCACACCTGCACAGTGCCGCACCCAAGGGCGATGAACTCGGCCGCATCGCGCCAGGTGGTGACCCCGCCAATGCCCGAGATCGGCAGGCCATGGGTTTGCGCATCGCGGGCGATCTCGGCGACCATGTTCAGCGCAATGGGTTTCACTGCCGGGCCGCAATAGCCGCCATGGCTCCCCTTTCCGTCGATGGAGGGTTCGGGCGACATCGAATCGAGGTCGACCGAGACGATCGAGGAGATGGTGTTGATCAACGAGACCGCGTCGGCCCCGCCCGCCTTCGCCGCCCGGGCCGGATAGCGGATGTCGGTGATGTTGGGGGTCAGCTTGACGATCACCGGCAGGTCGGAGTGCTGCTTGCACCATTCGGCGACCATCTGGATATATTCGGGGACCTGCCCGACCGCCGAGCCCATGCCGCGCTCGCTCATGCCGTGCGGGCAGCCGAAATTGAGCTCGACCGCATCGGCGCCGGTCTGCTCGACCATTTTCAGGATGTTCTTCCAGGGTTCCTCTTCACAGGGCACCATCAGCGAGACGATCATCGCCCGGTCGGGCCAGTTCTTCTTGACCGTCTCGATCTCGCGCAGATTGGTGTCGAGCGCCCGATCGGTGATCAGTTCGATGTTGTTCAGGCCGATCAGCCGCCGGTCCGGCCCCCAGATCGCGCCATAGCGCGGCCCGTTGACATTGACGATGGGCGGATCCTCGCCGAGGGTTTTCCAGACCACGCCGCCCCAGCCCGCCTCGAAGGCGCGCTCGACATTGTACTGCTTGTCGGTGGGCGGCGCCGAGGCCAGCCAGAACGGGTTGGGAGAGGAAACGCCGAGAAAGCTGGTTGTCAGGTCTGCCATGGGATTTCCTCCATTGTCTCGCTATAGTCACGCCATGCGACGCCATCGATCAGGAGCAAGCGCCTTGCGTCAGTTTACCATCAATCTTCATCCGCAGCCCGAAGGCGGCTATACCGTTCTTGTCCCCGCGCTGCCCGAGGTCGTCACGGAAGGCGAGACGCGGGAGCAGGCTCTGGCCAATGCGCGCGAGGCGATCGAACTTGTCATCGAACAGTACCGCGCGGAGGGGTGGGACATTCCCGATGATGTGGCCACGGAGGTCGACCGGCTGACCGTGGCGGCATAGCGCTTGGTACGCCGCCTACCCGTCGTCAGCGGCAAACGGGTTGTCCGCGCTCTCCAGAAGCACGGATTCGAGGTGCGACGTATCAGTGGAAGCCACCATCTGCTTCGCCATCCCGGCCCGCCTGTGCGCAACGTCACTGTTCCCGTGCACGGCAACAAACCCCTGAAACGAGCCACCCTTGCGTCCATCATCAGGCAGGCCGGCCTTTCCGTCGACGCCTTCGTCGCTCTGCTGTGACCGCCCGCCATCCTCATTGCCCGGCAACCGTCTGCAGCAGCACGAGATTGCCCTCGCTGTCGTGGATCATCGCCCAGCGCACGCCGGGCTCCCAGGGCGCGTCGTCCGGGCCGGACTGGATGGCAACGCCCTTCGAGGTCAGATCCTCGCACAGCGCATCGACGTCGTCGGTCGCCAGCACCAGCGCCGGCTTGTCCTGCGGCTCGATCGTCGAGTGCTGGTCGAAATGCAACATGGTGCGCGCGCCGGGAATCTGCATGAAGATCCAGCGGCTGTCGCCATAGGGCGCGTCGCGCTCGACGCGCATGCCCAGCATGTCGCGATAGAATTCGACCGCCCGGTACATGTCGACCACGCCGATCGACTGAAAGTGGATATGGCTCAGCATGGCGCGGCTCCTGCTGCCTGCAGACCGTTTGGAACACTCCCCCCTCTGTCCCTTCGGGACATCTCCCCCACAAGGGGGGAGAGCGGGCGCCAAGGCACCCCGAACGCGCCTACCCTCCCCCCTTGTGGGGGAGATGTCGGCAAAGCCGACAGTGGGGGGTATCGCATCGCTTGCACTACCCTACCCCGTCAGCGCGTCATGGATGGAGGCGGCGGCGATCTTGCCGTCCTCGACCGCGACCACGGTCAGATCGTCGCCGCCTTCGATGCAGTCGCCGCCCGCCCAGATCTTGGCATGCGATGTCCTGCGGTCCCCGTCGGTGACGATCCGGCCCCTGGCGAGTTCCAGCGCAACATCGCCGAACAGCCCCTCGACCGGTTTCTGGCCGATCGCCTTGAAAACCTGGTCGGCGGGCAAAGTCACCGTTTCGCCGGTGCCCGAGAGCGTCCCGTTCATCGCCGTGTATTCGAGCGTGATGCCGGTCACCGCGCCGGCCTCGTTGCGCTGCAAGGCCCGCGGTTGCAGCCAGTGGCGGATCGTCACGCCATGGGTCTGCGCCACCTCCTGCTCGTATTCGGACGCGTTCATCTGTTCGGGCCCGCGCCGGTAGCAGATCGTCACCGTCTCCGCCCCAAGGAGCTTGGTCTGCACGGCAACGTCGATTGCCGTCATGCCGCCGCCGATGACCACGACATTGCGGCCCACAGGCAGGTCTGACAGTTCGCCCGCCTGGCGCAGCGCTTCGATATAGGCGACCGCATCGATGCAGTTGTCGGCATCCTCGCCGTCAAGGCCAAGATCGTTGACGCCCGGCAGACCCATGCCCAGGAAGACCGCATCGTACTCGGCCGCCAGCGCGTCCAGCGCCACATCGCGCCCGAGCGACACGCCATTCCTGATCTCGATGCCGCCGATGCCGGTGATGAAGTCGACCTCGCGTTGCGCAAAGCCGTCCGTCGTCTTGTAGGCGGCAATGCCGTGCTCGTTCAGCCCGCCCGGCTTGTCGCGCGCCTCGAAGATCGTCACGTCATGGCCGTTGCGGGCCAGCGCGTGGGCGCAGGCGAGCCCTGCCGGCCCGGCGCCGACCACGGCGACGCACTTGCCGGTCGGCGCGGCCCGCTCATAAGGGTGCGCCTCGACCGTCTCCATGAAATGGTCCGTCGCATAGCGCTGCAGGAGGCCGATCTTGACCGGCTTGCCCTCGGCCACCTCGCGCACGCACACCTCCTCGCACAGCGTCTCGGTGGGGCAGACGCGCGCGCACATGCCGCCCATGATGTTCTGGTCGAAGATGGTCCTGGCCGCCCCGTTCGCATTGCCCGTCGAGATCTGCCGAATGAACATCGGAATGTCGATCGACGTCGGACACGCCTGCATGCAGGGCGCGTCGTAGCAGAAATAGCACCGGTCGGCCTCGACCACGGCCTCGTGCCGGTCGAGCGGTTCGTGCAGGTCGTCGAAATTGTCCGCATACTGCTCGGCCGAAAGCCGGCCGGCCTTCACATCCGGTGAAGCAGTCCCATGCGCCATGGCGCATCCTCCGTCCTGTGGTCCTGCGGTGCGCGGCTCTTGCCGGCCGGTCACCCGATGACGGGAGCTTTCAATAATTTGATCAAGAGGTCAAATTTTTTCTGAGACCGTTTTTGACACGTTGCTACACGTCATTCCGGAACTTGATTCCGGAATCCATTACGCGGTCCTGATCCGTGGATTCCGGAATCAAGTTCCGGAATGACGCCGTGTGAATGCCGCGGTGACGCGCCATTGCACAAAAAAGGCCGCCCGCGAACGCGGACGGCCCCTTGGGAATCGAAATGCGAGCGGGCGCCTACATCCCCTTGACCTTGTTCATCACGTCATCGGTCCAGGCACCTTCCGGACGATCGGTGATCACCGGGTCCGAGCCGCCCGAAAGCAGCGAGTCGACGGTGGTTTCGGCGGCCGAAACATCGAGTGTGCCATCGGAATCGCCGACCAGCTTGCAGATCTCGCCGACCATGCGCACCTGGTGCTCCATGGTCTGCGCGCCGGTCGCGTCGTTCTCCAGCACGATCTCGGCGGCTTCCTCCTGGTTCTCGCAGGCATACTCCCAGCCGCGCATGGAAGCGGCGACAAAGCTTGTCAGCTTGTCGACCATCGCCGGGTCCTCGAGGTTTTCCTCGGTCGTGTAGAGCCCGTCCTCGAGCGTCGCCACGCCCTGGTCGGTGTAGTTGAACACGACCAGATCGTCCGGCGAGAAGCCGGCATCGATCACCTGCCAGTATTCGTTGTAGGTCATCGTCGAGATACAGTCGGCCTGCTCCTGGATCAGCGGGTCGACGTTGAAGCCCTGGCGCAGCACCTCGACGCCATCCTCGCCACCCTCGGTCGGAATGCCGAGCTGGCTCATCCACGACAGGAACGGGAACTCGTTGCCCGCGAACCACACGCCCAGCGTCTTGCCGCGGAAGTCCTCCGGGCTCTCGATGCCCGTCTCGGCCCGGCACGTCAGCATCATGCCCGAACGCTCGAAGGGCTGGGCGATGTTGACCAGCGGAACGCCCTTTTCGCGCGCGGCGAGCGCGGCCGGCATCCACTCGACGATCACGTCGGCGCCGCCGCCGGCGATCACCTGCGGCGGGGCGATGTCCGGCCCGCCCGGATTGATGGTCACGTCGAGACCGGCTTCCTCATAGAAGCCCTTGTCCTTGGCGACGTAGTATCCGGCGAACTGGCCCTGCGTGACCCATTTGAGCTGCAGCGTCAGCTCGTCGTCCTGGGCGTTGGCCGCCGAGGCGGCAACGAGCCCCATCGCGGTTCCCGCGGTCAGTGCAATCCATTTGCGCATATTGGTTCTCCCTGTTTGCTCATGGACGTCTCGAACCTGGCATCCTCATCCCGTCTTATGGTCGCTCGCTTCGCATGGACGGATGCCAGAATGTCACGGACCGCTCGATCAGGGCGATGAGCCCGTAGGAAAGCGAGCCGGCGAGCGCGGCGACGAAAATGGTGGCCCAGACCATGTCGACATTGAGCCGTCCGATCTCCGCGGAGATGCGAAAGCCCATGCCGACAATGGGCGTGCCGAAGAACTCTGCGACGATTGCGCCGATCAAAGCAAGCGTGGAATTGATCTTCAAGGCATTGAAGATGAAGGGCATTGCCGCCGGCAGGCGCAGCTTGATCAGCGACTGGGTGCGGCTCGACGCATAGGTGTGCATCAGATCGCGCTCCATGTGCCCGGCCGCGTTAAGCCCGGCGACGGTGTTCACCAGCATCGGAAAGAAGGTCATCACCACGACGACAGCGGCCTTGGACTGCCAGTCGAAGCCGAACCACATCACCATGATCGGGGCGATGCCGATGATCGGCAGCGCCGAGACCAGATTGCCGATCGGCAGCACGCCCGCCTTCCAGAACGGCGAGCGGTCGACGAGCACGGCGACGGCAAAGCCCAGCGAACAGCCGATGACATAGCCGGTGATGACGCCCTTCAGATAGGTCTGGACGAAATCGGCCCACAGCGTCGGCACCGAACCCGTCACCCGCTCCCAGATCATCGAAGGCGGCGGCAGGATCACCGAAGGCACGCCAAGCCCGCGCGTGATCCCCTCCCACAGCGCCAGGATGGCCGCGCCGAACAGCACCGGAATGGCGAGGTTCACCGCCATCCTCATCGTGCCCGTCTCCGGCCTGAGCGCGGCCAGCCGGGTGTTGGCGTACCAGGCGATCAGCCAGAACACGACCGCGGCGATGAGCAGCGTCGTGTCGGTCATCGCGCATGCTCTCCGGAAGCGGCGGAGCGTCGCCCCCACCCCTCACCCC
>NZ_JASHKB010000027.1 GCF_030732865.1 Roseitalea sp. MMSF_3546
CCGACGGTGCCGGTGGGCACCGAGCGGCTGAGGATCACGCCGACCCCGTTCCACAGCGATGCCGACATCGCCCATCTCTCGGGCGCGCTGTGCGACCTGTGGAGCCAGTGCGCGCTCGCAAGGGCCGTGGCGTAGGGGGCAGAGCGCGCGGATCGCCCATTGTCCTGGCCTGCGCCTGCCCTCGTCCCGCGTGCGGCAAGGTCAGATGAAGTGTATGCGGAGGCTCTCGCTCACCGGAAAGTCTGACTTTCATTGCGTAAGGCATAGGCTACGTTTGGTGGGCCGGCACTGTGGGTCCCCCAAACGAGCGGCAAGGAGCAGCGCACATCGGCATGCAGATCGTCACGCTTTCGCTTTTCCGTTTTTCCTCGCCGACGGGCAGGCTCTGGGCCTTCGCGCAGATGGGCCTGATGCATCCGGCGATAGGGCGCCTTGAAGGCCTGTGCTTTTACAAGCTGCTGGGCACGGGCGCCGGTGCGGGGTTTTCGCTCAAGCCCGATTTTTCGACCTATGCCCTGATCTGCGTGTGGCAGGACATGGCGGCCGCGCGCCGGGCGGTCGGGCAGGGAGAGGTCCATGCCGCCTATCGCCGGCATGCGTCGCAGATGGCGACGCTTTATCTGACGCCCACGCGCAGCCGCGGACAGTGGGCCGGCCAGGCGCCATTCACCGTCGATCCGGAGACGGTGCCGCGGCGACCGATCGTGGCGCTCACCCGCGCCACCTTGCGACTGAAGAAGCTCGTCCCGTTCTGGTCGCAGGCGCCGGGCATATCCGACGAGATCGAGACCGATCCGCACCAGCGCTTCATGATGGGGCTGGGCGAGGTGCCCTACAAGCACATGATGACGTTTTCGATCTGGGACGATGAGGCCGCCATGCGCGCCTTTTCGCTCGACAGTGCCAGCCACGGCGTTGCGGTGCGTCGCGCCTGGCAGGAGGGCTGGTTCGTCGAATATCTGTTCGCCCGCTTCAATCTCATCGCCATCGACGGCGCCTGGCCGGGCCTTGAGCCCTTCGCGCAAAGGGCGCAGGAGACCGCGCCGGCGGGCGCGCGCGAGGCCGCATAGCCATGGACAAGATCAGCGACAACGATATCGTCATCCCGGCCATTGCGGTCGATGGCTCATACTACCCGGTCGGCAAGCTGCAGGCGCATCGCGAGGGGATATTGCACCTGGCGGTGTCGGTGTTCGTGTTCTCGGGCGAGCACCTGCTGATCCAGCGGCGCGCATTGGGCAAGTATCACTGCGGCGGACAATGGGCCAATACCTGTTGCACGCATCCGCATTGGGACGAGCCGATGGCTACCGCCGCGGCGCGCCGCCTGCGCGAGGAGCTCGGCTTCGGCGTCGCGCTGGCCGAGCGCCACGAGGTCGAATACACGGCCGATGTCGGCCACGGCCTGCGCGAGAACGAGCGTGTGACCATGTATGTCGGTCAGGCCGACCGGTCCCGGCTGGAGATCAGGCCGGATCCCGAAGAGGTGGCCGAGGTGCGCTGGGCGACGGCGGAGGAACTGCGCGGCGAGATCGCCGAACGCCCCGAAGACTTCACGCCCTGGTTCCGCATCTACTGCGACCGGTTTCCCGATCTGAAGATCTGAGTGTCCCGGCCAATCGTTGTCGCCTTTCGGCCGGCGATCGGCGTGCCCGGCGCGCGCGCCGCGACGGACCCCATTGCACGGATGCAAAAAACCTCCGCTTCGGAGAAGCGGAGGTCGGGCCGGCCTTCGACGGAGGGGCGAGACCGGCATGTTCGCCGCGTGTGCGGGGCGGACGATCCGTGCACCATGGCATGCACGGATCGTGGAGCCCGCAGGCGAGCGGAGCGGCGGGCGCCCGCTAGCTGCCGTCCTGGCCCCAGGTGGAGACCGTCGAGTCGGGCGTGACCGGCCACCAGTTCGGATCCTCCGGCACGATGCCGTGCTTGATCCCCCACGACGTCCAGTCGTCGACCACGGTTCCGGTGATCAGGATGCCGATCCCACCGGTCAGCACCGTCAGCATGGCGAACCACCAGGCCCAGCGGTGGATTGATTCCATGGTGGCGTTGAAGCCCATGGTCCACCTCCAGAACAGGGCGGCACGCTCGGAGGCGGTGCCGCGGTCGGTGATCTGCTCGATCTCGCGCTCGCCGCCATAGCGGCTGACCGCAAGGATCGTCGCGCCATGCATGGCAAACAGCAGCGCCGAGCCGTAAAGGAAGACGATCGACAGCATGTGGAACGGGTTCCAGAACAGGCTGCCGCCCCAGATCAGCGAGAAGTTGTTGGTCCAGTCCAGATGGGTCAGGATGCCGAAGGGCACGCCCTCGCTCCACGAGCCCATCAGCAGCGGGCGGATGAAACCCAGCACCAGATACAGCCAGATCGCGGCGGCAAAGGCGGCCGGAACATGCAGGCCCAGGCCGAGTTCGACCGCGCGGCGATACATGCGGAACCACCACAGGATGATCGACGCGGTGATGAAGAAACCGGCCAAGAGCCACCAGCCGCCTTCCTCGAGGGGCGGAAGCACCTTGGTGCCATGCTCGGGCAGGGGCGGATCGAGCGACAGCCAGGGCATTTCGAGCACGAAACGCACCGGGTTCCAGTCGACCTGGGCCCAGTAGTTCAGCCCGATGATGACGAAACCGATCGTGAAGGTGATCAGCGAGGCCACTCCCAGAAAGCCCAGATAGATCGGGCCGAGCTGGGCGTTGCCTATCTTGCCGAGCCACCAGGAAAAGGTCGCCGTCTTGGTGCGGTCGATCTGGCTTTCGATCGGCACGCCCATTTCCGGCGCCGTGCGAACCTGGATGGCGGTGAAGATGTTCTGATATTCGCGAAACATGATCGTGCCTCCTCAGCCGGCCCAGCGCAGTGACAGGTTGCGCAGCGGCTCCCACCACTCGATCCACGAGCCGCCATAGATCGGCCCGGCCGAGATGAAGATGCACACCGCACTGAAGAAACCGGACGCCAGCGCCAGGAAAAGCCCGAGCCTGTGGATGCCCAGCGTCCCGATCGAATAGCCGATCGTGTCGCGGAAATAGGTGTCCTCGTATTCGGGCGTCTTGACCTCGACGCGCTCGCCGGCCCGGCGCATGCCCGGCTTGCGCGGGTTGACCGCCGACAGCACCAGACCGCCATGCAGCGCCAGCGCGAAGGTGGTGGTGAAGAAGAACGTGATGGCGACCATATGCGCCGGGTTGTAGTGGAAATTGCCGTACTGATAGCCGGTGTCCCACACCCATTGCAGATGGCTCATGATGCCATAGGGGAAACCATGTCCCCACGCGCCCAGCAGCAGCGGTCGGAAGACGACCAGCGTGACATAGGCGAACACGGCCACGCCGAAGGCGAACGGCACGTGATAGCCGATGCCGAGCTTGCGGCAGATTTCCACCTCGCGCAGCAGCCAGGAGCCGAACGCCCCGATCGCGCAGATTGTTATGATCTGCCACAGCCCGCCTTCCTCCAGCGGGGCCAGGCCAAGACCATACTCGATGGGCGGCGGATTGATCGATATCAGCCAGATGTTCCAGGTCGGGCCAAGCGCTGCACCATAGATGATGAGCACCGTGCCCAGAGCGGCAAAGAACGCCGTGGTGACGCCGAAGAAGCCGACATAGAACGGCCCGACCCAGAAGTCGAACAGATCCCCGCCGATCAGCGTGCCGCCACGAACGCGATATTTGCGCTCAAAGCTTAGCATTGCCATGGGTAACCCTCCGATGGCGGGCCGATGATGGCCGGCCCGCATATTCGAATGCATCGATCGGCGGCGGGCAGGCGCTTCAAGCCGGAGCTCGCAGCGCGGTTGCCCGCCACCATTGGTGAGCCGTCGTCAGCCAAAAAGGCGCGGCGTATCCACCGTGCCTTCCATGGACTGCTCCACGGCAGCGCCGCCGACGGGATTGCCTTCGAGCCAGTTGTAGCGCTCTGTGCTCAGCAGTACGAAGTGAATCAGAACTGCCAGCGAGAAGAGGAAGACGCCTTGTACGACCAGCGTTTTGCGCGGGTCGAAGACCATCCAGATTCTCCACATGTCGCTTCTCCTTTACGAAAGCATTGGCAGGAGTGCCGACACCGTCTGGTTGACGCTCTCAAGGGATGCGTAACCTTCCGGCCCCGGAATCCACGGACGCCAGAACCACACAAGGAGGTGGGCAACCACCGCGATCGCGGTGAAGATGCCGAATCCCTGCATGTAGTATCTGTGGAACTCCTGGGCTTCGCCTTCCGACATGCCGGAAAGCGAAACGCTTTGTGGACTAGACATTGATGGACCTCCTAGTCACGAGTGCCGCGGAACCCCGCGGCCGGGTGCTTCCGGACACGGCCAGGCCGCGCCCTTCCGCTTCCACCGGCTGTCAGGCCGGTGAAGGGTGCACGGTCATGCGATCAGCGCATAACCGGCGGCGGCGCGGGCCGAAGACAGCGCCTCCGCAAAGATCGTCTCGCCCGCCGGGCGGTGCGGTGCGCTCTCGCCGAGGCGTCCGAGCGTCGCCACGACCAGGCAGGGCAGGAAGGACACGGCGACCAGCGCACGATATTCCAGGCGGTCGCGACGCCGGTCGGCGCGATGGTGCCGCGGTGCCTTGATCGAGGGCATGTGTGTCGTCATCTTCGGTCTCCTTTCGTCCGCAGGGGGCGGACAGTTGGCTGGCCGCTACGCGGCCTTGCCCGCCACGATCTGCAGTCGCGCGCGTTCGACATGGCTTTGCTCCACGCGCGGCTGGTTCTCGTTTTGGGCAATGGTTTCGGCGGCATCGCGCAGGCTCTTTGCTGCGGAGATGCGCACCAGAACCGGTTGTGCCTCGACGATCCGGTCGAGGTCGGTCTGTGCCTGCACGCTCCAGGGCATGGAGCGCTCGGCGCGCGCCGGCGTCGCCTCGACCGAGTCGAGATCGGTGGCGAGCGGCAGGATGTTGAACAGCGCGTCGAACAGCCCGTTGCAGACCTCCTGGATCATCCAGGACGCGCCCGAATAGCCCATCACCGGCGTGCCGGTGTGCCGGCGGATGATCGCGCCGGGGAAGGAAAGCGGGATGTAGATCGCCTTGCCGCCGGTCTCGGCCAGATACATGCGCTCGTTGTAGGAGCCGAACAGGATCAGCGGCGGGGTGTCCTTGATCGCCTGGCGGATCGCCTCGTTGTCCGGCTTGACGCCGGCGCGGCGCTGGAACGAGAAGGTGCAGGGCAGGCCCATTTCGTCGGCCAGGAAGTGCCTGACGCCGCGCTCATAGGTCTCGTTGGCCACGATCGCGAAAGAGGCGGTGGCAAAGAAGTCCTGCGTCACCGAGCGCCACAGATCCCACATCGGTTTGAGCGTGGTGTGCTTTTCGCGTTCGATGAACGGTTCGGGATCGAGCCCGAGCATCTCGCCGAGCGTGCGCAGGAAGGCGGTGGTCGAATGGATGCCGATGGGCGCCTGCAGATAGGGCCGGTCGAGCGCCTCGCACAGGCCCCGGCCGAACTCGCGATACATGCACACATTGGCGTGGGCGTTGGCGAGCTTGGGCACGTCGGCCAGATGGCTGCCGAGCGGGAAGGTCATGTTGACCTCGGCGCCGATGCCCTCGATCAGCCGGCGGATTTCGGCCAGGTCCGAGGGCATGTTGAAGGTGCCGTAGATCGGGCCGATGATGTTGACCTTGGGCCTTTCGCCTTCCTTGACCGGCTTGGCGGCGCGCACCTTGCCCTTCTTGGGCCCGTACTCGGTCCACAGCCACTTGATGGCGCGGTCGGCCGACTCCCACTGGTCCTCGTCGATGGTGCGCGGCAGGAAGCGCTGGATGTTGGTGCCCTCGGGGGTCACGCCGCCGCCGATCATCTCGGCGATGGAACCGGTCACGACGACGGCCGGCAGGTCCGCATCGAGCACGGCGCGGGCGTTCTTCATGGCCTGTTCGGTGCCGGTCTTGCCGAGCTCTTCCTCGGCCAGGCCGGTGACGACGATCGGCAGCTCATGCGGGGGAAGGGCGTCGGTGTAGTGCAGGACCGAAGTGACCGGCAGGTTCTCGCAGCCCACCGGGCCGTCGATGATCACCTGCAGGCCCTTGATCGCCGTGAAGGCGTAGACCGACCCCCAATAGCCGCCGGCGCGATCGTGATCGATGATCAGGGTCATGGGGTGGCTCCTGCGACGAAGGGGCCGCCTCCCCCCTGAGGGGAGGCAGCAGAGCCAAGCGGAGCGCAGGCGATGCGGTGGGGGTATCGATCGAGCGCGATGCCGGCTCTTACCCCCACCCGGCTCTGTCGCGCTTCGCGCGCCACTCGCCGACCTCCCCTCAAGGGGGAGGTTGGGAGCGATGTCTTGACCATCCTCATGTCCCCACCGCCTCGCCGGCATCGACGGCGTTCTTCGAGATGTTCATGCGGGCCGCGTACTTCTTGCGGAAGGCGGTGTTGACGGTCGGCTTGTCTTCCCAGACCCCGGCCGTGTCGCCCGTGCCGACGCCGTCGAAGAACTCGGTCATCTTGTCGAAGCGCGCCTTGTTGGCGATGGCCGCGTTTATCACGGTGGCGATCGAGCCGGCGCCGGCCGGTCCCATCAGCGGGCGCGCCGAGATCAGGTTGGTGAAATAGAGCGCCGGGGTCGAGGCCTGCTTGGCGTGCTGGACCACGGGCGTGGTGCCGATGGCCAGATCGGGCGCGAACTCCTCGAAGGCGGCGATGTCCTGTTCGAGCGAGGCGCGATAGCGCACCTCGACGCCATGGGCCTTGAGCCAGTCGGCGTCGTCTTTCGAGAAGGGGGTTCTGGGGCAGGCGGTGCCGACATATTTGAGGTCCGCGCCCGCCTCGACCAGCAGCCGGCCGACGAGCAGTTCCGAGCCCTCATAGCCGGACAGGGTGATGCGGCCCGTGATCGGGTTGGCCGCGAGCGCGCCGCGCGTGGCACCCACGAAGGCGTTGCGCGCCGCGTCGATCTTGCCCCTGGCGACATTGGCCTTGTCGCCGATCGCAGTCAGCCAGGCATCGACGCCGTCGGCGCCGACCGGCGCCGAGCCGACGACGGGGCGGCCGGCGGCGGCGAATTCGCGGAAGCTTGCGGTGTAGAACGGATGGATGCCGGCGACCACGGCGCAGTCGAGCGCCGCATACAGCTCGCGCCATTCGCGCACGGGCACGACCGGGCCGGCGGCCAGACCCATCGGTTCGAGCATCTGGCCGATCACCACCGGATCGGCGGGGAACATCTCGCCGACCAGCGTGACGGTCGGCCGTTCGGAAACGCCCTGGCGCGGCGCCATCACCGGGCCGGCGGCCGCCTCGCCTCGGGCATATTTGAGCATGGCGCCGGACAGCACGTCCTTGGCCTCGGCATGGGTCGGCACGCCGAAGCCGGGCACGTCGATGCCGACGATGCGCACGCCGTCGATCTCCTTGGGCAGCGCGCCCAGCGGAATGCCCGAAGCGGTCGGCACGCACAGATTGGTGACGACGACCGCGTCATAGTCCTCCGGCTTGGCCATCTCGTGAACGGCGTCGCGGATGTCCTCGTAGAGCTTGCCGGTGACGAGCGTTTCGGAGTTGAACGGCACGTAGCCGACCGAGCGGCGCGCGCCGTAGAAGTGACTGGTGAAGGTCAGCCCGTAGACGCAGCAGGCGGACCCGCTGAGAATTGTGCCGACGCGGCGCATGCGAAGGCCCACGCGCAGCGACCCGAAGGCCGGGCACATGGATTGCGGCTGCTCGTGCGGGCCCTTGGGATAGTCGCGCTCGAACCCTTCCATGAGTTCGGCATTGCCGGCGGCCTTGGCGGCCGCCTTCATCTGCTCGGGGCCGGCATGGCAGCCGGCACCGTCGATGGCCGATTGCGCGGCGGCCTGGCGCGCCAGTTCGGCGTCCTGGTCGGGCGCCTGATCGGGCGGCGCGTCGAGATGCGGATTCCTGATCAGCGTTTCCGTCATCTCACACCTCGTCGTAGATCACTTCGAGGGAGGGCTTGTCGATCTTGCCGGCCGCGCACATGTCGGCCTGGGTCGCCGGGGTGAGAACGAAGTCGCCGCCGGTCTCCTCGGTGTCGAACAGGGCAAGCAGGCCGTCCTGGCTCAGCGGTGCGGGCTGATGGGGCGGGGCATCGCAAAGGTTTGTCGCCAGTTCACCGAACAGGTCGCCCCAGCGCCCTTCGGGATAGCCGATGATCTGATAGTTGGCGCTCTTCTTGCGGATGTCGTCGTTCTGCGGGATCGCGGCGAGAACGGGAATGCCGACCGCCTCCGCGAAGGCCTTGGCCTCGCCGGAACCGTCATCCTTGTTGACGACCATGCCGGCGACCCCGACATTGCCGCCCAGCTTGCGGAAATATTCGACCGCCGAGCAGACATTGTTGGCCACGTAGAGCGATTGCAGGTCGTTCGAGCCGACGACGACCACCTTCTGGCACATGTCTCGGGCGATCGGCAGGCCGAAGCCGCCGCACACCACGTCGCCGAGGAAATCGAGCAGGACATAGTCGAAATCCCAGTCGTGGAAGCCCAGCTTCTCCAGCGTCTCGAAGCCGTGGATGATGCCGCGCCCGCCGCAGCCGCGGCCGACTTCGGGGCCGCCGAGCTCCATGGCGAACACGCCGTCGCGCTTGAAGCAGACATCGCCGATGACGACCTCTTCGCCCGCTTCCTTCTTGGCCGAGGAGGTGGCGATGATGGTCGGGCAGGCCTTGCCGCCGAACAGAAGCGAGGTGGTGTCGGACTTGGGATCGCAGCCGATCAGCAGCACCTTCTTGCCCTGGCGGGCGAGCATGTAGGAAAGGTTGGCCAGCGTGAACGACTTGCCGATCCCGCCCTTGCCGTAGATCGCGATGATCTGCGTTTCCTTCTTCACCTCGCCGGTGGGGACGGCATCGGGTTCGTGGCTCGCCTCCTCGCGCAGGTTTTCGTACATTTCGGCGCTTGGCCGGCCGCTTGCGTCGGTCATGCGTCTTGCTCCCAATCAAGGATCATCTTCGTGCAGCCCGGATCATCGAAGGCCGTCCGGTAGGCCGTGTCCGCGCTTCGTGCCGGCGCGGTGTGGGAAATCAGGCCGGAAAGATCGAGCCGGCCGGCCGCCACCAGTTCGAGCACGGCGCGCACGTCGGCCGGCTGGAACTCGGCGGCGATGGCAATCTGCGCCTCGCGCATGAAGGCGGGCGGGAACGTGAAGCTGAGCGGCCTGGCGTAGAAACCGGCGAGGACGATCTCGCCGCGGCGCCGCAGCCGCGAGACGGCCAGATCGAGGATGCCGACATCGCCGCTGGCATCGATGATGCGGGCATAGTCGCGCCGATCGTCGTCGTCGGCATTGGTCAGGGCATAGCCGCGCGCGCCATCGAGCCGGGCCGGGTTGATCTCCCAGAGCGTCGGCGCATCGCCGCCCAGCGCGATCGCGATACGCGCGAGCAGCCGGCCCAGAACGCCATGGCCGACGATCAGATCGGGCAGCGGGCCGCCGCCGAGCACGAGCGCGTGATGGGCCGTGGCGGCGAGCGCCAGCAGGACGGCGTCCTGGCCGAGCGCATCGGTGACCGGATAGACCTTGCCCGCATCGACGACCAAGGTGGCGGCGGTCGCGCCGAACAGCGGGCGCACATCGTCATAGCAGCGCGCGCCGGGCACGAAGACCAGAGTGCCTTCTTCAAGCGCGCAATCCTCGGCGGCCTCGACGACACGGCCCACCGATTCGTAGCCCGGAACCAGCGGATAGCCCATGCCGGGGAAGGTCGGCATGGTGCCGTCCCACAGCATCTTCTCGGTGCCGGTGGAAATGCCGCTCCAGTTGACGTCGACAACCGCCTGGCCCGCCTGCGGGTGCGTCAGCGCCACGTCGCGCAGGGCGATGTGCCTTGGCTGTTCGAGTACGATCGCGGTCGTTTCCATTGCCTTGGGCCTGGCGCCATTTTGTGGCGTCGGCGCTTCCTCCGAGCGTCATCCTAAAATGACAGGCTAAGGTGTCAACTATTTTTTACACCTATTTGTCCGAAGATGCTTCAGATTTGGGCAGAGACCAGGCTCGCCACGACCGGCATTGTCGTTGCGTGGCTGCGCATGCGGATGAAGCCGGCCGCGCGCAGCAATGCGAAGATGTCCGCGGGCGTCCGGCAGCGGCCCGAGCGCATGGCGAGCAGATAGAAGGTGAAATAGGCCGCCACGAGCTTGCCGCCGGGTGTGTCGCCGGCCATGGGCTCGCCGATGATCAGCGTGTCGCCGGGATCCATGGCGCGGCGGATGTTGGTCAGGATGCGAAGGGCCGCCTCGTCGTCGTGGTCGTAAAGGACGCGGATCAGGGCGTAGCAATCGGGCTCGCCAGGAATCGGATCGTCGAAGAACGAGCCGCCATGAATGGTCAGGCGCGGGCCAAGGATGCCGCGGCCGAGGCGATCGCGGGCACGGTTGGCGACCGCCGGCAGGTCGAACAGGTCGAGCTCAAGGTCCTTCCAGCGTTCGCCCGCCGCGGCGATGAAAGCGCCGTCGCCGCCGCCAATGTCGATCAGCCGGGCGTGGCCGGCCATGGAATAGGCATCGAGCACCTCGGCGATGACCATGTCCTGGCTGACGCGCATCAATTCGGAATAGGCGGCCGCGTCCGGGGCGCCCGGCTCGCCGCCGACATAGGACCAGAAGCGCGAGGTCGCGGTCTCGGCCGGCGGGTCGCGCAGCAGCGCCACCGGATCGGCAAGGTCGCGATAGACCATGGCGTGATGGCGGACCATGGCGGCGATGCCGGGGCTGGCCGCGACGACGGCGCCATGGTCGGCGAGCGTCCATCGGCCATCGCCTGTTGTGCAGACGAGATCGAGCCCTTCGGCGGCGCGCAGGAGACGTTCGGTGGCCTCGGGCGTCAGCGCGACCTGCCGGGCGATCTCCGCCACGCCCAGCGGGGCTGGCGCGAGCCGTGCGAACAGGTCCAGCTCGACGCAGGCGAGCAGGATCTGCGCATTGGCAAAGCCGGCGGTGATGGCGAACAGACCGTTGGCGCGGCGATTGGCGATGCGGCGCAGGCCGGGCAGGCGCCGCGACAGGCGCCGGAAGCCCGGATCGCCGATCATGCCGTTGCGCCAGAGCCGGAAGCGGTCGCGATAGGAAAGGGAGCCGGGGGCCGGTTTCGTCGATGGCATGGGCGGGTCGCGCGGGGCGATGCTTGCGCCGCGTTCGTCAAGTCGGGCGGCGTCGGTCACGGCGCTCAGGCGGCGTTGGAGGCCAGGCCCTTGGGCATCAGCCGCTTGGCCTCGCCGGCGATGAGCTGGCGCAGGAGCGGCGCGCCGGGACAGTCGGGAACGGCGGCAACGGTCTGCAGCACCATGTCCTGCAACCTTGCGACCGTCGCGGCGATGCCACCTTCGGCGACCGCGTTGGGCCGGCCATTATGCGCATCCTGGCCGACCGGCTTGCCCAGTTCGGCTTCGGTAGCGGCGGCATCGCGCAGATCGTCGGCCACCTGATAGGCGGCGCCGAGCCGGTCGCCGACGGCCCGCCAGGGCTGCGGATCGGCGCCGGCCGCGATGGCACCGGCCACGGTTGCGCCGGTGAACAGCGAGGCCGTCTTGGCCCGATGGTATTCGGCGAGCGGGGCGTCCTGCTCGCTCTCCCAGGCCTGTCCGGCGACGAGCCCGTGCGGCATGCCGGCGGCGCGCGCCACCGTGCCGACCAGCGGGGCGATCAGGTGCGGGCTGGCCACGCATTCGCGCGCGATCGTCTCGAATGCGGCGATGATCAGCGCATCGCCCGTCAGCAGCGCCAGCGCTTCCGAATAGGCGGCGTGCACCGAGGGCTTGCCGCGCCGCGTCGCCGCATCGTCGAAACACGGCATGTCGTCATGGACGAGCGAGGCACAGTGGATCAGCTCGACGGCGACGGCGGCGGCGTCGGCCGCTTCCGGGTTGTCATCGCCGCAGGCCATCGCCACGGCCAGGCACAGCCGCGGCCGGATGCGCGCGCCGCCCGGAAAGACGGCGTAGCGCAGCGCTTCGGCGATCCGCGGCGGCTGGCCGCCGGCGGTGGACAGCTTTATGCTTCGCTCGAGCGCACGCTCGATCCGCGCGTTCATATCCATGGAGCGTTCTCCCGCGGTTCGCCGAAACGTCAATTTACATCGACATTCGATACTGTAAAATCAAATTGACACATCGAGGCCAAATGTCAACGCGGTACAGCGCAAAGGCAGCATGAACACGATCGGACAGCGCCAGCGAATTGTTGTCATCGGCGCCGGCATGGGCGGGCTGGCGGCGAGCATCCGGCTCGCCGGCCATGGCTATGACGTGCTCGTCATCGAGGCGCAGGAGAGCCCGGGCGGCAAGGCGCGGCATGTGGCGGTGGACGATGCGCACATCGATGCCGGGCCGACGGTGTTCACCATGAAATGGGTGTTCGACCGGCTGCTGGCCGAAAAGGGGCTGGCGCTCGAGGACGAGGTCGAGCTTGGCCAGGCCGGCACGCTGGCGCGGCATGCCTGGCCCGACGGCTCGATGCTCGACCTGCATGCCGACATAGACGCTTCGGTCGAGGCGATCGCCGAATTCTCCGACCGTGCCAATGCCGAGGGCTATCGCCGCTTCTGTTCACACTCGCGGGCGATCTTCGAGACGCTCAAGGAGCCGTTCATCGCCGGCCAGCGGCCGAGCATGGCCGGGTTCATCGCCCGGCTCGGGCCGCTGTCGATCCGCCGGCATCTGATGCTCAAGCCGTTCACCATGCTGTGGCCGGCGCTGGGACGGTACTTCACCGATCCGCGCCTGCGGCAATTGTTTGCGCGCTATGCGACCTATGTGGGCTCCTCGCCCTTCATGACGCCGGCGACGCTGATGCTGATCGCCCATGTCGAGCAGGACGGGGTGTGGACCGTCAGGGGCGGCATGCACGCGCTGGCGCAGGGGCTGGTGCGGCTGGGCGCGCGCTGCGGCGTGCGCCACCGGTTCGGCGCGCGGGTCGAACGCATCGTCACCCATGGCAGCCGTGTCACCGGCGTGGTGCTCGAGGACGGCGAGGCGGTCGAGGCCTCGGCGATCGTCTTCAATGGCGATGTGTCGGCGCTCGCCGGCGGGCTGCTGGGCAAGGCGGCGACGGCCGCCGGCGCCAAGCCCGTGCCGCCGGACAAGCGGTCCATCTCGGCGATCGCGGTGGCCGGGCTGATGGCGCCGCCCGATTTCCCGCTCGCCCATCACACCGTCTTCTTCGGCAGCGACTATCGGGACGAGTTCGCGGCGATCTTCGAGCGGCGCACTGTCACCGCCGAGCCCACAACCTACATCTGCGCGCAGGATCGCGCGTCGGACGGAACGCTGTCCGAGGCGGCCCGCAAGGCCGGGCGGGAGCGCTTCCTGATGCTGATCAACGCGCCGGCGGACGGCGACCTGAAAGACTATACGGCCGGGGAGATCGACCGATGCATGGACAAGGCCATGACGGTGCTGCGCCGGGGCGGGCTGACCCTCGATCGGGCGGCGATGCGCGTGCACACGACCGCGCCGGACGGGTTCGCCCGGCTGTTTCCGGGCAGCGGGGGCGCGATCTACGGGCGGGCGTCGCACGGGTGGATGGCGTCGTTCAAGCGGCCGGGGGCGCGCACGAGGATATGGGGCCTGTACCTGGCGGGCGGCAGCGTGCATCCGGGGCCGGGGGTGCCGATGGCGACCCTTTCCGGGATGCTGGCGGGGGACGCGTTTCTGTCGGACCGGTTTTCGACAGCGCGGTTCCAGGACGCGGCTATCTCTGGTGGTATGTCGACGGAATGAGCGATTGCGGCCGCTACGGCGTGTCGGTCATCGCGTTCGTCGGCTCGGTGTTCTCGCCCTATTACGCCTGGCGCGGCCGGCGCGATCCGGACGATCATGTGTGCATCAACGTGGCGCTCTACGCGCCGGGCGGCAATCGCTGGACGATGACCGAGCGCGGCCGGTCGGCGCTCGATCGGGGGCCGGGCCATTTCCGGGTCGGACCGAGCCGGCTCGACTGGGACGGCCGGGCGCTGACCATC
The DNA here is from genome assembly GCF_030732865.1 of Roseitalea sp. MMSF_3546. Taxonomy (GTDB): domain Bacteria; phylum Pseudomonadota; class Alphaproteobacteria; order Rhizobiales; family Rhizobiaceae; genus Roseitalea. The sequence continues at coordinate 13,940 of NZ_JASHKB010000027.1, forward strand.
GCCTTTGACGAGATCGCGGTGCCGCGGCCACCGCGCCAGTTCCTGCCGCAGCGCGTGGCGGGGCGGATCACGCTGGTCCCGCACGCGATCACGGGGCGCACCTTCGACATCGACCTGGCCGGCAGGCAGCGCTGGTGGCCGATCGCGCCCTCCGGCGACATCGCCGTCGAGTTCGACAAGGGCGGCATTCCCGACTGGACCGGGCACGGCTATCTGGACAGCAATTGGGGGACGGTCGGGCTCGAGCACAGTTTCGTGCGCTGGGACTGGGCGCGCGGTGCCCTGGCCGACGGCGAGTCGGTGATCCTTTATGACGCCGATCTGATCGACGGGCGCAAGGCCTTTCTCGTGCTGCGGATCGATGCCGAAGGGCGGGTCGCCGAAAAGGGCGAATTGCCATGGAGCGCGCTCGAGCGCGGGTTCTGGGGCGTCGGCCGGGGCGCCCATGCCGATCCCGGACATCGCCCGGTGATCGCGCGGACGCTCGAGGACGGCCCGTTCTACATGCGCTCGCTGGTCGACACCGTGCTGTTCGGCCAGAAGGTTCGGCTGATGCACGAAAGCCTGTCGGGCACGCGCTTTGCCAATCCGATCGTCAAGGCGATGCTGCCGTTCCGCATGCCGCGCCGGGCACACTATCAGCCGCGCGCATGAGGTGCCTTGTCGCCGGCGGCGTCGCGCTCGGCCTCGCGCGCCTTGCGCGCCTTGACGTCGCGGTTCAGCGAGCGCATCTGCCAGACATAGAAGATGGCGAATGCCACCGCGCCGAAGATCACCTCGATGATGCCGACATATTCCATCGAGCGTTCCCCCTTCAGCGCTGGACCGCTTCGAGCGCCTGGCGGCGACTGTGCGCCTCGGCCATGATTTCCAGCATGCGTCCGAACTTGGCATCGAACCCGCGCGGCGCGCTCGGGTCGCGGTCGGCCGCCCATTCGACCAGGCTCTGCACGGACGGGTGGGGCGGATCGGACATGGGCGGGCGCAGCGGAAACGGCGCCAGCGCGGCGACGGCGATCAGCTCGCCCTTGCGACGCGCGGTGGTGTAGGCCCGCGCATCGATGCTGTTGCATCCGGCCCGCCGGATCTCGCGGCCGATCTCCTGATAGATCAGGGCCGCCGAGCGGATGGCGGGGCGACAGTCGAGCGGCAGGCCGGCGACGCCCGTCAGCGCACGGTCATAGAGCTGGTCGGCGATGTCGAGCAGCCGGGAAACGACGGCGCCCAGCGCTGGCGTGAAACGCGGCGCGGCGCGCAACCGGTCCGGATCGATGCCGGCCTCGTCGAGCCATCGCAGCGGCAGATAGATGCGCCCGCGGCGGGCATCCTCGCCGACATCGCGGGCGATATTGGTCAGTTGCATGGCAAGGCCGAGATCGGCGGCGCGGGCCAGGACGGCGCGCTCGCGCGTGCCCATGACCAGCGTCATCATCACGCCGACGGTGGCGGCGACGCGGGCGGCATAGTCCATCAGCGCGTCAAGCGTCTCGTAATCGCGACCGGCCTCGTCCCAGCCATAGCCCTCGATCAGGGCGAGCGGGATCTCGCGCGGGATGCGATATGTGCGGGCGACGGCGGCGAAGGCCCGGTCGCAAACCAGGTCGATCGGCCGGCCGTCATAGATCAGCTCGATACGCCGGCGCAGGCGGTCGGAGGCATGGCCGTCATTGTGCGCGTCGTCGACGAGATCGTCCGAGGAGCGGCAGAAGGCATAAAGGGCGCGCGCGGCCAGCCGCTCGTTGCGCGGCAGCAGGCGCGAGGCGGCGTAAAACGACTTCGAGCCCGCCCGGATGCTCTCATGGCACAGGCGCCGGTCATGGGCGCTCAACAGCGGCGGGCTAGACGCGCTCATGGGCATGGGGGACGAGCTTGTCGAGAATGGCGGCCGAGGAGACGACGCCAGGCAGGCCGGCACCGGGATGAGTGCCGGCGCCGACAAGATAGAGGTCGCTGATCTCCTCGGAGATGTTGTGCGGCCGGAACCAGGCGAGCTGGAAGATGGTCGGCTCCATGCCGAAGGCCGCGCCCTTGGTCGACAGCAGCCGGTCCCGGAAATCGAGCGGCGTCATCATCTTCGAGGTCACCACCGCCTCGGGCAGGCCGGGCAGCAGGGTGCCCGCGAGGTAGGTCTCGATGCGCTTGCGGTAGGGCTCGGCCATTTCGGCCCAGTCGATATCGGCGTCAAGGTTGGGCACGGGCGCCAGCACGTAGAAGGCGTCGCATCCTTCGGGGGCGACCGAAGGATCGGTCGCCGAAGGCCGGTGAAGATAAAGGCTGAAATCGTCGGCGAGCACCTTGCGGTCGAAAATGTCGGCGAGCAGGCCCTGATAGCGCGGTCCCATCAGGATGGTGTGGTGGTCGACATCGTCATAGCGACGGTTCGTGCCGAAATACCACACGAGCAGGCTCATGGAATATTTCATCCGGGCCAGCTTGCGGTCGGTCCAGCGCTTGCGGGTGTGGTTGCGCAGAAGGTGGCTGTAGGTCCAGCCGGCCTCGGCATTGGACACGACCAGATCGGCGCGCAGGCTGTCGCCATCGGAAAGGCGCACACCGCGCGCGGCGTCGCGCTCGACGACGATCTCGTCGACCTCGGTGGCGAGCCGGAACGTCGTGCCGTGGCGCTCGGCGAGATCGGCGATGCCGCGCGCCAGTGCACCGGTGCCGCCCATCGCGTAGTGGACGCCGTATTCGCGCTCGAGATAGGAGATCAGGCTCATCACGCCCGACGTGCGCATCGGATTGCCGCCGATGAACAGCGGATGAAAGCTCAGCGACTGGCGCACCTGCTCGTTGCGCACATATCGGGAGACCAGGCCATGCACGGACCGGTCGGCGCGCCGCGCGATCAGGCCCGGCATGGACCCGATCATCGTCGTCAGCCTGTTGAACGGCCGGTCGATCATCTTCTGAAAGCCGGTCTTGAAGCATTTGTGGCTTTCGACGAGGAATTCCTCGTAACCGCTGACGTCGCCGGGCTCGAAGGCGGCGATCTCCTGGCGCATCTTGTCGCCGTCCGACCAGCAGCGGAACTGGCGGCCGTCATCGAAGCGGATGGTGTAGTAGGGCTCCATCGGCTTGAGCGTGACGTGGTCGGCCATGCGTTCGCCGCACAGCGACCACAATTGCTCGAAGATGAAGGGCGCGGTGATGATGGTCGGCCCGGCATCGAAGGTGAAGCCGTCCTGGCGATGCACATAGGCGCGGCCGCCGATCCGGTCGAGCTTGTCGATCACGGTGACGCGGTAGCCGCGCGCGCAAAGGCGCACGGCCGCGGCCAGCCCGCCGAAGCCGGCGCCGATGACGATGGCATGGGGACGAGCGTCGGTCTGAGCGGGAGCGGCGGTCGGCGGCGGCTGGTGAACGGTCATCATGGCGCGGAAGTAAAAACTGCGGGTACTGGTTTGGCAAGCTGGCCCGAGCCGGGAAGCGGCCTTCACCTGGCGTTGGCGGGCGTCGTCAGGACGCCGGCATCGGTCGCAATTTTCTCAATGATTTCAGAAAATTGCCGTGGATCGCTTTCATGGGCGACATGTCCTCCCTTCGCAAGGGACAAGACCGACGCCGAGTTTGTCTGCCGCGCGGCCTGCCGCGAGACGCGCGCCGGCACCATCGGATCGTCCTCGTTGACCACGAGCGTCAGCGGCGTCTGCAGCGTGTGCATACGGGCGCGGAGCGGCTTCAGATCCCAATTGGCCATCATGCCGAGTGCGCCGGCGACATGGTCGGGCATGCGCATGAGCGTTTCGTACTGGCCGATGCCCGCTTCGTCGAGCTCGGAACCGGTGCGTTCGAGCAGACGGCGGGGCAGATTGGTGTGACGCGCCTGAAACGCCACGGTCTGCGCGGTGAAGGGGTTCAGAAACAGCGCCTTGGCCAGCGGCGACAGGAGCGCGTTGCCCTCGATCGGCTCGAGCGCGGCGTTGAGCCCGACGATGGCGGCCGGATCGATCGATCCGTTCAGGGCCATCTCGATCAGGATGGCGGCGCCGGCGGAGTGGCCGACGGCGATGGCGGGGCGAAAGGAAAGCCCATCGAGCACGATTGCAAGTTCGGCCGCCATGCCGGGCAGGGTGAGCGCCTTGCCGCGCGCGCCGGTGGTGAAGCCGTGGCCGGGCAGGTCCATGGCGAGCACGTCGAAGCGGTCGGCCAGTTGCGGCATCAGGTCGCGATAGGAATGGGTCGAGGCGCCGGTGCCGTGCACGAGCAGGCATGCGGGCGCGGTGTCGGCCCCCATGCGCTGGATGTGCCATGTCAGATTGCCGGCGCGCAGGAAACGGCTGTGTTCGGCATTGGGCCATGTGGCCGCGAGATCGGGCCAGTGCGCGGGCGGCTCGGCGGGCGTGGGGGCGGTCACGGTCACGGCGCCTTGAGATAGCTTGCGACGACCTCCGACATGGCGCCCGCATCGGCGCGCGGCAAGGTGACGTAGTCGGCATGCATCGTTTCGGCGAGCGTGCGGGCGCCCTCGCGCGGGCGCCGGGCGATGTCGATGATCACCGACCGGATGCCGAGCGCGGCGCTCTGGCGGGCCAGATCGAGCGCATCGGCGCGGGCGCCGGCGCGGTCCTGCGTGCCGTCGAGCGCGACATTGCCCTTGCCGTCGGTCAGCATGACCAGCAGCGGCGACTGGCCGCGGCGCTTGGCGCGCACGGACAGGTCCAGGGCAGCCTTGATGCCATGGGCGAGCGGCGTCGGCCCGCCGCCGGGCAGGGCGGTCAGGGCGCGCTTGGCGCGCACCAGCGAGCGCGTCGGCTCCAGAAGCGTTTCGGCGCCGGCACCGCGGAAGGCGACCAGCGCCACCTGGTCGCGGCGCACATAGCATTCGGCGAGCAGCATCTCGACGCAGCCCTTGGCCTCGGCCAGCCGTTCGAGCGCGGTCGAACCGGATGCGTCGACGGCGAAGATGGCCGTCGATTCGGTGTTGTGGGCGTAGCGCGTGTAGCGGAAGTCGGACGGGCGGACATCGAGCGGCTCGCCCGGCGACCACGGGCCGAGCCCGCGCGCCTTGCGGCGGATGGCCTGCCAGGGCGCAGCGGTGCGCAGCGTGGCGGTGACGTTGGGCCGGGCGCCCGGAAAGGGCGGGCGCGCGACGAGCCCGGAGGGACGGCCGCGCCGGGCACCCTGGCGCAGGGCGCCGGACTTGCCCGCCGCGCTGTCCCCGCGGGTGCGCGTCATGCCGGTCTTCTCGAAGGCTTGAAGATCGAGCCCGGCCGACCGGGCCGCATTGACGAGGATGTCGTTGAGAAGGTCGGGATCGAACTCGGGCGCCTCGCGCTCATCGGCGTCGCCCCGATCGGCGCCTTCGGCGGGCGGGGGCGGCTCGGGCGGCGGCGCGTCATCGCCATCGCCGGAGGTCTCGGCCTGGTCATCGGCGTGCTCGGGCGCCTCGATCGCCGCGCCGCAGGTCAGGCGGAGCGCGACGGCCACATCGGCCTCTTCGGCGGCGCTTCGGCCGGCCATGGCCGCATGGATGCGGGTCGCCAGCATGGCCTGGACCGGCGCGCGCATGGAGGCGCCGCGCAGCATCGCGGTGGCCTTCACGACGGTGTCGGCCAGCGGTGCGGCGACCGCGACATCGGCGATGGCCGCCGCGTCGGGCAGCGCGACGCAGCCCGGATCGGCGATGGCGCCGCGCAGGGCGATGCCGTCGAGCCGGATCCGCAGTCCGAGCCGGTCGGCGATGGCGCCGGGCAGGTGATGGTCCTCGTCATGATCGTCCGATTCGTCGAGCGCGATCAGGCCGAACCGGGCCGGCCGTCCGCCGTCGAGCGCATGGCTGTCCATGGCGCGCGCGATGATGCCGGCAAGGGCCGGGGTCATGCGCTCGGCCATGGCGACGATCAGCCAGCCGCCATCGAGCGTTTCGAGCAGGCCGGCGTCGCGCACCGGCCGGCCCTTTGCAAGCGTTGCGGCGACATCGATGCCGCCGGTCAGCCGGGCGGGCGCGATGGACGGGGCGATGCGGCGGACCGGCGCGTCGCCGGGCCGGCAGCGTCCTGCGACATCGAGCCACCGGTCGCGCACCGGCGAGGCGCGGCCGAGGACGTGAATGCCGCCCATGGCGACCGGCGCGCAGGCGAAGATCCGGGCGGCCAGGCACGCATCGGCAAACGCCGCGTCCGGGGCGTCGCTGCGTGCCGCGGTCCCGGTCGCGGACGCTGTGTCCGCGCTTGCCACCCGGTCAAGCATGGCCGGCGGCGCCGTTGGCGACCTCGCCCACCGCCCGCTCGACACGGGCGGCCGAGCCGGCCTCGTCGAGCGGGTCGCGGCGCAGGCGATGGCGCAGCGCCATGGGCGCGATGGCGACGATGTCGGCCTTTTGCGTCTCGGTGCGGCCGGCCAGCGCGGCGCGGGCGCGGGCGGCGCGCATCAGCGTCAACTCGCCGCGCAGGCCGTCGACGCCGAGCGCCATGCAGATCCGGGAGGCAAGCTCGAGCACATCGTCGGGCACCGAAACGTCGTCGATCAGGCCGCGCGCCTTGTCGATCTTGCGCCGCACGGCCGCATCCTTGCGCTTGTAGGTGTCCACGAAGCCGTCCCGGTCGCGCTCATAGGCCTCGCGCCGGCGCACGACCTCGACCCGGTCGGCGAGATTGCCGGGCGAGGCGACATCGACGGCGAGACCGAAGCGGTCGAGCAGTTGCGGGCGCAACTCGCCCTCCTCGGGGTTGCCCGAGCCGATCAGCACGAAGCGCGCCGGATGGCGTACCGACAGGCCCTCGCGCTCGACGACGTTGACGCCCGAGGCGGCGACATCGAGCAACAGGTCGACCAGATGGTCTTCGAGCAGGTTCACCTCGTCGATGTAAAGAAAGCCGCGATGGGCGCGCGCCAGAAGGCCGGGCTCGAAGGCCTTTTCGCCGGCGATCAGCGCGCGTTCGAGGTCGAGCGCGCCGCACACGCGATCCTCGGTCGCGCCCAGCGGCAGGTCGACGACCGGGGCCGGCCGCTTCTTCGGCCGGCCGGGCGTGTCGGCATTGCATACCGTGCAGATCTCGACCGGCCTGTCGGGCTCGCAATTGTAAAGGCAGGACGGCCGTGTCTGGATGCCGGGCAGAAGCGCGGCCAGGGCGCGGATGGCTGTCGACTTTCCGGTTCCGCGATCGCCGAAGACGAGCACGCCCCCAAGAAGCGGGTCGACGGCCGTCATCAAAAGGGCCTGTTTCATTTCCTCTTGGCCGACAATGGCGGCAAAGGGGAACGGCGCTGACATCGGTTTCTCCTTCAAGGTGTCAATTCCGGTTGACATTGTGGCATGGTGCCGATGCGATTTCCACGGCGTTTTTCGCAACCCCGGTCGCCATGCAACCGGCCGTGCGCGTGCGTGCCGGGCGCCTGGCGTCAACCACGCCGGACCAGTCCGGTTGACGGGCACATTTGACATGCTAAGTCATTGCGGCGAAGGGCTCGATTTGGAGGAAACCACGTGAAATCGTTCAATATATTGATTTTGGCGGCGGGGGCTGTCGTCGCCTCGACGGCCGCTTTCGCATTTGAAGATGGCGATCCGGAAGCCGGCGAACAGGTCTTCCGGACGTGTTCGACCTGCCACAACGTCGAAGACGAGCGCAACAAGGTCGGCCCGCATCTGGTCAACGTGATCGGGCGGACGCCGGGCACGGTCGAGGGATTTCGCTATTCGCGGGCGATGACGCAGTTCGGTGAGGAAGGCAATGTCTGGGACAAGGAGACGATCGCCGCCTATCTCGCCGATCCGCGCGGTTACGTTCGCGGCAACCGGATGGCTTTTGTCGGTCTTCGCAGCGACGAGGAGATCGCCGACGTGATCGCCTATCTGGCGCAGTTCTCCGAAACGCCGGCCGAGGAGGAAGCCGCCGAGGCGGAGGACGCCGAGGACGCCGGCGCGCAGGACGATGCTGCCGCACAGGAAGGCGACGAGGAGGCGAGCGACAGCCAGTAGGCTTTCGCGTCCTGATCGCATTGAAAAGCCCGCCGCTGGTCCGGCGGGCTTTTTGCTTTGCAGCGAAAAATGCCGCAATGCGGCGCCGCCGACCTACGACTCATGTCTAATGCGGCGAATGCCGGCCGGGACGGTGCGGCGCGCCCGAAATCGGGCTCGCGGCAGTCGCCGGATGGCGCGTTCGGGGCGTGGCCACATGGCAGCAACGCTCTGTTTTCCTTGCGGTTCCGGAAACGGTGGCAAGGCGGTGCGAAGCCGTGTGCAGGTGCGCCGTCCACAACCTCACCGGCGCGCCGAAATCGGTGCGACAACCCTCGCCAGCGGCGCCAATTCGCCCTATCATGGCCGACGGATGAGGAGTTATCCGCGTGTGAGGAGGCACGATGTCAGGTCACCGGGACGGGCCGGATGACCCAGTGGGTGCCAGCGACCAGCCGGGGAGACCGGCGCCGGATTTTCGATATTCGGTGGTCGCCACGCCCACTGTCGATCGTCGGCTGGATACAGATCTTCTCGAGCGCGCCATCAGACGTCATGTGGCCACCCAGGTCGTCGCCACCAACAACGGGGCCAGAGAGGGAACCGCCGCTGCCGGCAATGCCCGCAGCGAGGAGGTCAAGGGCGTGGCCGGCATAGAGCCCGACACGCTGCTCGAGGCGTTCCTTGTCTCCGATCAGACCTTTCTGGACACTGTGGTGCCGACGCTGTTGTCGCACTCGGTCAGCCTGCTGGTGTTCTACCGGGCCATCGTCAGGCCGGTCGCCACGCGGCTTGGCGACATGTGGTGCGAGGACGAAATCGACTTCGTGAAGGTGGAGGTGGTGTCGACGCGGCTGCGCCTGATGTGCAACCAGCTCGTCAGCCGCCGGATGACCGGTCACGCGCCATTGCTGGAATCGCCCGACAAGCGCGTCCTGCTGGCCAATGCCGGCGGCGACCAGCATACGCTCGGCTTTTCGCTGGCCGAGGCGTTCTTTCAGGATGCGGGCTGGTTCGTGGGCGGGGGCTTCACGCTCACGCCGGGGGAGGAGTACTTCGATGCGCTGGCCCAGGGTGACTACTTCATCGTGGCGCTGGCGCTCAATCGCGACGATGTCTGCGATCCCGCCGATCTGGTCGCGCGCAGCCGCGCCGCCTCGTGCAACCGCGATATCCTGATCTGCCTTGGCGGAACGGCGGTGAGCGGCAATCCGGACCGCTACCGGGTGGCCGGCGCCGACGTCGTTGCGGTGGACGCGCCCGATGCGGTGCGGCAGGCCGAGGCGGCGCTGGGGCGCCGGTCAGGGGCCGGCAACGAGGAGCGGGTCGGCGAGCCGATGCTCGACAAGGTTGTCTCCGGGGCCGATGCGGTCGACGACCGCAAATAGGCCCGGTTCGCCCAGCGGCGTGAGCACGCCGTGCCAGACATTGCGGCCGATATTGATGCCCTGGCCGGGGCTGGCGAGGAAGGCGCGCGGGGCGACCGGCTTGTCGCTTTCGTCGCTGGCGACGCAGACCAGATAGGGCGAGGCCGCCATGGGAATGAAGGCCTGGCTGCCCAGCGGATGACGCTCGAACAGGGCGAGCGTGTAGGGCAGGGACCGTGGCCGGGCCTTGAATATGCTGATGCCGGCGCGGCCGTTTGGATCGAAATCGAGCGCGGCGCGATCGTGCCAGCGCCCGCAATTGCCCTGATTGATGATCAGGTCCGCCTCGCCGCTTGCCTCGAGCACCTCGCCATAGGGCGCAAAGGCGGCCGCGGTCAGGGGCATGCCGATCAGGTCGGGCGCGCTCAATCGGCCAGTCCGAACAGGCGCAGGCGGCTGACGCCGCCATCGGGATAGATGTTGAAGCGCACATGGGTCACCGAGCCCAGATCCGCCAGGTCGGCGAAGACGTGCTCGGTATTGGCGCTCAGCGCGGTCTCGTCGAGCACAGTCGGCCAGAACATGGAATCGGTGACCAGCGCATCGCTGAGCAGGTCGCCGAAGCTGCGCATGTCGGCGGCCTGAATCGAGCAGCGGTCAGGGTAGTTGCCCTTGAAATGCAGCGTGTCGACGATGGCGCGGGTGATGCGGCCGCGCGCGCCGAGCGCGACGATGATCCAGTCATAGCCCGGCTCGCGGCGGCGGCGGGTCTCCCAGGCATCGCCCATATTGTGCGCCCGGCCGGGCGCCAGAAGCCGCTCATAGGCGCCGAAATGGGCGTCGGAATAAGCCAGGATCCGGCCGCCATTGAGCGAGGCGGCCAGGTCGATCTCGCCGCTCGGCCCGTCCCGGTGCAGGTCCGGAACGCCATAGGCGCGAAAACGCGCAATGCCGCCATCGGGGAAGATGTGCACGCGCAGATGCGTCCAGGTCTCGTAATTCTCGCAGGCAAAAAAGTGGTGCGCGCTCGGCCCGAGCGGCTTGTGCGGCAGGATCGTCACCCAGTTCGTGGTCTCGTCGGGATCGCCGTCCGAAAGGCAGGCCTCCACCATGGCGGCGGGCGCATAGTTGCCGGTGAAATGGGCGGTGTCGACGTCGAACCCCAGAATGCGGCCCGAGGTGGCGAGCGCGATCACGCAGTGGTCGTGGCCGCCATCGCGGCGCCGGCGCGTCTCCCAGCCGTCCATCCACTTGCCGTTGTCGTCGAACCGGTCGGGGATGAAGACGGGCGGGGTGTCCGCAAGCATGCGCGCGAGCGGCGCGAAGAACTCGTCGGTGGCATGGATGCCGCGGGCGCCCAGCCCCGCCGAGGCGAGATTGATGCCGGTGCGCACGAAGAGCGGCTTGTCGGGCTGGAGACTTTCGATGGTCGGCATGGCGGTGGTGATGTGGTGAATGGTGAATGGTGAATGGTGAATGGTGAAGGTGGTCAGGTCTCTGGCAGCAACGATGACAGGCGCAGCAAGGCGATCCGCTCGACCTGCCGGCACGCCTGTGCGAACTCGGTTGCCCGGTCATTGGCGATGCGGCGCTCGAAGGCGGCCAGGATCGACGCCTTGTCGTGATCGCGCACGGCGATGATGAAGGGAAAGCCGAACTTGTCGGTATAGCGGTCATTGAGCGCGGTGAATCGGGCGCGCTCGGCATCGGTGAGCGCATCGAGCCCGGCCGAGGCCTGCTCGGCGGTGGACTGAGCCGTCAGGCGCCGTGCGGCGGCGAGCTTGCCGGCGAGATCGGGATGGGCCTTGAGGACAGCGAGGCGCTCGTCTTCGCTTGCGGCGCGGAACTTGTCGGCGAGCGCGGCGTGCAGGCCGATGGCGGTGTCGTTGGCCGGGCCGAGTTCGCCATCGAAGGCGCGCTCGGCGATGAAGGGCGAATGCTCGAAGATCGACCCATAGGCATCGACAAAGGCCTGCCGATCCATCGTCGAGGGCCGGTTTGCGCGCGCGGGCGGCGGGAAACGGGCGATCCAGTGCTCGGCGATATCGATGCGGCGGGCGAACCAGACATCGGGCTTGGCGCTTGCATGGTCGATGAAGCGCCTGAGCGCCATGATGCGGCCGGGCCGGCCGGCCAGGCGGCAATGCAGGCCCACCGACATCATCTTCGGGCGGCCGGCCCGGCCCTCTTCGTAAAGCGAATCAAACGCATCGCGCAAGTAATTGAAAAACTGATCGCCTGCGTTGAAGCCCTGTGCGGTGGCAAAGCGCATGTCGTTGGCATCGAGCGTATAGGGCACGATCAGCTGGTCGCGCCCGCCATGATGGTGCCAGTAGGGAAGATCGTCCGCATAGCTGTCGGCGAGATAGGCAAAGCCGCCAAGCTCGGTCGCGATGTCGACCGTGTTCACCGAACAGCGGCCGGTATACCAGCCGCGCGGCGGGCTGCCGGTGACGTGCTCGTGCAGCGCGATCGCCTGACGCATATGGGCGCGCTCGTCGTCGGGCGAAAAGTCCTTGTACTCGATCCATTTCAGGCCGTGGCTGGCGATCTCCCAGCCCGCTTCGGCCATGGCCGCTACCTGCGCCGGCGCGCGGGCGAGCGCGGTGGCGACGCCGAACACCGTGACCGGGATCCCGGCTTCGGTGAAAAGCCGGTGCAGCCGCCAGAAACCGGCGCGGGCGCCATATTCGTAGATCGATTCCATGTTCCAGTGACGCTGGCCGGGCCAGGGCGCAGCGCCGACAATCTCCGACAAAAAGGCCTCGGACGCCGCATCGCCATGCAGGAGGTTGTTCTCGCCGCCTTCCTCGTAATTGACGACGAACTGCACCGCGATCAGCGCGCCGCCGGGCCATTGCGGGTCGGGCGGGGTCTGGCCATAGCCATGCATGTCGCGCGGGTAGCGGATCAACGGGCGGTGTCCATTGCCTCGGAGACGGGTTCACATCGACCGGCGATGCTGTCAGATAGGGCTCTGTTTGCCGTTTTTTGGCGGCGCTGACAAGCGAGAGGCGGCCTCGACCATGAGCCAAGGCGGGTTTCTGACCACCCATGTGCTCGACACCGCGCGCGGCGTGCCGGCGGCGGGCATGGGCATCCGCCTTTATCGGATCGAGGGCGGAAGCGTGGAACTGCTCGCCGACACGGCAACCAACCAGGACGGTCGCACGGACACGCCGATCCTGCCGGCCGACAATTTCGCGGCCGGCGAATACGAACTCGTCTTTTCGGTCGGCATCTATCTGAGGGCGATTGGCCTGGCCGGCCCCGAACCGATGTTCCTCGATGTGGTGCCGATCCGCTTCGGCATCGCCGACCCGGCGGCGCACTACCACGTGCCGCTGCTGGTTTCGCCCTATGGCTATTCGACCTATCGGGGGAGTTGACCGCGCGTTTCGCCAAACGCGCGCTGCTGCGCACGATTTGCCCTTCCAACATGCGTCGAACCGGCTAGCTTGGCGCGGTCGGAAGGGACGAAGGCATGTACGATTTCGCCGTCATCATGGAGTGGATCGAGTTCGCGGTGCGCTGGGCGCATGTCATCACCGCGATCGCCTGGATCGGCTCGTCTTTCTATTTCATCGCGCTCGATCTGGGCCTGAACCGGGACATTGCCGGCCCCGCCGATGGCGAGGAATGGCAGGTCCATGGCGGCGGGTTCTACCACATCCAGAAATATCTGGTCGCGCCCGACGCGCTTCCCGAACACCTGACGTGGTTCAAGTGGGAGGCTTATTCGACCTGGTTGACCGGCTTTGCCATGCTGGTGCTGGTCTATTATCTGGGCGCCGATCTGTATCTGGTCGACCCGAACGTCGCCGACATTCCGATCTGGCTGGCCATCGCCGTCTCGGCGGCCTCGCTCGGCCTTGGCTGGGTCATTTACGACCAGTTGTGCAATTCGCCGCTGGGCGAGCGCCCGACCGTGCTGATGGTGCTCTTGTTCGTGCTGCTGGTCGCCATGGCCTGGGGCTACACGCAGGTGTTCTCCGGCCGGGCGGCGATGCTGCACCTTGGCGCGTTCACCGCCACGATCATGAGCGCCAATGTGTTCTTCACGATCATCCCCAACCAGCGGATCGTCGTCGCCGACCTGAAGGCTGGGCGGACGCCGGACGCCAAATACGGCAAGATCGCCAAGCTGCGCTCGACGCACAACAACTATCTGACGCTGCCGGTCCTGTTCTTCATGCTGTCGATCCATTATCCGCTCGCGTTTGCCAGCGAATACAACTGGCTGATCGCGGCGCTGGTATTCCTGATGGGCGTGACGATCCGGCACTATTTCAACACGCGCCACGCGCGCGCCGGCAACCCGACCTGGACGTGGCTGGCGACCGCGATCCTGTTCATCGTGATCATGGCGATCTCCACCTGGCCGCTGTTTTCGAACGATCCGGAGAACCCCGAGAACGCCAGGGCAACGCCCCGTCAGGCGCGCATCATGGCGTCCGAAGGGTTCGACCAGGTCGCCTCGATCGTGCAGGGGCGCTGCGCCATGTGCCATGCCAGAGAGCCGTTCTGGGACGGTGTCGTCTTTCCGCCCAACGGGGTGCGGCTGGAAACCCATGCGCAGATCGCCGCCCATGCCCACGACATCTACATCCAGTCGGGCCTTACCCATGCCATGCCGCCGGCGAACGTGTCGTGGATGGAGGACGACGAGCGCCGCGCGATCGTCGAGTGGTACCGCTCTATCCGTTGAGCGCCTGGCCGACGGCGCCCGCCATCACCGCTTCCTCGTCGGTCGGCATGACCAGCACGCGCACGCGGCCGGTGCCGATGTCGCGGGCGTTGTCGCCGTTTGCGACCGCGTCGACGGAAAGGCCGAGCCAGTCCATGCCGGCGCAGACCTTGCGGCGGATCAGCACCGAATTCTCGCCGATGCCGCCGGTGAAGACCAGCGCGTCGAGCCCGCCGAGCACGGCGGTCATGGCGCCCAGTTCGCGCCGTATGCGGAAGACGAAATAGTCGATCGCCTCGATGGCGCGCGGGTCGTCGCTTGCCTCCAGCGTGCGCATGTCGTGGCTGATGCCGGACATGCCCTTGAGCCCGCTCTGCCGGTAGAGGAGATCGGATATGGCGTCCGCGTCCATCCCCTCCTGCTGCATCATGTACAGCAGCACGCCCGGGTCGATCTGGCCGCAGCGCGTGCCCATGGGCAGGCCGTCGAGCGCGGTGAAGCCCATGGTCGAGCCGACGCTGCGCCCGTCCCGGACCGCGCACATGGAGGCGCCATTGCCCAGATGGGCGATCACCAGCCGGCCTTGCGCGAGAGCCGGCTCGGTGCGTGCGATCTCGGCGGCGATGTACTGGTAGGACAGGCCGTGGAAGCCGTAGCGGCGAACGCCCCTGTCATACCACTGCCGGGGCAGGGCGAAGGTGTCGTTGACGAAGGGATGGGTGCGGTGAAAGGCGGTGTCGAAGCAGCCGATCTGCACCGCAGCCGGGAAGGCGGCGATCGCCGCTTCGACGCAGGCCAGATTGTGTGGCTGGTGCAGCGGGGCGAGCGGTTCGAGCGCGCGCAGCGCGGCGATGGTGTCGGGGTCGAGCCGCGCCGGTTCGGTGAAGCCGGTACCGCCATGGACGATGCGGTGGCCGATGCCGGCAACGGCGGCGCCGTCGAGCAGATCGTCGGCATTGTCCAGGATCGCGGCGAGCGCGCCGGCATGGTCGTCGGCCTCGATGTCGGTTGTCAGGTCCTCGCCGTCCCTGTCCACCGTCAGCCGTGCCTGCCGGCCCGGCGCGATGCTTTCGACCTGGCCGCGCGCGACCGGTTCCGGCGCGGCGGGATTGCGATAGATGGCGAACTTGATCGAGGACGAGCCGGCATTGAGCGTGAGGATCACACGGGCCATCGGTCAGCGGCCCGCCGCCTGCTGGTGCTGCCATGTGTGAAACAGCGCCGCCACCGCGCAGGAGGCAAGGCGCGCCTTGTCGTCATCGGCGCGCGAGGACAGGATCACCGGGCACTTGGCGCCGAGCACCAGCCCGCCCGCCTCGGCATGGGCCAGGAAGGTCAGTTGCTTGGCGATCATGTTGGCCGATTCAAGGTTCGGTGCCATCAAAATGTCGGCATGGCCGGCGACCAGCGAGCGGATGCCCTTGGTCTTCGCCGCTTGCTCGTCGACTGCATTGTCCATGGCGAGCGGGCCGTCGACCACGCCGCCGCGGATCTGGCCCCTGTCGGCCATCTTGGCGAGCGCGGCGGCCTCGATGGTCGAGGGAAGCTTGGGGTTGACCGTCTCGACCGCCGACAGGACGGCGACCTTGGGCACCTCGACGCCGAGCGCGCGGGCGAGATCGATCGCGTTCTGGATGATGTCGATCTTCTCGTCGAGGTTCGGCGCGATGTTTATCGCCGCATCGGTGATCATCAGCAGGTGGTCGAGGCCCGGCACGTCCATGACGAAGACATGGGACAGCCGCCGGCGCGTGCGCAGCCCGCCATCGGATTTCACCACCGCGCGGAGCAGGTCGTCGGTATGAAGATGGCCCTTCATGACGGCGCCGGCCCTGCCTTCGTTGACGAGCGCGACGGCGCGCATGGCGGCCATCGCCTCGTCGGGCTCGTCGATCAGCTCATGGCCCGTCAGGTCGGCGCCGATCTTGTCGGCCGCCGCCCCGATGCGCGCCTTGTCGCCGATCAGGATCGGCTCGATCAGCGTATGGCGGTGAGCGAGCAGGGCGCCGCCGAGCGAATTGGGATCGTCGGGAGCAACGACGGCCGTCGGCAGGGCAGGCAGCGGCTCGGCCAGTTCGAGAAGCCGGTCGAAGTGGACGTGACGCTGTACGGTCAGGCCCGGCAGGTCGCCGGCGGCAAAGCGCATCGCCGTCGCCGGTGCGATGACCGTGGCGACCCCTTCGACGATGCGGGTGCCGTCGGCCTTTTCGATGACCGTGTCGAAGACGGCGACGCGATCGGGGCGCTTTTCGGTGAGCGTGACGGTGGTGGTCAGTTCGTCGCCGGCATGGGCGCGCCCGCGGAATTCGAGATTCTGGGAGAGATAGAGCGTGCCGGGTCCGGGAAGCTGGTTGCCGAGCACGGTCGAGATCAGCGAGGCGACCCACATCGATGGCGCGATCGGCTCGTCCGGGGCGCCATCGCCGTCATGGTCGGCCCTTGGCAGGTGCACCGGATTGTGGTTTCCCGAGGAGGACGCGTAGACGAGGAAATCCTCGGCCCGGCACAGGCGCCTGGCCGAGGCCTGCATGCCGGTCTCGAGCGCGTCATAGGGCGTGTTGGCATAGGTGTTCATGGCGTGAGCCGTCTTTGGGCGGAAGTTGGGTGCCTGATCTCCTCCACCGATCCCCTGTCATAGTCAACCGCCGGCCGTGCCCCTTCGGAAAGCGGGGAGGACGTGGCGGCTGCGATGGTGTAGTCTGGCCGGATCGGAAAGGAGCCAGCTATGCGGCGGGTCGCATTTGCTCTGTGGTTGGCGGTGGCCGGTGCCGCCGGGGCGCAGGCCACGGGTCTGCCCGCGCCGGTCACCGACGCCCTTTACGCTCCGGTAGACAGGGCCGAAGCCGAGCTCGGCCGACTCCTGTTCTGGGACCCGATCCTTTCGGGCAACCGCAACATTTCCTGCGCAAGCTGCCATCATCCGCGCTTTGGCACCTCGGACGGGGTGTCGCTGTCGCTCGGCGAGGGCGGGATCGGGCTCGGCCCGGACCGGCGCGTCGACCCCGACAATCCGCCCGAACAGCGCATTGCGCGCAACGCGCCGGCCCTGTTCAATCTCGGCGCGCGCGAGTTCACGGTGATGTTCCATGACGGGCGGATCGAGGCCGACCCCGACCGGCCCTCCGGCCTGCGCACGCCGATGGAAGACGAAATGGTCGAAGGCTTTGCCAACGTGCTTTCGGCGCAGACCATGTTCCCGGTGCTCTCTCAGGACGAGATGGCCGGCCATTACGGCGAGAACGAAATCTCCAGGGCCGTGCGCCAGGGGCTGATCACCGGCGAGGGCGGCGCATGGGACCTGATCGCCAGGCGCGTGGCGGCAATCGACGAATATCGGGCGCAGTTCGAGGCGGTCTATCCGCACGTCGCCGAGGGCGCGCCAGTGCGCTTTACCGACATCTCCAACGCGATCGCGGCCTTCATCGCCTTCGAATGGCGATCCGACGACAGCCTCTTCGATGCGGTCTTGCGCGGCGAAGCGGAACTGGACGGGGTGGCGGCGCGCGGCATGAAGCTGTTCTATGGCGAAGCGGGTTGCGCGGACTGCCATTCGGGGCCGTTCCTGACCGATCACGGTTTCCACGCCATGGGCCAGCCGCAGATCGGACCCGGAAAGGCCGAACGGTTCGAAAGCCATGCCCGCGATGTCGGCCGCATGCGGGTGACGGGCGATCCGGCCGACGCCTACAGATTCCGCACGCCGTCGCTGCGCAACGTGGCGCTGAGCGCGCCCTACGGACATGCGGGTGCCTATCGCGAGCTGTCGGCCTTTGTGCGCGACCATGCCGACCCGAAGGCGGGCCTTGCGGGCTATGACGCTTCGCAGGCCGTGCTGCCGGTGCTCGACGGTGCGGACGATTACGCGGTTCTCAACGATACGGGCGAAGTGTCGGCGATTGCCGGGGCGGTGCAGATCGCGCCCGTCGCGCTCGTCGACGACGACATCGCCGCGCTCGTCGCCTTCCTGAACACGCTGACCGACGAGGCCGCCGCCAAGGGACGCCTGGGCATTCCCGACACCGTGCCGAGCGGGCTCGAGGTAGAGCGTTAGGCTGTTTGCGATCGGCTGCGGACGCGCTGGAATACGATTGTGAGCCAGACGGACGAAAAGCCCGACTTCGGGAACTGACCGAGCCGCGCCCCGCGGCGGGAGATCAGGATTACCTCGACTGGGCCGATCGCAAGATACGCCGTTCGCTTGCCAATGCCGACGCGAATCCGGAACGACGAAATCCCCTTGCGGC
The DNA here is from genome assembly GCF_030732865.1 of Roseitalea sp. MMSF_3546. Lineage (GTDB taxonomy): Bacteria > Pseudomonadota > Alphaproteobacteria > Rhizobiales > Rhizobiaceae > Roseitalea. Next base: position 32,141 of record NZ_JASHKB010000027.1, read on the forward strand.
GGTCATGAAGCGAATTGGCCTCCGTTGAGCTTTGCAGGTCGGCCCGTCGTCACCGCGATCTTTCACGACCGGCAGCAATATCCACCCGATGATGCCGATACGCAGCCTCTGCGCCTCAATCGCGTTCGATGACCCAGGCGCGGTTGGCGGCCAGGGTCTGCCATGGCGAAATCGCCCCGTCGGGCCAGATCACCCGCACCTGGGCCGTCTCGGCGTCGCCGAGGCCGAAATGCTCGGGCAGAGCCGTGCCGCCGGCATGGCCGCCGCCGACGGTGATCTCGCGGGTTGCCAGCCGGTCCTTTGTCCTTGATTCAATGAACGCGCCGACCGCGTTGATATTGCTGCCTTCCTGGCGCACAGCGACGGTCATCCAGTTGCCGGTGACCGGCGTTGCGTTCTGATAGACCTCCAGCGGCGCGCGGCGGTTGACCACGATCAGATCGAGCTTGCCGTCGGCGTTCAGATCGGCGAGCGCGGCGCCGCGGGCGCGCTCTGTCGTGGCGACCCCGGCCAGATGGGCGGTTTCGACGAAGGTGCCGTCCGCTTGCTGCATCAACAGATTGTTGGGGTCGTGGATTGCGTTGGACGGCATCTGGTCGACATTGCCCTTGGCGATGAACAGATCGTCCCGGCCGTCATTGTCGACATCGCCGAACTGGGCGTGCCAGCCGGTCGATGGCCGGCCGTCATCGCCGATGAAGGGCCGTTGCGCATAGGTGCCCTTGGAAAAGGGCGCGGCCCGATAGCCGTCGCGGGTGGCGATCTGCAGAAGCTGATCGCCCATGGAGGTCGACATGACCTCGGCGCGGCCGTCACCGGTGATGTCGCGCGCGGCGATGCCCATGCCCCACAGCGACACCTCGGGCCAGCCGTCGTCTTCATCGAGGAATGTCAGCGTGCCCAGATCGAGTTTCTGCTCGGCGCCGCCGCGCACGTAATAGTGACGGTCATTGGAAATGCGCAGGTAACGCTCGCCAAGACGCCGTTCGTCCGAGATCAGCATGGACAGCGCGCAGAACCCCGGTTCAAGCACGATGGGCGGGGCGAAGCGGCGGCTGGCCGGGCGGTGCAGTTCATTGGTGTCGCACGCCTCGAACGGGCCGTCCGGATCGGCGCGATCGACATAATTGCCGATGGCGAGCGTCGGCCAGGCGGCGCCGTCCTCCCAGGTCGCCGAGAACGATGTCGACCAGTGATCGCCCGCGCTGAAGCTCCACGCATCGCTCGCGTCGGTGAAGGTGCAGCCGGGCCCGCCGCGCAGCAGCACGTTCGGTCCGACACGCAGCACGACGAGGTCCATATGCCCGTCGCCGTCGATGTCGAGCGGATAGGCGCCGGCGACGCCGGTCAGGTCGGGCGCGCCATCGCCCGGTACGAAACGGATCGGCGCGCCGGGTCCTTCGGTTGCGTTGACGAGAAGCCGCGCGGGATTTTCCCCGCCGGCGACATAGGCATCGGCCAGCCCGTCGGCGTTGCAGTCGAAGACCGCGACGCCGCCGCCGACGAAATGCTCCCAGCCACCGCCATAGACATGGGCGACCGGCAGGTCGGCGGAGCGGTCGACAAAGGCCGGGTGATGGGTCGGCTCGCCGGCCATGGCCGGGCCGGCCAGCGCCAGGACGAGGGCGGCGGGGCGCGCTCTCACCGGCCCGTGCCCTGGGCGCCGAGCGTTGCGTCGGTCACCGCGGCAAGGGCGAGGGCGGCGGCGCCCTGGGCCCAGACCATGTCGCCCCAGGCATGGGTTTCCACCCTCGGTCCGGCCCGGTGCGCCGCCGACGAAAGGCTGGCGATCTCGGTCATCACCTCGCGCGCGTAAAGATAGTCGTAGCGCATGCGCGCGCCCGACAGGATGATCAGCCCGGGGTCGAACATGGTCACCACATTGGCGATGCCGAGCGCCAGGTAGCGGCCGGCACGGTGGAAGATGGAACGGGCGGCGGCATTGCCGGCCTTGGCCTGGCTGAACAGGCTTTCGAGCACGATGTGGGGCTCGCGCGTGCCGTCGGGCCAGTTGAGCGCGGTCGATGCTTCGCGCACGAGCGCGTAGTCGGCGACATAGGCTTCGAGGCAGCCGCGCTGGCCGCAGCGGCACAGGGCGCCATCGAGATGCACCTTGGTGTGGCCCAGTTCCATGCCCATGCCGCCACCGCCGCGGTAGATTTCGTGATTGACGACAAGGCCCATGCCCACGCCGTGTTCGATCGTCACCACGGCGAAATCGGCGAGCGCCCGGCCGGCGCCGAACCACAATTCGGCCATCGTCAAAAGGTTGGCGTCGTTGTCGATGCAGACATTCAGGCCCAGCCGTTCGGCGACCATGGCCTGAAGCGGAACCTCGCGGTCGGCCATGATCGGCGACCAGGATACCCGGCCCGTCCCGGTGTCGACGAAGCCGGGTATGCCCAGCCCCACCGCGGCCAGATCGGCGCGGTCGAGGCCGCTCTTTTCGAGCGCCGAATCGAGCATGCGCACGGCTTCGGCGATCGTGTCGGCGCTCGAGTGCCGGGCGAAGGCACGTGGCGCGCTGGCCTGGCTGAGCCTGTTGCCGGCAAAGTCGACGATCACCGCCGAATGGGTCGGCGAGGACAGCTTGATGCCGGCGACAAAGCGCGCTTCGGGCCGGACGCGCAGGGCCACCGGCGGACGGCCGCGAGCGGCTTCGGTCTCGCGCTGGGAGGCGCCGCTCTCGCCGATCAGGCCGGCATCGATGAGTTCGGACGTCAGGGCCGTCACCGAGCCCGGGCTGATGCCCACCGTCCGGGCGACATCGACACGGGCGATGGAGCCGGCGGCGCGGATCGCCTCGAACACCTGCTGGCGCAGCGGCTTGACCGAGCTCGAAAGCGGCGGCGTCAGCGGCCCGCAGCCATTGGGCTGCTCCAGCGTGTCGATCGCGATGGCTTCCGCCTGAATCCGCATTTTCTTCAGTCGCCGACAAAAATGCCGCGCCACGGCAACGGCGATGCTGCAATTGCGAACGTGTCGGCGATGCTCCCTGCCAGAAATCTAATCCCAACTCCGAAAAGAGGTCAAATTAATTTTGACAAATGAATTTAATGTGGCATTGTCCGCTCCAGCGGCGTTGAGGCCGTCGCGCCCGCAGGAGGGCGCTGGAACCCGGGAGGAATCATCATGCGCAGTGCAATCGTGCTTGCGGCGGCCATGGCCGTGGGCCTGTCGTCAACCGCCATCGCCCAGGACATCACCGTCGGCGTGAGCTGGTCCAATTTTCAGGAAGAGCGCTGGAAGACCGACGAGGCGGCGATGAGGGCCGCGCTCGAAGAGGGCGGCGCCGAATACATCTCCACCGACGCGCAGTCGTCGTCGGCCAAGCAGCTTTCCGATGTCGAGAGCCTGATCGCGCAGGGCGCCGACGTGCTCGTGCTGCTCGCCCAGGATACGCAGGCGATCATTCCGGCCGTCGAGGCGGCGGCGAACGAGGGCATTCCGGTGATCGCCTATGACCGGCTGATCGAGGATCCGCGCGCCTTCTACCTGACCTTCGACAATGTCGAGGTCGGCCGCATGCAGGCCCGCGCCGTGCTCGAGGCGCAGCCCGAAGGCAACTATGTCATGATCAAGGGCTCGCCCACCGACCCGAACGCCGACTTCCTGCGCGGCGGGCAGCAGGAAGTGTTGCAGGACGCCATCGACGCCGGCGACATCACCATTGTCGGCGAGGCCTACACGGACGGCTGGCTGCCGGCCAACGCGCAGCGCAACATGGAGCAGATCCTGACCGCCCAGGACAACGATGTCGACGCGGTGGTCGCCTCCAATGACGGAACGGCCGGCGGCGTCGTCGCCGCGCTGACGGCGCAGGGCATGGAGGGCATTCCCGTCTCCGGCCAGGATGGCGACCATGCCGCGCTCAACCGTGTCGCGCAAGGCACGCAGACCGTCTCGGTGTGGAAGGACGCGCGCGATCTGGGCAACCGGGCCGGCGAAATCGCCATCGAACTGGCCGGCGGCACCGCGATGAGCGAGATCGAGGGCGCCGAGCAGTGGACCTCGCCGGCCGGCACGACGCTGTGGGCCGAGTTCCTCGAGCCGGTGCCGATCACCCAGGAGAACCTGGAAGTCGTCGTCGATGCCGGCTGGATCGACCAGGAGACGCTGTGCCAGGGCGTCGAGGACGGCCCGGCACCGTGCAACTGACCGGATCGATCCGGCTCGACTGAACCGAAACCGACCGCCCTCCGCGCGGAGGGCGGCCAACCTCTTTCGGGAGACACGCCGTGGTCGACACGCCAGCCATGTCCGGCTCCGCGCCCGGTGTGAAGGGTCTTGTCAGAACGCTCGAGATCGACACCCGCCTTGTCGGCATGATCGGTGCGTTCATCGCCCTTTGCCTGGTGTTCCACTTTCTGACCGACGGCCGGTTCCTGACGCCGCGCAACATCTTCAACCTGACCATCCAGACCGTCTCGGTGGCGATCATGGCGACCGGCATGGTCTTCGTCATCGTCACCCGGCATATCGACCTGTCGGTCGGCTCGCTGCTGGCCACGTGTTCGGCGATGATGGCGATGACGCAGACGGTGGTCACCCCCGACTGGCTGGGGCTTGGCCTCAACCATCCGGCGACCGCGCCGATCGCCATCGGCGTCGGCGTGCTGACCGGCCTGGTCATCGGGGCCTTTCACGGCTGGCTGATCGGCTATCTGACGATCCCGGCCTTCATCGTCACGCTGGGCGGGCTGCTGGTCTGGCGCAATGTCGCCTGGTATCTGACCAACGGACAGACGATCGGCCCGCTCGACGAGAACTTCCTTTTGTTCGGCGGCATTGGCGGCACGCTGGGGGAAGCCGCGAGCTGGGTCTTCGGGGCGCTTGCGGTCGCGGCGGCGCTGGCCGCGCTATGGCAGTCGCGGCGCAACAAGATCGCCCATGACTTTCCCGTCAAGCCGCTGTGGGCCGAGGGCGTGATGGGCGCGATCATCGCAGCCTCGATCCTGGGCTTCATCGCCATCCTCAATGCCTATGACATTCCCGAGCGCCGTCTTGCGCAGATGTTCGAGGCGCGCGGCGAAGTCATGCCCGAGGGCTTTTCGGCCGGCTACGGCCTGCCGATCTCGGTGCTCGTGCTAATCGCGGTCGCGGTCGTCATGACGGTCGTTGCCAACCGCACCCGGCTGGGGCGCTACATCTTCGCCGCCGGCGGCAACCCGGACGCGGCCGAACTGTCGGGCATCAATACGCGCATGCTGACCGTCAAGGTGTTCGCCATAATGGGCGTTCTGTGCGCGGTCAGCGCGGTCGTCGCCTCGGCGCGGCTGTCGTTCCACTCGAACGACATCGGCACGCTGGACGAGTTGCGCGTCATCGCCGCCGCGGTGATCGGCGGCACGGCGCTGTCGGGCGGGGTCGGCACGGTCTATGGTGCAATCCTGGGCGCGCTGATCATGCAGTCGCTGCAGTCGGGCATGGCCATGGTCGGCGTCGACGCCCCGTTCCAGAACATCGTCGTCGGCTCGGTTCTTGTCGCCGCGGTGCTGATCGACATCATCTATCGCCAGCGCACGGGAGGCCGGTGATGACGGCACGCGGCACGCCGCTCGTGGAGATGCGCGACATGCACAAGTCGTTCGGCGGCATCAAGGCGGTCGATCACGTCACGGTCGACCTGCATGCCGGCGAAGTGGTGGGCATTCTGGGCCACAATGGCGCGGGCAAATCGGTGCTGATGAAGATGCTGTCGGGCGCCATTCAGCGCGATGGCGGCGAGATCATCATCAACGGCAAGCCCGCCCACATCAACAATCCGCGCGATGCGCGCGACTACAATATCGAGACGATCTACCAGACGCTCGCGCTGGCGGACAATCTGGACGCCGCTTCCAACCTGTTCCTGGGGCGCGAGCTGACGACGCCGCTGGGCTTTGTCGACGATGCGAAGATGGAAGCGGAAACGCGCAAGATCATGAACCGGCTGAACCCGAACTTCGTGCGGTTCTCGGCGCCGGTCAGTGCGCTTTCGGGCGGCCAGCGCCAGTCGGTCGCGATTGCCCGAGCGGTCTATTTCAACGCCAGGATCCTGATCATGGACGAGCCGACCGCCGCGCTGGGCGTGGAGGAGACGCGCATGGTCGCTGAACTGATCGAGGAGCTCAAGAAGCAGGGCATCGGCATCTTCCTGATCGACCACGACATCCACCAGGTCAAGGCGATGTGCGACCGGGCGTCGGTGATGAAGAACGGCCAGCTCGTGGGCACCGTCAATGTCAACGAGGTCACCGAGGACGATCTTCTGGGGATGATCATCCTGGGCAAGCAGCCGCAACTGGCCGCCTGAGCCATGTATATCGGGCTCGATCTGGGCACCTCCGGCGTCAAGGGCGTTCTCGTCGATGCGGGTCAGCGGATCGTCGCCGAAGCCGGTGCGCCGCTGAACGTCTCGCGCCCGCATCCGGGCTGGTCCGAGCAGAGCCCGGCCGACTGGCTCGCCGCCGCCGAAACCGTGCTCGACGCGCTGGCCGCCGAACACCCCCTTGGTGACGTCAAGGCGATCGGCCTTTCCGGGCAGATGCATGGCGCAACGCTGCTCGATGCATCCGAGGCGGTGCTGCGCCCATGTATCCTGTGGAACGACACGCGCAGCCACCAGCAGGCGGCCGCGCTCGATGCCGATCCGGCTTTCCGGGCGATATCGGGCAATATCGTCTTTGCCGGCTTCACCGCGCCGAAGATCGCCTGGGTCCGGGACAACGAGCCGGCGATTTTCGAACGCATCGCCAGGGTGCTGCTGCCCAAGGATTTCCTGCGGCTGTGGCTGACCGGCGAACACGTCAGCGAGATGTCCGACGCGGCGGGCACGAGCTGGCTCGATACCGGCGCGCGCGCCTGGTCGGACACGCTGCTCGCCGGGACCGGTCTCGGCCGCGATCACATGCCGGGTCTGGTCGAGGGCAGCGCGGTGTCCGGCACGCTGCGCGCCGAGATCGCCGCGCGCTGGGGCCTTGCGGACGGCGTTGTCGTCGCCGGGGGCGGGGGCGACAATGCCGCTTCGGCCGTCGGTGTCGGCGTGACCGGGCCCGGCGAGGCCTTCGTGTCGCTGGGCACGTCGGGCGTGCTGTTCGCCGCCTGCGACGCCTATGCGCCGGCCCCCGAGACGGCGGTGCACACCTTCTGCCACGCGCTGCCGCGCACCTGGCACCAGATGGGCGTGATCCTTGCGGCGACCGATGCGCTGAACTGGTATGCAGGGCTCGTGGGCGCCGAACCGGCCGAACTGACCGCCGCGCTGGGCGATCTTCAGGCGCCCGGCCGGACGCTGTTCCTGCCCTATCTGGGCGGCGAGCGCACCCCGCACAACGATGCAAGCGTGCGCGGCGCGCTGGTCGGTCTCGAGCACGCCACCGATCGACGCGCTGTCGCCCGCGCGGTGCTGGAAGGCGTCGTGCACGCCGTGCGCGACTGCCGCGACGCGCTGGCGGCGACCGGCACGCGGTTCGACCGGCTGATCGCGGTCGGGGGCGGGTCGAAATCCGACTACTGGCTCAAGGCGCTGGCGACGGCGCTCGACGTCGCCATCGACCGGCCGGCAGCGGGCGATTTCGGCGCGGCCTTCGGGGCGGCGCGGCTTGCCATGATGGCGGCGGGCGATCTCGGCGTAGACGGGCTGACGCAGCCGCCGATCGATGCGACCTTCGAGCCCGACCGGGCGCTCACCGACGCGTTCACCGAGGCACACACGCACTTCAAGACCGCCTATCAGCACACGAGGACGTTGTGATGACCGATTTCTTCGCCGGCATCGAGCCGATCAGATATGAAGGGCCGGACAGCGACAACCCGCTCGCCTTTCGCCACTACGATCCCGACGCGGTCGTGATGGGCAAGCGGCTCGAGGACCATCTGCGCTTTGCTGTGGCCTGGTGGCACTCCTTTGCCTGGCCGGGTGGCGACCCGTTCGGCGGGCAGACCTTCGAGCGGCCCTGGTTCGGCGACACCATGGACCATGCCAAAATGAAGGCGGACGTTGCCTTCGAGATGTTTTCGATCCTCGGCCAGCCCTTCTTCTGCTTCCACGACGCCGACATCCGGCCCGAGGGCGCCGACTTCGCCGAGAACACTGCGAAACTTGACGAAATGGTCGACCATATCGGCGCCAGGATGGAGAAGGTCGGCACGAAGCTCCTGTGGGGCACGGCGAACCTGTTCACCAACCGCCGCTACATGGCCGGCGCCGCGAGCAATCCCGATCCGGACGTCTTCGCGTTCGCGGCGGCGACGGTGAAGACGTGCATGGACGCCACGCACAGGCTGGGCGGTGCCAACTATGTGCTGTGGGGCGGGCGCGAGGGCTACGAGACGCTGCTGAACACCGATATCGGCCGCGAGGACGCGCAACTCGGCCGGTTCATGAACCTGGTGGTCGAATACAAGCACAAGATCGGTTTCGACGGCACCATCCTGATCGAGCCCAAGCCGCAGGAGCCGACCAAGCACCAGTACGACTATGACGTCGCCACGGTCTATGGCTTCCTCAAGCGGCACGGGCTCGAAGACGAGATCAGGTTGAATATCGAGCAGGGCCACTCGATCCTGGCCGGTCATTCCTTCGAGCACGAGATCGCGCTCGCCACGGCGCTCGGCATCTTCGGGTCGATCGACATGAACCGCAACGACTACCAGTCGGGCTGGGACACCGACCAGTTCCCCAACAATGCGGCCGAGGTGGCGCTGGCCTATTACGAGATCCTCAAGGCCGGCGGGTTTTCCACCGGCGGCACCAATTTCGATGCCAAGCTGCGGCGGCAGTCGCTCGATCCCCAGGATCTGGTCGCCGCCCATGTCGGCGCCATGGATGTGTGTGCGCGCGGGCTCAAGGCGGCCGCGGCGATGCTCGAGGACGGCGAGCTCGAGCGCCTTCGGGCGGAACGCTATGCGGGCTGGGAGAGCGAAAAGGGCAGCAAGCTGCTGGCCGGCGAGTGGTCGCTGGAGGAGATCGCGGACCATGTCCGGCGCGCCGGTGTCAATCCGGCGCCGCGCTCGGGCCGCCAGGAGATCCTGGAAAACCTGGTCAATCGATATGTGTAAGGCGCTTCAATCGGTTTAGGGTCCGGGGGCGGCTTGCCACCGGGGATGGACGTGTTATTTCACGCCTAAAATATCTCTGGACGGGACCCGAAACCATGTTGAAAAGCGCAAAGCCTGACCTTTCCACCTTCGATTGGGAAGACCCGTTCCGGCTCGAGGACCAGCTTGCCGACGACGAGCGGATGATCCGCGATGCGGCGCGCGCCTATGCCCAGGACCGGCTGGCGCCGCGCGTCATGGAGGCCTATCGCGACGAGCGGACCGACCCTGCGATCTTCGCCGAGATGGGCGAGATGGGCCTTCTGGGCGTGACGATCCCGGAAGCGTATGGCGGGGTCGGCGCCGGCTATGTCTCCTACGGCCTCGTCGCGCGCGAGGTCGAGCGCGTCGATTCGGGCTACCGCTCGATGATGAGCGTGCAGTCCTCGCTGGTCATGTATCCGATCCATGCCTATGGCACCGAGGAACAGCGGGAAAAATACCTGCCGAAACTGGCCTCGGGCGAATGGATCGGCTGCTTCGGGCTGACCGAGCCCGACGCCGGCTCCGATCCGGGGGGCATGAAGACCGTCGCGAAGAAGACCGATGGCGGCTATGTGCTGTCGGGCACCAAGATGTGGATCTCCAACTCGCCGATCGCCGATGTTTTCGTGGTGTGGGCGAAGTCGGAGGCCCATGACGGCAAGATCAAGGGCTTCGTGCTGGACAAGGGGATGAAGGGGCTGAGCGCGCCCAAGATCGAGGGCAAGCTCTCCCTGCGCGCCTCGGTCACCGGCGAGATCGTCATGGACGGCGTCGAAGTGGGCGAGGATTCGCTGCTGCCGCATGTGGAGGGGCTGAAGGGCCCGTTCGGCTGCCTGAACCGGGCGCGCTACGGCATCTCCTGGGGCGTGATGGGCGCGGCCGAGTTCTGCTGGCACGCCGCGCGCCAGTATGGGCTCGACCGCAAGCAGTTCGGCAAGCCGCTGGCGCAGACACAGCTTTTCCAGAAGAAACTGGCGGACATGCTCACGGAAATCGCGCTGGGTCTGCAGGGCTCGCTGCGCGTCGGCCGGCTGATGGACGAGGGCGAGGCGGCGCCCGAGATGATTTCGCTTGTCAAGCGCAACAATTGCGGCAAGGCGCTCGATGTCGCCCGCGCCGCGCGCGACATGCATGGCGGCAACGGCATTTCCGAGGAGTTCCATGTGTTCCGGCACATGGCGAACCTGGAGACCGTGAACACCTATGAGGGCACGCACGACGTGCACGCGCTGATCCTGGGCCGCGCGCAGACGGGCCTGCAGGCGTTTTTCTGAGGCGTTGACACCTCCCCCTTGAGGGGAGGTCGGCGAGTGCCGAGAGAAGCGAGGCAGAGCCGAGTGGGGGTATATGCAAGCTGCAGCGTTTGGCTGTCATCCCCACCCGCTCAACCATCGCAAGCTCGGTTTCGCGTGCCTCCCCTCAAGGGGGAGGCGGGGCGCTTGCCAGCTATCGCGGCCGGATCCCGTTCAGCAGGATCGAAAGCACGGCGTGCGAGGCCTGCTCGCTGAAGCCCGGCCCCTTGGCCTGGCTGCCCAGCAGCGCGCCGATCTGCGCCTCGAAATCGGCGTAATGCTGCGTCGTTGCCCAGATGGCGAAGATCAGGTGATAGGGATCGACGGGGGCGAGGCGGCCCTGGTCGATCCAGGTGCCGATCACGGCGGCCTTTTCGTCGACCAGCGCCTTCAGCCGCGTGGTCAGGAACTCCATGACGAGCGGGGCGCCGCGCTGGATCTCGTTGGCGAACAGGCGCGAGGCCTCGGGGCTGGTCTCCGACATCTTGAGTTTGACGGTGATGTAGCGTCGCAATTCCTCGATCGGCTCGCCGTCCGGGTCGATCTGGGCAAAGGGCCGCAGCCAGTCCTCCACGGTCTGCTCGATCACCGTGCGGTAGATGTCTTCCTTGGACGGGTAATAATAAAGCAGGTTGGTCTTGGACATGCCGGCGCGTTCGGCGATGCGGTCGACCGTGGCGCCGCGATAGCCGTCGGTTGAGAACACGTCGAGCGCGGCCTGCGTGATCAGGGCGCGGTTCTCGGTCTGGATCCGGCTTCGACTGCCGCTTCTCGCCTGCGCCGCGCCCGCTGCCACGTGCTGTCCCCGCCTCTGCCTTGAGCTTTCCGGTCGAGACAAATACCATCTTGACCGTGGTCAGTCGCTCCCATAGCGTCCAATTTTGACCAGTTAGTCAAGAAATTTGCCTATCGAGCGGGGATCCCATGAGCGCAGCGACCGATGTCATCAGCAATGCGATCGGCGGGGCGTTGCAGCCGTCGGCGTCCGGCCGGCGCCAGCCCGTGTTCAACCCGGCCACGGGCGAGCCGGTCGCCGAATTGCCGCTGTCCACCGTCGATGAGCTGAACGCGGCCGTCGCCGCCGCCAAGGCGGCCAGCGTCGAATGGGGCCAAACCCCGCCGCTCAAGCGCGCCAAGCACATGTTCCGGTTCAAGCAGCTGCTCGACGAGAACGCCGAGGACATCGCGCGCGCCATCTCGCGCGAGCACGGCAAGACCCATGCCGATGCGCTGGGCGAGGTGAGCCGGGGCATCGAGGTGGTCGATTTCGCCTGCGGCATCCCGCAACTGCTCAAGGGCGAGTTCTCGCGCAATGTCGGGCCGGGCATCGACTCCTATGCCGACCGGCAGCCGCTGGGCGTGGTCGCCGGGATCACGCCGTTCAACTTCCCGGCCATGGTGCCGCTGTGGATGTATCCGATCGCGGTGGCCTGTGGGAACTGCTTCATCCTCAAGCCCTCCGAGCGCGACCCCTCAGCGCCGATGCTGGTTTACGAGCTGTTCAAGCAGGCCGGCTTTCCCGATGGCGTGCTCAATGTCGTGCATGGCGACAAGGAGGTCGTCGACGCCATTCTCGATCATCGGGACATCAAGGCGGTGTCCTTCGTCGGCTCGACGCCGATCGCCCATTACGTCTATACGCGCGGCACCCAGGCCGGAAAGCGCGTGCAGGCGCTGGGCGGGGCCAAGAACCACATGGTGGTGATGCCCGACGCCGACATGGACAAGGCGGCCGACGCGCTGATGGGCGCCGGCTACGGCTCCGCCGGCGAGCGTTGCATGGCGATCTCGGTCGCCGTGCCGGTGGGCGAGAAGACCGCCGATGCGCTCGTCTCCAGGCTCAAGCCGCGCATCGAGAGCCTGAAGATCGGCCCGTATACCGACCCCGACGCCGATATGGGCCCGCTGGTGACCAAGCAGGCGCAGGAGCGCGTGCTCGGCTATATCGACAAGGGTGTCGAGGAGGGCGCGGAGCTTGTCGTCGACGGGCGCGGGTTCTCGCTGCAAGGCTACGAGAACGGCTATTTCGTCGGCGGCACGCTGTTCGACCGCGTCACCACCGACATGACGATCTATCGCGAGGAGATCTTCGGGCCGGTGCTGTCGGTGGTGCGGGCGAAGAGCTATGACGAAGCGGTCGACATGATCGACGCGCACGAATTCGGCAACGGCACGGCGATCTTCACGCGCGACGGCGACACCGCGCGCGATTTCTGCGACCGCGTGGAGATCGGCATGGTCGGCGTGAACGTGCCGATCCCGGTGCCGGTGGCCTATCATTCGTTCGGCGGCTGGAAGCGCTCGCTGTTCGGCGACCATTCGATCTACGGGCCGGAAGGCGTGCGCTTCTACACCCGGCTGAAGACGGTCACAACGCGCTGGCCCGAGGGGATCAAGGAAGGCGCGGTGTTCACGTTTCCGACATAACGGAGTTCCGATTGAACGTAGTCGATATCCTGAACGAACAGCAACGGCTGTTGACCGACCAACTGAATGCGGCTCGCAGAAAGTTCAGCCAATCTGGTAATCGCGGCGACCATCTTGAAGACGCGTTCCGGAGCTTTTTGAATGATCATACTCCAAGCAGCCTTACGGTTGGCACCGGTGAGGTTGTATCGCTGGATGGCTATGACAATCACCGAGTTTCGCGCCAATTGGACGTGGTTGTGAATACAAGAAACCAGCCGTTTCGCAATGATGTGAACGAAGCAGGAGTCTACCTGATAGAAGGTGTTGCAGCGGCTGGAGAAGTTAAATCTGTTCTGAATTCCAGCATGATTGAAACAGAACTATTAAAATCAAGTCAGTTCCGTTCTCTTATTGCGAAACCTGTTTCGAATCTAATCGCGGTTCGAAATCCCGATACGTGGGAGTCGTACTACTGTTTCTACAGGCCATATTTCTTGCTCTGCCTTGAGTCCAAGTTGCCATGGCAGCGTGTTGCTATATCGATTTTGGAGTGCATCCGCGATACGCGGCGTATCCCTATCGACGCAGTATTTTTTCTCGATTCCGGAATGATTTTTTTGATTTCTCCCTTTCAAAAAAGGCCTTGGAGTTACAGCAAGGGTACCCCTTTTGGACACGATATCTATTCTTACAAGAGCGTTGTCGGCTTCTTTGATTTAATGAAAATCAGTTCGCCTTTAGCTATGTTCATAGCGTGGCTTTCATATTTTCGAGGTTCGATGGTGGAGGATATGAACCCTATTCAATATTACATTCAGGAAGGCCTGCCGATTGCAGAAGATATTGTGCTTCCGCAAGGCCGTATTTGTCTGGCTGACGGTGAAGATATCAACAGTTGGGCTGTGCGTAGAGCAGGAGAGTTCGTCGCAGATCCACTCAATGGATTGCTTGACGCTCTGAAGTCGAGCCTGAGGAACTAGATATGAGTATTGCAGCACCCGGCGAAAACCTTCGCATCGACGGCGACCGGCTGTGGGACGCCATCCACGCCATGGCCGAGATCGGGCCGGGTGTCGCCGGCGGCAACAACCGCCAGACCGTGACCGACGAGGACGCCGAGGGCCGCCGCCTGTTCCAGCGCTGGTGCGAGGAGGCGGGGCTTACCATGGGCGTCGACGAGATGGGAACGATGTTCATGCGGCGCGAGGGCACCGACCCCGACGCGCTGCCGGTCTATGTCGGCTCGCATCTGGACACCCAGCCCACCGGCGGGCGCTATGACGGGGTGCTGGGCGTCCTCGCCGGGCTGGAGATCGTGCGCACCATGAACGATCTCGACATCAGGACCAAGCACCCGATCGTCGTCACCAACTGGACCAACGAGGAGGGCACGCGCTTCGCCCCGGCGATGATGGCCTCGGGCGTGTTCGCCGGCGTGCTCGACCAGGCCGATGTCTACGGGCACACCGACGCCGAGGGCAAGACCTTCGGCGCCGAACTCGAACGCATCGGCTGGAAGGGCACCGAGAAGGTCGGCGACCGCAAGATGCACGCCTTTTTCGAACTGCACATCGAGCAGGGGCCGATCCTGGAAGCCGAGGGCAGGGACATCGGCGTGGTCACGCATGGCCAGGGGCTGCGCTGGATCGAGTGTACGGTGACCGGCAAGGAGAGCCATACCGGCTCGACGCCGATGCCGATGCGCAGGAATGCGGGCAGGGGGCTGGCGCAGATCACCGAGCTCGTGCATCGGATCGCCATGGACAACGCGCCCAATGCGGTCGGCGCGATCGGCCATGTCGACGTCTACCCCAATTCGCGCAACATCATTCCCGGCAAGGTGGTGTTCACGGTCGATTTCAGGAGCCACGAGCTCGACCGTCTGAACGCGATGGTCGACCGGCTGCTGGAAGAAGCGCCGAAGCTGTGCGAGGCGATCGGGGTCGGTTTCCAGGCGCAGATCGTCGGCCAGTTCGACCCGCCCGCCTTCGACGAGGAGTGCGTGCGGATGATCCGCGAGGCGGCCGAGCGGCTGGGCTATTCGCACATGGACATCGTCTCGGGCGCCGGGCACGATGCGTGCTGGATCAACCGGGTGGCGCCGACGGCGATGGTGATGTGCCCGTGCGTCGACGGGCTTTCCCACAACGAGGCCGAGGAGATCACCAAGCAGTGGGCGAAGGCCGGCGCGGACGTTCTGTTCCACGCCGTGATGGAAAAGGCGGAGATCGTGGGGTGAGTGCCGCGTCTCCCCCTCACCCAACTGCGGCTAAGGCTTTGCTGTGCAAAGCCAAGCCTCGTATCCTTCTCCCCGGCGGGGAGAAGAAGAACGCGTCGATGCCGGCGACTATTCCTTCTCCCCTCGGGGAGAAGGATACGAAGACACAATGAGCGGAGCGAATTGATGTCGAAGTTGGATGAGGGGGCATATGCGCCCAAACCAAGTCCGCACACCAAAACCTTCGCCCGTGCCATGCGCGCCGCACCGACGGATGCCGAGCATCTGCTGTGGTTCGAGCTTCGCAACCGGCACCTGAACGGCTATCGCTTCAGCCGGCAGGTTCGCATCGGCCCCTTCATCGCCGATTTTGCGTGTCGTGCAAGGAAGTTGGTTGTCGAGCTTGATGGCAGTCAGCATGCTGGCAGCATCCATGATGAGAGGCGAACACGCAGCCCGAAATCGCGTGGATATGCTGTCCTTCGCTTCTGGAACGATGAGGTCGTCTTCGAACGCGGTGCGGTGCTTGATACGATCCTTGCCGTGCTCGACGGCCGCATCCATTCCCCCTCACCCGGCCTGCGCTTTGCGCCGGCCGACCTCTCCCCGATGGGGAGAGGAGAGCAGGCCTTCGGCCGCCACGCCCCAAGATCCGGGAGAAAGCCATGACCACCACCATCATCAAGAACGGCACCATCGTCACAGCCGATCTGACCTACAAGGCGGACGTGAAGATCGAGGACGGGGTGATCGCCGAGATCGGGCCGAACCTGTCGGGCGGGGAGGAACTGGACGCGACGGGCTGTTACGTCATGCCCGGCGGCATTGATCCGCACGTGCATCTGGAAATGCCGTTCATGGGCACCTATTCGACCGACGATTTCGAATCGGGCACGCGCGCGGCGCTGTCGGGCGGCACCACCATGGTGGTCGATTTCTGCCTGCCCAACCCCGAACAGTCGCTGCTCGACGCGATCCAGCGCTGGGACAACAAGTCGACGCGCGCCCATTGCGACTATTCCTACCACATGGCGATCACCTGGTGGGGCGAGCAGGTGTTCAACGAGATGCCCGAGGTGGTGAACCGGGGCATCAACACCTTCAAGCACTTCATGGCCTACAAGGGCGCGCTGATGGTCAATGATGACGAGATGTTCGCCTCGTTTCAGCGCTGCAAGGAGATCGGCGCGGTCCCGCTGGTCCATGCCGAAAACGGCGATGTCGTCGCCGACCTTCAGCGCAAGCTGATGGAAGAGGGCAACAATGGGCCGGAAGGCCATGCCTATTCGCGCCCGCCCGAGGTCGAGGGCGAGGCGACCAACCGTGCCATCATGATCGCCGACATGGCCGGCGTGCCGCTTTATGTCGTCCATACCTCCTGCGAGCAGGCGCACGAGGCGATCCGCCGGGCCCGCCAGAAGGGCATGCGGGTGTGGGGCGAGCCGCTGATCCAGCACCTGACGCTCGACGAGAGCGAATATTTCGACAAGGACTGGGACCATTCGGCGCGGCGCGTGATGAGCCCGCCCTTCCGCAACAAGGCGCACCAGGATTCGCTGTGGGCCGGGCTGCAGGCCGGTTCGCTGTCGGTGGTCGCGACCGACCATTGCGCGTTTTCCACCGAGCAGAAGCGCACCGGCGTGGGCGATTTCACCAAGATTCCGAACGGCACGGGCGGGCTCGAGGACCGGCTGCCGATGCTGTGGACCCATGGCGTGAGCACCGGCCGGCTGACCATGAACGAGTTCGTCGCCGTCACCGCGACCAACATCGCCAAGATCCTGAACATCTATCCGAAAAAGGGCGCGATCCTGGTCGGTTCGGACGCCGACATCGTCGTGTGGGACCCGAACAAGGAAAAGACGATCAGCGCATCCACGCAGCAATCGGCGATCGACTACAACGTCTTCGAGGGCAAGCATGTGAAAGGCCTGCCGCGCTTCACCCTGACGCGCGGGCGCGTTGCCGTGCACGATGGCGAAGTGCGGGGCGAGGAAGGCCACGGCCAGTTCGTCGAGCGCCCGGCCAACAATCCGGTCAACCGGGCGCTGTCGACCTGGAAGGAGCTGACGGCTCCCAGAAAGGTCGAACGCACCGGCATTCCGGCGAGCGGGGTGTGACGGCTGTGAACCGGTACCCCCCTGTGTCCCTTCGGGACATCTCCCCCACATGGAGGGAGAGGAGGCGCCGAGCGCGACCCCAGGCCCCCGCTCTCCCCCCTTGTGGGGGAGATGTCGGCGAAGCCGACAGAGGGGGGTGCTGACGACGATGCTCTCCCCGTCGCCCCAATCGGAAACGGTCATCGCCGCCGACAATCTCGATCTGACCTTCCAGACCGGCGATGGCCCTGTCCACGCCCTGTCGGACATCACGCTCGACATCGCCAAGGGCGAGTTCGTCTCGCTGATCGGGCCGTCGGGCTGCGGCAAGACCACGCTCTTGCGCGTCATCGCCGATCTCGAGCACCCCACGGGCGGCACGATAACCGTCAACGGGCTGAGCCCGCACGAAGCGCGCCTCAAGCGCGCCTATGGCTATGTGTTCCAGGCGGCCGCGCTGTTCCCGTGGCGGACGATCGCCGACAATGTGGCGCTGCCGCTCGAAGTGATGGGGCTGTCGGGCGCCGAGCGCGCAAAGCGCGTTGCCGAAAACCTCGAACTGGTCGATCTGGCCGGGTTCGAGAAGAAGTTTCCATGGCAATTGTCAGGCGGCATGCAGCAACGCGCCTCGATCGCCCGTGCGCTGGCCGTGCAGCCGGACATGTTGCTGATGGACGAGCCGTTCGGCGCGCTCGACGAGATCGTGCGCGATCACCTGAACGTGCAGCTTCTCAAGCTTTGGGCGCGCACCGACAAGACCATCGTCTTCGTCACGCACTCGATTCCCGAGGCGGTGTATCTTTCGACGCGCATCGTCGTGATGAGCCCGCGCCCGGGGCGGATCCACGAGGTCATCGATTGCGATCTGGGGGAAGACAGGCCGCTCGACATCCGCGAGGACCCGAAATTCTTGGAGATCGCGCACCGGGTGCGCGAGGGGCTGAAGGCGGGCCACGCCTATGACTGAGGCACTGGCCCGCGCATATCCCCGCACCGGATCATTCGCCCGGCGCGTTGCTGGTGTGGGAGCGGCTCGAGGTGTCCATCAACGGCTTGAGCAGATAGATGCCGTAGACGCCGGCGATGCCGACCAGAATGTAGATGATGGCGCTGAGCGCGGAAACCGTTCCGAGTTCGCCGCCAAAGATCAGGCGGACGAGATCGAGGCGGAAGAGCCCGACAAGGCCCCAGTTGATGGCGCCGACGATGATCAGGATCATCGCGGTTATGTTCAGTGCACGCATGAAATGCCTCCGTTTGATCTGACGCGGACGCGTGTGTTGGTGCGGTGCCGCGTCCTTGCCGACTTCAACGGGTTGGATGCCCGGTCGTTCCGGGGTTTTTCGGCACTCTTTGACACTGCGGCGATGTGGCGCCGGACGCACTGCGCCCCGGCCGTAGCCAGGTGCGGTCCGGCGGGCGTGCCTGTTGCGGAGATATCGGCAAAGTCGACGGCGCGGGGCATGGCCGCATGATCCGCGCGCGCCTCATCCCCATCGCCACCGTCGTCGCCGTGATCATCGGCGTGTGGTACCTGGCCGCGATGCTGCTGAACGCGCCGTTCGAATACAACCGCGCCGATCGATCCGGCGAGACGCTCACGCTGACCCAGGTCATCCCGCTGACGATGGCCCAGCAGCGTCCCGTGCTGCCGGCGCCGCACCAGGTGGCCGCCGAGATCTGGGACACGACGGCGATGAAACCCGTCACCTCCAAGCGCTCTCTGATCCATCACGCCTGGATCACGCTGTCGGCGACCCTGCTCGGCTTCGTTCTGGGCACTGCGCTCGGCATCGCGCTGGCGGTCGGCATCGTCCATTCGCGCGTGCTCGACAAGTCGATGATGCCGTGGATCATCACCTCGCAGACGATCCCGATCCTGGCGCTGGCGCCGATGATCATCGTGGTCTTCAACTCGGTCGGCGTCACGGGGCTGCTGCCCAAGGCGCTGATCTCGACCTATCTGTCGTTCTTTCCCGTCGCGGTCGGCATGGTCAAGGGGCTGCGCTCGCCCGAGACCATGCATCTGGACCTGATGCGAACCTATTCGGCGAGCCGTGCCCAGACCTTCTTCAAGCTGCGCTGGCCCTCCTCCATGCCGTTCCTGTTCACCTCGATGAAGATCGGCATCGCCGCGAGCCTTGTCGGCGCGATCGTCGGCGAATTGCCGACCGGCGCTGTCGCCGGGCTCGGCGCAAGGCTGCTGGCCGGCTCCTATTACGGGCAGACCGTGCAGATCTGGTCGGCGCTGATCGTCGCGGCGATCATGGCCGGTCTCCTGGTCGGGCTGATCGGCTGGATCGGCGGCCGCGTGAACAAACGCATGGGCGTCCAGGAGGTGGCAGCCTAATGTTTGAGTCAAGCAGCATTTTTGAAGTTTGTCGCGTAGGGCGTCCGGTTGCTGACGATGGCCCA
>NZ_JASHKB010000028.1 GCF_030732865.1 Roseitalea sp. MMSF_3546
CCCTGTGGATCGGGCAAAAAATACAAGAAGTGCTGTGGTCTGAACTGACCACCACAACGCCTGACCGGACGCTTACGTTCTGGGCCTTGATGGGCGAACAGAACGTCATCGCCCAGTTCCTGCGCAAGGTGCTCTACGTCGGCTTCTTCGCGCTGCTTCTGAACAATTTCCAGGCGCTGGCCGATATCGTCTTTCGCAGCTTCGCTGGCCTTGGTCTGAGGGCCGGTGCCGCCCCGTTCGGCCCCGACCAGCTGATGCGTCCCGGTTTTGTGGCCGAGACCGGTTTTGCCGCCTCATGGCCGCTTCTGGAAGCCGCCGGCGAGTTGATCGGCTTTACGACCTTTTTCGAGAACTTCGTCACCATCATCGTGCTGCTGATGGCCTGGGCGATCGTGCTGCTCGCCTTCTTCGTTCTTTCCGTCCAGCTCTTCATCACCATCATCGAGTTCAAGTTGACGACGCTCGCCGGCTTCGTGCTGGTGCCTTTTGCCCTCTTCGGCAAGACGGCCTTCCTCGCCGAACGCGTCCTCGGCAATGTCATCACCGCCGGCATCGAGCTGATGGTGCTGGCGATCGTCGTCGGCATTGGCTCGACCTTGTTCGGCGACATCGCCGTTCCGCCCACCGGCGACATCGATCTGCGTCATGCCGCCTCGGTCATCCTCGCCGCCATCGCCGTCTTCGGTCTCGCCATCTTCGTGCCCGGCATCGCCGCCGGGCTTGTCTCCGGTGCGCCGCAACTGGGCGCCGGCGCCGCTGCGGGAACCGCGATCGGAGTCGCTGGCGCAGGTCTTGCAAGCGGCATGGCCGTCCGCGGCGCTGCGGGTATGGCGACTGGGACGGCGGGCGGCGCCGTGCGCGCTGGGGCCTCACTCGCCGGAAGGACAACGGCCGGCTTTGAAAGCGGCGGCATGGCGGGTGTGTCCAGGGCCACCATAGGAGCTGCCGCCAACACTGCGGCCTCCCGCATGACCGCACCGGCCCGCGACGCCTTCCGGTCGGGGCAGGCCGAAGGCTTCCGCGCGAACAAGTCCGGCGGTCACAACGGCTTCGGCCGCGGCGCGGGAGCCGTGTCCGCCAACCCGTCCGAACCGCCCGCCTGGGCCCGCCAGATGCACCGCCGCCAGCAAATGCGCGAGGCCGGCCAGGTCGCCGTGCACAGCCTGCGCGACGGCGATCGCGGCGGGCATGGCGAGGGCCCGCGCCTCGATCCCGACCGATGATCCCAAAGGAGAACCGACACGATGCGTTTCCGACGCCCACGCAACCGCTATGGCGAGACACCCGAACCGGTCACGCCCTATCAGAAAGCCGCCCAGGTCTGGGACACGCGCATGGGCGACGCGCTCGCCCGCGCCAAAAACTGGCGCATGATGGCGTTCGGCTCGCTCGGCCTGTCCCTGCTGCTCGCCGGCAGCGTCATCTGGCAGGCCGGCCAGTCCCGGATCACACCCTATGTCGTCGAACTGGAAGCCGAAGGCAGCGCCCGCGCGGTCCGTCCGGCCATTCAGGACTATCGGCCGAACGATGCCCAGGTCGCCTTCCATCCGGCGCTGATGATCGAGCGCGTCCGATCGCTCGCCATCGATCCTGTGGTCGTGCGCAAGAACTGGCTGTCGGCCTATGATTATGTCACGGCGCGCGCAGCCAACACGCTGAACGCTTTCGCCCGCGACAACGATCCGTTCGAACGGATCGGCCGTGAGACCGTCGCCGTCGAGGTGACCAGCGTGGTGCGTGCCTCCGACACCAGTTTCCAGGTCCGCTGGCTCGAACGGCGCTATTTGAACGGCGCACTTGGCGGCACCGAACGCTGGACAGCTCTGGCGACGGTCGCGATCGAACCGCCACGCGATGCCGAGACGCTCAGAAAGAATCCACTCGGCATCTACGTCACTGACCTCAACTGGTCGCGCGACCTCGACACCGCGCCCGGCCGACTATCCGGTCCTCCGCGTTCCGATCCAGCATCGGGCCCCGACCGCACAATCCCCACCCCGCCTTCCGGAGACACGCCATGATGTTTGATCGATCCCGCCCGCGTGGCGGACCCAGCCTTCTTGTTCTGACCGTGGCGCTGTCGCTGTCGGCCTGCGCGACCAAGCCAAAGGTACCCGAGATCACCTATGATGATCTCGAGTTCGACACGGCCGTCTATCAGCCTGAGGCCGAACCGCCGGTGAAGCTGGTCACCGTCCCCGAACCATTGCCGTTGCCCGGCCAGCTCAAACCGATGCCGGCAAAGAGCGAGAAAGCCGCAAGGGACACGCGTCCGCCCGAGCGTCGCGTCACCGATGCCAATGAAGCCGCCAAGATCCAGCCGACCAAGGACGGCTATGTGAACGCGATCCAGAACTACCCCTATGTCCAGGGCGCACTCTACCAGCTCTATACGGCCGTCAATCAGGTCTCGGACATCGCGCTGGAGCCGGGCGAGAAGCTGGTTTCGGTTTCGGCCGGCGACACGGTCCGTTGGGTGGTCGGCGATACGATCAGCGGCGACGGTGCCCAGGCGCGCGTCCATATCCTGGTCAAGCCGATCGCGCCGGACCTCATGACCAATCTCGTCATCGCCACGGACCGGCGCACCTATCATCTAGAGATGCGTTCAACGGAGGAGACCTATATGGCTTCGGTCTCCTGGATCTACCCGCATTCCGACCTGATCGCGCTGCGCAAGCGCAACCAGGCCGCTACGGAGCAGGCCAGGCTGACGATCGATACCGGCCTGCAGCTTGACCGGCTGCGCTTCCGCTACCGGATCGAGGGCGACGCGCCCTGGAAGCCTGTCCGCGCCTTTGATGACGGCGCCAAGGTCTATATCCAGTTCCCGTCCGGCCTGCGCCAGGGCGAGGCGCCGCCGCTCTTCGTCATCGGTGACCGGGGCGAACCGGCGCTCGTCAACTATCGCGTCCAGGGCAACTATTACGTGGTCGACCGGCTCTTCGCTGCCGCCGAGCTGCGGCTTGGCACAGATCCGCAGCGGATTGTCCGCATCATCCGCACCGATGCCACTTGGCGATCCCCGCGCACGCTGCGCACGGCATGGCATGGCCTGAGGCAATCCGATGACCGGTGAGCCCAAAGACAAGATCGATCCCGAACGGCTGGCGCTGCGAGCCCGGCCGCGGCCCGTTACCCGCATCAACCGCAAGGTGCTCTATGCCGGTAGCGCGCTAGCGCTCGCCCTGATCGCCGGCGCCGTCCTGTTCGCGCTTGATCCACCGCAATGGAACGCTTCGCAACCGACCGAACTTCTGCAGACCGGACGATCCCCGATGCCGGATGGGTTGGCGCGCCTGCCCTCCACCTATGACGGCATTCCACATTTGGGTCCGCCCAATCGCGGCGATCTCGGCCGTGCCATCACCCAAGTCGAACGCGATCTCGGCATCGCGCCGGAACGGCGCCGGCCTTTGCCCTCCTATCGGCCCGATCCGGAAGAAGAGTTTCAGCGGTCCGAAAGGATCCGCCTCGCCCGCATGGCCGCGCAGGCGCAGGAATCCGATCTGTTCTTTGCGATCCGCACCCGGCAGGCCAATGCACTGGCAACGGAGCAACCGGGAACGGCAGATGCGCGGACCACGCCGTCAGACGGATCGTCAGAAACAGCGTCGGCGCCGGACGCTACCATGTTGGCCGCGCTCGATGCACTGACGCCGTCGGGACAGAGCTTGAGTCCGTCCGCGCCCGATCCGGGCGGGCAACGGAGCAAGCAGGCCTTCCTCGATGCTGGTCCGGACGACGCGATTTACAATCCTCATGCGGAACAAACGCCCGTCTCGCCCTACCAGCTCATGGCCGGCACGATCATTCCCGCCAGCCTCGTCACCGGGCTCAATTCCGATCTGCCGGGCGTGGTCATCGCGCAGGTCACGGAGAACGTGTTCGATACCGTCAGCGGCCAATATCTGCTGGTCCCGCAAGGCACGCGGCTGATCGGGCGCTATGACAGCGTCGTCGCCTTCGGCCAGGAACGCGCGCTCGTCGTCTGGCAGCGGCTCATTCGCCCCGACGGTTCATCCATCCTCATCGCCAATCTGCCGGCTACCGACACCGAAGGCTATACCGGACTTGCCGACAGGGTCGACATACATACCTGGCAGCTGCTGCGCGGCATCGCACTCTCCACCCTGCTCGGTGTCGGCACGGAACTGTCGCTCGGAAACAGTGAAAGCGATACCCGATCGGGGTCGGGCACAAGCCTCGTCGCGGCCATTCGGGAGAGCACCCAGGAAAATGTCGATCGCGCCGGTCAGCGCATCGTTGAACGCAACCTCGACATCCCGCCCGCCATCACCGTGCGGCCCGGCTGGCCGCTGCGCGTCATCGTCAACCGCGACATTGTCCTGTCGCCTTACCGGTCGGCAGGTGATCGGTCATGAGCCCGCTCAAACTGCCGAAGCTGCCCGATCGGGAGACCACCAAACTGAGCTTTGTGGCCAGTGCCGACTTGAAAAGGCAATTGGACGCCTACGCCGCGTTGTATGCGAAGGAATACGGCAAGAAGGAAGCGCTGGCCGATCTGATCCCGTACATGCTGGAGGCGTTTCTGGCATCGGATCGGGAGTTCCAGAAATTGTTGCGCGAAGACGACCGCGCCAAATCCCCTTCCCGCAAAGCTGACGATGTTAGAAGTCTTTGACGACGTGGCTAGGTGCGATGCCCAGCACCTTGCAGATATCTACGAACTCGACCACGTCGAGTCGACGCTCGCCGCCCTCGTACTTGGCAACGAATGACTGCGGCTTGCCCAACCGGTCTGCGACCTGTGCCTGGGTCATGCCGGCATCGGTCCGCGCCGCGATAAGCCGCTCCGTCATTTCCTGATATCGCGCACTGCCGAGAGAGCCGGGCATCGAAAAGCCGATCAATTCTTGAAATCGGCTCTTTCGGTAATCCTAGATTCGGATTATCCCAGTTTGGGTTTAGAGCATCCTCACACGCGTCATTGCCCAATGCCCATTTTTCGCGATCTGGCTCCCACCGGCGAAACGCTGACCGACTACGATCGGCGGTGTTTCAAACTGTACATTATGCTGATCGACGCCGACGACGCCGGCGTCCTTTGGGATGACAGCTACCCACACCTGTTCAAGGAACACGTCGGCGCAGATCGGCAATGGGCGGAGCGTCGTCATAAATCACATCTCGATCGCGCGCGCTGGATGATTGCAGCTGGCTACCGCCAACTTCTCTGAGACAGCGTGCAAATCGCTTCCGTCGCGATGTTCGGACGAGATCCACGGCGTTTCACGCCTGACGCGGGCACATAGATCTGTGGACAAAAATTGCTCGGAATTGGAATCACCGTGGCGACTTAGTGGCGACTTTCCTCATAAACGCAAAAAGCCCGCCTAGATGGCGGGCTGAAATATCGTTCAATATCAATGACTTGTTTGGTTGCGGGGGCAGGATTTGAACCTGCGACCTTCAGGTTATGAGTCGTGCCGAACGAACCATGAACAATCACTCGGAACCGCGAGTTCTTGCGAAATTTCCGACACTTGTCGATCCCGAAGCCGAGGCCCCGCTGCGCACAATCTGTCGAGATTGCGCAGTGTTTTTCGGCCGCGTGCTTCCATAATGCTTCCAACGGGCCGAGAGCTGATTTTCCGGTAGCACGACCATCAGGCGGCGGTGAGCGACCAGAAGCCGAACTTCCTGCAGTGCTCCTCCTTCAACCTGGCGACGTAGGCGTCGTGCGTCTCCAACGCGCCGAAGTCCGGGATGTCGCCCGCGAGCCGGGCGCAGGCAACCATGTGCTCGGCCGCATAGCGATACCGCTTCGCCCGCGACCTGGTGAGCGTGAAGTCGATCATCGCGCGGAGCACCATCGTCGCGGCCAGCGGATGACGCTCTGACAGGGCTTCCGCTGCGGGGGCGAGATACTCGTAGTGGTCGCCGTCGATCTCGTCGTGTCGGGCCACCAGGAGGTCGGCGGCGCAATCCAGCGCCGGCCAGTCGAGGAAGAACTGCAGGGCGTGGAGAAGGCTCGGATAGGCCATGGCGTGCGCCATCGCGCGCTCCTCGGCTTCGATGTCGTCGAAGTCGGGAAGCCGCTTGAGATAGGCCCGCAGGTAGCTGTCGGAGAGCGTGCGCTCGAAGCAGTCCCACCGGAACGTCTGCGCCTCCTCGCCGCGACCCAGCGCCTCCAGCGTCTGCAGGCGAATGTCCTGCCAGGCCAGAGGAACCCGCAGCCCGTCGCCGAGCTCCGCGCGCTCGAGGAACCCCAGCGCCTCGCCCGCCCTGCCGGCCGCCAGCAGACGCTGCGCGATCTCGGCTGCGATCTGCGGCACCTTGCGGGTCTTCGGATCGTACTGGGCGATGAAGCCGTCGACGTCGCCCTGCGCGTCCGCAATGTCCTTGAGCGCCATGGCGACCGTGCTGGTGCGCTCACGCGCCCGCATCTCGTGCTCGTAGGTGGTGCCGCCCGTGCCCCAGCCCACCGCTTTCCATTGGTCTTTCGGCGGAACTGGCACAGGCGAACGACCGAGTTCTTGGATCATCGATTTCAGGGCCGCCAACCCCTCGTCGCCGAGCGCCGGCGCCATGATGCCGACCAGACCATCATACTGGCCGTAGCCGTTGTCCTGCAGCGCATCGAGAACAGCGCCGGCGAGCGCCTGCGGATCCGGCCGGACCCTCTCGGCGAGCTGACCCAGATCTGCACAGGCCTGGTGGAAGATGCTGATGACCGTGCCGCTGGAGTCGTCGCAGCGCTCGAAGACGGGCGTGGCGAGCGCCATGAACCGCCACATGAGCGTCAGCGCCTCGTCCGGATCGGCGGGTGCGATCTGCTCAACGATGGCGCGTCGCTGGGTTTCAAGATCGGTGACCAGCGCCTTGCGGTTCTTCCAGGTGATGAAGCTGCGGGCGCGGGCGATGCTAGTAAGCCGCTTGGTGATCTCCCGCGCCGCCTCCCTCGGGCTCTGGGCCCCGGCCAGCGCGAGCCGCAGCTTGCGTTTGGCGGCTGCGTTGCCGGTGCTGACCTCGATCAGCAATTGTGCCAGGCGCTCTGCGCCCAGCGCTTCGAGGTTCGTCGCATTGAGGGTGGTCTTGGACGCCATCGGATCGCCAGTTTCTTTTCCCCGAGCCTAACAGCAGCCCGCGGGCACCGGAACCTGCGTTCTGATTCGCGCGGCTCGTCGATTTCCCGCACCATCGCGTCGAAACGCCTTGCGCGGAAACGCGAGAAACTTCCTTTTTCTTCGAGATTTCAATGTGTTCGTTGACTGTCGCCCGCCCTTCAGCACTGTGGAACGGCGAAAGAATTACCGAAGAGCGCCATGCCCAAGATCACCAAACGCCTCGTCGACGCCGCAGAAGCCCGCTCCGCCGAATACTTCGTCTGGGACAGCGAGGTCCCCGGCTTCGGGCTGCGCGTGCTGCCGAGCGGGCGCAAGGGCTACGTGGTCCAGTACCGCGCCGGACGCCGGTCCCGGCGGATCAGCCTCGGGCCCAGCACGGTCCTGACCTGCGAGCAGGCGCGCAACCGCGCCATCTCCATTGTCGCTGCCGCGCGCAATGGCGCGGACCCCGCCGCCGAGCGGGACGCGGGGCGCAAGGCGATCACGGTGAAGGAGCTGGCCGAGCGGTTCGACAAGGAGCACATCGCGATCCGCGTGAAGGCGAGCACGGCCAAGGAGTATCGCCGGAACCTCGAACGTTTCATCCTGCCCGCGCTCGGGCAGCTGACGGTCACGGGCATCACCCGGGCGGACGTAGCGAAGTTCCACCACAACCTCCGCCACATCCCATATCAGGCGAACCGCTGCCTCGAAGTGGTCTCGAAGATGTTCAGCCTCGCCGAGATGTGGGGGCTGCGTCCGGACGGCACCAACCCGCGAAAGCATATCCGGAAATACCCCGAGGAGAAGCGCGAGCGCTTTCTCAGCGCTGCCGAACTCCGCCGGATCGGTGAGGTGCTGCGCGAGATGGAGGCGGAGGGGATCGAACTGCCGTCGGCCATCCTCGCCGCGCGTCTGCTGATCCTGACCGGATGTCGGCTGAACGAGATCATGACGTTGAAGTGGGCATACGTCGATCTAGCCGAGCGCGTTCTGCGCCTTCCGGATTCCAAGTCCGGCGCCAAGGTCGTCCATCTCGGCCAGCCCGCCGTCGACCTGCTCCGCGACGCCCAGCGCATCGAAGGCAACCCTTGGGTCATCGCCGGCACCCTGCCAGGCAAGCGTCTGAGCGATCTCCAACCCTTTTGGCAGCGCGTCCGCGCCCGCGCCGGCGTGAAGGACGTCCGCATCCACGACCTGCGCCACACCTTCGCGTCGACCGCCGTCGCCTCGGGTCAGGGCCTGCCGATGATCGGGAAGCTCCTTGGTCACACGCAGGTCCAGACCACGGCGCGCTACGCTCACCTCGCGGCCGAGCCGGTGCGGATGGCTGCCGATGCGGTGGCACAGAACCTCAGGCAATCCCTGGGATAATCGCGCCCCGACGCGCCCCTATCGGTGACTGATCTGCCGGCGACCCGCCGACTTCGGAGCAGGAAGGGCAGGAACAAGCCTCGGCTACGCATATCCGTGCCCGCGATCATGCGGGACGGACACGAATTCATAGGCCCAGTCTGGACTGGTTTAACCCAGTTTGCCCTGTTATGGTCTTGAAAACCTAGAGGTCGTGAACATGCCCAACGTCCCCGACCAAGCCATGACCGTGCGGGACGTGGCTGGCTATCTGAACGTAGACGAGAAGACTGTCTATCGGCTTGCCAAGCGAGGAGACCTTCCAGGCTTCAAGGTTGCCGGCGCGTGGCGTTTCAAACGGTCGGATCTCGATACCTGGATTGATCAGCAGAAACGAGCTGCACGGAATGAGTAATGAGGGGCGGTCGGTGAGCAATCTTAATATCAGCAATTTCATCTGGAACATCGCAGACGACGTCCTGCGAGATGTCTACGTCCGCGGAAAGTATCGCGACGTCATTCTCCCAATGACAGTTATTCGTCGACTTGATGCTGTACTGGAGCCGACCAAGGATGCGGTTCTTGCGATGAAGGCGCAACTCGACAAGGCAGGTGTGGCGAACCAGCATGCGGCGCTATGCCAAGCATCAGGCGAAGCGTTCTACAACACCTCCCCGTTCAGGCTGCGTGATCTCGCATCCCGAGCGCGCCGTCAGCAGCTCAAGGTGGACTTCGAAGCATACCTCGACGGGTTTTCGCCTAATGTCCAAGAGGTTCTGGACAAGTTCAAGTTCCGCAATCAGATTCCGACGCTGATCGAAGCCGATGCGCTCGGGTTCCTAATCGAAAAGTTCCTCGACCCTTCGGTCAATCTCAGTCCCAAGCCCGTGCTGCACACGGATGGCACTGTCAGGCTTCCGGGCCTCGACAATCACTCGATGGGCACGATTTTCGAGGAGCTCATCCGGAGGTTCAACGAAGAGAACAATGAGGAAGCCGGTGAACATTTCACCCCGCGCGACGTGGTGGAACTCATGGCGTACCTCATCTTCATGCCGGTCGCCGACGACATCCAGTCAGGGACCTATCTCGTCTATGATGGCGCCTGCGGTACGGGGGGCATGTTGACCGTCGCGGAAGAGACGCTGGTCAAACTGGCTACCGATCACGGAAAGGAAGTTTCGGTCCACCTCTATGGTCAGGAGTCGCAGCCAGAGACCTTCGCGATCAGCAAAGCCGACCTGATCCTTAAGGGCGAAGGCATCGAGGCCGAGAACATGAGGTTCGGCTCCACGCTTTCCTCCGATGCTTTCCCGTCTCGCGAATTCGACTTCATGCTCTCCAACCCGCCCTATGGCAAGTCGTGGAAGACCGACTTGGAGCGGATGGGAGGGAAGAAGGAGATCCGCGACCCGCGCTTTGTGATCGAGCATGGCGGCGACTCGGAGTACAGCCTGATCACCCGCTCCAGCGATGGCCAGATGGTGTTCCTGGCCAACATGCTCAGCAAGATGAAGACGGCATCGCCGCTGGGGAGCCGGATCGCGGAGGTCCACAACGGTTCCTCGCTATTCACTGGAGATGCGGGCTCCGGCGAAAGCAACGTCCGCCGCTGGATAATCGAGAACGACTGGCTGGAAGCCATCATCGCCCTGCCTCTGAACATTTTCTACAATACAGGGATCGCGACCTACATCTGGGTACTGAGCAATCGCAAGCCGGCGAGCCGCAAGGGCAAGGTGCAGCTCATCGACGCAACGTCGTGGTTCAAGCCGCTTCGAAAGAACCTCGGAAAGAAGAACTGCGAACTCGCGCCTGAGGACATCAAGCGCATCTCCGACGCGTTTCTCCAGCTCAAGGAGGACGAGACATCGAAGATCTTCCCGAACGACGCGTTCGGCTATTGGAAGATCACGGTCGAGCGTCCCTTGCGCCTGAAGGCGGAGCTGACAGACGGCCGTCTTCGGACCTTCCGCAAGGCGTGCGCTGAAGCAGGGGACCGAGATCTGCTAGACGCTGTCGAAGCGGTGGCGGAAGCTCGCGGCCCCGGCCCGCACATGGACTTCAATGTATTCTTGGCCGAGGTGGAGGAAGCCGCCAGCGCGCTTGGCCTTCGCATGACGGCGAAGCGCCAGAAGCTGCTCATGTCGGCACTCGGGGAGAAGGACCCCTCGGCAGAACCTGTGATCCGCAAGACCTCGAAACTCAAAGTCGGCGCGGATGCGACGAATGATGCGCTGTATGGCAGTTACCACACGACCATCGACGGCAGGGCCGCGGCCGTCGAGTACGAGCCGGACACCGAGCTCCGCGATACCGAACAGGTGCCGTTCCTAGAAGATGGCGGCATCGAAGCTTTCTTCCGCCGCGAAGTCCTACCACACGCCCCGGATGCCTGGATCGATGCCTCGAAGACGGTGATCGGATACGAGATCTCGTTCACGCGGCATTTCTACAAGCCGCAGCCCCTGCGCACTCTTGATGAGATCGAAGCGGATATTCGCGCGCTGGAGAAGGAGACCGAGGGCCTGCTCGAGGACGTCCTTGTGGGGGGGCACTGATTCATGGCCACTCAACGCTATTCCGTTACGCCGCACCCGATCGAAACGCTTCTCACATGGGTGAAGTCCGGCGAGATCGCGATCCCCGAGATCCAGCGGCCGTTCGTGTGGGACGCGACCAAGGTCCGCAACCTGCTGGACTCGCTCTATCAGGGGTATCCGGTCGGCTACCTCATCGCCTGGCGCAATCCCTCTGTCCGACTGAAGGATGGCTCGACGTCGTCGGGCAAGCGCATCCTGATCGACGGGCAGCAGCGGGTCACGGCGCTGATGGCGGCCCTGCTGGGCCAGGAGGTACTGACCAAGGACTACGAGACCGTCCGCATCAGGATCGCCTTTCATCCGGTCGAGGAGCGGTTCGAGGTTTCGAACCCGGCGATCAGGAAGGACTCTGCGTGGATCCCCGATCTGTCCGCGGTCTTCTCGCCAGACGCCAGCCTCACTGAGCTGACCGATGACTATTCCGAGCGAAACCCCGATGCCGACCGAAAGAAGGTCTCGCGCATCCTCGAGCGCGTGCGGAAGATCATCAACAACCACGTCGGCATCATCGAGCTGGCCGAAGACCTCGACATCGAAACCGTGACCGAGATCTTCATCCGTGTGAACTCGGCCGGTGCGTCGCTCAGCCAGGCGGACTTTGCCATGTCGAAGATCGCCGCGAACGACACCTACGGCGGCAACATGCTTCGCAAGGCCATTGACTACTTCTGCCATCTGGCCGTTGCGCCCGAGTTCCTCTCCCGCATCGAGAAGGGTGACAAGGCGTTCGCCTCATCCGAGTTCCTGCCCAAGATGCGGTGGCTGAAGGACGTCAACGACGACCTCTACGACCCCTCCTACACCGACATGCTGCGCGTGGCGTTCACGTCCGAGTTCCGGCGCGGCAAGCTGCAGGACCTCGTCGCGCTGCTGTCCGGGCGGAACTTCGAGACGAAGCAGTACGAGGAAGCCGTCGCCGAGGAAGCGTTCGCCAGGCTCAAGACCGGCGTCCTCAACTTCATGAACAAGACGCATTTCGACCGCCTCACTATGATCCTGCGGTCGGCCGGCTTCATCACGTCGAACCTGATCCGAAGCCAGAACGCGATCAACTTCGCCTACATACTCTATCTGCGCGGGCGGGCTGAGGGCATGCCGGCCGCCGACATCGAGCGGCTGGTGCGGCGCTGGTATGTCATGTCCCTGCTCAGGGGGCGCTACTCGGGCAGCCCCGAGACGGCCTTCGACTTCGACATCCGCCAGATCGAGGCGCGTGGGCTCTTGACCTACAGCGACGCGGTGATCGACGCCGAGCTGCCCGAGAGCTTCTGGACCACGCTGCTGCCGCAGGAGATGGAGACCTCATCAGCCTCCAGCCCCTATTTCCTGGTCTATCAGGCGGCGCAGGCGAAGCTGGGGGATCTCGGCTTCCTGTCGCGGGACATCACGGTGCGCGACCTGCTGTTGAACCGCAGCGACGTGCACCACGTCTATCCGCGCAACCACCTCAAGAACCAGGGGCTCACGCGTGGGCGCTACAATCAGATCGCCAACTTCGTGCTGGCCCAGAGCGAGATCAACATCGCCATCGGCGACAAGGCGCCCGCAGTGTACTTCGCCGAGCTGGCCGAGCAGTGCAACGGCGGGCCCAAGAAATACGGCGGCATCACCGAGATGGAGGAGCTGCGCGCGAACCTCGCCATGAGCTGCGTGCCCGACACAATGCTCGATGGCGACATCCCCGACTTCGGCGACTTCCTCGAAATGCGCCGCCATCTGATGGCGACGAGGATCAAGACCTACTTCGAGGGTCTTTAAGATGGAGGCGTTGAAGGGCTATCCCTCCTATCGCAACAGCGGACTGCCGTGGCTAGGGGCTATCCCCGAGCACTGGGACGTGCGCCGCAACGGCCGCCTGTTCGCCGAGAGGGTCGAGACCGGGTTCGAGGATTTGCCGATCCTCGAGGTTTCGTTGCGGACCGGCGTTCGGGTGCGCGACATGGAGAATGGCGCCCGAAAGCAGCAGATGGCGGACCGCAGCAAGTACAAGCGTGCCGCCAAGGGCGACGTTGCGTACAACATGATGCGCATGTGGCAGGGCGCAGTGGGCGTCGCGCCGGTGGACGGCCTCATCAGCCCCGCCTACGTGGTCGCTCGGCCGTTCCCCGAGGTCGATCCGCGCTTCTACACCTATCTGTTCCGCACCTCCGCCTACATGCGCGAGGTGAACAAGTTCTCGCGCGGGATCGTCTCTGTCCGCAACCGGCTGTATTGGGACGAGTTCAAGCAAATGCCGTCGGCTTTTCCTCCCACGGACGAGCAGACCCACATCGCCGACTTCCTCGACGATCACGGCCGACGAACAACTCGCCTGATCCGCAACAAGCGGCGGCTGATCGGGCTGTTGAACGAGCAGAAGCAGGCGATCATCAACCGGGCCGTCACGCGCGGCCTGAACCCCAATACAAAGCTGGAGCCCACGGGCCTTTATTGGATGCCCAACGTCCCATCAGGCTGGCGGCTGAAGCGCTTCAAGTTCCTAGCCAGAATTCGGCAGGGTCAGGTCGATCCGCGTTTGAGTGAGCACAAGGACAAAATTCTCATTGCGCCAAACCACATCGCCTCAGCTAGCGGTGAAATTCATTCATTCGAGAGCGCCCAATCTCAAGGCGCAGACAGCGGGAAGTATGAGGTTTCCGCCGGCGAGATTGTCTACAGCAAGATCCGGCCTCACTTGAGAAAGGCTGCAATATCGCCTGTCGATGGGCTCTGCAGCGCCGATATGTACCCCATCAAGCCAAACAATAGCGAGGTCCTATCGGAGTTCTTTCTAAAGCTCCTACTCTCTTACGAATTCACAACCTACGCCGTCGATTGCTCGATGCGCGTTGCGATGCCCAAGATCAACCGCGAGGCGCTAGGGGATTGCTGGCTTGCGTATCCAGGAATTGACGAACAGAGAGAAATCCTTGCCTGGATTCATGATCAGACCCGGCCGTTGCAGGAAGCAAAGAAGCGCGCCGATCAGGAAATTCGTCTCATCCAAGAGTACCGTGAGCGTCTGATCGCCGACGTTATCACTGGCAAGTTGGACGTGCGCCACATCGAGATCGTCGCTTCCGCGGACGAGCCCATCGCCGACGAGGACGATGCGCTGGACGAGGATCTGGAGGCCGAGGACACGGACGAACTGGCAGAGGCCCTTGACTGACCATGCCGCCCCCCGCCGCCCCGAAGATCTATCACATCGTGCACGTGGACCGGCTGCCCTCGATAATCGCCGAGGGCGGCCTCCTGTGCGATGCCGAGATCATCCGGCGCCAGGCGGCCAATCCAGCAAATGGTATGGGCACCACGATCGGGATGGGCAGCATCAAGCAGCGTAGGCTGACACGCCTGACGCTGACGAGCCATCCGGGCCTCTTCGTCGGCCAGTGCGTTCCGTTCTACTTCTGCCCGCGCTCGATCATGCTCTACCTGATCCACTGCGCGAACCACGAGGAGCTGACCTATCGCGGTGGTCAGGGCCCCATCGTGCATCTTGAGGCCGATCTGGCGGGCACGGTGGCATGGGCGAACGGCAACGCCCGCCGGTGGGCCTTCACCTTGTCGAACGCAGGCGCCTTCTACTTCGAGGATCGCGCGGACCTCGCCCAGCTTGGAGAGATCGACTGGGACGCCGTTCAGGCCCGGGATTGGCGCGGCAAGAAGGAAGGTAAGCAGGCAGAATTCCTTGTAGAACAGTCGTTTCCTTGGGAATTGGTCAGCCGAATTGGTGTAGGATCGCAGCAGGTTTACGGGCAAGTCAGGGCCGCGCTTCAGGCGGCAGCACACAAACCCCATGTCGAAATCAAACCTGACTGGTATTACTAGAGGGAGGGAGGCACCGATGTTCGAATACAAGACGGGCGACATATTGGCCGAAGATGCCGACGCCCTCGTCAATACGGTCAATTGCGTTGGCGTAATGGGGCGCGGTATTGCGCTGCAATTCAAGAACGCCTTCCCCGCGAATTTCGAGGAATACGCCCGCGCCTGCAAGCGTGACGAGGTGCAGCCGGGGCGCATGTTCGTGACCGAGACCAATCAGCTCACCAGCCCGCGCTACATCATCAACTTCCCAACCAAGCGGCACTGGCGCGGCAAGAGCCGGATGGAGGATATCGACGCCGGGCTGGTCGACCTCGAGCGCGTGATCCGTGAGAAGGGCATTCGCTCCATCGCCATCCCACCTCTCGGCAGCGGGCTCGGTGGCCTCGACTGGAAGAAGGTCCGCCCGCGGATCGAGGAGGCCCTACGCGGCTTCAACGACGTGCGTGTGGTGATCTTCGAGCCCGGCGGCGCCCCCGCCCCGCAGCAGATCGCGAAGCGTCAGACGGCGCCGAACATGACCCCAGGCAGGGCGGCACTGGTGGGCCTGATGCATCGCTACCTCGGCGGCTTGCTCGACCCGTTCGTCACCCTGCTCGAGGTGCACAAGCTCATGTACTTCATGAAGGCCAGCGGCGAGGACTCTCTGGACCGGCTCCGGGTGGTCAAAGGCCACTACGGCCCCTACGCCGAGAATCTCTCGCATGTGCTCCGGGAAATCGAAGGGTACTTCGTGTCGGGCTATCGGGACGGCGGTGATGCGCCCGACAAGCAGCTCGAACTGGTGCCCGGCGCCGTTCAGGATGCCGACGAGTTCCTGCGTATCCATCCGGAGACGCACGCCCGGTTCGATCGTGTCGCCGATCTTGTCTCCGGGTTCGAGACGCCGTTCGGGCTCGAACTCCTCTCGACTGTGCATTGGGTCATCACGACCGAACAGGCCGAGACGATGGACGATGTCGTCGAGCGCATCTACGGGTGGAACGACCGCAAACGCCATTTCACGCGCCGACAGATCGCGCTGGCAGCGGACGTCTTGAGGAGCAAGGGCTGGATCGGCCCCGACGCGCTGGTCGCACACTGATGGCCGTTACGGATACCAGCGAGAAGGGCCTCGAGGCGCTCATCGTCCGGTCTCTGATCGACGAGGCCGGCTACGTCGCGGGGGAATCGAAGGACTTCGACCGCGATCACGCCGTAGACCTGGCGAAGCTGTTCGACTTCCTGCATGCGACGCAGCCGGAAGTGGTCGAGGCGCTGGGCATTGGTGATGACGGGCCGAAGCGGCTGCAGTTCCTTCATCGGCTGCAGGGCGAGATCGCCAAACGCGGGGTGATCGATGTTCTGCGCAATGGCGTGAAGCACGGCCCCGGGTCGGTGGAGCTGTTCTTCGGCACGCCCACGCCGGGCAACGCCAAGGCTGAAGCGCTGTTCGCCGCCAACATCTTCAGCGTCACCCGACAGCTGCATTATTCCAAGGACGCGACCAAGCTGTCGCTGGACGTGGGGCTGTTCATCAACGGCCTGCCCGTCGCCACCTTCGAGCTGAAGAACAGCCTGACCAAACAGACTGTCGAGGACGCGATCGAGCAGTACAAACGGGATCGTGATCCAAAGGAGCTTCTGTTCCAGTTCGGCCGCTGCGTTGTCCATTTCGCCGTGGACGATCATGAGGTGCGGATGTGTACCCACCTGAAGGGCAAGGCGTCTTGGTTCTTGCCGTTCAACAAGGGCTGGAACGACGGGGCGGGAAACCCGCCGAATCCGTACGGGCTGAAGACCGACTATCTCTGGAAGGAATACCTGACGAAGCGGAACCTCACCGACATCCTGGAAAACTACGCCCAGGTGGTCGAGGAGGTCGACGAGCGCGGCAAGAAAAAGCCGCCGAAGCAGGTATTCCCGCGCTTCCATCAGCTAGACGTGGTGCGAAAGCTGCTGGCCGACGCCGAAGCAAGAGGGGCCGGCAAGCGCTACCTGATCCAGCACTCGGCCGGATCGGGCAAGAGCAACTCGATTGCCTGGCTCGCCCACCAGATGATTGGGTTAGAAACAGGCGGCAAAACGACCTTCGACTCGGTCATCGTGGTCACAGACCGGCGTGTGCTGGACAAGCAGATCCGGGATACGATTAAACAGTTCGCTCAGGTATCGTCTGTCGTAGGCCATGCCGAAAAGTCGGGCGACCTGCGAGCCTTTCTGAAGGCCGGCAAGAAGATCATCATCACCACAGTTCAGAAATTCCCCTTTATCCTCGACGAGATCGGCGACGAGCATCGCGGGCGAACCTTCGCCATCATCATCGACGAAGCCCATTCCAGCCAGGGCGGCCGGACCGCGGCGAAGATGAACATCGCGCTCGCCGCGAACGGCGCCGAGCACGAAGAGGAGACGGTCGAGGATGCCATTAACCGTCTCATGGAAGCACGGAAGGTGCTGCCGAACGCCAGCTATTTCGCGTTCACAGCCACGCCCAAGAACAAGACGCTGGAGGTGTTCGGCGCGCCGGTTCCGCAGGGAGACAAGATCAAGCACATACCCTTCCACAGCTACTCGATGAAGCAGGCGATACAGGAGGGCTTCATCCTCGACGTGCTGAAACACTACACGCCGGTCGACAGCTACTACCGGCTCATGAAGACCGTGGAGGACGACCCCAAGTTCGACACCAAGCGCGCCCAGAAGAAGCTGCGCAAGTATGTGGAATCCCATGACCATGCGATCCGAAAGAAGGCCGAGATCATGGTCGATCACTTCCACGAACAAGTCATATCGCATCGCAAAATCGGCAGCGCAGCCCGTGCGATGGTCATCACCAACGGGATTCAGCGTGCAATCCAGTACTTCCACGCCTTCCAAGGATATCTGAAGGAGCGCAAAAGCCCCTATCAGGCCATCGTCGCCTTTTCGGGCGAGCATGAATACGTCGGCCAAAAGGTCACCGAAGCGACGTTGAACGGCTTTCCAAGCAGCCAGATCGAGGAGCTGATCCAGAAGGACCCGTACCGGTTTCTGATTGTCGCGGACAAGTTCCAGACCGGCTACGACGAGCCGCTCCTGCACACAATGTATGTGGACAAGACGCTGTCCGGCGTGAAGGCGGTTCAAACGCTGTCGCGCTTGAACCGGGCGCATCCGCAGAAGCACGATACTTTCGTGCTGGATTTCATGAACGATTTTGAGGCCATCAAGACGTCCTTCGAGCCCTACTACCGGACCACGATCCTCAGCGAGGAAACCGACCCCAACAAGCTTCACGACCTGAAGGCCGCGCTGGATGGCTATCAGGTCTATTCATGGGACCAGGTGGAGGACTTGGTGGCGCTCTACCTAGGCGGAGCGGATCGGGACAAGCTCGATCCGATACTCGACGCCTGTGTCTCCGTCTACAAGAGCGACCTCGATGAGGATGGGCAGGTCGATTTCAAGGGCAAGGCGAAGGCGTTCACGAGGACATACGGCTTCCTGGCCGCGATCCTCCCCTATAGCAATGCGGATTGGGAGAAGCTGTCTATCTTCCTCAACTTCCTGACACCCAAGCTACCGGCGCCTGAAGAGCAGGACCTGTCCAAGGGGATCCTCGAAGCGATCGACATGGACAGCTACCGCGTCGAAGCCCAAGCAACCATGGCCATCGTGCTGCCGGACGCGGACGCCGAAATCGGACCGGTTCCTGCTGCTGGCGGCGGTCGTAAACCCGAGCCTGAGCTCGATCTGTTGAGCAACATCCTGAAAACCTTCAATGAGATGTTCGGCAACATCGAATGGAAGGACAAAGACAAGATCGGCAAGGTCATTGCGGAGGAGCTTCCGGCGAAGGTCTCCGCAGACAAGGCCTACCAGAACGCCATGAAAAACTCGGACAAACAAAACGCGCGCATCGAGCACGATAAGGCGCTTGAACGTGCCGTCATCGAACTACTCTCCGACCATACGGAGCTCTTCAAGCAATTCAGTGACAACCCATCCTTCAAGAAGTGGCTTTCGGAGACGATATTTTCGGCGACATATGCGGACGCAGCGTCAACGAACAGTTCAGTTTCTATTCGCAGTTGAACCAGCGCATGGCGGTTCGTAGGAGATGCTCGTGATCCCCGCTTGTCGCTTCCCGAAAGAAATCACTGATCTGCTCTTCGGAAAGGCCGGCCTCTTTTGCGGCTCGCTGGCATTGGCCAAGAACCATGAAGGCGTTCCCGTCCTGACCAGTGAGCTGAACGGTAACAAGTGGGTGTTTAGGCGTCACTTCAGTCTCTCCAGCAATTCTGCGCATCACTCAGAACGCTCTTTTTTCATTTAATATCAACGCTCTAAATTGGCTTAGCCAACCTTGCAGCCCCAGAACGATGTCTGGTCGGCGGCGAAGTAGCCGTCCGCGGCGCGGAAGTTGCCCTGCAGCTCGACCGTGTCACCGGCGGTGAGGACAACCATTGTCTGCAGCCAGAGCGCGGTGGCCTCGGAAACATGCGCGCCGCTGATCTCGCCGAACGAGCCGCGGATCTCCGTCGTGCCGTTCAGGGCGAGCCGCCCCCTCATCCGCGCCGACGTGCTGGCGTTCACTTTGTAGAGGAGCGTGGCACCGAAGAGGTAGGTGCCGTCGACGGGCGCCACGAAGTGGTTGTTCGCGGCGTCGAAAGCGCCCTGATCGTTATAGTCGGTGTTATTCAGGCCGATCTTCGTCCAGGTTCCCACGCCGACGTAGTTGTCGTAGTTCGTGTACGCCTTGAACCGGGGCTGCCGCGGCTGGTCGACGATGCCGGTGGCGTTGTCGACGCTCAGCCCGTCGAAGAAGGTGCTGCCATCGGCCGAGACTGCCAGCCGGAAGCGGTCCGAGCCGAACAGCCCCACCAGCGCCTTGGTTACGAATCCGGTCTGGAGCGTCAGGCCGAGATCGTCGCCCGCGGCCTCCTTGTTCATGGTGTAGAACAGATCGCCGGTGCCACCCTCGGCGACGGTTTTCGCCGTCCAGAGCGCGGCGTTGAGCTTGGCCGAGAACGGGTTTGCGGCATCGGCCGTGGTGCCGAGGCCCAGCAGCGCGAGGCTCTGCAGCGATGCCGGGGTTGTCCCGACCCATCCGGACCCGTCGTAGACCAGCAGCAGTCCCTCGTCCTCGACCCATGCGCGCCAGCCGGTCCGGGGCGGCAGGCGCAGCCAGGCGCCATCGGTCCAGAGGGCGACGTTCAGGTCCCAGCCCAACCAGTCGCCCGTCGCGCCGGAGGCGACGATGTAGCGGTCGCCATCGGTGGGGCTGGCGGGCGGCGCAGTCAGGTCTCTGTCGAGCACCGAGAGCTGGACGAGTCCGTCGAGGATCCGCAGCGCCTCGTTGTGGGTGACGTGCTTCTGGGCCTGCGCCGCGAGGATGTAGGGCAGCAGGAGTTGGGTCGTCGTGTCGGACATGGGCGGTCTCCAGAACGAAGAACGCCGCCTGCATGGCAGGCGGCGGATGAAGGCGCGGCGATGGGAGGTGGCGGTCTACCCGCGGTCGGGCGTCTCCGCAGGGATGGCCGAGAGAGCCGGATCGGGCTTCGGCGCATCCCACTTCGCGGTCATTGCAGCCCAGCGTTCGATCTCGGCTCGGAATGCGGGATCGTCGATCCTCAGATGGAAGGTGTAGAGCCGGTCCACGATCTCGCGCATCAGTGCGCGCATCTCGTCGTCATTGATCCGCGAGACCTCGGACCACGGAATGCGGTTTCCGTCCGCGTCCACGACGACAACGTCGCTGCCATCGCCGGTGTGCGAGACGGGCGTCAGGCCGGCATGCAGGGTCTCGAGCTGCGTGTTGCGCACGCAGGCCACGGCCATCACTCTGGCAAGCTGGGCGGCAATCCGGTCGTCGTCTTCGGGGCGCATGTCCCGAGCCTACGCCGGAGAGCGCGCGGCCGGCCAGAACTCATTGCGCCGCCTCAGAAGCTCAGCGTCACGGTCTTTGACGCACGCCGCCCGACGAGGGCGGAGAGCTGGAAGATGCGGATGTCGAGCGTGTCGCCTGGTCCAAGCGGCGCGCCCCAGTCGGCGGTCTGCTGGGCTGAGGTGTAGACCACTCTGGTAGTCGCGGTGCTCAGCACCCGCTTCACGGTCGCCCCATCGAGGATCTCGACCTCGTAGGCCTCCAGTTCCTCGGCCATCGGCACCTCGACCGCGCCCCAGCTGTCGGCGGCGAGTGCACGGGACCGGCGTGTCCAGCGGATCGTCAGGTCCCCGGGCGTGCGTGGCTTGCGCCATGGCTGCTCGACATGGGCGACGGAGAACGGCCGCAGCCCGACGCCTGCGGGCGTGAAGGCCTGCGCCACATAGGTCTCGTCGCTGACCGGGCGGCTGGCCGGGCCGATGCGCCAGTTCCAAGGTATGCCGAGATCGGCCTCGGCGATCGGCAGCGAGGAAAGGCTGTCGTCGAGCACCACCACCCGCGCGCCAGCGGGCGTCGGATTGCCGATGGCACCTTCCGTGCCGCGCTGCCCCCGCAGCAAGCGGGTCAGCCGATACCGGCCAGGCGCCAGCAGCTCGGCCGCGCCCGCCTGCACGATCTCCCAGACGCCGGGCGCGCTTTCGATGGCCAGCGCGTTCGCTCCGCCGAACAGGGTAAGGTCAGTGACGCTCTCCAGCGTGCCGGTGAGCAGATCGACAACAAGCACGTTGCCGAGGTCGAAGCGCGAGATGGGGCCAGCATAGAAATCCGAGACCAGCGCGCCGATCCGGGCCCGCGTCCCGAAGCTCGTGAGCAGCTCGAACCCGTCCGTCGAGGGGCTGCGGAACACCGCGATCTCGCCCGGCCAGGGAACGGCATGGGCTGCCAAGAACGGCCGATGAGCAGGCTGGTCCTCGGTCAGCTGCGGCAGGTCGAGGAGCACCACCTCGGGAGCGCCGAAGACGATCGCCTGCGACAGTGCCGAGGGCCGCGGCGCGCCGGGCGGCAGATCGTAGGCCTCCCGGTCCTGGCGCACCGCCTCGACGCCGCGGGCAT
The DNA here is from genome assembly GCF_030732865.1 of Roseitalea sp. MMSF_3546. Lineage (GTDB taxonomy): Bacteria > Pseudomonadota > Alphaproteobacteria > Rhizobiales > Rhizobiaceae > Roseitalea. The sequence continues at coordinate 21,798 of NZ_JASHKB010000028.1, forward strand.
CCCCATCGGCGATGGAAATGAGCCGCAGCGGGACGGCGCGGTCGTCATGGGCAAAGGTGACGACATCGGCCGGGTCGAGCGCGAGGCGCGACGGCGGCAGGCGGAAGACCGCACTCTCGCGGCCGGTCCAGGCCTCCATCAGCGCCCGGCGGCAGCGGCGCTCCGCTTCCTCGGGCGGCACCGCCATGGGGAAGGACTCGGACGCGATCCGCGTCGTGTCGACGGTGATGCGCCGGGCCTCGACCTGCGCGGCCTCATAGTCCTCATCTGCACGGGCGACCTGCCGTTTCAGGGCCTGCGGCAGCTCCGTCTCCTGGCCGCGTGTGAGTTCGAGCATGTCGCCCTCGCGCGCGGCGACGAGATCGTCCTGCGCGACGCTCGCCACCGGCGCCCGGCCGCGCATGACGAAGCGAATCACGCCCTCGGTCTCGACGGCGTCGAAGCCGAAATGGCGCGACAGCGTGGTGATCGAGGCCCGCGGGCTCTCCAGCGCGCCGATGGCGTAACCCTCGACCGCGCCCCAGAGTCCGGTGACGTCGATCAGGGACTCGGGCAGGCCCGCGCGCAGGCAGAGGTGCCGGACCAGCGCGGCGAGCGACACTGCGCCGAGCCGGCCGGTCAGCCAGTGGCCGAGCCGCCAGTTCGCGCCGTCCGTCCAGACGTCGGTCAGCGCCGGAAAGAAGGGATAGGGCCGCGCGTCCCAGGTCCACGCTGCGCATTCCGGCACATGCACCATCCGGCCGCCGTAGACCGACGAGATCGGGTTGTTCGCGGCCTCGCCCCACCAGAGATAGGTCGCCTCGAGATAGGCCCGCTGGATCGCGTCATCGCGCCAGCCGCGCGAGAAATGCGGTGTGAAGCTTTCCGAGGACTTCGGGTCGAAGAAGACGTTCGGCTGGTTCGTACCGCGGTCGATGGCCGGACATCCGAGCTCGGTGAACCAGATCGGCTTGGACTCGGGCGTCCACGCTGTCGGCGCGCCGCTCTCGACCCCGCCCGGACGGTCGTAATGCGCGTTCGACCACCAGGCACGCAGATCCTTGTAGCGGAAGACCCACGGCTTGCCCGAGGCGCCGTCCGTGATCGAGGAGCGGACCTGCCCTGAGCGGTCGGCCGCGCTGGCATAGAACCAGTCGAAGCCTTCTCCGCCTGCGATGTTCGCCTGCAGATAGGCGCGGTCGTAGATCGCGGGCCAGCCCTCGGCCGCGTCCGCATGCTCGAACCCGTCGCGCCAGTCGGAGAGCGGCATGTAGTTGTCGATGCCTACGAAATCGATCTCCGGATCGGCCCAGAGCGGGTCGAGGTGGAAGAACACGTCGCCCGAACCGTCGCCGGGCTGGTGGCCGAAATACTCCGACCAGTCGGCGGCATAGCTGATCGCCGTGCCCGGTCCGACGATGCTCCGCACGTCGGCCGTCAAGTCCTTGAACGCCTGCACCGCCGGATAGGCGCTGGCGCCCGAGCGGATCGTGGTGAGCCCGCGCATCTCCGTGCCGATCAGGAAGGCGTCGACGCCGCCCGCCGCTGCGCAGAGATGAGCGTAGTGCAGTACCATGCGGCGCAGACCCCAGTCGTCTGCCGCGCCAGTCCACGTCACGGTTTCGCCCGAGACAGCAAAGTCCGACGAGCTGGCGCTGCCGAAGAAGGCGGAGACCTGCGATGCCGCCGCGGCCGTCTTGTCCACGCTGCCGACATAGCCCGCCGCCGGTGAACAGGTGATCCGGCCGCGCCAAGGGAAGACCGGCTGGCCCGTCTCGGCGGCGTTGTCGGAGTACGGGTTCGGGAGGGTGTTTTCGGGCGGAACGTCCATCAGGATGAAGGGATAGAAGGTCACCCGCAGCCCGCGGGCCTTCATCTCCTTGATCGCCTGCACCACCGCGAAGTCAGCCGGCGTGCCGCCATAGACCGGCCGGTCCTGGTCATCGCGGCTCACGAGATGGGCGGCGGACCGGCTCACGCCGTTCACGCTCCATGTCTGCGGGCTCGTGGACTTTTCCGAGACCTCGACGCCCGGCCGGATGGTGCACTCGCCAACGCGCAGGTCGCTCCCGAACCAGGCCACCACAAGGCTGACGCTCTCCACCTTCGGCGCCATGGCCTGCAAGCGGTCCAGCGCCACCACCATGTCGGCGGTGTCCGAGAGCGCGTTCAGGTTCTCGGGGATCTGTGCGCCGCCGCTGCCCTTCCGGATGCCCGTCGTGGCGTAGGTGAACTCGCCCGAGGCGGGGATCATGGTAACGGCCTGCGTCAGCCCCTCAGCGGTGTCCGGATCGGCGAGCGGACGGAACACCTCGAAGGAGAGCTGCGGCAGGCGGTTGCCGTAATTGCCGAGAGGCAGCTCCTCGAAGACGACATAGGCCGTCCCGCGATAGGCCGGGGTGTTCGCGGCGCCCATCTTCGCCGCGATGAACGGATCGGCCGTCTGGCTCTCGTCACCCGGATACCAGCGCCAGGTGATCCCGGCAGTGTCGAGGAGCTTGCCGTCCGCCCAGATGCGCCCGATGCCGGTGATCGGGCCCTCGCAGAGCGCGACCGCGAAGCTGGCGTAGTAGAGGTATTCGGTGGTCTTGACCTTTCCGCCACCCCCGCCGCCCTTGCCGCCGCCCTGCGTGGTGGTCTTCGTTTCCTCGCGGAAGTCGGTCGCCCAGATCACGTTCCCGCCCATGCGCATCCGGCCGTAGACGCGCGGGATGACGGCCCCCTCGGTCGAGGACGTGATCCGGAAGCTGTCGAGCCGCGGCCCCTCAATCCGCTGGGTCGGCGCGAGCGAGGAGACGATCCAGCTGTCGACGACCGAGCCGATGGTGGAGCCCACGAAGCCGCCGATGGTCGCCGCGCTGACACCGAGGATCGCGCCGCCGATGCTGCCGCCAATGGCGGCGCCAGCGGCACCGAGGACGAGAGTCGCCATGTCGAGGTCTCAGCGTTGCGGGAACAGGAAGGCGAAGGCGATGCGCCGCCGCCAGGATTGCGTGAGCGGTTCCTCGATCACGCCGAGCCGCTCGTAGGCGTGGAGGAAGCTGTCGGGGCCAGTCAGGATCCCGACATGCTTGGCGATGGCGCGGGGCTTCATGCGAAAGAGGACCAGCGCGCCGGGACTGGCCATTGCCGGTTCCACCTCGATCATCATGCGCCGCGCGCCGTCCGCCAGAACCTCGCGCGGGCCGGTCTCGCCCCAGTCGCGGCTGTAGGGCGGGATCGGGAATGGCTCGGGGCCGACGACCTCGCGCCAGACGCCCCGCGCGAGGCCGAGGCAGTCGCAGCCGACGCCGCGCAGGCTCGCCTGGTCGTGATAAGGCGTGCCGAGCCAGGAGCGCGCGATGGCGATGACGCGCGCCGGGTCGGCCAATGCGAGGGGTTGCGTCATAAGACGCCTCCCTCGTGGCCACCGTCCTTGGTGGCGTAACGCAGCACGGCATCCTGGCCGGGGATATGCGGGAAGCCCCTGAAGTTGGCGGTGTTGGCGAACTTCGCCCCGCAGGTCTCCATGCGCTTGTCGCAGCCCGCGCGGATGGTGAAACCGTCGCCCTCGGCGATCGCGCGCACCGGCGCTTCGAGCAGCGTCAGCACCGCGATGCCGTCCGTCACGTTATGGCCCAAGACCTCGGTGCGTCGTCCGGCGTTCGCTCCGCTGGTCCATTCCAGCGTGCCGAAGGTGAACCAGCCGGAGGCGAAGCCGCCGAGGCCCGAGGCGGTGAAGGACCGGTCGCGCAGCAGATCGATCACTGCGCCCGTGCCCTTGTAGGCCGGGCCCTCCAGATCGACGCCGCAGCGCGCGTCCCCGAGCGCGGCGTCGCAGGTCGCCTGGAACGTCCGCCCGACCGTCTGGCCCAACACATGCGCGAGTGAGCGGACCTCGGCGACGAAGGCCAGACGCCCGCGCCGGATCTGGCCGATGGCCCCGCGCCGCATCAGCACGCGCTGCGCGGTGTCGGTCCAGTTCACGCGCCAGACCTCGACCTCGGCGTTGTCCCAGCGGCCGTCGAGGATGTCGGTCTCGGTGATCCGGTCGGAGGTCAGCACGCCTTCCGCGTCCTGCGCGTCGACGGACAGGTCCGAGCCGGAGCGCACCTCGGACGCGGTCAGGCCGCTCTCGCGCTCGAAGTCCGTACCGTCGAAACTGAGCGTTCGGTCATGGTCGGTGAAGCCGAAAGTGACGCCGTCGGCACGGGTGATCCGCCAGCACCAGGCGAGCGTGGTCGTGCCCTCGTCGAGATGGGCTTGCAGGGAGGCCGAGAGGGATTTCATCGGCAGGTTCCCGTCATGCGGTCATCGAGATCGGCGATCCAGTCGGCCCAGTCCGGCGGCACGGGGCCGACCGTCTTGGCGGGTGGTCGGGCCAGCCGCGCCTCGGCGTAGGAGGCGCAGCCGGCGTCACCACCGCCCATCGTTGCGGCGCAGCCGGTCAGCGGGATCGCCAGAACCGCGGCCATCGCGGACCGCAGCCCGCCCACGCTCGACGCGCTCGTTCTTGTCTTCCATCGCATCGCGTTCCGCCTCCCGTTTGCCCACGCGCTCCCCTTCCGCGCGCCCCCAGACCCGGCCAAGGACGACACCTCCGACCGCGCCGAGAGCCGCGACCAGCCAGATGAGGAGTTCAGCCATCGTCCCGCTCCCCGCGTGCGGCGGCCATGCAGAGGGCGACGACGAAAACGCAGAGAAAGCCACCCACGAACAGACCTGCGAGGAACTCAGGCATTGCCGCGGAACCCGCGCTCGATCCGGTCGCGCAGGCCGATGAGGCCGAGCCCGAGGAACATCAGCCCTGCGGGCGAGGCATCACCCGAGCCGGCGAGCAGCGCGACGAGCCGGGACAGTTCCCCGAGCGGCCCGGTGGCGGGCAGCGCGAAGGAGGCGGTGCCGGTGAGCATGGCGAGAAGTCCCGCCCACCAGGTGAGCGAGTTGGGTCGGACGTAGCGCATGGGATCAGGCCCTCCGGATCAGGGTGGAGAAGAAGGCGACCAGCCGGGCGAGCCAGCCGGTCGGCGTGTCGGGTACAGGCTTGAGGACTGGAGGCGTCGGCGACGGCCCTCGAGCCAATGCCAGAGCCTCGTCTTGGGTCAGACGGCGGATCGGCCGGGAGAAGTCCACGCGGCCCGTGCGGTCCACAGACCAGACCGGGATCGTGCCGCCCGGATAGCGGCCATGGCGGAACAGGTCGCGCTCGGCTTTCCGCCGCGGGATGATCGAGGCCGGTCGCCGCCAGTTCAGAAACGCGTCGGCCGCTGCAACGCGATTGCCGGCATTGAGATGTCGGGTCAGCGCGGCCTTTGCGATGCCGCCGGTATTGTAGTGGAACGAGACCAGTGCATCGAACTCGTGCGGCGCCAGCGGCACCTTCACGGCCCGCTGGACGGCGGTCTCGTAGCGCGCGAGGTCGGCCCGGAAGACCCTGAACGCCTCGCGGATCCCGGCGTCCAAATCGGCGGGCATGCCGCGTGGCATGGTGGCGGGATCGGGCGAGCCGGCCGCGGCCGTGTGGCCGATGCCGAAGGTCCAGACCTGTTTCACATCGAGATAGGGTCCGGGCACGAGTCCTTCGTGCCGGACGAGGGCCAGCAGGCCAAGGTCGGTCATTTGCATGGGATTACCGGAAAAGCGAGAGGATCAGGATCAGTGCGGCCACGGCAAGACCGATGCGCAGACGATGGGTAAAGGCCTGTCGGGCATCCGCGGGGTCGCAGCGGAGGGAGCGCGCGAGGCGAATGAGTTCATTCATCGCCGTCGCCCTGCTTGGCGCGGCGCAGGCGGGCGAGCAGCACTTCGATGAAGGCAGGCCCTAAGACGCCCACGAGATAGGCGGCGGACCCTGCCGCGCCGCCTGCCGGGATCGCCTCCGGTGGCAGGCCCATCCAGCTTGTGATGACGGCCATCGACAGGCTGCCCATCCCGGCCGCGATCAGACCGCCGAGGAGGATGTGCCGTAGCGCATCGCGCAGCCGCATCTTCGTGGTCAGCGCGTTCGTGGCGCCGCCGAGCGCGCCCCAGGCGGCGAGGATCACGGCCGTTGAGGCCGCGAGCTCGCGCAGCACGGCCGCGACGAAGTTACCGGTGTCGTTCATCGCCGGATCTCCAGAAGCGGAATGGACGTGATCGAGCCGAGCCGCTCGAGGTCGAGCGTCACGTCGAGCGCATCGGTGTCGAAGCGGACAGGCACGTCGAACTCGAAGCCCGCGGTGATGGCGACGCTCGCCTCGGGCGCAGTGGCGAGAGTGACCACACCGGTGGTCGTGTCGACGGTCCAGCCGCCGACTTCCTCCGCACCGTCGAAGGCGATGCGCACCGTCCCCGCCACCGGCTTGGTGATCGTGCGCACCCATGTCTGACTGCCAGACGCGTAGCGCTTCACCAGCTGGAAGGCTGTCGTCGTGCCGTCGCCGGTGCCGATCACCTGGTCGGTGGGCAATGGCGTCTGGGACGGCAGGCACGATTTGAAATCGCCCCAGTCCCTGAAGCGGAAGCCATGCAGGCGGCCGTTTCGCGCCTCGAAGAAGGCGACGGCTGCCGCCAGATCGTCGGCGCGACGGATGCCATAGGCGACGTCGTAGCGCCGACGGGAGTTCGCCCAGCTTGCATTGCGCTCCTCGTCGCCGGAGGCAAGCTCGACGATTTGTGTGCGCCGCTCGGGCCCGCCCCGCGCGCCGCGACTGATGTTGTCCGGGAAGCGGACCTCGTGGAACGCCATCACATGCCCCTCCGCCCGAGCGAGACAGCGCGGGCGATGTCGGCGGCGACTTGGGTGCGGGACTGCCGGAAGCTCTCGGCGTCACGCGCCATGATGGTGACGTTGACCCCGCCCGCGCCGTAGCTTTGCGCCTCGCGCCGCGACAGCACCCGCTCGCCCCGCTGCAGGATCGCTGGCACCTCGTCGTGGCGAAGGCCGACCGCACCGCCTGAATGCATCCGGGGCGCGGCGGCGAAGGCCATGGCCGGGACCATGCGCGAGGGGCCGGACGATCCGACGATGCCGCCCGCGTGCAGGATATTGGCGAAGATCCCGCCCGCTCCAGAAAACACGCCCGAGAGTGCATTGGCGATTGGCCCCAGGATGAACCGTCGCGCCGCGAGTTGGGCGAGATCGGCGAGCAGCGAGGTCACCAGATCGCGGAAGTTCAGCTTGCCGGTCTTCACGAACTGGCCGACGGCATTCTCGGCCGACTGGAAGGCGCCGACGAGGCTTTGGCCGATATCGCCGCCGATCGCGCGGGCCTTGCTGGCGTAGTCCGAGAGCGCAGCCGTGACCGCCTGCCAGCCATTGACCGCCGTTTCGACGTTGGGCCCGGCCGCAGCCGCCGCTGCACCCGCGGCAGCGCCGGCGTCGGTTGCTGCGCTTCCGGCGCCATCGAGTGCGGTCTGGAACCGCTCGGCCGCAGCCGTGGCCTCGGTCAGCGCATCTGCACTCGCATCGTCGGTGCCGCGCACCGCATCGCGCAGCGCCTGCCAGCTCTCCAGCGGGGCACGAGCCCCTTCGGCCAGATCGCGCGCGGCGCCGCGGTAGACATTCGCCGACTCGAGTGCCCGGTTCGCCGCCTCCGTGAGTCCGAGATTGGGCGCGGTGAGCGGATTGTCCTCGAAGGCCCGGTCGAACGCCGACTGCGCTGCGGTGGTCGCGGCCGTGGCTGCACCCTCAAAACGGTTCTCGATCTCGCCGAGGTCGAGGTCCGGCACCAGCGAGATGCGCCGCTCGGACCCGAGGGCTTCCAGCCCCTGGTTGATGCCGCCGATGAAGCCGTTGATCCGCGAGACCACGCCGTTCAGCATCGCCTCGACGCCATCGACCAGGCTGTTGGCGGCCTGGAACGCCAGATCGCCGATGGCGGCAGGCAGCAGACCCCAGATGGCCTTGATCGCCTCAAAAGCGCCTTCAAACGTGTTCGCCGCCGTGTTGCCGAAGCCCACCACGCTCTCGATGGCGCTCTGCATGCCCGAGGCGGCGTCGGCCTTCAGGTCGAAGAACATTGCCGTGGCGGCCGCGCCCGCCGCCGCCGCCCCGATTCGGATCCGCTCCCAGACTTCGACCGCGAGGTCCTTCAGGAACGACATGGCCTCGCCGAACCCGCCCGCGCCGGACACAAGGCGCGTGAACTGGTAGACCAGCTCGCCCGCTCCTACGATCAGGGCGCCGATCCCGGTCCGGATCAGCGCGCCGCGCAGGACGACGAGCGCCGTGGCGAGACCACGGACGGAGAGTGCCGCGGCGGCCATACCGGCGACCCAACGTCCCGCGAGGAAGGCCGCGAAAGTTGCGGCATAGGTCGTCAGGCGGCCGACGTTGTCGAAGAGGCCGCGGATCGCGATGCCGAGCGGGCCGGTGCGGCTGGCGACCATCGCCATGGCGTTGGCGACGGCCTCCAGCGCGGGGGCTGCGGCGACAGCGAGCTGGTTCGAAAGCCCGCGCCAGATCAGACCGAGCCTTGAGATGGCGTCGTTCGTCCGCTCGATCTGGTCGGCGTCCTGCTCCGAGACGACGACACCGAAGGCGAGGACATCCTCCGTCGCGTGGCGCAGCGTCGCCGTGTCGATCCGCGACATGGCGATGGAGCCTTCCTCGCCGAAGAGCTGGCCTGCCACGGCAGCGCGCTCGGCGGCGGGCACGAAGCTCACGATGGCGGCGTTGATCGCGCCGACGCGTTCGTCGAGCGGCAGGGTCAACAGATCGGACGCCGAGAGCCCCAGCTGCTCGAGCGCCTGCACCGCGGGACCGCTGCCGGCGGCCGCCTGGCTGAGCCGACGGGTGAGATCCTTGGTCGCCTGTTCGATGCCGGACATCGACACGCCCGCCAGCTCGCCCGCGCGCTCCAGCGTCTGGATCGAGGCGACGGTGGTGCCGAGCGACTGCGCCAGCTTCGCCTGCGCATCCACCGTCTGCAGGCCGGAGCGGACCATGGCAACGCCGGCAGCCGTGGCGGCAGCGACCGCAGCTGCAGTCGCCACGCGGACTCGGCGCGCAAAGCCGGCGAGCCGGGCGTTGGCCGCCTCCATCTCGCGGCTGAGCCGGCCGAAGCCGCGGACGCCAGCCTCGCCCACGCCTTCCAGTTCGGCGCGCACCTGTCGCCCGCCGACCGCGGCGAGGCGGACGGACACACGCTTTTCAGCCATCGGGGCGTTCCATCTGTTCGTTGAGCTTGGCCACCATCACCGCCTCGATGACGGGCAGCAGTTCGGCCATGGCGAGCGGCGGCACGCCGAGAGCGTCACCGAGCGCCAGCGCCGCAGAGAAGTCCCAGCCAATCACCGCTCCGGGCAACACGCGCAGCTGGCCACTCAGACGGCCAGCGAGATCCCAGACCTGCCAACCCTCCGGAGTTTCCGGACGGTTCAGCCGCGCCGGGCAGTCCGGGCAGGCTTGCGCGCAGGCTTGGCAGTATCGCTCGCCCCCGCCGAAGGACCAGTCGGCGAGAGCGCGGAGGCGTTTTTTTCCTGCTCCAGCAGCAGACCCTTGGAGACGTAGGTCAGCTGGAACGCTTCGAAGATTGGCCAGACGTCGAGCAGTGCATCGATGGCCTCCGGGCTCGGGCCGATGGGTTTGCCGTCGGCATCGCCCACGCCCTCCCAGGCGAGCACGGCCCGCCGCGCCAGCGCCTTGGCGAAGGCGACCGCGCGTTCCTCGTCGGACGCCTCCTCGGGCACTGCCTCGACGGCCGGGTCGCTCCGCGTCGCCACCATCAGCGCGGTGGTCAGCGGGCGGAGCTGCACGCGGACGCCGGTAGCGAGATCGTGCCAGCGCGGGGCGTTGGTCAGGTCGAGCGTGAGCATCGTCAGTACACCTCGATGTCGTTGATCAGGGTCGCCGTGCACATACGGCCGACGACGCTGTCGCGGGCGGCCTGCCAGTCGAAGGTGGCCTGCACCCCCTGCGGCCCGGAAATTTCGATGCGGGGGCGCGGCAGGTAGACAGCGTGCACGGTGAAGGTGAAGCTCTCGCCGGACGGCAGGATGTAGGCGAACTCCATCTCGCAGGCCTCGCCGTTGATCGCCTGCGTCACCAGCGTCTGGTCGGCGAAGCGCACCTCGATCCGGCCGGTCAGCGCGGCGATGGACGGGTCCGCTCCGTCGATGCGCCCGTCCGAGCGGATGGTTTCGATCCGGTCGAGGTTGTTGGCATAGGTGATCTCGGCCGAGACCACGTTGCCGAGCGCGGACCCGTTACGGGTGATCGCGCCGTTGAAGTGCCCGAAGCGCTTCAGCTCGAGCGCGGCGGATGTCCCTGCGCTGGTCGTCGTGCCGACCGTCTCGCCCTGCGCCACCAGCCGCGCGGTGGCCGTCAGCAGCCCCGAGCGCTGCATCTGCCAGGTCAGCTGGTCGAGGACGCAGCCAGAATAAATCGCATAGCGCGGCACCTCCGGCATGCCGGTCTCGATGGACATGCTCGGCAGCGTCCAGGACCCCGACTGGAACTCGTGCGTCCAGGGGCCGGTGCCTGTCGTCGTCGGTGACCCGAAGGCCGCCTTCAGCCAGAAGCCGAGGGCTTCGGCGTCGAGCGGCACGACGACATCGCCATCCGCCGTCACCGCGTCCTTGATCGGCGCCAGCGGATCGCGGCCGTAGCCGAGAAGCTCGGAGTTCAGCAGCGGCTGCTCGGCGCCGAGCGAGGTGCTGGCGAACGGCATCTTCGTGAAGCCGCCCACGGGCGGCGTGCCATAGACGGTCTCGAACGCAAGCGCCATCAGCGCCCGCGCCCCCTGGGCTCGTGCCATGGTGTTCTCCTCGGGTTGTCGGGGTCAGGCCAGTTGGTCGGCCGTGGAATAGTGCAGCACCACCGGGATCACGGCGGCCTTCAGGCTCGCCGCGCCCTCGACCGGCAGGTCCACGGGGCGCGGGGCTTCGGCCTCGACCCAGTCGCAGAGCCCGCCCAGCGTCCGGTCCGCGGCGAGCACCGCGCCGATGCTGGCGGTCAGCGCGTCGAAGGCGGTGTCACGTGCAGCGCCTTGAACGACCGCCTCGATCTCGGCCCGGTGCTGGTAGTGGTAGCGTAGCGGCGAGAGCGTGACTTCCGGTTCTCCGGGCTCACCGTCGCGCAGGATCAGCAACCCCTCGGTCGGGACACGCTCGGGCAGCACCTCACCTCGCAGGGCGGTGGCGGGCAGCGCCGAGAGCCGCGCGTGCAGCGCGGCGAGGATGGTTTCGCGAGGGTTAGGCATCGGTCGTTGCTTCGGCATGACTGCCCATGGGGACAGCTTTTATTCCAATTCTCTGGCAGATGGTTTGGAACTTTGAGTGCGGCGATGAAAGCCTTCGAGAATATTGCACCTAGCTCAAGAGCCGAATGCACTTCGCCACGAATTCAAGTGCTTTCAGATCGGCCAAAATCGAAAAGTACAGAAGGCAATTCAGCAAAGCTAATATAATCTAGTCCACGCAACGCTGTCTCCAGCTGCTCACCATATATACTCGCCTTTTTTCCACCAACCTTGCTCTCGATTGCATTTCTCATAGCGAAAGTTGGATAATTCAAATTTGCTAGAAACACGCCGTACTTATACTTAACATATGGAATCAAGAGATCACAAGCTTGAGGGGCACGTTTCTTCAAAGTCTGAAATACAGAGTCTAAGTGAGAGAAAGTCGCGATTTCGAATGTTAGGTCGAGATCTCTGGGATCATTAATTTGTTCGATAGCCCTTGCACGATCCATCATGATGGAAAGACCATCCACCAAGTGAATATCGAAACTACCCAGGACGTTTGCTATCAACTCCGCTTGAAGGGGTTCGATATTCCTCCAGATCGACTCAAGCAATCTAAACTCTGCATCTCTGTCAAACCCGAATGAATTATACTGCGCCTCGAGAGTCACCCTAAGTATTTCTCTGTTACTCAGAGGAACTCTTAGCCTGTGGTTCAAGGTTCGCATTGGCTCGGATTGAACCACACAGAGTAACAGAAACCACTTTTGGCGAAACATTAGGAAAACGCGATGCTTGAAGTGCGAGTCTCGATGTAAAAGGTAGCGTGCCCCAGCTCTGCCCAAGATTGGCAGCTTTAGAGCCATGTACTCATAATCGAGTATATAGTTTCGTGATATATACTCAAATACGACGCTCATGAGACAAATTCCTGACAGACCTGCAGCACATGACGCCTTTGATTTGACGTTTTCACAAGCGTTGTGTGGTCTTCATTCTCAAGCGTTTCAAAAATTGGATCTTGCGCAAAATCTGCTACTTCGACAACATTCTCATAGACACCAAAGAATGTTGACTTGGCCACCAAAAGACTCAGTCTCCCCCGTCGGGCAATCTCAGTATTCGTGTCGGCTTCCAGCGCGGCGACGAACTCGCTACCTGGACTCAAGTCTAGAAGCACTTGCTTCCTGAAATTAAAAAGATTGCGAAACCATGCCAATAGACTTCCACCGAACCCGCGTGAGATTATATCTTCAGACAGCGTGTGAAGCGAAGCGCCTTTGTGGGCAGGTGCGAAGAGCACAATCTCAATATCGTCAAACTCCTGAGACTGTCGTTGTGCGAGATCGACGGCGATCCGTCGCATTAGTGCCGCACCAAGCGAATGGCAGACAATTAATACACGTTTGTATCTGAAATCTGGCCTTCTCTTTATGAAGTAAAGGTGCTTATTTGCTTGATCCCCAGGTGATGTGATGAATTCCCTAAGTATTCCCCCGATAAGTCGCGCAGAAATAAGCGCACGAGACTTTGTGCTGTCATATCCGATAAACAATACGTCGGTATGCTTGAATGCCACATCATCGCGTAGCTCCGAAGCAACGTCAAACCAAGTTCCCTCGGCCGTACCAGTGAAGCCGTGAATGAAAACGATCAAATGGTCTGGCAGAGCCTTGGACCAGTGCGCCGTTGTCCCCAAACCGCGACCAATCCGGCGGCCTATGAAGTGGTTAGATTCGGTATAGTACTCCATGATGGTGAGCATGCATCCGTGCGATTAAGACATCAATGTCTGGCTCCCCTCGCGACGAGCACTTCACGATTTGCATTCCAACCAGTTCGCGACGATCAACCCCGGCACGCTGTCGTGCGCCCGCGCGGCATCCCGATCCAGATCCAGCCGCTTCGGCAACTTCACCTGGGGCACCAGCAGGAAGATCGGTGCGGTGACCTGGTTGCGGCCGGTCTTCGCGCGCGACGCCACCGCCTGACCGCGGGTGTTGATGCGGGCCCGGTCGGCGACGAGCAGGCTCGGGCCGCGGCGCCGATAAACGAAGCGGAGGCGCAGCCCGCGGCGCCGTTCCCACTCGCCGGGGGTGAGCTTGGCGCCTCGGAGGCCTCGGCCAGCGGCTTCTGTCGGGATCGCGAGCCAGAAGCCGTCCTTCGAGCGGATCAGCGGGCCGGTGTCGTGGGCGCCGACGATCACCGGGGCCTTGGCCCAGACGAGCGCCGCGGCGTTCAGGCTCTCGCCGGCCTTCGGATAGGTCTGGCTCCGGATCGAGTTGACGAGCCGCCGGCCAAGGCCCGCGCCGGTGATCTGGCCACGCCAGGCGGTCTTGAGACCGGTGCCGGCCTCGCGCATGGCGGCGGTGACGGCCTTCTCCCCGGCCCTCACCTCGGCGGCCATGGCGGCGACGAGGTCGGGCGTGATGTCGATCTTCAGCTTCATCGCGGTCAGGCCGGGCGCAGGTCCACGGTCCAGACGAGCCGCTCGCGGTCGCGGACGGGCTCGCCCTGGATGAGGAAGGCCTCGCCGTCGATCTCGATGCGGTCGCCGGGACGCGGGTTGGCCACTTCGGCGAGGCGCAGGTCCAGCCGGGTGGTCTCTGACCAGATGCGCGCCTCGCCGAAGTTCGTGACGTCATCGGGACGGCGAAGGATCGCGCGCACCAATGCCGGCGCACCGCCCTCGGCGGTGTAGACGACGTCACGCGCCAGATGCGCGTCCGCAAAGAGCGCGTCGAGGGCGGCGGCGAAGGCGGTCATCAGAAGCTGCCGTTCAGGCGCACCCGGCCAATGGTGTCGCCGGCCCCGCCCGCCACCGCCTCGACGGCAACGCCTACAGGCGTGTTGTCGGTCGCGACCGTCGTGCAGCGCTTGTTGGTGTCGTCCCAGTACACCTTGGCGCCGACGGTCCAGGCCTGCGAGCCGATCTTGGTGAGATCGAAGACGCCTGTGAGCGCGGCCTCGACGGTCGCGCCGCTGGCGGCGTCCCCAGCGGCCACGCCGAAGATCGAGCCAACGAGCATGCCTTCGCCGGAGGTCACGGCATAGGGCGCGGTCAGGGTGAGGGTGTTGCCCGGTTGGACGTAGTTCTTCATCGCGCATTCCTTTCGCGGAACGACGACGGGCGGCGAGCGGGCCGCCCGTCCGTCAGGGATCAGTGTTCAGGGGATGGCCCGGCTCACGCGCCGGGGTTCTTGTAGAGACCGCGCCAGTCGATGGCCTTGGCGCCGAAGTCGAGGCGGCACTTGATCTCGACGCCGTCGACGTCGAAGCCGTTGCGCGTCTCGATGTAGGCGCCCTGCTGGCCCTCGAGATAGGCGTACTCGATGGTGTCGATCTGGTTCGGGCTCGCCGCCAGGTACCAGGCCGTCTCGCTCGCGGCATCGAGCCGCGGCTCGGCGATGGGCGAGAGCGTCCGGATCGACTGCGGCACGACATTGCCGCTCTGCGCGGGCACGAGGTTCTGGGCGACCAGCTGTTCTGCCTTCAGCTCCAGCGCGGCCGGCACGATCAGGAAGGCGGGCCGGATGTTCAGCACCGTCTTCTTGTCGAGCCCGGTCTGCTTGCGCATCGCCGCCCGCGCGAGGCCCACACTGTCGACCCCGAGCGCCGCGCCCGAGCCGGCGAGGTTCTTGTGGGTCGCGTGGAACAGCGCCGTGCCGTCGGCCATGGCCGGGTTCGACGTCACGATGTCCCAAACCACGTCCGATTCCAGCTGCGCGATGGAGTTGCCGTACATCGCCGGGATGCGGGTGAATGCGTCGAGATCGTCGTTGATCAGCACCTGCCGGGTGATGGCGACGACGCGGCCGTAGGTCTCGATGCGGTAGCTCTCCTTGCTCTCGCCGAGCGTGCCGCGCTTGAACTCGCCGCTCTCGCCGACCTTGAGGAGCTGCGGCGCCTCGCCCAGCTGGACCCGGTGCATCGCCTTGAAGTCGGTGGCCAGCACCTGCCGGCAGAAGAGAGGGAAGGTGCGCGGATAGGCCTCGTAGGCCTGGCGCAGCGTCTTGTTGGTGACGGCGGCGAGGATCTCGGGGAAGTCCGAGGTCGAGTGCAGCGCGCGCGTCGCCACCTCGTCGCGCGACAGGCCGCGGGTGCTGGCGCCCGCCGTCTCGAGGCTTTCGCGGGCGAGCTCCATCAGCGTCATGCCGCGGTACTCGCGGGCGGCGTCCTCCAGCGGGAAGAGCGTCGGGCTGTAGCGGTGCAGGAGCGCGTTCGAGATCGCCTCGCGCCGGGTGACCGTGGCGTCGCGCCCGCCGAGCGGGATCGAGACATTGGGGAAGGTCCGGGTCTCGTCGGCCTTGGCCGCCACCTGGTCGAGGATCAGCCGGCGGGCTTCGTCGATGGAGACGCCGCGCTTGATCAGGTCGTCGGCAAAGCCGCGCTCGAGCTGCAGCTTGTCGGCGAGACCATGGATCGTGGAGACGCGCTCCCGCTCCTGCGCGCGGGCCTCGCTGACCAGCGCGTCGGTGTCGACGCTGCGGCTGCGATCCTCGGGCGCCGGGTCCGGCGCGGACTTCGTTGCCTTGGCCCTGGTGTCGGCGGCGCGGGTCTGGGTGTCGGCTGCGCCGGTCTTGTCGTCGGTCATGCTCGTCTCCTCGGGCGCTGCCGTGGTGTTGCTCTTCTGCTCGGCTGTCTCAGCCTTGCTCTCGGTCTTGTCCGTCATCGGGGATGCTCCTTCGCTGGTGGGGGCGTCCCGGCGGTGGAGGACGCAGTCGTGATGTTCGCTGTTCGAGCGGAAACCGGCGGCTGGGTCGGCGCCGACCGGCACGGCGGAGATCTCGAACGGGGTCCAGTCGACCGCCCGCCAGAGCTCGCGCTGCCCATCGGGCTTGCTGATCTCGAAGCGATGGACCTGGTAGCCGATGGAGACCGCGCGGATGTGCCCGGCCTCGATGTCGCGCCAGATATCGCCGACCGCGTCGCGCTCGGAGAGCCGGATGCGGGCGATGCCCTGACCGTTCTCGATCCGCGCCGAGCCCGGCACGACCGAGCCGATCACCGCGTCGAGATCGTGCGCCTCGTGAACCTTCAGGAACGGGGCGCCCGCGTTCAGCCGCTCGAGCCGCACATGCTCGGGCGCCATGCTGAGTTCCTCGTCATGCGGCTCGCCGAAGAGCGCGGCGCGCCGCACCCGGGCGCCGGTCGACCAGATCACCTCGACGCTGCGCGTCTCTGGGTCGATGCTGTTCGGCGCAAGCTCCGCCGACCGGCGGAATGCCGGCAGTTCGATGGTCTGCTCCATGAGTGGATCCTCGTCAGGCCCCGTCGCCGGGTGTTTCGTCGTCTACCGCTTCGCTGCTTGAGGCGGTGTCATCCGGCTCGGTCGCGGGGTCGGCCGGCGCACTGGCCTGCGCGCTGCCGGTCTTGGTGACCCGGCGCGGGTCGCTGTCGAGCACGAGGCCCAGCTCGTCGAGCTTGGCGTTCGTGGCCGCGATCTCGGCCAGCACAGCGTCGGGGTTGCGGCCCTGCCGGGCGATGGCCTCGGCCAGCGTCATGGTGCCGGAGCGGATGGCGAGCAGGTCGGCCATCGCGTCCTTCTGCGGGTCGACCGCCTCGAACTTCGGCGGCGACCATTCCACCGGCACGTCCGGCGTCGGGATGCGCCCTGCCGCCCACGCCGCTTCCGTGAACCAGCGCCAGACGGGCGCGCAGAACATCGGGATGAACAGCTGCCACTGCACCGCGTCGATCATCCGGCGGAACTCCACGAGCCCCGCGCGGATCGACGAGTAATTCACCTGGCTGAGATCCCCGGTCAGCAGCTCGTAGGGCACGCGGAAGCCGGCAGAGATCGTTTGCAGGCTCGCCCGCTTGTATTCGCCATAGCCCCCGGTGGCCGCCGGCTGGTTGAACCGGATGTCCTTGCCCCCGCGGGCATAAGCGATGAGCCCCGGCTCGAACCGCTCGACCCGGTTGCCGTCGGCGTCGACCACGGCGGGCGCGATGCCCTGCTGCGCTTCCTCGTCACCAAAGACGATGGCGGTGACGCAGGCTTCCGTTTTCTTGCGCACGATCTCTGCCACCTCGTAATCGTCGAGATCGCGCAAGGCGCGGATGACCGGCGCGCCCCAGGGCACGCCGCGCGCCTGCGTGCGCTGCTTCTCGTAGACATGGGCGATCTCGCTGGCCGGCACCGCCCGGCTGGTAAGCCCGCCCGTCAGGCTGAGTGTGGCGTCGCCCGGATGCGCGCCGAAGAGCCAGTAGGCCCGCCGCCGGCCGAGCGCGTCGAACTCGATCCCCTGCACCGCCTGGCCCGCGCCGAGCGCGCCGTTGCGGGTGGCGTCGAGGAAGTCGGCCTCGAGCAGCTGAAGCTGGACCGGCGGCATGATGCCGTCGCCGGGGCGGCGCGGACGGCGGCGGACCAGCACCTCGCCGGCCTCGACCATCTCGCGGCAGGCGAGCGTCTGGAGCCCGTAGAAGTCGAGCTGGCTGTCGGCGTCGCAGCCCCGCGCCCAGATCTCGAAGAGCCGGTCGACCTCGCGGTCGAGCGCGGCGTCGCCGCTGGCGGCGCGCGGCATGATCCCAGCACCCACGATGTTGTTCACGAGCACCGAGACCGCCTTGGCCGCGTGCGGGTTGTTCCGCACGAGATCCCGCATCCTGTCGCGCAGCAGCGCGCCGGCCCGGCCGATCTCGGAATCGGCCGAGGATCCCGGCGCGTGCCAGCCATCCGTGCGTCGGCCGCGGGCTGCGCCCTCGTAGGAGCGGGCGAGCCCCTCGAAAGCCTGCCGCGCCAGCACGCGGCGCGTGGCCGTGCGCGGGGCGACCGAGGCGATGGCCCTGTCGAGCCAAGAGACCATCAGCGATCCCCGCGCGAGAAGCCGGCGAAGCCCGCGATGGGCCGCGCCGTGGCGCCGGCGATCTGGCGCTCGATGGTGCGGATGCGCCCCAGCAGGTCGTCGGCCGAGCCATAGTCCACGGTTTTGCCGTCATAGCTCACCCGCGTCGTCCCGCTCGCATAGGCGCGCCGGAGTGCCGCGAGCTCCGCTTCCGTCCAGTCCGCCATTGTCAGAACCATCCTTCCCGTCGCCCGAGCCAGTCGGAGCGGCGCTTGCCTTGGGGGCCGGTATCGGGCCGCCCGATCAGACCGGCCGGGCTGTCCATGCCGCTCGGCACGCCGAGCTGCGCTTCCAGATCGGCCCATGTCGCCTCGGGCCAGCGATCCGCGCCCGCGATCCAGGCTGCGGCGCGGGCGTAGACCCGGCAGTCCAGCGCCTCGTTGCGCTCACGGAGCTTCTGCCATTCGAGCTTCGCGAAGCCGCGCCGGTTGCGGACCGTCACCAACTGCTCGGCTGTCAGTTGCCGGATCCACTCGGTGTCGGCCCAGCCAGGCAGATGCACCGTGCCGGGCGCGAACGCCGCGCCATCCTCCAGTTCCTCGGCCGTCGGCCGGGCCAACCGCAGAAAGCGGTAGGTCTCGGCCTTGAAGGTCGAAGTCGCCACGGTCCAGAGCCGCGCGCCCCGGCGCAGGCGCTTCCCGCCCGCGGTCGCGTCGACGTAAGTCGGCCCCGAGACCGGGCTCGCCCGGTTGAACCCCTCGAGCCCCTTCACGGGCGCTACCTGCGCAAAGCCGACCGAGCGCGCCCAGCCATAGACCGCGGCCGTCTCGTAGCCCGTGTCGATGGCCAGCCGCGCGAGGCCGAGGTCCGCACCGCCGGCATGCCGCCAGCTGCGGCCCAGCAGATCCGTCAACGCGTCCCATGCCTCGGGTCGTGCTGGCCCACCCTCGATCACGACATGATCGACGAGCCAGCTTTCCAGCCCGCGGCCCCAGGCCCAGACATCGACCTCGATCCGGTCCTTCTGCACGTCGGCGCCGGCGGTCAGGAACAGACCACCCGCAGGGACCGTGCCCGCCGGCCAGTCCTCGCGCCGCTCGGCGATCCGCTGCCAGTCGGGCGCGCCGCCGGTCTCGATCCAGGTCTCGCCAAGCACCGTGTTGCGGAACACCCGCTCGGTCTCGTCCGAGCCCACCGCCGTCTCCTTGTCCCGCGCGATGTCGGCCCAGCTCTTCCACCCCGGCGGCGAATAGAGCGCCGAGAGATGAAACCCCACCGTGCGCGCGTCCCGGGCCTCTGCGGTCGCTCGCCATTCGCCCGCAGCCAGCATCGCCGGCTTGTGGTGCTCCTCGATGGGCTCGTCGCAGGCATCGCAGTGATACGCCGCCGTCTCCGGTTTGCCCTTCTCCCAGCGCAGCCGCTCGAAGCGCAGCCACTGCATCGCGCCGCAATGCGGGCACGGCACGAAGAACCGGCGCTGGTCGCTCGCCTCGTACTCCCGCTCGATCCGGCTGACGCCGCGGATCGTCGGCGTCGAGACCAGGAAGACCTTGCGCCGGTGCGCAAAGGTCAGCGAGCGCGCCTCGGCGAGCCCGACCGGGTCGCCTTCCTCGTCAGCCGAGGCCGGATAGGCGTCGACCTCGTCGAGGAAGACGTAGCGCGCCGGCATCGAGCGCAGCCCCACCGCCGAGTTGGCGCCGGTCATCACCAGCACGCCGCCGGGGAAATCCTTCGACAGCTGCGTGTTGCCGCTGTCGCGCGCCCGCGCGGGGCGGACGCGTTCCTTCAGCGCCGGACTCTCCTCGATCAGCGGGTCGATCCGCTGGCGAGAGTTCCGCTTGGCCAGCTCCACAGTCGGCTGGACGGCGAGCATCGGCCCGGGCGCGTGGTGGATCACGAAGCCGATCCAGTTGTTGCCGGCCTCCGTCGCGCCGACCTGCGCGGCCTTCATGAACACGACCCGCTGGGTTGGATCGCCGGGCGAGAGCGCGTCCATGATCGCGCGCATGTAGGGCGTGCGCTCGGTGCGGTAGCGGCCGGGTTCGGCGCTCGCACGCGAGCTCAGCCAGCGGTGCCTGTCCGACCATTCCGAGACGGTCAGCCAGGGATCGGGCGTGAGCCCGCGGCCCCAGGCCCGGAGCAGCGCCTCCGCGCCGTCGAACTGGGCGATATCCTCAGAGAGCGATCCGGGGCTGGGCGAGTTCCTCGAGATGGGCGCGGACATGGGCCTCCAGAACCTTCTGCATGGCCGCCGTCTCCGTTCCCAACTCCGCCGCCATCAGCGCAGCCACCCGCGCCGGCCAGTTCACCCACGCGTCGCGTTCCTCGCGCGCGAGCCGGAAGACCAGCGCCGTGGCGCGGTCGCGGTCGACGAGCTCGCCCTTCAGCTTCGCGAGCCGGATGCGCCGCTCCTGCGCCTTCAACACCTCGTGCGCCGTCTTCGCCTGCAGGAACGTCGTGCCGCCGCCCGTGACCGGCGCAGCCATGCCCTGTTCCCGCAGTGTGTCGCCGACAGCCGAGACCGCCGCCTCGGGCACGGGCTTCAGCTTCGGCGCCGGCGTCTTCCTGGTCTTGGACGGGTCAGTCGTCTCGGTCCGAAGCCGGTCCGAGGCCGCGGCGTCGATGCTGCCATCCTCGTGCAGGACGAGCCGGCCGGCGGCCTTCGCCTTCTGGATCGCGCCGCGCGACAGCCCGACATGGGCGGCGTACTGGCGCTCGCTCATGCCCCGCATCGCAAGCCCGATTATCATTCCAAGTCAGGCGCTTATCGAGTTGATAAGCCAGGCGCGTGGAGCGAACGTCCGATCACAAGGACGATGCAACTCACCCGGAGCCACCACGATGACCACGCGCCTGAACCCGATCACCACCCCGCGCCACGAACTCCGCGCCGAGAAGGCCCGGCGCAATCGCGAGGCAGTCCTGAGCGCCTTCATCGGCAAGAAAGCAGAGATCGACGAGATGCTCGCTCGCCTGCAGGCGCTCAGCGACGACCATTTCAACTGCCATCCCGACGAGGCGGGCTGGGCCATGGTCGGCACCCTCGAACACTACGCGAGCCTCCTGAAGCGCATCACCGACAGCGCCTTTGGTGAGGGCGAGCACGCCCGCTGATCTCCGGCGCTGCCGGAACTCCCGCCGCGCGCCCTGCGCGGCTTGGGGTCGTAGAAGGCGCCGCATGTCGCGGGCCCGAATACGGAGACGACCCCATGACCCAGATCCAGCTTTCAGACGCCCAAGCCGTCATCCTGTCCACCGCCTGCGCGCGCGAGGACGGGGCGGTCTTTCCCGTCACCGCCAGCCTCAAGGGCGGCGCCGTCGGCAACGTCTGCAAGAGCCTTCTCAAGCAGGGCCTGATCGAGGAAATCGCCGCCACGGACCTCAACACGGTCTGGCGCCACGACGAGGAGCGCGGCCCGATCACGCTGCGCGCCACCCCGCTCGCCTACAGCACCCTCGGGATCACGGACGAGCAGGATGAGACACCGCCGGCGGAAACGCCGCCCGCCCCGGTCCAGCGCCGCAAGGGCACCAAGCAGGAGACGCTGATCGAGATGCTCCGCGCCGACGGCGGTGCGACGATCGACGAGATCGTCGAAGCCACCGGATGGCAGCCACATACCGTTCGGGGCGCCATGTCCGGCGCGCTGAAAAAGAAACTCGGGCTAAGCATCACCTCGGAGAAGGTCGAGGGGCGCGGGCGGGTCTACAGCCTGCCGCAAACACCCTGAGCTGAGCCACTGCTCGCAGTTGCGGAGATGTGGAAACCATTGGAGGAGCTTCTATGAACGAGGTGCGTGTTCAGGTAGAGTCGTGTCACGCACCCCTTGGGATAAGTGAGTATGTCCTCGGATGGACGAGCGCTTTTTAAGGTATATTGGGCTACCGGCCGCTGTTGCGGCGTCAGTTGGCCTAACATGGGACACTTTCACGGGGCTCGATCTGATCCCGCGTCTCATCGCGACGTTGGCCCTTGCCGTGCTTGCTCAAGAAATTTTGGCTCGCTCTCTGGCACCTGATCCCCCGGCGCCAGAAGTTGGGTTCACGCCAAAGCAGCAGGGCGAAGCGACAAGTTACTGGAGGTTTGCGGTTTCCGCTGTAGCAATTCTGGTTTGCTCTTCCATTTTTGCCGGGCTTGCATGGCTACAGACCGAGCGTTTAGTGATAACAGCGTCGCGTGATGCACTAAACGGATCGCAATCCCTGCACTTGTCAGCCTCTTGGGAAGAAGCTGACCACATCACTCTGTCTCTGCCTCCACCACCTGTAGAATGCAATATCCGAGAGGTTGGCGCATCTCTGACAGAAATCGATTGGGATCAGCCAGATCGGACGCTCCGCATAGACAATTTCGTTTCGCCGCAGTCAGTGACGGTTATCTGCAATACGCCAACATTGATCTCTGAACGCGATATTCAGGTCGTGGGATCATCAGATGGCCCCTACTTCGAGAGCGATCTAATCCCGATAAAATTCGCCATCTTTGCCATAGGAGTAGCACTATGCCTGTACGGTCTCTTTCGGCTAAGGAAACTGTCCTAGTCGCTCTTCTTACAAGCGCTCACTTGCCTTCGATAGCGTTTGCCGACAACTTTCATCCGGGCCGAGTTATCGAGCGTGGAAGTAGTGCTCCGGTCTCTTCAGATGTTAAAGCTTGGGAACCGAACCAACGAACTGATCAAGGCAGCTGCCCTGAATATGGCAGTTCACCCGTCGATGCTCAAATATCGGACGGTTCAACTGGTGAATTTGGGCTTAAAGTTCCGACCGACGTAAGAAGCTATCACGTAGTATACTGCGCGAATGGTTACCACAATCGAGTTGATCGACACATCCCCAATGGTAGTGACGGGTCCCCTGTCATTCCGATACCCGCACAACTGCGAGCACAGTCTGAGACGGCGGCAGTTGAAGACGACACTGTTCGGCTTGCCGTCTTCGCCTTGAACGAGTTGGCATACTTGTTTGAGGTCAATCCGGAAGGATTCAACGCGGCCTTGTCGGAGTATAGTGGAGTCGTCGCCGAAAGGGACGGCGGCGCTGGCGAAGTCTTGGGGATCCTTCCAGACCTGATAGCGCAATGGGCGTCTTCTCCATAGTAGGAGTTGCATGAAACGCGGAGCTCTTCGGCCTATTTGAGTATAGTCTAATTGCCTCGAACAGTCGCCGCAGGGCGAAGGACCGTGCGATGCTCACCACCGTGAACACCGCGCCCATCTTCAGGTTCTGCGCCAGCGTCGTGTGCAGCCCGAATACCGGGAAGATCAGGATCTGCGTCACGACCGCGACGCCGTAGCCGACCGCCACGTTGGCGACGGCCTCGACCAGCGACATGGCCCGGCTCTGTTTCATGCGGCTGCATCCTGCTCCTTCGCGGATAGGTCCAGCCGCTCGGCCTTTAACCCCGCGAAGGTCCGACCATCGCCGTCGAGTATCGCATCGCGGCCTGTCTCGGCCTGCCAGCGCTCCACGGCGACGTCGACGTAAGCCGGGCTGATTTCCATCGCGAAGACGCGGCGGCCGTTGGCCTCGCCCGCCATGATCTGCGAGCCCGAGCCCGAGAAGGGCTCGTAGCAGAGCCCGCCACGGGCGACGTGCTGGCGCATCGGGATGCCGAAGGCGTCGAGCGGCTTCGGCGTGGGGTGGTCGGGGCGCTCGTCCTTGGCGAAGCTGGGCATCTCCCAGGTCGACGGCAGCGTCTGCTCGGCCACCTTCGGCGGGCGGTTCGGGCGGCGCCAGCCCATGAAACAGGGCTCGTGCTTCCAGAGGTAGTGCGACCGGGTCAGAACCCCGCGGTCCTTCACCCAGATGATCTGCTGGTGGACGAAGGCGCCGGCCTTCTCCCAGCAAGCTTCGAGCATCGCCTGGCGGCGCGAGGCATGCCAGCAATACCAAGCCGCATCCTCCGTGATCGCCTCTGCCACGGCGGCGGCGATGAACCCGTCGTAGAGATCGGCCCCCTGGCTCGAGTCGTCCCAGGTGACGCCGTAGGACTGGCTCCAGTCCTTGTTCCGCGTCGGGTGGTTCGAGCCGTCGTAGTCCACGAGATACGGCGGGTCCGTCGCGAACAGGACCGCGCGTTCGCCATTCATCAGGCGGCGGACATCGTCGTGGCTGGTCGAGTCCCCGCACAGCAGTCGATGATCCCCGAGGATCCACAGATCGCCCGCGCGCGACGCCGGGTTACGCGGCGGTTCGGGGATGGTCACCGGCGGCACGGAGCCCCCGGCGCCACCTTCTTCTTCACCGCCCCCGTCCGGATCGAAGGCCAGCAGCTTGTCGAGTTCGCCATCGGAAAAACCGACCAGCGACAGGTCATAATCGTCTGCGAGCAGGTCCTGCAACTCGGCCGACAGAAGCGCCTCGTCCCAGCTGCCGAGTTCCGTCAGCTTATTGTCCGCGATGCGATAGGCGCGGCGCTGCGCCTCGGTCAGATGCCCGAGCACGATCACCGGCGCCTCGCTCAGCCCCAGCTGCGTGGCGGCCAGGACGCGCCCGTGGCCGGCGATCAGCTCGCCGTCCTCGCCGACGAGGCACGGCACGGTCCAGCCGAACTCCGCCATGCTGGCGGCGATCTTCGCGACTTGGTCGGCGCCATGCACCTTCGCGTTCTTCGCGTAGGGCTGGAGCTTGGCCAGCGGCCAAGTCTCGATCCGCTCGGGGGCGAAGCTCAACGTCATGGGCGGGTGGTTTCCGTCGATCAGGTGGATGCCGGCCGGACTCCGGACTCCGGATGCCTCGCCGGACTCCACGCGGGGTCCAGCGGCATTCGGGGTATCCGGCCCAAAGGCCAGCGTTCATTGGGGTTCGTGCGGGTGGCGGGTGGCTCCGGCTTCCGGGTGGCTTCCCAAAAATCCGGCCCTGACGCTGGCGAAATGCCGAGCCAAGCCCGCCAGCATACGCAAGTCGCCCGGAAGGAACCGCTTTTAGCTAGAAGCGGGTCTACCGTAGCTCAGTTAACTTTGGTCAGCTGAAGAGAGGAAATCACCGCCGCTGTGGGGCCCAGCCACCCCAACATATGCTGCTACCATCAGAACTCTCACGAATACCTTGGTAGAGCCCGCCACAGGCTACATGACCTCCGTCAGAGCTCTCCAGATAGTGGTCGTAGAGGCCCCCTGCGCAAACGTACGTCCCGTCCGAGCTTTCGGCCCGGTAATCGTATAGCCCGCCGCACGCAACATGACTTCCATCCGAGCTTTCCACTCGGTAGTCGTAGCGACCTCCAGCACAAACATGCGTCCCGTCAGAACTCTCCGCACGGTAATCATACAGTCCGCCGCAGGCGACGTAGCTACCATCGGAGCTTTCGACCCGGTAGTCATAAAGCCCTCCGGCGCATACGTGCGAACCGTCGGAACTCTCAGCCCGGTAATCATACAGTCCGCCGCAGGCAACATAGCTGCCGTCCGAGCTTTCCACCCGGTAGTCATAGAGCCCTCCAGCGCAGACGTGCGTGCCATCAGAGCTTTCTGCATGGTAGTTGTAGCCACAGCCACAGATCACCAAAGATGTGCCCACCCGCTCATAGTAGTCGAAGCCCGGCAGACAACGGAAATCCCGGTCCTGTGCCTGAACGAGATTTGTGCAAAGACCGAGGCAAAAGGAGATCGCCGCTACATTTTGCGCTTTCATTACAGTCCGTAGGCTAGAGAACTCATCCGACAGCGCAAGCGATGAACGGCAGGCGGACCGATGTCAACGCCTGCCGAATTTTGCTTGCGCGCGCCTCTCCCGAGCTTATCCCGAACCTAGCCTCTGAGCCGCTTTTCTGTCCCGTCGAAAACTGTCCGCCGCACACCTTCCCCTGTGGCGCGCAGGGTTACGCGCCACCGGCCAGTTCGATCACGCGCCGCTTCGACAGGTTGCGGTTGAACCGCCGGCGGTTGAGCTTCAGCGAGATGACGCAAAGCCCGTAGAGCCAGTGCTGGTGGGCGGCCGAGCGCTGCAGCCCGACCGTCCAGCAGATGGTCTTCCACCGCTCACCATGGGCGCGCATCCAGACGATCTTGCCGTCGACGGGGTCGAGGCAGGCGGTCCAGGTCAGCGTCTCCTCCATCCGGCTGATCGCCTGCGGCGAGGGCAGCACCCGCATGGGCTTCGGCTCCTGGCCAACCTTGTCGGCGAAGGAATGGATGATCTCGGGCCACGTGCTGAAGTAGCCCTGCCGTCGCGGCTCGGGCAGGCGCTTGAGCACGAAGGCCGCTTCGGCGAGACGGGCCTCGACGAGGGACGGGGTCCACTTATCCATGGCGCCCTCCCTCGTCGGAGGGGCGCGGTCCGTAGAGCTTTTCGCCGATCTGGCGGACGAGTTCGCGTTCCGGCCAGGTCAGCCGCGCGTCCTCGAGCGATACGGCAAGCACACCCTGCTCGCGCCAGCCGTCGCGCTTCACCTGTTCCGGATCTCGGCGCTGGCCGCCGTAGCCCTTGGGATGCCACCTCATGCGACACCCCCGTTGGTCTCGATCGCCCAGAGCAGAAGCGCGATGGCGTCAGCCTCGTTGTCGTCCACGGGGCTGAAACCCCGGGCCCGCGCAGCGGCGATCATCGCCGCCTTCGGCGCATTGCCCTTGCCGGTGGCGTGACGCTTGATCGTGCCGACAGGAACGCCGGCATAGGGTACGCCCCGCAGTTCCGCCCATGCCGTGAGCGTGGCCATGAGGCCGCCATAGACATGGGCCGCATCGGTTCCGGCGTGGCGGCGCACTTCCTCGAACCAGATCGCGGCGATCGGCCCCGACAGCCGGTCGATCTCGGTGAGCCAGTTCGTGAAGCGCAGGTAGCGCATGCCGCCGCCGTCGTAGCGGCCGGGGCGGAAGCAGGCGGTCCCGCTGGTGATCAGCCCTTCGGCCGAGCGCAATGCCCAGCCGGTGCTGGTGCCGAGATCGAGCGCGAGAATGCAGCGGTCGAGAGTGCCGGCAGCCGTGAGAGGCGCCGGGGCGATGTGTGGGGAGCGGTCCATGACGACCTCCTCTTCGATTGGGAGGCCGGGGCGGCACGG
>NZ_JASHKB010000029.1 GCF_030732865.1 Roseitalea sp. MMSF_3546
CTCCCCCGCACGCGTGGGAGGGATGAAGGGTGGGGGGCAGGGGCAACCAGAGCGCGCCCGTAAACGCCGGAGCCCTACTCCGCCGCCTCGCCCGGAAAGTTCCGGCGCCGCTCGCGTTCCTCGATCAGGTCGAGCAGATCCTCGGCGGCCTTGAGCACGTCCGTGCCCGGCCCGAAGATCGCGGCAATGCCCGCTTCCTTCAAGAAGGCATAATCGCGCTGCGGGATCACCCCGCCAACGATCACCGCCTTGTCGGCGGCATCGCGCGCGGCCAGTTCCTTGACCAGGATCGGCGCAAGCGTGGTGTGCGCGGCGGCGTGCGAACTCATGCCGACGATCTCGACATCGTGATCGACCGCCATCTGCGCCGCCTCGTCGGGCGTCTGGAACAGCGGCCCGACATGGACGTCGAACCCCATGTCGCCGAAGGCCGTTGCGATCACCTTGGCGCCGCGGTCGTGCCCGTCCTGTCCCATCTTGGCGATGAAGATCGACGGCGCCCGCCCGCTGCCGGACTTGCGCGCCTCGATCCGCGCCCGGATGCCCGCGAAGCGCGCATCGCCTTGATAGGCCTCGCCATAAACGCCCCGGATGGTCACCACATCGGCGACATGCCGGCCGAACGCGGCCTCCATCGCCGCCGATATCTCGCCGACCGTGGCGCGCGCCCTTGCTGCCTCCACCGCCCTTTCGAGCAGATTGCCCTTTCCGGACGCGGCGGCCTCTTCCAGCGCCGAGAGCGCGGCGCCGCATGCCGCCTCGTCGCGGCTCGAGCGGATGCGCTTGAGCCGCGCCACCTGCGCCATGCGCACCGCCTCGTTGTCGACGTTGAGAAGATCGATCTCCTCTTCGGCCTCCAGCCGGTACCTGTTGACCCCGACGATCACCTCCTCGCCCCGGTCGACGGCGGCCTGACGCCGCGCCGCCGCCTCCTCGATCAGCCGCTTGGGCAGGCCGTCCTGCACGGCCCCGGTCATGCCGCCGAGCGCCTCGACCTCCTCGATCAGGTCCCAGGCCTTGTCGGCCAGTTCCTTCGTCAGGCTTTCGACATAATAGGACCCGGCCAGCGGATCGACGGTGCGCGTCACGCCGGTCTCGTGGTTCAAGATGAGCTGCGTGTTGCGCGCGATCCGCGCCGAGAACTCGCTCGGCAGCGC
Organism: Roseitalea sp. MMSF_3546; assembly: GCF_030732865.1. Lineage (GTDB taxonomy): Bacteria > Pseudomonadota > Alphaproteobacteria > Rhizobiales > Rhizobiaceae > Roseitalea. The sequence goes on from NZ_JASHKB010000029.1 coordinate 1,158, forward strand.
CATCGCCTCGTCGAACGAATTGGTGTGCAGCGATTGCGTGCCGCCCAGCACCGCCGCCAGCGCCTCATAGGCGGTGCGCACGACATTGTTGTAGGGATCCTGCTCCTGCAAGGACACGCCGGACGTCTGGCAGTGCGTGCGCAGCATCTTCGATTGCGGTTTCTTCGGTTCGAACTCCTCCATGATCCGCGACCACAATAGCCGCGCCGCGCGCAGCTTGGCCGCCTCCATGAAGAAATCCATGCCGATACAGAAGAAGAACGACAGCCGGCCGGCGAACGCGTCGACATCCATGCCCTTTTTCAGCGCCGCGCGCACATATTCGCGCCCGTCGGCGAGCGTGAAGGCAAGCTCCTGCGTCAGCGTCGCCCCGGCCTCCTGCATGTGATAGCCGGAGATCGAGATCGAGTTGTAGCGCGGCATCTCGCGCGCGGTGTACTCGATGATGTCGGCGACGATCCGCATCGAGGCCTCGGGCGGGTAGATATAGGTGTTGCGGACCATGAACTCCTTGAGGATGTCGTTCTGGATGGTCCCGGACAATTGCGCCCGGTCCACGCCCTGCTCCTCGCCGGCGACGATGAACATGGCGAGCACCGGAATCACCGCGCCGTTCATGGTCATCGACACGCTCATCTCGTCGAGCGGAATGCCGTCGAACAGGATCTTCATGTCCTCGACCGAATCGATGGCGACGCCCGCCTTGCCGACATCGCCGACGACACGGTCATGGTCGGAATCATAGCCCCGGTGCGTCGCCAGATCGAAGGCCACCGAAAGCCCCTTCTGGCCGGCGGCCAGCGCCTTGCGATAGAACGCGTTGGACTCTTCGGCCGTCGAGAAGCCCGCATATTGGCGGATCGTCCAGGGCCGGCCGGCATACATGGTCGCGCGCGGCCCGCGCGTGAACGGGGCGATGCCCGGCAGCGAGCCCAGATGGTCGAGCCCTTCGAGATCGGCTTCGGTGTAAAGTGGCTTGACGGCGATGCCCTCGGGCGTCTGCCGGACCAGATCGTCGGGCGAAGCGCCCTTGAGTTCGCGTTCGGCCAGTTCGCGCCACCGGTCGAGATCGCCCTTGTGCGGCTTGGTCATGGCACACTCCGTTTTCCCGCCGTCATAATGCGCCCGGCGCGCCCTGCAATGCAACGAATGTATGGACGCCGGCCTTGCCGGTCGCTATCAGCGGCGCCATGCGCGTTGTCTCCATCGGCGAATGCATGATCGAGCTCTCGGACCGGCAGGCCGATCGCTGGCGCATGGGTTTTGCCGGCGATACCTTCAACACGCTGTGGTATCTGCGCGCCCTGCTGCCCGCCGACACCCAAACGGACTACGTGTCCGCCTTCGGCGACGACCCGTTTTCGGCCGAGCAGATCGCGTTCCTGTCCGAGCACGGCATCGGCATTGCAAGGAGCCCGAAGATCGCCGGCGCCGTGCCCGGCCTTTATGCGATCACGCTCGATGCGCGCGGCGAACGCTCCTTCACCTACTGGCGCAGCACCGCCGCCGCGCGCCGGCTCGCCGACGACCCGGCCGCCCTCGCCGCCAGCCTGACCGGTGCCGATCTGATCTATTTCTCCGGGATCACGCTGGCGATCCTCGAGCCGGCCGGCCGCCGCACCCTGCTGACCGAGTTCGCCAAGGCGCGCAAGGCCGGCGCGATCATCGCCTTCGACCCCAATTACCGGCCCCGCCTTTGGGCCCATGCCGACGAGGCGCGTCAGACCATCGGCGCGGCCTATGACGTCGCCAGCCTGGCCCTGCCGACCTTCGACGACGAGGCGGCGCTGTTCGGCGATGCCGACGCCCAGGCGACGATCGCGCGCATCGCCCCGCACGGGCCGGCCCGCATCGTCGTCAAGGCGGGCAGCGATGCCGCCGTCCTCTACGATGGCGGCGCAATGCACACCATCGCCCCGCCCGAGACGGTCGAACCGGTCGACACGACCGGCGCCGGCGACAGCTTCAACGGCGCCTTTCTGGCCTCGCTGCTGACCGGCGCCAGCGCGCCCGAGGCGACCGGTTACGCCCATCGCATCGCCGGCCGAGTGATCACCCATCACGGCGCGCTGATGCCGTTGCAGGCCCTGGCCGCGCTGCGATAGCCATGCGCCATTACGGCCTTTTCCTTGGCCGCCAAACGGTCTACAGACCGGCTCGAAAGACGGCAAGGGCGCCCCGGGGCGGCGCGAGGAAACAAGGGACGACAACCGTGGCCACAACCTTCGACAAAGTCGCCGACATCATCGCCGAGACCAGCGAGATCGACCGCGACACCATCACCCCCGAAAGCCACACCATCGACGATCTGGGCATCGACAGCCTCGATTTCCTGGACATCGTATTCGCCATCGACAAGGAATTCGGCATCAAGATCCCGCTCGAGCAATGGACCCAGGAGGTCAATGACGGCAAGGTGCCGACCGAGGAATATTTCGTGCTGAGCAATCTGTGCGGCAAGATCGACGGACTGGTGGCCGCCAAGACAGCCTGAGGCCGCGCACCGGCGGGCGGGAGAAGCCATGACGCATCGCGTCGCCATCACCGGCATCGGCCTGATCAGCTGCCATGGGGTCGGCGCGGCCGAAACATGGCAAGCGCTTGCCGAAGGCCGCGATCCGGTGGTCGATGGCCGGACGCTCGCGCCCTATCCGATCCATCCGGCGCCCGAGATCGACTGGTCCGAGCAGATCGCAAGGCGCGGCGACCAGCGCCAGATGGAACCCTGGCAGCGCCTGGGCACCTTTTGCGCCGGGCTGGCGCTCGACGATGCCGCGATCAAGGGCGAGGAGACGCTGACCGGCACGATGGACATGATCGTCGCCGCCGGCGGCGGCGAGCGCGATGTCGATGTCGACAGCGCCATCCTCGCCGAGGCCGCCGCCGGCCGCAACGATCACGGCATGCTGATCAACGAGAAGCTGACCACCGAACTGCGCCCCACCCTGTTCCTGGCCCAGCTTTCCAACCTGCTCGCCGGCAATATCTCCATCGTGCACAAGGTCACCGGTTCCTCGCGCACCTTCATGGGCGAGGAGGGCTCGGGCATGTCGGCGCTGGCGACGGCCGCCGCGCGCATCCGTGCCGGCCAGTCCACGCATGCTCTTGTCGGCGGCGCCTTCAATGCCGCCCATCCGGACATGCTGCTCAGCTACGAGCTGGTCGGGCACCTGCATCGCGGCGATTGGGCACCGGTCCTTGGCCGCTCCAAGGCCGATGGCGGCGGCATGATCATGGGCTCGGGCGCCGCCTTCCTGGTGCTCGAAGCGGCCGAACACGCGCATGCGCGCGGCGCGCGCATCTATGCCGAACTCGGCGCGGTCGCCGCCGACAATGGCGATGACGAAGCGGGCGCAACGACGGCGCGCCTTGGTCGGCTGGCCGCCGAAACCGGGCTCGGCGAGGCCGACATGGTGATCACCACGCCCAGCGGCGCCCATGCCCGCACGGCCATCGAGATGGTGTTCCTCGCCGAAACGCTGGCCGACACGCCGCTGCGCGCCGTCACCAACACGACAGGCTCCCTGCGCGACTGCCAGTTTCCCTTCGGCGTCGCGCTGGCCGCGCTCTCGGTCCATCACGGCGCGTGCCCGGCCGCAACGCAACCCGGCCACGAACGACCGCTTGACGGCGCCCCGTCGAGGATCGGCGTCCTGACCATCGGCTGCGAGGAGGCCGAGGGGGTCGCCATGGTCACCGCGGCGACGGGATTGACGTCATGAGCGCGACCACCGATCATCTGGGCCGGCCGACCGTCGCCATCACCGGCGCGGGCATCGTTTCCCCGCTGGGACGGGGCAAGGCCGACAACTGGGCGGCGCTCTGTTCGGGCACGTCCGGCATACACATGATCACGCGCTTTCCCACCGCGCATCTGCGCACCACCATCGCCGGCACGGTTGATTTCATCGGCCCGCCCGACACAACCGCCTCCGAGCTGACCTACGCGCTCGCCGAAGCGGCGGCGCTCGAGGCGCTCGCCGAAGCCGGCCTTGACGATGGCGATTTCGCCGGCCCGCTCTTCGTCGCCGCCCCGCCCGTGGAGGTCGAGTGGCCGCAGCGCCTGGCGCTCGATGCCGTCGGCGCGCGCCAGGGCGGCGAGCCCGGCTATGCGCGCATGCTTGGCGCCGCGCGCGCCGGCGCCGGCACGGCGTTCGTGCCGAGCGCCCGCTTTGCCGCCGTCGCCAACCGGCTCAAGCGACGCATCGGCGCACGCGGCCTGCCGGTGACGCTGTCAACGGCCTGCGCCTCGGGCGCCACGGCCATCCAGCTCGGCGTCGAGGCGATCCGGCGCGGCGAGGCGACCCGCGTCGTCTCCGTCGGCACCGACGGGTCGGTCAACGCCGAATCGTTGATCCGCTTTTCGCTGCTGTCGGCGCTGTCGGCCCACAACGAGGTTCCCGAGCGCGCCTCGCGGCCCTTTTCGAAGGACCGCGACGGCTTCGTCATGGCCGAAGGCGCCGGCGCCTTCGTCATGGAACCGTTGGCCGCCGCCCGCGCCCGCGGCGCCACCGTTCTGGGCATCGTCGAGGGCTGCGGCGAAAAGGCCGACGATTTCCACCGCACCCGGTCCAAGCCCGACGGCTCGCCGGCAATGGCGGCGGTGCGCGCAGCGCTTGACGATGCCGGCGTCGAGCCCGGCGCCATCGACTACATCAACGCCCATGGCACATCGACGCCCGAAAACGACAAGATGGAGTGCCTGTCGCTGAGTCAGGTCTTCGGCGAGGGGATCGGCGGCGTGCCGATCTCCTCCAACAAGTCGATGATCGGCCACACGCTGACCGCCGCCGGCGCCATCGAGGCGGTGTTCTCGCTGCTCACCATCCGCACCGGCACGCTGCCGCCGACGATCAACCACCAGACCCCGGATCCGGCGCTTGCCGTCGACTGCGTGCCCAATGTCGCCCGCGCGCAGGCGGTCACCCGCGTTCTGTCCAACTCGTTCGGCTTTGGCGGGCAGAACACCTGCCTTGTCATTGCCGGCGAACCCGCCTAGACCGTCGCCGCTTCCAACGCTTCCGCAAGGATCGCCCATGCGCGCGCTTCAACTCGTCGAGGACCGCAAGCTCGAACGGGTCGACATCGACCCGCCGCCGCCGCCCGGCCATGGCGAGGTCCGGCTGAAGGTGCAGGTCGTCGCGCTCAACCACATCGACGTGTGGGGCTGGCGCGGCATGGCCTTTGCCAGGCGCAAGCTGCCGCTGACGATCGGTGCCGAGGCGAGCGCCCTGGTCGATGCGGTCGGCCCGGGCGTCGCCGGCCTCGCGCCCGGCCAGCTCGTCGCGATCTTCGGCGCGCGCACCTGCGGGCTGTGCCGCCCGTGCCGGCAGGGCCGCGACAATCTGTGCGAGCATGTCGGCGGCGTGCACGGCTTCCACCTTGACGGCTTTGCCGCCGAGACGGTGACCATGCCGGCGCGCAATTGCGTGCCCGCCCCGCCCGGCGTCGATGCGGTGGCCGCCGCCCTCGCCCCGATCACCTTCGGCACGGTCCAGCACATGCTGTTCGACAACGCCCGGCTCGAGTCCGGCGAGACCATCCTCATCCATGCCGGCGGCTCGGGCATCGGCTCGGCCGCCATCCAGTTCGCCAAGGCCATCGGCTGCACGGTGATCACCACCGTCGGCTCGGACGAAAAAATCGAGCCGGCCAGGGCGCTCGGCGCCGACCACGTCATCAACTACCGCACCGACCGGTTCGAGGGCGCGGTGCGCAAGCTGACCAAAAAGCGTGGCGTCGACGTCGTCTTCGAGCATGTCGGCGCGGACACCTGGGCCGGCTCCATGCTCTCGCTCAAGCGCGGCGGACGGCTGGTCACCTGCGGTTCGACATCGGGCGTTTCCGCCCAGACCAATCTGATGATGCTGTTCCAGCAGCAATTGCGACTGATTGGCTCGTTCGGCTGCACCATGACCAACATGGCCGACGCCATGGAGACGATGGCGCGCGGCCATGCCCGGCCGGTCATCGATACCGAGGTCGACTGGGACAGCATCGACAACGCGCTCGCGCGCATGGAAACGCGCGATGTCTTCGGCAAGATCATCGCGCGCCTCGGCGGCTGAGCGCGCGCCATGACGCCGCTGCAAGTCCGGCTGCTCAAGCTGTCGCAGCGCACCAGGCGGGCGCGCTACTGGCTCGAGGCCAAGGGCGTCTTTGCGATCCTGGCCCTGCTCGAACGATTGCCGGCCGACCGTGCGATCGGCGCGATGGCCTGGCTGCTCGAGCGCATCGGCCCGCTTGTGCCGCGCCACTCGATCGTGTGCGACAACCTCCGGAATGCCATGCCCGAACTGACCGAATCCGAGCGCACCGCGATCGCCCGGGGCATGTGGGCCAATATGGGCCGGCAGATCGCCGAATACGTGGTTCTCGACCAGTTGTTCGACTACGACCCCGATGCCGCCGAGGACGGCCGCATCGAGGTGCGCGGCAAGGACATCTTCATCGACATCGTCCGGTCCGGCAAACCGGTCATCTTCTTTACCGGCCACACCGGCAATTTCGAGTTGCTGCCGATCTGCGCGGCCACCTTCGGGCTCGAGGTGACCGCGCTGTTCCGGCCGCCCAACAACCCCTACATCGCCAAGCGCGTGCTCGCCGCGCGCACCACGACCATGGGCCAGCTCGTGCCGTCCAGGGCCGGCGCCGCCGCCGGCCTCGCCCGCGCCCTTGCGGACGGCAAGTCCGTCGGCGTGCTCGTCGACCAGAAGTTCCACCGCGGCCGGCTGGGCACCTTCTTCGGCCGGCCGGTGCGCACCAACCCGCTGCTGCCCAAGCTGGCGCGGCAGTTCGACTGTCCGGTCCACCCGGCCCGCTGCGTGCGCCTGCCCGGCAACCGCTTCCGGCTCGAACTGGAAGAAGCGATCGCCCTGCCGCGCACGGGCGACGGCGCAATCGATGTCGACGCGACCACGCAACAGCTCAACGATACGGTCGAGCGCTGGGTGCGCGAATATCCCGACCAGTGGATGTGGCTGCACCGCCGCTGGGATCCGGCCGCGCTCTGAAGCGACAGCTTTCGACAACCTTCACGCGAATTCCGCGCAAGGCACCGCTTAAGGGTCCCGGATCGATAGTCCGGCCGTCCGCCGGAGACCATCGATGTCCGAACCGACGCCTGCGAGCCGCGCCCTGCCCGTCATCCTGGCCACCGACAGCCTGCCCATGCTGTGGCCGTCCTCGACGCGCGAGCGGCCCTATACGCTGGTCCCCGGCGCCGACGGCCGGTCGCCGCTGGAGCGCCTGGCCGGTGCGCTTGCCGAAGCGGCAGGATTTGCCCCGCCGTTGCTGTTTGCCGCCGAATGGAACGCGCGCGCCGCCCGCGACCAGCTCGTCGATGCGCTCGGCCTCGATCCGACGGTGATCAGCGCCCCCGCCGATTGCAGCGCCGCCGCGCTCGCCGCGATCGCCGCCCTGTGGGCGAGCCGCACGACCGGCCTGCCCGAGCGGCTCGTCTTCATCCCCGCCAATCTCGCCGCGGCGAACCCGCAGGACCTCGCACGGGCCCTGAGCGCGCTTGCCGGGGGCGATGCCAACGCACCGAACGGCTGTTGCCTGCTCGCCCGCCACGCCGACGAAGGCGAGGACGGACCGTTCATCGAGCCCTACATGACGCCCAGCCGCAGCGGCTGGCAGCCGATCCGGACCGTGATCGAGGATCGCCCGGCCGCCCTCGTCACGCCGGACCTGGTGTTGGCTTCGCTCGGCGCCGCCTCCGCAAGGATCGATCCGCTGATCGACGCCATCGCCCGAACCGCGCCCACCCTGCTCCAGGCCGCCCGCAACGCACTCGGCGCGGCGACCACGCTCCGGGACGCAACCGTGCGCCCCTCGGCCAATTTCCTGGCGCTGGCCGGTCGGCCCGACCTGACGACGCTTCTGGGCGCCGACCCGCATGCCCTGCGCGTGCGCGTCGTCGACACGGTCGGCTGCGTGACGACGTGGAACGACGCCAACGCCCGGCCCACCTCGATCGCGCCCGATCCGAAGAGCGCCGGACGCGTCAAGGTGGTCGGCGGCGAGGCGCTGCGGCGGATCGAGGGTCCCGGCGGCGTTCTCTTGCTGGATCGGGCGCACGCCCGCGCGGTGACCATTCCCGACGACGGCGCATGCGCCGACGGCACCGCCACCGACCCGCCGGTCAGCTTCGAACGGGTTTCAAGCCACGACAAGACCGATCTGTGGCGCATCACCCTGCAGCCCGGCGCACGGCTCGAGCCGAGCTTCCATTTCAGGCGGTTCGAGCGCTGGAGCGTGGCCGCCGGCTCGGCACGCGCCTTGCTGGACGGCATCGCCCACGAGGTCGAGGCCGGCGAGACGCTGCACATTCCGCCGCGCACCAGCCACGGGCTCGAAAATGCCGGAAACGCGCCCCTGGTCGTCTATGAACTGCGCGTCGGCGCCATCCGCGACGACGACGACACCATCCGCATGCCGCCATCGGCGGCCCGGGCCGACAGGCGCACCGCCTGATCGCCCGCCGGTCAGTAGCTGATGCTCACCCGCATGTTCGCCGGCCCCACCTGCCGCGTCAGATTGTAGAGCGTGCGGGCATGGCTGGTGCGCAGCCGGATGCAACCATGCGAGGCCGGCCGGCCCAGCCGCGACACATAGTTGGTGCCGTGAATGGCATAGCCGCCCCGAAAGAAGATGGAATAGGGCATCGGGCTCATGTCGTATTTGCGCGAATACCACATCTTGTGCATCCGCTTGGGACTGTAGGTGCCCGTCGGCGTCCTGTAGCCCTTGCGGCCCGACGAGATCGCCCAGCGATACAGCACGCGGCCGTTCTTCTTGACCGTCATGGTCTGGTTGGAGAGGTTGACCTGCGCGACGAGCCGCGCGGCCAGCGAACTGCTCACGCCAGCCAGCAGCACCGCCAAGACCAGCAACAATGACGCAACGAACCGTTTCATGGGCTTCCCCCGAGACCAACGCAACACGCATCGAGGATACACCGGCCTGCCGATCCGGCCCAGCAAGACCTTGGACTGATTGCCCCCCGCGTTCGCCGCACCGCACAATGGCTGCTGACACGGCGGCCCCAACCGGTCTATGACGGACCCGTCCGAGACCGGAGACCGTAACGCACGATGATTTCACGAATTGCCCTGGCCACCACGGCCGCCCTCGCCCTGACCGCCGCCGCCCACGCCCAGCGCACCGATCTGACGCTGGGCATGGTGCTCGAACCGCCGCATCTGGACCCCACCGCCGGTGCCGCCGCGGCGATCGACGAGGTCCTTTATGCCAATGTGTTCGAGGGGCTGACCCGCATCGGGCACGATGGCGCGGTGCATCCGGCGCTGGCGCAAAGCTGGACCATCTCCGATAACGGGCTGGACTACACCTTCACGCTGCGCCAAGGCGTGCAATTCCATGACGGCACGACCTTCGAGGCGAGCGATGTCGTCTTCACGCTCGACCGTGCCCGTGCCGAGGACTCCACGAATGCGCAGACCGCCCTTTTCGCACCCATCGAGACGGTCGAAGCGCTCGACGACCTGACCGTTCGGGTCACCCTGTCCCGGCCTGCCGGCGATTTCCTTTACAATCTGGGCTGGGGCGACGCGGTGATCGTGGCGCCCGAAAGCGCCGATACCAACAAGGAGAACCCCGTCGGCACCGGCCCCTTCCGCTTCGTGAACTGGCAGAAGGGCGCCGCCGTCAATCTGGCGCGCACCGACGCCTATTGGGGCGAGGCGCCGGCGCTGGAGACCGTGCAGATCCGCTTCATCCCCGATCCGGCGGCGGCGAGCGCCGCGCTTCTGGCCGGCGACGTGCACGCCTTTCCGAACCTGCCCGCGCCCGAGAGCCTGCCGCAGTTCCAGGCCGACCCGCGCTTTGAGGTGGCCGTCGGATCGACCGAGGGCGAGACGGTCCTGTCGACCAACAACCAGAGGCCGCCCTTCGACGACATCCGCGTGCGCCGGGCGATCGCCCATGCCATCGACCGCCAGGCGATCATCGACGGCGCCATGTTCGGGTTCGGCACGCCGATCGGCAGCCACTTCGCGCCGCACCACCCGGCCTATGTCGACCTGACCGACACCTACCGCCACGATCCCGACATGGCCCGCGCCCTGCTTGCCGAGGCCGGCTTCGCGGACGGCATCTCGGCGACGCTCAAGCTGCCGCCGCCCTCCTATGCGCGCCGCAGCGGCGAGGTCATCGCCGCGCAACTGCGCGCGGTCGGCATCGATCTTCAGATCATCCCCGTCGAATGGGCGCAGTGGCTGGAGCAGGTCTTCACCAATGCCGACTACGACCTGTCGATCGTCTCCCACACCGAGCCCAACGACATCGGCATCTATGCGCGCGAGGACTACTATTTCGGCTATGACAACGCCGAGTTCGACGCCGTGATCGACCAATTGTCGGTCACCGCCGAAGAGGCCGACCGCTACGCCCTGTTCCGCAAGGCCCAGGAGATCCTGGCCCGCGACGCGGTCAACGGCTTTCTGTTCCAGCTTCCAAAGAACGGCGTCTGGGACGCCCGGCTCGAAGGGCTGTGGGAGAATTCGCCCGTCCAGGCCAACGACGTCACGAAGGTCAGGTGGGTGGAGTGAGAACGGCACGACGCTCGTTGGTCACCGTGATGAAGCGCCCGCCTCCCCCTTGAGGGGAGGCACGCGATTGGTCCGGCGCAGCCGGGCCAGAGCGGGTGGGGGCAACAACCAGGCACGACGATAGTGGTGTCGGCGCGAACGGCGCGATGGCCGAGTACAACCGATACCCCCACCCGGATCAGCTTCCCTTCGGGACAAGGCCGAAGGTCGCTTCTCCGACCTCCCCTCAAGGGGGAGGTTGGGCGCCCCTTCCGCCAGCTCCGAGCGCGCAGCGAGCGCGGTGCCACGCATTCAACGCCTTGGGCAAACCGGCCAGTTGCGCTAACCCTTGCCCATGCTCGCCTACACCGCGCGCCGCCTGCTGATCGTTCTTGTCACGCTGCTTTGCGCCAGCGCGGTGGTCTTCTTCGTGCTCGAGATCGTGCCCGGCGACCCGGCGCGGCTCATGCTGGGGCTCAACGCATCCGATGCGGCCGTTCAAGCGCTGCGTGAACAAATGGGCCTCAACGAGCCTGTTTTGATTCGCTATTTCGCCTGGCTCGGCGGCATGGCGCGCGGCGATTTCGGAACCTCCTTGACCTATTCGGTGCCGGTGATCGAACTGATCGGCGAACGTGTCATGGTCTCTGTGCCGCTGGCGCTGATCGCGCTTGTCATGTCGACGGCGATCGCCATCCCGCTTGGCATCTTCACCGCCGCGCGGCGCGGCCGCCCGGCCGACACCGCCGCCATGGCCGGCGCCCAGCTCGGCATCGCCATCCCCAATTTCTGGTTCGCCCTGCTGCTCGTCTGGGTCTTCGCGATCACGCTGCAATGGCTGCCCGCCGGCGGCTTTCCGGGCTGGTCCGATGGGCTGTGGCCCGGCCTGAGCGCGCTCCTGCTGCCCGCCGTCGCGCTCGCCCTGCCGCAGGCGGCGATCCTGACGCGCATTACCCGCTCCGCGCTCATCGAGACCCTTGCAGAGGACTATGTCCGCACCGCCCGGGCCAAGGGCCTGCCCGCGAGGGTCGTTCTGTGGCGCCATGCGCTGCGCAATGCGCTGATCCCGGTGCTGACGATCCTGGGCCTGCAATTCGCATTCCTGCTCGCCGGCACGATCATCATCGAGAACGTGTTCTACCTGCCCGGGCTCGGCCGGCTGGTCTTCCAGGCCATCGGCCAACGCGACCTGATCGTGGTCGAGGGCGTCGTCGTGCTGCTGGTGGCGACCGTGGTCTTCGTCAATTTCCTCGTCGATCTGGCCTATGGCTGGGCCGACCCGCGGCTCAGACGCCGATGAGCACCGACCCGCTCATTGCCGCCGGACACGAGGACTGGCGCCTTTTCGTCGCCAAGGCGCGCGCCAACCGGTCGTTCCAGGCCGGTGCGGTGCTCACCCTCGCCGTGCTCGCCATGGCCGCGCTGTCGCTGGTCTGGACGCCCCATGACGTCGCCGCCCTGTCGATTTCCGACCGGCTGCAGCCGCCCTCCGCGGCGCACTGGCTGGGCACCGATCATTTCGGCCGCGACATCGTCTCGATGATCATGGCCGGCAGCCGCAATTCCATCGCCGTCGCCCTGATCGCGGTTGGCATCGGCGTCGGCATCGGCGTGCCGCTCGGTTGCTGGGCGGCGGCGCGGCGCGGGCTCGTCGACGAGGTGCTCATGCGCGCCTCCGACATCGTCTTCGCCTTCCCCGCCCTCGTTTCGGCGGTGATGATCACCGCGATCTTCGGGCCCGGCGCGGTCAATGCGATCATCGCCATCGGGATCTTCAACATCCCGGTCTTTGCGCGGGTGGCGCGCGGCGCGGCGCTGGCCCTGTGGCCGCGCGAGTTCATCCTGGCCGCGCGCGCCAGCGGCAAGGGCGCAGCGCGCATCACGATCGAGCACATATTGCCCAACATCGCCAACCTGCTGCTGGTGCAGGGCACGATCCAGTTCTCGCTGGGCATATTGGCCGAAGCGGGGCTGTCCTATGTCGGCCTTGGCGCGCAGCCGCCGGCGACGAGCTGGGGCCGCATGCTGGCCGAGGCCCAGACCATGATCGCCATCGCCCCGCAAATGGCGCTGGCGCCGGGCATCGCCATCATCGTCACCGTTCTGGGCCTGAACCTGCTCGGCGACGGGCTGCGCGACGTGCTCGACCCCAAGCTGCGGCGGGAGCGCTGAGCCGGGTTGGCAGCACCGATCCTGACCATCGCCGGGCTCGAGCTTGCCATTGCCGGCACGCCGGTGCTGCGCGGCATCGACATGCAGATCGCCCCCGGCACGGTGCATGCCCTGGTCGGCGAGAGCGGTTCGGGCAAGTCGATGACCGCGCTGACGGTCTTGCGCCTGCTGCCGAATGGCGCGCATGCCGCCGGCACCGTCCGCCTCGGCGAGGAGGACCTTCTGGCGGCGGGCGAAGCCCGCATGTGCGCGCTGCGCGGCGACCGGGTCGCCATGGTGTTCCAGGAGCCGATGACGGCGCTCAACCCGGTCAAGACCATCGGCGAGCAGGTGGCCGAGGGCATCCGCTGGCATACCGGCGCGGGCCGCGCCGATGCCGAAGCGCGCGCCGCGCGCATGCTCGACCGGGTCGGCCTGCCGCCGGCGAAGTTTCCGCTCGACCGCTATCCGCACGAATTGTCGGGCGGGCAGCGGCAAAGGGTGGTGATCGCCATCGCCTGCGCGCTCGCCCCCCGACTGCTGATCGCCGACGAACCCACCACCGCGCTCGATGTCGTCCTGCAGGCGCAGATACTCGACCTGCTCGGCGAACTGGTCGCCGAGGACCAGATGGCGCTGATGCTGATCAGCCACGATCTGGGCGTCGTCGCCGGCCGGGCCGACCAGATCACGATCTTGCGCGAAGGCGCGGTTCAGGAGGCCGGCAATGCGCTCGAGGTGCTGCGCGCGCAAAGGCACCCTTATACCCGCCAGCTCGCCGAAGCCTCCGCACATCGGCCGGCCTGGCACAACCGCGCCGCGCCGGCGGGCCAGCGTGCGCTGCTCGAGGCCCGAAACATCGTGCGCGAATATCCGGGCCAACGCGCCGGGCTCTTCTCGCCTGCCAGGCCCTTGCGCGCGGTCGACGATGTCTCGTTTGTCGTGCCGGCGGGCCGCTCGGTCGGCCTCGTCGGCCGGTCCGGCTGCGGCAAGTCGACCCTGGCGAGGATCGTTCTTGCGCTCGACAGGCCGACATCGGGCACCGTCGCGTTCGACGGCATGCGGACCACCGGGCTCGGCGACCGCGATCTGCGCGCCGCCCGGCGCAAGATGCAGGTCGTCTTCCAGGACCCTTACGGCTCGTTCGATCCGCGCCAGACGGTCGAAAGGCTCATCGCCGAGCCGCTGCATCTGGAGCCCCGGCCGCTTGCCCGCGCCGAGCGGCGCGACCGCGTCGAATCCGCGCTGCGCGAGGTCGGCATGCCGGCCGAGGCGATGCGCCGTTATCCGCACGAGTTCTCCGGCGGCCAGCGCCAGCGCCTGGCCATCGCCCGCGCCATCATCACCCGGCCCAGGCTCGTCGTCTGCGACGAGCCGGTCTCGGCACTGGACGTGTCGACGCGCGCGCAGATCCTCGATCTGTTCGCCCGGCTCAATGACGAACTCGGCCTTGCCTATCTGTTCATCACCCACGACCTGAGCGTTGCCCGCGCCATCACGCACGAGGTGATGGTGATGCAGGCCGGCCGGATCGTCGAGCGCGGCGCCACCGCGGACGTGCTGGACAGCCCGCACAGCGACGCCGCGCAGCGCCTGGTCGCGGCGGCGCCGGATCTGAACAGGGCGATTGAGAGGCGGGTGCGGAGCGGGGCCCCCTACCTCCCCCTTGAGGGGAGGTCGGAGAAGCAAGCGAAGCGAAACTGATCCGGGTGGGGGTAGACGGCGCGCAGATACCCCCAACCGGCTCTGCCTCGTTACACTCGGCAGTCGCCGACCTCCCCTCAAGGGGGAGGTGGGGCGCCACTAGCCAAACACCACCGCCAGCACTCCGACGATGACCACGAGCACCGCCATGGTGCGCCAGAACACATCGATCGCCCGGTCGATGTCATCCGCGGTGGCATCCGCCCGTCCGCCCTGGTTCAGGAAGGGCTCGTCCGTCCGATCCTCGCCATAGACGCGCGGGCCGCCCAGTGCCAGGCCGGTCACCACGGCCATCGCGCTTTCGGGCCAGCCGGCATTGGGCGAGCGGTGCAGGCCCGCATCGCGCTGCACGATGGCGAAATTGTCGGAGAAACCGCCCGGTCCCGCCGTCAGGACCGTCAGCACGGCCGTCAGCCGCGCCGGCACCCAGTTGATCAGATCGTCGAGCCGCGCGGTGGCGCGCCCGAAGGCGCGGTGCCTGTCGGTCCGGTGGCCGATCATGGAATCGGCCGTGTTCAGCATCTTGTAGGCGAACAGGCCCGGCAGGCCGAAGATGACGTACCAGAAGGCCGGCGCCACCACGCCATCGGAGGCGTTCTCGGCCAGGCTCTCGATCGCCGCGCGGCACACGCCCGGCTCGTCCAGCGTTTCGGGGTCGCGTCCGACGATCCGGCCGACCGCCCGGCGGCCGCCCTGAAGCCCCTCGGCGCGCAGCGCCCGGGCCACCGCGAGGACGTGATCGGCCAGCGATTTCTGCGCCAGGAGCACGGTGACGACGGCGATTTCGACGATCAGCCCCAGTCCGCCGAACGCATCGAGCAGGTCGCCGACTATGGCGCCGACCGCGACGGCGCCGATCAGCAGCCCGGCGATCACCACCGCCCCGCTGCGCTCGCGCTTGGCCGGCGAGGCGTCGTCGCGATTATAGGCCGCGTCGGCCTTGCCGATCAGCCGGCCGGCCATCTCCACCGGATGCGGCACGCGCTGCCAGAGCCAGTCCGGATCGCCGAAGAACCGGTCGAGCAGCAGCGCGACGAACAGCACGATCAGCGTTTCACCCATGGTTTGCGCCCCCTTGGTCGCGTTCACACGGCCTGCGCCAGCGCCCCTTCGAGCCGGGCGAACCCCGCATCGTCACCCGGCAGGCCGAAACGCAGCCAGCCCGCATCATAATCGAACGCGCGCACCAGGATATGCTGGCGGGCGAGATCGGCATGGATCGCCGGCGCGCGCCCGTGGCTGACGAGCACGAACAGATCGGTCTGGCCGACGATGGCAAAGCCGGCCCGCTCGAGCAGCGTGACCAGTCGCTGACGGTCGCGCATCAGCCGCGTGCGGGTCTCGGCGATCCAGGCGATGTCGCGCATGGCGCGCCCGCCGATGAACAGCGTCGGCCCCGGCACGGCCCACGGCCCGAGCATGGCGCCAAGCCGCGCGCACTGGCGCTGCGAGCCGATGGCAAAGCCCAGCCGGATGCCGGCCAGCCCGAAGAACTTGCCGAAGGAGCGCAGCACGATCAGCCCGTCCAGGCCGCAATTGGGCACGAACGAGGCGTCCGGTGCCACATCGCCGAAGGCCTCGTCGACGATGACCATGCAGCCATGGGCGAGCAGCCGCTCGATCGCCTGGCGGTCGTGGCGCCCGCCGACCCTCGCCCCGTCGGGGTTGTTGGGATTGCCGATCACCACGCAGCCGAAGCCGTCCTCGGGCCGCGGCACCTCGCGCACCGGCCCGACCGTGCGCTCATGGGCGGCGAAGCAGCGCTCATATTCGTTGTAGGTCGGCCCGACCACGGCGACACGCCGCTCCGGCTCGACCAGCGCCGGCAGCCGCTGGATCAGCGCCTGCGCGCCGGGCGCGGCGACGATGCCGGCATGTTCGGGCGCGCCGTAATAGGCTTGGGCCGCATCGCGGCAGTATTCGTCCAGACTCGGCTCGGGCAGACGATGCCACAGTTCGGCGGGCACCGGCGGCACCGGCCACGCATGCGGGTTGATGCCGGTGGAAAGGTCGAGCCATTGCTCGCGCTCGCCGCCGAACTCGGCGATCGCCCGGTCCAGACTGCCCCCATGGCGCGGCGTTGCCATCATCGGTCCGCCATGTCGATCACGTGGCACCAGGAGCCGGCGACGGTGCCGACTCGGCGCCCATAATGCCCCAGATCGTCGCCAAGTGCATCGCGCGCCGCAAAAAGCGCCGGCCCCCGCCCCTCGCGCAGCACGGTCGCATAGTGAAATTCGTGCGCCGTCAGCGCCATCGGCCACGGGCTGGCATCGAGCGGGGCGAGCCGCCGATAGCCCAGATGCCGCCGGCGCGCGGCAAAGCTGGTCTCCACGGGCAGGTAACCGAGCATGGCATGGCGCGCGCCGTCGGCGTCGATGACCCCCTCGCCGAGCACCATGTAGCCGCCGCACTCGCCATAGATCAGCGCGCCGCGGTCGCGCGCGGCGGTCATGCCGGCCCTGAACCCTGTGGCGGCGGAAAGCGTTCCGGCATGCAGTTCCGGATAGCCGCCGGGCAGGAAGATCGAATCGGCGGCCGGATCCGGCGCCTCGTCGGCCAGCGGCGAGAACGGGCGCAGTTCCGCGCCGGCGGCCCGCCAGCCATCGAGCAGATGCGGATAGGCAAAGGCAAAGGCGATGTCCCTGGCGACCGCGATGCGCTGGCCGAGCGGCGGGATCAGGGGAAGGCGGTCCTTGTCCTTGGCGTCCCGCAGATATCCCTCATCCTGAGCCACCCCAGTACCCTCATCCTGAGCCTGTCGAAGGGGGAGGGCAGCAAGCGCCGACAGATCGCAGCCTTCCGCCATCACCGCCCCCGCATGGACGATGAACGCTTCCAGCGCGTCGTGCTCGCCTGCCTGGACCAGACCCAGATGGCGCTCGGGCAGCGCCAGCGCCCGGTCGCCCGGCACCACGCCGAGCACGGCCACGCCGGTCGGGCCAAGGGCGCGGCGCAGCATCGCCTCGTGCCGGGCGCTGCCGACACGGTTGAGGATCGCGCCGGCAAGGCGGACCTCGGGCCGGTGGTCGCGATAGCCGGCGACCAGCGCGGCCACCGATTGCGCCATGCGCGAGGCATCGATCACCAGCACCACGGGCATGTCGAGAAGCGTGGCAAGGTCGGCGGCGCTTCCCGTGCCGTCCGCCGCGCCGTCGAACAGCCCCATCATCGCCTCGACGACGAGCACCCGCCCGGCGCCATGATCGCGCGCCAGCGCCGACAGCAGCGACGGCCGCATCGCCCAGGGATCGAGATTGACGCAGACCTGCCCGCTCGCGGCCCGGTGAAAGGCCGGATCGATATAGTCGGGTCCCGCCTTGGCCGGGGCGACGGCCATCCCGCGGTCGCCGAAAGCCCGCAGCAGGCCCAGCGTGACCACCGTCTTGCCGCTGCCCGAATGCGGTGCGGCGACGACAAATCCGTTCATCCGGCCGCGTCGCGCCGACGCGCGCCCAGCGGATCGGGGTCGAGCGTGCGGCCCATCGTCAACGCACCCAGCCAGTCGAGCCCGGCGCGCAGCCGCACCACATCGCCGACCACCACGATGGCCGGCGGCTCCAGCGCGGAAGCGGCGACATCGGCCTGGGCGCGCGCCAGCGTCGTCTCCAGCACCTGCTGGCGATCGGTCGCCGCACTGCAGACGAAGGCGACCGGCTCGTGCGGCGCCCGGCCGGCGGCGATCAGCCGCTCGGTGATGGCGCCGATATGCTTCATCGCCATATACATCACCAGCACCGGCGCGCCCTTTGCGACGTGATCCCAGGCGATCGCGTCGGGCACGATGCCGTTCGAATCGTGGCCGGTGAGGAAGGTGACCGCATGATTGGTGTCGCGGTGCGTGGCCGGTATGCCGGCATAGGCGAGCCCGCCAATGCCCGCCGTCACGCCCGGCACGATGCGGAACGGCACACCGTGGGCGGCAAGCGTCAGCGCCTCCTCGCCCCCGCGCCCGAAGACGAAGGGATCGCCCCCCTTCAGCCGCAGCACGCGCTTGCCCGACCGCGCCAGTTCGACCAGCCGCAGCGAGATGTCGCGCTGCTTGGGCGAGGGCTTGCCGCCGCGTTTTCCCGCATATTCGAGTGCCGCTTCCGGCCGCGCCAGCGCCAGGCAGCGATCGTCGACCAGCGCGTCATGGACGATCACATCGGCCCGGCCGAGCGCATGCAGCCCCAATAGCGTCAGCAGCCCCGGATCGCCCGGGCCGGCGCCGACCAGCCAGACATGGCCGGCCGCGAATTCGGGCAGGTCGGGCGGCATGGATGCACTTGAGAGAGCGCTCATCGGTTCTGTGCATTGTTGGTGTGTCATGCGCCCTCCCCTATAAGACAGCCATGACTGTCGCGCCACCACCCAAGGGCTACGCCATCCCGCGCAAGCCGGCCGGGCCGCTGCGCCGGGGCTGGACGACGGGTGCCTGCGCCACCGCCGCGACGAAGGCGGCACTGACCGCCTTGCTCGGCGGCGATTTCCCCGACCCGGTGACGATCACCCTGCCCAGGGGCGAAACGCCCGCCTTCGCGCTTGCCCGCGAGCGGCGGGGCGCGGGCTGGGCCGAAGCGGGCATCGTCAAGGACGCCGGCGACGATCCGGACGTCACCCATGGCGCCCTGATCGTCGCGCGCGTCGAACGCGGTCCGCCGGGCAGCGGCGTCACCTTCCGCGCCGGCGCGGGCGTCGGCACGGTGACCAGGGCGGGCCTGCCGATCGCGCCGGGCGAAGCGGCGATCAACCCCGTCCCGCGCTCCATGATGGCCGCGGTGGTGGCCGAACTCTGCGCCGCCCGTGGCGCAGCGCCCGATATCGCCATCACCGTCTCCGTGCCGGGCGGCGCCGAGATCGCGCGCCAGACCTGGAACCCGCGCCTTGGCATCGTCGGCGGCATCTCGATCCTCGGCACGACCGGCGTGGTCCATCCATTCTCCTGCGCGGCATGGATCCACTCCATCCATCGCGGCATCGACGTGGCGCGCGCCGCCGGGCTTCAGCACGTTATCGGTGCCACCGGCTCGACCTCCGAGACCGCCGCGCAGGCGATCCATGGCCTGCCCGAGATCGCCCTGCTCGACATGGGCGACTTTGCCGGCGGGCTGCTCAAATATCTGCGCGCCCACCCGCTGCCCCGGCTCACCATCGCCGGCGGCTTCGCCAAGCTGAGCAAGCTGGCCCAGGGCGCGCTCGACCTGCATTCGGCGCGCAGCCAGGTCGATCTCGACTTCCTGGCCGCGATCGCCGTCGAAGCGGGATTGAATCAGGATCTGAAGGAGGCGATTCGCACTGCGAACACCGCGGCCCAGGTGCTTGAAATGACTCGCCAAAACGGCATCGACCTTGCCGCGCCGATCGCCGAGCGGGCGCAGGAGACAGCCCGCCGCACCCTGCGCGGCGCGCCGGTGGCGGCCGAGGTGATGATCGTCGACCGCAAGGGCGTCGTGCTCGCCCGGACCGGATTTTCATGAGCGGGACGGTGCTCATTCTGGGCGGCACGCGCGAAGCGGCCGCCCTCGCCGAGACACTGACCCGCACGCATCCGCGCTCCCGTGTGATCACCGCGCTCGCCGGCCGCACCCGGGAGCCGCGCCCGCTGGCCGGGGAAACGCGTATCGGCGGCTTTGGCGGCGCCGAAGGGCTGGCCGCCTATCTGCGCGCCGAACGCGTCACGCGGCTGATCGACGCCACGCATCCCTACGCGCACCGGATCTCGGCCAATGCCGAGGCCGCCGCCGCGATGACCGGCATCGAGCTTGAAAAGCGCATCCGTCCGCCCTGGCGAAGGCAGCCCGGCGATACCTGGATCGATGTCGGGTCGGAGGCCGAGGCGGCGCGCGCCATCCCCGCCGGTGCGCGCGTCTTCCTGGCGCTCGGCCGGCAACACCTGGCACCGTTCGCACGGCGTGCCGATGTCCACTTCGTGGTGCGCATGATCGATCCGCCGCCCGCGCCGCTGCCCCTGCCACGGCACGATCTCGTCGTCGGCCGGCCCGGAACGACGGCCGCGGGCGAGGTCGCCCTGCTGCGTGCGCACCGCATCGACCGCCTGGTCAGCCGCAATTCGGGCGGCACCGGCGCCTACGCCAAGATCGCGGCGGCACGGACCCTGCAGATGCCGGTGATCATGATCGGCCGGTGATGGCGGGCGGGCTGTGGTGTCAGCCCGCCTTCGCCTTCTTCTTTCCCCGGTTGCGCAGCACATGCGCGAAACCGGCATCGTAAAGCGCGCTGTCGCGGAACATCGTCGCGCCGAACACCGGCCCGACCAGCACCAGCGCGGTGCGGGTGATCTTCGCGGCCCGCACCTGCTCCTTCATCTGCGCGAGCGTGGTGCGGATATAGCGTTCATCCGGCCAGGTGGCGCGGTAGGCGATCACGACGGGACAGTCGGCGCCATAATGGGGCTCGAGCGAGCGCCGGACATGGTCGAGATTCCGGATCGACAGGTGAATGGCCAGTGTCGCACCGGACCGGCCCAGTTCCTCGAGCGTCTCGCCGGGCGGCATTGCCGACGATTTCATCGCCGTGCGCGTGGCGATCACCGTCTGGGCGATCTCCGGCAGTGTGAGTTCGGTCTTCAGCGCCGCCGCCGCCGCCACGAAGGCCGGAACGCCGGGCACGATCTGGTAGTCTATGCCGAGCACGTCGAGCCGGCGCATCTGCTCGGCGATGGCGCCGTAAAGGGATGGGTCGCCCGAATGCACGCGCGCCACGTCATGGCCCGCTTCGTGGGCCGCCACTATCTCGGCGATGATCTCGTCGAGGTGCATCGGCGCGGTGTCGATGACGCGCGCGCCCTCGGGCGCGGCGGCGACCAGTTCGGCCGGCACCAGCGACCCGGCATAAAGGCAGACCGGGCAGCGCTCGATGAGCCTGAGGCCGCGCACGGTGACAAGGTCGGGCGCACCGGGGCCGGCGCCAATGAAATGGACGGTCATGGTCTCAGGCGGCCTCGCCGGTTTCGTCGGAGACGGCGCTGATCTCGGCGGTGATCTTGTCCCAGGGCACGAAGACCCTCTTGGCCGCGTTGCGTGTCACCAGGTCGTATTCCATCAGCTTGACGATATCGGCATGAACGCCGCGATAGTCCCGTTCGAGCAGCTTCGCCAGCGCCCGGATCGACATCGGCCCGGCCTTGTGCAGGGTCTGGATCAGCTTCCAGCGGTTCGGTGTCAGAACGCCCAGAAGCTGGTCCATGGTGGCGAAGACAAGCCGCGACGGCAGGTCGACATCCCCGCCCGCATCGAGGATGCGCGCGACCCGATGCAGCTCCCGCGAGGATTCCTCTGGCGACTGGACCAGCACGACGATCTCACTTTCGGCTCTTGTAGCGTGCGACGTCATTTTCGAAATCCGTTATCAGCCTGTCGATGGAAACGAACCTGTAGGGCTCTTCAACTGGGCCATAGTGCCTGTGGTCGCCCTTGCCGCGCTCATTGTCATAGCCGACAATGCGTTCGCCCGGCCGCCCGAAGAAGAGCGAATACTTGAACCCGTGCGATCTTTCGCCACTCGCTTTTGGCAACCGCCAGATTCGTACTTCCTCAATGAAGCCATCCTGCGTGGTTTCCTTCCGGCCCTAGGCAAGTTCGGCTTTACCCGATGCTTTCCTTATCATATGCGCATCATGGCATCAATTGCGATCACCGCTGCTTGCCGGCATAGCCGCGCGGCGTGTAGACCCAGTGGCGGCCGTCGCCGGTGCGCACGGTGCGCGTGTCGGAAGAGCCGACGATCACCACGGTCAGCATGTCGACGTCGTCGACGCACAATGCGCCCAGCGGCACGATGCGCACGCTCTCCCCGTCCCGGCCAAGATTGGCCGCCAGGATCACCGGCGTGTCGGCCGGCCGGTGCCCCAGAAGTTCATCGCGTGCCCAGGCAAGCTGCGTGCGGCGCTTCTTCGAGACCGGGTTGTAGAAGGCGATGACGAAGTCCCCCTCGCCCGCCGCACGCACGCGCCGCTGGATGTCTTGCCACGGCGTCAGAAGGTCCGACAGCGAGATCGTGCAGAAATCGTGCCCGAGCGGCGCACCGGCCCGCGCCGCCGCCCCCTGAAGCGCCGAAATGCCCGGCGCGATGTCGATCGCGATGCGCCGGGCACCCGGGCTCAACGTGCCGCGCGCAAGCAGTTCGAAGACCAGCGTCGCCATGGCGTAGATGCCCGCATCGCCCGAACAGACGAGCGCGACGTCGCGCCCCTCGCCCGCCAGTTCCATGGCGTGACGCACCCGGTCCTCCTCGCGGCCAAGGTCGAAATCGTGCCGCGCCTTGCCACCGGCGAGCGGACCGAGCAGGTCGAGGTAGAGCGAATAGCCGACCAGATCGCTGGACCGGCGCACCATGGCCGTTGCCTCCGGCGAACGCCATGCCTGCCCGCCCGGTCCGATGCCGACCACCGCGAGCGAGCCGCGTGCCCGGCCGGGCATCGCATCGGCGGTGAAGGGCGCCGGGGCGCGCGCGACGGCGCAGGTGGCCCGGCCCGATTTGTGCTTTTCGACGACGAGCTCTGCCGCCGCTCCGCCGGCGGCCAGCGCCGCCGCCTCGCACACGCCGTGGCAGCCCACTTCGGCAAAGACGACATCGGACGGATTGGCAAGGCGCGGGGTCTGCGCTTCGAGCGTTTCGGCCGCAAAGAACCGCGCCGGCACGCAGAAATGGCTCGCCACCGCATGCACGGCCGGCTCGTCGGCCTTCAGATCGAGCGAGACGACCACGCCGACCGCCTCCTCGGCGAGCCCGGCGCCCGCAAGGCTCGCCCGCGCCAGCGCCAGCGTCTCCACCGGATCGCAGCCGCGTTCGCAGCCAAGCCCAACTGCCAGACGTTTTGGATGGTAGATCAGCCGGTCGGCGCCGCCCGGATGCACCCGGTCAGTGACGACGATGCGATGATCGGCATTGGCGGCCTGCGGCAGGCGCGCCCCGTCGAGCCAGGGCGCGTGCCCGTCCACGGCGACCGGAGCGCCGGCCAGAAGGTCGGCCATCACCGCCTTGGCGCCCTCGGGGTTGGCCAGCTTATAGCCCTCCGGCGGCGCATCGAGCGCAACGCCAAAGCGCGTGTCGCCGGCCGTGGTGATCGCCGCCGCCCCGCCCAGTTCTGCGGCAAGCCGGCGTGCCAGGTCGTTGGCACCGCGATGGCCGCCAAGCAGCGGCACGACGGCACTGGCATCCTCAGCCACCGCGATGACGGGCGGTTCGGCGCGCTTGTCGGACAGCGCCGACGCCAGAAGGCGGATCACCGCCCCGGACGCCATCACCGCGATGATCGGCGTGCCCGCGGCAAACAGGGCCCGCAGATGCGGGCCCGCATCGTCGAAGGCGATGTCGATGCCCGAAGCGGCCATGCGGCGTGCCGCGCCATGCACATTGCCGCCGACCAGGGCACGGATGCGTGCGGCGAGCGGCAAGGCCCGCGGCGAAAGCACCACGATGGCCGGCGGCGCGTCGGCCTTCATCGCGACGGCCCGGCACCGACGGCCGGCGCCGGCCCGGCGGCGGCACGGCCCACATAGATCATCGAGAAATACGGTCCCGGCTCGGCTTTCGCCTCGGCAAGCGGCATCACGCGTTCATTGGCAAGTGTCACACGCTCGGCATACCACGCGCCGTCGATCAGGCCAATCGCGTCGATGAGCGCGCGAACGCGCGGAAGGTGCCGCCCGACCTTGATGATCACCGCCGCGTCGGCGGCCTCGATCTGCGCCGCGATGGCCGCGTCGTCGAGCGGAGCGGGGACGACCGTCAGCACGTCGTTGCGCCCGGCGAGCGGCAGGCCGAGCGCGGCGGCGCCCGCCATCACCGAGGATATGCCCGGCACGATCTCGCAGCGGTAGCGGCCGGCCAGCCGCTCGTACAGATACATGAACGAGCCGTAGAAGAAGGGATCGCCCGCGCACACGACCGCCACGTCGCGCCCGGCATCCAGATGGGCGGCGATCTGCGGCGCCACGCGGTCATAGACCTCGCCGGCCGGCGCCGGGCCGGGCCGCATCGGCACGCGGATGGGGATTTCAGCATGGTCGGCGCGGATGCAGCCGGCGACGATGGAGCGCGCAAAGCTCTCACCGGTCTCGGGCGCCGGCCAGGCGATCACCGGCACCGCCGTCAGCAGCCGGTATGCGCGCAGCGTGATCAGGTCGGGCGCGCCGGGCCCGACCCCGATGCCGTAGAGCGTCCCGCTCATGGCGTCTTGACCCACGACCATTGCGTCACCGGCATGGCCGGACGCCAGCCGTGATAGGGACCGACCGGCTCTGCGGTCTCGACCGAGATGCGCTGCAGGTCGCCGCCATGATCGGCAAAGGCGGACAACAGAACCTGTTCGCTTTCGAGCGTCACCGCGTGCGCGACGAGCCGGCCATGCGGCTTGAGCGCGGTCATCGAGGCCGCGACGGTCTGGGCGCAAACGCCGCCGCCGACGAACACCGCGTCCGGCGCATCGAGCCCCTCGAGCCCCGCCGGCGCCTCGGCCTCGACCAGTTCCAGCCTCGGCACGCCGAGCGCCAGCGCGTTCCGCGCCGCCATGGCACGGCGTTCGGCCTTGGGTTCGATGCCGATGGCGCGCGCCTCGGGCGCACCGCGCATCCATTCGATGCCGACCGACCCGCACCCCGCACCGATGTCCCACAGCACCGCCCCGCGCAGCGGCACGAGCTTCGCAAGCGCCAGTGCCCGCGCCGTGCGCTTGGTCATCTTGCCGTCATGGACGAAGGCGCTGTCGGGCAGGCCGGTGCGCGGATAAATCACCGCGTCAGGGCCGGCGATGCACTCGACCGCCAAGGTGTGGAAGTCCGGCACCTCCGATGGCGGCGCCTCGGCGGTTCCCTGCATGCGCCGTTCCTCCGGCCCGCCCATCGCGGCAAGCACGGTCAGTTTCGAGCCGCCATAGCCGCGCTCGCGCAACAGCCCAGCAATCGTCGCGGGCGACGTGGCGTCCCTGGTCAACACGAGCAGCCGCGCGCCGGGCGCAAAGAACGGCACGATCTGTTCGGCCGCGCGGCCGTGCACCGTGACCGTCTCCACATCGGGGATCGACCAGCCCATGCGGCATGCCGCCCATTGAAAGGCCGACAATTGCGGATGAAAGGCGATCTCGCCGGCATCGAACGCACGCAGCAGCCGCGCGCCGACCGAATACCACAGCGGATCGCCGGTCACGAGCACGACGACGCGCTTGCCCTTCTGGGCGCGGATCGCGTCGATCATCGCATCGAAGGGCGAAGGCCAGGCGATGCGCTCGGCGTGAACGTTCGGCGCAAGGTGGTGATGGCGGTCGCCACCGACGATCACCTCGGCGCTTTCGACCAGCGCCCGCGCGGCCGGCGACAGCCCGGCCATGCCGTCCTCGCCGATGCCGATGACGTGCAGCCAGGGCGCGCTCACGTCGCAAGCCCGCCGGCGAGCGCGTTGAGTGCGGCCTGCGCCATCGCCGTGCCGCCGCGCCGGCCAAGCAAGGTGACATGGGCCATGCCGCGCGCATCGCGCACCAGTTCGGCCTTGCTCTCGGCCGCACCGACAAAGCCCACCGGAAAGGCGATCACCGCGGCCGGCCGGCCGACGCGCCCTTCGTCGAGCAGTTCCAGTAGGCGGAACAGCGCCGTCGGCGCATTGCCGATGGCGACGATCTGCCCTTCGAGCCGCTCGCCCCAAAGGTCGATCTGCGCGGCCGCGCGCGTCATCCCGTGCTCATGCGCATACGCGGCCACCTGCGCGTCGCCGATGGCGCAATGCAGCCGGCAACCTTGTGGCAGGAGCTGCCGCATCACCCCGTGCCGCAACGTCTCGACATCGCAGAAGATGTCCGCTCCCGCCTCGAACGCCGCGCCGGTCCGGTCGACGATATCGGCGCTGAAGCGCAGATCGCCGAGCACGTCCGGCATGCCGCAGGCATGAACGATCCGCGTGGCCAGCGGCCGGACCGGCTCGGGCAGCGCCGCCACCCCCTCGATCCGCGCGATCTCGGCAAAGGACTGCGCATAGATCGCCTCCGGATCGCGGATATAGTCGAGACCGCTCCGTCTGCGCGCGGTAATCGACGTGCGGCCAGCGCCGGCAATCCACCCCTCCTCGGCGAGAACCGTCTCGCGCGTGCTCGGATCGAGCGCCGGCGGTGGCCCCAACAGTTCATCGATCCTGCCTTCTTCGTCCAGTGCCATGAAGGCCATCGCCGCCGCGCGAACCTGCGCCGCATCAAGGGGCTCGTCGTTCTGCTGATCAACGGAAAACAAAGATGGATAAATCTCGACAACCGTAATGGATCGGCTCAGGTCTTGCTCGAATTTGGTCTCGAAGGGCCAAATCGCGATATGCCGGCCGATCTCAGCATCATTGCGCATGGCTTCAAGATGCGCGATTCCCAACAGTGTCTGCCTGCCCACCGCGCCACTATACGCAAGTTGCCAGACCGACTTGGCACCCTTCGCCACGCGCTCGACATGGCGGAATTCAGCCACTTCGAGTCCTGCCAGATCGGGCTTGGTCGGCGCCAACCCGTCATACATCCCGCCATGCTGGTGGGGATGGCCCCAGAACGGGCCGGGCCGACCCTCGCCCGACATCTCGCGATTGATGCGCGCCGCCGCCTGAAAGCTGTTTGACCGATTGTCGGGTCCGTCGGCGATTCGTTCGGCAAAAAGACGCCAGACAGCCCGCCAGGATGCCTCACCCCCAAGCTGCCCTGCGGCGCCGGCCGGAAGCCCGAAGGCAAAATCGAATCCGGCCACCAACTTCTTGCCTGCCGCTATCGTCTCGGCGGCAACCGAATGAATTAGCGCCATGGCTTCCGTGCGGGTCGCAACGTTCCGCACCCACGCAAGTCCTCCGCCTTCGGCCATTGCGATCCAGATCGAGTCCTTGCCGAGCTTGGGAGCATTGGCCGCAGACCAGTCCACCATCAGATAGCGATCATAGCGCCGCATGCCTCAGGCTTTCGGACCAGCCATGCTCCTTGGTCCGAGCGGGTGGTCGGCCTGCGGATAGGGATGGTGATGATGGCCGTGGTCATGGCCATGGTCGTGGCCGTGGCTGTGGTCATGCCCGTGACCGTGCGCATGGTCATGATGGTGATGATCGTGCGCATGGCTGTGCACCGGCGTCCATTCGAGCCCATGCTCGCGGCAGAACGCCTCGTCGCGGCAGCGCGCGTCGCAGTCGCCATTGCACGGGCAGTTCTCCGGCGCCCCGCCGACGCCCTCCACATGATGGTGATGGCTTTCCTGCGCCAGGCCCACCTCGGCCTCGAAGCCGAGCACCTGCTCGCGATACTTGCACATCTGGCAGTTCATCAGGTTGGCGCCTTCGGTGATCTCGCGCACCCGTTCGGCCATGGTGTCGATGACCAGGTCGTGGTCGTTGAGATAGCCCGCCTTGACGAAGTCGATCTGCGGATGGGCCTCGGCCACCGCGTCGGTATGCGCATAGATGCGCTTGACCAGAACGCCGGTGAACAGGAAGTAGGGAAACACCACGATGCGCCGATAGCCGAGCTTTGCGGCGTGTTCGAGGGCGGGCTTGACCAACGGGAAGGTGACGCCGGAATAGGCCGTCTCGCCCCAGCCGAAGCCCATGCCCTCCCATAGCATGCGCATCACCTTGGCGACGTTGGAGTTGGCGTCGGGATCGGAGGAGCCGCGTCCGACGACGACCAGCATCGTGTCGTGCAAGGGCTCGCCCTTCTTCCAGCCACTGGCGACAAGCGCCTCCTCGATGCGCTCGCCTGCGGCGCGGATCATCTTCAGGTCGATGCCCAGTTCGCGGCCGTAATCGATCGTCACGCCGGGCTTTTGCGCCTGATAGGCGTTGAGCACGGAGGGAATGTCGTTCTTGGCATGGCCGGCGGCGAACAGCATGCCGGGC
Organism: Roseitalea sp. MMSF_3546; assembly: GCF_030732865.1. Classification (GTDB taxonomy): domain Bacteria; phylum Pseudomonadota; class Alphaproteobacteria; order Rhizobiales; family Rhizobiaceae; genus Roseitalea. Next base: position 29,411 of record NZ_JASHKB010000029.1, read on the forward strand.
ACGGCCAGGATATGGTTGGCACCGTGCGCGACCAGCGCATCGAGCCCCTTGTGGATCACCGGATTGGCAAATTCCAGATAGCCGTAATCGACCGGCACGTCGCCGAACCGGCCGCGCAGCCTCTCGGCGAGTTGCGCGAACTGGTCGACGGCGTTCCTGTTGCGGCTGCCATGGCCGCAGATCATCACGCCATAGCGGGTGCCGGGCGGCGGCGTGCCCAGCATCAGCGGTCGCGCCTGGCGGCGCGCCGGCGGGCGATGACGAGCGCGCCGACGCCGATCAGCACCGCCAGCCCCGCCGCGCCATAGGTGAGGTAGTGCTGGTGGCCGGCCTGCTCGGCGACATGGCCGGGATGGGCGAAGGCCGGCACGGCGGCAAGCGAAACGATGGCGCTCAGTGAGGCAAGGCGAACAGATGTCATGACGGCAGTCCTGCTGGGTTGGCGTTGCGTCGCAGGCAGCTCGCGCGCCCCACCGAGGCTGGGCGCGTCTTCCAACGGCAGTTCCGCACCGGCGCCCCCGGCATGGGTCGACGCGTACGGACACCGTTCCGGCCGCCCGGGGGCGGCACTGCCGGCAACGGCGCCAGACTAGACCTCGCGCCCCGGCCGGTCAATCGCGGCCGGCGGCCTTTCCCCGACCCGCGCTCAGCCGGGCCCGCCCTTAAGGTCGAATCCCAGCGCGTCGGCGGTGCGCTCGAGAAGGCGCATTTCCCTGACATCGAGCGCATGGTCGGCCTGGGCGACCGCGATCATGTGTTCGAGCAACGCCTTGCGCCGCTCCATCGGCAGGTCGCGGAACACGTCCGTGGATTGCAAATCGCTGGTCTCGTAGCCGAAATCCTGAAGATAGCGGTAAACGCCGTCCATCGCCTCCGGCTCGAGCCCGAACGCCTGTCGGCAGATGCGCTTGAACGTGTCGAGTTCCTCCCCGCGCACCTGTCCGTCGGCCAGGATCACGCGGAACAGCAGCAGCAGTTCGGCCGTCAGCGCCGGGTCGCTGGCCACCAGCCGGACATTACGTTCGCGTTCGAGCCTGCCGCGGATCGTTTCCAATAGCCCTGCCATCGCCACCTCCCCGATGCCCGCCCGGCGAGCATCGTCCGCCGGCCGAGCGCTGGCAAGTCCTAATATTCGACGCCTATCTGCGCCTTCACGCCCGAGCGGAACGGGTGCTTGACCAGTTCCATCTCCGTGACCAGGTCGGCCGCCTCGACCAGCGCTTCGGGCGCGTTGCGGCCGGTCAGCACGACATGGGTCATCGCCGGCTTTTCGGCTTCAAGAAAGCCGATCACCTCTTCGGCCGGAACATATTCATAGCGCATGGCGACATTGATCTCGTCGAGCAGCACCATCTTGTTGGTCTCGTCGCGAATCAGGGCCTTCGCCTTGTCCCACGCCGCGCGCGCGGCGGCGACGTCGCGCGCCTTGTCCTGGGTTTCCCAGGTGAACCCCTCGCCCATGGTGTGGAACGCGCACAGATCGGCAAAGTGCCGCTCGATCAGATCGCGCTCGCCGGTGTCCATGCCGCCCTTGATAAACTGCACGACGGCGCATTTGCGGCCATGGGCAATGTGCCGGAAGATCATGCCGAAGGCGGCGGTCGACTTGCCCTTGCCCTTGCCGGTGTGGACGATGATCAGGCCCTTCTCGTTGGTCTTGGTCGCCATGATCCTGTCGCGCGCTGCCTTCTTCTTGGCCATCTTGGCGGCGTGGCGGGCGAGATCGTTTTCTTTGTCCTGTCCATTCGTCATGCCTTGTCCTCCTTTGTACCCCCCTCTGTCGGCTCCGCCGACATCTCCCCCACAAGGGGGGAGAGCGGGCGGGTGCTATCGGACCGGGCTCCCACTCTCCCCCCTTGTGGGGGAGATGTCCCGTCAGGGACAGAGGGGGGTGCATCGCCAGACAATCCAGCCAGATCAAACTGCGCCGAATTGGATTTCGGTGTCCACAGGCCGCGTTCGATCGCCTCGCGCAGCCGGTCGGCCATTTCGACCAGCGCGTCGGGGTTCTTGTCGGCGATGAAGCCGCGCACCGTCTCGTCGACGAGGTAGGCCCGGTAGACCGCCTCGAAATGATGGTCGCGCACCGCGCCCGTGGTCGCGGCGAAGGCGAACATGTAATCGACCGTCGCCGCCATCTCGAAGGCGCCCTTGTAGCCGTGCCGCATCACGCCCTCGATCCATTTGGGATTGACGACGCGCGCCCGCACGATACGGCCGATCTCGTCCTCGAGCGTGCGGATCACCGGCCGTTCGGGCCGGGAGTGATCGTTGTGATAGACCGCCGGGCGCTCGCCCCGGACCGTTTCGACGGCCGCCGTCATGCCGCCCTCGAACTGGTAATAGTCGTCGGAGTCCAGAAGATCGTGCTCGCGATTGTCCTGGTTCTGGACGACGGCCTCGACGCTGGCGAGCCTTGTCTCGAACGCGGCGCGTTCGGCCCGGCCTTCGGCGTTCGCCCCATAGGCGTATGAGCCCCAGACCATGTAGGCCTCGGCCAGGTCGGCGGCGCTATCCCAGCCCTTCTCGTCGATCAGCGCCTGCAACCCCGCGCCATAGGCGCCCGGCCTGGACCCGAACACGCGGAAACCGGCGCGGCGCGCGGCGTCATCTTCGGCCACGCCTTCAGATTCCAGCCGCGCCCGCTCGGCGTTCATGCGTGCGGCGATCGGGTTGTCGGCCGCGTCCTCGTCGAGCGCGCCGATCGCCCGCACCGCCCTGTCGAACAGGGCGATCTGGTCGGGAAATGCATCGCGAAAAAAGCCCGAAATGCGCAGCGTGACGTCGACGCGCGGCCGGCCCAAACCGGCGAGCGGGATGATCTCGTAGCCCGTCACGCGCCGCGACGCGCCGTCCCAGACCGGCTTGGCACCGATCAGCGCCATGGCCTGGGCGATGTCGTCGCCGCCGGTGCGCATGTTGGAGGTGCCCCAGGCGGTCAGCCCGAGCGACGTCGGCCATTCGCCATGGTCCTGCACATGGCGCGTGACCAGAAGGTCAGCCGATTTTCGGCCCAGCTCCCACGCCGTCTCTGTCGGCACGGCGCGGCTGTCGACGGAGAAGAAGTTGCGCCCCGTCGGCAGCACGTCCGGCCGCCCGCGCGTCGGCGCGCCCGACGGCCCCGGCGCGACGAACCGCCCGTCGAGCGCGGTCAGCACGCCGTCGATCTCGGCGGGTCCGCAGGCGGCGACCGAAGGCTTCAGTTCGCCCTCGATCCGATCGAGCACGGCCCGCGTTCGGCTCCACCCGTCGGGGCAGTCGATCTCGCCGCCCACCAGCTTCGCCGCCAGCAATTCGATCCGCTCGACCGTGTCGCCGTTCGTGCGCCATGGATCGTTCGAGAGTTCTTGAAGGATATCGGGCCTCGGCCCGTGCCAGGGCTCGGCCATGGCGCAGTCGAGCGGATCGAACGCCGCAGCTTCCACCTCCCCCTTGAGGGGAGGTCGGCGAGCCGCAGGCGAGCCGGGTGGGGGGTCGCCACCGATTTCACCCCCACCCGGATCAGCGTCGCTCCGCTCGCTTCTCCGACCTCCCCTCAAGGGGGAGGTTTGGCGCGAACTCACCAGATCTGCATCCGCCGCGATCGCCCGGTGCAGGCTCTCACGATCCGCCGAAGGGACACGTGCCAGCGCCACGGTCAGATCGGTCAGCAGCCGGCCCTCGGGCGCGCGGCCGAAGACATGCAGCCCGTCGCGGATCTGCATTTCCTTGAGATCGCACAGATAGGCATCGAGCTTTTCGAGCGCCGCGTCGTCGGCCTCGCCCTCGGCGATGCCGGCGTCGTGGTCGAGCCCGATGTCGCGCACCAGATCGAGGATGCGGGTCTTGAGCAGGCTCAGCCGGCGCGGATCGTTGCCGGCCGCCTCGTAATATTCGTCGACCAGCGCTTCGAGGTCCTTGAGCGGACCGTAGCTTTCGGCGCGCGTCAGCGGCGGCGTCAGGTGATCGACGATCACCGCGGCGGCCCGGCGCTTGGCCTGCGTGCCCTCGCCCGGATCGTTGACGATGAACGGATACACATGCGGCAGCGGGCCGAGCGCGGCTTCCGGCCAGCAGGTTTCGGCCAGCGCCAGCGCCTTGCCGGGCAGCCATTCCAGATTGCCATGCTTGCCCATATGGACGATCGCATGCACGCCGGCCTGCGCGCGCAGGAACGCGTAGAAGGCGAGATAGCCGTGCGGCGGAACAAGGTCCGGCGAGTGGTAGCTGTCCTTGGGATCGATGTTGTAGCCGCGCGCCGGCTGGATGCCCACGAACGCGTTGCCGAACCGCGTCAGCGGCAGGGCGAACCGGCCGTCCGCAAAGAACGGATCGGCCTCCGGCTCGCCCCAGCGTTCGCGAACCTCGACCTGATTCTCAACCGGAAGCGATGCGAAGAAGGCCTTGTATTGATTCAGCGAAATGGTCTCGCGAATCTCCCTGCCATCGGTCGCCGCATTGGTCGGCCCGGCCTTGAGATGATCGATCAGCGCATCGCCATCGGGGGGAAGTTCGCCGGCATCGTATCCCGCCACTTTCATCGCCTTGAGCACTTCCACGGTGCCCGCCGGCGTATCGAGCCCGACGCCGTTGGCGAGCCGCCCGTCGCGGTTGGGATAGTTGGCGAGAACGATGGCAACCCGCCGCTCGGCCGCCGGCGTGCGCCGCAGCCGCGCCCAGTTCGCGGCGAGATCGGCAACGAAAGCGATCCGGTCCGGCACCGGCCGGTGCGAGACGATGTTGGCCTGGGTCGCCGCGTCCCATGTCTCGGCCGCCTTGAACGAGACGGCGCGCGAAAGGACACGCCCGTCGACCTCGGGCAGCGCGACGTTCATCGCCAGATCGCGCGCGGTCAGCCCCTGCGTGGAGGCCTCCCACACCGCCTGCGGCGAGCCGGCCAGCACCGCCTGCAGCACCGGCGCGCCGGTGGCTTCGAGCACCGTGGGCACGCGCGCCCCGCCCGGGGCGGAGACGGCAAAGCCGGTCATGTTGACGACCACGTCCGGCGGGGCCTTGTCGAACAGCCGTTCGACGGTCGCCGCCGACACATCGTCCTTCAGGCTCGACACGTAGATCGGCGTCACCGCCATGCCGCGCGCGCCGAGCGCTTCAGCCAACATTTCGACCGGCGCGGTCTGTCCCGACTGCACCAGCGCCCGGTAGAAGACGATGGCGGCGTGACGCGCCAATCCCTCCTCCTGAGCCTGTCGAAGGACGGGAGATTGCCGGGCCGAGCCCCGTGCCGGGGTTGAGGAAGACGGCGAAGCACCCCCCTCTGTCGGCTGCGCCGACATCTCCCCCACAAGGGGGGAGAGCGGGCCCGCTTCATCGACGTCCGAATCATCGACCGTCGGAGAAAACGCCGAAGTGGAAGCCCCCCTTGGCTCTCCCCCCATGTGGGGGAGATGTCCCGAAGGGACAGAGGGGGGTATTTCCCACACCCCTGCCTTCAGCAGCGGCGTTGCCGCGCCCTCGATGGGCCGGCTGACGATCAGGTCGTCGCACGCGTCGAGAAACCCGCACGCATTGTCCGCCCCGCCCTCGCGCAAAAACGCCCACAGCGCATCGCAGTCCGCCGGCGCCACCGTGCAGAACGGCGCAAGACCCGGGTCGGGCCTGTCGTCGCCCGGCAGCAGCGCCAAGGCAAAGCCGTGAGCGTCGGCGGCCGACCGCAGCGCCTCTGCGACATAGCGCCAATAGGACTGCCCGCCGAGCAGCCGCGCGACGATGAGCCTGGCGTGCCGGCCGGTGCGCGCGATCCAGGTGTCGACGCTCATTTCGTGGCGAAGCTGCATCAGGTTGACGAGCCGCAGCGCGGTTTCGCCATCGCGCCCCCGGTGCGCGGCGGCGAGCGCGGCCAGTTCGGTATCGGCGGCCGACAGCACGCAGAGATCGCCCGGCGTCTGGCCGAGATCGACCGCCTCGCCCTCGTCGCCGATGGACCCCTTCTGTGCGAGCAGCAGGTGCATCAGCGGCAGGCCGACCGCAAACCTGCCGACACCCCCCTCTGTCCCTGCGGGACATCTCCCCCACACGGGGGGAAAGTGGGTGCTGGACAGGACCGCTTGCGCCTGCTCTCCCCCCTTGTGGGGGAGATGTCGGCGCAGCCGACAGAGGGGGATATGGTCGACACGCCGCTCACTCCGCCGCGATCACCGCCTCGGCGGTCGCCGCCCGGACCGCCGCCTCTATGGCCGCGCGGTCCATGCCGTGCAGGCCGATGACGACGAGCCGCGTCGAGGGCTGCTCACCAGTCGCCCAGGGCCGGTCGAAATAGGTGTCGATCCGCTGGCCGACCGCCTGCACGACCAGCCGCATCGGCTTGCCCGGCACCGCACACAAGCCCTTCAGCCGCAGCACGTCATGTTCGGCGATGATCCGCTTGAGCGCGGCGACGAACCCGTCCGGATCGGCCACCATGCCGGCCTCGACGACGAAGCTGTCGAAATCGTCATGGTCGTGCTCGTGGCCGTCCTCATGGTGCATCTCGTGATGCGACTTGCGCGCGCCGATCTGCGCTTCGGTCGCGGCACCCAGTCCCAGCAGAACCGCGACCGGCAGATCGCCATGGCTGGCATGGATCACCTTGAGCGGCCGGTCGACCTGGCCGGCGACGTTGGCGCGCACTGCCTCGAGCCGCGCCTCGTCGACCAGATCGGCCTTGTTCAGCACCACCATGTCGGCGGCGCGAATCTGGTCCTCGAACAGCTCCTCGAGCGGGCTTTCGTGATCGAGACTGTCATCGGCCGCCCGCTGCGCGTCGAGCGCGTCATGGTCGGATGCGAACCGTCCGTCGGCCACCGCCGCCGCGTCGATCACCGTCACGACCCCGTCGACGGTCACCTGTGTCCTGATGTCGGGCCAGTTGAAGGCGGCGACGAGCGGCTGCGGCAACGCCAGCCCGGAGGTCTCGATGACGATGTGATCGGGCCGGTTGTCGCGTTCGAGCAGCGCCGTCATGGTCGGCACGAAATCGTCGGCGACCGTGCAGCAGATGCAGCCATTGGTCAGTTCGACGATGTCGTCCTCGGTGCAGTTCTCGACACCGCAGCCCTTGAGCACCTCGCCGTCCACGCCCAGATCGCCGAACTCGTTGATGATCAGCGCGATCCGCTTTCCGCCCGCATTGGCAAGCATGTTGCGGATCATCGTCGTCTTGCCCGCGCCGAGAAATCCGGTGATCACGGTGGCGGGGATCTTCGCATTGAGCATCGGTCAGCCTTTCATTGTCATCGGCAGGCCAGCGGCCATGAAATAGACGTGGTCTGCGTGGGCGGCGATTTCCTGGTGCAGGCGCCCGGCATGGTCCCTGAACGCGCGCGCCATGGCGTTTTCGGGGACGATGCCCATGCCGACCTCGTTGGAGACGATCACCACCGGCCCGCGCGCGGCACACAGCGCATCGATGAGCGCGAACATGCGCGTATGCATGTCGGCATCGGCCATCATCAGATTGGTGATCCACAGCGTCAGGCAGTCGACGAGCACGGCGCGATCGGGCGCCGTGTGCCGGCCGAGGACACCTTCCAGATCGTCATGTTCCTCGACGAGCTGCCAGCGATCGCCGCGCCGCACCTGATGGGCGGCGATGCGCGCGCGCATTTCCTCGTCGAAGGCCTGCCCTGTCGCCACATAGACCGGGCTCAGGCCCGAGCCGCCGACCAGCCTTTCGGCAAAGGCCGACTTGCCCGAGCGCGCGCCGCCCAGGATGAATGTGACGCCCTGTTCAAGGACCGGATCGCGCATCGGCTGTCCCACGCCCTCCTCGTTGCGGGCACGGGCCTTGCCGGCGTAGCAGCACCGATGCGGACGGCACGCGCCGGCGAAAACCGGCGCTCTGCGCATTGGCCTGCCGGGGTAAGCCCGCCCCTTCAGCACTGCGGACCGTGCGGCCCGACGATCGGCAGGTCTCCTGGCTCATGGCGCCGGCACGGGCCGGACCGGGGTCTTGTCGCCTTCCCGGATCGCTCCAGTGGCGGCCGGCACTGCCGGCTGCAAGACCCGCGCCATTCTACAGTCGCGGGGACGGCTGCGATTGGAGCGCCCTGTCTGGGTCCGCCCGTCGCATTCCCTCTTCGTCCGCCGCACAGCCAAGCTTGGCGGAACCGATCGTCCGGCCAGTTAGGCGCGCGGGCCACGCACTGTCAACGCAAATCGGCGCCCGCGCCGGCCGGCGGCGCAAAGGCCCGCGCCGCGGCGAGCATCGCTTCGGTGTCGATGACGCGGGCGAGCCCTTCGGCGAGTTCGTCGAGCGCCGCATCGATCCGGTCGCGATGATCGACCGGCTCGATCGTCAGGCCGAAGCCGGCAAGGAAGGTCCGGCGGAACGCACCGCTGTCGAAGATGCCATGCAGATAGGTTCCCCAGATCCGGCCATCGGCGGACATGGCGCCCTCGGGCCGGCCGTCGATGATCGTCACCGGGCGTGCGCGGTCCGGCCCCTCGGTCCGGCCGAGATGGATCTCGTAGCCGGTCAGCGGCTCCTGATGCGCAACGCTCCGGGCGCGCGTGTTGCGCACAGTCTTTTGCGGCTCCATGACCGTTTCGACATCGAGAAGCCCGAGCCCGCGGGCCTCTCCCGGTGGCCCTTCGAGCCCGTCCGGATCGCGCACCGTGCGGCCGAGCATCTGGTAGCCGCCGCACAGGCCAACGACCGCGCCGCCCCGCGCGGCATGGGCGCGAATCGCCGCGTCCCAGCCATGGGCGCTCAGCGCGGCCAGGTCGGCCATGGTCGATTTCGACCCGGCGATGACGACCAGGTCGGCATCGGCCGGAAACGTCTGACCGGGCCGGACCATGACCAGTTCGACCGCAGGCTCGGCGGCGAGCGGATCGAGATCGTCGAAATTGGCGATCCGCCCGGTTACCGGCACCGCGACCCTGAAGCGCCCTGCGGCGCGCGCCCGCCCGCGTTCGAGCACAACCGAATCCTCGGCCGGCAGCCGGCCGGCCGCCGATAGCCAGGGCACAACGCCCAGGGACGGCCAGCCTGTGAACCGCGTGATCGCCGCAAGGCCGTCATCGAACAGCGCGACGTCGCCGCGAAACCTGTTGATCAGATAGCCGACGATCATCGCCCGGTCCCGGGGCGGCAGGATCGCATGGGTGCCCACCAGCGAGGCGATCACACCGCCCCGGTCGATATCGCCGACCAGCACGACCGGCACGCCCGCCGCGCGCGCGAAACCCATATTGGCGATATCGCCGGCGCGCAGATTGATCTCGGCCGGCGAGCCCGCGCCTTCGACGATGACCAGATCGGCCTGGGCCGCCAGCCGCCCATGGCTGTCGAGCACGGCCGACAGCAAGTGCGGCTTGAGCTCCTGATAGGCGCGGCCGCGCGCCCGGCCGGTCACCTGGCCATGCACGATGACCTGGCTGCCGGTCTCCGATTCGGGCTTGAGCAGCACCGGGTTGAAATGCACCGAGGGCCGCACATTGCAGGCCAGCGCCTGCAGCCACTGCGCCCGGCCGAGCTCGCCGCCATCGTCGGCGACGGCGGCGTTGTTGGACATGTTCTGCGGCTTGAACGGGCGGACGGCCAGCCCGCGCCGGGCAAACAGCCGGCACAGCCCGGCGACGAGAACCGACTTGCCGACATCCGAGCCGGTGCCCTGCAGCATGATCGAAAGCGCCATGGCCGACCGGTAGCCGAAAGCGGCGGCGCGGCAAAGCCCGGCCTTGAGCGCCCGTCGGCGTTTCTTTGCGGTTGTGATCGTGGTTGGCGGGGAAAGGCAGGCCAGGCAAAACCGTGTCCCGGGCGGGTGCTCCGGTACGCAATACCTGTTCCGGAGGCCGTCGAGGTGCTGGCATCCACCTCGGTCGCCATGATTAGCCGGACATCGTTACCAGCAGGTTGACAAGTGCTTAAGCATTTCTGAACACGGCGTTTTTCATCCCGGCCGCCGGCCGCTCGGCGCGCATTCCAGCGCCGCGACAACCATGTCGCGAGCCGCAACGGGCAATGGCCGATCGGGTGCGGAGATTCGGCCTCAACACTACCGCATGGACCGCGCAGGGTGCATATAGAACGGTGTCGAGGAATCCGGCTTCCGCAAGGTCACCCATGCACATCGCCAACATCGTATCCGCCGTTCTTTTCGCCCTGACGCTGTGCGCGTGCACGAGCACGGCCTCCACCGTCACCACGCGCTACTACTCGGTGTCGGGCACGACCAGCGACGAACTCGACCGACAGTTGCGCCAGAAGGGCCCGATGCACGGCCACGCCCTCGCCGTTGCCGCCATCCGCTTCGTGCCGGTCGTCGTGCGCCAGGGCCAGACCGAGGCGGGCTGCGTCTTCAAGACGGCGCGTTTCAAGGTCGACGCCGACATCACCCTGCCGCGCTGGCGCGAGCGCTCGCGCTCGGACGACCCCGATCTCAAGCGCGCCTGGGATGCGCTGTCGCGCTACGCGCGCGCGCACGAGCGCACCCATGTGCGCATCGCCGAGAGCTACGCCGACAAGCTGGGCGAGGCGATCGAGGCGCTGCCGGCGCGCGAGACCTGCGAGGCGCTCGACGCCGATGCCGAGCGCGTGGTCAGGCGCATCGACCGAGCGCACAATGCCGAGCAGCTCGCCTTCGACGATGCCGAGGAACTGCGCCTTGACGAATTGCTGCGCCAGGCCGAGGCGCAGGCGCGCTAGCGCCGGTCACGCCAAGTCGGCGACCGCCGCGTCGAGCGCGCTCCGGATCCGGTCGACGGCCGTGTCGATCGTCTGCGGCGTCCAGATCAGCGGCGGCGACAGGATCATCGTCTCGCCCACCGCGCGCATCATGATGCCGCCCTCGATCGCGTGATCGCGGACCAGCGTCGGCGCGTGGCCGGCCGGCGCGAACCTCTCGCGCGTGTCGCGATCCCTGACGATCTCGATCGCCGCGACAAGGCCGAACGAGCGCACCTCGCCGACCAGCTCATGATCGCCGATGCCCGCCGCGAGCGCTTCGCCCAGATAGGGGCCGGTGTCGTCGCGCACGCGCTCGATCAGCCCCTCGCGCTCGATGATGTCGAGATTGGCGAGCGCCACGGCGCACGCCACCGGATGGCCCGAATATGTGTAGCCGTGAAAGAACTCGCCGCCCTTGTCGACCAGCGTCGAAGCGATCCGGTCGCCGACCAGCAGCGCCGACAGCGGCTGATAGCCCGAGGTCAGCCCCTTGGCCGTGGTGATCGTATCGGGCCTTATGTCCATCGACTGGGCGGCGAACCATGCGCCGGTGCGCCCGTATCCGGTGATCACCTCGTCGAGCATCAGCAGCACGTCGTATGTCTCGCAGATGCGCTGGATTTCCGGCCAGTAGCTCGCCGGCGGGATCTTGACGCCGCCCGCGCCCTGGATCGGCTCGCCGATGAAGGCGGCGACATTGTCCGGCCCGGCCTGAACAATCGCGTCCTCGACGGCCCTGGCCGCGCGCAGGCCGAAATCATGGTCGCTCTCGGCCGGTTCGGCCAGCTCGAACGCATAGGGGCACATGACGTGGCGGATGTTCGGCACGGCCCCGTAGAGTTGCCCATGCATCGCCGCCATGCCGCCCAGCGAGGTCGCCGCGATCGTCGAGCCGTGATAGGCCCAGTCGCGCGAGATCACGATGGTCTTTTCCGGCTTTCCCTCGAGCGCCCAGTAGTGGCGCACCAGCCGCAGCGCGGTGTCGTTCGCCTCCGAGCCGGACGATCCGTAGAACACCTGGTTGATGTGGTCGGGCGCGATTCGCGCCAGCCGGTCGGCGAGCAGCACCGGCGTCGGCGTCGTGCAGCGGAAGAAGGAATTGTAGTAGGGCAGTTCCTCCATCTGCGCGCGGGCCGCCTCGACCAGTTCCTTTCGGCCATAGCCGGCATTGACGCACCACAGCCCGGCCATCGCGTCGAGGATTTCGTTGCCGAGCGCATCGTAGACGTAAGCCCCGTCGGCGCGGGTGATGATCCGGCTGCCGGCGGCGCGCAGATCGGCATGGTCGGTGAACGGGTGCAGATGGTGCGCGGCGTCCATCGCCTGCATCTGCGCGTTGGAAAAGTTCTGGTAGCTCATCGTGTCGCTCCTGCCCGGGGCGCCCGGAGGCCGCCCGCTCGATCGTGCCCGCAAGCGGGCGGTGGGGATCAGGCGAGGGAACGCGGCGGCGAATAGCCGATGCGCGCGCACAGCATCAGAAGGTCGAAATGGCGTGTGTGCGAGGATTCCAGGACGCGCATGCGCCAAAGATAGCGGCGAGGCGCGAACGGCGCAATGCGGGATGGGCGGCCGGCCTCTGCTGGGGGCATCGGATGGGACCGAATCGCTGCCGCCGGGCCGTTCCGGCTCACTCGGATTCGCCGCCCTTCCGATCCACCGTCATTCCGCCCCGCCGTCATTCCAATCCACCGTCATTCCGGAACTTGATTCCGGAATCCATGGCGCCGCCCCGTGCCGTGGATTCCGGAATCAAGTTCCGGAATGACGTTCGAGACGGGCGTCCGCGCCCTCACGGCACCATCGAGCGTGCCGCGCCGAATCTCGGCCGGATTGCTACTTCATTCCACCGCGTTGCTACGTCATTCCGGAACTTGATTCCGGAATGACGTTCGAGACGGGCGCCCGAACCCTCACGGCACCATCGAGCGTGCCGCGCCGCCAAACGCGCGTAAGGTTCAGCATCCAGCGCCGCACCTCTGCGACACCCGGCAGGCCACCGTCCCCTTCCCCGGATGATCGGCAAACGACCCGAGGTCCCGCGAAAGGGATGGCAGCGAGGATAAGGGCGGGTGCAGGTTGGGGGATAAGTCTTCTTTATGGGCACACTGAGCTCTCGGGCCTTCGCAGTGATCTACTGCTCCGGATCGGATGACATCGAGTGTGCCTGCGGACCTGTGGAAGAAGGGTGATTTGGAGTAGCACAACAAAATTGTTGTGCTAGATTGAGGTATGGCAGTCGATTCTATCATTGTCTCTGATGCGAAGGCGCGAAGCGCGCGAAACTCGCTTGGCGCAGTCGAGGGCGTGTTAGCTTCAACGGAGGAACTCAACCTCCTATTGAAGGGGCTCCCGCAGACGATCATCGCAAGCGTCACCGCTGCTCTGAAAACCGAACGCACGCACATCAGGAACGCGCTTGAAGCTTACGAAAAGGCCTCAGCCGGGCACGTAAATGATCTCTTGGCGCTCGGAGAGTTGGACCAGGGCACCATGCTCATTGTCGGGCGGCTTCGGCTCGGTTTGTCACAGAAGGAACTCGCGCGACGCCTTGGCATGCGGATGCAACAGGTGCAGCGATATGAAAAGGAACGGTATCGTTCCATCAGCCTATCGAACTACCGAAAGGTCGCCGCAGTGGTTGGTATTCGACCACACAGCGAATTACTTGAAGAGCCTAGAAGCGGGTGGGTCGGCGCGCAGGACATTTCCGTGGAGGAGGCCCGCAAGGTTGTGCGACATGCCCGCAAGCGGGGATGGATCGAGGGCGGCCGCGAGTCTATTGAAGATGGGCTCGCACAACTAAAAAAAGACATTGCCGAGCACGTTGTCGAATATTCGAGACCTTCAATGCTAAGAACCGGCCTCAACGTTCGGGAGGATGTTGTTGACGATTGGTCTCTTCTCGCTTGGAAATCGCAAATAACTCGGCGGGCGGAGACTATAGCGGAATCTCTCGATGTTGACTATAATCCTCTAGACTTGGGCTGGCTAACCGACCTCGTGCGTTTGTCCAGTGACGCAGATGGTCCAAGGCTAGCGATCGATTTCCTTCTGCAACGCGGCATTGTCGTGGTTGCCGAGCCGGCGGTACCGGGTATGCCGCTCGACGGCGCAGCTTTTGTCGTAAACGGCGTGCCGGTGGTCGGACTTACTTTGCGTCACGATCGCCTCGACAACTTCTGGTTCACGTTGTTGCACGAGATCGCCCATGTAGTACTGCATTACCGAACTGGCTTGGCGACCGGCTTTTTCGATGACATCGACAAACCGACACGGGACGATTTGGAACTCGAAGCTAACGAGTTCGCCAGCGAGTTGCTGCTGCCTGAGCACAGGTGGAAGCGATCACCCGCTCGAATTGCGATGAAGCCTGGGCCCATCATAGCATTCGCAAAGGCGCTGGGCGTACACCCTGCTATTGTCTTTGGACGGATTCGTAAGGAGCGTGATCGGTACGATCTTTTCAGTCAGTATGTCGGACATCGGGGCGTCCGAAAGCATTTCGAGGATTTCAATGAGAAGGAACCAAGATGAGCTTCATTTATAGTCCGGCAATGCGTGGGAAAGAGGGCGAATGGTCTGCGCTCAGATTGTTGGCACCATCGGTGCAGCAGGTCATCCGACCTCGAATGATCCTGCCTCCGGCTAAAGGGGACGCGCACCCTCCCCTCTTGGCGGACGCATCGTCACTGGGCGTTCTCCTTCACGCGAGAACATTGCTGAGTTGCTGGCCGGTCGAGCGACCCATCGAATTTGACATCGAGTATGTCGAGAAGGCTCTCTCACCGAGCAATCGACAAAAGGCTCTTCGGACGCTGTTCGACGAAGCGCGTTCGCACGGGCACGTCGTCATTCCCGTTGTCGATCTTGCGTCACTCGCGCGAGGGCTTGGGCCTTTGTACAGAGTTTTGGCGGCTGGTGGCCCTCTCACGCTCAGGCTTACCGCTGCAGACCTTGCGGACCCAACGACCTTTGAATCGGTCACACGCCAACTCTCTGAGCTTGATGTGGAGCCGGCGCAAAACAACCTCATCCTCGATTTTGGGGCGTCGGATTTTTCAGACGTAGCAATTACGGCCAGCGTTATTGAGGGCGCAATTGAAGATGCTTTGGAGACTGCAACGTGGGAGACGATAACCTTCCAAGGTTCGAGCTATCCTAGGCAAAACCCTGCGAGCCCAGGCGATGGCGCCAGCGTCCCCCGCAACGAGGCTCTTGCTTGGCAAGCCGCCAGCGATACGTTCGCCGGTACCGGGGAGTCAATTATCTTCGGCGACTACGGCGCGGATCATGCCGAGGTGGAGTTTGGTCCAGGGGGAGGTCGAGCGGATCCCCACCTTCGTTGGGCTGACGCAGATTGTTGGCGTGTTGAGCGTGGCTCGGGTAGGGGCAAACACACCACGCAAATGCGGGATGTTGCCAACCGGCTGCGGACGTTTGGCACCTCACCAGGCCCCGGTATGTGCAGGGGAGATGATTTCGTGGATGGCCTAGTCAACGGTACAGGTGGATGCGGAAATCCCAGCATATGGCGTTCGATGAACATGACTAGGCACATTACCTACGTTGCGCGTCAACGAGCGACAGCGCTCGGTATCAGTATCGCCGTGCCGAGAACGCGCAAAAGCCCCACGCAGCCAAGCTTCGTATTTACCTGATAGTTTGCGGAAGGCCTACGACCGCGCCTTTCGCTGCTCTCGCCCCTCACCCCATCGTAAGCGTCCGGCCAAGCCTTCTTTGAGCGATCGTGGTCTTTGTGCAGATTTCGAAGCTGATTTCGCAATCAATTTC
>NZ_JASHKB010000002.1 GCF_030732865.1 Roseitalea sp. MMSF_3546
ATGCCGGCTCCGCCGTCGGCGCGCTGCGCCGTCTCGAACAACTCATCCAGGAAGCCGTCGTCACCGTCCCGCGCGCGTTGATCGCAGAGACCATCGATCTCGTCGCCGTGCTTTCCGGCCGCGGCGCGGATCGGCGCCTCGCCGAACTCGCCCGCGTCACCGGCCTCAATTCCCAAGGCGATTACGCGCTCAGCCCCACAGAAGGAGACCCTCAGTGACCAGAATATCCATCCTCTATCCGCGCTGGCCCTATTATCTGACAGCGCTCGCGCTCGGCATCCTGATCGCGGACCCGGCTTACGCGGCCGGCTCCGGCATGCCCTGGGAGGAGCCGCTACAGGCGATCCTCGAATCCATCGAGGGACCTGTCGCCAAGATCGTCGCCGTGATCATCATTATCATCACCGGACTGACGCTCGCCTTCGGCGATTCCAGCGGCGGCTTCCGCCGGCTGGTGCAGATCGTCTTCGGCATCTCGATCGCCTTCGCGGCTTCGTCCTTCTTCCTGACCTTTTTCGACTTCGGCGGCGGGGCGCTGGTCTAATGCAGGAGGGCGCCGACATCCCCGGCTTCACCGCGCCGGTCCACCGGGCACTGATCGAACCGATCCTGCTCGGCGGGGCGCCGCGGGCGATCGCCATCGCCAACGGCACGCTCGCAGCCGCCGTCGGCCTGGGCCTGCGGCTCTGGATCGTCGGCCTGTTGCTCTGGCTGATCGGGCATCTCTTGGCCGTCTGGGCCGCCAGGCGTGACCCGGACATCGTCGACGTCACGCGCCGGCATCTGCGCTTCCCGACCTGGTTTGAGGCGTGAGCCGATGATGCGCCTCGCCGAATACCACTCCAAAGCCTCCAAGCTCGCCGACTTCCTCCCCTGGGCCGCGCTGATCGCGCCCGGCGTCGTCCTCAACAAGGACGGCAGTCTTCAGCGCACGGCGCAGTTTCGCGGTCCCGATCTCGACTCGGCGACGCCCGCCGAGCTGGTGGCGACCGCCGGTCGCCTCAATAGCGCGTTCCGACGGCTCGGATCGGGCTGGGCGGTGTTCGTCGAAGCGCAACGGCTCCCGGCGCGGGATTATCCGCTCTCGGAGTTTCCCGATCCGGTCTCGGCCTTGGTCGACGCCGAACGACGGGCGCAGTTTGAAGAAGCCGGTTCGCATTTCGAGAGCGTCTATTTCCTGACGCTCGTCTGGATGCCGCCGGCCGACGATACGAGCCGCGCCGAGCGCTGGCTCTATGAGGGCGCCGAGGACGGCGGCGCCGATCCGCGCGAGCACCTCACGAGCTTCATCGGCCGCACGGACAGCCTCTTGGGCCTGCTCGACGGCTTCATGCCGGCGGCGGCCTGGCTATCCGATGAGGAGACGCTGACCTATCTGCATTCGACGATCTCGACGCACCGCCAGCGCGTGCGCGTCCCCGAGACACCCATGTATCTCGACGCGTCTCTCGCCGACTGCGGCCTCGTCGGTGGTCTGGCGCCGCGACTGGGCGAGGTTCATCTCAAGACGCTGACGATCGTCGGGTTCCCGACGGCGACCTGGCCGGGCCTGCTCGACGAGCTCAACGGTCAGGCCTTCGAATATCGCTGGGCGACCCGCGCCATCTGTCTCGACAAGACCGATGCTGCCAAACTCTTCACCCGCATCCGCCGTCAATGGTTCGCCAAGCGAAAGGGCATCGCCGCGATCCTCAAGGAGGTGATGACCAACGAAGCCTCGACGCTGATGGATTCCGATGCCGCGAACAAGGCGGTCGACGCGGACGAAGCCTTGCAGGAGTTAGGCTCGGACATGGTCGGCGCGGCCTACGTCACCGCCACCGTGACGGTGTGGGATGAGGACGAGCGCCGCGCCGAAGCGAAGCTGAAAACCGTCGAGAAGATCGTCCAGGGTCGTGACTTCACCTGCATGGCGGAGACCCTGAACGCCGTCGAAGCCTGGCTCGGATCGCTACCCGGCCACCTTTACGCCAATGTCCGCCAGCCGCCGATCTCGACCCTGAACCTCGCCCACATGATCCCGCTCTCGGCGGTCTGGGCCGGGCCGGCGCGCAACGACCATCTCGACGGCCCGCCGCTCTTCTTCGCCGATACGGAGGGCTCGACGCCGTTCCGTTTCTCCACCCATGTCGGCGATGTCGGCCATATGCTGATCGTCGGACCGACCGGCACGGGCAAGAGCGTACTCCTGGCGCTCATGGCATTGCAGTTTCGCCGCTATGCGGGCGCCCAAGTCTTCGCATTCGATTTCGGCGGCTCGATCCGCTGCGCGACGCTCGCCATGGGCGGCGACTTCGAAGATCTCGCAGGGGCGCTTTCGGATGCCGAGGATGCGGTCTCGCTGCAGCCGCTCGCCCGGATCGACGACACGACCGAACGGAGTTGGGCGCAGGACTGGCTCGCGGGTCTGCTCGGGCGCGAAGGTGTCGCGATCGACCCGACCGCCAAAGATCACCTCTGGTCGGCGCTCACCTCACTCGCTTCGGCACCAGTCGAGGAACGCACGCTCACCGGCCTGTCTGTGCTCCTCCAATCACAGGAGCTCAAGCGCGCACTGCAACCCTATTGCATCGGCGGGCCCTTCGGTCGGCTGCTCGACGCCGAGCATGAGGCATTGGGCGCCGCCGATGTGCAGGCCTTCGAGACGGAAGGCTTGATCGGCACGGCCGCCGCGCCGGCCGTGCTCGCCTATCTCTTCCACCGCATCGAAGGTCGTCTCGACGGACGGCCGAGCCTGATCGTCGTCGATGAGGGTTGGCTCGCCCTCGATGACGCGACCTTTGGCGGCCAGCTCAAGGAATGGCTGAAGACGCTGCGCAAAAAGAACGCCAGCGTCGTCTTCGCCACCCAGTCGCTCTCCGACGTGGACGGATCGAATATCGCTCCGGCGATCATCGAGAGCTGCCCGACGCGGGTTTTCCTGCCCAACGAACGCGCATTCGAACCGCAGATCGCGGCCATCTACCGGCGTTTCGGCCTCAACGACCGGCAGATCGAGATCCTCGCCCGCGCGACGCCGAAGCGCGACTACTACGCCCAATCCCGGCGCGGCAACCGGTTGTTCGAGCTGGGCCTCGGCGAGGTCGCGCTCGCCTTCACCGCCGCCTCGTCAAAGACCGATCACGCCGCCATCACCGAAGTGCTCGCCGAGCATGGGCCGGACGGCTTCGCCGCGGCCTGGCTCCAGCACCGCGGCCTGCAATGGGCCGCCGACCTTCTCAATCCCCCAGCACAGGAGACCTCAGATGATCCGTAAACCTCTGCGCAGCGCCCTTGTCGCCGCCACCCTGATGACGTCGGCTGTCATCGGCGCAGCGACAATCACCGCGCCACCGGCCCACGCCTTCTTCGGCGGCGGGTTTGGCGGCATCGTCTACGACCCGACGAACCACGCCGAGAACCTGCTGACCGCCGCACGCGCGCTGGAGCAGATCAACAACCAGATCGCCCAGCTCCAGAACGAGGCGCAGATGCTGATCAACCAGGCGCGCAATCTCGCGAGCCTGCCGCATTCGTCTCTCGGGCAACTGCAAGCGTCCGTACAGCGCACGCAGCAACTTCTTTCTGAAGCCCAGCGGATTGCCCATGCGGTCGCCGACATCGAGCAGGCCTTTACACAAGACTATGGCGAGGCGGCCGGAACGGGCGATTTCGCCGCGCGGGTTACGGGCGCGCGCGAGCGCTGGCGGACTTCGATCGCCGGTTTCGAGGACGCCTTGCGCGTGCAGGCCGGCGTCGTCGGCAACATCGAGAGCGCGCGCGCCGAGATGCAGACGCTCGTCGCCCAGAGCCAGGGCGCGACCGGCGCGTTGCAGGCCGCGCAGGCCGGCAATCAACTCCTCGCCCTGCAATCGACCCAGATGGCGGACCTGACCGCCGCCATCGCGGCTCAGAACCGCGCCCAGGCCCTCGACGCCGCACGGCGCGCGTCGGCCGAGGCCCAAGCGCGCGAGAATCTCAGCCAGTTCCTCGATTACGGTACGGGCTACGAGCCCACGACCGTGCGGATGTTCGGGGGCTGAGGATGCGCGTCGGCCCAGATACGATCCCGCGACTGATCGCCATCGGCATGGGCGGGATCGCGGCGCTCATGGCCGCGATCGAACTCACCGACAGCGCGACGCCGCCATCCGGTCGGGCGCCAGCGACGCTCGAAGGCGATCCGCTGCGCGCGGAACTCATGCGCTGCCGGACCATCACGCCGGAAGAGCTCGCGGCCGACGCGGCGTGTCAGGCGGCGTGGGCGGAGAATCGTCGCCAGTTCTTCGGTCCCGGCGGCGACACTTCGGGCGAGGTCGAGTGACATGGACGGCGTCGGCGTCATCGACCGCTTCTTGGACGTTTTCACGTCTTACATCGACTCAGGTTTCGGACTGCTCGGCGGCGACGTCGCCTTCCTCGCGACGACGCTGATCGTCATAGACGTCACGCTCGCTGCGCTGTTCTGGGCCTGGGGCGCGGATGACGACATCATCGCCCGCCTCGTCAAGAAGACGCTCTTCGTCGGCATCTTCGCCTTCATCATCGGCAACTGGAACGCGCTCGCGCGCATCGTCTTCGAGAGCTTCGCCGGTTTGGGGCTGATCGCCTCAGGCGGCAGTATCTCCGCTGGCGAACTACTCCAGCCGGGCCGTATCGCGCAGGTCGGGCTCGACGCAGGACGGCCGCTGCTCGAAGCGATCGGCGAGCTCATGGGCTTCGTCTCCTTCTTCGAGAACTTCATCCAGATCGCGATCCTCATGTTCGCCTGGGTGATCGTGCTGCTCTCCTTCTTCATCCTCGCGATCCAGCTCTTCGTCACCCTGATCGAGTTCAAACTGGCGACGCTCGCCGGCTTCGTGCTCGTGCCCTTCGGGCTGTTCGGCAAAACCGCCTTTATGGCCGAGCGGGTGCTCGGTCTCGTCATCTCCTCGGGCGTCAAGGTGCTGGTGCTCGCGGTCATCGTGGGGATCGGCTCGACCATCTTTGGCGAGTTCACCGCCGGCTTCAGCGGCGAGCCGACCATCGAAGACGCCATGGCCGTCGTGCTCGCCGCGCTCTCACTGCTGGCGCTCGGCATCTTCGGCCCCGGCATCGCCAACGGCATCGTCTCCGGAGGGCCGCAGCTCGGCGCGGGTGCCGCGGTGGGCACGGGTCTCGCAGCGGGCGGTCTCGCCGTGGGCGGGGCCATGGCGGGCGGCATGGCCGCCGGCGCCGTTGGAGCAGGCGCGCGTGGCGCGGCCTCCGTCGCTGGCGGCGCTTCCACCGCCTACCGCCTCGGCAGTTCGGGTGCTGGCGGCGGTGCATCCGGTGTCGCCGCCGGGATCGCGAATGCCGGCAAGGCCGGGATGAGCGCGGCGGGAAGTCCGTTACGCAAGGCCGCCGGCGCGATGAAGGAGAGCTATCAAAGCGGATCGCGCGCCGCGTTCACCGCGACCGGCGGCAAGTTCTCGAACACGCCGGACATGCCAGCGGCCGCAAATGACGGCCCGCCTGCCTGGGCGCAGCGCCTCCGGCGCCAGCAAACCCTCAATCACGGCGTCGCAACGGCCGCCCATGTCGTCCGCTCCGGCGATCATGGCGGCGGCGGAACGTCGGTCAGCCTCTCGGAGAAACCATGAGCCTCTTCAAACGCCCGAGCGTCCGCTACGCCACGAGCCCCGAACCGGTCACGCCCTATCAGAAGGCAGCGCAAGCCTGGGACGAACGCATCGGCTCGGCGCGGGTTCAAGCCCGCAACTGGCGCCTCATGGCCTTCTACTGTCTCGCACTCTCCGCCGGGCTCGCCGGCGCGCTGGCGTGGCAATCGACCCACGGGACCATTGTCCCTTATGTCGTCGAGGTCGACGAGCTCGGTCAGGCCCAGGCCGTGGCGCCGGTGACCGCCGACTACCGGCCGACCGATCCGCAGATCGCCTTCCACCTGGCGCGCTTCATCGAAAACGTCCGACAGGTCCCGGCCGACCCGATCGTGCTGCGGCAAAGCTGGCTGCGCGCCTACGACTTCACCACCGATCGCGGCGCTCTCGCGCTCAACGACTACGCCCGCGTCAACGACCCCTTCGCGCGGGTCGGCCAGACGCAGGTGTCCGTCGAGGTCTCCAGCGTCATCCGCGCCTCCGACACCAGCTTCCGCGTCGCCTGGATCGAACGCCGTTACCAAAACGGGCAACTCAGCCAGACCGAGCGCTGGACGGCGATCCTCACCATCGCGGTCCAGCCGCCCCGAGACGCGGAACGTCTGCGCAGCAATCCACTCGGCATTTTCGTTCACGCCATCAACTGGTCACGGGAGAGCGCCCAATGAAAAACAACATCCGACACTCAGCGGCGCTTCCGGCGATCCTGCTTGCCGCGACCGCGCTGGCGGGCTGTGCGACCTTCCGCCCGCCGCAGATCGAGTATGATGAGCCGCCCATCGAGGCGACGCTTCTGCCCGAACCCGCGCGACCGGTCGAGGTAGTCGAGCGGCCCGTTCCGCTGCCGCTGCCCGGACAGCTTATGTCGGTGGAAGACGGCGGTCCGCTCCCCGAAGCCGGCGAGCCGCCCGAGCGCATCGAGGAGGCCAACGCCGCCGCCCGCATCGAACCCGTGCGCGACGGCTTCATCAACGCGGTCCAGCTCTACCCCTACAGCGCTGGGGCGCTCTATCAGGTCTACTCATCCCCCGGTCAGGTTACAGACATCGCCCTGCAGCCGGGAGAAAGCCTCGTCGGCAACGGCCCGATCGCGGCCGGCGACACCGCGCGCTGGATCATCGGCGACACGATCAGCGGCGCCGGCGATACGCAGCGCACGCACATCCTCGTCAAGCCGACCCGGCCCGACATCGTCACGAATCTCGTCATCAATACCGACCGCCGGACCTATCATCTCGAGCTTCGCGCCCATCCGAGCGCCTATATGGCTTCGGTTTCCTGGCGCTATCCGCAGGACGAATTGATCGCGCTCCGGCGGGGCAATGCCGACGCAGAGGCCGCCCTCCCAATCGGTCGCGACATCGCGCTTGATAGTCTCCGGTTCCGCTATCGCATCGAAGGCGAACGACCACCCTGGCGGCCGCGCCGCGCCTTCGACGACGGACGGCAGGTCTTCATCGAGTTCCCGCGCGGCATCGGTCAGGGCGAGATGCCCCCGCTCTTCATCATCGGACCGGAAGGCGAAGGCCAGCTCGTCAATTACCGCATCCGCCGGAACTACATCATCGTCGACCGGCTCTTCGCCGCCGCCGAACTGCGTCTCGGCGATCGTCAACAGGTGGTGCGCATCGTCCGCACCGACGGTGTGCGGCGCGCGCCCGAGCGCCATGTCGGAGCGGACTCATGAGCGAGGCCGGCGATGGCCGGGATGAGACGGAGATCCGGGCCGGTCCGCGTCCCGAGGCGGAGATCGCGGCCGATCTGCGCCTGCACCCCGATCCGCCGCGTGTTATGCGCCTGTCGCGCAGAACCCTCGGCATTCTCGCCGCTGTCGGCGGCCTCGGCCTCGGCGCGATCCTGATTGTCGCCCTGCAGGATCCGGAGCGCGGCGATGGACCGGCGGAGCTCTTCAACACCGAACGCGTTCCGACCGCCGACGAGCTCCTGTCACTGCCGGAGGATTACAGCCAGGTCCCGCAACTCGGCCCGCCGCTCCCCGGCAAACTCGGACGCCCGGTTCTGGCGGCACGCGAGCGCGGCGAGCCCGTGCCGGCGGCGCCCGTCGCACCCGGTCCCGCCATGGACCCGGAAGAGCAGATGCGCTTGCAGGAGCAGGAAGCGGCGCGCCTCAGTCGACTGTTCCATGATGCGACCACCGCCGAGAGCGGCGGCGTCCTAGACATCGCTACACCAACAACGCCGCAGATCGATCCGCAAACGGTGTTCCCGACGGTCGCGCAGCCAGGGTCGGAGCCGGACGCCATCGAGAGGCGCCAGGCGTTTCTTGACGAGCCCGTCGATCGCCGCACCATGAGCGCGGAACGTCTCGTGGACCCAGCAAGCCCTTACGTGCTCCAGGCCGGCGCGGTCATCCCGGCCGCGCTGGTGACCGGCCTGCGCTCCGATCTGCCCGGCCAGATCACCGCCCAAGTGACCGAGCATATCTATGACAGCCCGACCGGACGTTTCCTTTTGGTCCCCCAAGGCGCGCGGCTGATCGGCGAATATGACAGCCGGGTCGCCTTCGGCCAGCGCCGCGTGCTCCTGGTCTGGACACGGATGATCCTGCCGAATGGCCGGTCGATCACGCTGGAACGTCAGCCCGGCGCTGACGAAGCCGGATACGCCGGGCTCGAAGACGGCGTCGACTATCACTGGGGCCAGCTTCTCCGCGCCGCCGGTCTCGCCACCATCCTCAACATCGGCCTGGAATTCGGCCAGGACGAGGACGACGAGATCGCCGAGGCGATCCGCGACGGCGCCCAGGACACGGTCGGGCGCGCCGGCGACGAGATCGTCCGCCGCCAGCTCACCGTGCCGCCGACGCTGACCATCCGGCCCGGATTTCCGGTCCGGGTCATGGTCACGCGAGACCTGATCCTCGAACCCTATGAAAGCTGATCGATGACGAAACTGAAGCTCGGACCCATTCCAGACGACAAGCCTGTCAAGGTCGCGCTGGAGTTGCCCGCCGACGTCCACCGCGATCTTGTCGCTTATGCCGAGGCGCTCGCCCAAGAGACCGGCCAGACTCACGAGCCCGCCAAGCTGATCGCGCCCATGCTAGCCCGCTTCATGGCGACGGATCGGGGCTTTGCGAAGCTGCGGAAGGAGAAGAAACGGCCTTCCTTGCGTGAACCCGAGCCAGACTCACAAACCGCCTGAGCGCCGGATTGTCGTTCTCCGGACGCCAAGTGATGGAGAACGGGATGGTATCGCCTTCAGCTCCGATCCGGACAAAGGCGACGTCCGGGTAGCGGATGCCACGCCAATGGTCAGGGACCAGGCTGACGCCCAATCCGAGGCCCACGAGATTCATGATGCCTTCTCGGTCGGCCTCGAAGCTCCGCATGCGGATTGATCGACCAAGATCAGAAGCGCATCTTGTTATGTAGTCGTGGATTTCCGGGCCAGGTTCCCGCGCACTGACAATGAAAGCCTCTTTACGAACGTCCTTCCAAGAAAGCACCTCACGCCCCGCCAACCGATGATCGGTGCGCATTGCAAGATAGACCGCCTCATGGTGCAGAAGTAAACCTTCGCCAACTTCCGGCTCTGGATATCCGGCGGCGATAACCGCATCGATCTCCCGGTGACTGAGAAGCGCAAGCAGTTCGCTACGGCCAGTCTCGCGCATTGAGACGTCAACACCCGGATGGGCAGCAAGGTATGTCGAGATCAGATCACGCACAACGCCGCGAGAAAGCGATGCGATAATCCCAAGGCGCAACCGCCCGCATTCAGCCAAACCGTGGCTCTGCGCGGCACCGATCGCTCGTCGCATGTCGCGCAAGACCATCCGGGCGCTCATGATGAAGTGCGACCCACCTTGGGTAAGTCGCGCACCGCTTGGATGACGTTCAAAGAGCGAAAGACCGAGGGCGTCTTCGAGCCTCTGGATTCGGCGCGACAGTGCGGGCTGGCTGACTGCAAGTCGAACCGCCGCTTGCCGAAAGCTCCCAGCTTCTGCGACAGAAACGATCGACAACAGATCTGTGAAGCTCAAGTCCCGGTCAAAGCCATCAATCAAGGAATGTGTGTTGCGTTGCCGGGGCCCTCTCTTTGGACGCCGCACGGCACTCAGATCGCCCTTTTTCATTGGGCGAGCAGTGCAAGTTTCTGATGATTCACCACCGTATTGGCCTGCGCTGGCGAAAGAAGCCCCCTGTTGGCCCGTCATCTGGCAGCGTGGCCAGCCAAACGGCCGTATCTGCGGCCTCTTCAGGGGTCGTAGTAGCGTTCGGTCCTCCCATTCGCGTCCTGACCCAGCCAGGGCACATGGCGTTGACCTTCACTGTCTGAGGCAGTTCTTGCGCCGCTACGAATGTCAATGCGTTCAAGGCGGCTTTAGCGACCCCGTACCCCCCGGGGCCTCTCAGGCCTTCTGCAAACGAGCCCCAACCCGAGGAAACGTTGACGATCCGGCCCCAGCGTTGTTCCATCATACGCGGTGCGAAGAGGCGCATGAGATGGAATGGACCGCGTGTCATGACGTCTAGGCAGCGGTCGAGGTCGGCAGGATCGTCAAACAAACCGCCATGTTGAAGAATGCCGGCGTTGTTCACAAGGATATCGATCCTGTCCAACCGCCTGGCAGCGTTTTCAATGCTCGCCCGGTCGGCCACGTCAAGTTCGAAGAACCTGGCGCCAATTCCTTTGGCCGCCGCCTGGCCAGCCTCCGCATCCCGCGCGGCAAGAACAACCGAGATGCCCTGCTCTCGCAGCTGCTTGGCGATCTCTCTGCCAATGCCCCGGTTCGCTCCAGTCACGAGGGCAGTTTTCGTCATTCTGAGCTCCATGGTTTCCGGAATTGAATTCACGTACGGGGTATCCTCAGAGCCGCGCCCCTGTCGCAAAAACAGGCAGGATGTCGCTACCGATCTCCTCTACGACTTCGTCAGCTGGTCTGCGGCTGTACTTGAGGTTAAGAAGAATGTGTTCGATGCCGATTTCCCGGTAAGCCGCAAGCAATTCCAACATTGCCTTGCGGCCAAGCCGCCAACCCAGGTGAATTGGCGTTGGGGCGGCATCTACAGACTCCGTGAGATCGACGTAGAGCGACTGCGCGAATGGCTTGGTTGACGATGCCCCACTCGTTTCGACCGCCAAATCCCAATCGGATAGTGCCTGTGCCTGGTGTGCTGGCGGGCGAGGATAGGTCAGCCAACCATCAGCCTCGCGACCAATCCAGGCCATATCCTGTTGCGCACGACCGGTGACGAGGACCGGCAGGCGGCCGGCCACGGGCTTGGGCAACAAATCTGCGCTGCCGTCCAACGTACCCCAACTCGAAGACGCGCGAGGGAACGTCGATTCCGTCAGGTCGCGTATGTAAGCCAGGCTTTCCCGGAAGTCGGCGCCACGCGAACCTATCGGACGGCCATATGCGCCATACTCCACGGCACGATCACCCGATGCCAATCCAAGGACCAGCCGCCCACCCGATAGGCTGTCCACCGACGTCGCAGACTTCGCGACATCGAGTGGATGGTGAAGCGGCAAGGCGATGGCACCGGTCGCAAGGGCGATCGACTTTGTGACCGTGGCCACGGCGCCCAACCAGACCCATGGGTCGTAGATCTGACCCACATCACCAAAACTGGGGTCGCGCAGCGGGACGTCGCGAACCCATAGCGTGGAATACCCGAGTTCTTCGGCGCGGCACGCCAGATCAAGTTGCCCCTCCATGCGAGGCACCTCGCCTGAGTAGGCTTCGATCGGGAAGGTCAGACCAAGTGATAGATGTCCCCGGCCCGCGAAGGTGCGCCGGAAACCTTTTGATTGGGGCACGTCGCCGTTCTGCCTTTCGGAATGGATTGCGCTGGACCTCATTTCGAGTCCTTTCGGTCAGTCGATTGGGGTCGGCACGCTGGGAGGAGATGCGCGCCGACCCCGGCCGTGGGCATGCCGTCAGGCGGCCGCACCCTTTTCGGCCATCCCGGCCAAACGGAGTTGTTTGCCCGTAGCCTGAAAGACCCGCTTATAGGCGATCTCCATCGGTAGGCGCCGGAACTCCTCCGAAAGGATCTCATTGCCCCAAGGTCCATCGAAGCCGGCAGCGCGGCAGGCATTTATGAAACCGACTACGTCGTAGTCGCCCTCGCCGGGAATCCGACGGCAGTTGACGGTGAGATCGAGGAAGCCAGGCATGCCTGGTCGCGCCAGAACGGCCTTGTCTTCGTCGTCGAAGGCGAGACCGTCGTCGAGTTCAACACCGATCAACTTGCGCTTCGGAAGCGCCGCAATGTCGGCGTAGGAGATGCCGTCCATGTTGTTCACGTGCCAAGTATCGAGAAACAAGCCGGCTGCAGGATGATCCCCCATCCACTCCAAGGTTTGTTCGAGCGTTTGCGAGTTCGGGTCGGGTGGAAGAATCTCGAATGCGATCCTCGTGCCGGCCTCAGCGGCTTCGTCACAGAGCTCATGGAACCGAGAACGCAAGAACGCCTTGTCTGGCAACGGAATTCCGAAGTTGCCGGCCTTGATGTGCCGGGCGCCGAATGCCTTGGCGGCCGCCAATACTAGACGTCGGTTCTCCATTTCACCCCGCCTGCGCGGATCGTCATTCGGGTGAACCCATTCGGTCAGGAACTCGACCTCGATTTCGGTAATACCGTGCGCGTCGAAGAGCCCCTTCATCCAGGCGAGTTTCTCTTCCTCGCTGCTCCCCTCGGCCTCGTTCGCCAGAACGAATGCCAGGTCCTCATGGAAGACGCCCATGCCGACAAAACCGGCACGAGCGACCTGTGCGACACGGGATCGAAAACTCCATGGGCTCCAGTTCTGCCAGGTAAAGGGCCGGGCCGGGCCGGCGTGCATCCAGCAAGTCGCCATCTGAGCGGTTGAGAGATTTGACATGTCTTCCCCCTTCACGCTGCGATCTCGACGACGACCTTGCCGATCGCCGACTTGCTCTCGAGACGCGCATGCGCGTCCGAAGCCTTTTCGAGGGGGTGAACCGAGTCGATGATCGGCTTCAGCTTGCCAGCATCAACCAGACTGGCGATCTCCTTGAGGATCTCACCGTGCCGCTTATTTCCATACCCGTGAACGAGCGGGATCAACATGTAGATCACGTGCAGCGTCAGCCCACGCAGGTGTGCTTGGGTAAGATCGATTTCACCAATTGAAACCGTAGTGGCGACTTGCCCGTTCAGTTTGGCCGCGGCGAGCGCCGTTGGGACGTTCGTCGTGCCAACCGTATCGAAGACGAGGTCGAATCCACGTCCGTCGGTCAGGCGCGCGACATAGTCATCCACGCCTTCGGCAGCATAGTCGATCGAAGTTGCTCCGAGAGCTTCGATGGCGGCGAGGCGATCTGACCCGCTGTCCGTAGCGAACACCTTTGCCCCAGCGTCTTTGGCGATCTGGATGGCAACGTGGCCCACGCCGCCGGCACCGCCGTGTATCAGGACAGTCTGGTCCGCGGTGAGCTTCATGCGGTCGAACAGCGCCTCGTATGCTGTGATCGAGACGAGTGGGAGAGCTGCCGCTTCGATCATCGAGAGAGACGAAGGCTTCTTGGCGATCAGGCGGATGTCCGCAGAAATGTACTCGGCAAGTGCCCCCTGGTGATGGGCGACACCTCCGGCACACCCGTAGACTTCGTCACCGACCTTGTACCCTCTGACCCCTTCGCCCACGGCTTCGACGGTCCCGGCGAAGTCCATGCCGAGCACGGCAGGAGGTGTGGGAATGAAGTTCACGACAGGGCCCATGTCCCGCGCCATGAGATCGGCTGTGTTGACGCTCGAAGCAGCGATACTGACGAGCACTTGGCCTGAGCCTGCTTTCGGACGCTCGAGCTCGGCAGCCTCGAAGACGTCAGGGCCACCATTGCCACGAATTATCTGAACTCTCATCGGATCCGATTCCTTTCCTGTTGGAGCCGTTGAGACAGACATGGACTTTCGCACTTGCAGCATATAGAGCCATGAGTAAGGAAACTAGTTTCTCAAGAATCAGGAAAATCAAGCGATGCCCTTGAACCTCGAGGATGTTGCGCTTTTCAAACGGATCGCCGCCGCTGGGAGCCTGTCCGAGGCGGCGCGGCAGATGGGGTTGACTCCACAGATCGCGAGCCGCCGACTTCAACGTTTGGAAGCCTATCTCGGGGTCAAGTTGCTTCATCGGACGACGCGGCGGAGCGCACTGACAAATGATGGCGAGGTTTTCCTTGCTGCTGCTCAACGTCTCACTGCCGAGGCGGAGGCGGCTGAAGCCTCCGTCGGTCCGAACAAGGAAGAGCCAAGAGGCACCCTGCGTGTCAGCGCTCCCGCCACATTCGGCCGGAAGGCGATATCGCCATTCGTGCCCGGACTTCTTGCAAGGCATCCGGATTTGAGGATCGATCTTCAACTGACAGACAGCGTCGTTGATCTTATTGAAAATGCGATAGATATTGCCGTCCGCATAGCGACGATGCGTCCCACGACGCATATTGCGCGAAAGCTTGCGGACAACCCTATCATGCTGGTCGCCGCGCCGGCCTACATCAAGAAAAATGGAGTGCCCCGAACGCTCGATGACCTGGCCCAGCATTCCTGTCTGGTGCGGACCGGAACGGATGTTTGGTCCTTCATCAATGACGGCACGGAGCGTCAGATTCGCGTTTCTGGGGCTTTCACCAGCAACGCGAACGAAGCACTGCGTGAAGCCGCCCTTTCGGGTCTCGGGCTTGGACTGCACTCGCGCTGGGACATCGATGACCATCTAGCGAACGGAGAACTGGTGAAAGTTCCACTCGAAGACGCTGAACCACGCCGTCTCTCCATCTGGGCTGTCCGGCCTGGAGGGCGTGAAACCACGCCACGTGCAAAGGTCTTTTTGGACGCGCTTGAGGGCATGCTGCACCCGCACAGGAAACTGCCGCGCGCTTGACAGGCCAGTAGGCGTCCGGTGCTGTGCGGGCGGGAGATGCCATGGGAGGTATCCAATGGTCGGTTTGTTGCACCCGAGCGAACACCGCGGGGCGGTTAAGTCGTCATGGGACCGATGTGCGAGGATCTTTAACATCCAAGCAGATTCGCACGTGCCTATTATGCGCCTTATGCAATCCGAGATAGCACCCCGACAAGGAGAGTTGCGAGATGCCCTGGGAGACGTCCGCTCGGAGATCGATTTGCTGGCGGACGTCGCACTCAAGGCCGGACAATGCCTCGTCGTTACGGATCCGGGAAGCGTCGTCGTTGAAGTTCGTGCCGATCCATCTGCGCAATCCATCCTGGAACGCGCAGGTATAACGCTCGGGAGTTGCTGGACCGAACAAGTCGCAGGGACGAACGGTGTTTCGTTAGCACTCGCACAGGGCAAGGCTTTCACAGCCAGGGGACCGGACCATTATCTCCGCAATCTGCGCGAGTTCGCCTGTACCGGCGTCCCTCTGCGCGCTGCCGACGGTCGCGTCATGGGTACATTAACACTATCATGCATCGATCGCGATTATGCGGCTGATTACGTCTTGGCCCAGCAATTGCTGAACCAAGCGTCGGATGGTATTCAGGCGCGGCTCTTCTTGCGCGCCCACAGCGGCAGACACGTTGTCGCGCCATCGCCGGAAGCGCCGCCCGGTGCGTTGGTTGCGATCGACGACGGCGCAACCATTGTGGCGGCGACCCGAGCAGCCGAGCAAATGCCAGGTAACGGTAAGACCATCATCGGTCGGCCATTCGAAGAGGTTTTCATCAAGCCCCTGCCGGCGCAGCGAGCCCCCGGGAGAGTGGCCAGCCTCGGTGGCGTGTCCGGCAGACTGCCTCACGCGGTTTCGCAGATTGCAGGACAGGACTTGGCCGCGAACAAGGCAGCAACGCGGGCCGTACAGATACTATCTCTGGGTCAGCCCTTGGCGATCGTCGGAGCCGCCGGAACGGGCAAGCTGCAAGTCGCCGAAGGTTTTTTGGCGACACGAATGAAACGCGTCATTCGCCTTTGCGGGTCGGGACTGGCCGCGCATGGTGAAGCCGGCCGCTTGATCGCGAAATGGATCGAGCAGGCCGACGAAGCACTAAACAGCGGCTCGGGGCCGAGCATGCTCCTCGACCGCATCGATTGCATTCCAAGAAAAGCACGCCACCGCCTGATTGCCTGGCTCGAGGCGCTGGACCGTGACGGACGCTTGCGAGGCGTTCACAGCGAAACTGTGATTGTTGCGACGATTCAGGCGGAGGAACTCCCCGCGAACCTGAGACCGCTGTTCGCGTCACACGAAATCTGTCTGCCTCCACTTCGGGACAGAAGCGACAAGGTCGAATTGATCCAAGCATGCTGGCGTCGACTTGCTTCAGACGGCCAAGAGCTGTGTGCAGACGCGGTTGAACCGATGCTCACATATCCCTGGCCGGGCAATTTTCGCGAGTTGCAAGCGGTGCTTTCTCAGGCGCTAACGTTAGCCGGGACCAATTCTTTGGAAAGGGATATGCTTCCGGATCATATTCGCGACGCTGGAGCACCACGTGGGCCTGCAGCGCATTCCTTGACCTCGGCATTGATGGCAGCGGATTGGAACGTAAGCCGTGCCGCTCGGCTTATGGGGGTAAGCCGAGCGACAATAAACAGGCGGATTAGAGAGGCCGGGCTGAGCCGGCCCGTAGTCAGAGACGACTAAAGCCTGCTGCTTTCGCCGCGTAGGTCGGGCTGATGGCGTCTAGGACGCTACGAATGTACGGCGACGCATTGGACGAGACGACGCCTTCGATCCCGTCGATGTGTTCGAAGAACCGACCCGCATAGTTTTCAGCGAAGTTCCTAACGTGTTTGTCGCCCTCTTCAGCGTTGGCATACCGCTCCTGAATGTGGCAGGTCCGGCCTTCGTCACAGAAGAACCACTCATAAATGAGCGTACCCGGCTCGTTTTCTGCCTCGGCCACCAACTCTTGCATGATCGTCTCAAAGCCATGTTTTCGTTCGGCCGGAACACCGACCTTCAGATAGACGTGGATGGATTCGTCGGGCATATTCTGTCTCCCGGTTTGAATTGATTGTTGTCTGTCGTCCGCGGGCTATGCTGCAGGAGACTGATACTCCGGGGCAATTCAACCCCGACTGTAGAGCTGGATCGGTCCGGCGAGATCTGTGCCGTCCAGGGCGTGCCGGACGTGGTTCATCGAGGTCTCATGGACATGGCGAACGGCGACTTCCATTGGAAGCCGGCGTAATTCCTCGGAGAGGATCTCGTTGCCCCACGGACCGCGGTAGCCGGAATCGTGCACCGCCTGGATAAAGCCGACGACGTCGAAGTTGCCTTCACCCAACGGCCTGCGCGTGTTCACGGTCAACTCGATGAACCCGGGAGAGCCGATGCGTTGGAAGAAGCGCGCGTATCGTTGGTCATTGACAACCCAACCGTCGTCCAACTCGACGCCTACTATGTCACCCGGCTGGAGCGCCGCGATGGCATCGTATGTGATGCCAGGGATATTGTTGACGTGCCAGGTGTCGAGGAAGATCCCGCCGTTATGTGGTCCGTCCGTCACCGCCATAGCCTGGTCCAAAGTGGCGCCATTTGGGTCGGGTGGCAGGATTTCCATGCAGACGTTGACGCCGCTTTCCTCAAAATCGGCACAGAGCTCTCGGAAACCCTGGTTTGCGGTCGCCACATCAACAGGAACACCGAGGTTACCGCATTTCAGATTGGTCGGCCGCAGGATGTTCGCTGCCTCGATCAACAGCTCGCGGATCGGCTGTTCGCCGTCCCGAAGCATGTTGCCACGCGGAACCATCCAGTTGACAAGGAATTCGATCTCGTTTGTCGTCAGCCCGTTCTCGTCGAGTACGTCCTTCATCCAACGGAACTTGTCCGCCCGGCTGTTGCCCGGCGCCTGCTGTTCGAGGATGTACGCGATGTCGTCATGGAAGAGACCCATCCCCTGAAAACCCGCTTCCGCGACCTGGCGGGCGCGATACTCGAAAGGTACGGGGCTCCACATACGACCCGCGAATGGAACAACCGGCCCCATATGGACCCAGCATGAGGCGATCAATCGGTGATCTCCAGCCGCAGACTGCGCGGAGGCGCTGGCGCCTGATGTGAGCCCCATTCCCATTGCACCGAATGCGACGGCGCCGGCGGCCCCAGCTTGGAGCATCGCCCGACGTGACGGGTCCTTGGGGCTGTCGTCTTTAGTATGTTCGTGCATCGTTTCCTCCCTTTTGGGTTATGCCCTCCTCCAAGGGCCTCTCACCGAATGTGAGTTCGTTGGGCGTTGCGTGCGGCCTTCTCCTCAAGCAGCCGCCCTAACTTCTTGCCCTGGCGCGGTTCGGGTGAGTTCGCGCCATGCCGCGTCATGGAATGACGTGCCGAGTGCCGACACCTCGGCGGGCCTTGCTTCAAGGACAGCTTCCAACGAGGTGTGAGCCTCAGGCCGCACGCGCTTTCCCAAAGCCAGACCCTGATGAAGAGCGTCGACAGCGATCGCTCCCGGGCCAAGGCGTCCGTGGGTCAAAATCAGAGCGTGAATGAGAACACGCGTGCCACCCTGAGGCAGCGAACGCCAACGTTGGGCCGTGCCGACGATCTTGCGACCTGCCACTGAGAGGTTCCATTTGCCGTCACAGAAGCTCCCGGGCGTGTCTCCAATCTCGGCAAGGAGGTCGGCTTGGGCCAGAGTATGCATGATTGGACGGGTCAGTAGACGGTAGCCGTCTTCGATGGTGAAACCCGGCTTCACAGTCAGCGCGACCGCGAGATTGAGAACGCCCGGCCCCTGCGGCACAGCCCCGCCACCCGTCGGGCGCGACACGACGGGCCAGCCTCGGGCAGCAGAACGGTCCGCGGCAGCTTTGAAGCCTTTTTTCCGCGACATGCTCGCCGGACAGACAATCGCCCGGGTCTTCGATGTCCACGACACGACACCCGGTCCGGCGCCCGCCAAAAGCTCCGCCTCGAGCATGAGCCCTGAGGTCGGGTCCGTCACGGAGTGGATCGGGCCGGTCATGATCCGATTCCCTCGATCTCTTCGCAGATCGTGGTCAAAACATCTGCAGCTGGCGCTCCATCGATGGCTCGATGATCGAAAGTTAGGGACAACCCGACGAAGGGCCGCAGTTCAACGGCGCCAGCGTCGTTGCGGACGGCACGATCGGTCAGCCTGCCGATGCCAAGCAGGCCGATCTGTGGTGCATTCAGGATCGGCGTGAAATGCTCCACCCGGGTGAGCCCGAGATTTGAGACGCAGAAGGTTCCTCCGGTCATCTCGGACACGCTCAGCTTGTTGGCTTTGGCTCGCGTCGCGAGATCCTGGCGCGCCGCGCGCAGCGCGGTGACGTCCATCTCGCCCGCCCCGTCGATAGCTGGCGCAACCAAGACGTTCCCAGGCAAGGCGATTGCGATACTGAGATCGATACTGTCGAAGATTTGGACCACGCGCCCTTCTACACGGGCGTTTATTTCCGGGTGCTTCTTGAGCGCTCTGACCACTGCAAGCATCAGCAGATCTTCAACCGACGCCTTCGTACCAGCTCCAGCCAATCTTGCCTTCTCGGCCAGAAGCGCGCCGGCATCGGCACTGCCATGGTGGGTTAGCTGCGCCGCGGTCTGCAGGCTTTCCACCATCTTGTCGGCAATCATTCCGCGCACGCCTTTCAAGGGCACGGATCTCGTTGGCACCTTCATTCGACCACCCCAATGACGGTGCCCTTGGCAACCACGGCGTCGGCATCTTCTTTGATGTGGACGGTGCCCGATGCAGGCGCCTGGATCTCATACTGCACCTTGGCGGTCATGATTTCGGCGATCAGTGCGCCTTCCTCGACGGTCGAACCATCGTTGACCAACCAGGCCGTTATGACGGTTTCGTCGTCCTCCTCCCAGAGATCAGACGGGATGACGATATCGGTGGCCATTCAGATAGTCCTTTCCTGATTGAGGCCGCGGCGTGCGGCCCCATCGCGATGCCATTGAAGCTCTTGAGGGGAGTCAGGCAGCCTGCATTCCTGCCCAAGCCGCAACGATTTTGTCGGGATTGGGAAGGCAGAATTGCTCCATGACGCGCGCGAAGGGGATGGGCACATCCGGGAAAGCCACCCGCTTGGGCGGAGCTTTCAGAACCGAGATGTCGTGCTCCGTCACGGAGGCGATGATCTCGCCGGAGACGCCGTAGCTCATGTAATCTTCGTCAACGACAATCAGGCGTCCCGTCTTGGCGACTGACGCACGGATCGTGTCCCGGTCGAGCGGCACAAGGCTGACGAGATCGATGACCTCGGCGCTCACACCCTGCTCTTGCAGCTCTTTCGCGGCCTTCATGGCATGGTGGACACCCATTCCAAGACTGACGACCGTTACGTCCGTCCCGTCTCGAACGACCTTCGCCTTGCCTATTTCGAGTGCGTAGCTTTCCTCTGGCACATGGACGGTCGCGCCGGGTTCGGTTCCCAGCCAACCCATACCCTGCAGACCTTTGTGGTACATGTAGACCACCGGACTATCGTCTCGCATAGCGGCAGTCATCAAGCCCTTGGCATCATAGGCATTCGAGGGAGCGACGACTTTCATGCCCGGCAGATGAGCGAAGGTGCCATAGACGCATTGCGAATGCTGACCCCCATCAGAATACCCCCCGCCGGTGGACGTCATCAGAACCATGGGCACTTTGAACGAACCGCCGGAGAAATAGGTGTTCTTGGCCATCATGTTGTAGATGGCGTCGAAGCACACGCCGAAGAAATCGACGAACATGAGTTCTACCACCGGCCGCATTCCGTCCTGCGCAGCTCCGACAGCTGCACCAATGAATGCGGTCTCCGAAATCGGCGTATCGCGTATGCGCTCAGCTCCGAACTCTTCCAAGAGGCCTCGCGTATTGCCGTAGACGCCACCGAGGGCCCCGATGTCTTCGCCCATAACGAAGACTCGAGGGTCGACGCGCAGCTCTTGTGCCACGGCTTCTGCCATGGCTCGCGCGATGGTTAGTTTTCTCTCGTTCGTTTTGTTCACCTTATCCTCCCTAGTTTCACGCGGCGAAGACGCTCGTCAGCGCGTCCTCCGGCGCGGGATCGGCGCTCTCGCGGGCAAACTTGATGGCAGCATCGACCCTTTCCGCGCTTTCAACCTCGATTGCGTCCAGCTCGGTCTCGGTGGCCGTGCCGTCGGTCAGCATGCGCCACCGCATCTTCGGGATCGGGTCCTTTGCGAAGAGGCCATCCTTCTCGCCTTCGGGACGGTAGGCTTCTGCATCGCCCATGAAATGTCCGGCCAAACGGTAGGTCTCCACCTCGATCAGTGTCGGTCCCTCGCCGGCGCGGGCTCTTGCGACGGCTTCACCGGCAACTTCGAAGATCGCGTAGGGGTCGTTGTCTTCGACATGGTGGCCGGGTATGCCGTAGGCGGCTGCCCGAACATCGTTGCGTGGAACCGAAGTGGCGGCAGCCTTGGCGACCGAGATGCCCCAGGCGTTGTCTTCGATCACGCAGATGAAAGGGAGCTTCCAGAGCGCTGCAAGGTTCATGGCCTCATGCCAACCACCCTGGTTGACCGCGCCTTCCCCAACGAAAGCAACAGCGACGCCGGGTTTGCCCTGCACCTTCCGGCTAAGCGCCGCGCCGACGGCCGGCCCCATTCCCTGGGCGATGATCCCGGAACACGCGAAGTTCACCGCGGGATCAAAGATGTGCATGTGCCCACCGCGACCGCCTGACGGGCCTGTCGCCTTGCCAAAAATCTCGGCGACCATTCGATCGAGATCCACGCCCTTTGCGATCGCCTGGTGATGAGGACGGTGGGTGGCTGTGACGACGTCTTCCGCCGTCAGATGCGCACACACTCCGACCGCGACCGGTTCCTGACCGTCGCTGAGATGCATCTCGCCCGGTATGGGGCCGTTGGCCATGTTAAAGACTGGCGTCTTGCCTTCCAGGTAGATCTTCGCAATGGCCTCTTCCAGCCTCCTGCTGGTGACCATGTTGCGGTACATCCAGTGCAGTTGGTCGCGCGACGGCGTCATGATGTCCTCCCTGGCTTCGCCCATGGATCTGGGCTTGTTTTGTCGATCGGAGGTTTGCTGACAGGGCAGGAGTGTCGCAACGGGAAAGCGAGGCGGTACAAGAACGTGTCTCAAACTGCCTCAGGGAGCGCGGTCATGTGTCTCATAAGGCCACGGGTGAGACAGGTTTTTGCGGTGCGGCGTTCTCTTTCGGCTGGGACGGCCCTAAAGACTTCTGAAGAACAACCGTCGGCGCACACACGCGTCTGCCGTTGCTCTTCCAACATGCGAGCCGAGGCCAGGCGCTGTCTGACGACTGCGAGACAGTTCGCCGTTGCACGACGGAGCTCTCGTGACCGCGGTGCATCCGCCAAGAGCTCGACCGCCGCCTGGAGGGGCAAGTGGGATCTGAACTATATTGCAATCAAGCCACTGAGCCCGTGGTGGCCGAACTCCCGCAGGTCCGACCCACGAAACAAGTCGGCCTTTCAGAAATCAACGCTGCCGCCTTAAGATCAAAATCCGACCTGTCTGCCTACGTGAAATCCTCGCGTAAGCAGCTAGTCAGGAAAACGTCTCTACCTTAACGTACTGTTTTGCAATTAGAAATGGCGCACCCGAGAGGATTCGAACCTCTGGCCTCCGCCTTCGGAGGGC
The DNA here is from genome assembly GCF_030732865.1 of Roseitalea sp. MMSF_3546. Lineage (GTDB taxonomy): Bacteria > Pseudomonadota > Alphaproteobacteria > Rhizobiales > Rhizobiaceae > Roseitalea. The sequence goes on from NZ_JASHKB010000002.1 coordinate 22,193, forward strand.
GGCGCTCTATCCAGCTGAGCTACGGGTGCATACCGTTCGCGAGATGCTTACGCCATGCTTACGCGAGATTTTCGGCTCCTTGAAGAGCGAACCCGACATTCGCTCAAGCCATTGTTAAATCACTTCCTTTTTGCAGCACTCTTTGCAATCGCCAGACTTGACATCCGCCATCGGAGGGCAATGGTTCCGCACGGGTTCGGCGCGCGCATCTGCCAGCGGTGGAACCTGTTTGCGTGCACAGCGTAGCCATTGCATGGGGCAGCCCGTAACACATGCAGGCGCGCGATCCGGCGCGCGAAGCGACAGGCCCGACGATGAGCAGGCATGACGAGGCCCGCCGGCCGGTCAAGCTCGACCGGCGCGCCTGGATGGAGGCGGGCATGGCCACGATCAACTACACCTTCGCCATGGACAACAATCTGCGTTGTGCGGGCGTGGCGTTCTTCGGCTTTCTGTCCGTCTTTCCCGCGCTGAGCGCGGCGATCTCCCTTTTCGGGCTGATCGCCGATCCGACCCAGATCGCCGTGGCCGATCCGCCCTTCGCCGCCGCGCTGCCCGATGACGTCACCATCGTCATCAAGGAGCAGATCGCCGAATTCGCCGCGCGTGACGCGACCGCCGGGTGGGGCCTGGCGATCAGCCTGCTGGTGGCGCTGTGGACCGGTTCGCGCGGCATGAACGCGCTGGTCTTCGCGATCACGCGGGCGCATCGCGAGACCGAAGAACGCAGCTTCATCGCCAGCATCGTGATGTCGCTCGCCGCGACGGTCGGTGCCTTCGTCACGCTGGGCATCATCATTGCCAGCCTGACCGTCGTTCCGGCGCTGGCGGTGATGTGGCCCTATGTCGACAGCCGCGAGACGGCGCTGTTGTGGCTGCGCTGGCCGCTGGTCGTTCTCGTTCTGACGGTGGCGGTGTTCTTCCTTTACAGGCACGCGCCCAACCGACGCTCGCCGCGCAGGGACTGGGTCGTGCCTGGCGCGATCCTGGCCACGCTGCTGTGGCTTTTGGGCTCGGTCGCCCTTTCGTTCTTCATCGAGAATTTCGGACGCTACAACGCCACGTTCGGCTCGATCGCGGCAGCGGCGATCTTCATGTTGTGGCTGTATTTCAGCGCGCTGGTGCTGATAGCGGGCGCTGCGCTCAATGCCGAACTGGAATGGCGCACCACAAAGGACACGACGGTCGGCCCGGATCGGCCGATGGGCGAGCGCCAGGCGCATGTCGCCGATACGCTGGCCCCGCAGGCGCGGGAACGAAACCGGGACGATGACGTTCATCCGGTGCAAGACGCCGAAAGGAGAATGACGACATGAACTGGGACCAGGTCAAGGGAAAATGGACCGAATTGCAGGGCCAGGCGAAGCAGCGTTGGGGTCAGCTGACCGACGACGATCTCGCCCAGGCCCAGGGCGACCGCGAGGAGCTGGCCGGTATCGTGCGCCAGCGCTACGGCAAGTCCAAGGAAGAAGCCCAGCGCGAGGTGGACGACTGGATGGCATCGCTGCGGTAGTCGTCCGGTTCGGGCAGGGGAAGACCGCGTGCGACCGATCGGAGGCGGACGGTCCCATGCACTTCACCACATGAAGGGATCAAGGCGAGATCATCGCTTGCAGGGCCGCCCCAATCGGGCGGTTCCTGCCGTCAGGGTCCGATTGCCCGGAACATCAACAGTGCCAGGATGATGACGGCAAGCACGGCAATGCCGATCCGCCACCACATTCCCGGCCCCCAGGTCGGCGGCACCATGGATTCCAGTTCGGTATCGGTCTGGGCCTCCTGCGCCAGGTGCCGATTGCGTGCGTCGACCTTGCGATCGTGATCGTCCCTGCGACCATTGGTGCCGTCGGTCATCAAATGGGCTCCTTTGTGTGTCAGACAATTGGAACGAAGCAGCAATGCATCGGTTCCGGACACTCGAGCAAGGCTATCGAAGCTGCTTGCCGCGAAACGAGGAACATCGACAATGTCCGATAATGGACGCAACAAGGAACCGGTCAAGTCGGAAGTCGGCGATCCGGTCGACATCGAGCGCACCGCGCTTTCCATCACGCCGGGCGATGTGCGCGCCATGATGGTTTCCGAAGCGCCGGCCGAGGAACGTCTGGCCGAATTGCAGGCGATGCGCCGCGAGGTGCTCGCAAGAGTGGAAGCCGATCCGAACCATGAACTCGCCCCGATCGAGCGCGATCTTGACAATGCGATCGCGGCGTTGCGTCGCCAAATGGGTATGGACGAAAAATAAGGGCCGCGGCACTGCGCCGCGACCCCGCCCGAAAGGTCCTCGTCCTATCGGCGCATGACCCGGAAGATCAGGCTGACCACGAACAGGGCCAGGAACAGGAAGAACAGGATCTGCGCGATTCCCGCCGACGCGCCGGCGATGCCGCCAAAGCCGAGAACGGCGGCAATGATGGCGATGACGAGGAATGCAATTGCCCATCCGAGCATGGTTGTCTCCTATCGCTTGGACTGGGCCGTCAACGCCCTCGGCGGCGGCTGGTTCCGGTCGCAGCGGCGCGCCCGGCCGTCCGGGCGTCGATGCGGTGGCCGGCGGAACCTTTCGCCTGCTGCGTCGTTTGAAAGGCGAAAGAAAGAGCCTTCAGAGCAGTCATGAACGTTATTCCTTTTCAAAGAACGATAGAGCGGGAGAACCGCAACGACATCGCGGTGGAGCAGATTGGCCAAAGGCTGAAATCGGCCTACCAGGCGATGGTCGAAGCGCCCGTGCCGGACAGGTTCACCGCCCTTCTGGGCGAACTCGAGCGCGCCGAGGCCGAGCGCGCGCCAGACAAATCCAGCCTGAAAAGGGCCAGTCAATGACGGGCAGTGCGGACTTCAAGACGGAATTGCTCACCTCGATTCCCAGCCTACGCGCCTTCGCTCTTTCGCTTAGCGGCAATGCCGACCGCGCCGACGATCTGGTGCAGGAAACGCTGGTCAAGGCGTGGCACAAGCAGAGCACATTCATGCCCGGCACCAATATGCGTGCCTGGCTGTTCACGATCCTGCGCAACGAGTTCTATTCGCAGATGCGCAAGAAGGGGCGCGAGGTGGCCGACGCCGACGGCGCGCTGACCGAAGGTCTGGCCGCGCACCCCGAGCAGTCGGGGAAACTCGACCTGCAGGACATGAAGACCGCGCTGCAGAAACTGCCCGAGGACCAGCGCGAAGCCATCATCCTGGTCGGCGCGTCGGGGCTGAGCTACGAGGAGGCGGCGGAGGTCTGCGGCTGCGCCGTCGGCACGGTGAAGAGCCGCGTGTCGCGCGCGCGCACCAAGCTGGCCGAACTGCTCAAGATCGATGACAGCAGCGACTACGGTCCCGATGCGGTCTCGACCCATGTGCTGGCAAAGCCGGCCGTGGCCTGACCGGTTGGGAGGCGGGCATGGCCCAGGCCGCCACGCTGACCGACATCGTCGACGAGCTGGAGCAGGCCAATGCCGGCCAAGCCATGTCGGTCAGCGAAATGGTCGGCGCATTCGGCAGTCGCGGCTTCGGCGCGCTGCTCGGCGCTCCCGCGCTGATATCGATCTCGCCGCTGGGCGCCCTGCCGGGCGCGTCGTTCGTGATCGCGTTCATCCTGATCCTGATCGGCGGCCAGTTCGCGCTCGGCCGCACGCAGCCCTGGTTGCCGGGCTATTTCGAACGCCTGACGGTGGATGCCGACAAGGTCGATGCCGCCACCGCCAAGATGCGGTCATGGACGAGGCGGATCGACCGGGTGCTGGCGCCGCGCCTTCAATTCATGGTTTCGCGCCTTGGCGACCGGCTCATGGCAGCGGCGAGCGTGATCCTGGCGATTTCGTTCTTCCCGGTCATCCTGATCCCGTGGGCGGTGGTCATCCCGAGCCTGATCATATTGCCTGTTTGCAACGGCGATCGTCGCACGCGACGGGCTGAGCGCCGTGCTGGGCTGGGTCCTGTGCCCGGTCTGGCTGTGGGCGTTCTGGCGCTTCACCACGGTCGCGACATGATGGACATCGACAATGGAGAGACAAATGCCTGGAAAAGACCATGGACCGACGGTCAAACAAGACGAGGTCTATCAGAAACTGCGCGAGAAGGGCGCGTCGAAGGAAAAGGCGGCGCGTATTGCCAACGCACAGGCAAACCCCTCGCGAAAGCCGTCCAAGAAGGGCGGAAAATCAGATGCCTACGAGGAATGGACGCGCGACGATCTGTACGAGCGGGCCCGGGAGATCGGCATCGAGGGCCGTTCGGAGATGTCCAGGGACGAACTGATCGACGCGCTGCGCAACCATTAGCGGTGAAACCGGCCGGCCAAGGTGGAACCAGCCGGACGTGGCTGCGTTGAACCGGGGATCCAATTGGATCACCGTCCGGCCCGTCCCCAACTGGACGGTCGGGAGAGAGGCTGTTTCCTCCCCAAGTCCCCGTCAAGCCTCTCTCCCGCTCTTTCTTGCCGAGGTCCTCGATGCCAGACAGCGTCAATCCCGCCACTGCCAGAACCGAAAAATCCTTTGCCCGCCACAGCGCTGAAGACGCAAGAAATGCGATCGGCAACGCTCGGGCGGCGTTCGAGGAATGGCGCGCAACGCCCGTCGCCGACCGGGCGGCGCTCCTGCGCAGGGTGGCCGAAGTGCTCGATGCGCGCCGCGACGAGATGGCGCGCCTTGCCACCACGGAAATGGGCAAGCGGATCGCCGAAGCGCGCGCCGAGGTCGAAAAGTGCGCGTGGGTGTGCCACTACTACGCAGACAATGCCGAAACCTTCCTGGCAGACGAGACGCGCGAGTCGAGCGCGGCCAAATCGTTCGTCCGCTATCAGCCGCTCGGCATCGTGCTGGCCGTCATGCCGTGGAACTTTCCCTACTGGCAAGTCTTCCGCTTTGCCGCGCCGGCGCTGATGGCGGGCAATGTCGGTCTTCTCAAGCACGCCAGCAACGTGCCGCAATGTGCCATGGCAATCGAAGAAAGCTTTCTGGAGGCCGGGTTCCCACAGGGGGTGTTCGCATCCCTGCTGATCGGCTCCGATCAGGTCGAGGCGATCATCGCCGACGATCGCGTCCGCGCCGTCACGCTGACCGGCAGCGAGGCGGCGGGCCGCTCGGTGGCTGCCCTGGCAGGCAAGCACATCAAGCCCAGCGTGCTGGAACTTGGCGGCAGCGATCCGTTCGTCGTCATGCCGAGCGCCGATCTGGATGCGGCCGTGGAAACGGCCGTCGCCGCCCGCATGATCAACAACGCGCAGTCGTGCATCGCCGCCAAGCGGTTCATCGTGCACAGCGACATCCATGCGCGATTTGTCGAGGCGATGGCCGACCGTTTCCAGGCGCTGAAGATCGGCGATCCGATGGACGAGGACACCGAGCTTGGCCCGCTGTCCAGCCGGCAGGCGCTCGAGGGGTTGGACGCACAGGTGCGTGCGCTGGCCGATGCCGGCGCCAGCGTGATCTGCGGCGGTGCGCCGGTCGACCGGCCGGGGCACTACTTCGAGCCGACGCTCATTGCGGACATTCCCGACAATGCCGGCACCCGGTTCGAGGAGCTGTTCGGTCCGGTCGCCATGGTCTTCGAGGCGGCGAGCATCGACGATGCGGTGCGGCTTGCAAACGAGACGCCATTCGGTCTGGGCAGTGCGGTCTGGACCCGCGATCAGGACGAGATCGATCATTTCGTCAATGCGATCGAAGCCGGATCGGTGTTCGTCAACCAGAAGGTGGCCTCCGACCCGCGCCTGCCATTCGGCGGCGTCAAGAATTCGGGCTATGGCCGCGAACTCTCGCGCGAGGGCATTGTGGGCTTCGTCAACGTCAAGACCGTCTCGATCGCCTGAAAATCCCTGATTTGCGTCAGTGAAACTGCGTGCCGGCGACGGTGAGCGTATAGACGACGCCATCGGGCCTGAGCTCGAGCGTGCCGCTGCCGTCGACGGCGCGCGGCACGATGCGTTCGAGCATGGTCTTGCCGAAGCTTGTCTCGTTGTGCGTGGGTGAGGGCTGTGCCGCCGAGCGTTCATGCCAGGTTATCCTGGCGACCGGCGGCTCGGACTTGGAATGGATGACCTCGCAGCGGATCTTCACATTGCCCCCGGTCTGGACCAGGGCACCATGCACGAGTGCGTTGGTGACCAGTTCGTGCAGGGCCAGGCCGATATGCAGCCCCGCATTGGGCCGCAGGTTCGGATCGTCGCCGCTCACCTCGATGCGGGCGCCGCCGAGCTGGACGACGTTGATCACCTGGTGATCGACCAGTTCGCGAAAGCGGGCGCCGCGCCAGTCGCTGTCGGTGATCACGTCCTGGGACTTGGACAGCGACTGGACGCGGCCGGTGAACGCCCGCAGGAACCCGTCGATGCTGCGTGCCGAGCGCGCGGTCTGCGCCGACAGGCCCAACACCATGGCCAGCATGTTCTTCGAGCGGTGCGACACCTCCAGAAGCAGGGTCTTCAAGGTCGCTTCGCGCTGCTTTTCGAGCGTGGTGTCCATGGAGGAACACAGGTAACCCTCGATCGCCCCGTTCGCACCGGTCAGCGGCTCGACCGAAACCTTGAGGTGGCACTGCGCACCCATCGGGATGATTTCCGTGCGCGGGGAGAGTTCGACCGTCTGGCGCGTGCCGCCGTCGCCGGCGCGTTCCTTGGCGCGCTGGAAGGCGGCGACGCTTTCGGCGTCAAAAACGTCGGCATCGGTCTTTCCGACAAGGTCCTGGCTGGCCCAGATCGACTGCAGGTTAACGAACCACTGGAAACGTCCCTTCGCGTCCTGTGCGAAAATGGTCACCGGCGATCCCGACAAGGCTGTCGCCAGCGACTTGAAATCTGGGTTTTTTGAGGGCATTGCGAGAGATCGTCGGTGAGTTGCCTGAACCCCCTCCAATTTAGGGTCGGGCGCGCCGATTTGCAGCGCCCCTTTGCGTGACGATCCTGTCTCAGGCCGCCTTTTGCCGGGCCTGCGAGAAGAAGAGCGCCTGGCTGATCAATGCACCCACGGTCTGCGGATGGAACGGCTTGGTCACCAGATAAGCCGGCTCGGGCCGCTCGCCCGTCAGGAGCCGTTCGGGAAACGCCGTGATGAAGATGACGGGAACGTCGACTGACTTGAGAATGTCGTTGACCGCATCGAGCCCGGAACTGCCATCGGCGAGCTGGATATCGGCCAGGACGATGCCCGGTCGTTCCTTTTCGAAGGCGGCCAGCGCCTCCGCGTGGGTGCGCGCAATGCCGGTGACACGGTGCCCCAGTTCCTCGACCATCGCCTCGACGTCCATCGCGATCAGCGGCTCGTCCTCGATGATCAGCACGCTGGTGGCGACCTGCTGGGCTATGTCGCGCGATGCCTGGTCGATCAGCCTGTCGACCTCGCCCGCCGAAACGCCCAGAATCTCGGCGCTGTCCTGGCGGTCGAAGCCTTCCACCGCGGTCAGAAGGAACGCCTGGCGCGGAAGCGGCGCGATCGCCTGCAGATTGCGCTCGGCGCCTTCATTGGACATGTTGCCCGGCTGCTCGCCGCGCAGATTCACATCGAGCGAGGACCACAGCGCAACGAACGCCCTGTAAAGGCCGACGCGGGCATCGTCGCTCTCGGGAAAGACGGACGGATCGGCGACGAGCGCCTCGAGCAGGGCCGCGACATAGGCATCGCCAGCCTGTTGCGAACCCGTAAGGGCCCGTGCGAACCTTCGCAGAAGGGGGATATGGGGTGTAATGCGTGCTGCGAGCGACATATAGTCTTCCTCCTGTCCGGACCGTCACACAAATCAACGTGCGTTGACCGTTGCCGGTTCCCGGTCGTGGAACATTTTTCGTGCTCAGGCGTTGATGGGCCTGATACGGGGAAAGGGCAAGGTTAACATGACAACGGCGAACACCAACAGGGCCGAGAAGAAGGGGGAGGATGCCGCCGATTCCGGGCAGGGAGGCGATGAGGCGGCGGTACGGAAGATCGGGGAGAAGCTGCGCGAAAGCTATGAAGAGGTCGTCAATGCCCCGGTTCCGGACCGGTTCAAGGCGCTGCTCGACCAGCTCGAGCAGAACGAAAAGCCGGACGACACGGGATGATCGCCATCGCGACGGGCCGATCAGCGGCTCAGTGCCCTGACGAGGGCATCGCGCAGATCGGCATCGCTGAAGGGCTTGCGCAAGATGATCCGCGCGCCATCGAGCAACGGGTCATCCATGCCCTCGTGATCGGTGGTCACGATCACGAGCGTTGCACCGGTGTCGGCGACAAGTCCGAGCAGTTCGCGCCGCCTGCCGTCGGCGGCCCGGTAGTCGACAACGGCGATGTCGGCGGCGAAGTCGGCGCCGGGCATGAATTCGAGCGCTTCGGCGGGTCGCAGGATGGTGACCTTGCCGGCACCCAGATCGAGCGCTGTCTGCTCGATGTTCATGGCGATGAGCAGCTTGTCTTCGATGATCAGCATCGTCCAGCCAGCGGGATGCGCCATGGGTCTTCCTTTGATTGATCGGCCCATTCGTCTAGCAGGTCCCGCCGTTTGCGGCTTTTAACTTTGACATAGCCCGTCACCGGGATCGGGGAGGCCGATGACACCGCCCACCACACCGCCATCGAACACGCGCGCCATACCCTGCGAGAAGTGTCCCTTGCGCTCTTCGGGTCATTTCCGGGACTTCGAAAACGATGAGGAACTGGCCTTCGTCTCCCATTTCAAGCGCGGCGAACTGCTGGCCGAGGCGCGCTCGACGCTGTTTGTCGAGGGCACCAACAGCCCGCATCTGTACACGGTGATTTCCGGGTGGGGGTTTCGCTACAAGACCCTGCAGGACGGCCGGCGGCAGATCCTAAACTATGTCATGCCGGGCGATTTCGTCGGCTTGCAGGCCTCGCTGATGCGCGAGATGCAGCACGCGGTCGAATGTCTTTCGGACATGCGGCTGTGCCTTTTCGAGCGCAGCCGCCTGATGGAGCTTTACAGCCGGAACCCCTCGCTGGGTTTCGACATCACGTGGATCGCGGCGCGCGACGAGCGGATCCTCGATGAACATCTGCTCAGCGTCGGCCGCCGCACGGCCGTCGAGCGCACCGCCTATCTGCTCGCCTACATTCAGGCGCGCGCGAAGGCCGTCGGTCTATTCGAGGGTGATGACGTCGACATTACGCCGCTGACGCAGCAACACCTGGCCGACACACTGGGCCTGTCGCTCGTGCACACCAACAAGACGCTGCGCAAGCTTCAGGATCTGAAGGTGATTGCCTGGCGCGAGGCGGGGGTGCGCGTGCTCGACATCGATCGGTTGTGCGACATTGCCGGCTGGCAGGGCCTGCCGGACGAGAAGCGGCCCTTCGTTTGAAAGGCCACCCATGTGACGATGTCCGCGCGGCGCGGTGCGCCTACTGCACACCCGATGTCCAGGTGGGCCGCGCCTTGTGCTTTTCGGCCTTCTGGTCGGCCTGACCACTCTTGACCGATTCGATCGCCCGCTCGATCATGCGCAGATCGGGATGATCGCCGCCCTCGGCGATCTGATCGTCGTCGCGCTCGCGGGCGAGCGCGTCGGTCTTCATCTGTTCGAGACGTTTGATCTTTTCCTGATCGGTCCATTCGCCATGGGCGGCGACCTGCTCGGGCGTCATGTCACGCTCGGGGCCGAGCGCGCCGCTGATGATGGACGGGTTGCGATTTGTCGACATTGCACACTCCCTTGCCGCAATGCAGGCGCGAGCGCCTCGGTCGCGCCCGCGTCCTGCGTCATCGGTCACGCGGCGGCCTCCGAACCCTCAGGCGGGCTCGGGCACGCCGGGCCGATTTCAGGTGGCGTGCCTGTTGCGCCCCTTGGGGCCGAACAGCAGCCAGATGATCAGGCCGACGACGGGCACGACGATGATCAGCACCGTCCACAGCACCTTGGCGCCGGTCGATGCGGCCGACTGGAATATGCTGTAGATCGCCCAGACCATGGCGATCAGCAGCAGCAGGCCGAGAAGGCCTCCGGTCTCGATGCCCATCGGATCACTCCGTGATCAGCGCGCGCAGCATCCAGACCACCTGCTCGTGAAAGGTCAGGCGGGCGGTCAGCATGTCGTGCGTGACCAGATCGTGCTTGTCCTCGGCCATCTCGGCGGCCTGGCGCATGTTGCGGATGGCGGCCTCGTGATCGCCGATCAGATCGGCGATCATGTCATGGGCCGAACGCGCCGAGGCGGCGGTCGAAACCACCGATTCATCGGGTCCGGCCGCATCGGAGATGGGCGCCCGGTGTCCGAGCGCGCGAATGCGTTCGGCGATGTCGTCGGCAGCTTCGAACAGGTTCTTGTACTGCTCCTCGGTCATCTCGTGGACCGCATGGAAAAGCGGGCCGACCACGTTCCAGTGATAGATGTGGGTCTTGATGACCAGATAGTAGGTATCGGTGAGAACCGAGGAAAGCGCTTCGGCGATCTGCCTGCGCGAATCGGCATCGATCCCGGTCGAAACCTGCTCCCTGCTTAGCTCGGGCTTCAGGACGGCTTGGGTCATTGGCGGTGTCCTTTCTCGTGCTCTGGCTGTCTCGTGGCGTGTGTGAAGACGGCGCGCGCCTTGCGGTGCATCATCCGGGAACGGGCTCGACGCCCGGAGCGCCGATGTTGTCGGTCACCGCATCATTGTCGATGACCTCCAAGACGATCGCGCCGACGGCCGCAAGCAGCAGCCCGGCGATGAGGATGGTCAGCACCCGACGTCCGCCGCGCCCCTGGCGCGCCTGTTCGGGATCCAGTTTGGTGGTCATTTGGTCTCCTTGTCCGCTTGCGCGGTGTTCATCCGCAACGCACGCGGCGACGAAGGGTTCCCGCTCAGACCATTTCCTCGGGCACAAAAAGATGGTCCTTGGCAAAGCGGCGTGTCCTGGCCAGCGGAAAGGGGACAATGCCGTCGATCGCGCTCGACCGGCCCGCATTGCGGCGCAGTTCGGCCTGCCGGCGCCAGACCGCAAGGCTGCCCTCGGGCGCTTCGACCGGATCGAGATCGGCCGCGATCTCGCCCAGATGGACATGCCACAGATCGCGCCGCAGCCCGACGGCGAAACCTTCGTCATGGGCCATGAGCCCCGCCTCGACATCCCAGCGCATCGACCTGCCGTTGAGATTGGCCGAACCCACGATGGCGACGCGGTCGTCGGCGATCATCAGCTTGGAATGCACATAGACCATGGCCTTGCCGTGAAGCGCGTCGCGCTCGTTGTGTTCGGCGCGGTCGCGATCATTGGTCAGCGAAAACACCCCGAACCGGTCCGGGAAGGCATCGGCAAGGCGGTTGCAGGCGCGCATCTGCAGCCATTCGCCATAGCGCTGAACGCCGCTCCTTGCGCCCTCATAGGCGACGACATCGGGCGCGCCGGGCAGCAGCATGATCAGGTGGAGATCGCGGTTTCGCTCGAGCGCCGAGACGAGCGAGTCGCGGATCATGGAGAATCTGAAGAACTGGCTCTCGACATAGATGTATCGCCTGGCGCCCGCGATCAGCTCCAGATGGGCCTCGAGCAGCGAGCAGTCATCGGGCCGCGGGCCAAAGCGCAGCGGATTGCGGCCGGGCACCGGAAGGGTGGCGGCGATGCGGCATGGACCGGCCGATGTGTCGGGCGCCGGGGCGCTGTGTGGCCGTGCCCTGGCGTGTGCGGCGGTATCGACCAGCGTCAGGGGGAAGTCGGGATGGCTGCGGCGGAAGGCCGGCGCGTGGCTGGTGCCGTCGGCCTGCACGGCAGCCCAGCAGCGCTCGAAATGGCGTTCGAGCTGTTCGGCCGGCGGCCCGTCGAATGCCACGCAGACATCGTGCCAGGTTTGCTGCGCATTGCGGCGATGACCGGGATCGTCATAGCGCCGCTCGTCGATGTCGAGGCCGCCCAGTATGGCGCGCTCGCCATCGGCGAGCAGGAACTTCTGATGCAGCGTCTGCGTGAAGTTCGCGGTCGGTGGCCACCAGCGAACCGTTCCGTGGTCGAGCGCATCGAGGCCGGGCGGCAGGCGACGGCCGCGCTGCTTGAAATCGGCGATGGCCGTCTTCAGATGGCCGCGGACCCTTGGCCATGCCAGAAGGCGCAGGGCGGCACCGGCCTGCCCGCCCGGATGGGCGACCAGCACGACCACGCGCTGGCGCTCCTGGGCGGTCATGTCCGCGAAGGCTTCGCCGAGCATGGCGACCCGTTCCCACACGCGCGCGTGCATGTCCGCCCAGCCGGCCGGATCGAAATCGTTGAGCAGGATGCGGATCGACACGCCGCGGCGGGCGGCATCGGCGATCAAATCCCCCCAGTCGACCAAGGTACGGTCGTGAGACGCTGCGCTTCGCGTCTTGGTGCGCGGCGAAAACAGGTGAAGGGCGATGTCCAGGCTTTCACGCGCGCCGAGCACCAGCCGCTCCATCTCGGGAAAGGCCTGATCCGCCGTGATCAAATGACGCAACATGTCCTGCGATCCTCGGATTGCGTGCAGTGTTTCACAGTCCATGCATCCGTGCTATCATCGAGGCAAAGCTCCGATCCGTTCGATCTGTAACCCGACCGCGGCCCGCATCTTCGTCGCGTTCCTGTTTTTGTTGTTGCGAGCGCGATGAAGCCGATGGATGACGAAGAAGAAAGATTGCCCGAAGGGCAGGCCCCACCGGCGACCGAGCAGGCAAGCGAAGAACCGTCCGATACGTTTCTGGAGATGTCGGCCGAACTGCGCCAGCAGGTGGCGCTGAAGTCGAGCGGGGCGGCGACCTGGGTCTGGGATCTGGCCTCGGACCTGGTGGACGCCGATCCGAACCTGCCGCGCCTGTTCGGCATGCCGTTCGGGCGGGGACCCTTCACCGGTGCGGTGCTTCTCAAACATGTCCATGTCGGCGACCGGGCGCGTGTGGAAGCGGCCATGGCCACGACCATCGCCGATGGCACGCAATATGAAGAGCGGTTTCGGGTGACCGATGGTCTGGGGCAGGAGCGCTGGCTTCTCGGGACGGGCGAGGTCTACAGGCGCGACGCGCAGGGGCGTGCGAGCATCATCATCGGCATGAACCACGATGTCACCGAGCAGGTGCATGCCGAACAGCGGTTGCTGGCCGTGATCGGCGAGATGCGCCATCGTATCAAGAACTCGCTGGCGATGGTCAATTCGCTTGCCGCGGCGACCGCGCGCGAGACCAATCAGATTAGCGACTACGTCCAGAAGCTGCGAGGGCGGATCGACGCGCTGGCCGCCGCCCAGCATGCGATCGGCACCGTCGCCGACGCCGAGCTGGCCTCGGTTTCCGAGGCCGTGGACGGCGCGCTCGCCCCCTTCATCGGCGCGCGCGCCTGGGCGCCGCGCATTTCCGTTCACGTCGACGACATCGCCGTGCCGCCATCGCTGGGCCAAGCACTTGCCCTGACGATCTACGAGCTTGCCACCAACGCGATCAAGTATGGGGCGTTCGCGCGGGAAACGGGCGAGATCAGCCTTTCGTGTCGCGCCGGCAAGAACCCGGACGGGCTTGAACTGGTGTGGGACGAGCAGCATGCCGGCCAGGCGATCGACACCCAGCAGGAAAGCTCGGGCTTCGGCAATGTCCTTATCGACCGGTTGATCGCGGCCGAAAAAGGCGTCATCGAGCGCGTGGCCGGTGAAAGAGGATATCGCGTCACCATCCGCTTCGTGTTGCACTGAGACCTGCCCTGGTTAGTTCCTGGCCAGTTGCAGGTCCGTGGAGCGCGGCTCGACGATCAGGCGGCCGTCGGCCGCAAAGAACCAGTCGAACTCCAGGTCCGCATCGGCGCGCCGTTCCTCGACTTCGATACAGCTGCCGATGGCGGTGGGAAACCCGGTTACCTGCCGTGCGGTCCTTTCGAGTTCGCGTTCGCATGACGCGCGGCTTTCGAAGACCGGCTCGGGATTGTCGATCGGCCGGCACACATCGAGATTGTGCCCGCAGCCCATCATGAATATGGCAAAGACCATCTGTTCCATGGCTTGATCCTTTCTTGCTCCGGAAACGGGCCACCACGTGCCGGGGTTCCCCGATTGCCCAATCGTTGGCCGGCGGAACCGAGGTGGCGCCGCCAGCGTTGGAAGCGTCAAGCACTTCATTGACTCATGGGAACCATAGGCTCGGCCGATGGTGACGAACCGGCCCGAAAGCCCCGCCAGAACCGCCATGTTCGCGATCAGCATTGAGACGAAAGCGGCATCGATCGACTTGACGATGGTTTGCCCGTCGCCGCGCTCATCGATTGCCCGCCCTGCGCAGCCCGGTCCTCAGGGCGCTGAAGGCGCTTCATGATCGGCCTGGACGGCTGGCTTTTTCGGGGCCTGGCCGGGCTCGCCGTCATCATCGCGCTCGTTGCCGGGCTCATGCTGGCCAAGGCGGTCTTCATCCCGATCTTCATCGCGCTGTTCCTGGCGATCATCCTGCATCTGCCATTGGCGGCGATGGAGCGCGCCGGCGTTCCGCGCATCCTGGCGGCGCTGACGCTGACGCTGACCGTGGCCGGGCTGATCGCGCTGCTCGCCTATTTCATCTCCGGACCCGTGCAGACCACGATCGAAAACTATCCCAGCATGGTCAATCAGTTGCAGCGCAAGCTGGCGGCGCTGCGCCTGTCGCTGCGCGAGGCCCAGGAGATCGGCGAGGCCCTGTCGACGGTGGGAGAGGAGGTCGGCGAGGCGCTGGACGATGGTCGCGACGACAATGTCGAGGAAGTGGTGGTCCGGCAGCCCGGATTCCTGATGAACGCGGCCACGAGCTTCGCCTCGGGCGCAACGACCTTCCTGGTGACGGTGACCATCGCCGGCTTCATTCTGGCGATGCGTCGGCCGTTCATGATCATCGCGACGATCCCACATGGCACGATGCGCGGCAAGCTGCGCGCCGCCCGTGTCTGGAAAGCGGTCGAGTCCCAGGTCAGCCACTATCTGCTGGTGACGACGCTGATCAATATCGCACTGGGCATCGTGGTCGGGCTGGCGCTGTGGTGGCTGGGCGTGCCCATGCCGGTCTTCTGGGGGGCGGTCGTCGCGTTTCTCAACTACATGCCGTTCGTCGGCCCGGCGATCGGGGTGCTGTTGCTGCTGGCGGTGAGCATCGTGCAGTTCGACACCGTCTTGCAGATGATCCTGCCGGCGGCGACCTACATGGCGATCAATTTCGTGGAGGCCAACTTCGTCACGCCGAACCTGGTGGGCCGGCGCACCAACATCGCGCCGCTGGCCATCATCGTTTCGCTGCTCGTGTGGGGCTGGATGTGGGGGTTCGCCGGCCTGTTCCTGTCGGTGCCCATCCTGGTGGTGCTCAAGGCGACCGCCGAGAAGACCGAAAGCCTTGCGGGCATCCACCGCATGCTCACGCCGCGCGCCCGGCACCCCATGTCGCTCCGGTAACGTCACCGTCGCAACGCCAGCGGGCGGGAACCCTTCGCCCGGGCGCGCATTGGCCCCTTGTGTGCCTTTGGGACGGGGAGCACCTCTTCCTTGGCTCGAATGCACGGGAAAACAGACAGTTGAGCCGTTGGCGACGGTCATCTCCGAGCCGGCTCACGAAAGGAGACTGTGATGAATGCGACATCCGACAACCAGTCCGGCTCGAAATCGCGCAATGGCCCTGGCAAGGCGGGCAATGACGAGTTGTCCGCCGAGATCGCCGCGCTGCGTCGGGACATCGACGCGGTGACCGAGCGGCTGGGCAAGGTTGCCGGAGCCGGCGCCCGCACGGCGCGTTCGCGTCGCGACGAGACCAGCAAGATGTTTCGCGCAAAGTCCGACGAGTTCATCGACGACCTGAACCATCAACTCGAGCGGATCGAACGGCAGACCAGCGCGACGGTGCGCCGCCATCCGATCCAGACAATGGCAATTGCCGCCGGGGCGGGGTTTCTGGCTGCGCTGCTGATGCGGCGCTGACATGCTCAAACCGCTCTCGAGCTTCGCCCGCCTGACCGCCGCCGACTTCCACAGCCGCAAACGGCGATGGATCTGGGCGGCGGTGATGTATGGGATCGCGGGCATCTGCGCATTGTTCGCCGTCGGCTTCGGCGCGACGGCGCTCGCCGTGTGGATCGCCGCGCTCTATGATCCCATCATCGCGCTGGTGATCACGGCGGCGCTGTTCCTGGTGATTGCGGCGATCGCGCTGATCGTCAATTCGATCTACCAGACGCGGGCGAAACGGCGCATCCGGCGCAACGCCGCCCTGCGCAGCGCGGCGGTCGCCACGGCGATGGTCAGCCTGAGACGGACCGGAACCGCGGCGCTGCCCATCGCGGCGGTGGTGGCCGGCGCCCTGCTTGCCACGCAACTCACCGGCGGCGATGACGACGCGGACGAGTGAGCGCGCCAATCGGCGGGCGCGCGGGTGAGCGGAACGGCGGACCGGGTCGCCGCGTTTTGCCGGCAACACCGAACCGATGGAGGTTTGCCATGCGAACCCGAACGCTCATGGCCGGTGCGATCGCCCTTCCGCTCAACGCCGTCGTCTTCGGCGTCGGCGCGGTGACGGTGCTGTCGATCCCCGCGCTCGCGCCATACTGGAAATACGTGTTGCCGGTCGTCATCGTGGCCGGCATCGCGCTGACCGTGCCGCTGGCCTGGAAGCTGGCGCCGCGGCTGCGCCTGAACAGCCAGTACTATCCGCGCCTGTTCCGCAAGTCGAAGGAGGCGCGCGACGATGCCGGCGCGGGACGCTGAGAAGGGCCGGCTGGCCATTTGCGGCGCCGCCCACGTTCATCTGCCCGACCATGTGCGCATGGCTCGGGATCACTCGTGGACGATCGGCGGGGTCTTCGACCGCGACGAGCAGCGCGGCCGCGACTGGTGCGACCGGCTCGGCGCCAACTGGCATGGCGAGGCGGCGGAACTGGCCGGGGCAGGCTATGACGGCGCCATCGTCTGCTCGGAGACCGCCCATCACGAAGCCGACATGCATGCGCTTGTCGAGGCCGGCATTCCGGTCTTCGCCGAAAAGCCGCTTGCCCACGACGCGGCCTCCGCCCGCCGCATCGCCGATGCCGCCGAACGCACCGGCACGACGGTGCATACCGGCTTTTTCATGCGTACCAACACGGCGCTGGCCGAGCTGTGCGAACGGGTGCGCGAGGGCGTGCTCGGCGACATCGTGGAAGCGCGTGCGCGCTTTTCCCATGATGGCGCCTTTGCCCGCTGGCTCGACCTTTCGGGTTGGATGACCACGCCGCAGCTTGCCGGCTATGGCGGTTTCGCCGATGAGGGCGTGCACGCGATCGACCTGCTGCAATGGATGCTCGGCCCGATCGCGGACGGGCAGGCGCGCCTTGGTTTCGAAAAGGGCTATCCGGTCGACGACCACGGCGCGGCGGTGCTGGCATTCGAATCGGGCGCGATCGGAGCCGTGCAGGCAGGCTGGACCGACACGCGGATGCGCCTCGAACTCGATCTGGTGGGCACCGAAGGCGGCGCGCGCGTGCGCCAGGGCCTCGCCGAGGCCTGGGACAGGCAGGACGGAACGCGCAACTGGTCGGCCGAACTGGCCTCACTGGATGCGGGCGAGGGACTGGTGCCTTTCCTCGATGCGCTTCAGGGAAAGGACGGCGCCGGGCTCGTAACGGCGTGCGAAGCGGTGGCGGTCAACGCGGTCCTGGACATGCTCTATGGCCGGCCGTCGGCGTGAGTGCCGATCACTCCAGCTTCGCTTCGAGCCTTTCGATGACCGGTTTGGTGATCGCCTGATCGAGGTCGGCCTCGGCCCGTTCGAGCGGGCAGGGCCGGGACAGCCGGTCCCGGGCCTTCGCCATGGAAAAGGTATTGGCCGCATCCAGGCGCTCCAGTTCCTGCCAGGTGACCGGCATGGCGACGGGTGCGCCCTTGCGTGCGCGCAACGAATAGGGCGCGATCGCCGTCGAACCGCGCTCGTTGCGCAGCCAGTCCACGAACACCTTGCCCTTGCGCTTTGCCTTGGACATGGTCGCGACAAACCGGTCCGGCTCGGTCTGGGCGAAATAGGTCGCAACGGTACGGGCGAACAGCACCACGCTCTGCCAGCGGGCTGTGCGGCGCAGCGGAACGATGACGTGCACCCCCTTGCCGCCGGTGACCATCGCGACCGATTGAAGGCCGAGATCCGACAGCAGTTCGCGCACCCTTGCCGAGGCGGCCCTTACCGCCGCGAAGTCGACGCCTTGCCCGGGATCCATGTCGAAGACGGCGCGGTCGGGCTTTTCCAGATTGTCGGTGCGGGCACCCCAGATGTGGAATTCGATCGCGCCCATCTGCGCGGCAGCCACGAATCCTTCCGGCCTGTCGATGACCAGATAGTCCTCGGTGCCGCCGGACTTCTCTTCGATCGGAACCGAGGCGATCTCGCCGGGGAAACCCTTGCCGGCGTGCTTCTGGAAGAAGCAGTCGCCCTCGGTGCCCCTGGGACAGCGCAGCAGCGAGACGGGCCGGCTGCCGGCGAGCGCAAGCATGCGGTCGCCGACCGTGCCGTAGTGCCGGGCGACATCGCCCTTGGTGCAGCCGGCGTCTGGAAAGACCGTCCGGTCGGCGCTCGAGATGCGGATGTCGCGCACGTGCACGGTGCCGCCGTCGTCGTGGTCGGTGCCGGCTGCCGTGTCGTCGTCCGCGTCATCTGCGGACCCGCCGGGCTCGGCCCGGGTATCGTTTTGCATGCTCACCGCCTTGGCCTCCTTGTCCTCGCGCAGGCCCTCGAACCGGCCATGGCGGATGCGCCCGTCGGCCGTCAGTTCGGCAAAGCCGATCTCGGCCACCAGATTCGGCGTCAGCCACCGCGCATTGCGGGCGATCTGGCGCGGTACGTCGTCGGCAAAGGGCGATGTCTTGCGCTCGATCCGGGAAAATCGCGCTTCGAGCCGGCCGAGCGTATCGGCATCGAAGCCGGTGCCGACGCGGCCGCGATAGACCAGCGCGCCATCGTCATGGGTGCCAAGCAGGACCGAGGCGAAGGGCCGGCCCCTGGCTGAGGAGGGGGTGGTGCCGGCTATGACGAACTCGCGGCGCCGCTCGGCCTTGACCTTGCGCCATTTGCCCGAGCGCCTGCCCGTATAGGCGCTGTCGGCGCGTTTGGAGATGATGCCCTCGGCGCCGCCTTCGGCAATGGCCTTGAAGACCTTGGGGCCCTTGCCGACGATATGCTCGCTGTAGCGCACCGGTCCGCCCGCCGGCGCGCCTGCGATCAACGCGCGCAGCCTTTCCTTGCGCTCGGCGAGCCCGGTCTTGCGCAGCGATCGTCCGTCGAGTTCGAGCAGATCGAAGACCATGAAGCGGACGGGGCGTCCGGCCTTCAGATCGTCCTGAAGGTCGGAGAACTTGGCCGTCGCCGGATCGCCGCCGCCGCCGGCGACGACCTCGCCGTCGATGAGCGCGCTCTCGCAATCCAGAAAGGCAAGGGCGTCGGCCAGACCGACGAAGCGCTCGGTCCAGTCCTTGCCCGAGCGCGTGTGCAGGCGGATGCCGTCGCGGCCGAGCGCGGCAAGGCAGCGATAGCCGTCATATTTGGGCTCATGCAGCCAGTCCTCGCCCTCGGGAGCATGGTCGTCGAGCACGGCCAGTTCGGGCGGCGTGAATTTCGGCGTCTTCCTTGTGAAGGTTTCGGCCGGATCGGGCGGTTGTCGCGGCGCCGAGCCGGGATCGGACGTCGGCGGTTCGTCTTGGGCGATCGCCGTCATGGTGCGGCCCGACACGACGCTCGTGTTGTATGCGTCGGTCAGATGGTTTTCGTCATCGGTCGCCTGCCCGTCGCGTTCCTTGATCAGCAGCCAGTTGTCGCGCTTTTCGCCCTTGCGCCGGCGCATGCGTACCAGCGCCCAGGCGCCGGTCATGCGTTTTCCGTGCAGGTCAAAGCCGAGCTTGCCCTTCTGAAGGCCTTCCTCGACGTCGCCGTGCGGTCCCCACCAGCCCTTGTCCCAGACCATGACGGTGCCGCCGCCATATTCGTCCTTGGGGATCGTGCCCTCGAAATCCTGATAGTCGAGCGGGTGGTCCTCGGCGCGCACGGCCAGCCTTTTGGCAGTGGGGTCGTCGCTTGGCCCCTTGGTCACCGCCCAACTCAGCAGCACGCCATCCCATTCGAGCCGGAAGTCGTAATGCAGACGGGTCGCATCGTGCTTCTGGACGACGAAAACCGGCTTGCCGCGCTTTTGGGGTATCGCCTTGCCAGAGGGCTCGGAGGTGACCGAGAAGTCGCGCTTTTGCGCATAGTCGGACAGTCTGTCTGACTTCGCCGCCATGGTTCAGGCCGACTTCTTCCTGCGGGCGCCCGACGAGCCGCGCTTGCCGCCGGAGCCGGACTTCGATCCCGACTTGCCCTTGCGGCCGCTGTTTTCCGATTCCTCCAGGCTTTCCTTCAGCGCGCTCATCAGATCGACGACGTTTTCGCCCGTCGGGCGCGGCTCGGCGCCTTCGGTCTCCACGCGCGGGGTCGACTTGTTCCTGACCTTTCGGTCGACGAGATCGCGCAGCGCCTTCGCATAGCTGTCGGTGAAGGCCGACGCATCGAATGGCGCCGTCTTGCGTTCGATCAGCGAGGTGGCAACATCGAGCAGTTCCTCGTCGGGCTCGTCATCGGTGACCTGGGCAAACATCGGCTCGGCGCTGCGGATCTCGTCGTCGTAGTGCAGCGTCTCGAGCAGCAGGCCATCGCCGCAGGGACGGATCGCGGCCAGATACTCCTTGCCGCGCATGGCGACCTGGCACAGGCCGGTCTTGCCGCTCTGGCGCAGGGCGTCGCGCACCACGCGATAGGCGTCCTCGGCCAGTTCGTCCGCCGGCGTCAGGTAATAGGGCTTGTTGAAGTAGATCGGCGGGATCTCGCCCTGGTCGACGAACTGGACGATCTCCATGGTCTTCTTCGTCTCCAGCTTTATCGCATCGATCTCGTCGGGATCGATCAGCGCGTAGCGGTCCTTTTCGTACTCGAAGCCCTTGACGATCTCGTCGCGATCGACCGGGCCGATGCCCGGCACCGATTTCTCGTAGCGCACGGGCTTGCCGCTGGGAGCATGGATCTGGCGGAAGCGGATGCGCGCCGCGCTCTCGGTCGCCGAATACAGCTCGACCGGTATCGAGACCAGCGAAAGCCTCAATTGGCCCTTCCAGAGCGCGCGTGCGGCCATCGACTCCTCCGCCCTCAGGCCGGCCGCGAGCGCACGCCGCGCTTCGGTCGACGGCGCGCCGAGGCGGCATCGGCCAGGTCGGGTTGAGCCATGTTGTGTTCGACGTCGTTGATCCACATCTGCGTTAACGGAACCGACGGGCGCCGCATTGGTTCCGCCCGCATGCCCGGGGTCGGAGCACTAGCTGCGCGTCATCTCGACCGGGTAGCCCCACAGGCGACGCATGTGCTCGAGCGTCATCGTCTCCGAGCGCTTGTCGAGCGGAACGCCGTCTTGCTGGAGATGGCAAAGATGCAGGACCCTGTCGCCCTGAAGGTCGACATCGACGATCTGGATGTTCGGTTCGAGGAGCGAGATGTCGCGCGAGCGCGCCAGCGCCTCGCGCACCTGGCGATAGCCGCGTTCGTTGTGGATCGCCGAGACGGTATAGAACGGTGCGTTCGTGTCGTCGGTCAGCGCGAACAGGCGCAGGCGCCGCATCACCTCCGGGCTGAGAAACTGCAGGATGAAGCTTTCGTCGCGGTAGTTCGCCCATGCGTCCTTGAGCACGCCGTGCCAGTCACCGCTGCCGGCAAAGTCGGGAAACCATTGCCGGTCCTCCTCGGTCGGCGCCTCGCAGATGCGACGGATGTCCTGCATCATGGTGAAGCCGAGCGTATAGGGGTTCAGGCCGCCGAAATGCGGGTCGTCGAAGTCGGGCTGGCGGACGACTTCGGTATGGTTGTGCAGGATCTCGAGCATCGCGCCATCGTCGATGCGCCCCTTTGCATGCAGCGCGTGCATGACGTGATAATGCACGAAGCAGGCACAGCCCTCGTTCATGATCTGCGTCTGCTTCTGGGGGTAGAAGTACTGGCCGATCGTCCGCACGATCGCCAGCGCTTCGCGCTGCCATGGTTGCAGGATCGGACTGTAGCGCTCGATGAAGTAGAGAAGATTCTCTTCGGGCAGATGCATGGCGCGCTTGCGCTGGCGTATCTGATCGGCGTCGGAGGCGGGCTGGCTCGCCGGCAGCCGGTCCCACAGATAGTGGGCGCTGCGCTCGGCCTCGTTCCGACGCGCCTGCTGACGGGCTTCGGCCTGCCGGGGCGTGGGCGGCGGCGGGCGCCGGCTGCGGAAGACGCTCGAGGGCATCAGCGCATGCGCGGAATCGAGCAGCCGCTCGACCTCGATCCGGCCATGGCGCTCCTCGCAGCGCTGCATGAAATCGCGGGCATATTCGAGATAGTCGAGAATGCCATCGGGATCGGTCCATTGCCGGAACAGTTCGTTGTTCTTGAAGAAGTGGTTGTGGCCGAAGCCGGCATGGGCGATCACCAGCGCCTGAAGCGCCATGGTGTTCTCTTCCAGGCAATAGCTGATGCACGGATTGGAGTTGATGACGATCTCGTAGGCCAGCCCGCGGGCGCCGCGCCGGTAGGCCCGCTCGTGCTGGATGAAGTGCTTGCCGAAGGACCAGTGGCGGTACATCAGCGGCATGCCGATCGAGGAATAGGCGTCGAGCATCTGCTCGCTCGAGATGATTTCGATCTGGTTGGGGTACAGATCCAGGGCCAGGTCCTTGCGGGCGACCTTCTCGATGGCATCATGCACGCGGCTGAGATCGTCAAACGTCCATTCGGCGCCCTCGAAGAGAAGCGAGCGGGATTTTCTGCCTTCAGCCATGGCTTTCGGCCCGTTCGAACAATTCGCGGAAGACGGGGTATATCTCGGAGGGGTGGGCCACGCGCTTCATGGCAAAGTTCGGCCAGTCCTCGGCCACGGTCAGGTAGGCCCGCCACAGTTCGGTGCCGCTGCCGTCGCTGGTCACGAAGCTGCGCTCCTGCTCCTGCAGGATCTCGACATAGGCGAAATACTGCAACCGCCGCATCAGCGTGTCGTCGAGGATGTCGGCACAGGTGTCGGAATCGCCCGCATAATTGTCGCCGTCCGAGGCCTGGGCCGCGTAGATGTTCCATTCGGCAGGCGAATAGCGCTCCGAAATGATGCGCGCCATCTCGTCCAGGGCCGAACTGACCACCGTCCCGCCGGTCTCCCGGGAGTGGAAGAAGGTGTCCTCGTCAACTTCGCTCGCCTGGTGGGTGTGCCGGATGAAGACCAGGTCGACGCGCTCGTAGCAGCGTTCGAGGAACAGGTGCAGCAGCACGAAGAAGCGCTTGGCCAGATCCTTCTCGCGCTCGCCCATCGATGCCGACACATCCATCAGGCAGAACATCACCGCCTTGGCGTTCGGCTCGGGCCTGGGCTCGAAATAGCTGTAGCGCACGTCGAGCGGGTCCAGATAGGGCACCCGCTTCTGTCGCCTGCGCAGCGCCTCGAGTTCGAGGCGCAATGCGTGCATTTCCTCGTGCTGTTCCTCGGTGGGCTGATGCACCGCTTCGAGTTCGAACAGCCTTGCGCGCAGTTCGCCGATCCGCTTGTCGCTCGGACGCCCGAGCGCGATGTGCCGGCCAAGCGCGTTGCGCATGGTGCGTTCGACATTGAGGTTGCCGGGCGAACCGGTCACCGAGATGCCGGCGCGGTGGGGCCTTGCCGTGCTCTGGTCGGACAGGGTCCGCTTGACCAGGTCGGGCAGTTCGAGATTCTCAAAGAAGATATCGAGGAACTCGTCGCGCGAAAGGACGAAGGCGAACGAATCCTCGCCCTCGCCGCCGGGGGCGCCCCTGTTGCCGCTGCCCGCGCCGCCGGTGCGCGGCTTCCTGATCCGGTCACCGGCCTGGTAGTCCCGGTTGCCCGGCAGGACGCGCTCGCGGCGGCCGCCCTCGGCGGCGTGCTGGAAATGCGGCTCGAGGATGCTGTCGGCCGGCACGGTCACCGCGCCGCTGTCGTTGACGTCGGCGATGCTGCGCTTGCGGACGGCCTCGTCGACGGCGCGCTTCACATGCGCGCGCACCTTGCCCAGAAAGCGTCTGCGGTTCCCAAGGCTCTTGTTCTTGGGATTGAGCCGGCGGTCGACGAAGCTCACCATCGGCGTGTGGCCATCACCCGGCCTTGTTGACGCGCATGTACCATTCCACCAGCCTGCGCACCTGACGCGGCGTGTAGCCGCGCGCGGTCATGCGCCCGACGAACTCCTCGTGCTTGGCGTCGCTGTCGCGATCGCTCTTTGCGCCGAAGCTGATGACCGGCAGCAGATCCTCGACATTGCTGAACATGCGCCGTTCGATCACGCGCCGCAGCTTCTCGTATTTGTGCCAGTCCGGATTGCGGCCCTCGTTCTCGGCGCGCGCGCGCAGCACGAACTTGACGACCTCGTTGCGGAAGTCCTTGGGGTTGCTGATCCCGGCCGGCTTTTCGATCTTTTCAAGCTCCTGTTCGAGCACCTCGCGGTCGAACATCTGACCGGTGTCGGGATCCTTGAAGTCCTGCTCCTCGATCCAGGCATCGGCATAGGCGATGTAGCGGTCGAACAGGTTCTGCCCGTAGTCCGAGTAGGATTCCAGATAGGCCTTCTGGATCTCGTCGCCGATGAATTCGGCGTAGCGCGGTGCGAGCTCGGTGCGGATGAAGTCGAGATAACGGCTTTCGACCTCGGGCGGATATTGCTCGCGCCGGACCGCCTGCTCGAGCACGTACATCAGATGGACCGGGTCGGCCGCCACTTCCTCGGTGTCGTGGTTGAAGGTCTCCGACAGCACCTTGAAGGCAAAGCGCGTCGAGATGCCCGTCATGCCCTCGTCGACACCGGCCATGTCCCGGTATTCCTGCAACGACCGCGCCTTGGGATCGGTGTGCTTGAGCGTTTCGCCGTCATAGACCCGAAGCTTGGAGTAAAGGTTCGAGTTTTCATGCTCGCGCAGCCGCGTCAGCACGCTGAAACGGGCCAGCAGCGGCAGCGTCTCGGGCGCGCAAGGCGCTTCGCGCAGCGAACTGTTGCCCAGCAGCTTGCCATAGATCTGCGCCTCCTCGGTCGCGCGCAGGCAATAGGGCACCTTGACGACGCTGATGCGGTCCAGAAAGGCCTCGTTGTTCTTGTTGGACTTGAACTGCTGCCATTCGGCCTCGTTGGAATGGGCGATGATGATGCCCTGATAGGGCATTGCGCCGATGTTCTCGGTGCCGACATAGGAGCCTTCCTGCGTCGCCGTGAGCAGCGGGTGCAGCACCTTTATGGGCGCCTTGAACATCTCGACGAATTCCAGAAGCCCCTGGGTGGTGCGGTTGAGCCCGCCCGAATAGCTGTACGCATCGGGATCGTTCTGGCTGAGATGCTCGAGCTTGCGGATGTCGAGCTTGCCGACCAGCGTGGACACGTCCTGATTGTTCTCGTCGCCGGGCTCGGTCTTGGCGATGCAGAGCTGGCGCAGCTTGGACGGATGAGCCTTGACGACAGAGAACCTGGAGATGTCGCCGTCGAATTCCTCGAGCCGCTTGACCGCCCATGGCGACATGAGCCCGCTCAGAAGGCGTCGCGGAATGCGGTACTTGCTTTCCAGGATGTCGCCGAACCGGTCGGGGTCGAACAGGCCGAGCGGCGACTCGAACACCGGGCTGATCTGCTCGCCCGCCTTGAGGATATAGACCGGTTCCTTCTCCATCAGACGCTTGAGGATTTCGGCAAGGGACGACTTGCCGCCGCCGACCGGTCCGAGCAGGTAGAGGATCTGCTTTCTCTCCTCCAGGCCCTGGCTGGCATGACGGAAGAAGCCGACGACGCGCTCGATCGTCTCCTCGGCCCCGAAAAGGTCGTCAAAGGCCGGGTAGCGCTTGATGGTCCGGTTGAGGAAGATGCGGCCGAGCCGCTGGTCCTGGCTTGTGTCGACGAGTTCGGGCTCGCCGATGGCCGAGACCATGCGCTCGGCCGCAGTGGCGCGCATCGACGGGTCTTCGCGGCAGCCCAGCAGGTAGTCCTGCAGCGGCATCTCCTCGACCTTCAGGCGATCGTAGACTTCGGTATAGTGACTGAAGAGCTCCATGATGCTCCCTGCGTCCTGCGATGTTCCTGCCGGTGGCCCCTGGGCGCATCGGTGTGGTTTGGCCGGCCGGGATCGGGGCACCTTCCAGGCGGTGTTGCCCCGGCCGACAACGTGTCCACGGCACCGGTCCTTCACATTAGATGTCGCTGGAGGCGGATTTGTTAAGCCCCCTGTTGCGACCGCGCCGGAAAAGTGATCGGGACCGACCGTGTTGCCGCCCAGCCGACCGGCCCAATCTCGCGCCCAATTGTGGTGAAGAAGCGACGCACGGAAAACTGCGTTGAGCCGCGCGATGCCGGGCCGCTCGCCGCACCAGGCCGGCGGTGAGGCCGATCGCCCTGAGCAGGCCGGAACCCGGCGTGGGCCAGCGCGGGGAGGGCGAACCGCTGCGCCACGCCGCCGCCGAAGGGCTCGAGCGCATCGATGCGGCGCGCAACCAGTTCCTCGACAAGTTCTACCGGCTGGCGCGCGACTTTCGCCGGCGCCTGCACCTTCTGCACTACTACCCGCTGTTCGACGAGGCCCAGGCGGCCTTGACGGTCGGCCAGCACAAGGCCATTGCCAAGGCCGTGCGCGCGGGCGACTGCGACCGTGCCGACCGGCCGGTCGGCGTGCATCTAATGGCCGAACCGGCGGTGATCCAGCGTTCGCTGGCCCCAAGGTTCGGCAACAGTTTCACCGTCTCGGACCAGTTTGGGGGACAAGCATGATCGACCAGGAACGCAAGGCGGCGCGCCTATCAAAGCTCACCGCGGCCATGGACGGGGCGGGGCTCGACGCCGTGGCGCTCGTGCCCGGCGCCAATTTCTACTATCTGACCGGCGTGCACCTGCACCTGATGGAGCGGCCGACGGTGCTGTTCGTTGCACGCGACGGCTCCATGCATGGCGCGATCCCGACGCTGGAAAGCGCCCGATGGGGGCAGGGCGCACCGGAGGTGAACACCACATACTGGCAGGATTCGGACGGCTTCGACGACGCCTTCGCCGATGTGGCCCGCCGGCTGAAGGCCGAGCGGATCGGCGTCGAGGGCCAGTTGATGCGCGTGTTCGAACGCGACGCGCTGCGCAGCGCGTTCGCCGATGCGCGCATCGACAATGCCCACGCGGCGATCTCGCGCATGCGGCTCGTGAAGGACGCCGAGGAGGTGGCGATCATCGAACAGGCGATCGCGATCAGCGAGCGGGCCCTTCGCACCACCATCGATGCGGTCGTGCCGGGCATGAGCGAGGTCGAGATCAGGAGCCGGCTGATGACCGAGATGCTGGCCGAGGGGGCCGACGCGCCGGCCTTCGACACGATCGTGCTCGCCAGGGGCGCTTCGGCCGACCCGCACGGCACGCCATCGCCCGAGCGCAGGCTCGAAAAGGGCGATCCGCTGCTGATCGACTTCGGCGCGGCCCATGGCGGCTACAATGCCGACATCACGCGCACCTTCTTCGTTGGCGCGGTCAGCGACGAGCACCGGGCGATCTACGAGACAGTTCTGGCCGCCAACGAGACCGGCCGCACGATCGCCGCGCCGGGCATGACGCTGCACGATCTGGATACGGCCGTCACCGAGCGGCTGCGCGGGTCGCCATTCGCCGACATGGTGCTGCACAAGACCGGCCACGGGCTCGGCATCGAGGTGCACGAGGCGCCGCAGGTGATGGTCGGCAACCGCGCGCCGATCGAGCCGGGAATGGTGTTCACCATCGAACCGGGGCTCTATCGCAGTGGCGAGATCGGCGTGCGCATCGAGGACGACGTGCTGATCACCGAGGACGGCTGTCGGTCGCTGACGGGTTTCGAGCGCGGCCTGACCGTGATCGGGTCGTGACGTGACGCGGGGCGAGCATTCGGCCCGTGACGGCGGCGAGAGCGCCAAGGCGCCGTTCGCCGCCATCGCCGACCGTGTCCGCCAGACGACGGGCGACCGCCTGATCACGATCCTGGCGGTCAATGGCGATGCCGGCCATCCTTGGCGGGTGTGGTCGTCCGACCGCCGGCACTATCCGCTTGGCTGCGGCGGGTATGTCAGCACGCCGACCGAGGCGACATGCACGCTTCTGACGCGGCGCATGGGCGTGATCCGGGTCTGGCTATTGGACCACGAAACCGTGGGCGAGCGGGTCGCGGTCGTCGATGAAGATGGTGTTGAAGCCGGTCACGCGGGCCCAGCCACCGATCGAGGGCACGATGGCGGGCAGGCCGCCGACGCTCGTGGTTTGCTCGAGGCGACCGGAGAACAGCGTGCCGATGATGCTCTCATGGACGAAGGTATCGCCCTTTTGCAGCCGGCCCTTGCCGGCAATCTGCGCCATGCGCGCCGAGGTGCCGGTACCGCAGGGCGATCGATCGATCGCCTTTTCGCCGTAGAAGACGGCGTTGCGCGCATCGGCCCTGGTCTGCGTCGGCCTGCCGGTCCACATGATGTGCGACAGACCGGCAATGTCGGGATTGTCGGGATGCACGAAGTCGTATTTTTCGTTGAGCGCGGCGCGCAGGGCCGGGCTCCAGGCGATCAGGTCGGTTGCGGCATGGTCGGCCAGATCGGCGTAGTTCCGCTGCGGTTCGACGATTGCGTAGAAATTGCCGCCATAGGCGACATCGACCGTCAGTTCCCCGAGCACGGGGCAGGTGGCCGTCAGCGCTTGGCTGTAGAGAAAGGAGGGGACATTGGTGATGCGCACCTCGTCGACATGGTCGCCGTTCATCGCGTATCGGGCGGTGACCGGGCCGGCCGGCGTGTCCAGATGCAGCACGCCCGGTGTCCTGGGCCGGACGAGGCCGTGCTCGACGGCGATGGTCACCGTGCCGATCGTGCCGTGCCCGCACATGGGCAGGCAGCCCGATGTCTCGATGAACAGCACGCCGATATCGCAATCCTCGCGGGTTGGCGGATAGAGGATCGCGCCCGACATCTGGTCGTGGCCGCGCGGCTCGTACATCAGCCCGGTGCGAATCCAGTCATAGTCGGCGAGAAAGTGCGCGCGCCGCTGCATCATGGTTGCCCCGTCCAGCGCCGGTCCGCCGCCGGTGACGAGCCGGACCGGATTGCCGCAGGTGTGCCCGTCGATGCAAAGAAATGTGTGCTTGCTCATGGCGTTCATCCAAAGCGCGTTGGCGAGAAGGGCGCAAGATCGATTTCGGGCGGCCGGCCGGTCAGCATGTCGGCGACGAGCGCGGCCGTGCCGGCCGACTGGGTCAGGCCGAGATGGCCGTGACCGAAGGCATGGACGATCCTGGCCGAGGCGCGGCTCGGCCCGATCACGGGCAGCGTGTCGGGCAAAGAGGGGCGATAGCCCATCCAGCGTGTGCCGCCGCCGGTCTTCAGGCCGGGCATCAGGCGCCGGGCATGGGCGAGCAGCGCGTCGGCACGCTTCCAGTTGGGTGGACGGTCGAGCCCGCCCAGTTCGACTGCGCCGCCCACGCGGACCCCGCTTGCGAGCCGCGAGACGACGAAGCCCTGGCAGGAAAAGCTGACCTGGCACTTCAGGTCGAAGGCGTCGGCCGGCAGGGTGGTGTTGTAGCCGCGCTCGGTTTCCAGCGGGATGCGGTCGCCGAGCGTGCGCGCGAGCAGGTGCGACCATGCGCCGGCGGCGATGACGGCACGCGCGGCGCCGCGCGTGCCGGCACCGGTCTGGGCTGTGACGCCCGTTTCGGTCGGCCGCAGCGCGCGGATTTCGGTCCGCTCGATGGCGCCGCCCGCCTCGCGGAACCGGCCGGCCAGTGCAAGCAGGTAGTCGCGCGGATCGCAGATGTTGAACCAGCCCGGCGTGAACGCGCCATGGCGCAGATGCGTTGCGAGGCCGGGCTGGTGCGCAACGAGCCCGTCATGGGTGGTGATCAGCGTGAAATCGATGCCGCGGCGGGCGCGCTCGTCCCATTCGGGCCGGGCGGCCCTATATGACGCCTCGGTCTCGTAGACCTGCAGCTGGCCCTCGCGGCGCAGCATGGCGGCGGTGCCCGTCGCCGCCATGAAGGGCTCGAGCGCGCGCTCCGACACCGCCATCAGCGATGCCTGCGCGGCGATGCTGGCGCGGTAGCGGTCGGGCATGGAGGCGCGCCAGAAGCGGTAGAGCCAGGGCGCAAGGCGTGGCGCGTAGGCGGGTGGGATGGCGAGCGGCCCCGTCGGGTCGAGCAGCCAGCGCGGGGCTCTCGCCATGATGCCGGGCGAGGCCAGCGGCATGATCTCGGGAAAGGCGAAGGCGCCGGCATTGCCCGAAGAGGTGCCCTGGCCGACGGGGTCGCGGTCGATCACCGTCACCGCCAGCCCGCGCGCCTGGGCGGCCAGGGCGATGCTCAGCCCGATCACGCCGGCGCCGATGACCAGCAGCGTGTCGGTGCGGTGTGCGGGGTTTGCCATGCTCGTTCCCGTTCGCGGCAGGGCGCAGCGCGCCGGCGACCGCTCAGTGGCGCGTCAGGTCGGGGCGCGTGTCGATGGCGGCCTGCACGATGGCTTCGACGCGGGCGCGGTGCTCGCCGACGATCGGCAGGCGCGGCGCACGGACATGCTCGGTCGACCCCAGCGTCATCGCCTCGGCGAGCTTGATCTGCTGGACCAGATAGGTCGACACGTCCAGGTCGAGCACCGGCCGGAGCCAGCGGTAGATCTCGCGCGCCTGGGCGATGCGGCCCTGCGCGATCAGATCGTAGATCCTCTGGTTTTCCTCGGGGAAGGCGAGCGAAACGCCGGAAATCCAGCCGACCGCGCCCATCAGCAGGGCCTCCATGCCCAGATTGTCGACGCCGGTGAACACCGCATAGCGGTCGCCGAGCAGGTTGATGATCTCGGTGGTGCGGCGGATGTCGTCCGAACTCTCCTTGACCGCGACGAAGCGGTCATCGTCCGCCAGTTCGGCCATCATGTCGGGCGTGATGTCGACGCGGTAGCCGACCCGGTTCGAGTAGATCATCACCGGAAGGTCGCCGGCCGAGGCGATGGCGCGCAGATTGGCGATCGCCTCGCGCCGGTCGGTGAAGTAGATCGGCGAGGGCACGACCATCAGCCCGTCGGCGCCGGCGGCGGCCGCCTTTCTGGCCATTTCGCAGGCTTCGCGCGTGCCCGCCTCGCTGACGGTCATCAGCACCGTCCTGTCGCCGGCCACCGCCCTGCATCGCGCCAGCACCGCGAGCCGCTCGTCCTGCGAGAGCATCGGACCCTCGCCAAGGCTGCCGCAGGCGACCAGACCGGCATTGCCGGCCTCGATCTGCAGGCCGAAGCAGCGCTCCATCTCGGCATGGTCGAGACCGCCGTCCTCGGTGAACTTGGTGGTCACGGCGGGCATCATTCCCTTCCACATGGGCGGTCTCCCGATCTCGAATGGCTCCGTGGGCTGAATGGTTATCGGATATTGGATATGATTTGCAATAACCAATTGGCCGGGCTATCTCTCGCTCAGCACCGCGCAAGACCGGATCGGAAACCGCAATGCCGCTGAAGGCCGTCGACATCACCAGGACCGCCTCGAGCGCCGACATCATCTGCGAGGCGTTGCGCAAGGCCATCATCTCGGGCGAGGTCGCCGATGGCGAACCGCTGCGCCAGGACGAGTTGGCGCGGCTGTTCAACACCAGCCGCATCCCGGTGCGCGAGGCGCTCACCCGGCTCGAGCAGCAGGGGCTTGTCACCCAGCAGCGCTATCGCGGCGCCACGGTCGCGAGCATCGACATCGCCGAGGTCAGCGAGATCTTCGATTTCCGCAAGCTGGTGGAAAGCGCGGTGATGCGGGCGGCGGTGCCGCGCATGCGCGCCGAAACGCTGGCCGAGGCGCGGGCCCATTGCGAGGACTTCTTCAGGTCGACCGATCCAATGCTATGGGGCGATCTGAACCGGCAGTTCCACCATACGCTCTATCGCGACAGCGGGCTCGGCTACCACCTGCAGGTGATCGGCAACACCCACGATCGCGTCGACCGCTTCACCCGCGCGCAACTGACCATGACCGACGGTATGGAACGGGCGAACCGCGAACATCAGGCGATCGTCGAGGCCTGCGAGGCGGGCGACGCCGAGCTTGCCGCCCGGCGCATCGCCGATCATGTCGAGGGCGCCAAGGCGGATCTGATCGCCTATCTGCGCGGGCGCGACAAGGCATAGGTGCCGATTGACGTTCAGCCATTCCCCGCGCGGCTTCCCCATCCGCCGCCATTGGCGGTGTCGATGTCGATGACATCGCCCGGTTCGACGGCGAGGCCGCTGACGAAGGCGTGGCTCTCACGGCTGCCATCGGCGCGGGTTACCGACAGGGCGTTCGTGCCGCCGGCATCGCCGCCGTTCGAACCCCAGACCGGCACGCGGTTGCGACTGTAGCCGGCCGACAGGATCGCCGGCCCGCGCGGGCGGTAGCGCACGCTCAGGCCCCGGCCGCCGCGATGCAGGCCCTGGCCCAGGGCGCTTTCGCTAAGCCGCTTGTGCTCGACATCGATGCCGTAGCGCGCCTCGCAGATCTCCACCGGGCAGTTGAACGTCTCGCCATGGCTCGCCGAATACATCGCATCGAGGCCGTCGCGGCTCGCGGTCGCGCCCCAGCCGCCCATTTGCGGCTCGACCATTGTGTATCTGCGGCCCGTATCGGGATGGTCGCCGGCGATCACGGTGCCGCAGATCGAGGCGAAATGGCCGGCCGGCAGGCGCTCGGGAAAGGCGCGCGCCATGCATTGCCACAACATGTCGTAGAGCCGGATGCGGGTCTCGAAATAGTATCCGTGCGGCGCGGTGCCGGTGGCGTTAAAAATCGTGCCCGGCTCCGTGATGACCTCCAGCGGGCGGAACGAGCCGGCATTGGCGGCGAGCGTGGGATCGGTCAGCGCCCGGAAGATCATCTGCGAGGAGATCACCGCGCCGTCGCGGCTGGTGTTGTGCGGGGCGGCGCGCTGGGCCGGATTGCCGCTCAGATCGACGGTGAAGCGGTCGGGGCCGATGCGGATCGCGGCGCGCCAGAGGGCACCGTCGTCCTGTTCCTCGGTGATCGCGTAGTCGCCTTCGGGCAGGGCAGCCAGGCCGTCGCGCGCCCGGCGCTCGCCCTGGGCGAACAAATCGTCGACGGCGCGCTCGAAGGTCTCGACGCCATGGGCGGCGGCAAGGCCGGCCACGCGCTGCGCGGCCTTGCGGCTGGCGGCGATCTGCGCCCACAGATCGCCGCGCACGAAATCGGGCAGACGCGAGTTGGCGGCGATGATGTCGAAGACCGGGTCGACCGGCTCGCCCGCCGCGAACAGCCTGACGGCGGGCAGGCGCAGCCCTTCCTGGAAGATCTCGGTCGCCGTGGTCGACATCGAGCCGGGCGTCATGCCGCCGACGTCGTTCCAATGGGCGATCGATGCGGTCCAGGCGATCGGCCGGCCGGCTGCGAAGACCGGCATGGCGATGACCACGTCATTGAGGTGCGTGACGCCGCCATAGGCGGGATCGTTGGTGACGAACAGATCGCCGTCGCGCAGATCCTGCAGGCCGTGCAGTTCGACGATGCGCCGGACCGCCTTGTCAAGCACGCCGACAAAGGTGGGAATGCCGGCGCCCGAGGAGACCAGTTCGCCACGTGCGTCGGTGATGCCGGTGCCGACATCGAGCACCTCGTAGATGATCGGGCTCATCGCGGTCTTCCTGAGCACGGCGAACATCTCGTCGGCCGCCGCGGTCAGGCCGGCCTGGATTACCGACAGCGTGACCGGATCGGCGGACGCCGTGCGATCCGATGCCGGGCCGGGCGCGGGGTTCGGCATCATGCCGCCAGCGGCCTGGCGTCAGGATCGGCCGGCACGATGACGCGGTTGCCGAAGGCCTCGCCCTCGTCGAAGCCGCCAAAGCGCGCGATCTCGTCTTCGGACGGCGCCTCGCAGGACCATTTGCGGCTCGGCACCCAGCCGCATTGCCGCTTCAGCAGGGCGGCATATTCGGCCCGCTTGAGCGCGGCGGTCGACGGGTCGATCACCGGCACGCCGAGCCTTTCCTGCATCCGCGCGTGAAAGCCGACCTCCAGCGTGCAGCCCAGGATCAGCGCCTCGGCATAATCCTCCTCGACCGCCTTGCGGCCGGCCTCCATGAGGCGGCCCTCGGTGACGCAATGGTCCTTCTGAAAATCGTTCACGCCCAGGTCGACGTGGTAGAAGCCGCTCAGACGCTCGCCATGGCCATGCTCGTGCACGGTGCGCGTCATCTGATTGA
This sequence comes from Roseitalea sp. MMSF_3546, assembly GCF_030732865.1. Classification (GTDB taxonomy): domain Bacteria; phylum Pseudomonadota; class Alphaproteobacteria; order Rhizobiales; family Rhizobiaceae; genus Roseitalea. The sequence goes on from NZ_JASHKB010000002.1 coordinate 56,274, forward strand.
CCCATTTGCGCCGGCCGACGATCATGCCGAAACGGTTGGCAAGGCTCGCGGCGATCTCGCAGGAGGCCATGCAGGGCGCGGTGACGATCATGTCGCCGGATATCTCGCGCGCGTCATGGAGCGCGGTGTCGTAGAAGCAGCCGATCGCAAGGGCATCGAAGCCTTCCCTGGCCGCCGCGCGCGCCCCGCGGACGATGCCGCGCGTGACGATCGCCTCGTAGGATCGGAACTCGATATGGGTGAAGGCGCCGTCATTGTCGGGCAGGCAGGTGACGTGCACCTCCGTGCCGGGCAGCTTCACGTCCTGAGCCATCTTGGCGAAGATGGGATCGTCCGCGCCGCCATTGGCGACCGGGCTCAGATACATGATCTTCAGCGGCTGGGTCATGGTCTTTCCTCCTGTGCACATCAGACCGTCACGCCATAGACCTCGCGGGCGCGTTCGGCCGTGATCAGTCCGTTTTTGACGTCGGCGCGCACGGCTTCGGGGTCGCGCCTTTTCGGATCGCCCAGGCCGCCGCCATTGCCGGTGACGACGCGGATCACGTCGTCCGTGCGGGTGGTCAGGCCAGAGACGAAGGCAAAGCGTTGCGGTGCGCCGTCCTTCGGCCGGTATTCGACATAGTTGGGCGAGCCCTCACGGCCGCCGTCGAGCGACCAGGCGGGGAATTTCGAGCGGGTGTAGCCGGCGGTCAGAAAGCCGTTGTCGGCGCGCACGCGATAGTCCATCACGATGCCGCGCCCGCCGGTGTGCTCGCCTTCTCCGCCGGGTTCGGTGTTCAGTTCCATGCGGTCGACGTAAAGGCCGTTTCGCGCCTCGTTGATCTCGGCTGGACAGTTGTAGGTCTCGCCGTGAAAGCCGCAGAAGATGGCGCTGTTGCCGTCGGCGTTGCGGCTGGCGCCCCAGCCGCCCAGTTGCGGTTCGATGATGGTGTACTGGCGGCCCGTGTCGGGGTGGATGCCGCCGATGAAGGTGCCGCAGACCGAGGCGAAGTGCCCCGCCGCGAGCCGGTCGGGCATATGCGGGGCCAGGCATCGCCACATCAGGTCGTAAACGCGCAGTTCGATCTCGTAGTAAAAGCCGATCGGCGCCGGCTCGGAGGCGTGGAAGACCGATCCCTCGCGCGTCAGCAGCGCGATCGGACGGAACGAGCCGCCATTGGCCGGCGAATAGGGATCGGTGAGCGACTTGAAGATCATCTGCGCGGCGACCATGACGCCGTCGCGGCTGGTGTTGACCGGATTTGGCGACTGGTCGGGATTGTCGGTCAGATCGACGGTGAAGGCGTCGTCGGTGATGGTGATCTTGACGTTGAAGATGCGCCCGTCGTCCTGCTCCTCGGAGAGTTCGAACGTGCCCTTGGGCAGGTTGGCCAGTTCCGTACGCGAGACCGTCTCGCCATAGTCCATGAAATGGTCCATGGCGGTCTTGAAGGTCCCGACACCGTATTTGCCGGCGATCTCGGCAAGGCGCCGGGCGCCGATGCGCACCGAGGCGATCGCCGCCCAGACATCGCCCTCGAGCACGTCGGGCATGCGCGAATTGACCTTGATGATGTCGAAGACCGGCTTGATCGGCGTGCCTTCGGCGATGATCTTGACCGCCGGCAGGCGCAGGCCTTCCTGGAATATCTCGGTGGCGTCGCCCGAAAGCGAGCCGGGCGCCATGCCGCCGACATCGGAATTGTGGGCGATGTTGGCGGTCCAGGCGATCAGTTCGCCGTCGACGAAGACCGGCATGGCGACGACGATGTCGTTGAGATGGGTGACGCCGCCATGATAGGGGTCGTTGGTGGCGAAGACGTCGCCGGGCCTGACGGCGCCCGGTTCGTCATACTTTGCCGCGATCACCTTGACCGCCTTGTCGAGCACCCCGATGAAGGCGGGAATGCCCGCGCCCGAACAGGCGATCTCGCCTTTGGCGTCGAGGATGCCGGTGCCCATGTCCAGCACCTCGTAGATGATCGAGCTCATCGCCGTCTTCTTCATCGCCGCGAACATCTCGTCGGCCGCCGATTGCAGCGAGTTCTGGATGATTTCCAGCGTGATGGGGTCGTGGGTCGTCATGGTGCGCCTCCCTCAGCCCGCAATGTCGATGATGATGTTGCCATGGCCGTCCATCTTCGCGCGGCTGCCCGGATGGATGACGATCGTGGTGCCCGGATCCTCGACGATGGCCGGACCCTCGAACACCATGCCCGGCTGCAGCTTCTCGCCGTCATAGATGATCGCCTCGTGCTCGCCCTCGAGCGCGAAGTCGACCTGGCGGGCGCCCTTGACCGCGGGGCTGGGATCGTCGTCGCCCAGCGGCCGTTCGGCGACCGTCAGCTTGCCGATCTCGGCGGCGGCGACCAGATGAATGCCGACCATCTCGACCGGCGCGTCGAGCCGGTAGGTGTATTCGCGCTCATAGGTCTCGTGGAACGCTGCCTCGATCGCCGCGACGCGCTCGGGCGTGATCGCGCCATCGTCGAGCAGCACTTCGGTCGTGTGTTCCTGGTTCTGGTAGCGGAACTTGCCGAAGCGCAGGAACGAGACCTTGTCGCCGGCAACGCCTTCGGCCTCGAACTGGGCGCGGGCGCGGTCTTCCGTTTCCGCGAACAGGGTCTCGATGGTTGCGGCATTGTCCGGGACGAGATCGGCCAGATTGGTGACGAAATAGTCGCGCCGGAGGTCCGACATCATCATGCCCCAGGCCGAAAAGACCGAGGCGCCGGCCGGCACGACGACGCGCTTGACGCCCAGTTCCTGGGCGAGGGCGACCGCATGCATCGCCCCGCCGCCGCCGAAGGCGACGAGGGTGAAATCGCGCGGATCGAAGCCCCGATTCAGCGAGACAAGCTTGAGCGCATTGACCATGTTGTTGTTGGCGATGCGGATGATGCCGCGCGCCGCCTCGTCGGCATCGACACCGAGCCTGTCGCCGACGGCACGGATGGCGGTCTCGACGGCCGCCATGTCGGCGGCCACCTCGCCGCCGCAGAAATAGTCGGGGTTGATGCGGCCGAGCCGGAGGTTGGCATCAGTCGTCGTCGCCTCGGTGCCGCCGCGACCATAGGCTGCCGGGCCGGGCTGGGCGCCGGCCGATTGCGGGCCGACATGCAGCTTGCCGTAGTCGTCGACCCAGGCGATCGAACCACCGCCATTGCCGATCTCGACCAGATCGACCACCGGCACCATGATCGGATAACCGGCCGATGTGCGGTCGCGCTCGATCCAGTAGTCGGTCATGATCTTGATCTGGCCGTTCTCGATCAGCGAGCATTTCGCCGTCGTGCCACCGATATCGAGGGCGATCACGTTGGGCTCGCCGATCAGCTTGCCCAGTTCCGCCGCGCCCCAGAAACCCGAGGCGGGGCCGGACTCGACCATGGTGATCGGAATGCGCGAGACCGCCTGAAGCGAGTCGACGCCGCAGTTGGACTGCATGATGTAGGGGCTTCCCGTAAAGCCCCGCGACTTGAGCCCATCGTCCAGGCGCTGAAGATAGCGCTCGGCGACGGGCTGCACATAGGCCGACAGCACCGCCGTGTTGGTGCGTTCGTACTCGCGCCATTCGCGCGTGATCTGGTGCGATGCGACGGCCGAAACCTCCGGCCAGAGCCGGCGGACCTCATCGAGCGCGGCCTGTTCATGGGTCGGATTGGCGTAGGAATGCAGGAAGCAGATGGCGATCGCTGCGACGCCCTCGGCCTTGAAGTCCGCTATGATCGCCGGCAGCGGCGACAGGTCCAGCGGTGCGCGTTCCTCGCCCTTGTAGGTCATGCGCCCGGGCAGTTCGCGGCGCAGATGGCGCGGCACGAACGGGGCGGGCTTGCGATAGTGCAGGTTGAAGAAGTCCGGCCGGTTGCCGCGCGCGATCTCCAGCGTGTCGCGAAAGCCTTGCGTGGTGATCAGGCCGACCTTGACGCCCTTGCGCTCGGTCAGCGCGTTGATGACGACCGTGGTGCCGTGCGCGAGAAAGTCGATGGCGGCGGGGTCGACCCCGCCCTTCTCGAGCACGTCGAGCACGCCCTTTTCGTAGTCGGGCGGGGTGGTGTCCGACTTGGCGGTGCGGATCTGCGACTGGCCGGTCGCGGTGTCGGTCTCGAACACCACAAGATCGGTGAACGTTCCGCCGACATCGGTTGCAACGCGCGTCGTTTTCGTCGACATGGTCAGGCTCCCCTGGCGGTGAGAAAATGGTCGAGAAGAAACGCGCTCGCGCCGGGCAGCTTGAGCGCTTCGGAGGCGGCGACGCGCTCGGGCGTGTAATGGCCGGCGCCATCGAGGCAGTTGATCGTGCCGATCACCCCGCCATCGACCACGATCGGGACATTGATGACCGATTCGCAGCCCAGCGAAGCGATGAGGTCATGATCGCCGAACACCTCGGCGATGCCGGCGATGTCGTTGGCGACGAAGGTCCTGTGGCCGTCGAGCACATGGGCGGTCCAGTGGGTCTGGTTGACCGGCTTGGTGCCGAGCTCGGGATAGGCGTCGGGCATGTTCGAATAGATGCGGCGCGCCTGGCGGGTGGTGGCGTCGAAGGTCATCAGGGTGAACAGCCTGGCGCCGACGGTCCGGCGGGCCAGCGCGCACAGCGCGTCGAAGGTGGCGCGCGGCTGGTTGCCGGGGCTGGCGAGTGCGGCGGTGAAGGCGGTGGCAGTCAAGGGGCATCCTCTTTTGTGTGGGCGGCAAGCTTGTCGCGCAGGGCCAGTTCGTCCCCGGTGATGACGGGCACGGCGCTGATCAGGCGGCGGGTATAGGTCTGCGAGGGTGCCGAGAAGATGGTCTCGGTGTCGCCGATCTCGATCATCCGGCCCTTTTCGAAGACCGCGATGCGGTCGGCGATGTTGCGCACGACCGACAGATCGTGGGTGATGAAGATGTAGGTCAGCCCGCGTTCGGCGCGCAGCGCATCGAGCAGGCGCAAGACGCGCGCCTGCACCAGCACGTCGAGCGCCGAGGTCGGCTCGTCGAGCACGACCACGCGCGACTGGCAGGCGAGCGCGCGGGCGATGGCGACCCTCTGGCGTTGTCCGCCCGACAGCGCGGCCGGCGCGCGTCTTGCGTATTCGGCGGCAAGGCCGACCTCCTCGAGCAGGGCGCCGACGATGGCTGCGCGGTCGGCCGGCGCGCCGATCCCGTGCACGTCGAGCGCGAGCCGCAGCGTCGCGCCGATCGAGCGCTTGGGATTGAGCGAGGACAGCGGGTTCTGCTGGACGAGCTGGATCGCCTGCCGGTGGGCGAGCGCGCGCCGGGCCGGCAGGACCGTGCCCTCGAGCGCGATCTCGCCGGTCGTCGGCGGATAGATGCCAAGGATCATGTTGGCCAGCGTCGACTTGCCCGAGCCCGATTCGCCGACGATGGCAAGGCACTCGCCGGCGGCGACGTCGAAGGAGACCGATCGGACCGCGTGCACCGCGCCGTCGCCGGTTCCGAAGGTGCGGCTGACATCGCTCAGGCGCAGGATCGGCGCGGTCATGATGGCGCCTCCGCCTCGTGGTCGACGAGCGGCGCGGCGAAATCGGGCGAAGCCTCGGCGATCTCGGGAATGCCGCCGCCGGTCAGGTGCGGCACGGCGGCCATCAGCGCGCGCGTATAGGGATGGCGCGGATCGGCGAAGACGGCATCGGTGGGGCCCTGCTCGACCATTCGGCCCTTGTATATGACATAGAGCCGGTCGGCGAATTCGCGCACCACGCCCAGATTGTGCGAGATGAACAGGACCGCCGTGTGATGGTCCTCGACCAGCCGGCGCATCAGCTGCAGCGTCTGCGCCTGCACGGTGACGTCCAGCGCGGTGCCCGGCTCGTCGGCGATCAGCAACGCCGGCTCGTTGGCGAGCGCCATGGCGATCATCACGCGCTGGTTCATGCCGCCCGAGAGCTGGAAGGGATAGGCGTTGAGCACGCGCTGCGCATCGCGGATCGACACCTCGGCGAGGATCGCGGCGGCGCGGTCGTGCGCTGCCGCTTTCGCGACCGACGGATCGGCGCGGCGCAGCACGTCGTGGAACTGGTCGGCGATGCGGAAGACCGGGTTGAGCGATGAGGTCGGATCCTGGAAGATCATCGACATGGCCGTGCCGCGCAGGGCGTGGCGCGCACGCGAGGACATCAGCTCCAGATCGCGTCCGTCGAACAGAACCTGGCCGGTGATCCGCGCCGATGGCAGATCCTGCAGCAGGCCGAGGACGATCCGCGCCGTCACCGACTTGCCCGAGCCGCTCTCGCCGACCAGCGCGACGCGCTCGCCCGGCTGGATGTGCAGGGATATGCCGTGCAGCACTTCGGTCAGGCCGGTATGGCCCTTGAAGCTCAGATGCAGGTCGCGGATGTCGAGCATGGGCGCGCTCATTGATCCGCTCCCAGAATGTCGCGCAGCGCATCGCCGATGAGATTGAAGCCGAATACGGCCACCAGAATGGCAAGGCCGGGAAACACGGTCAGCCACCACGAATCGGGCAGATAGGTCGCCCCGGCGGCGACCATCGAGCCAAGGTCGGGCGTCGGGGGCTGCACGCCGAGCCCCAGAAAGGAGAGCGAGGAGGCGATGAGAATGACAAAGCCCATGTCGAGCGTCATCTTGGTGATGACCGCCGGCATGCAATTGGGCAGGATCTCGCGGAAGATGACATGGCCCCTGGAGGCGCCGATCACCTCGGCGGCCAGCACGTAGCCCTCCTCGCGCTCGCCGCGCGTGATGTTGTAGACGAGCCGCGCATACCAGGGCCACCACATGGCGGTGACCGCCAGCATGCCGTTGGTCAGCGTCGGCTCGAGCACGCCCATGATCGACATGGCAAGCACCAGCGGCGGGATCGACAGGAAGACGTCGGTCAGCCGCATCAGCAGATATTCGGTCCAGCCGCCCAGATAGCCGGCCAGAAGGCCGATCGTCACGCCGATGGGAACGGCGATGGCGAGCACGACGATGCCCAGGACCAGCGAAATGCGATAGGCGTAGATGATGCGGCTGAACAGGTCGCGGCCGACCAGATCGGTGCCGAAGATGTAGGGCCATTGCGGCGGCTGGTTGAAGTTGGCGAAATCGACGACCGCGCCGCGATGGGCCGGAAACGGAGCGATGAAGTCGGCGAACACCGCCGAGATCACCACCAGCGCGACGAGGACGAGGCCGAGCAGCGACAGCGGGTTGGCCGCAAGGATGGCGAAGGTGCGCCTCATGACGCCCTCTGCGAATGGCGGATGCGCGGATTGAGAAAGGCGATCAGAAGATCGACGATGATGTTGACGATCAGGAAGGTCGCCGAGATGATCAGCACCGTGCCGACGATGCCGTTGAGATCCTTGCGCAGGATCACCTCGACGCCATAGCGCGAAAGGCCCGGCCAGGCGAAGATCGCCTCGACCAGGAACGCATTGCCGAGCATGGCCGCGAAATCGAGCCCGATAATCGTCAGCGACGGGATCAGCGAGGGCTTGAAGGCGTAGCGATTGGCGATGCGGCGCTCGGAAAAGCCGTAGGACCGCGCCATCTCGATATAGGGGCGCTCATAGGTCTCGACCATGTTGGCGCGGGTCAGCCGGGCGGCCTGCCCGATGCCCGAAAGCGCCAGCGCGAAGGCGGGCAGGGCGATGTGCCACGCCGCATCGGCAAAAGCCCGCAGATTGCCGGCAACCAGCGTATCGATCATCAGGAAGCCGGTCACGGGGGTGACGACGATGTCGTCCGAGATGCGCCCGGCAATTGGAAACAGCGGCAGATAGAAGGCAAACAGAAGCATCAGGATGACCGCCCAGACGAAGCTCGGCGCCGACACGCCCAGAAGCGAGATCAGGCGGATGAGGTTGTCGGCCCATTTGCCCTTGTAGCGGGCCGACCAGATGCCGAGCGGCAGGCCGAAGGCGATCATCATGGCGCCGGCGACCAGGATCAGTTCGAGCGTTGCGGGCAGGAACTGGGCGATGTCGGTGGTCACCGGCCGGTTGGTGTAGAGCGAAATGCCCAGATCGCCGCGCAGGACGTCGGCGACGAAATAGCCGTACTGGACGAAGACGGACTGATCGAGATGCAATTGCGCGCGCAAGGCGGCGATCTGCTCGGCGGTCGCGTTGGGGCCCAGCGCGATCCGCGCCGGGTCGCCCGGTATGATTCGGGCGATGGCGAAGATCAGCATGGAGACACCGACGAGCACGATCAGCGATGTCGCCAGCCGCTTTGCGAGCAGGCGCAGGACAGGGGTCATGGCATCACGCCGTTGCACGATCGCGGGCTGGGCGACCATGCCGTGCCCGCGATCCGGTCCGGGGTCAGTCGGCGACTTCCATCAGGCGGAAGGAAAAGCCCATGCCGTCAAGGCCGAAGGCGGCCTCGGGATCGGTCAGGGCCGGCGCCTTCACGCGGCTGCTGGCGGCGAAGACCGACTGGCGGTCATAGCCATAGATGGTCGGCGCGATCTCCATCAGCCGCTCGTTGAGCGCCGAATAGGCTTGCTCGCGCGCCTGGGGCGTCTGCGCGGTGCGGCCGGCCTCCAGATGCCGGTCCACTTCGGGATCGTTCAGATATTCGGGCGACTGCCAGGTGCCGGCGGTCGAGGAGTGATACTGGCCGTAAAGAAGCGTGTCGGGATCGCCGGTCACCGCGTTGACGAAGAGCTGGGAGATGTGCGGCGTGTTCTCGGGCTTCGACACCTGTTCGGAGAACAGGGCCCAGGGCAGCTTGGTGATCTCCGAGCGGATGCCCAGTTCGGCGAAATTGGCCTGCATGAGCAGCGCGAAGCGCTCCTCGATCGGCACCTCGGCGATCCAGGAGATTTCCAGGGTGAAGTCTTCCGGGCTGTACTGGCAGTCCGCCAGGTGCTGCTTGGCGGCGTCGAGATCGCGGCCGAGCGTCTGGTCGGCCGGATTGGCGCCGAACATGCCCACGGGAATGGCGCCGGTGGGCGCCGAGCCCTGGGCGATCTGGTCGGTGATCGCGATCATCTGCAGCGCGGCGCCATAGTCGAAGGCCTTGGACAGCGCGAGCCGGCAGTTGACGTCGTCGAGAGGCGGCTTGGTGGTGTTCATCTTGACGTAGAACGCGCCGGTGCCGCTTTCGGTGAAGAGCTGGGCGCCATTGGCCTCGAGCGCCTTGATCACTTCCGGCGGCAGCCATTGCGAGGCGATGTCGTGCTCGCCCTGGGTGATCAGCGTGCGCACGGTCGCCGCCTCCAGGCCGTAGCGCAGGCGCACCGTGTCGGGCGCGGCCTCGGGCACGCCAAGGAAATAGTCCGGGTTCATCTCCATGACCGTTTCCTGCTGGGGGTTGTGCGAGACGACCGTATAGGCGCCGGTGCCGGCGCTGTTGGCCGACAGATAGGCCTGGCCCCAGTCTCCCATCTCGCCCTCGCCTTCGCCCAGATTGTCCATGACGGCCTGCTTGTCGATGATCGGCAGACGCACCAGCGCGGCGATGAACGGCGCATAGGGCCGGGCAAGGTCGAAGCGCACGGTGTGCTCGTCCAGCGCCTCGGCGCCCTCGACGTCGCCGAACAGATAAGAAAGGCCCTGGCCGAGCGTCTTCATGCGCTCGAGCGAGAAGACCACATCCTCGGCGGTCAGCGGATTGCCGCTGTTGAAGGTGACGTCGTCGCGCAGCTTGAAGGTGACGGAGGTGCCGTCCTGTTCCCAGCTCGTCGCCAGGTGCGGCTGGTGGCCCGGCCCGCCCTGGTTGGGAATGACGAGCGTGTCGTAGACATTGAACATCAGGATGGAGTCGGCATAGTCCGAGGCCTTGCCGGGGTCGAGTTCGCCGACGGCGACCTCGTCGAGGCGCAGGACGCCGCCTGCCTGCGCGGCAGGAATGGCGGCGGCCATCGTGGTGGCGGCGAGTAGGGCGGCGCCCCATGTCTTCAGTGTCGTTGTCATTGCAAGTGCTCCTGCTTCATCTGGCCGTTGCACTGTTCATTCCGGCGTGCTGGCCGTTTCCGCCGGTTTGTTTGCGGCCCTCCGCGCGGCCCCGATCTGCTCGTCGAACAGATCCATCGTGCCGACCCAGAGGATCACCGCTTCCCGTTCGGTGTGGTTCCAGAGGCTGTGGCGCCGCGTGGAGGGGTAATGCACGCTGTCGCCGGCATTGAGCACGACGACCTCGCCGTCGATCTCGGAGGTGATGGCACCTTCGAGCACGAAGTGAAGTTCCTCGCCCTCATGGGCGATCGGCTCGGACCGGTGACCCGGCGGCATGTGAATGATCACCGAATGCATCTGCTGGCGGGCAAAGGAGGCCGAGACGCGCTCATAGGCGATCTGGTGGCCCTCGATACGGTAGAACTGGCGCCGCTGCTGGCGCGTGTGGCTGGCATCGGCGCGCGGCTGTTCCAGGAAGGTCGAGATCTGGGTGCCGAGCACGCGCGAGATCGAGACCAGCGAGGACAGCGACGGCGCGGTCAGCCCGCGCTCGACCTGGGAAATGAAACCGGCCGAAAGGCCCGCGCCGTCGGCCACCTCCTTCAGGGTCAGCGACAGCGCCTTGCGTCGCCGGCGCAGCCGCTGGCCCAGCGGGGCCTGACCGTCCCTGTCCGTCGCGGGTTCGGCGCGCTTCGATGGCGTCAAGGGGGCAGGCTCGCTGTCCACCCTTACCTCCCCAGGCTTTTAGTATTTGTAAAAACGATGACGGCCATCAGACAGGGAGTCAAGCCGAACTTTATCAATACTAAAACGCCCTGGGAGCGGCCCGCGCCGGCATGCGCACGCGCCGTTGAAGATGTGGCTCAGGCGCCGGGGTCCTTGACCGCTTCCATGGAGACATAGGTGGAGGTGTTGGCGACATGGGGCAGCGCCGAGATGCGCTCGCCGAGCACGCGGCGATAGGCGGCGATGTCGCCGGTACGCACCTTGAGCAGATAGTCGAAGGGGCCGGCGATCATGTGGCACTGCTCGACCTCGGCGATCTCGCCCACCGCGGCGTTGAAGGCGCCGAGCGCGGCCTCGGTGGTGTCGTTCAGCTTGACCTCGACGAAGGCGACATGCTCCAGGCCGACCTTGCGCGGGTCGATGACGGCGCGGAAGCCGCGAATGACGCCGCTTTCGACCAGGCGCCGGACGCGGATCTGGCAGGGCGTCTTGGAAAGGCCCACCTTGCGGGCAAGCGTGGTGATCGCCATGCGGCCGTCGCGGCCCAGTTCGGCGACGATGCGACGGTCGATGCGATCCAGATTGGCTATGGTGTCGCCCATGGCAGGATGATCGTCCGAATTTCGAGGCTACTTTGGTTCATATGGCATTTCAAGTTGATTGCAAGGGGCTGAAAGCCTGCATCGCCCGCGATAGTCTGGCCCCGTCGAACCTGTGATGAGGCCCGCATGGACCCGCTGAACCCGCTGCGTGCGCAGATCGCGCGCGATCATCTTGCCGATGAAGACACCGTTCTGGCGCGCATGAAGGCGCGCGCGGCGATCGACGCGGATCTGCGCCGGCGGGCGGTGGCACGGGCCACCGCGCTGGTCGGCGATATCCGCAGGATGGACCGGCCGGGCATGATGGAGGTCTTCCTGGCCGAATACGGGCTTTCGACCGATGAGGGCATCGCGCTGATGTGCCTGGCCGAGAGCCTGTTGCGCGTTCCGGACGCCGAGACCATGGACGCGCTGATCGAGGACAAGATCGCGCCGTCGCAATGGGGCACCCATCTGGGCAGGTCGGCCTCCTCGCTCGTCAACGCCTCGACCTGGGCGCTGATGCTGACGGGCAATGTGCTGCGCGAGCCGCCACGGGGCGGCTTCGCCGGCGTCATGCGCGGCGCCGTCAAGCGGCTGGGCGAGCCGGTGATCCGCACCGCGGTGCGCCAGGCGATCCGCGAGTTGGGCCGGCAGTTCGTGCTCGGGCGCACGATCGACGAGGCGATGGAGCGCGCCGACGCACACCAGGCCAGTGGCTTTGCCTATTCCTACGACATGCTGGGCGAGGCGGCGCTGACCGCACGGGATGCGCAGGGCTATCATGACGCCTATGCCGGCGCGATCGCGGCCATCGCGAAGGCTGCGACCCATGACGATGTCGACCGCAATCCGGGCATCTCGATCAAGCTTTCGGCGCTGCATCCGCGCTACGAGGAGCCGCAGCGCGCGCGCGTGATGGACGAACTCGTGCCGCGCGTCGTCGAACTGGCGCGCATGGCGGCCGGGGCCGGCATCGGGCTGAACATCGATGCCGAGGAGGCCGATCGGCTGGAATTGTCGCTCGATGTCATCGAACGGGTGATCGCCGATCCGGCGCTTTCGGGTTGGGACGGGTTCGGCGTGGTGGTGCAGGCCTATGGCAAGCGCGCGATGGGCGTGATCGACTGGCTGCACGCGCTCGCGGATCGCCATGACCGGCGCGTCATGGTGCGGCTCGTCAAGGGCGCCTATTGGGACACCGAGATCAAGCGCGCCCAGGTGGCGGGCCTTGCCGGCTTTCCGGTCTTCACCCGCAAGCCGGCGACCGATGTCGCCTATCTGACCTGCGCCCGGCACATGCTCGGGCTGACCGACCGCATCTATCCGCAATTTGCCACCCACAATGCCCATTCGGTCGCCGCGATCCTGGAAATGGGCGCGCCGCGAAACGCCTATGAGTTCCAGCGCCTGCACGGCATGGGCGAGAGCCTGCATGCGCGGGTGATGCAGACCGAGGGGACGCGCTGCCGCATCTATGCGCCGGTTGGCGCCCATCGCGACCTGCTGGCCTATCTGGTACGCCGGCTGCTGGAGAACGGGGCGAACAGCTCGCTCGTCAACCAGATCGTCGACGAGGCGATCCCGCCCGAGACGGTCGCCGCCGACCCGTTCGACGCGCTCGCCCGGGCGCCCGCCCGGCCGGTCGCGGCGCCGGCTGACATCTTCCGGCCCGAACGGGCCAATTCGAAGGGGTTCGATCTGACCGACCGCGCCGATATCGCCGCGATCGAGGCCGCGCGTGCGCCTTTCGCCGAGGCGACATGGCGCGCCGCGCCGCTCATCGCCCAGGGGTGCCCCGATGAGGGACGCAAGACGGTGACCGTCGTCAATCCGGCGCGGCCGGACGATACCGTCGGTACCGTTGCCGAGGCGAGCATGGCCGATATCGAGGCGGCGCTGGGCGGCGCGCGTGCGTGGCGGGCGCCGGTGAGCGAGCGCGCCGCAACGCTCGAGGGCGTCGCCGACCTCTACGAGGCCCGTTTCGGCGAACTGTTCGCCATCGCCACGCGTGAAGCGGGCAAGATCACCGAGGACGGCATCGCCGAGCTGCGCGAGGCGGCCGATTTTCTGCGCTACTACGCCGCGCAGGCGCGCGATGCGGGCGACGGCGAGCCGTGCGGCACGTTTGCCTGCATCTCGCCATGGAACTTTCCACTCGCGATCTTCACCGGGCAGATCGCCGCCGCGCTCGCCGCCGGCAATGCGGTGATCGCCAAGCCGGCCGAAGCGACCGCGCTGATGGCGCACCGCGCCGTCGAACTCATGCACGAGGCCGGCGTGCCGCGCGCGGCGCTGCAATTGCTGCCCGGCACGGGCGGCACGGTGGGCGCCGCCATCACATCGGACCCGCGCATCGACGGCGTGTGCTTCACCGGTTCGACGGCTACGGCGCAGGCGATCCATCGCGCCATGGCCGCCGACATCGCGCCCGCCGCGCCGCTGATCGCCGAAACCGGCGGTATCAATGCGATGATCGTCGATTCGACGGCGCTGCCCGAACAGGCGATCACCGACATCGTCACCTCGGCGTTTCGGTCGGCCGGCCAGCGGTGCTCGGCGCTGCGCGTGCTCTATGTGCAGGAGGACATAGCCGAGCCGTTCCTGACGATGCTGTACGGCGCCATGGACGAACTCGCCGTCGGGGACCCGTGGCGGCTTTCCACCGATGTCGGCCCGGTGATCGACGCCAAGGCGCGCGCCGGGATCGGCGGCTATGTCGATGAGGCCCAAGCCCAGGGACGGCTGCTGAAGCGGCTCGACGCGCCGCAGAGCGGCCATTTCGTCGGGCCATCGGTGATCGCCGTCAGCGGCATCGAAGAGGTGACCCGCGAGGTGTTCGGCCCGGTGCTGCATGTGGCGACCTTCAGGGCCGAAGCGCTCGATGCCGTGATCGATGCCGTCAATGCGGCCGGCTACGGGCTCACCTTCGGGCTGCATTCGCGCATCGACGACCGGGTCGAAACGGTCGCGCGCCGCGTGCGGGCGGGCAACATCTATGTCAACCGCAACCAGATCGGCGCCATTGTCGGCTCGCAGCCCTTTGGCGGAGAGGGGCTTTCGGGCACCGGCCCCAAGGCGGGCGGGCCGCTCTATCTGCCGCGTTTCGTCAAACGGCCGTTGCCGGCCCGGCCCGCCGCCGAAGGCCGGCCGGCCGACCGCGCAAAGGTGCAGGCGGCGATCACGCGCCTGCGCGCCGAGATCGATGGCACTCCGCGCGAGACGCGCGACCTGCCCGGGCCGACGGGCGAATCGAACCGCTGGTCGATCTATGCGCGCGGGCTGGTGCTGTGCCTTGGACCAACGCTCGACGACGGCCAGGCGCAAGCCCGCCAGGCGATGGCGGCCGGCTGCGCCGCGCTGATCGTCGCGCCGGGCGCCTGCGGGGCGAACGTGATCGACGGCGTGCTCGATCCGGGCGAACTGGACCGGCTCGACGGGTTCGATGCGATCGCCTATTGGGGCGATGAAGCGGCGGCGCGTCGCATCCGGCGGGCGCTGGCGGCGCGCGACGGTCCGATCCTGCCGCTTCTGGTCGCCGATCCGATCGGCCGGCTGTGCCTGATCGAACGGCACATCTGCATCGACACGACGGCCGCCGGCGGCAATGCCGCGCTGCTGGCACAGATGAGCTGACGGCGCCGGGCTGCGCGCCGCTTCATGCAGCAACGCGATGCAGGAAGCGAAAGTCATTGCCGAACCGGCAACACGGTTTGCGAAACTCGGCGCTTCACGCCCGCCGATGCCGCGCTAATATCGGGCCAGTGCCGCTTGGGAGGGTAGATGGCCTATATCATCGCGGATCCGTGCATCGACGAGAAGGATGCCTCGTGCACGCTTGCCTGCCCGGTCGACTGCATCTATGAAGGCGGGCGGATGTTCTACATCCAGCCCGACGAATGCATCAATTGCGGGCTGTGCCTTTCCATCTGTCCGGTCGACGCCATCCATTACGACATCGACATGCCCGCCGAACTCAAGCCGTTCGAAACCGCCAATCGCCAGTTCTTCGGCCCCGAGGTGACCGGCTGGGGCGAGCCGGGCGGCTGGGACGCGGCCCACACGACCGACAAGGACCACCCGCTGGTCGCCAACTGGCCGGCGCGCGCGCCGGCGAAAGCCTGAACCGGAACCCCCATGACCGCTGCACGACCCTCCGGCGTGATCGCCGCCATAGTCACGCCCATCGACGCCGCCGGCGCCCCCGATGCCGAGCGCTTCGTGCGCCATGCGCGCTGGCTGATGGCCAATGGCTGTGACGGGCTGAACGTTCTGGGCACGACCGGCGAGGCCACCTCGTTTTCCGCCGACCAGCGCCGCGCCCTGATGACGGCGGCCGCCGAGGCGATGCCCGATGCGCCGATGATGGTCGGCACGGGCTGCCCGGACCTGCCCACGACCATCGCGCTGACGCGCCATGCCCATGCCGCCGGCTTTGCCGCGGCGCTGGTGCTGCCGCCCTATTACTACAAGGGTGTCGGCGATGACGGGCTTTTCGCCTTCTTCGCCGCGCTGGTGGCGGCGACGGCGAACGCGCCGATCCCGATCTATCTTTACAACTTTCCGCAGATGACGGGCCTGCGCTTTTCGCCCGAACTTGTCGGTCGGTTGGCCGACGAGTTTTCCGGCCGCATCGTCGGCGCCAAGGACAGTTCGGGCGATCTGGACTATGCGGCGGAACTCGCCCGGATCGACGGCTTTGACGTGTTTCCCAGCGACGAGGGCTCGCTTTCGCAGGCGCGAGCGCGCGGCTTTGCCGGCTGCATTTCGGCAACGGTCAACCTGTCGGCGCCGCTGGCAGGCGCGCTGTGGCGTGCGCCTGACGATGCCGCCATGGCCGAACGGGTCCGGGCCGCGCGGGCCGGGATCGCCGCCCAGCCGCTGGTGCCGGCGGTCAAGCAGCTTGTCGGCGAGCTGCACGGCGATGAGGCCTATGCCGTGCCGCTGCCGCCCTTCGTGCGCCTGACCGAAGAGCAGAAAAGCAAGTTGCCTGACTTGGCCTCGATGGCGGTCTGACAGCCCTCAGGGGTGACCGATTGCCCGATAGTGGGCGCGCACGATCCGGGCAATCCGCGCCGCCTCGGTGCGTTTGCCGTCGAAACCGGCGCTGCGGGCACGGGCCTGCGACGCCAGTTCCTGGCGCGCGGCCGGAAAGTCGACGGTCCGCAGCCGGCCGCCCTCGACGATCGCCCGGCCGGCAACGACAAGGTCTGTTACATGCTCGGCGCGCATGCGGCCAAGAAGGCGCGCTTGCGGCGTCTGCCGTTCGTCGAACAGGGCATCGCGGGCGAGCGCCGGCCAGTCGACGGCAACAACGTCCGCGCCCGGCGGGGCGCCGATGATCGCCGGGCCGGTCTGGCTCGCCGCGGTGAAGATATCGGCGGGCGCGATGGCCGGCGACAGGCCGTTTCCATTGTGCAGCACGGCGAACAGGCGCATTTCGCGCCAGATGTCCTGATCGTCGTCCAGGCCCGTGCCGTCGAGCCCGACGGCCCATGGCATGCCGCCATCGACCGCCATGTCGGGCAGTATGCCGGAGCGCAGGCGCAGATTGGCCGATGGGTTGGTGGCAAGCCGCACGCCGCGCTCGGCAAGGCGCTCGATCTCCGGCGGCCGCAACTGGACGCCATGGGCGATGGTCAGCCGGTCCGACAGAAAGCCGATCTCGTCGAGATAGGCGACGATGCCTTGCGGAAACCGCGCATCGAGATGGGTGCGCTGGCGCGGGCTTTCGAGCAGGTGCATGTGGATGCGCCGCCCGCTCAGCGCCGAGGCGTCCGCGATCGCCTCCAGCAGCGCGTTCGAGCACCATTGCGGGCCGATCGGGCCGAACTGGATGTCGACCAGCGGGCCGGTGTTCTGCCTGGCGATGTGCTCGACCGTGGCGATCTGCTCGCTGACCGGCGGCGGGCGTGGAGCGCGTTCCGAGAGCCAGGCGATGTCGGCGTCGGGCACCGTGCCGGCGAGCGCGTCGATGCCGCCATAGACGAAGGGCGAGGCATCGAGCAGCGGGCATGACAGCCCGAGCCGGATTCCCACCGTCCGGGCCGCGGCGATGACGGCGGCGGCCTCCTCTGGCAGGCGCTCGAGGTTGAGCGAATTGTGGCAATGCATGGTGCCGGCGCAGCCGGCAAGCGCCATGCGGCAAAAGGCGACCAGCGCCTCCAGGCCTGGATCGGTCGGCGGCCGCAGGCGCAGATGCGCGATCCACGGTTCGAGCGCGTCGTCATGGGCGCCGAAGTCGAGCGTGCGGATGCCATAGCCATGGTCGTGGGCATTGATCGGCGCGGGCAGGGCAAGCCGGCCGTCGCTTGCCGCACCGTGCGGCAGCGGATGAACGGCGATGTCGCCATCGGCGCAATGGAGGCGGACGCGGCGATGGGGCGTGCGTGCCGGTTCGGCGAGCCAGCTATCGACGTCGAGCGTGACGGTCATCACGCCGGTCCCGGGCGCCGACGCGTCGTCAGCGACATGTCGAGGCGACGTCGTTCAGGCCGGCGCACAGATGGTCGATCATCGCCTCGGTGGCGTGGGTCGCGCGGCGGCGTCGCGGCACCAGAATGCCCATCTTCAGCCCGCCCAGACGCGTGCCCTTGAGCGGCACGCCGACGATCTTGCCCTCGCGGATCTCACGCGCCATGCCGAGCGGGGTGTAGAAGGCAACGCCGACGCCGGCCATGATCAGCGGCTTGATCATGTTGAGATTGTTGGACGCGACCAGCACGCGGCCGGTGCGCTGAAGCATGGACAGCTCGATATCGATGAACGAACGGATCGGCTCGGTGTCCAGTTGCAGGAACAGGTTGAACTGGGCGCATTCGGTCAGCGTCACCGCCTCGGCGCGCGCGAGCCGATGATTGCTGGCGACCATCGCCATCAGCGGCATCGGCACGGCGCCGATGAAATCGAGATCCTGCGAGCGCGCCAGGTCGAAGGTGATGCCGATATCGGCCTCGCCCTCGGCGACGTGGTGGACGATGCGACCATGGGCGGCGCTGCGCACCTGGAAGTCGACATTGGGATTGCGGGCGTGGAAGGCGAGCAACTGATCGGGGATGAAGTCGACCAGCAGGCTGTCGAGCGTGGCGATCTTGACCGTGCCGGTCTTGTGGCCGCGCAGGGCGCCCAGATCGCTCTTGAGGATCTCGTAGTCGTTGAGCGTGCGTTCGGCGTGTTCCATCGCCGCGCGGCCGGCGGAGGTCAGCTTGAGCCCGGCCGGCAACCGCTCGAAAAGCGGCATGCCGAGGTCCTCTTCCATCTTCATGATCTGGCGGCTGATGGCCGAGGCGGCGACGTGAAGTTCCTCGGAGGCCTTGCGGATCGAGCCGGCGCGCGCGACTGCAACGAAATAGCGCAGAACCGCGGCGTGCATCATGGCTCTACCTCGCGGGACATCCTGGCGTCATCCTGGCGTCTGTTGCGCATCACCGCGCGGGCTCGCAGATAGGTTGTCCAAATCAATGACTTCGCGTATTAAAATGCATATGCAACGAATCCGCAAGCTCACCGGCCGCGCCAGACCGGGGCGCGCTTTTCAAGGAATGCCCTGACGCCTTCGTCGGCATCCTCGCTGCGAAGGGCGGCGACCACTGCGGGCATCTTCAGCGCCTGGGCCTCGGCCGGCGGCAGATGGGCGGTGCGGTTGACTGTCTGCTTGATGGCGCGCAGCGACAGCGGCGCCATGGCGAGCAGGTCGTCGAGCCAGGCATCGACCGTCGCGTCCAGTTCGCCGGCGGGCGCGACCTGGTTGACAAGCCCGAAGCGGGCCATCTCGTCGGCGCCGAGGCGGCGGCCGGTGAGCATGACACCCATCGCCTGATTGTGCGGGATCTTGCGCTGCAGCAGCACCATGCCGCCATCGAGCGGCATGCGCCCGACGCGGCCTTCGGGCAGGCCGAACCCGGCGTGGGCGGCTGCGATGACGATGTCGCAGCCCAGCACCATTTCGAAACCGCCGCCCAGCGCGTAGCCGTTGACGCGGGCGATCACCGGAACGTCGAGGCTGTTGCGAAAGGCGATGCCGCCAAAGCCGTTGGGGCGCGAGGCGGCCCAGTATTCAAGGCCCGACAGCGAGGTGTCCTTCATGTCCGCGCCGACCGAGAACGCCTTTTCGCCGGCGCCCGTGAGCACGGCGCAGGCGACGTCGTTGCGCGCTTCAAGATCGGACCAGATGCGCTCCAGCTCGGCCTCGGCGGCCCGGTCGATGGCGTTCATCCGCTCGGGCCGGTCGATGGTGATCCGCGCCACGCGGTCGGCGATGTCGTAGTGAATGCTCACGCCACGCGTGCTTTCCTGTTCGCGAGGGCCGTCTTGTAGACATCGTTGTGCTCGCCGAGCCTGGGCGGCGTCTGGCGCACCGCGAGCGGGGCCGCCGACATCTCGATCGGGCTGGCGATCAGGCGGACCGGGCCGGCATCGGTTCGCCCGGCGTCGACGATCATCTTGTTGACGGCGGTCTGCTCGTCCGCGAGCGCTTCGGCCATGGTGCGCACGGGCGCGCACAGGATGTCGACGGCCTCGAGCCGTTCGAGCCAGTGCTCGCGGCTGGCCCTGGCGAACTCGCGCCGGAAGATTGCCTGCAGATCGGCGCGATGGGCGGCCTGGCTGTCGAAATCGGCATAGCGCGGGTCTTGGGACAGATCGCCGATGCCGAGCGCCTGGCAGATGTCGCGCAGCGGGTTGGGCTTGAACGCGCCGACCATCACGAACGGGCCGGTGGTCGTCTCGAACACGCCGGTGAGCGGGAAGGCGGCCCAGTTCAGATCCTTGCCGCGCATCAGGTGTGCGGCCGCCTCCTGCATCTGCAGGGCGAGCATGGAATTGTAAAGGCTCACCGAGATCACCTGGCCTTCGCCAGTCTTCTGGCGCTGCAGGATGGCCAGCAGAATGCCCTGAACCATGTGCATGCCGGCGGTGTAGTCGCAAAGCGGGGTCGGATAGATTGTCACCGGCAGGTCGGGGTCGGCGCGCCGGTCCATCAGGCCGGTCATGGCCTGGGCGAGAATGTCCTGGCCGCCCTTGTGCCGGTTGGGGCCCTCGAGCCCGAAACCGGTGCCCACGGCAAAGATGATGGCCTTGTTGCGCGCCTTCAGCTCGTCATAGCCAAGGCCCATGCGCTCCATCACGCCGGGGCGGAAATTGGAGACGACGACATCGGCGGTGTCGATCAGATCGAGGACGAGCGCGCGGTCGCTCTCGTCCTTCAGATTGAGCGTGATCGACTTCTTGTTGCGGTTGAGCGAGCAGAAGACCGGGTTGTTGAGGCCGTCGGGATCCTCGCCCAGCGACCAGCGCGACAGGTCGCCGATCTTCTGCTTTTCGATCTTGATCACCTCGGCGCCGTAATCGGCGAGCACCTGGGTGCAACTCGGCCCGAGCATGACCTGGGTGAAGTCGATGACGCGGATGCCGTCAAGCGGGAGCGGGTTCATTCGGCGGCCTCCGGAAAGCTGGCATTGGCAGAGGGTCGGTCGCCGGGATCGGCGCCCTGGGCGCGCATCCGGCGCTGGATGGCGGTGTGGTCGACCTGCCGGACGCTCGTGCCGGCATCGAGCGCGAGCGCGGCGGCGATGCCGACCGCTTCGCCCTGGGCCATGCAGGGCGGGATCTCGCGGCTGGTCTTCTGCGCCTGGGGCGTTGCCGAATAGTGGCGGCCGGCGACGAGCAACTGATCGACCTCGCGCGGCAACAGGGCGCGATAGGGTGTGTAATAGTCGCGGCCGCGGCACACGGTGTCCTCGAAATAGCGGCGCTGCATGACGTCCTCCTTGGTGACGACATACTCGCCCTCGAGAAGGCGCGTCGTGCGCACGCCGGTCTGCGGCGCGAAATCGACGATGTAGGCGTTCTCAAAGCCGGGCATGTTCTGCCGGGCGAAGTCGAGCAGGCGGTCGATGCGGGCGCGGCCCTCGAGCTCGGCGGCGGTGAGGTCGGCGACATGCAGGCCGTTGAGCTTGGGCATGTGCGGGCAGTTCAGCCAGACCACGCCCGGCAGCGGCGTCTTCAGCCACCAATAGGCCCAACTGCCGCCGATGATGCGCTTGGCTTCGTGGTCGAGCTTGTTGAAGGTCTCTGGCTCGCCGAACTGGAACTCCTCGGCCTTGTCGGTGTCGACGCCGCCCCAGCGCGAGACGGTGGTCAGGATGAAGGAGGCTTCCTGGAAGGCGGCGCCGGCCGAGGCGGCGACGTCGAGGTCGCCGGTCGTGTCGATGACGACATCGCCCATGATCGCCTGGCGCCCCTGCTTGGTCTGGCAGATGACGCCGCGGATCGCGCCATCGTCGACGATGGTGTCGGCGAACCAGCTGTGCAGGCGCAGCTTGACCCTGGCATCGCCGGTCATGGCATAGGCGGCGCGCTTGTAGCCGTCCGGGTCGAAGGCGGCGGCATAGCAGATCGGATGCGGCATCTTCTGGGTGTGGAAGTCGAACAGGCCCCAGCGGGCGTATTTGCGCCACATCTCGGGCAGGTCGCGCCGATCGGGCATGCGGTCGGGCTCGTCGGGCGTTACGCACAGGTCCATCGACTTCATGCGGTCGATCATCTCGGCGCAAAGGCCCGTCACCGTGATCTCGGTGTCGTTGTGCATGTCGTCGAGGATGAGCACCATGCCGCCCGAGGCGAGGCCGCCCAGATAGGGGTAGCGCTCGAGCAGGGTGACGGTGGCGCCGTTGCGGGCGGCGGAGATGGCCGCCGAAATGCCGGCCGGGCCGCCGCCGACCACGACAACGTCGGAGCGGTCGACGATGGGCGTGTGGCGGCCCTGTTCCGTGATGGTGTCGGATGCCATGGCGATCCCTTCCCTAAACCGTGTTTGTTCTCGTTGCCGGCCGTGTCAGTGGACGGCCGGGGTCTTCCAGCGGATCAGGCGCCGTTCGGCGACGGTGACCAGCGAAAACAGCAGCACCGCAAGGAGCGCTGCGGTGAAGACCGTCGCGTAAAGAAGCGGCGAGCGGAAATTGTAGGTCGCCTCGATGATCAGCGCGCCCAGGCCGAAGCTGGAGCCGATCCATTCGGCGACGATGGCGCCGATCACGCAGGTCGTGCTGGCGATCTTGAGCGCGGCGAACAGGAAGGGCAGCGAGCTCTGCACGCGCACCTTCCAGAAGATCTCGGCGTTGGACGCCGAAAGCACGCGCATCAGATCGAGCGTTGCCGGCGATACCGCGCGCAGGCCGCGCACCATGTTCACGAGCGTCGGAAAGAAGCAGATCAGCGCGGCGATGATGATCTTGGGCGCATAGCCGTTGCCGAAGATCAGCACCAGGATCGGGGCGACGGCGATGATCGGAATGGTGTTGACGAAGACGGCGATCGGAAAGAAGGCGCGCTCGGCGGTGCGGCTGTGCACGAAGACGACCGCCAGCAGGATCGCGACCAGGTTGCCGAAGAAGAAGCCGAGGATCGCCTCCATGAAGGTGGGCCAGAAATTGGTCCACAAGGTGCCGGCATTGTCGCGGAAGGCGCCGAGTACATCGACCGGGCCGGGCGCAATGTAGGTGGGCACCGAAAAACCCCAGACGATGCCCTGCCACAGCGCGAGCAGGCCGATGACGGCGGCCAGCGGCGGCCACTTGGCGGCGATGACGTCGAAGAACCTGGGATAGGGCGTCGTGGCCGGAACGCTGCCGGCGCTGGTGTCGGTCATCAGCACGCCTCCAGCTGCTTGCGCAGATGCGCGGTGATCTCGATGAATTCCATCGTGTCGCGGATGGCAAGGCGGCGCGGCTCGGGCAGGTCGATGGACAGGAATTCGCGCACCCGGCCCGGATGGGCGGCGAGCGTCAGCACGTTCTGACCCAGAAACGCCGCCTCGGGGATGGAATGGGTGACGAACAGGATCGTCGTGCCGGTCTCGCGCCAGATCCGCAAAAGCTCCTCATTGAGCTTGTCGCGGGTGATCTCGTCGAGCGCGCCGAAGGGTTCGTCCATCAGCAGGATCTTCGGTCTGGTGACCAGCGCGCGGGCGATCGCGACGCGCTGGCGCATGCCACCGGACAGTTCGTCCGGCAGCGCGTTCTCCCGGCCGCGCAAGCCGACAAGCGCAAGCAGGTCGGCGGGGTCGGCATGGGCGTCGCCGCCGCCGCCCACCTCGAGCGGCAGACGCACATTGTCGATGGCGCTGCGCCAGGGCAGAAGCGTTGCGTCCTGAAAGACGAAGGAAAAATTGCGGTCGCGCCGCGCGTCATGGGGCGTGCGGCCGTGCACGTCGATGGACCCCGCCGAGATCGGCACCAGATCGGCGATGGCGCGCAGAAGGGTCGACTTGCCGCAGCCGGACGGGCCGAGGATGGTCACGAACGAGCCCTCGGCGATGTCGACGCAGACGTCCTTGAGCGCGGAGACCCTTCCGGGCCCCTCGCCGAAGGTGACGTCGACGCCGGCCACCCGGATTGCCGGCGCCGTCGCCGATCGCGGAGCGGGCGCGGCATGTGCCGCGTCCGGCTCCATGGCGGCGATGGCCATTACCCGACCTCTTTGCGGATGTCCTCGGTCATTTCGAGGATCTTCAAGGTCATGACGTCGTCGACCGAGGGCACCTCGCCCTTGAACTGGTCGAGATCGGCGTATTGCCGGATCTGCCGCTCCCAGTTCTCGCGGTTCATCGCGGCCCAGCCGTTCTCGGCGGTGTTCTCGTTGAAGGAGAATTCGAGCACGCCCTGGATCGCTTCGAGCTCGCTGGCCTTGTCGAGATTGGGATAGGCCTCGACGAGCGCGTCGACCGCCGCCTCGGGGTTCTCGCGGGCAAAGCCCCAGCCGCGGGCCGAGCCGCGCATGAAGGCGGCGATGGGCTCGGCGTCGTTGTCCAGCGTCTCGTCGGTGGCGTAATAGACATTGGCATAAAGCTGGATGCCGGTGTCCCACAGCATCAGGTCGACGCGATCATCGCCAATCACCTTGAGCGCGTTGGTGTTGGTCAGCCAGCCGGTGACGGCCTGGGCCTGGCCGGTCATGAGCTGGTTCATGTCCGAGCCCATATTGACGATCTCGACATCGTCCTCGGAGATGTCGTTGGCGGCGAGAAGCGCGCGCAGCAGGATGAAGGCGGTCGGCTGGGTGGCGATGGTCTTGCCGACCATGTCGGCCGGCTCGCGAATGGGGTCGGCTTCCAGCGAGAAATAGGTGAAGGGATGCTTCTGATAGCCCGCCGCAAACGCCTTGACCGGAATGCCGGCCGAACGGGCCAGCATGACGGACGGGCTCGACGACAACTGGCCGAGCGTTGACCGGCCGGCGGCCACGCCGGCAACACCGTCGACGTTCGGCCCGCCTGGCACGATCTCCAGGTTCACGCCTTCCTCTTCGTAGTATCCGTTCTTCTGGGCGACGACCTCGCCGGTGATGCCGTTGGAAGCCAGCCATCCCAACTGCATGGTTACCGTGCTCTGGGCGCCGGCGCGCCGGACGCCGATCAGGCTGGTCGTGGCCGCCGCGGCCAGTGTGGCGCCCGATGCGGCGAGAAATCGGCGCTTGGTCAGCAGGTGGTTCATGGCAGTTCTCCCTTTGGCGGACGGCCGGACATCGCATTCTGGCCGCCAATTCACTCCCTGGACGGAATGGTTCCCCAAAACCGTAGCGGGAATAAAGCGCAAAGTTTCGGTCGCCGCGTTGCTGAAATGCGAACGATATTGCCGATCGTGCTGCTCGACCGGCATCGCCGGCGAGCCGGCGGAGGCGTCCGCCCGGGCTGCGGGGATGGCGGTCATGGTACCCGCTTTTGGTCCGGATCGCCAGACGGACATGCGTCGCGCCAGACGCGCCGCCGCGCGCGCCGGCGCTGCGGACCGCCGGCCGGATCGTCCCGTCATGAAAATGTGAAAGCGCCGGCCGGGACCGGCCATTGACTCCCGATTTGAACCGCGCTTAGAACATATCATGAACATTAAGGTGCTCGACCATGACAGTCTCCAGGCGCGCCTTGGAGTGGCCGAACCGCATGCGCCCACGGCGATGCTGCACGAGGTCTTTGCCGAAAGCCGCGACGGGGCGGGCCTGGGCTTCGTGTTCGCCATGGCCGGGCGGAAGGCGCGGGCCGGCCGGCCGATCCTGTGGGTGCAGGAGCGCATGGCGCTTCTTGAAGGCGGGGTTCCCAGCGTGCGCGGGCTTGCCGGCTGGACCGTGCCGGACGGGCTCATCCGGGTGCGCGCGCGCAACGGGACCGATCTTCTGTGGGCGATGGAGGAAGGGCTGAGATGCCAAAACCTGTCGGCGGTGATCGGCGAGATCTGGGGCGAGGCGCAGGCGCTCGACTTCACCGCGACGCGCCGGCTTGCCATGCGCGCCAGGGCGAACGGCGTGCCGGCCTATCTGCTGCGCGTGGCCGCTTCGCCCGGGCTCAGCGCGGCCGGCGAGCGCTGGCGCATCAAGGCATTGCCCTCGACCGTTCACCCCTACAACCGCAAGGCGCCGGGCGATCCGCGCTGGGCGCTGGAGATGTTCCGCGCGCGCTGGCAGCGGCCGGGTGCATGGGTGGGGCGGTATGACCGGGCGGCGCATCGTCTCGATCTATCTGCCCGGGCTGGCGATGGAGCGGTGGCGGATCATCAACGCAACGCCGCCCGCACCGGATGAGGCGCCCATCGTGCTGGCGCGCACCGCTCCGCACGGTCCGGTGGTCCATGCGGCGAACGCGGCGGCCGAGGGGGTCGGCGTCCGAGCCGGCGCGCGGGTCGTCGACATGCACGCCCTGTGTCCGCATTTGCGGGTTTTCGACGCCGATCCGCAGGGCGATCGGCAGGCGCTCGACCGGCTGGTGATGTGGGCCCGGCGCTGGTGCCCGTGGAGCGCGGCCGATGGCGAGACCGGCCTGGTGCTCGACACCACCGGTTCGGACCATCTGTGGGGCGGCGAGGCGGCGATGCTGAAGGCGATGAAGACCGACCTTGCCGGCATCGGCCTTGGCGCGCGGCCGGCCCTGGCGCCAAGCCGGGGCGCGGCCTGGGCGCTGGCGCGCTATGGGCCGGAGGCGGCCATCGTGGCAACGCAGGATGACATTTTCGACGCGCTGGCGCCGCTGCCGGTCGAGGCGCTGCGGCTCGACGGCGAGACGGTGCTGGTGTTGCGCCGGCTCGGACTGAAGACCATCGGCGCGCTGGCCGAGGTTCCGCGCCTGGCGCTGGCACGGCGGTTTTCCGGCGCGCTGTCGTCGCTGGAAGCGCCGCTCAGGCGGCTCGACCAGGCCTTTGGCCGGCGTGCCGAGCCGGTGGTCAGCGCCGCCGAGCCCGAGCGCTTTCGCGCACTTGTCAGGCTGGCCGAACCGGTGGTCGATGTGGCACCGTTCCTGCCCGGGCTGGCCGACGATCTTTGCGCCCGTCTTGGCGCGCGCGGCATGGGCGCGCGGCGGCTGACGCTGATGGCCTTCCGCGTGGATGGCGATGTCGGGGTGACGGCGATCGCCATGTCGCGGCCGAGCCGGGCACCGCGCCATTTCGCCCGGCTGTTCGACGGCCGGCTCGACGGGCTCGATCCCGGCTTCGGCTTCGATGCGATCGCGCTGGAGGCCGATCGCGTCGAACCGCTTCATGCCGCGCAGGCGCGGTTCGAGGGCGGCGAGGACGGGCAGATCGCGCTCGGCTTTCTGATCGACCGGCTGGTGGCACGCTTCGGCCATGAGGCGGTGACGCGGCCGGGCCTGCGCGAAAGCCACATGCCCGAGCGCGCCGAGTTCTGGGCGCCGGCGCTTGCGGGCACGGCGAACGCGCTCGAACCTGTGTCCGCGCCCGAGCGGCCGCTGCGGCTTCTGACCCATCCCGAGGAGATCGGCGTCGTCTATTCGGTGCCCGACGGACCGCCGGCGCGCTTCATCTGGCGCCGGCTCGACCACCGCGTGGTGCGCTATGAGGGGCCCGAGCGGATCGCGCCGGAATGGTGGCGCGAGCGTTCGAATGCGCGACTGCGCGATTATTACCGCATCGAGGACGACCAGGGGCGGCGCTACTGGCTGTTCCGCGAGGGTTTGCTGGGCGATGGCCGCGGCGGACCGCCGCGCTGGTTCATGCACGGGCTGTTTCCGTAAATGCCCGAAGCGCCGCTCACACCCAAACGCCGCACGCTGAGCGAGGAGACCGGCTTTGCACCCAACCCACCGAGCGCCTTCGTCGAGCTGGGGCTCGTCTCCTGCTTTTCGTTCCTGCGCGGGGCGTCCGAGGCGGTCGATCTGACCGCCACCGCCTCCCGGCTCGGCTACGACGCCATCGGCATCGCCGACTGGAACACCATGGCCGGCGTGGTGCGCTTTCACACCGAGGCCGGGACCGCAAGGATCCGCCCGATCATCGGCGCGCGCGTGGTGCTCGCCGATGGCGCGGCATTCCTGGCCTATCCAGCCGATCGGGCGGCCTATGGCCGGCTGTGCCGGCTGCTCTCCAAGGGCAAGATGGCCGATCTCGATGGCGACTGGCAGCAAAAGGGGGTGTGCGATCTGACGCTCGACGATCTTGCCGCGCATCAGGAAGGGATCGTGCTGATCGCGCTGCCGGGCGACGATCTTGACCAATTCGCCGCGCGCCTGCCGGCTTTCGCGCGTGTCCTGCCGGCGATGACCCACATCGCGGCGAGCTATCTCTACCGGGGCGATGACCGGGCACGCATTGCGCGGCTCGACCGGCTTGCGCGGACCCATGGCCGGACGATCGTCGCGACCAACGATGTGCACTATCACGCGCCCGAACGCCGGCCGTTGCAGGACGTGATGACCTGCATCCGCGAGAAGACCAGGATCGAAGAAGCCGGCTTCTTGCTGCACGCCAACGCCGAACGGCACCTGAAATCGCCACAGGCGATGATCGCGCTGTTCGCCGACTGGCCCGATGCCATCGCCGAAAGCCGCAAGATCGCCGAGCGCTGCACCTTTTCGCTCGAGGAACTGCGCTATGAATATCCGCGCGAGACCGTGCCGGGCGGACGCACGCCGCAGCAATGGCTCGAGGAACTGACCGAAAGGGGCGCCAGATGGCGCTATCGGGAGGGCGTGCCCGACAAGGTGCGCGCGCAGATCGATCACGAACTGAGGCTGATCGAAAAGCTCGACATCGCGCGCTACTTCCTGACCGTGCGCGACGTGGTCGAGTTCGCGCGCGGTCTGGACCCGCCGATCCTGTGCCAGGGGCGCGGCTCGGCGGCCAATTCGGCGGTGTGCTACGTGCTCGGCATTACCGCGGTCGACCCTTCCGTGCACGACCTTCTGTTCGAGCGCTTCGTTTCCGAAGAGCGCAAGGAACCGCCCGATATCGACGTCGATTTCGAGCATGAGCGGCGCGAGGAGGTGATCCAGCACATCTATGAAAAATACGGACGCGAGCGCGCCGGGCTGTGCGCCACGGTGATCCATTACCGGCCGCGCTCGGCGGTGCGCGAGGTGGGCAAGGTGATGGGCCTGTCCGAGGATGTCACCTCGGCCATGGCGCGCACCATCTGGGGAAGCTGGGGCGAGGGCGTCGACGATGCGAAGCTGCGCGAGGCCGGGCTCGACCCGGACGATGCCATGCTGCGCCGCGTGGTGACGCTGACCGACCAGCTCATCGGCCTGCCGCGACACCTGTCGCAGCATGTGGGCGGCTTCGTGCTGACCGAGAACCCGCTGGTCGAGACCGTGCCGGTCGGCAATGGCGCCATGGCCGACCGCAGCTTCATCGAATGGGACAAGGACGACATCGACGCGCTGGGCATATTGAAGATCGATGTTCTGGCGCTGGGCATGCTGACCTGCATCCGCAAATGCTTCGAGCTGATCGGCGCCCATTACGGGCGCGAGCTGACGCTCGCCAGCCTCGAGCCGACCGACGAGAAAGTCTACGACATGCTGTGCCGGGGGGATTCGGTCGGCGTTTTCCAGGTCGAAAGCCGGGCGCAGATGAACATGCTGCCGCGCCTGCGTCCGCGCTGCTTCTACGACCTGGTCATCGAAGTGGCGATCGTGCGGCCCGGGCCGATCCAGGGCGACATGGTGCATCCCTATCTGCGCCGTCGCTCGGGTGCGCAGGACGTGTTCTATCCCTCGCCGACGCCCGAGCATGGTCCGCCCGACGAACTCGAGCGCATTCTCAAGCGCACGCTCGGCGTGCCGATCTTCCAGGAGCAGGCAATGAAGATCGCCATGGTGGCGGCGAGGTTTTCGCCGTTGGAGGCCAACAAGTTGCGCAAGGCGATGGCGACGTTCCGTTCGCGCGGGCAGATGAGCGACCACAAGGAGAAGATGGTCGGCCGCATGGTGGAGCGCGGTTACGACCCCGAATTCGCCGCGCGCTGCTTCTCGCAGATCGAGGGGTTCGGCGAATACGGCTTTCCCGAAAGCCACGCGGCGAGCTTTGCGCTGCTCGTCTACGTGTCGAGCTGGATCAAGTGCCATTATCCGGACGTGTTCGCCTGCGGGCTGCTGAACTCGCAGCCCATGGGCTTTTACGCGCCCGCGCAGATCGTGCGCGACGCGCGCGAGCATGGTGTCGAGGTGCGCCCGCCCGATGTCAATTTCAGCCAATGGGACAACACGCTCGAGCCGGTCGGGCCGCGCCGGCATGCGCTCAGGCTCGGCTTTCGGCAGGTGGACGGGCTGGCCCGCGCCGAGGCAGACAGGCTGGTGGCGGCGCGCGAGGCGCCCTATGCCGACATCGCCGATCTGCGGGCGCGATCGCATATGGGCGTGGGCGCGATCGGAAAGCTGGCGGCGGCCGACGCCTTCCGCTCGATGGGGCTGGACCGGCGCCAGGCGCTGTGGGACGCGCGCGCGCTCAAGCCGGCGCCCGACCTGCCGCTGTTTGCCGCAGCGCGCGTGCGCGATGAGGGCGCCGAGGCGCCGGGCATGCTGCCCACGATGCCGGTCAGCGAGCATGTGGTGGCCGATTACCAGACGCTGCGCCTGTCGCTGAAGGCGCACCCGCTGTCCTTCCTGCGCGAGGGACTGACGAAGAAACGCTTCATCGCCGCGCACACGCTGGCGAGTTGCCGCAACGGGCAGAGCGTGGCGATGGCGGGGCTGGTGCTGGTGCGTCAGCGGCCGGGCAGCGCCAGGGGCGTGTGCTTCATCACCATCGAGGATGAAACCGGTGTTGCCAATCTGGTGGTCTGGCCCAAGGTGATGGCACGGTTCCGCCCGGTCATCATGGGCGCGCGGCTGATGGCGGTGCGCGGGCCGATCCAGAAGGACACCCAATCGGGCGTCATCCATGTCGTCGCCCGGCATCTGGAGGATCGCACGGCGGACCTGGCGCAGCTTTCAAGGGAGGCCTTCACCAGCGACTATGCGCGCGCCGACGAGGTGATCAAGCCGATCCCCTCGCGCGGCGAGCGCCATCCGCGCGATGTCCGGGTGATCCCGAAATCGCGCGACTTTCACTGACCGGCCGTCGCCGCGCAACGCGGCGACGGCGCGGCCTCGTCACGCCGCCTTGCGGGCCTCGCCCTCGCCATCGAGCGCGGTCCATTGCAGACCGCCCGCATAGCGGTGGGAGACCGCGCCCGTCTCGTCGATGGCGAACAGGAACAGCCAGCCATTGTCGAGCAGGTCGCGCACATTGGCCTGCCTTTCGATGACCGCGTTCATCGCCGCGATCGGCGCCTCGATCATAACGTTGAGCCGCAGCGGCTCGTGGATGAACTTCTCGCCGTCATGGATCGACTGCATGGGCAGGCCGGTGCGCAGGTCGCCGCCATTGCCCTCGAGCACGCCGAGCGTGCCGACGACATTGTGCAGCACCTTGTTGCCGCTGCCAAAGACACGGTTGTCGACGGTCGAGCAGTAATATTGCAGCGAGATCCAGCTTGCGACGACCATGGGCGCGGTCATGATCAGCTCGAGCACGGAAAAGCCCTCGTCCCCTTGCCAGTCATAGCTGTGCAGGAAGGACCGGCCGCCCAGATCGCGCCCGGCGGTGCGTGCCCGCGGGGCGGCGATGAAGGCGGCGCAGCCGGCAAGGCCCCATTCGGGCCGCACCTGGCTCCAGTCGCGGCTGCGGTGCAGCACCTGCGCATCGACGGGCCGGCCGGCCTGCAGGTTCAGCAGCGCGGCGCGCTCGGCCCGCGTCGCCCCGCCGGCCTGGGCCAGCCAGGCGCGGAGCCGGTCGACGTCCTCGCGATGGGTCGCCGGCACCTGATCGGCATCGAAGATCTCGACATCGTCGGTGGTCGTGTCGTGCAGCGCGCCCAGGAACCATGTGTCTTCGGGCACGGCGATGCCGCGTTCGGCAAGGCCGATCCGCACCGCCGGATCGTTGAGGATGGCGGCGGCGACGCGCGCATTGGCTTCGCCGGTGTGGCCGCCGCAGGCGCCGCAATCAAGACCCGAGGCGTGCGGATTGTTGACCGTGGTCGAGCCATGGCCGGCCAGCAGGACCAGCCGGGCGAACTCGCCGGTCATCGACATCGCCTTGAGCACGCCCTGGGCCATGTCGACGCGCGTTTCGTCGGTGAAGCCGGTTGGCCGGCCGGCATGCTCGCGCGGGGTGATGCGCGGGCCGAGCCGGCTGCGGACATCGGTAGCGATGCCGTCCGTGTCCGGATGCGGAACCGGCCGGGTGCTGCCCAGCGCGTCGGTGACCAGCTTGCCGGCATAGGTCAGTCCGAGCGTCTCGACGAATGCAAAGGAGGACACCGCCGCCAGCTTGAACGATTTCCAGGCCCGGCCGGCCCGGCGGCGCAGAAGACGCAGGCCGAGGATCTCGGTCTGCTCGTCCTCGCTTGCGGCCCTGACCTCCTCGCAGACGGTGAATTGCGGCGTCAGCAGCACCGGGCATTGCGCGCCGCCCCGGCGATGGCCGAGCGGCACATACTCGATGGGAAAGCCGAAGAAGCCGGCAAAGCCGATCGTCTCGATTTCGGGCGAGGTGGTCTCCAGCGCGCGGCGGAAGACCTCCGAGCGCACGTCGATGCAGAATGCGGCCTGCACCGCCTTGCGTGCCGGTGCGGGGCTCTGGGCCGGCGCGGCCATGCGGGCCAGCAATTGGCGCTGCCAGGCCTTGTCGAAGGCCGACTGGAGGACACAGTCGATGGCGATGTCGGCGGAGGCTGCGCCCGCCATGGTGTAGGCGCCCCTGGCCGCCCGCCAGCTTGCGGCAAAGGCCGCATCGGCCTTCAGGCAGCCGAAGATCGCCGCCTCCCAGGCCAGGCGAACGGCGAGGAACTCGACCAGCGTGTGGTTTTCGCGGCCATGAAGCTCGCTCTCCCAGACCTGGTAGCGCAGATAGGCCGACCAGCCGCCGACCGACATCAGAAGGCGGTGGAAATACGCGTCGAGCGCGTCCTCGCCGAGGCCGAGCCGTTCGGCGCAAGCGGCGATGGCGCCGTGGGCGTCTTCGGGCAGGGCGGCGATCTGCGCGCGGAAGCCGGAAAGCCCCATGATCTCGGGCGTGCGGTCGATCTGCGCCTCCAGCCGAAAGGCACCGAAGGCGGACCGGTGCCTGAAGGGCGATGTCCAGGCGGCCTGGCCCTCGTCGAAATGGCCGGCGGCCCAGGCGGCGACGCGTTCGACGGCAAGGCGCGCCCAGTCGGTGCCGGTGTGGCTGGCAGCGACGTCGGCCACCGTCGGATGCGCGGCGACGGTCTCGGCCGGCTTCGCGGTTGCGCCCTTCAGCTCCTCGACCGTTGCCGGCAACCCCGGAGCCGGCCCGGCTTCGGCGAGCGCGGCGGCGAGGTCGCCATCGGTGATGCGTCCGTCGGCGATCGCCGCCGCATAGAAGCCGCGCTCCATCGTCATGGCCGCGCCGGCATTGCGCGCCATGATCTGGGCGGCATCGGCAAAGCCGTGGTCGGACAGGCCGAGGAACGGATTGACCGCGACGAAGTGCTTGAGCGGCCAGAGCGGCGCGATCTTCCTGGTTGCGGTCTCGGCGGCGCCGATGATCGCGGCTTGGCTGGCGGTCATGGAAAGGTCCGATCGGGTCTGGTTGGCGGAAACGTGGATGTTCATCTGTCCGGCTCCATCACGAGGGGTTTGCGGCCGAGTGCCGGTAGGCGCCGGTCAGCCGGTTCATCAGGGCGTTGACGTAAAGTCCGTTCGACAGGTGCACGCGGGCCTGGCGCCACAGCGGCAGCGTGGCGCGCGAGGGCCCCAGGATCTGGGCGATGGTCACCAGGCCGAAGGAGGCGATGACCAGCGCGATGATCGCGATGTCGATCGGGCCGGCGGGCGCCGGGGTCGGCACGACCGATGCGAGCAGCGCGGTCGCGCCGGCCTGCAGCGCGAAATAGGCGACCGTGACACCGGCGGCGGCGGCGGCCGTGCGGCCGATGACATAGCCATTGGTGGTGCCGGCCATGGCCTGCGCCATCATCAGCGTCACGCCCATGATCAGGATCGCGCCCAGTGCAATCACCGCGAGCGAGCCGCCGCCGGCCAGCCCGACCAGATAGGCGATGCCGCCATAAAGCGCCAGCGCGGTGGCGAGCGCGGCGAACAGGTCGGCGGCGCGCGGCCGCGCCTTCTCCGGCACCCATGAGGCGCGGGCGATCTCGACCACCGAGCCCGAGGACAGGAAGGCATGGGCCTTGTAGAGCGAGTGAGCGACGATGTGGAGCACGGCCAGCGCGAAGGCGCCAAGCCCGCATTGCAGGATCATGAAGCCCATCTGGGCCACCGTCGACCAGGCCAGCGAGACCTTGATCGAGGTCTGGGTGAGCATGACCACAGCGCCGAAAAGGGCGGTGAAGCCGCCGACCAGCGCCAGAAGGTGCAGCGAGGCGGCCGACAGCACCATGACGTCGGCAAAGCGCACAATCAGAAACCCGCCGGCATTGACGATCCCGGCATGCAGGAGCGCGGAGACGGGCGTGGGCGTTTCCATCACCTCGGGCAGCCAGCCATGCACGGGGAACTGCGCCGACTGCATCAGCGCGGCGAGCGCGATCAGGAAGGCGGCGGCGACGATGGAGGCGCTGGCCGTGCCGGCGCTCGCCGCAGCGGCGATGGCGGCGAGGTCGGCGGTGCCGAAGGCGTTCGCCAGCAGCAAGGCGGCCAGGACCAGCGCACCATCGCCGATACGCGCGACGATGAACTGCTTGCGCGCGGCGGCGATGGCGGCCGGCCGGTCGGCATAGAACAACAGGAGCTGGCGCAGCGCCAGCCCGGTGACGATCCAGGCGAGGACGAGCTGGAACAGATTGCCCGACAGCACCAGCAGCATGACCGCGCCAAGGGTCAGGCACAGCCCGCCGAAGAAGGTGCCCTGCCGGTCGTCGCCATCCATGTAGTTGCGGCTGTACTGGATGACGATGGCGCCGATGAAGCTGACCAGCAGGAAGATGATCGCCGTCAGCGCGTCGAGCCGCACCGAAAGCCCGAGACCGGCGACGCCGATGAGCGTCGAGGTGACCGGGCCGGCGGCGGCGACCGCAAGCGCCACGACAATCGCGACGGAAAGCGTGGCAAGGCTGACCCAGCGACTTGCGGCCAGAACCGCGTGCGGGCGCAGACCGGGCCGGCGGCGCGCGTGAAGCCATACGGCCATGTGGGCCAGCGGGGCGAGCAATACGAACAGGGCGAGCGTCGGTGACATGGCGGGTCGTCCTCCGGTCTGTGAATGAGCCGGCGACGAGCCCTATCAGCGGCCTATCAATGCATCAAATTCATTGATTGCAAACAATCGTTATACAAAATAGAACGAATGCGTGGCCCGGCTGAACTACAACCATTTGCGCTATTTCTGGGCGGTCGCCCATGACGGCAATCTGACGCGCACCGCCCAGCGGCTGAACGTGTCGCAATCGGCGCTATCGGTGCAGATCGGCAAGCTGGAGGCGCAGCTCGGCCACACGCTGTTCGAGCGCAGCGGCAGACAGCTCCTGCTGACCGAGGCGGGCCGGATCGCGCTCGATCATGCGGACGTGATCTTCGCGGCGGGCGACGAGCTTCTGGGCACGCTGAGCGAGACCGGCACGGGGCGGCGATTCGTGTTGCGCGTGGGCGCGCTGGCGACGCTGTCGCGCAATTTCCAGATCGATTTCCTGCGCCCCGTGGTCCGGCGCGAGGATGTTGAGGTGGTGGTGCGCTCCGGTGCGCTGGGCGATCTCTTGCAGAGCCTTCAGGCGCATCAACTCGACGTCGTGCTGACCAATGTGATGCCGGCGCGCGATGCGGCGACCCCGCTGATCGCCCATCGCATCGACGAGCAGACGGTGAGCCTGGTGGGCACGCCGGATCGCGTCGGCGCGGGCGGTTCGCTGCGCGACCTGCTGGAACGCGCGCCGGTCATCCTGCCGACGCCGGGCAGCGCGATCCGCACGGGGTTCGACGCGATCGCCGACCGGCTCGACATTCGGCCGCGCATCGCCGCCGAGGTCGACGACATGGCGATGATCCGGCTGCTGGCCCGCGAAGGGGCGGGGCTCGCCGTGGTGCCGCCCATCGTCGTCAAGGACGAACTCGCAGCCGGCACCATGGTCGAGGCGCAGACCTTCGCGCGCCTGTCGGAGACCTTCTACGCGGTCACGCTGGCGCGGCGGTTCCCCAACCCGGTGCTGCGCGCCCTGATCGCCGGGCCGGACGATGGGAGTTCGATGAGCAGGCCCGCGCGTGACGCTAGCTGGCGACCGGGCTGACATAGCCGGGCGGCTTGACGGTGACGACCGAGCATTCGACGACGTTGAGGATGTCCTCGGCGGTGTTGCCGATGATCAGGCCCGGCACGCCCGTGCGCGTGAGCGTGCCCATGACGAGGATGTCCGCCCCCAGCGCCCTGACCTGCTCGGGAATCGCCCGGCGCGGATTGCCGCGCACCAGGTGGCGGCGGATCCGGGATCGAGGCAGGCTATCGCCGAAGGTGCGGGCGGTCTGCGCGGCGAGGACGTCAAGGCCCTTTTCGTGCCGGGCGAGCGTGTCGCGCACATAGGACAGCGCGCCCTCATCGTCGGAGGACCAGCGGCGCACGAGGTCTTCGGCCGGCGCCTCCCAGACATGCAGCAGATGCAGTGTCGCGCCCGCAAGGGCGGCGATGGCGGCGGCCGAGCGGACGATCTCGGCGTTTAGTCCCGACAGCGTGCCCGGCTCGTCGGCATCGCTGTCATCGACGTCTACGGCGGCGAGGACGTGGCGTACCGGTCCGGCGCTTTCGGGCATGACCAGCCAGACCGGGCAGGGGCACTTGCGCAACAGGTGCTGATCGGTGCTGGCGAACAGGTAGCGATGGGCGGCGTCGATCGGTTCGGCCGTCTTGATGACGAGGTCGTGGCCATCGTCGATGACCTGCCGGATGATCTCGTAGAAGGGCCGGCCGACGCGGGCGGTGATCCGGGCCGACAGGTCGAGCGCGCGGACCGCCGTCTCTGCCTTCGATCGTGCATCGGCGCCCATGCGCTCGGCGATGTGCCCGGCGCTGACGCCGGCATGGCGCGCCAGGCGGTCGAGCTCGCGGCCCGCCGGCACGAGGGCGAGGACAGTCAGGCGCGCATTGTGGGCCCCGGCCAGCTCGGCGGCGCGTGCCAGAAGGGCGCGGTCACCCTCGTCGCCGCTGCACACGGCCAGAATGCTCGCAAAATGCGCGGGGGCGGGCATCAGGCGGGCTCGCCCTGTTCGGGCGCGGGCGCCGCATCGCGCGCCGGCGGCTGTTCGACGCTCATCACCAGGCTCGCCGCTTGCGATGCGGCGTCGCGATAGGGCATCAGCACGAGATCGGCACCGGCCTGCCGAAGCCGGGCGGCGGTCTCGTGGCTGTGCACGGCGACCGCGATGCGCCCGGCGAATCCGACCTGCTGCAGCGAATGGATCAGCGAGCGGCGCGGGTCGTCATGGGTGACGCCGGTGTCGTGCTCGGGCACGGCGGAGACCGCCCAGCGCGTGCGCGCCAGCGGCAGATGGGCGATGAATTCGGGGTCGGAGGCATCTCCGAACAGCGTGTCGAAGCCTTGCGCGCGTGCCTGGCGCACGGCGACCGGGTTGAAGTCGATGCCCAGCACGCGCATGCCGGCGCTGTCGAGTTCCTGGGCGATGGCCAGGCCATAGCGACCCAGGCCGAACACGACGGCGTCATAGCCCGCCGCATCGGGGTGCCAGTCGTCTTCCTTCGTGCCGGCGCCGCGCCGCTCGAACGGGCCCAGCAGCGGCTCGAGGCGGCCATAGAGCTGGTGCGACCAGGTGATCATGTAGGTCGAGGCGGCGATGGTGATCAGCCCGACCAGGGTGACGAGCCCCAGCGCCGGTTCGGTCACATGCCCGATGGTCACGCCCATGGCCATGAAGATCAGCGAGAACTCGGAAATCTGCGCGACGGTGAGCCCGGCCAGAAAGCCGGTGCGCTTGCGATAGCCCATCGCCCCCATGATGGCGAGAACGATCAGCGGATTGCCGATCAGCACGAACGCCGAGAAGACCAGCGCCGCGCCGACCGAGGCGCCCAGCACGCCCAGGTCGAGCGACGCGCCCAGCGCGATGAAGAAGAACAGGAGCAGGAAGTCGCGCAGGCTCGCCAGCCGCGCCGCGATCGCGTCGCGGAACGGCGTGGAGGCGAGCGACACGCCGGCGAGCAGGCCGCCCAGCTCCTTGCCGAAGCCGAAATAATGCCCGAGCGCGGCCAGAAGCGCGGCCCAGCCGATCGCGAAGGAGATCATCAGTTCGGGCGCGCGCGACAGCCGCTCGGTGAGCGGGTTGGCAAGAAAGCGGATGAACAGGCCGACGGCGACCAGCATCAGCGCGCCATAGCCGAACACGCCGAGGATTTCGGCGAAGCCGGCATCGCCCTGGGCGCCAACGCCGAGCGCCGACAGCACGATCATGGCGACCACGACGACGATGTCCTGAACGATGAGAAAGCCAAGCGCGATGCGCCCATGCAGCGAATCGATCTCGCGCTTGTCCGACAGCAGCTTGACGATGATGATGGTCGACGAGAAGGTCAGCGCGACGGCGATGTAAAGGCTCGTTATCGCACCAAGGCCGAGCGCGAGCCCGATCAGGAAGCCGAAGATCGTGGTGAAGATCACCTGGCCCAGCCCGGTCATCAGCGCCACGGGGCCGAGCGTGCGTACCAGCTTGAGATCGAGCTTGAGCCCGACCAGGAACAACAGGACCGCGATGCCCAGTTCGGCCAGAAGATCGATATATTCGTCCGAGCGCGCGATGTTGAGAACGGACGGGCCGGCGATGATCCCCACCGCGATGAACGAGACGATCAGCGGCTGGCGCAGCATCAGGCCGACAAAGCCGACGGCCGCGGCGAGCACCAGCAGCGCGGCGATCTCGTAGAAGATGTAGTCGGTGATGGCTTCCGCCATGAACGCTCAGCCCCTTGCTTCGAGCGACCGGCCCTGCGACGGCGCCGCCCGGCGGTCGCGCCAGGCGCGCACGCCGCGCTTTTCCAGTTCGAGGATGGTCAGGACGGCCAGACCGATTGCGACGATCTGCAAGCCTTGCACGACCGTCAAGGGCCGGGTGTCGAAGAACGCCTCCATGAACGGCGCATATGTAAACAAAAACTGCAGCGCCGCAACGGCGGCAACGGCAATCAGCACCGGCCGCGTGCCGAGCAGGCCGCGCAGGGTCAGCGAGGGCGCGTGCAGGTAGCGCACCGAGAACAGATAGAAGATCTCCATGGCCACGAGCGTGTTGACGGCGATGGTCCGCGCCTGGGCGACCGAGGCGCCCTGGGCCTGGGCGAGGGCGAACTTGCCGAATATGCCGGCCATGAACAGGACCGAAACGAACCCGACCCGCCACAGCACGAAGCCTGAAAGAATCGGCTCGGATGCGGGGCGTGGCGCGCGCGCCATCACGCCTCGCTCGGAGGGCTCGAAGGCGAGCGTCATGGCCAGCACGACCGAGGAGACCATGTTGACCCACAGGATCTGCAGCGGCGTGATCGGCAGGGTCAGGCCGAGCAGGATCGCCGCCACCAGCGACAGCGATTCCCCGCCATTGACCGGCAGCAGGAAGACGATCGCCTTCTTGAGGTTGTCGTAGACGGTGCGGCCGGCCTTCACCGCCGCGGCGATGGTTGCGAAATTGTCGTCGGCGAGCACGATCTCGGCGGCCTCCTTTGCCGCCTCGGTGCCCTTCCGGCCCATGGCGATGCCGATATCGGCCCGCTTGAGCGCGGGTGCGTCATTGACGCCGTCGCCGGTCATGGCGACCACATGGCCGGCCTGCTGCAACGCGTTGACGAGGCGCAGCTTGTGCGCCGGGCTCGTGCGGGCGAAGACATCGACGCGCGCGGCCGCCTCGCGCAGCGCCTGGTCGTCGAGCGCGCCGATTCCGGCGCCCTCGAGCACCTCCGACGTGTTCCCGAGGCCGAGTTGACCGGCGATGGCCGCCGCCGTGCCGGCATGGTCGCCGGTGATCATCTTCACCCGGATCCCCGCCGCCCGGCATTGCCGGACCGCGGCGACCGCCTCCTCGCGCGGCGGATCGATCAGGCCGACAAGGCCGAGCAAGGTCAGGTCGGCGTCGACATCGGCAAAGTGCAGTTCGCCGTGATCGCCATGGGTGGGCTTGGCGGCGATGGCGAGAACGCGCATGCCCTCCTCGGCAATGGCCTGGGCCTGGCCGCGCCAGTAATCCGCATCGATCGGCGCGCTGCCGCCGTCGCTGACGCGCTGGGTGCGGCACATCGCAAGGATCCGCTCCGGCGCGCCCTTGACCCAGATGTGCGACCGGCCCTGGTGATCGTGGCGCAGGCTCGCCATGAAGCGGTGTTCGGCATCGAAGGGAATGGCATCGGTCTGCGGAACCCTGCGCCGCTCGGTTTCGGCGTCGAAACCGGCCTTGCCGGCCAGCGCGAGCAGGGCCCCTTCCATCGGGTCGCCGAGCACGGACCAGTTTTCGTCCGCCTGGACGAGTTCGGCCTCGCTGCACAAAAGCGCGGCGCGCGCAAGCTCGGTCAGCACCGGATGGTCGGCCGGTCGTGCCTCCGCCTCGCCCAGCACGAAGCCGCCATGGGGGGCATAGCCGGTGCCGGTGACGCGATAGGCGTGATTGGCCGTGGCCACGCGCGCAACCGTCATTTCGTTGCGGGTGAGCGTGCCGGTCTTGTCCGAACAGATCACCGAGACCGATCCCAGCGCCTCGATCGCCGGCAGGCGCCGGACGATGGCGTTGCGGCGCGCCATGGCCTGCACGCCGATGGCCAGCGTGACCGTCAGGATCGCCGGCAACCCCTCGGGAATGGCGGCGACCGCCAGGCCGACCAGCGCCATGAACAATTCGGTGAAGCCATAACCGCCAAGCGTCAGGCCGAAGGCCAGGATCAGCAGGCAGAACGCCAGGATGAAACCGGTCAGCCATTTGGCGAACACCGTCATCTGCCGGAGCAGCGGCGTCTGGGTCGATTCCACGCGGGCGATCATGCCGCTGATGCGGCCAATCTCGGTCTGTGGACCGGTGGCGACGACGACGCCGCGGCCCTGGCCGGCGGCGGCCATGGTGCCCGAAAACGCCATGGAGCGCCGGTCGCCAAGCGGCGCATCGGCCGCAACGGCGCCACTGGCCTTCTCGACGGCGACGGATTCGCCGGTGAGCGCGGCTTCCTCGATGCGCAGGCCGCGCGCCTCGATCAGGCGGATGTCGGCGGGCACCCGGTCGCCGGCCTCGATGATCGCGATGTCGCCGGGCACGATCTGGTCACTGGCAACGGTCTGCCGGCGGCCATTGCGCAGCACGGTGGCCTGCGGTGCCAGTATGTTGCGAATGGCGGCGAGGGCGCTTTCGGCCTTGCCTTCCTGGATGAAGCCGATGAGCGCATTGACCATCACAACGGCAAGGATGACGACCGTGTCCACGAGATGGCCGAGCAGCGCGGTGACGGAACCGGCGCCCAGAAGCACGTAGATCAGCAGGTTGTGAAACTGCCGGACAAAGCGCACCAGCGGCCCGGCGCGTCTGGGCTCGGGCAGCCGGTTGGCGCCGTGGGCGCGGCGACGACGCTCGACCTCGCCGGCATCCAGGCCGGTCTCGGCCCTCGTGCGAAGCGCCTCCAGCGCGGTTTCGTGGGGCTGGTCGTGCCAGCGCTGGGCCATGACCGTGGTCCTTTCGTGCAGGCAAAACCAAGCTGCGGCGGAAACTCCGCCGTGCCGCGGCACGCAACGGCATGACGGGGCGACCGGACATGTCAGTTCCGTTGCACGTGTTCTCGTTGATAGCCGGGCCTGGTCCGGTGTCACTTGACCGTGGTCAAAACGGCTCAGAACGGGTCTGTGGCGCGGTGTCGCACCGGTTGGCCGGCCCCGCGGGTCGGAACCGGGCGGAAGGATTTGCATTGGGTTGCCGGCGCTTGGCATAAGGGCTGCGGCGCAATCTGTAAGAGGCACCATCTTGACCCAGACCATTCGCAAAGCCGTCATCCCCGTCGCCGGCCTCGGCACCCGTTTCCTGCCGGCCACCAAGGCCGTGCCCAAGGAGATGCTCACCGTGGTCGACAAGCCCGTGGTGCAATACGCGGTCGAGGAGGCACAGGCCGCCGGCATCGAGCACATCATCTTCGTGACCGGCCGCAACAAGCATGTCATCGAGGACCACTTCGACCACCAGTTCGAGCTGGAGACCACGCTCGAACAGCGCGGCAAGACCGAGGCGCTGGCCGGACTGCGCGCCGACCTGCCGCAGGCCGGCCAGGTCAGCTACACGCGCCAGCAACAGGCGCTGGGCCTTGGCCATGCGGTCTGGTGCGCACGGGCGCTGATCGACCGCAGCGAGCCGTTTGCCGTGCTGCTGCCCGACATGGTGATGACGGGCGATCCGGGCTGCCTGTCGCAGATGGTCGCGGTGCATGAAAAACGCGGCGGCAACATCGTCTCGGTGGAGGCCTGCGCGCCCGAGGAGGCGCACAAATACGGCATCGTTTCGATGGGCGAGACCCATGAGGACGGCTCGTTCGAGATCACCGGCATGGTGGAGAAGCCCGAAAAGGGCACGGCACCGTCGAACTATTTCATGAACGGACGCTACATTCTCGATGCGGCGATCATGGACCTGCTCGGCCGGCATCAGACCGGGGCGGGCGGCGAAATCCAGCTCACCGACTCCATGCTCGATCTGATGGCGCAACAGCCCTTTCACGGCGTGCCGTTCGAAGGCGAGACCTATGATTGCGGCTCGAAGCTTGGCTTTCTGAGCGCCAATATCGCGCTTGGGCTCGCCAATGACACGCTCGGGCCTGAGCTTCGGGCCTTCATCAAGTCGCTGGACGTCTGCGAGTGATGGCCTGCGCCATCGGCTGCCGGTTGGCTGCGCCTCAGTCGGCCGATGCTTCGGCGTAGCCCGCCGGATTGCGCGACTGCCAGCGCCAGCTGTCCGCGCACATGGCGGCAAGATCGCGCCGCGCCGTCCAGCCCATGAGCTCGCGGGCACGGCTTGGGTCGGCATAGCAGGTGGCGATGTCGCCCGGCCGGCGCGCCGCGATTTCATAGGGGATCGGGCGGCCGCTCGCCGCCTCGAAGGCGGCCACCATGTCGAGCACCGAATAGCCCGTGCCGGTGCCCAGATTGATCGCCTCGCAGCGCGGCGCATCCAGCAGGCCGAGCGCGGCGACATGGCCC
The DNA here is from genome assembly GCF_030732865.1 of Roseitalea sp. MMSF_3546. Taxonomy (GTDB): domain Bacteria; phylum Pseudomonadota; class Alphaproteobacteria; order Rhizobiales; family Rhizobiaceae; genus Roseitalea. The sequence continues at coordinate 98,863 of NZ_JASHKB010000002.1, forward strand.
TCGGCCAGATCGCACACATGGATGTAGTCGCGCACGCCGGTGCCGTCGGCCGTCGGATAGTCGTCGCCGAACACGGTCAGATGCGGCCGGCGTCCGACCGCGACCTGGCTGATGAAGGGCATGAGGTTGTTGGGAATGTCGGCCGGGTCCTCGCCGATCAGCCCCGAGGGGTGGGCGCCGACCGGGTTGAAATAGCGCAGGATGGCGATCGACCAGGCCGGATCGGACGCACGCAGCGCGCGCAGCATGTTCTCGACGATCAGCTTGGTCTGGCCGTAGACGCTCTGCGCGCCGAGCGGGTGGTCCTCGGGGATCGGCAATTGCTGCGGCGTGCCGTAGACGGTCGCCGAGGAGGAAAAGATCAGCTTCCTGACGCCGGTCTCGGCCATCGCGCTCAACAACCGCTCGGAACCGCCGACATTGAATTCGTGATATCGCAACGGCTCGGCCATGCTTTCGCCGACCGCCTTGAGGCCGGCGAAATGGATCACCGCCTCGCAGCCGTGATCGCGCAGCGCCCTTTCTAGCGTGGGCCGATCGCGAATGTCGCCCTCGATCAGGGTCGGCCGATCCTGGAAGAGCTGGCCGAGCCGGTCGATGGCGCGCGCGGAGGCGTTGACGAAACTGTCGAGGATCACCGGTTCGTGGCCTGCCTCGCGCAGCGCGACATAGGTGTGCGTGCCGATATAGCCGGCGCCGCCGGTGACGAGGATCTTCATGATGGCGCGCTCTCTTCCGCGATCGTGCCTGCAGGGTAGATCAGACCCGTTGCGTATTGCTTGCCATGACGGCGATCAGCTGTGCCAGACAGCCGGCAGCGGGGTCGCACCGCGCAACGCGTCGAGCGCGGCGCGCGTGAGCGGCCGCAGGGCATAGGAATCGGCCGCGATGAGGCGCACAACGCACTTGCCGGCAAAGGCGCTGACGCCGCCCTGCGCGCCCGGCCTTTCGGCCAGAAGCGGGTCCAGCCGGGCGCGTAGGTCCTGTGCCAGCGCCGCCCACTGCTCCTCGTCGAGCCGGGCGCAATGGACGATCGAGGCCATGGCGTCGCAGCCGGCGAACAGCCCCGGCGCGGAGCGCAGCGGCGCGATCGCGCCATCAATGCGCACATCGTCGCCATGCACGAGGCGGCCGGCGCGCGCGATGCGCCAGCGATCGTGAACGAAGGCCTCGTGCACCGTTTCGCGCATCGCCTTGCGGCCGAACACGAGCGTTTCGATGCCGGTGAAGGTCGCCGATGGGGCGAGGTCGACGGCGATGGTGCGGGCAAGCGCGGCGCGGTCGAACACGATCGTCTCCTGGGGCAGCCAGTCGATCCGGGCGCCATCGTCCACGGTGATCGCCGTGCGCTGGCGCGCCACGCCGCCTGCAGCCCTGTAGATCCGCTCGCAGGCCTGGGTGGTGATCACCGCATGGGTGCCCGCGCCGGCCGCCACGTCCCAGTTCAGCCGATCGCCGCCGGTCAGCCCGCCGGCGGTGTTGATCAGCACCGCCTCGAGCCGGCCATGGTGCTGGCGCGGCACGCGGATCTTCGCATTGGCCTTCTGGTACAGCGCCGCAAGTCGCGTGCGGCCATCCGCGCCCGCCTTGACGGCGATGCGGCCGGCGCCGACCGAGCGCTGCATGCGCGGCGAAGCGGGGTGCGCATCGGCCCGAAGGCGGGCGCGGGCGGCGATGGTTGCGGCGGCGGTCATGCGTGCTATGTCGATCCCATGATTTCGGTCGCAAGGCGAGGGACAATCGACCATGACTGACGACATCGCAAGGCGCGCGCGCGAACTCGATGGGGCCGACCCGCTGGCGCCGATGCGCAACCGGTTCGATCTGCCCGCCAACCTTGTCTATCTGGACGGCAACTCGCTGGGACCGCTTACGAAATCGGCACGCGCCCGCGTGCGCGAGACGGTCGACACGGCCTGGGGCGAACATCTGATCACCGCCTGGAACCGCGATGGCTGGGCCGATCTGCCCGCGCGCATCGGCGCGCGCATCGCGCGTCTCATCGGCGCGGCGCCGGGCACGGTGCGGGCCGGCGATTCCACCTCGGTCAACCTGTTCAAGGTGCTGTCGGCGGCGATCTCGCTGAAGGGGGGCGATGCGACGATCCTCTCCGACACGGGCAACTTCCCAACCGATCTTTATGTCGCGCAGGGGCTGGCCGGCCGGTTCGATGGCGTCCGGTTGCGCCTCGTCGAGCCCGAAGAGGTCGCAGAGGCGATCGACGACCGGGTCGACATCGTCATGCTCACCGAGGTCGATTACCGCACCGGCCGCAAGCACGACATGGCCGCACTGACCGAACTGGCCCATGCGCAAGGGGCGCTGGCGATCTGGGATCTGGCGCATTCGGCCGGCGCCTTTCCGGTGGCGCTCGATGCATGCGGTGCCGATTTCGCGGTGGGCTGCGGGTACAAATATCTCAATGGCGGGCCTGGCGCGCCCGCCTTCTATCATGTCGCCGAGCGCCATCAGCAGGCGATCGACCCGCTGCTCGCCGGATGGTTCGGCCATGCCGCGCCCTTCGCCTTCGATCTCGACTACCGGCCGGCCGACGGCATCGACCGGCTGCGCGTGGGCACGCCGCCGGTCCTGTCGATGGCCGCGCTCGATGCCTCGCTCGATGTGTTCGACAACGCCGATCTGGCCGCGATCGCGGACAAGTCGGCCAGGCTGACGCAGTTCTTCATCGACTGTGTGGACGGTTTTGCGGCGCAGGCGGGGCTGACGCTGGCCACGCCCCGTGCAGCGGCCGAACGGGGCAGCCATGTCTCCTGGCGGCACGAGCACGCCTATCCGGTGATGCAGGCGCTGATCGCGCGCGGGGTGATCGGCGACATGCGCGCGCCGGACATTGTGCGTTTCGGCTTCGCGCCGCTCTACAACAGCTTTGCTGAGGTGGCCCGGGCGGCGGGCGAACTCGAGACGATCCTGCGCGAACGCGCCTGGGACAGGCCCGAATTCCATCGGCGCAACGCGGTGACCTGAGCCGGATCAGTCCTCGGCGGCCGGTTCGGCGCCGATATGGCGCGCGCCGCGGGCGCGGGCGAGGTCGACCTGGCGCTGTCGTTCGGCAAAGCGCGCGCGGTCGTCGTCGCTGAACTTGCCGACGCAATGGGGGCATTGCACGCCGTTTCGGAAATGCGCCGAGCGCATGTCCTGGGGCGAGAGCGGATGGCGGCAGGCGCGGCACAGCCGGTGGTGGCCGGGCGCGAGCCCGTGGCCGACCGAGACGCGCTCGTCGAAGACGAAACACTCGCCCCGCCAGGTGCTTTCGGCCTCGGGCACGGTCTCCAGATATTTCAGGATGCCGCCCTTGAGGTGAAAGACATCGTCATGACCCAGCGAGCGGACAAAGGCGGTGGCCTTTTCGCAGCGAATGCCGCCGGTGCAGAACATGGCGATCTTCCTGCCTCTGAGCCGGTTCTCGTTGCGTCGCACCCAGTCGGGAAATTCGCGGAAGCTGGCCGTTTCGGGGTTCACCGCGCCCTCGAAGGTGCCGACCTTCACCTCGTAATCGTTGCGCGTGTCGATGACGATGGTGTCGGGATCGGCGATCAGCGCGTTCCACTCGTCGGGCGCGACATAGGTGCCGACGATCTGCGTGGGGTCGGTGTCCGGCACGCCCATGGTCACGATCTCGCTCTTCAGCCGCACCTTGAGCCGGTAGAACGGCATGTTCGGTGCATAACTTTCCTTGTGTTCGAGCCCGGCGAATTCGGGCTGCGCCCGCAGGAAGGCGAGCATTGCATCGATGCCGGCGCGCGGGCCGGCCACCGTGCCGTTGATGCCCTCGGAGGCCAGCAGCAGCGTGCCCTTCAGGCCGGCCTTGCAGCACAGTTCGGCCAACGGCTTGCGCAGGCTTTCGAAGCGGTCGAGCCGGGCGAAATGGTAGAGCGCGGCGACGACAATCGGGTCACGATCCTCGGTCATCGCCCATAACTAGACCACCTGGAGGCGTGGCGCAAAGGTCGGCGCATGGACCAGAATTATCGAACGCGTCGGCGGCAGTCGCATACTGGCACCGAGGAAACGAGGGTCATGCCAGTGCCAAGATTTTCGCCGGAGACATTGCGACAGATCGAGAACGTGGCGCGCGCCTACGGCATCGAGCCGGCCGCGCTCAAGGCGGTCGCGGCGGTCGAAAGCGGCGGGCGCGCCTTCGCCCGGATCGACGGGCGCGCCGAACCGCTGATCCGATTCGAGGGTCACTATTTCGACCGGCTGCTGACTGGCGACAAGCGCGCGGCGGCGCGGCGGGCCGGGCTCGCCTCGCCGCGCGCGGGCGCGGTAAAGAACCCGCGCGATCAGGCCGGGCGCTGGCGGTTGCTCGACAAGGCCTGCGCCATCGACCGGGCGGCGGCGCTGCAATCGGTGTCCTGGGGCATCGGTCAGGTGATGGGCGCGCACTGGCAGGCGCTCGGCTATGCCTCGGTCGAGGCGATGGTGCGCGAAGCGCGCAGCGGCGTTGAAGGCCAGTTGGCGCTCATGGTGCGCTTCATGCGGGTCAACCGGCTGCTGCCGCTGCTGCAGACGCGCGACTGGGCCGGCTTTGCGCGCCGCTATAACGGGCCGGCCTGGCGGCGCAACCGGTACGACGCGCGGCTCGCGGCGGCCCATGCGCGCTATCGTGGCCATGATGCGCCCGCCGGATCGCCGGCCGTGCTGCGCAGCGGCGACAACGGCCCGGGCGTGGCCGACCTGCAGCGCAAGCTGACCGCCGCCGGCTTCCCGCTGGCCGCCGACGGCGCGTTCGGTCCAAGGACCGAGGCCGCGCTGCGCGCGTTTCAGCGCCGGGCCGGACTTGCGGTCGACGGGGTTTACGGGCCGCGATCGGCCGGTGCGCTGCATCGGGCCCTGGCAAGGCCGGGCTGGCCGCGTGCCCTGTGGCGAAACATCCAGGGTCTTCTGGCCGTACTTCCATGGATCGGGCGGCGGCTCGGTTGACCGAAGCCGGCCTTGCCGGTGGACAGGCCATGGCGATCCGATCTAAGGGCGGGCCGAACCCAGCGCCGCACGAGACCGACATGACCCAGAACACCGACACATTGTTGCCGATCCTGACGGGCCAGCCCGTCATCCCCGTGATCGTGATCGAGGACGCCGAAAAGGCGGTGCCGCTGGCGCGCGCCCTGGCGGCCGGGGGGCTGCCGGCCGTGGAGATCACGCTGCGCAGCGAAGCGGCGGTCGACGCCATCGGCAGGATCGCCGCAAAGGTGCCGCAGGCGATCGTCGGCGCCGGCACGGTGCTCAACACCGAACACTACGAACAGGTTGTCGCCGCCGGCGCGCGCTTTGCCGTGTCGCCGGGCTTCACGCCGGAACTGGCCGATTCGGCGCGCGGCAGCGCGGTCCCGCTGCTGCCCGGTGCGTCGACGCCCAGCGAGATCATGGCGGCGCTCGAGGAAGGCTATTGGCTGCTGAAGTTCTTTCCGGCCGAGCAGTCCGGCGGGGTGGGCTATCTGAAATCGCTGGCCTCGCCCTTTGCCGGGGTGCGCTTCTGCCCCACGGGCGGCGTTTCGGCGACCAATGCGGCCGACTATCTCGGCCTTTCGAACGTCATCTGCGTGGGCGGTTCCTGGGTCGCGCCGGGCGATGCGGTTCAGGGCGGCGATTGGGACCGCATCACGGCGCTCGCCAAAGAAGCGGCGGGGCTGGCCTAGGGTCGCCCCACCTCCCCCTTGAGGGGAGGTCGGCGATTGTCGAGCGAAGCGAGACAGAGCCGGGTGGGGGTTAAAGCTGACCATCGTGCTCCATTGTCACCCCCACCCGATCAGCTGCCCTTCGGGCCGAGCCCGAAGGTTGCTTCTCGTGCCTCCCCTCAAGGGGGAGGCGGGCGCGAAAAAACCCGGGATGAAACATCCCGGGTTCGCGTTGGCCAGAGCGCTGGCGCCTCAGAGGCGGCCGGCGCGCTGCTGCAGCATGAGGAAGGTGTCGAAATTGTACTCCGACAGCTGCATCCACAGATAGGCGTCCTTGCGGTAGCCCATATAGCTGTCATGGACGCGTTTGAACCACTCGTTCTCGGCGCCGATCTCGGCATAGGTCTCCGCGGCCGCATTGAAGCACGCTTCCAGGATTTCCTGGCTGTAGGGACGAAGCTGCGTGCCGGTGGCGGCAAGCTGCTTGAGCACCTGCGGGTTGAGTTTGTCGTAGCGGGCCATCATGGTCGAGTTGGCAAGGGCCGAAGCGTTCTTGACGATCGCCTGGTAGACGGGCGGAAGCTCGTTCCACTTGTCCAGGTTGATCATGTTCATCAGGGCGACGCCGCCCTCCCACCAGCCGGGATAGTAGTAGTAGTCGGCGACCTTGTTGAAGCCCAGCTTGGCGTCGTCATAGGGACCGACGAACTCGGCCGCATCGATCGTGCCGCGCTCGAGCGCGGGATAGATGTCGCCGCCGGGCAGGCCCTGCGGGACAACGCCGATCTTCTCGATGATCGCGCCGCCGAAGCCGCCGATGCGGAACTTCAGGCCCTGCATGTCCTCGAGCGTGTTGATCTCGTTGCGGAACCAGCCGCCCATCTGCGCACCCGTATTGCCGTTCGGGAAGCCGATGATGTTGTAGTCCTTGTAGAACTCGTTGAGCAGGTCCATGCCCTCGCCCTCATAGAGCCAGGCATTGGTCATGCGCGCGTTCAGCCCGAAGGGCACGCCCGTGCCGAAGGCGAAGGTCGGGTCCTTGCCCCAGTAATAGTAGGACGCGGTGTGCGTCATCTCGGTCGTGCCGTTCTGGGTCGCATCGAGCGCCTCGGGCATGCCGACGATCTCGCCGGCGGCGAAGACCTGGATGGTGAAATTGCCGTCCGTCATCTCGCTGACGGCGTCGGCAAAGACCTCGGCCGCACCGTAAATGGTGTCGAGCGCCTTCGGAAAACCGGACGTGCACCGCCAGGTGATCTTCGGCATGGACTGGGCAATGGCCGGTGCCGCAAGGGTGCTGGCGGCAGCCGCGCCGGCGCCGGCGACGCCGGCCTTCTTCATAAATGAACGACGATCCATGTGATCCTCCCGTAAACACAGACAGTCGAGGCTGGCCGTACCGGACAGGCCCGCTTCAACTGCTGGCCAGATTACAGCTTTCGATGGGGCTGTCCACTGGTCGGCGGAAAAGTGGTCAATTTTTTTCGCCACTTGGACGCCGCCAGTAAAGCCGGCCGCCAGACCGTGTCGCGCCCTCTTGCCGCACGCGCCGCCATCGCGCTAGAAAGCGTCGTTCGCCCGGCAAACGCTGCACGGTGAACCGTTCCGACCATTGGAGGAAATCATGCAGCCCGTCGTCGCCGTCGCCTGCGATGTGCGCGAACTGGAACGCTATCGCTGGCACGCCGCGCCCGAACCCTATCTTCGCGCCGCGCTGGCGGTGGCCGGGGTGGTGCCTGTGCTGGTGCCGGCCTTCGGCGAGGATATCGACGTTGCGCACCTTCTGGCCCGGTTCGACGGCGTCATGCTGACGGGGTCGAAGACAAATGTGCATCCGGAACGCTATGGCATCGCGCCGACCGCGCGCCATGAGCCGTTCGATGTCGATCGCGACGCAACGGCGCTGGCACTGGTGCGCGGCGCGCTCGCGGCGGGCATGCCGCTGTTCGCCATCTGCCGGGGCTTTCAGGAACTCAACGTCGCGCTGGGCGGGTCCATCGCCGCAGAGATCCAGGAGCTGGAGGGCCGGGCCGATCATCGCGCGCCGCAGAGCGAGAGCCAGGACGAGCGGTTCCGGCTGGTCCACGAGGTCACGCCGGTGCCGGGCGGCGCGCTGGCGCAGGTGATCGGCGAGTCGCCGGTCAGGGTCAACTCGCTGCACCGGCAGGGGATCGACGTGCTCGCGCCCGGGCTGACGGTCGAGGCGACGGCCGAGGACGGCACGATCGAGGCGGTCTCGGTTGCCGATGCGCGAGCCTTCGCGCTCGGCGTGCAGTGGCATCCCGAATACTGGGCCGCAAGCGATGCGCCCTCGCGAAAGCTGTTCGAGGCATTCGGCGCGGCGGTGCGGGACTTCGCCGGCGGGCTGCGGTCGGCGGCTCAGTAGGCCGAAAGCGAGACCTGCACTCCGCGCGGCTCGACGACCTCCCAGGCAAAACCGTCGCCGCGGGCAAGCCGCATCAGCGTCTTGCCGCGATGGTCGGTTATCGCGACGGTGCCGCGGCGGTTTTCCTGCCAGGTGCGGGCACGCGCGAATGCCTCGCCCAGCTCCGCGCAGGCAAGTCCGGGCTCGATGCGGTGAACGTCATAGCCTTCGGCGCGATGCAGGGAAAAGATGCAGGTGCGGTCGGTGAGGTGGTCGATCGCCATGAACTGGTCGTTGTCGATGCCGTTGCCGCCCGAGATCGATCCGGTAATGATGTCGTCGATCCCGTAGGCGCTGCCGCGTCCGGCGGTGTGATCGAGCGAGACCGCGACCATCATCGCGCCGATGCCGGCGACGGCCGCAATGTTGAGCCATTGCGTGGGGCCAATCTGCATTGGGATACTCCCGAACGATGCAATGGCGCCATGATGAACGGGCAAGGTTAATGGCGCGCTAACCGCGCCGGCGCCGGTTCACGGCTGCAGATGCCGGGTCTCGGGCACCGGTGTGAGCGCCTTGCCGGTGCCGAACCAGGCCGACAGATTGTCGACGACCAGATCGCCCATGACGGTGCGCGTGTGCACCGAGGCAGAGGCGACGTGCGGCAGAAGGCATGCATTGGGTGCGTCGATCAGCGCCCGCGGCACGTTCGGTTCGACCTCGAAGACGTCGAGCCCGGCGGCGGCGATGGTGCGGTCGGACAGCGCGGCGATCAGCGCCGCCTCGTCGACCACCGAACCGCGCCCGACATTGATCAGCACGCCGTCAGGCCCGAGCCGGCCGAGAATGTCCGCATCGATGGCGTGGTGGGTCTGCGGCGTGCCGGGCGCAACGCTGATCAGCGTGTCGCAGGCCTCGGCCAGATCGGCGAGCGAGCCGTGATAGGTGTAGGCGACATCGTCGCGCCGGGAGCGGTTGTGATAGTGGATGTCGAGGTCGAAGCCCTCAAGGCGCCGGGCGACGGCGAGGCCGATGCGGCCGAGGCCGAAAATGCCCACCGTGCGGTTGCGCAGCGTCAGCGGGGTCAGCCGATAGGGGCCCCTTGCAACCCAGTCGCCCTGACGCAGCCAGGTTTCGGCGCGCGGCAGTTCGCGGACGGTGTTGATCAGCAGGCCGATGGCGGTGTCGGCGACCTCGTCATCAAGAACGTGCGGGGTGTGGGTGACCATGATCCCCTTCTGCGCGGCATGGGCCGCATCGACATTGTCGTAGCCGACACCGAAGCTGGCGATGATCTGAAGGTTGGGAAGGGCGTCGATCAGTTCGGCACGCGCCGAAACGAACAGGCAGGCAAAGCCGGTGATCGAGGCCCGGTCCTGCGGGCTGAGCTGCGGCACCTCGTCGGGATCGGCGATGATGGTGTCGAATTCGGAGAGCAGACGGTCGCGGGTCGGCCCGTGACCCTTGCGGCTGACAAGGATCCGGGCGGGAGCGGTGTGCGAGGCCATCAGCGGTTCTCCGGCGGTTGCGACGTCGACTGACGCACGTGCAGTTCGGGCTTGATCAGCTCGAGATGCCCGCCAAGGGAGCGCTTGCCCTCGATGCGGTCGAGCAAAGCGCGCGCGGCCTGGCGGCCGACATCGCGCTGGCCGTTCCATACCGTCGTCAGGGCCGGCGTTGCAATGGAGGCTTCCTCCAGATCGTCATAGCCGGTCACGGAAATATCGACGCCCGGCGTCAGCCCGGCGCGGGCGATCCCGTTCATCAACCCGATGGCGACCATGTCGTTCCAGCACACCGCCGCCGTCGGCTTGTCGCGCAAGGCCAGAAACGCGCTCGCCGCCTCGAAGCCGGCCGCCTTGGTGCGCGGGCCGGCGATGCGCCATTGCGGGCGCACCTTCAGCCCCGCCCTTGCCATCGCCTCGACATAGCCGCGATAGCGGTCGCGGCCGGTCGAGGTCTTGTCGGTGCCGCCGATCATGGCGATCCGCTCATGGCCCAGCGAAATCAGATGATTGGTCGCCAGTCCGATACCATAGGCGTCGTCGCCGCGGAAAACCGGCACGTCCGCCCCGTCCACCGAACGGGCGACGAACACGAAGGGCAGACCGTTCTTGATGCCCAGTTCGATATCGCCGGGCGGGGTGTCGATCGCCGGCGACATGATCACGCCGTCCGCGCCAAGCTGCATGAGCGTTTCGAGAAATGCGCGCTGCTTGTCCACCGAATCGTAATGGTTGGACAGAAGGAAGGTCTGGCCCGACCTGTCGAGCTCGATCTCGATGGCGCGCAGGATCTCGGCATAGAACGGGTTCATGATGTCGTGAACGACGACACCGATGATGCCGGATTTGGAGGTGCGCAGGCTCGCCGCGCGGCGGTTGTAGATGTAGCCGATTTCCAGCGCGTAGGCCTTGACCTTCTCGCGCGTCGCATCGGCGACGAGCGGGCTGTCGCGCAGGGCCAGCGACACGGTGGCCGTCGAAACGCCGAGCGCCTCGCCGATGGTGGAGAGCTTGATCTTCTGCATGCCCCTGAAAAGGCAAGAGTGGAGTTAAACCGAATTCAAATCCATTAAACCAATTGAAAGGCCCGGTAAAGCCGGGACGCCCCGGCCAGACCCTACTGCGCCATCGGTTCGGGGGGCGCCTCGCTCGGCGGATCCGCCGATTGCCGATCGGTCTTTCCGGCGGCGCGCTCGGCCAGGTTCTCCTCGATCTTGCCGAGGATCTTCTCGAGCTGCTTGCGCTCCTTTTTCTTCAGCCCCTTCAGTGCCTGCTTCTCGGCCTTGGCGACGGCCTTCTTCATGGCGCCGAGGACCTCGTGGCCGGCCTCGGTGAGGCTGACGACGATCTGGCGCGCGTCGGTCTTGGAGGCCTGTCGCGCGACGAAACCCTGTTCCTCCAGCCGGCTTATGGTCTTGGTGATGGTCGGCGGCCGCACGCCGAGCGCGCGCGCCAGTTCGCCGGGCGTCAGGCCGTCGGCGGCGGCAAGCGCTTCGATGATCTTCTCCTGGCCCGCATAGAGCCCCGTCTTGAGCAGATGCCGGGCGTAGTGCGTCCGTCCCTGGCGCGCGACTTCCTGCAGGCGCGCCAGCAGCGCCCCCGACTCGGTCTCGTCGGCGGGGATGTAGAATCTGTTCATGCCGGCACGATAAGCCGGCAAAACGGGTGCCGCAAGAATGGCCGCGAAGGTGTTGCCGGGGCGCGACGCGGCGCGCCGAAGCGCGGTCAGGCCGGTTCGGTGGCGACCACGGTGAAGGTGTGCATGGTGCCTTCATGGTCGGCGATGGAGACATATTCGCCCACGCGAAAGGCGTGTTCGCCAAGCCGGAAGCCTTCCTCGTCGTCGGCGTCGTCGTCGAAGTCGTAGTCGAAGACCCACTGGCCGCGGCGGTTCCGGTCGAGATAGCCCAGCTCGACCTTCTCGCCGTCCCAGAAGCGCTCTACCGTGCAGGCGGAGGGATCCTTCTGCCATTGCGCGGCATCGATCTTGTGGTCGGCATCGAGCGGCAGCACCAGCACGTAGCCCCGGTTGGGATTGCCGTTGGGGAAGGCGGGCTCGCGGGCCATTTCCAGGCGGATGCGGCGAAGGCTCATATTGCGTTCTCTCCGGTTTGCGCATGCCGATAGTGGCGCCGCATATGGGCGGCCGCCTTGACCTTGGTCAAGGGCATGGCGGTGGACAACGGCCCGCGATGGAGGCACAAAACCGCCGATGCAAGCGGTGGAGCCGATATCGCGATGGACGCCTTGACGCGCATGCGCGCCTATGTGGCGGTGGTCGACAATGAAGGCTTTTCGGCCGCCGCGCGCGCGCAGGGCCGGTCCAAGGCGCTGCTGTCGAAATATGTGCGCGAGCTGGAGGACGATCTGGGCGTGCTGCTGCTCAACCGGACCACGCGCCAGTTCTCGCTGACCGAGGCGGGACACGCCTATTACAAGCGGGTCGTCGACGTGCTGCGCGATTTCGATGCCCTGCATGACGAAATCCGCGATCAGAAGGCCGGGCTGTCGGGCGCAATCCGGCTGTCGGCGCCGCGCGCCATGGAAGCGGCCGGCATGGGGCAGTCGCTCGTCGACTTCGCCGTGGCCAATCCGGACATCAAGCTCGAGATGAGCCTTGAAGACCGGTTCGTGGATCTGGTCGAAGAGGGCTTCGATCTGGCCATCCGCATCACGCAGCTTCAGGATTCGGGTCTGATCGCGCGCCGGCTGTCGCCGTTCCGGCTGGTGCTGTGTGCGACGCCGGCGGTGATCGCCCGATACGGGGCGCCGGACGAGCCGGCCGCACTCGCCGGGCTGCCCTTTGTCGTCGACAGCAATGCGCGGCGACGCAATGCGATCGTCTACCGCGACGCCAAGGGGGGAACGGCGACCGTGCCGATCGACGGGCGCATCGTGGTCAACAGCCCGCTGGCCGCGCGCATGGCCGCGCTCGCCGATATCGGCTTTGTCGTCTCGCCCGATTTCACCGTGCATGACGATCTGAGCGCGGGGCGGCTGGTCGAAGTGCTGCCGGGACTTCTGGGCAATGACGCCGGCATTTACGCTGTCTATCCGCACCGGCGCTACCTGCCGGCGCGGGTGCGGGCGCTGGTCGACCATCTGGCCGAGTGGTTCAGGGACAATTGTCCGCCGCGGCCGGAAGCAAAGCAGGTCGATCCGTCATAATTCGGCCAGCTTCTGATGGCGCAGATCGAGGGGGGAAGGGAATCATGGTTTTCGGGCGCGCGCGCATGACGAAGGCGGCAAAACGGGCCCTGCTGGCGGCGTGTGCCATGGCCGGCCTGACCGCCAGCGCCGATACCCATCCGCATGTCTTCGCCGAGGCACGGCTCGAGGTGACGGCGACGCCGGACGGCATGGTCGACCGGCTGCGCCATGTCTGGCGCTTCGATCCGGTGTTCTCCTCGACCGTGCTGTTCGAGTTCGATGCCGATGGCAGCAATGCGCTGGAGGTGGACGAACTCGAAGAGGTCGCCCGCACCGTCTCGGGCTCGATCGCCGAGTTCGGCTATTTCCAGTCGGTGACGGTCGAGGGCAAGGACGTCGCGGTGGCCGAGGTGACCGACATGCGCGTCGACATGATCGACGGGCAACTGCTGATCCTGTTCACCTCGCAGCCGGTCACGGCCGTGGCGCTCGCCGACAATCCGTCGATCGCGGTCTACGATCCGACCTTCTACACGGCCATCGACTTCTACGACGAGGCCAATATGGTGCTCATCGACGCGCCCGCCGGATGCAGCCACCAGATGGTGATCCCCGATCCGGACGAGGCGATCGCGCAGAACCAGGACACGCTCACCGAGGCGTTCTTCAACGATCCCGAGGGCAATGACTGGTCGAAGATCTTCGCCACGCGCATGGAGGTGAGCTGCACGTGACGGCCCGGCGCGCCGCCGCCCTGATCGGCTTGACCGCGCTGGCGCTGGCCGGCGCGGCCGGAGCGGCGCTCGCGCAGTCGTCGCTGGGGATCGGGGTTGCCGAACAGTCGGCGGCGCCCACGGGCGGGCCGCTGGCCGGGTTCTTCGACTGGATCGCCGACCGGCAGCGCGAGTTCTACCGGCTGATGACCGACGCGCTCGCGCAGATGCGCGATGGCGGATCGGGCGCCTGGCTGCTGGTCGGCCTGTCGTTTCTTTATGGCGTGCTGCACGCGGCGGGGCCGGGCCACGGCAAGGTGGTGATCTCGTCCTATATGCTGGCCAACGAGACCGCGCTCCGGCGCGGCGTCATGCTGTCGCTGGCCGCTTCGGTCGTGCAGGCGCTGTCGGCCATCGTCATCGTCGCGCTCGGCTTTGCGATCCTGCGCCAGATGGCGATCTCGCAGACCGACACGACGCGCTTCTTCGAAATCTCGTCCTATGTGCTGGTCGTGCTGCTCGGGCTCTGGCTGCTGGCGCGCAAGCTGCGCGCCGTGCACTGGCGCCGGCCGCGCCCGGCGGCGCTCGGGGCGGCGGCGGTCGGCCATGGTCACGGCGCACATCATCACCATGATCATCATCACGATCACGCCCATGAGCACGGGCCAGGCGAGACCTGCGCGGCCTGCGGGCACGCGCACATGCCATCGCCGGACCGGATCTCGGGTCAGATGGACTGGCGCGGGGCGATTGGCGCGGTGATGTCGGTCGGGCTGCGGCCGTGCACGGGCGGGCTGGTGGTGCTGACCTTTGCGTTCCTGAACGGGCTGTGGTTGGCCGGGATCGTCTCGGTCTTCGCCATGGCGCTGGGCACGGCGATCACCGTGTCGCTGCTGGCGACGCTGGCGGTGAGCGCCAAGGCCGTCGCGCTGCGCCTTTCGGGGTCGTCGGCGCTGTCGGGGCCGGTCAGCCACGGCATCGAGATCGCCGGCGCGCTGCTCATCATCGCCATGGGGCTGGCGCTGCTCGGCGGGGCGCTGAACGCGCCGTGAGGATCAGTCGCGCCGCCCCTGGTTGCGGCGCGCGCGCCCGCGCAGCCACAGCCCGGCAAAGGGCAGGACCAGCACCGCGGCGATGGCCAGGCCGGCCAGCCAGGGACTGTCGCCGCCGATGGCGGTCATGATCACCGGCAGGAAATACAGCAGCAGCACGAAGCCGACGAAGATCAGCCCGGCGACGATCAGCGTCGCCCGGTCATAGCCCCGCGGCGGCCTGTCGTTGCCCGGATCGATCATGCGCCGAACCCTCCGTCGACGGGCATGTCGGCGCCGGTGACGAAAGCCGCCTCGTCCGAGGCGAGATAGACCGCCAGCGCCGCGATCTCCTGGGGCGTCGCCAGCCGTCCCATGGGCTGGCGGTCGACGAATTGCTGCCAGGCGATCTCGTAGCCGCCCAGCGTCTCGCCGAGCGCGGCGACCCGTTCGCGCAGCGAGGGCGAATCCACCGTGCCCGGCGAGATCGCATTGCAGCGCACCTGCCTTGCGGCGAAATCGATCGCCACGGCCTTGGTCATCGCCACCATGGCTGCCTTGGAGGCGGCATAGGCGTAGCGGTTGGGCAGAGCGCGCGTCGCCGCGCCCGAGGCCAGATTGATGATCGACGTCGTCCGGCCGGTGCGTTCGGCGCGTTCCAGCAGGGCGGGCAGGAAGGCGCGGATCGTGCGATGGGCGGACTTGACGTTGACGTCGAAGGACCGGTCCCAATCGGCCTCGGCGCAGTCGAGCACCGTGCCGTGATGCACCCAGCCGGCGACGTTGGCGAGCACGTCGATGGGGCCGATCCGCGCGGCATAGGCCTCGATCGCCGCCGTGTCGGTGACATCGAGCCGGCGCGCGTCGGCATAGGCGGCATCGGTCAGCCTGTCGGCATCGAGGTCGCTGGCCCATACGGTCGCGCCCTCGGCCACGAACCTGTCGGCGATCGCCTTGCCGATGCCCTGTCCCGCCGCGGTGACGACCGCGATCCTGCCTTCAAGCCTGCCCGGCATGGATGTCCCTCCTTATGGATTCCAGCGTGCGGCGCTGGCGGCCGGCGCTATCGAAATTGCCAGGTTCCAGCCAGCGCTCGAAGGCTGCCCTGGCGACCGGCCACTGCCGGTCGAGCATGGAATACCAGGCGGTGTCGCGATTGCCATAGGGCTTGACCTCGAGCTGGCGGAACACGCCCTCGAAGGTGAAGCCGAAGCGGCGCGCGGCGCGGTGGGAGGGCGCGTTGGCGTTGTTGAGCTTCCACTCGTAGCGGCGATAGTCGAGCTCGTCGAAGATGCGCCGCGCCATCAGGTAGTGCGCCTCGGTGGAGGCGGGCGAACGGGCCATGGCCGCGCCGTGGGCCACGCAGCCGACCTCGCACACGCCGTTGGTCTCGTCGATGCGCATATAGCTCGCCATGCCCATGACCCGGCCCGTCGCGGGATGGACGAAGACGCAGGTGACGAAGCCGGCATTGGCGCGAAGATCGGCCAGCCTGGCGCCCAGATCGGCGGCGCAGGCCATGTGCGGCCAGCCGAAATGGTAGAGCAGATCGTTGGTCGCCGGCCCGCCGAAGGCCCGCCAAAGCGCGTCTTCATGAGCGGCGCGCTCGAACGGGACGATACGCACCGTGCGACCGGTCATCTCGGCATTGGTCGGGGTCGGGCGGGGCGTCCATTGCGAAAGGTCGTCGATCATGGCTGCTGCTTGACAAGTCGCGGGCGGAGACGCATCCCCACGCGGCGGAGGACAGCCATGCACGACATCACCCCCTTCTTCAAGCGCATCGGCGAGGAAAACGCCTTCGCCGTTCTGGCGCGCGCCACCGCTCTGGCGCAAGAGGGCCGCGACATCATCAATCTGGGCATCGGCCAGCCGGATTTCGCAACGCCCGAACACATCGTCGAGGCCGCCGTTAAGGCGCTTCGCGACGGTGCCCATGGCTACACGCCGGCCGCCGGAATCCTGCCCCTGCGCGAGGCCGTGGCGCGGCGCGTGCACGCGATGACCGGCGCGCAGATCGCACCGGACGCGATCATGATCACGCCGGGCGGCAAGCCGGCCATGTTCGCCGCGATCATGATGTTCGGCGCGCCCGGTGCCGAGATCGCCTATCCCGATCCGGGCTTTCCGATCTACCGGTCGATGATCGAGGCGACGGGGGCGACGCCGGTGCCGGTTCCGATGCGCGAGGCGAACGGCTTTGCCTTTTCGGTGGCCGAGACGCTCGATCTGATCACGCCGAAAACGCGGCTGCTGATCGTCAACTCGCCGGCCAACCCGACCGGCGGGGTCACCCCGCGCGCCGAGATCGAGGCGCTGGTCGCCGGCCTTGCCGATCACCCCGACCTGGCGATCCTGTCCGACGAGATCTACGACGTGATGACCTATGAAGGCGAGGCGCATACCTCGCTCTTGGAATTTGCGGCGCTGCGCGACCGGCTGATCGTGCTCAATGGCTTCTCGAAGACCTGGGCGATGACCGGCTGGCGCATCGGCTGGTCGATCTGGCCCGAACCGCTTTGCGACGCGGTGCGCAAGCTGGCGGTCAATTGCTGGTCCTGCGTCAACGCGCCGAGCCAGCATGCCGGGATCGCGGCGATCGACGGCCCGCAGGACGCGGTGGCCGAAATGATGACCGCGTTCGACGCGCGCCGGCGCTTCGTCGTCGAACGGCTCAATGCCATTGACGGCGTGACCTGCGCGACGCCCAAGGGCGCGTTCTATGCCTTCCCCAACATCTCGGCGACCGGCTGGAAGGCCAAGGACCTGGCCGGTGCCCTTCTGGAGGAAGCCGGTGTGGCGCTGATCGGGGGGCCGGATTTCGGCGTTCTGGGGGAAGGGTTCGTGCGCGTGTCCTATGCCAATTCGCTTGAGAACATCGAAAGGGCGCTGGACCGGGTGGACGCGTTCCTGGCGGGGTAGGGGGCTGCCCCCTTGTCACTGTCAAATCCGTGGTGCCTCGATTGTCGCAATGACACGGTCGGCGTTTTGACGGTGTCATGACGATGCGATATCATTTCCCATGGAACGCATGAAAGACGGCGCGGAATCAAGGCGCTACCATCATGGCGCGTTGCGCGAGGCGCTGCTCGAGGCGGCCGAGGCCGAACTGATCGAAAAGGGCGAGGACGGGTTTTCGCTGCGTTCGACGGCCAAGCGGGCGGGCGTCAGCCATGCCGCGCCGGCCCATCACTTCAGGGATCTGGCGGCGCTGTTGCACGCGCTCGCCGCGCGCGGCTTCGACCGGCTGACGGCGGTGATGAAGGCCGAGCAGGCCGCGGCCGGAGCGGATGCGGCCGGAACGGACGATGCGGCCGGTCAGGTGGTGGCGGCGGGCATCGGCTATGTCCGCTTTGCGATCGACAACCCGGCCCTGTTTCAGCTCATGTTCGGCGGCCGCGGCGGCGGCGACAAGCCGGCCGAACTCGCCAAGGCGGCCGAGGCGGGATTCTCCGTGCTGGTCAATGGCGTCGCCCGGGTGGGCGGGCGCGACGCGCTGACGACCGAGGCGGGCTGGCGCGACGTGATGGCGGTCTGGGCGATCATGCATGGCTATGCGCATCTGGCCATCGGCGGCAAGGTGGCCTGGCTGTCGGACCAGCCCTTCGAGGCCCAGCGGGCGGTGATCGCCGATCAGGTCAGACGGGCGCTGCGGCTTGCCGAAGGATGAAAAAAGCGGGCGATCATTCGCAAGGAACAATCGCCCGTTTTCCGCGTGATCCGGTCGGGAGGAGACTCCGGACCCGCTTTATGCCCTGCGATCGAGATTCGCACAAAACCGTTAACGAATGGTTAACGGTTGTGCGGGCGGGCCGATGCACGCGCCCACGCGGCAGCGCGGCCCGCGCGGCAACGGGCGGGCCGGTCAGGCCGGGGCGGTGGCGCCGGCGATGGTCGCCTCGATATGGTCGACCAGCGGATCGGGCAGTTGCAGCCGGCCGGCGAGCATGTCCAGATAGCCGCGTTCGGCGCGCGAGTTGGGCTCGATGGCAAGGCGCGAGGCGGTGTAGAGCTCGACCCTTTGCGCCTCGGTCCGCGCCGCCGAGACGATCGAATCGAGATCGACGGGTTTGGCAAGTTCGGCGCGGATGAAGGACTGTTCGTCCTCGTCGATGCCGCTCATGGCCAACTTGTCGGCGATGCGGCCGCGTTCGGCGTCGTCGATATGGCCGTCGGCGCGGGCCGCCGCGATCATGGCGCGCACCAGCGCAAGGGCGAATTCGTCGGCCTGCGCCGTGGTCTCCAGGTCGAATTCCGACCCCTGCGGTGGCGGCAGAACCTCCTGCCTGGGCGCTTCGATCCGACCGTCCGGCCGGCCCGCGGCGTCGCCCTCGACCTGGCCGCCGGGCTGGCGGCCTTCCTTGTAGTTCTTCCATGCGGTGTAGGCGAGCCCGCCCACGGCGGCGGCGGCGCCCAGCTTGAGCGCCGAGCCGGTGAGTTCGCGCCCTGCGCCCGTGCCCAGAAGAACGGCGGCGATGGCGCCCGTTGCCAGCGGATTGTCCCTGGCCAGTTGCCCTGCCTGCCCGGCCCGTTCGCGCACCGAGCCTCCGGCGCCCGGTATCTGGCTTCCCAGAAAGTCGTTGAGCAGTTTCTTCGGGTCGAGCATCGATGTCCTCCGTCCTCGGGTCACGAAAGCGGAAATTGGGGATCGGTGCACGCCATTGCAAGCGAGCAGACGCGGCCGAAGCAGCGGCCGCCGCCAAGCACGGTCACTGGATGGGCGGCGGCTCGTTGTTCAGGTTGAGCTGGCCCGGCAGGCCGAGCCCGCCCGGCGCCGCGCCGTCGTCCTGGCCGCCGTCCTGGCCATCTTGCCCGCCATCCTGCGTGTCCGAGCCCTGGGGCGCGCCGTTTCCATCGCCGCCGAGCGCGGGGGGCTGTCCGAGCGGGGTGAGCTCCAGGCCGGGCAGGCCCGACCCCTGGCCGGCGCCGTCGGTGTCGCCGCCAGCGGGTGCGCCGCCGTCGAGATTGAGCCCGCCGGGCAGTTGCAGGCCACCGCCGCCGTCGAGACCGGGCAGGCCCACCGGGTTGCCCTCGGCGTCCTCGCCGCCCAGCGAGGGCAGTTCGATCTGCACATTGTCGAGATCGACCTCGATCTCGTCGTCGGCATAGTGGGTGACCAGGCGCGGGTAGAAGATCACGAGCAGAATGGCGACGAACTGGATCGCGATAAAGGGCAGGACGCCCTTGTAGATCGACGTGGTGTGGATACCCTTGATGCGCTCGCCGGTGACCTCATCGTCCCAGTCCTTCTTGGGCGCGATCGAACGCAGGTAGAACAGGGCGAAGCCGAAGGGCGGTGTGAGAAACGACGTCTGCAGGTTGATGCCCAGGATGATGCCCAGCCAGATCAGATCGATGCCCAGTGCCTCGGCCGGGGCGACCAGCAGCGGCACGACGATGAAGGCGATCTCGAAGAAGTCGAGAAAACAGCCCAGGATGAACACGATCACCGTGACGACGACGAGAAAGCCGGTCTCGCCGCCGGGCAGGGCGAGCAGCAGCTCCTTGATCCACAGATGGCCGTTGATGCCGTAGAAGGTCAGCCCGAAGACGCGCGCGCCGATCAGGATGAACATGACGAAGGCGGTCAGCTTGGTGGTCGAATCGAGCGCTTCCTTGACCGTCTTCAGCGTCAGCCGGCGCTTGATCAGCGCCAGGATGAGCGCGCCCGTGGCGCCCATGGCGCCGCCTTCGGTCGGCGTTGCGATGCCAAGGAAGATCGTGCCGAGCACCAGGAAGATCAGTGCCAGCGGCGGGATCAGCACGATGATGACCTGCTCGGTCAGCCGCGAGACGATCCCGAGCCGGAAATAGCGGTTGATCAGCGAGACGGCGAGGGCAAAGGCGGTCGCCGTGGTTGCCGCCAGCACGAAGCGGTTTTCCTCGCCGTAACCGGAATAAAGGAAGTTGTAGCCGGCGTAATGGATGCCGACCGACAGGATGATCACGGCAAAAAGCGACATCACGCCGCCGCCCAGCGTGCGCGTCTCGGGCGGCAGCGCCGGCACCGATTTGGGCTGGATGAGCGTCAGCACGACGATATAGGCGCAGTACATCGCCATGATCATCAGCGCCGGATAGAGCGCGCCCAGATACATGTCGCCGACCGAGCGGCCGAGCTGGTCGGACATGACGATCAGCACCAGCGACGGCGGCACGATCTGCGCCAGCGTGCCGGCGGCGGCGATGGTCCCGGTGGCGACCGAACGGTTGTAGCCATAGCGCATCATGATGGGCAGCGAGATCAGGCCCATGGCGATGACCGAGGCGGCGACGACACCGGTCGTCGCGCCCAGAAGGCCGCCGACGATGACGACGGCGATGGCAAGCCCGCCGCGCAAGGGGCCGAAGAGCTGGCCGATGGTATCCAGAAGATCCTCGGCCATGCGCGATCGCTCGAGGATCAGCCCCATGAAGGTGAAGAAGGGGATCGCCAGCAGAACCTCGTTGCGCATGACATCGAAGGTTCGGTTGGGATTGGCCTGGATCAGGTTGGGAAACAGGCGGATCTCGTCGGGCGCGAAGACCGAAAGCTCGACGCCGATGAAAAAGAAGATCAGCCCGCCGGCGGCGAGCGTGAAGGCGACCGGATAGCCGAGCAGGAGCATCGCCATGACGGAGATGAACATGATCGGCGCCAGGTTGTGGGCAATCACCTCGATCATTTGTGCTTCATCCGCTCCTGAAGGTCGGCGCCGCTTTCCATCTCCTCGATCAGCGGCGGCAGTTCATGCTCCTGGATGGGATCGTCGATCGCTCCGCGGATCACCGCCCACCGCTTGATGATCTCGGAGACGGTCTGGAAGAACAAAAGCACGAAACCGGCAAAGACCATCGACTTGGCGGGCCACAGAACCAGGCCGCCGGCATTGACCGAGATCTCGCCCGAGCGGATCGAGTTCATCATGAACGGCCAGGACAGGTAGATCATCAGCCCGGCAAACGGCAGCAGAAAGACGGTGTGGCCGAACAGGTCGATCCAGTCCCGGGCGCGCTTGGACAAGCCGGACGTGGCGACATCGATGCGCACATGCTCGTTGCGCTGCAGCGTGTAGGAGGCGGCGAGCAGGAACACCGCGCCGTAAAGATACCATTGCAGTTCGAGCCAGGCATTGGACGAGGTGTCGAACGCCTTTCGGATCGTGGCGTTGCCGGCGCTGACAAGCACGGCGACGAGCACGAGCCAGGAGACCGAGCGGCCGATGAAACCGGTGACCGCATCGATCGCCGACGAAATCCTTAACAGTGCAGACATGATCCTCCCTCAGTCCGCCACGGTTCGGCGCGCCCCGGCGCCAGGCCCGTGATCGCGCACATTGTTGGCCCGGGCCCGCTTTTGCAACTCAATTTGCTATCTGCCCGGCATTGCGCGCATGCTCCGTCCTGGCCTCCGCAACCCGGCCGGCGAGCCCGCAAGCGCGCCTGCCCGAGACGCCCGCGCCGAGCCGACCATGCTTGCGACGGCCTCCGACCGCCGGCCCGGCTTGGCGCCTTGACCAGCGGCAGGGGCCATCGGCCGATCGGCGCCCGCCTAGCACCGATCGCGGGCGCTGGCAACAAACTGGTAAGGATTGTTAACCAGTCATTGGTCTAACGCCGTGTCGATCGGCAGCGCCCGCGCGCCAGCGGCGGGTCCGGCCGGCCAGGGTCGCCAATGACGCGTCGGCTACAGCCGCTGGTTGCGCCGGCGCAAGCAGGGCGGGTCACGCAATACTCGGTTCGATTCAGATTCTTCGGGACTGTTCAATATATATTGCGATAACTGTTTTACTTTTCATGTATTTCAAATGTACATAGAATTTATTACAGAACAATGCAATCAAGGCTGCAACTTATCTTTATTGCGGGCTGCGGATATACCGTTCCTTAAGGGCGCAGGCGGTAGTGTCCGCCGGAGAGGGCTGGCAATGGCAGACTCGGATCGTTCGCCGATCGGCGATCAGGCCGAAACCGAAATCTTTCTGAGCTTCGTCGACAGCTTGTTCGCTGATCGGCGCAACATGCTTATGGGCCTGACCCTCCAGGTCGCCATTGCCATTTGCGTCTATATCGAAAGCGGCGTGCCCGTCATGGGCCTTTGGCCGATCGTGTTCCTGGCGGCCAATGCCTTCCGTCTGTATCACCTGATCAGGTACAACACCGAGCGCGCCGGCGCGGCGAGACTGCCGATCAATGCGCGGGCGCGGTGGGCCATCGGCTGGGAACGGCGCTACATCGTCTCGTCGGGGCTGGTCGGTCTCGCCGTGGGCCTGTTCGCCTGGTTCTGCCTCGAATTCGTTGCCACCGAATTCGCCATCATCGCTTCGCTCTCGACCGTCTTTGCCGCCCTGCCGACGATCGTCGGGCGCCTTTACGGTTCGGTAAAGCTGGCCGCGATCATGACCGTGATCACCTTGCTCGCCCCGGCGGTCAGCCTTGCCATGCGCGGGGATCCGGCGGGCATGATCGCGGTCTTGCTGTTCGTGCCCTATGTCACGCTGATCCTGTCGATGGTGCGCAATGTGCGCTCGACGGTGGTGTCGGCGGTGCGCGGGCGGCTCGAGACCGCCGACATCGCCGAACGCTTCGACGTGGCGCTCAACAACATGTCGCACGGGCTGATCATGTTCGATGCGAACGAGCGGGTCCAGGTGATGAACCGCCGCGCCCGCGTGCTGTTGCAGATCCCGCAATATGTGCGCATGGAGCGGCGCAGCTTCGCGCTTCTGCTGCGCTATGCGCGGCGCTTCGAGCTCGTTGCGCCCAGTCGCGGCCGCTCGCTGCAGCGCACTGTCGGACGGCTGATGTCCAGCGATGGCGACAAGGCGCAGATCCGGCTGACCAACGGCACCTATATCGAGTTCTCCGGCTCGCAGCGGCCCGAGGGCGGTTCGGTGCTGATCCTGGAGGACGTCACCGAGCGCGTGCGCACCCAGGAGAAGATCAAGGCCATGGCGCGGTTCGACGGCCTGACCGAGCTGCCAAACCGCAACCACTTTTCGCAGGAGGTCAACAAGCGCCTCGAGGAGGCCGACCCGGACGGAAGCTGCATCCTGATCGCCTTCGATGTCGATGACTTCAAGCGGGTCAACGACTCGATCGGCCATGCGCAGGGCGACAGCCTGCTGCGCGCCATTGCCCGGCGCATGCAGCGTCATTACGGCAATCTGGGCCTGCTGTCGCGGCTCGGCGGCGACGAGTTCATGGTGTTCATCGACCGGCTGCATCCCGATCGCGAACTGGAGGCGTTCGCCGAGGAATTCCGCATCTGCATGAGCCAGTCCTATCGGATCGGGCCGGAACAGGTCTTCGTCACCCAGTCGATCGGCCTGACGCAGATGCGTGCCTGCGACTTCGACCTGCAGGAAGCGATGGTGCGTGCCGATCTGGCTCTGTACCACTCCAAGGCCGCGGGCAAGGGCGTGTGGTCGGTGTTCGAAGACGGCATGAACGAGCGCTATCTGCGGCGCCAGCTCATCAAGGGCGAACTGGCCAAGGCCATCGACGGCAATCACCTGTCGGTGCTGTACCAGCCCATCGTGGAGGCCGATACCGGCCGGATCGTCGCCTGCGAGGCGCTGTCACGCTGGCATCACGAGGACCTGGGCACGATCTCGCCGGGCGAGTACATTCCGCTCGCCGAGGAGATGGGCATCATCACCAAGCTGACCGAGAGCATGCTGCGGCGGGCGGTCAACGACTGCGCCGGATGGCCCGCGCACATCGACGTGTCGGTCAACCTGTCGCCGATCGACTTTCGCCGCGACGGCATCAACAAGGTGGTGCGCGACTCGCTGGCCGATGCGAAGCTGAGCCCGAAGCGGCTCGATCTGGAAATCACCGAGTCGGCCGTCATCTCCAACGAGGCGGACATGATCGCCCGGCTCAACCGGCTGCGCGAGACCGGCGTGCGGGTGTCGCTCGACGATTTCGGCACCGGCTATTCGTCGCTGAGCTACCTGCACCGGCTGCCGCTCGACCGCGTGAAGATCGACCGGTCCTTCGTGGCCGGGCTCGATTCCGGCGAGACGCCGCTGGCCCTGCTCGACGGCATTGCCGACCTTTGCTACGGACTCGGCCTGAAGGTCACGGTCGAGGGCGTGGAAAACGAGAGCCAGCTCGGCCTGATCCGCAAGTCGGGCAAGATCGACCGCGTGCAGGGCTACCTCTTCGGGCCGGCCCTGCCGGCCTCGGCCATCGTCGAAATGGCCACCCGCACCCCGCCGCAGCGTTACCGCATGCCCGATTTCGCCGATCCCGCCGAGCCGTCGGGCGCTGCCGTGGCGCCGCCCGCGCCGGCCGATGCGGGAGCGCGGAGGTGAAAGCGCCGCAATCGCGGCCGGGTGCTCGCTGACGCGCCGCAGGGCCCCGTTGCCCGGCACCGCGCCGCAGGCCGGCGGACGCAGAGCCTTCCTTCATGTCCCAAGCTAAGAATTAACGTTAACAAGCGATTAAACAACACACTACATTTACTGCAAACCTGTCGTGACGTAACGATTCCACCGGGGCATTGAGAGGTGGGATATGGATGACAGGTTCACAGGCGCCACGGCCCCTTCCGCACAGCTTGCGCTCAATGAACTGATGACGGTGCTCGACCGGATGGAGTACCGGCGCATCGTGACGGCCGAGGATTTCGAGGCGGTCGGCGTCCTGCGGCGCGACGCCTTCAACGCGCGCGCGCTCTATACCGAGAAATTCACCGAACCCGTGCTCGAGGACCTCGACTATGCCGATGAAAGCTATGTCTTCGGGCTGTACCACGATGGCACGCTCGTCTCGTCTATGCGTCTGAACGTGCTCGCGGCGGGCCTGCCCGAAACGCCGGCGTTGAAACTGTGTCGCAGTACGCTGGCGCCGCTGCTGGCCCAGGGCATGGTGTTCATCGACCCGACCCGGTTCGCCGTCGATGCCGAAGCCTCCCGGGCCATTCCGGCGCTGCCGCTGCTGACGCACCGGCTGTCGACCATGATGACGATTTACCGCAATGCCGACCACTGCCTGTGCGTGGTCAAGGCGACGCACGAGGCCTATTACCGGCGCGTGTTCGGCGCGACGCGCCTTGCCGGCCCCTTCGTGCCCGAGGGCATGATCCCGGACACGCTGCTGCTGGCGATCTCGCGCGGCAACCAGGACTACATCACCCGCCGCAACCCGATCTTCAACTTCACCCAGACCGAGGCGCGGCTGCTGTTCGACGATCGCGTCGATGCCCTGCCGCCGCTCAGCGTGCTGCCGACCGCGCGCTTCGCCGCCCGCGCGGCGTGAGGCGCCGCGCCCCCGCGTCGCAGCGGACGAACGTCGCACGCCATTGCAGTGCGGTACGGTTTTCGCTATGCGCTGTCGCAGCGAACTGACGATGACCGGCAGCGGAGACCTTCATGAGCCAGGACCACAACGGCAATGACGATGGAGCGCCCATGGACTATCGCGAGCATGAGCGCACATTCGCCGCGTTCCTGACGATGACCAAGTGGGGCGCCGCATCGGTTGCGGCCGTGCTGATCGCCATGGCCTTCGGCTTCTTTGCCGGCGGCGGTTTCTTCGGTGGCCTGATCGTCTTCGTCATCTTGATGGTGGTGGCCTGGTTCTTCCTGTAACCGCGTCCGGCCAGAGGGGACACAAGCCGGCCGGGACGCCGGAACACTGCATTTTGGGGGGACGGATTTGCCACTGAACATCTTCATCGCCAAGGAGACCTCGGGCGAGGAGCCGCGCGTGGCCGGCTCGCCCGATACCGTCAAGCGCCTGGTCGGGGCGGGACACGAGGTCGTCGTCCAGAAGGGTGCGGGGACGGCCTCGCGCATCACCGACGAGGCTTTCGAGGCCGCCGGAGCTTCGCTGGGCACGGCGGCCTCGGCCGGCAAGGCCGACATCGTGCTCAAGGTGCGCCGGCCCACGGAGGCCGAGCTCAAGCGCTACAAGAAGGGGGCCGTCGTCGTCGCCATGATGGACCCGTTCGATGCGGGCAAGGCACTCGACACGATGGCCGGTGCGGGCGTGTCGGCATTTGCGATGGAACTGATGCCGCGCATCACCCGCGCGCAGTCGATGGATGTGCTGTCCAGCCAGGCGAACCTGGCCGGCTATCAGGCCGTCGTCGAGGCGGCGCACGCCTATGACCGCGCCATGCCGATGATGATGACGGCCGCCGGCACGGTGCCCGCCGCGCGCGTGTTCGTGATGGGCGCGGGCGTTGCCGGCCTGCAGGCCATCGCCACGGCGCGGCGGCTGGGCGCGGTCGTCACCGCCACCGACGTGCGCCCTGCGGCCAAGGAGCAGGTGGCTTCGCTCGGCGCCAAGTTCATCGCCGTCGAGGACGAGGAGTTCAAGGCGGCCGAGACGGCGGGCGGCTACGCCAAGGAGATGTCGAAGGAGTACCAGGCCAAGCAGGCCGAACTGGTTGCCGATCACATCGCCAAGCAGGACATCGTCATCACCACCGCGCTTATCCCGGGCCGGCCGGCGCCAAGGCTGGTGACCAAGGCGATGATCGACACGATGAAGCCGGGCTCGGTGCTGGTCGATCTGGCTGTCGAGCGCGGCGGCAATGTGGACGGCGCCAAGCCCGACGAGACGGTCGTGACCAAGAACGACGTCAGCATCATCGGCGTTGCCAACATGCCCGGCCAGGTCGCCGCCTCGGCTTCGCTGCTCTACGCCAGGAACGTGCTCGCCTTCATCGACACGCTGATCGACAAGGACAAGGGCGAACTCGCCATCGACCGTCAGGACGAACTGGTCAAGGCGACCCTGCTCACGCACGACGGGTCCGTGGTGCACGAACGGTTCGGCGGCGACAACGCCAAGAAGGGGGAGAAGACCGATGGGTGACGATGCAGTGTCACAAGCGCTCGACGCGCTCGATCAGGCCGCTCAGGGCGTTCGCGACGCGATCGCCGAGGCGCCGCCCGTGGTGACTTCGGCCGCCGACGCCGTCCAGCAGGGCGGAGTGAGCGAGTTCGTCTTCCTGTTCTCGATCTTCGTTCTGGCGATCTTCGTGGGCTACTACGTGGTCTGGTCGGTCACGCCGGCGCTGCATACGCCGCTGATGAGCGTGACCAACGCGATCTCCTCGGTGATCGTGGTCGGCGCGCTGCTGGCCGTCGGCATATCGGAGAGCGGTTTCGCATCGGGGCTCGGCTTCGTCGCGCTGGTGCTCGCCTCGGTCAATATCTTCGGCGGCTTTCTGGTCACCCAGCGCATGCTCGCCATGTACAAGAAAAAAGACAAGTGAGGCGATAGCGTATCATGTCGACCAATGTCGCCTACTTTCTGTATCTCGTCTCCGGGATCCTGTTCATCCTCGCCCTGCGCGGGCTGAGTCATCCGACCACCAGCCGGCAGGGCAACATGTACGGCATGATCGGCATGGGCATCGCCGTGCTGACCACGCTGTTCTATGCCGCGCCCGGCGTCGGCGGCGCGTTCGCGATCCTTGTCGGCATCGCCATTGGCGGCTCGGTGGGCGCCTATGTGGCGCGCAACATCGCCATGACCGCCATGCCGCAACTCGTTGCCGGGTTCCACTCGCTGGTCGGCCTTGCCGCCGTGCTGGTGGCGGCGGCGGCGCTTTATTCGCCGGCCTCGTTCGGCATCGGCGCCATCGGCGCGATCAAGCCGGTGGCGCTGGTGGAGATGTCGATCGGCGTTGCCATCGGCGCTGTGACGTTCACCGGTTCGATCATCGCCTTCCTGAAGCTCGACGGGCGGATGTCGGGCAAGCCGATCCTGCTGCCGGCCCGCCATGCGATCAATGCCGGCATCGGCATCGCGATCGTGCTGCTGATCTTCATGCTGGTGGGCACCGAAAGCCGGGCGGTGTTCTGGCTGATCGTGCTGCTGTCGCTGGCGATCGGCGTGCTGATCATCATCCCGATCGGCGGCGCCGACATGCCGGTGGTCGTGTCCATGCTCAACTCCTATTCGGGGTGGGCGGCCGCCGGCATCGGGTTCACGCTCGAGAATCTGGCGCTGATCATCACCGGCGCGCTGGTCGGCTCGTCCGGGGCGATCCTGTCCTACATCATGTGCAAGGGCATGAACCGCTCGTTCATATCGGTCATCCTGGGCGGCTTCGGCGGCGAGACGGCCGCTGCGGTCGCCGATGACGGCATCGACCGCACGGTCAAGCAGGGCTCGGCCGACGACGCGGCCTTCCTGATGAAGAATGCCTCCAAGGTCATCATCGTGCCCGGCTACGGCATGGCGGTGGCGCAGGCCCAGCACGCCGTGCGCGAGATGGCCGACATGCTCAAGGCCGAGGGCGTGGAGGTCTCCTATGCCATCCACCCCGTCGCGGGACGCATGCCCGGCCACATGAACGTGCTGCTGGCCGAGGCGAACGTGCCCTATGACGAGGTGTTCGAACTCGAGGACATCAACGCCGAATTCGCCCAGGCCGACATCGCCTATGTGATCGGTGCCAACGACGTCACCAACCCGGCGGCGCGCGACGATTCCTCCTCGCCGATCTACGGCATGCCGATCCTCGACGTCGACAAGGCCAAGACGTGCCTGTTCGTCAAGCGCTCGCTCGGATCGGGCTATGCGGGCATCGACAACACGCTGTTCTACAAGGACGGCACGATGATGCTGCTGGGCGACGCCAAGAAGATGACCGAGGACATCGTCAAGGCGTTCGAGAACGCGTGAGGACGGCGCCGTCGGCCGGTCGCGGCCATCGGCGCCGACCGGTTTCCGGCGTGCTCTTTCGCGCGGCTATGCCGCGCTCGACCAGCCGCCCTCGGCGTGGGCGATCTGGAAGAACAGAAAGCGTGGCTCGAAGCGTCCCACCGCTTCGGTCACTTCCGCGCCATGGGCGGCGCGAAAGGCCTGAAAGGCCTCGCGACTGTCCCATTCCATGTAGTTGACGACGACGTTCTCGCTCGGCGCCACGCCTGCGTGCAGGCGCGCGCGGCGAAAGCCGGGCTGTCTGGAGACGAGCCGTTCCAGAAGGTCCTTGACGGCCGCCAGGACCGCATCGGTGTCGGACGTCTCGAACAATACGTTGACGATGAACATGGCTGCGCCTCCGGTCACGGTTTCCGTGCCCGGAGCCTGGCGGCGTTCTCAGGCGCGCACCACTTCTCGATGTGGAGCGATCCCGCTACGAAATCTGTAGTGGACAATGCCGGCCGGAACGGGAACGATCGGCCGTGCAGGGAGATCGCCCATGACGACATCCGGCTACACGCGGTTCTGTCCCGTTGCGATGGCATGCGAGATGCTCGAGCCGCGCTGGACCATGCTCATCCTGTGCGAGATGTGGTCCGGATCGACGCGCTTTTCCGAGATCCACAGGGGCGTTCCGGGCATGTCGCCGAGCCTTCTGTCGCGTCGGCTCAGGCAGATGCAGGATCGGGGCCTGGTCGAGCGGTTCGAGGCGACGGCGAACGGCCAGATCGCCTACCGGACGACCCAATTGGCCGACGAGCTGGAGCCGATCGTCAATGCCCTGGGGCACTGGGCGCACCGGCATCTCGACCCCGCAATCGGCACCGACCGCCTCGATGCCAAAGTGCTGATGTGGAACATCCGGCGCAAGATCGACCTGCGCGCGCTGCCGCGGCGGCGCTGCGTGATCGAGTTCGTCATCGACGAGCCCAATGACGTGACGGGCCGGTACTGGCTGATCATCCGGCCCAATGCCGATGTCGATCTGTGCATGGTCGATCCCAGGCACGATGTCGATCTGTTCATCCTTGCGCAGTTGAAGGCGCTTGCCGCAGCCTGGATGGGCTATTCGCACTTTGCCACCGAAATCGCGGCCGAGCGGATCAGGCTGGTCGGCGACCAGACGCTTGCCCGCACATTGTCACGATGGCTGATCAGAAGCAGCTTCGCGATCGCCGCCGAAGGGCCGTCCAGCCACGCACCCGTCAACGCGCGGTCCGCCGCCGGCCTCCGGTAGCCGGTATCGCCATGGTCGACCTGGCGGCCGGCCGCTTCGCCGGCATGTGCCCGGGGCCGGGCGCGCCGGCGTGTTGTGGCCGCCGGCCCGCGCCGGCCCTGGCGCTATCCGCCGACCCGCCTCAGGCCGGCCTCGGCGAAGGCGAGGTCGGGGTCGAGTTGCAGGGCGCGGCGGTAGGACTTCTGGGCCTGGGCCGTCTCGCCGCGCTGCTCGTAGACAAGGCCCTGATTGGCCCAGCCCTCGGCATTGCGCTCGTCAAGACGCAGTGCGTAATTGACGTCATCGAAGGCGTTGTCGAGCTGGTTCAGCGCGATGAACGAGATCGCCCGGCCGTTATAGGGCTCGGGTGCGTCCGGTTGCAGCGAGATGGCGGTCGAAAAGTCCTCGATCGCGAATTCGTGCTGATTGCGCGACTGGTAGATCAGGCCGCGGCGGTGATAGGCGCGCGGATCGGTGGTGTCGAGCCGGATGGCGCGCTCGAAATCGCCGAAAGCCTCGGTCGTGCGGCCCGCTCTTCGGTACAGTTCGCCGCGGCCGATATAGGCCTTGTCGTAGCGCGGATTGATCGCGATGGCCTGGTTGTAGTCACTCGCGGCGGCGACCGGGTCGCCGAGCGAGCGGTGGATCAGCGCACGGTTCGCATAGGCTTCGTAAAAGCGCGGGTCGAGCGCGATGGCCCGGTTGAAATCCTCGAGCGCCTCGCGATACCGCCCGCCGCGGCCGAAGGCCGAACCGCGCACATTGTAGGCGTTGGCGTCGTTGGGGTTGGCGCGAATGACCCCGGTCAGCGAGGCGATGTTCTGCTCGCTGGCCTGTTCGCGCTCGATGCGCACGACATCGGTGGGCAGGCTGGCCGTCTGGCATGCGACAAGGGTCAGCGCCAACAGGCCGAGCCCGGCGAGACCGCCGGCCGGCCGCAGGCGAGCCGCCTTCCGCAATGAGGCAGTGCCGCGCATCGGCTTGGCCGGCCTGTTCGAATTCATGGCTGTCCCCCGGTCTGGTCCTGCTGCATACAAAAAAGGTGTGGCCTTGTCCGGTCACACCATACTTGACTGTCAAAAAGACCAAATCGGGGCGAAGGCCCGGCGCCGTCAGCGACCCTTGCGGCCGCCCAGCAGTCCCTCGCGCTGCGCACGCTTGCGCGCCAGCTTGCGTGTGCGGCGCACGGCCTCGGCCTTTTCACGCGCACGCTTTTCGGAGGGCTTCTCGTAATGACCGCGAAGCTTCATTTCGCGGAAGACACCTTCGCGCTGCATCTTCTTCTTGAGCACACGCAGTGCCTGGTCGACATTGTTGTCGCGTACGAGTACTTGCAATTTCGATCCCGTTCCTCTGGTTTGGTCAGGTGATGTATGTCGGCAAATCGGCGGCTTCGACGGAACGAACTAACAGGTTCCCGAAGCCGATGCTCCGACGATTGCGGCACAGATAGCAGCTTCGCGCGGGCAAGTCCAGTGTGAGGCGCCAAGATGACAGCCATTTGTCGCCCTGCGGGGCCGGCTCGTTCGCGCCGGGCCGCAGCGCGCGGCGGGATCGGGATACGCTTCGTTTCCGGGCGCCGACCTGTCGCAATTGCACTGGAACCGCCGACTCTCCTGTGCTCTTGTGCGGCCATTCGATCCGCGCTCACGGTCCGGGACGATTGCATGCGCCGATTTTCAGGATTTGCCCTTGCACGCGAGGCGGTGCGTGCGCATCGCGGCTGGGGCCGCCAGTGGGGCTCGCCCGAACCGCGCGAAAGCTATGACGTGGTCATCGTCGGTGCCGGCGGGCACGGGCTGGCGACGGCCTACTACCTTGCCAGGGAGCACGGCATCACCAATGTCGCCGTGCTGGAGAAGGGCTGGCTCGGCGGCGGCAATACCGGCCGAAACACCACGATCATCCGCTCGAACTATCTGCACGAGGAATCGGCGGGCATCTACGACCACGCCGTCCGGCTGTGGGAGGACCTCAGCCAGGACCTGAACTACAACGTCATGTTCTCCCAGCGCGGCGTGATGATGCTGGCCCATTCGGTGCACGACCGGCAGGTGGCGATGCGCCACATCCACGCCAACCGGCTCAACGGCGTCGACAATGAATGGCTCGAGCCCGAGGCGGCCAGGGCCTGGTGTCCGCCGCTGAACATTGCGCGTTCGGCGCGTTATCCGGTGCTGGGCGCGGCGCTTCAAAGGCGCGGCGGCACGGCGCGGCACGATGCGGTCGCCTGGGGCTATGCGCGCGCGGCATCGAGCCGGGGCGTGCACATCATCGAAAACTGCGAGGTGACCGGAATCGCGCGTGCCGGCAACGGTCACGTCAAGGGCGTCGACACGACGCGCGGCTTCATCGGCGCGGGCAAGATCGGCGTGGTCGCCGCCGGCCACACATCGGTGCTGATGCGGATGGCGGATCTGCGCCTGCCGATCATGAGCTATCCGCTGCAGGCGCTGGTCTCAGAGCCGGTCAAGCCGTGCTTTCCGTGCGTTGTCATGTCGAACGCGGTGCATGGCTACATCTCCCAGTCCGACAAGGGCGAACTGGTGATCGGCGCGGGGACGGACCAGTACACCTCCTATTCGCAGGCCGGCAGCCTCGCCGTCATCCAGCACACGCTCGATGCGATCTGCGAACTGTTTCCGATGTTCACGCGGCTGAAGATGATGCGGTCATGGGGCGGGGTCGTCGACGTCACGCCGGACCGCTCGCCGATCATCGCCAAGACGCCGGTTCCCGGCCTTTACGTCAATTGCGGCTGGGGTACGGGCGGCTTCAAGGCCACGCCCGGCTCCGGCCACGTTTTCGCGCACACCATTGCAAACGACAACCCGCATCCGGTCAATGCGGGTTTCACGCTGGAGCGGTTCTCCACCGGTGCTCTGATCGACGAGGCGGCGGCTGCGGCGGTGATGCATTAGGTCTGTGGCCGGGGGGCGCCATGTTGTTGATCCATTGTCCGTATTGCCAGGAGGACCGGCCCGAGCCGGAATTCGTCCATGCCGCAGAGGCCCATATCGACCGGCCACCGGACATGGCATCGCTGACCGACGAGGCGCTGGCGCAGTTCCTGTTCCTGCGCGACAATCCCAAGGGCATCACGTTCGAGCGCTGGCGGCACGTGCATGGCTGCGCGCGGTTCTTCAACGCGGTGCGCGATACCCATACGGACCGGTTCCTGCTGACCTACAAGGCGGGCGAAGCGAAGCCGGACGTGGTCGAAGCGGCCAACGGGAACGCGAAAGGGGCGGGATGATGGACTTGTCACGCCCCTCACCCAACTGCGGCTATGGCTCATTGCATTGGCCAAGCCTCGTATCCCTCTCCCCGCAGGCGCGGAGAGGGACGGGCGGCGCCGACCGGCGCTCCGGCCGACCGATAGGCGCGATGTGGATGACCTCCTTTCCCCGCCCGCGGGGAGAGGGTGAGGGGTTCGCATGACCGCCGCCACGCAGACCCAGACCAACCGCGTCGCCGGCGCCGGCCGGCTGTCGCCGGCCAGCCCGGTGCGCTTCTGCTTCGACGGCCAGGCCTATCAGGGCCTTGCCGGCGACACGCTCGCCTCGGCGCTTCTGGCAAACGACGTCCACCTGGTCGGCCGGTCGTTCAAGTATCACCGGCCGCGCGGCATCGTCACGGCCGGGCCCGAGGAGCCCAACGCGCTGGTCGGCATCGCGCGCGGCAGCGCCCGGCGTCAGCCCAATGTGCGCGCGACCATGCAGGAGATCCATGACGGGCTCGATGCGTTCAGCCAGAACCGCTGGCCGTCACTGTCGCTCGATGTCGGCGAGGTCAATGACTGGGCCTCGCCGCTTCTGGCCGCGGGGTTCTACTACAAGACCTTCATGTGGCCGCGACGGGCCTGGGGCGCCCTCTACGAGCCCTTCATCCGGCAGGCGGCCGGGCTCGGCCGCGCGCCCGACGAGCCCGACCCGGACAGCTATGCCAACCGGTTCGCCCATTGCGACGTGCTGGTTTGCGGCGGCGGGCCGGCCGGACTGGCGGCCGCGCTGGCGGCGGCCGAGAGCGGGGCGTCGGTGATCGTGTGCGATGAACGCGCCGGCTTCGGCGGGGCGCTGCATTTCGAGACCGAGGCCGTCATCGACGGGCAGGCCGGCTTTGACTGGGCGAGCGGCGTCGCCGCGCGGCTGGTGACCATGGACAATGTACGCGTTCTGCCGCGCACGACCGCGTTTGGATACTATGCCCAGAATATGGTCGGACTGGTCGAACAGCGCGGCGACCATCTGGCCAATCCCGGCCCGGTGCGCGAACGGCTGTGGCAGGTGCGCGCAAAACGGGTGATTCTCGCCACCGGCGCGATCGAGCGGCCCATGGTGTTTGCGAACAATGACCGACCGGCCATCATGCTCGCCGGGGCGGCGCGGCACTATCTGAACCATTGCAGCGTGCGCATCGGCACGACCATCGGCGTGTTCACGGCCAATGACGGCGCCTATGCGGCGGCGTTCGAACTTAGCCGGGCGGGCGCGGGAATCGCCGCCATCGTCGATGTGCGCACCGCGCCCGATCCGGCGCTGCTCGATGAAGCCGAAGCGCTCGGTATCGAGGTGCTGACCGGCCACACGGTGATCGCGGCGGGCGGCAAGCTGCGCGTGTCGTCCATGGTGACCAGGCCCGTCGATGGCGGCGCGCGGCGGGTGATCCCGATCGACGCGCTGATCATGTCGGCGGGCTGGACGCCCTCGGTGCATCTGTTCTCGCAATCGCGCGGCAAGCTGCGCTTCGAGGCGGCGGGCCAGCGCTTCGTGCCGGGCGAGGCGGCGCAGGAATGCCGGAGCGTGGGCGCCTGCAACGGCACGGACGATCTGGCGGCGACGGTCGAGGAGGCCCTTGCGGCCGGGGAAGACGCGGCGCGGGCGGCGCGCGGCGCGCGGGCGAAGAAGGCCGGCATTGGCGTGCGCGTCGAAGGGGCCGGGCGCTGGCGCGGCGCCATGGCGGGCGCGGCGCCCAATCCCGATTCGGGCAAGGTGGTCAAGGCCTTCGTCGACTTCCAGAACGATGTCACCGAAAAGGACATTCGCCTGGCGGTGCAGGAGGGCTTCCACTCGATCGAGCACGTCAAGCGCTTCACCACCAGCGGCATGGCGACCGATCAGGGCAAGCTGTCCAACATGCATGCGCTGGCGATCGCGGCCGAAAGGCTCGGTCGGCCGATCCCGGAGGTCGGGCTGACGACGTTTCGTGCACCCTACACGCCGGTGACCTTCGGCGCGCTGGTGGGCCATGACCGCGGCGCGCTGTTCGAGCCGACCCGGCGCACGCCCATGCACGGTGCCCATGAGGCGCTCGGCGCGGTGTTCGAGGATGTCGGCCAGTGGAAGCGGGCCTGGTACTACCCGCAAGCGGGCGAGGACATGGCCGCCGCGGTCAACCGCGAATGCCTGGCGGTGCGGCGCACGGCCGGCCTGTTCGATGCCTCGACGCTGGGCAAGATCGAGGTCGTCGGGCCCGACGCGGCGGAATTTCTCGATCTGCTCTATACCAATCCGTTCCGCAAGCTGGGCGTGGGACGGCTGCGCTATGGGGTGATGTGCGGCGAGGACGGCTTCATCTACGATGACGGCGTGATCGGGCGGCTCGCCGAGGACCGGTTCCATGTCACAACGACAACCGGCGGCGCGGCGCGGGTGCTGGGCCGGATGGAGGACTATCTTCAGACCGAGTTCACGCATCTGAATGTGTGGCTGACCTCGGTCTCCGAACAGTGGGCGGTAATCGCCCTGCAGGGGCCGCGCGCCGAGGCGATCCTGGCGCCATTCGTCGATGGCATGGATATCGGACGCGAGGCGATGGCCTTCATGAGCTGTCGCCAGGGCACGTTCGAGGGCGTGCCGATGCGGCTGTTCCGCATGTCGTTCGCCGGCGAGGACGGGTTCGAGATCAACGTGCCGGCCGATCACGGCCGCGCCGTGTGGGACACGCTTCTGGCGCGGGTGACCGAAATCGGCGGCCGCGCCTACGGCACCGAGGCGATGCATGTGCTGCGCGCCGAAAAGGGGTTCATCATCGTCGGCCAGGACACGGACGGCACGGTGACGCCGCACGATGCCGGCCTGTCATGGGCGGTCGGGCGGAAGAAGTCCGACTTCGTGGGCATGCGCGGGCTCATGCGGCCCGATCTGGTCGCCGACGGGCGGCGGCAATTGGTGGGTCTGCGCGTGGGCAACGGCGTCGGCGTGATCGACGAGGGTGCGCAGATCGTCGCCGAGCCGGAAGCCGGGCGCGCGATCGGCTGGGTGTCGTCGTCCTACTGGTCGGAAAATCTCGGTCGGCCGATCGCCATGGCGCTGATCGAGAACGGCTTTTCGCGCATGGGGGAGACGGTCTTCGTCGCCGATGCCGGCGGCGCGATGGCCGTCGAGATCATGGGCACGGACTTTCTCGCCGAAAGGGGAGGGCACGATCATGGCTGACACCGCCGCAACGCTGGCGCGGGAGCAGCCATTGGCCGGGCGCGTTCATGCCGGCACAGGCGTTGAAATCGCGCCCGCCCCGCCCGCCTTTCGCATCAGCCTGCGCGCACCGGGCGACAGTGTCGCCGCGCTGTCGGCTGCCCTGGCGCTCGATTTGCCGCAAGAACCGAAGACGTCGGCCGCCTCGGGCAAGCGCGCCGCCCTGTGGCTGGGCCCGGATGAATGGCTCGTCATCGACGAAAAGGCCGATCCGGGCGCCGCGCTCGCCGGCGTGGATGCGCCGCACAGCGCGGTCGACATCTCGCAGCGCAACACGGCCATCATGGTGCGCGGGCTGCGGGCGGCCGATGTCATCAGCCATGGCTGCCCGCAGGACCTGTCGCTCGAGGCCTTCTCGAAAGGCGCGTGCTCGCGCACCGTCTTCGGCAAGGTGGAGATCGTGCTGCATCGCCCGCAGGCCGAAACCTTCCGCATCGAGGTCTGGCGGTCGTTCTCGGACTATGTGTTCGACTATCTGATCGACGCCGCGCGCGACGTCGATTGAGCGTTCACTGCGCCCTTTCGACGACAGACAGGGTCAGCCATCTGGCGGTGAAGGCCGGTCTGGCGCCGTGTTCGATCTCCAGCGTGACGTCATAGGTCGAAAGCACCCGGCCGGAGGGGCGGATGTCGGCCTCGGCGAGCGCGAAGACGGCGCGCACGCGGGCGCCCGACCGGACCGGCGCCTGAAAGCGGATGCGGTCGAAGCCGTAATTGATGCCCATGGTCGCCCCCTCGAGCTCGGGAAGCGCCTCATAGGCCAGCGTCGACAGCAGCGACAGCGTCAGGAACCCGTGGGCGATGGTGCCGCCAAAGGGCGTTTCGGCGGCGGCGCGCTCGGGGTCGAGATGGATCCACTGGTGGTCGTCGGTCGCTTCGGCGAAGCCGTCGATCATGGTCTGGGTGACGGTGCGCCAGCCCGACGTGCCGATCACCGTGCCGACGGCGGCGGAAATGTCGTCGAGCGTGATGGTGCGCTTGTCGCCGCCGGCGCGGCCGGCGGGCGTCGTCTCGGGGGCATTGTCCGTCATGGTATGGCCATAGCGGCTGGTCCCGGGCCGCTTCAAGCGAAATCGGCGCGGCGCGTTGCGCCGATATCGGCGCGCGCCGGTTGACCTTGGGTCAAATCGATGGACCAATGCATGGCCTGAACGCGGCAATCACAGGGACATCGATGGGCGATGCGATCGAGATCGGGGCGCAATGCGCCGCCTCGCCCGGCCAGTGGACGCCGGCGGCCATCGCGCGGATGCTCGAGGCCTCCGCCTGTTTCGCCTCGCTTGGCACGGCCCGGCTCGAACGCGTCGCCGGGCAAAGCCCGATCGAGACCTTCGGTGCGGGCACGGTGCTGTTCGCCCAGGGCGATCCCGGCCATTTCGCCTATCTGGTGCTCGAAGGCGAGGTCGCCATCGAGGTGGAAACCGAGACCGGGCGGGTGACCGTCGCGGTGATCGGGTCGGGCGGGCTCGTCGGCGAGATCGCCGCCTTCGCCTCGGTGCCGCGCACGGCGACCGTGTCCTGCCTGTGCGATGTGTGCCTGCTGCGCATCGAACAGGCGACGATCCGCGAACTGCTGGCCGGACGGCCCGAGGCGGCCATGGCGATCATCGCCGAATTGGGTGTGCGCCTTCAGAGCCTGAACGGGTCGATCGCCACGCTCACCCAGGCGACCAAGGCGCTCGCCGCCGGCCAGTTCGAGCCCGACATGCTGGCCACGCTGCGCCAGCAGGCCGACCGGTTCAGCCATTTTGCCGATGTCTTCGAGGACATGGCGCACGAGATCACCAACAAGCGCCTGTTCGCCCAGGAAATGCAGACCGCGGCCGAAATCCAGCAATCCTTCCTGCCGCCGGGCATCGATGCGGGCCGGCATGCGGATCGCTTCGCCATCGCGGCCTTGATGACGCCGGCGCGGCATGTGGGCGGCGATTTCTTCGACTATTTCATGATCGACGACGACCACATCGGCTTTGCGGTCGGCGATGTCTCGGGCAAGGGCGTGCCGGCGGCGATGTTCATGAGCGTGGCGCGCACCGTGCTCAAGACGCTGGCGCGGCAGGGCGGCGAAGCGGGCGAGATCGTCGGTCGCGTCAATGCGCTTCTGGCCGAGGACAATGCCGAGGGCATGTTCGTGACGCTGGCCTTCGCCCGGCTCAATCTGGTCACCGGCGCCATGGATCTGGCGAGCGGCGGCCATGAGGAGATCTATCTGGTGCCGCCGGCGGGCGCGGTCGAAAAGTGCGCGCCGATGGGGCCGGCCGTGGGGCTGTTCGCGGGACCGGCCTTCGGCACGCGGCATGTCAGGCTCGTGCCCGGCACGCGGGTGGTGCTGGCCACCGACGGCATCACCGAGGCATTCTCGGCCGACCGCGCGGTGTTCGGCAATGACCGGCTCGAGCGGCTGCTCGCCGAGCACGTCCATCTCGCACCCGCCGATCTCGTCAAGGCGGTCGAAGCCAATGTCGCCCGTTTCGCGGCCGGATGCCCGCAATCGGACGATCTGACCTGCCTGGTGCTGGACTATCGCGGCTGAGGCGCGGCGCGTCAGTCGGCCGAGCACTCGATGCGCAGGCGGTTGGTATCGCCGACGCGCTCATAGTGCAGCGCCGAGGCGGTGTCGCGCATCAGCTTGATGCCGAAACCGCCGATCTGCGCGCTCCGAAGGCTTTCGATCGGCGCGGCGAGCGGGGCGGCCAGCGGGTCGAAGGGCCGGCCATTGTCGGTCACCAGCGCGACGGCGCGGCGGGGGCCGGCCTGGAGTTCGACCGCGATGCGGGCACCGGCGGGATCGTCGAAGCCGTGGCAGATGGTGTTGGTGACCGCCTCGTTGAGGCAAAGCTTCATGTCGGCGGCGACGGCCGGCGCCAGGCCCGCTTCCGAAAAGCGCGCGGCGAGCCAGTCGTTCAGCCGGGCCAGCGCGGCCGGGTCGGCATCGAGGGTGAGCCGGTCTTGCACAACTGTCCCCGGCGCAGAACTGCCGTTCACGAGACCGCGGCGATGGCCGACGGTTCGTCCTCGGTCACGGCGATGATGGTGTCGACGCCGGTGGAGGCGAGCACCTTGCGCGGCGCCTCGCCGACGTTGAACAGGGCCATCGTGCCGCCGCGATTGCCCATCGACTTGGCCGCCTTGACCAGGACGCGCACGCCGATCGAAGCGAGAAAGTCGACATCGGAGAAATCGACGATCACCTTGTCGCGGCGGCCGCCGATGACCGAAAAGGGCACGTCGACATCGGCCGCCCCGGCAATGTCGAACGGCCCGCTCAACGTGACCTTCAGGACTCCGCCATCGAGTTCTTGCTGGCTGATCTGCATGTCTTCCCGCTCCTGTCGCGCGCTGGGCAATTTGATGCGTCGGTCGGCCCCCGCGCGAGCGCCGACCGGTGTTCCTAGCACAGGTTTCATGACAGTTTTCCAACAACCGGTTGTGCGCCAGGCGCGGGCAAGGAGCCGGTCGCCGGCGCCATGGCGCGAGATGCGCTTTGGCCAGGCGCCGCCAATCGGCTCGATGGCGGCCGCATGCGCCGTCACGGGCACGGCCCTTGCGTTGCCCGACCGGGCAGGAAGACATGCCTACGGTGCGGCACACGCCGCGCGGTTACATTCAACGGACCCTATCGCGCGGCGCCGGCGCGCCGCCAGACCGTCTTCGCCGCGCCCATGGCCAGTGGCGCGCATTCGGTCAGTGACCATTGCATGTCGGCGTCGATCGGGCCGAACAGCGGTCGGCCGGCACCGATCAGCACCGGCATGGTGAAGATCGTCATCTGCGCGATCAGGCCGGCGGCCAGGAAGGACTGGACCGTGCGGCCGCCATCGACATAAGCGGTGCGCCAGCCGCGTTCGGCGTGCAGGCGGCGGCACAGCGCCTCGACCGGTTGGGCGGACACCTCCACCTTGTCGCGCAGCGCGGCCGGCACGTCCGCCGGCGACAGCGAGGTGCTCAGGACCACGGCGGGAATCGTGTAGGGCCAGTCGCCGAAGTCGTGCACGGTCTGATAGGTCGACCGGCCCATGACGATGCCGTCCATGCCGGCGATGAAGGTCTCGTATTCCTGCTGCGCCGGATCGAATTGCATCAGCCAGTCGAGCGAGCCGTCCGGCCGGGCGATGAAGCCGTCGAGCGACGTGGCGGTATAGACGTGGTTTTCGAGCATCAAAGCAGCCTTTCGTTCGCATGCGCCGTGGATCCGCGCCACGCAAGGGTCGGGCACCGCCGCGTGGCCCTTCGGCCTGGACGACCTGGCGAGCCGATACCCGGCAGACCCCGGACCCTTCAGGCACGTGAGGAATAGATCGACCGGTCCCGCCGCATGGCAAGGGTTTCGGTCACAGGTCGTCGAACGAGCTCTGGTTGGAGCGGTAAAGGCGCGCATAGAGCCCGTCATTGGCGACGAGCTCGGCATGGTTGCCCTGCTCGATCAGTTCGCCGTCGCGCAGCACCAGGATGCGGTCGGCATTGCGGATCGTGGCGAGGCGGTGAGCGATGACCAGCCCGGTTCGGCCTTCCAGCACGCGGGCGAGCGCGGCCTGTATCTGTGCCTCGGTCTGGCTGTCGATGCTCGATGTCGCCTCGTCGAGGACCAGGATCGGCGCGTCGGCGACAAGCGCCCGGGCGAAGCTGACGAGCTGGCGCTGGCCCATGGACAGATTGCCGCCGCGCTCGGTCAGCATGGTCCGGTAGCCCTCGGGCAGGCGGTCGATGAAGTCATGCGCGCCGACGGCCTTCGACGCCGCAACGACCTCGTCGAGCGTTGCATCGGGCCGGTTGTAGCGGATGTTCTCGAGAACCGTATCGGTGAACAGGTATGGCTCCTGGAGCACCATGGCGATCATGCGACCGAGCGAGGCCTGCGTGACCTCGCGCACATCCTGCCCGCCGACCCGGACGGCGCCGTCCTGGATGTCGTAGAAGCGGTGGACGAGCGACATCACGCTCGACTTGCCCGAGCCGGTCGGCCCGACCAGCGCCACGGTCTCGCCGGGGGCGACCGCGAAGCTCACACTCTTGAGCACCGGCTGGCCGGGGACATAGCTGAAGGTGACGTTCTCGAAGGCGACCGAGGCGGGCGCGTCGGCGGGCAGTTCGCGCGCACCGGGCCTGTCGGCCACACCGAGCGGGACGTCGAGCACCTCGATCAGGCGCTGGCCGGCAGCCATGGCCCGCTGCATGACGGAATACTGCAGCGTCAGCGAGCGGATCGGATCGAAGAAACGCTGGATGAAGAACAAGAAAGCGACGATGACACCGACCTCGAGCGTGCCGTCCAGGACGCGCGAGCCGCCCACGAGGACGACGACGGCCATGGCCAGGCCAGTCAGCGTGTCGACCACCGGCACCAGGACCTGCGCCATCTTGGCCGCATGCAGATGGGCGCGCCGGTTGCCGGAGGCGAGTTCGTCGAAAAGGGCGTGGTTGACGGTCTGGCGCGTCATGCCCTGGACCGTGCGCACGCCGTGGATGGCCTCGGCGAGAGCGCCATTGGTCACCGAATTGGCCTCATGGGCGGCGATGAAGGCGGAGCGCGCCCGCGGCAGCCAGACCAGCCGCGCCAGCGCCAGCACCGGCAGGATCGATATCGTCAAAAGGCCGAGCCACAGGTCGAGCCAGAGCATGCACACGACGATGCCGACGAGCAGCACCAGATCGCCGATCGAGATCACCGAGGTTTCGAGGAATTCCTGCATGGAATTGACGTCGCCTTGCAGGCGCGACATCAGCCGGCCGACCTCGGTCTTGTCGTAAAAGGCCATGGAGATGCGTTGCAGATGACCGAACATCGCCTCGCGGATGTCGAACAGGACGTTCTCGGCGACCTCGCCGACGACGCGCTCCTGCATGTAGCTGGCGCCGGCATTGAGCGCGACGACGATCGCAAACAGGATCACCGCGACGCTCAGCGCCCGGCCGCCGCCATCGTCGGCGACAAGGCCGTTGTCGATGGCGCTGCGGATAATCAGCGGAATGGCGAGCTGGGTGCCGGTGAAGGTCAGGACGGCAAGGACCGACAACAGCACCCGCGCGCGATAGGGGCGCACGAAGGCCCAGATGCGCCCGATGACCCAGGGATCGAAGACGCGCCCGAACATCTCCTCCTGCAGCCGGTGCGAGCCGACCACGGCGCGCGGCGGCCGGCGGCCGTCGTCGCGTATCTCGTCGCGTTCGACTTCGTTCTCGCCGGCGGTCATGCGGCACCCTCGTGCGCGCGGGTCTGAAGTTCGTGCAGGCTGCGGTAGCGGCTGTCGCTGGCCAGAAGCGCGCCGGGGCTGCCTTCCTCGACGATGCGGCCGCGTTCGAGCACGAAGATGCGGTCGGCGTGGCGCAGCGTGTTCAGCCGATGCGCGATCAGGATGGTGAGCCGGTCCTGCGCCTTCTGGCGCAGCGCGGCGAGGATCTGTTCCTCGGTGCGCGCGTCGATGGCCGCCGTCGAATCGTCGAAGATCAGGATCGGCGGCGACAGCATCAGTCCGCGGGCGATCGACAGGCGCTGGCGCTGGCCGCCGGATAGCGAGGCGCCGCGCTCGGCGAGCACGGTGCGGTAGCCCTCGGGCAGGCTGGCGATGAAGCCGTGGATCTGGGCGTCGCTGCTGGCCGCCTCGATGCGCCGGGGATCGGCCCAGGGGTCGCCATAGGCGATGTTGTTCTCGAGCGTGGTGGTGAACACGAATGCATCCTGCTGGACCACCGTCACCGCCTTGCGCAGCGAGGCGAGGGTGACATCGCGCATATCCTGGCCGTCGATCGTGATGCGGCCCTCGGTGACGTCGTAAAAGCGCGGGACGAGCTGGGCGATGGTCGACTTGCCGCTGCCCTGGGGGCCGACAATGCCGATCGTCTCGCCGCGGCGGGCCTCGAAGCTGATCCGGGACAGGACCGGCTGATCGGGCGCGCTGGGATAGGCAAATCCGACATCGTCGAAGCGCAGCCGGCCTTCGCCCAGAACGAGCGCCGGCGCGCCGGGCGGGTCCTGCACGGCGGGCTCGAGATCGAGCAGCCCGAACAGACGCGACCCGCAGGTCGAGGTGCGCGCAAAGGCGTTGACCAGCATGCCGAGCTGGCGCACCGGCATCTGCAGGATCGTCATGAAGGTCAGAAAGGTGGCCAGCGTGCCGAGCGTCATCTCGCCGGCGAGCACCTGGCGGCCGCCGACCCAGAGCACCAGCCCCATGGCCGTCATGAACGACAGCGTCATGATGGCGGCCGCGCCCACGCGCAGGCGCACGCGCTCATGGGCGAGGCCGAGGGCATCGACGGAGGCGCCGCGGAACTTGTTCATCTCGTGGTGCTGCGCCGCAAAGGCGCGCACCACGCGCACGCCGGCGAGGTTCTCCTCCATGACGCGCGAGAGAACGCCCAGGCGCTCCTGAAGCTCGAGCCAGGTGCGGCGCAGCCTGAGCTGGGAAAACGAGGACACGACCCCGACGACCGGCACGAAGGACAGCGCGACCAGGGCCAGAAGCGGGTCGGTCATCAGCAGCATCACCGCGCCGAAGCCGATCAGGATGAGCAGCATTACGAGCCGGATCAGGCCGGTGGCGAAGAACATGCGCACCGCTTCCAGATCGAGCATGCCCAGCGTGATCAATTCGCCCGAATGGATGCGGTCGTGAAAGCCGAAGCTCAGCCGCTGGATCTTGTCATAGGTGCGCTGGCGCAACCGGTAGGCCAGG
Source organism: Roseitalea sp. MMSF_3546 (assembly GCF_030732865.1). Classification (GTDB taxonomy): domain Bacteria; phylum Pseudomonadota; class Alphaproteobacteria; order Rhizobiales; family Rhizobiaceae; genus Roseitalea. The sequence goes on from NZ_JASHKB010000002.1 coordinate 143,286, forward strand.
TGGTGGCCGACCGCCTCGGCGAGGTAGTTCTGGAACGTGGTGAAGATGCCGCGCAGGATGGACACGGCCAGAACCATCGCCGCGGTGACCGCCAGGCCGCGCCGCGCCGCCCCGGCCTCGCCGGTCAGCGTCTGCTGGGCGAAGTCGATCGCCTGGCCCAGCAGCAGCGGAACCCAGATCATCAGGGCCGAGGCGACGACGGTCGCCAGCACCGAAAACGTCGCGAGCCACGGCGTTGCCATCGCCATGCGCGTGACGCGCACGATCGTGTTCACGCCCGCCGACCAGGATACGGTGTCGGTGCGCGCCATGAGCTCGAACGTCGAATCGGAGCCTTCCGCCGAATGGGCGCGAACAGGCACTGGACCTCCTTTGCCGGCATCGCCGGCGACGGGGTGGATAGCGCCCCGCGCCGGGCGGGGCAAGGGCATCGGCGCCGATCGGCGGCTCACCGCCGGCCGAAATGCTCCATGATCGCGGCGGCATATTTGATGCCGGAGATGTAGCGCGCGATCTCGATGTTCTCGTCGGGTGCGTGCAGGTTCGCGCCGGTATTGGCAAAGCCGGTCAGCACGCACGGTATCCACACATGGCGCAGGATCGCGCCCTCGGCGGAGACGCCGTTGACCACGGGCAGTTCGCCGTAGACTTCGGTGGCCGCGGCGATGATCGCCTGGCTGATATCCTCCCTCACGGAGATCTTGTAGGGCGGCTCGGCGCCGTCGAAGGCCCTGACCTCGATGTGGCCGAAGCCGTGCTTTTCAAGATGCGCCTTCAGCCTGGCGATCGCCCTGTCGGGCTGGATGTTCGGGATCAGCCGGAAGTCGAGCCTGGCGCGCGCCTCGTTGGGCACGATCGTCTTGGTGCCCGGGCCGGTATAGCCGGCAATGATGCCCTGGATGTTGGCGGTGGGCTCGTAGGTGCGCGCGCGGATCGCGTCGATGCCGTCGCGGCCGAGTGCGAAGCTGTCGATGCCCCATTCTTCGCGCATGGCGTCGAGATCGACCCGGCCCGCCTTCTCGACGAGCTGGCGCTCGTCTTCCGCGTCGAGCTGCCAGATGCCTTCGTCCCAGTCCTCGATCAGGATGCGGCGGTTCCGGTCGAGAATGGTCGACAGCGCCCAGACCAGCTCCCAGACCGGGGCCGGGGCGAGGGGGAAATTGAGCGAGTGGATGTCGGCATTGGCGCCGCGCGCGATCAGCTCGACGAACAGCACCGATTTCAGCCCGAGCGAGACGTCGGGGACATCGGTGCCCGCCTCGACCGAGCCGTCCAGGCAATGCATGCCGTCGGCCTCGAGCATGGCCTTGTTGCGCTCGGCCCAGGGCCCGAGATTGGGCGAGCCGATCTCCTCTTCGCCCTCGATCAGGAACTTGAGGTTGACCGGAACCTCGCCGCGCACGGCCAAGAACGCCTTGGCCGCCTTGTTGAAGGCGAGAACGCCGGACTTGTTGTCGGTGGCGCCGCGGCCATACAGGAAGCCGTCGACGACCGCGCCGGACCACGGCCCGCCATGGGTCCAGGCCTCGATCGGCTCGGGCGGCTGCACGTCGTAATGGGAATAGCACAGGATCGTCTTGGCCGGCCGCTTCGCCTGAAGATGGCCGAAGACGACCGGCGGGCCGTCGGGCAGCGGGTGAAGGTCGGCCGGCAGGCCGTCGCGATGCATCATGTCGCGCACGAGCGCGGCGCACTCCTCAAGGCCGACATTCTGCGCCGAGATGGAGGGCTGGCGCACCAGCGTCTGCAGATCGGCGATGCACTCGTCGGCGTGGGCGTCGATCCAGTCGTAGACGGCTTGCATGCTCATGAGGCGGCATCCTTGTTGGTCAATTGCCAGGCATCGAGCCGCTGGCCCGACAGATGGGCGGGACGGGTGTCGGAAAGCCAGGCGAAGGCGGGCGCGAGCCGGATCGGATCGACCCAGCGGGCGCGCAGTTCGGGCGGGTAGGTGGTCTCGGACATGGGCGTGTGCATGTACATGCCCGGCGTGACGGTGACCGAGACGATGCCGTGATCGGCGCCCTCGAGCGCCAGGCACTTGGAAAATCCTTCCAGCGCGTGCTTGGCGGCGCAATAGGCGGTCTCGCCGGCAAAGCCCTCGATGCCCGAGCGCGAGGACACGAAGACCAGCATGCCGCCGCGTTCGGCCATGGTCGGCCACAGGGCGCGGGTGAGCTGGAAGCCGGCCTGAATGCCGACATTCATGGTCGCCTGGAAGCCCGGCAAGTCGACCGCCTGGATGGGCTGAACGCGCAGGATCGCCGCATTGTGGATCAGCGTGTCGACCGGACCGGTCACCAGTTCGGCGATGGCGCGCTCGGTGCCCTCGGCGTCGGCAAGATCGGCGACGCAGCCGGCCGCGTCGGGGCAGTCGGCGAGCGTGCGCGCCAGGCCCTGCCCATCGCGGTCGATCAGCAGCAGCCGGTCGCCGCGCGCGGCGAGATGGCGGGCGATCGCCGCGCCGAGCCCCTGGGCGGCGCCGGTCACGAGCACGGTGCGCGCGTTACGCATGGACGTCGTCCGGCCGCACCCAGCGTCGTTCGGCTCCCGAAACGCGCACCGCGTCGAGCACCTTCTGATTGGCCAGCCCGTCGGCGAAGGTCGCCCCGCGCGCCAGCGGCCGGCCCCCGTCGATCGCGGCGGCGAGTTCGCGCATGACCGAGACGACCGAGACGTTCCAGATGCCCGGATTGACGCCGTCGAGATCGGCATTGGGGTCGGTGACGGAGATGTCCTTGAAGCCCTGCCCGGCCCTTGCGAACCACAGCTTCTCGTCGCCATTGTCGAGGGTGATGGTGCCCTTGGAGCCGAAAATCTGGGTCGCGTTGCCGATATTGTGGGCGGCGACGCCGGACATGAAGACCTGGGCGATGGAGCCCGAGGCCATTTCGAGGGCGAACCAGGCAAGGTCGTCGGCGGTCGCCATCCAGGGCTCGCCGGTGGTCCTGTCGCGGCGCTCGGCAATGACGGTCGGCGCGGCGCCGGTGACCCAGGCGACCTCGCCCAGCCACCAGCGCAGCAGGTCGACCTGGTGGCTGCCATTGGCGCCGAGCCGGCCGCCGCCCTGGTCGGCAAGGCTCCACCAGTCGCCCTTGGGCCGGCCGGCGGGATCGGACCAGCTAGCGCCGATATTGGCGATGTTGACGTGGCGGATCTCGCCCAGTTCGCCTTCGGCGATCATCTGCCTGATGCGGGCGCGGTTGGGATTGAAGCGCAGTTCGTGATCGATCATGTGGATGCGGCCCGCCGCCTCGGCTGCCGATAGCATCCGCGCGGCTTCGGCCGCATTCATCGCGGTGGGCTTTTCGCACAGCACATGGGCGCCCGCCTCGATGGCCGCCAGCGTCTGCGGGGCATGCAGCACGGTGGGCGTTGCAATGCACACCAGATCGACCCGGTGGGCGTCGAGCATGGCCCGCCAGTCGTCATGGGCGTGCGGCACGCCGAAGGCGTCGGCGGCCGATTGCGCGCTTTCGAGCCGGCCCGAGGCGATGGCCACCACCTCGGCGCCCTCGACATGGGCGAGCGCGGGCAGATAGGCGGCACGGGCGAAGCTTGCGCCGATGATCGCGACCTTCATGGTTCGTCTTATCCTCTCTCCTTGAGCCGCGGATCGAGGAAATCGCGCAGCCAGTCTCCGATGATGTTGAAGCTCAGCACGGTGAGCACGATGGCAAGGCCGGGGAACACCGCCAGCCACCATTTGTTGGCGATGAGCTGTTCGCGGCTTTCGGCCAGCATCGAGCCCCAGGTCGGCACTTCGGGCGGCACGCCCAGGCCCAGGAAGGACAGCGCCGCCTCGGCCAGGATCACGCTCGCCACGTTGAACGAGGCGATCACGGTCAGCGGGGCGACGATGTTGGGCAGGATTGTGCGAAAGATGATCGAGGTGGTGCTGTCGCCGAGCGCCCGGGCCGCCTCGACGAACTCCTTTTCGCGCAGCGACAGGGTCTGGGCGCGCACGATGCGCGCATAGGTCACCCACTGGCCGATGCCGAGCACCAGGATCAGATTGACCACGCCCGGCCCGAGCACGACCAGGAACATGATCGCCAGCAGGATGAAGGGGAAGGCGAGCTGGATGTCGCCCAGCCGCATGAAGACATCGTCGATGCGGCCGCCGAAATAGCCCGCGACCAGCCCGGCCACCGTGCCGATGGCGCCGCCCACGAAGATCGCGCACACGCCGACCAGAAGCGAGATGCGCGCGCCATAAAGAAGGCGCGAGAGCACGTCGCGGCCGAGCGCGTCCGAGCCCAGCCAGAAGGTGGCGCCGCGCGGGCCCTCGGCCATGGGCTCGGCCAGGCGCAGCATGATGTTCTGCCGGTTGGGATCGAGCGGAGCCAGCAGCGGGCCGAAGATCGCCACGATCAGCACGGCGCCGAGCACGACAAGCGCCAGCACCGGCCATTTGGCCGCGACCATGCTGCGCACGGCGCGTTTGAGTTCGCGGCGGAAATTGGATTCGCGCTGCGGCGAAAGGGTGGTCAGACCATCGGATGCCATGTCGGTCATGGGCTCGCTCACAGTTTCACGCGCGGGTCGATGCGCGCATAGACGAGATCGACGACGAGGTTGAGGACGATGAAGATCACCGACAGGACGATGACCGAGGCCTGCACCAGCGGAATGTCGCGCTGGTTGATGGCGTTGAAGACGAGCCGGCCGATGCCCGGATAGCTGAACACCGTCTCGATGACGACGACGCCGCCCAGCAGGAAGCCGAATTCGAGCCCGATCATGGTGACCACCGGCAGCCAGGCATTGCGCAGGGCGTGGTGGGTGATGACGGCGTATTCGGAGATGCCCTTGGAGCGGGCGGTGCGCACATAGTCCTGGCCGAGCACTTCGAGCATGGACGAGCGCACGAGGCGCGCATTGCGCGACAGCGAATAGAAGGCCACGGCCACGCCGGGCAGGATCAGATAGTAGATCGTCTGCGGCAGGTTGGTGAAGGCGGTGACGAAATCGCCGCGCAGCAGCGGCATCAGGAAGGGCACGTGCCCGGAAATCGGCAGCCAGCCCAGATAGAGCCCGAAGAACAGGATCATCATGATGCCGAGCCAGAAATTGGGGACGGACTGGCCGAACATGGCCATGGTCATGATCGAGCCGTCGACGGCGGTGCCGCGGTAGAGCGCGGCGAACACGCCGAAGGGGATCGCCAGCACGATGGCGAACAGCATGGCGAAGATCGTCAGTTCGATCGTTGCGGGCAGCGCGCCCAGCACGATTTCCATGGCCGGCTGGCGGTAGCTGAGCGAGTTGCCGAAATCGCCTTGCGCCACGTTGCCCAGATAGGTCAGGTACTGGATGTGCAGCGGCTGGTCGAAGCCCAGCGCCCGGCGCACCATGGCGATCTCTTCGTCGGTGGCCCGCTCGGAAACGAACAGATAGGTCGGATCGCCGCCGATCTGCAGCGCGATGAAGCTGATCAGCGTCACGCCCAGGATCACGATGACGCTTTGCAGCAGCCGTCTGACGATGAAGGTCCACATGCGGGCGGTGTCCTTGAATCGGGCAATGGCCGCCGCGCGTTGATGGCGCGCGACGGCCGTGGTTGCGGTCGGGTCAGTTCAGGCCGGTGTCGAAGAGATAGACCTTCTCGTCGGGACGGGCCTCGAAGTCGACACGGTCCGACACGCCGTAGAAGTCGGGCTGGAAGTAAAGGTGCAGCCAGGGGCCGTCCTCGTAGAACACCTCGAGCATCTCGTTGACGATCTGCCGGGTTTCTTCCTCGGTCTCGGCGTTGGCGATGTCCTCCCAGCGGTCGAACCAGCGCGGGTCGTCCCAATGGGTGTAGTTGGTGCCCGAATCGACGCGGGCGAGGTCGGTCATGTCGTAGAGCGGCGACCACAGCGCACCGCCCGAACCGATGAAGTAGAGCGGTCCGGCCGCCCGCTGGCGGATGAGCGGGATATAGACGCTCGCCCACTCCATGATGTCGACCTCGACGTCGAGCCCGACGTCCTCGAGATACTGGGCGATGGCCAGAACGACGTTGCGGTCGTTCAGATAGCGGCCCTGGCCCGCCTGAAGGCGGATCTCGAACCGCACGCCGTCCTCGCCGCGCGGCCAGCCGGCCTCGTCGAGCAGCCGCTCGGCGGTCTCGGGATCGTAGGGATAGGGCTCGATGTCAGGATGCGCGTTCGGCGGATTGACGATGCCGGTCATGCGCTCGCACTCGAAGTTGAGCAACTGCTTGCAGATGGACGGAACGTCGACCGCATATTGCAGGGCGCGGCGCACGGCCGGGTCCTGGATCGCGTCGCCGCCGGGCATCTGGGCGAACTCGTCGGACAGGTTGAAGCCGACATACATGCGGCGCGTGCCCTGGACTGCCTGCACCTCGGCACCGCCCGAATTGTTGATCGCATCGATCTGGTCGGGGGCGACGTTGGTGATGATGTCGACATTGCCGGCGATCAGTTCGGCCGTGCGGGTCGAGGCCTCGGGAATGATGCGCCAGACGATCCGCTCCATGTTGGCCGGGCTGTTGGGGTCGTCGACCTTCTCGAGCACCACCTGCGAGCCGCGATCCCAGGAGGCGAGCCTGTAGGGTCCCGAGCCGATCGGATTGGCCGAGGCCTCGTCGAGCGACATCGCCTCGTAGCTGTCCTTGCAGTGGATGAACACTTCGGCGATCAGGCCGAAGGCGATCGGGTTCTTGCGCTCGATGTTGATCTGCACGCGCTGCTCGTCGAGCGCCTCGGCGCTGTCGAAGCCGATCGAGGAGAACACGAAGCCGGGCGTGTTGCCGGTGAAGTTGTTCGCCGGATCGGCGGCACGGTTGAAGCTGTAGGCCGCGTCCTCGGCGGTCAGCGCCTCGCCGTCATGGCAGGTCAGGCCCTCGCGCAGCGTGTAGACATAGGCCAGCCCGTCATCGGAGATCTGCAAATCCTCGGCCAGGTCGGGCTGCACGTCGCCATCGCCCGAAATGGTGTAGAGCGTGCCGAAGATGTGGCGGGCGATGTTGGAGTTGTCGCGCGAGGAGATGTTGGCGGGCTCGAAGGTGGTGATGTCGGCACTGAGCCCGACGACGAGCGTGTTCTCGTCGGGCTGCTGTGCCAATGCCGTGGAGCAGAGCAGAAGGCCTGTGGCCCCCGCCGCTGCCAAGGTTCCCAAACGTCTCATTTGGCGATCCTTTCTGCTTTTGGTGTCGTTGAACGGTTGGCGAAGGTCCCGGCCGGCTCCTGGGCCACGGCCGGGGTGGTCAGGTCTAGCGTCTGGCCAGTGGCCGCGGCGCGGATGCACGCCTCGACCATGCGGAGCGACGTCAGGTGATCCTCGCCCGGGCAGGGCAGGGGGGCGCCGTCGGCAAGGCCGGCGACGAAGTCGGCCAGCAGCGCGGCGGCATCGTCGATCCACGCCGCATGGGCGGGCAGGTCGACGGGGATGAGTTCGGGATCGTCGCGCCGGGCATGGCCGAGCGCGCCGAACATGTCGGACTGGATGGCGACGCCGTGGCGGCAGTCGGTGCGCCACTCGAAGCGCGGCTGCGCCCAATTGCCGGCCCATGTGCCCTGATATGTCACCTCGATGCCGCGCTCGAAGGTGATCAGCGCCGCAACGTTGGCGTCATGGCGGTACATCGACCAGGACGGGTTCCAGGTCCGCGCGCTGATGCGCACCGGGTCGGCCCGGTAGACATGGCGCATCAGGTCGAAATGATGGATGGACTGCTCCCAGAGCATGGGCTGGTCCATGGTGAGCGGGTATTTGTTGAGATGCGGAAGATGGCCGTCGCGCCAGCGTTCATAGGTAAAGTGACCGAATTCCGGCGGGCCGAGCCGGTCTTCGGCGAAAAGCTCGCAAAGCGCGCGCGTCACCGCGAGATAACGGAAATTGAGCCCGACGCTGAGGGCGATGCCGGCGGAGGCGGCTGCGGCGACATGGTCCCTTGCGGCGGCAAGGCTGTCGGCCAGCGGCTTTTCGGCCAGGATGGCAAGGCCGGCATCGCAAGCGGCGGCGATCTGGGTGTGCCGGTTGCCCGGCGGCGTGATCAGGATAACCGCGTCCGCACTGGCGCGCGCGGCGACCTCGGCGAGATCGTCGCCGGCCACGGCGCCGGGACACTGCGCCAGGGCGGCGGCGCGCCGGTCGGCATCGACATCGACGAGCCCGACAATCGTGCAGCGCGGATTGTCCGCGATCACCTGGCGCCAGACGCGCGAGCGCGCACCCAGGCCAACGAGGATGAACCGCAGCGCGTTCATGCCGGCACCTTCTGGCGGCACAGCGCGGCGATGCCGTCCCGGGGTGCGGTCCAGGCAAGGCCGTCAAGGGCGGCAAGCCGGCTGGCGATCATCGGCGGCTTGGCCGGCGGCCCCGATTCCGGGGCCGGAGCGATGCGGGTGCCGGGCACGGCCGCTGCGACGATGGCGGCCAGTTCGCTGTCGCGCAGGACGGCCGGCGCGCAAAGGTGAACGGCGCCGGCGCGCGGCGGTCCGGCAAGCAGGCGCGTCAGAGCCGGCGCGAGATCGTCGACATGGGTCCATTCTCGGCGCGGATCGCCCGCAGCGGGGATCAGCGGCCGGCCGGCGGCGGCGTCGGCGCGGTAGCGGGCGACGCGCGAAAGGCCCATGCGGCTCGCCCGGGGCATCTCGTGCGGGCCGTACAGATGGCCCAGCCGGACCACGTGCACGTCGCAGACCCCGGCCAGTGCCGCCGGCGCCAGCAACTCGCCGGCCCGCTTGGCGGCGGCGTAGGGCGTTCTCGCCGTGGGCGTGCACGCGTCGGTCAGGTCCGGATCGCCGTCGCCGGGCTCGAACACGCCGGACGACGACAGGAAGACGAAGGCCGAGGGCGCGGACCGCGCGGCATGGCGCAGGATGGCGAGGAGCGGTGCGAGATTGGCGCCGAGATGGTCGGCGCAGGTGATGCCGGCCTCGGCGGGATCGGTTGTCAGCGCCGCGGCATGGATGATGACATCGGCGGACGGCAGGGCAGGGGCGGGATCGGCGCCCAGATCGGCGCGGATGCGGTCGGCACCGGAAAGGCGCGTTCGAGCGGAAGCGTCGAAGGCCCGGTCGACGGCGGCGACCTGCCAGCGGGAAGCAAGAAAGCCTGTCGCAAGCGCGCTTCCGACAAACCCGGCCGCCCCGGTGATCAGGACCCGCCCGGCGCTCATGTCTGCCCGCCTCTCATTGCGGTGCTCCGGCGATCGTGGCGGGATCGAAGCTTTCCAGCGAGCGGGTGTGCTCGGCGATCAGCCCGACGGCGCGGTCCATGTCGCCCTCTTCGAGCGCGCGGATGATCGGGGGGTGGTTGGCCGCGATGTCGGTCAGCGGCACGCGCCGGTCGTTGCGCAGCGCCATGATCTGATGCACGCGCAGATAGATGCTGTTCCACGATTGCAGCAGAAGCTGGTGGTCGGCGAGCGTGATCAGCATGCGGTGGAAGCGCTCGTCGGCGGCGACAAGGCCCTCGCGGTCGCCGGCCTGGGCGGCGCGCTCCATGTCCTGGCAGGGCTGCCACAGCGCTCCGGCCGGGATCTTGCGCTCGATGATGCGGCGCACCGCACGCATCTCGAAGATCTGGCGCATGTCGTAGGTCTCGCTGACCTCGCGCACCGAGAGCGGTTTGACGCGCCGTCCCTTGTAGGCGACCGTTTCGACCAGACCGTCGTTTTCGAGGATCTGGATGGCCTCGCGGATTGGGGCGCGCGAGACGTTCATCCGTTCGGCGAGCGCGGTCTCGACGAGCACCGCACCGGGTTTGAGCTTGCCGGTGACGATGGCGGTGCGCAGCCGGTCGGCGATCTGCACCTTCAGCGGGGTCTGTTCGATCGGGCCCAGCGGGCTGGTGTCGGGTGGCAGGACAAGGCCGTCATCGTGAGGTTCATGCTGCAAGTCAGCCATGATGCGCGTCTCCATTGGCAAGGGCGGTTGCGCGCCCGGCCGGGGCCGGGGCGGGCGCAACCATGGGTAGGCGCACCATGCCATAAAAGGTCGTATCGATCTCGGGCCCGTTCACCGCTGTGGGCCGCCGGCCCGCCGCGCAGGCCCGGCGGAGCCCCGACCGGCGGTTGGCGAAGACGGCAGGGCTCATGTTCCCGTCCCCCTGCGGACGAGGTCGGCCAGGCCGAGCGAGAGCGGGGCGATGTCGGCGAAGACATCGTCGTCCGGGGCGCCGCGCCACATCAAGACGGCGAAACTCGCGGTCCGATCGAGCACGGTCATCGACGCATGCCACACGCCGGGCCGGTAGACGACGCCGGTCGAGCCGGGCAGCAGCATGCACACCGCGCCGGCCGGGTCGGGCGCGCCGTCGGCGGCCGAGGGCATGGCGGTGACCAGATAGCGCTCGACATCGACCGGCAGGAACATCTGCGCGGCATGCGGATGGCGCTCGAGGCGCGTGAGTACCGAGGGCAGTGCGGTCGGCGCGACCTTGTTCAGATGCACCTTCTGCGCCAGCCCGTCGACGGGCGCCAGCCACTGGCTGAAGACCCGCCGGTCGCCCACCTCGCGCGGCTGCTCGATCAGCGCGCCGAAGGGCGCAAAGCGCGCCGGATCGGGGGCGGTCGCCTCAAGCGAGCGCATGGCGCTTCTCCGTGTAGGGGGCCACCTTGCGCCAGTGCGCGGCGATATCGGCGCGCCGGCACACCCATACATCGTCGCGACCGGCAAGATGCGCCATGAAGGCGCGCAACGCCGGAACCCGGCCTGGATGGCCCAGAATGCGGCAGTGCATGCCCACCGACATCATGCGCGGATGCGCCTGGGCCTCGGCAATCAGCGTCTCCACGCTGTCGATGAGGAATTCGCCGAACAGCCGGCCGGTCAGCCCGCCCGCGCCGAGCATCTTGGCGTCGTTGGTCGCCAGCGAATAGGGCACCACCAGATGGGCCTTGCCGCCGACTTCGGTCCAGTAGGGCAATTCGTCGTTGTAGGCGTCGCTGTCATAGGCAAATCCGCCGTGCTCGACGACGAGCCGGCGCGTCGCCACCGAGGGCGCGTAGCGGCAATAAAAGCCTTGCGGGGACCGGCCGAGCAGTCGCGTCAGCGTGTCATGGCCGCGGGCGATGTGCTCGCGCTCGGTGGCTTCATCGAGAAGGTAGTGCTCGATCCAGCGCCAGCCGTGACAGACCACGTCCCAGTCCGTCGCCCGGATCGCGCGAACCGCCTCCGGATTGCGCTCGAGCGCCAGGGCCGAAGCGAACACGGTCAGCGGCAGGCCGGTCTCGCGAAACAGCCGGTAGAGCCGCCAGAAGCCGACGCGGCTGCCATATTCGAACATGCTTTCGGCACCCAGGTCGCGGTCGCCGACCGGAACGCGCGCCTGGGCGACCTCGACGAGGGTGGTGTCGGTGCGGCCATCCTCGGCGATGGCATATTCCGAGCCCTCCTCGTAGTTGAGCACGAAGTTGACCGCCACCCGGGCGCCGTTCGGCCAGGTGATGTCGGGCGGACAATCCGCATAGCCGACGAAATCGCGCGCTCGGTCCATCACGTCAGTCCCGCGTCCCCTCGACCTTGCAGAAGAAACAGCACCAATCGCCGGTGGTGACGTTGGGCAGGGCGCGCAGGCCGAAGAACATGCCGTCGGCGGGCGCGGTCAGTTCGGCCAGCGTGTCGCCGAACAGGTTGACGATGCGGGCGATCGGGTCGCCCTTGTTCATCATCGTCAGGAACCGGACCTGCGGGTCGGGCAGGAAGATCCCCGAGGCAGGGGCGAGCAATGCCTGCTGCTGGCCCTTGTAGCACGGCGAGGGATAGCGCGCCTCGCCCGGATACATCCGGTAGTGCCGCAGGATGTTGAGGATCGAATCGGCCAGTTCGCGCCCGACGCGGGCGAATTCGGCCGGCGAGGTCGCCGAGCGGCCGCCGAGCTCGACGGTGATGCCGACCCTGCCCAGTTCCTTCAGATGGGCCATCGGGCTGCCCTTGGGGTTGAAGTTGGACATGATGCAGCCCCAGCCCGGCCCCATCGCCTTGGCCAGTTCCACCGATTCGGGGCGCTCGTCGACGAAGATCGCCTTGTCCAGGAAGGAGTGGGCACCGCCCGAATGGATCGAGATCTCGATATCGGCGACCGGGCCCATCGCCGCGGCATGGGCGGCGGCGATGCGCTCGGTCAGATAGCCGTCGGCGCGGCCGGGGTAGATGCGGTTCATGTCATGGCTGAACGTGTCGAGCGGGTTGCCGCGCTGGGCCGCCTCGAAGGCCGGCACATTGAGCACCGGGCACAGCACCAGCGTGCCCTCGAGCTTTGCCGGGTCGACCTCGGCGCAAGCGATCTGGCAGGCGAGCGGACCTTCGGGCTCGTCGCCGTGAATGGCGCCGTTCACCCAGAAGCAGCGGCCGGGTTCGGCGCCGTTGATGACGATGACCGGGATTTCCAGCGGCGTTCCGCCGGCCAGTTCGGTGACGGCAATGGCGCCGCGCGCGACTTCGCCGGGGGCGGCGCTCGCCGTGCCGATGGTGACGGTTCGGGCAGCCGACATGCTCAGATTCCCTGATATTGTTCGTATTCCTTGAGTTGCTCGGGCGTGTAGACCTGCATGAACTCGATCTCGATGCCGCCCGCCTCGTCGTCGAGAAAGGCGACCCATCCTTCCGGATGCGGGTGGGCGCCGTATTTCTGGCAGGCCTGGCAGATGCGCAGCGTGGCGCCCTGCTGCTGTGCGTGGGCAAGGGCCGCCTCGATGTCGTCGACCTCGTAGCAGATGTGATGCAGGCCCTCGGCGCCGCGCTCGTCGATCCACCGGGCGAAACGGCCGTCGGGCACCATGGACTGGCAGAGCTGGTATTCGATCCCGCCCAGATGGAACAGGGCGACCTTGTTCTGCGATTTGGGGAAGACCTCGATGGCCGTGTCGGCGGGCACGTGCAGGAAGCGCGCATAGGCATCGAGCGCCTTTTGCGCGTCGCGCACGGCAAAGGCCATGTGCTTGATTCCCTTGACGTTTGGATTGTCCGATTTCATGGGGCTTCCTCTCAGGCGGCACGGGTCTCGGCACGAATGGCGTCGACCACCTGCTTCATGCGTTCGATCGCTTCGTTGATTCGCGGGACGGGCTGGGTCAGCGACAGGCGGACATAGTCGTCGGTGTGGTCGCCATAGATGATGCCCGGATAGATCATCACCCGGCCGTCGGCGAGAAGGCGCTGGCAGAACGCGCTGGCGGGCACGCCGGTCACGGAAACGTCGGCATAGACGTAAAAGGCGCCCTGCGGTTCGGCATGCGGAATGCCGAGCCGCGAAAGGCCGTCGCACAGCGCACGGCGGCGCGCGTCATAGGTCTGGCGCATCTGCTCGACGCAGTCCTGCGATCCGGTCAGGGCGGCGAGCGCGGCGTGCTGGCTGACCGCGGCGGTCGAGATGGCAAAGGCGTGATTGATCTCGGCGAGGGCCGGCACGAGGTCCGGCGGGCCCGCGAAATAGCCCACGCGCCAGCCGGTCATCGCATAGGCCTTGGACAAGCCGGACAGTGTTATGGTGCGCTCGAACATGCCGGGCAGCGCGGCCACCGGCTGGACCGTGTTGTTGCCATAGGTCAGGCGCGCATAGATCTCGTCGGAAACCACGATCAGGTCGTTGTCGCGCGCCACCGCGCAGATGCGGGCCACCTCGTCGGGCGGGATCACCGTGCCGGTGGGGTTGTTGGGGTTGATCAGCACCAGGATCTTCGATCTCGGGGTGATGTGGGCGCGCACCATCTCGGCGGTGATGGTGAAGTTGGTCTTGATCGTGGTGTTGATGTTGACCAGCTTCGCCTCGGCCAGTTCGGCCGCCTGGTGATAGGGGTTGTAGCCGGGGCAGGGCACGAGGATCTCGTCGCCCGGATCGAGCAGGCCCAGCGCGATGACGAACATGGCCTGCTGGCCGCCGGGCGTGACGACGATGTTCTCGGGCGCATAGTGCGCGCCGCCATGGGTGGCGATGTCGGCGGCGATCGCCTGGCGCAGCGCCGGAATGCCCAGCGGATGGGTGTAATGGGTGGCGCCGTTGGCCAGCGCCTCCTGGCCGGCCCTGATGATGTGGTCGGGCGTGTCGAGGTCGGGATCGCCGCGGCCGAGGCGGATGACGTCGTCGAGCCCCTCGGCGATGTCGGCCATGCGCGTGATCAGATGCGCATCCTTGAGCTTGAGGCGCTTGGCCAGGCGGTCGGCGTTGTCCTGCATCGGTCAGACCCCGTAGATCTCGGAATACTTGCTGGTCAGGTGCGCGATGTAGGGCGCCGGATCGAGTTCGCGGCCGGTGGCGCGGCGCAGCAATTCGTTGCGGCCGTAGCGGCGACCGTGACGGTGGATGTGCTCGGTCATCCATTCGCGCAGCGGTACGTAATTGCCCACCGCAAGCCCGTCGGCGACGGCATTGTCCTTGCGCGCGGCCTCGTAGAGCTGGCCGGCCATCACATTGCCGATCGTGTAGTTGCAGAAGGTGCCCACCTGCCCGGACGACCAGTGCACGTCCTGCAGGACGCCGAGCGCGTCGCTGGGCACATCGAGACCCAGATACTCCCTGACCTTGGCATTCCAGGCCTGGGGCAGGTCGGCCACCTTCAGGCTGCCGTCGATCAGCGCGGCCTCGATCTCGACGCGCAGCATGATGTGGAAGTCATAGGTCAGCTCGTCCGCCTCGACGCGTATGAATCCGGGTTCGACGCGGTTGACCGCGCGCCAGAACGTCTCGGCATCGATGCCGGCGAGCTGTTCGGGAAAGGCGTTCCTGGCATCGGCGAAGTTGAGCTCCCAGAACTCGCGGCTGCGGCCGACCTGGTTCTCGAACAGGCGCGACTGGCTCTCATGGGCGCCGAAGCTGACGCCGGCGACGGCGTAAAGGCCGACCAGATCGGTCGCCAGCGGCGTGCGCGTATAGGCGGGATCGCAGTACTGCTCGTAAAGCGCATGGCCGGCCTCGTGCAGCGAGCCGAACAGGCTCATCGGCATCCAGGTCTCGTTGATGCGCGTGGTGATGCGCACATCGTTGCGGGTGAACGAGATCTCGAAGGGGTGCACCGTCGTGTCGAGCCGGCCGCGATCGAGATCGTAACCCAGCCGGGCGGCCATCTTCAGGCCGAAGGCGAGTTGCTCGTCGACCGGAAACGGCTGACGCAGGAAGCCGACGTCCGGCCCCTCTGTCTCGCCGACCTTGCGCAGCAGCGGCAGCAGTGCGGTGCGCAGCGCCTCGAACAGCGGCTTGAGCGACTGTACGGTCTCGCCGGGCTCGAAGCGGTACATGAGCGCGTCATAGGGATGGCCGTCATAGCCGATATGCTCGGCCATTTCGCGGTTGAGCGCGATCGTGTCCTCGAGCACCGGGGCAAAGGCGGCAAAGTCGTCCTCGGCGCGCGCCTTCGCCCAGACCTCCTGGCCGATCGAGCCGGTCTCGGCGCGGCGGCGCACCAGTTCGGCGGGAATGCGCAAATGGTAGTCGATGGCCTCGCGCACCTGGGCGCACATGGTCCGCTCGACGGTATCCTCGTCAAGGCCGGCGGTCTCGGCCTCGGCGGCGTCGAGCAGGCTGCGCGTTTCGTCGGCGACCAGATGATCGCGGGCCAGAACCGACAGGGTGGCGAGCTGCTTGGCGCGGGTTTCGGCGCCGCCGCGCGGCATCATGGTGCGCGCGTCCCAGCTCAGCACCGATTTGGCGTTCAGGATATCGTTGACCTGCCCCATCCGTTCGAGGAACGCTGCATAACCCATACTGCCTGAACCCTCCCTTGGCGGCGCCCGACGCGGCCGGCGCCCTTGACGAAACGCGCTGTAAATTGTCGGTTGTCGACAATCGACAAACGGACTATCGTTCACATCGCCCGGCATTGTCAAGCGGCTTGGCCGGCGGGTTACGCAACGGCAGCCGCAACGGCATGCAGGGGCGTGCAGGAGGAACCATGGAGGGAGTATTGCGGTGGAATTTCAACGCGCTGGTGGAGATGGCCGTGACCGGCCAGGTGAGCCAGCCAGCCATGCGACAGGGCGCCTATCTGCACTGGCCCGACGGCCGTGCCGCCGTGCTGCCGGGCATGTTCGGCATTGCCTACAATGCACGCGTTGGTGATCGCGCCTTCGGCTGGGCGGGCGATCATGTCGAGCCCGGCGTGGCCATCGCCAATGCGGACCAGCAGGCCGACTTCGCGCTGCACTATCTGACCTGCATCGGCAACGAGGCCGAGGTGGTCAGCGGGCTGGCGCGCGGCGCCAGGGGCATCGTGACCGGCGAACACGCGCGGCTGCTGGTCGATTTCCCGCCCGAGGCGCTCGAGGACCTGACCGTCGGCGACACGGTCCAGATCCGCACGAAGGGGCGCGGCGTGCGGCTGCTCGATCATCCCGAACTGGAATTCAAGAAGACCAGCCCGGCGCTGGCCGAGGCGTTCGGGCTGCGCGAGGAAAACGGGCAGATCGTGTGTCCGGTGGCGATGGAACTGCCGGCGCGAATCATGGGCTCGGGCGCCGAACTGAACGCCGAATTCGTCGATCAGGACCTGATGTCCGGCGACCGCGCCCTGATGGCCGATCTGGGCATCGACCGGATGCGCCTCGGCGACCTGATCGCCATCCGCAATGTCGATCACCGCTATGGCCGCTCCTATCGCGAGGGCTGGGTGGCGATCTGCATCTGCATCCACGGCGATTCGATCATGACCGGCCACGGGCCCGGCATCCTGACGCTGATCACCGGGCCGGCCGAAAAGCTGAACTTCGACATCGACGCCGATGCCAACATCGCAAAGACGCTGAATATCGGGAGCGCGCAATGACCGCCGCACACACGCTCGCAACCAATGCCGACGACCTGGTCGCGGTGTCCGTTGCCGGAAACATCGCCCATCCCGGCTTTCCGGGCCTGCCGGCCGAACCCTACCGGCTCGCCGCCGACGGCTCGCCCTTCCTGCTGCCGACCTATGGCGGCATCGTCTACAACGTGTCCGTGGGCGATCCGGCCTTTGGCTGGGCGGCCGATTGCGTGCATCCGGGCGTGTCGATCCGCTATGGCGAGGACAACGGCAATCGCGGCCTGAACGTATACGCCTGCCTGGGCAACCGCGCGAAGGTGATGACCGGCCAGGCGGCCGGGGCGAAAGGTGTCGTCACGGGCAAGTCGGGCCGGTTCTCCGAACAGGTGATCGTGCATTTCCCCAGGGCTGCGCGCGAGGCGATGGCCGTGGGCGACCAGATCGTCATCCGCGCCGAGGGCGTGGGGCTCGCGCTCGACGGGCATCCGCAGATCCGGCTCAAGGGCCTTTCGCCGGATTTGCTGGCCAGGCTGCCGATTCGGGAGGCCGCCGGGCGCCTCGAGGTGGGCGTCGTCGCCGAAATCCCGCCGCATCTGGTCGGCGCCGGTCTCGGCCTGACATCGGAAGGCGGTAGCATCCACATGCAGTCGACCGATCGCGCGCTTGTCGCCGAGCATGGGCTCGACCGGCTGCGGCTTGGCGATGTCGTCGCGCTGCGCGACACCGACAGCCGGTACAATCACGGCTATCTGCGCGATGCCTGCGCGATCGGCGTGGTCTGCGCGACCGACGGGCCGCGGGCCGGCTACGGGCCGGGCATCGTCGTGGTGATGACCGCGCCCGAGGGCCGGCTTTCGAGCTTCACCGAGGCCAAGGCCAACATCGCCGACCTGCTGGCGCTGGAGGCGTAAGGCGATGATTGCGATGACCTCGGTCACCCGCGACAGCCTGGGCGCCTTCATGGTCGAAGGGTTTGCCGCGCTCGGCCTTTCGCCCGAGGACGCTCGGATCTTCGCCGATGCGCTGATCTTCTCCGAACTGCGCTTTCATCCCGGCCACGGCCAGGGTGTGCGGCGGCTGCGCCGCTATCACGAGCGCATCAGCGAAGGGCTGGTCGATGTCGCCGCGCCCTTCGAGATCGTCAAGCAGAGCCCGGCGCTGGCGCTGGTGGATGCCCATAACGGCATCGGCACCGTGGCCGCCGCCAAGGCGATGCGCATCGCCATCGACAAGGCCAGGGATTGCGGCATCGGCCAGGTGGTCGTGCGCAACTCGACCCATTACGGCTCCAGCGCGGTGCATGCCTGCCAGGCGGTCGAGGCCGGCTGCATCGGCGTCAGCTTCACCAATGCCGGGCCGGAAATGGCGCCATGGGGCGGACGGGAAGGCGCGGTAGGCACCAATCCGTGGGGCATCGCCGCGCCGACCGGTCTTGGCTTTCCGGTCGTCCTCGACATCGCCCTGACGACGGCCGGCAAGGGCATGATGCAATGGCATGCGCGCGAGGGCCGACCCATGCCGCGCGACTGGGCGCTGACACCGGAAGGGCACGAGACCGACGACCCACAGGCGGCCATGGCCGGCGCGCTGCTGGGCATCGGCACCTACAAGGGCTATGGCCTTGCGTTCATGACCGATGTGCTGACCGGCGTCATCGGCGGCGGCGGCTATGGCCTGACGCCCTATGCCGATCAGGCGCGGCTCGATGTCAGCCACACGCTGACGGCCATCGACATCGGCTGGTTCATGCCGCTGGAGGCGTTCCGGCGGCGCATGGACGACTTTGCGCAGATGGTCAAGTCGCGCGCGTTGCGGCCGGGTTTCGACGAGATCCTGCTGCCCGGCGAACAGGAGGCGCGCCGCGCGGCGCGCAAGAGCGCGCATGGCGTGCCGCTCGACGATGCGGTGCTGGCCGACCTGCAGGCGCTCGGCGAGGAACTTGGCCTTTCAAGCCGCATCGAGGTCGTCGGCCCCTATACGGACCGGGCACTGTGACGCCGCTGCCGCCCGAATTCCGCGACACGGTCCGCAACCGGCTGCGCGGGCGGGCCGAGGCGGCCGGGCTCGACGGTCTGCTCATCGTGCAGCCGGGCAACCTGGCCTATGCGTCGGGCTGGCACTTTTCGGTCAATGAGCGGCCGATGGGGCTGTGGCTTCCGGTCGAGGGCGAGCCGGTGATGCTGGTGCCGCATCTGGAACGCGAGAACGCCGCCGACCTGCCCGGCGTTGCGGTCGAAACCTATCCGGAGTTCCCCGGCGAGGAGCCGCCGGTGCTGTGGATGATCCGGCGCGCCGGTGCCCGCCATATCGGCATCGACGCGCTCGATGCGCGGCTGCTCGATGCCGCGCGCGCGCTCGCCGACATCGATCTGACCGATCACGTGCTGGCCGAACGCGCCGTCAAGCATGCCGAGGAGCTTGCGCTCGTGCGCGAGGCGGCACGGTTCGCCGACATGGTGCTCGAGCGGCTGTTCGCAAACGGCGCCGACATCATCGCGCAGGGCGGCACCGAACGCGACCTGATGGCCGATGCCACCGGCCATGCCCGTGCCGCGCTCGAGGCAACCCATGGGGCGGCCTTTCAGGGCACCGGGATGGGCATCACCGCCTCGGTGCATTCGGGCCCGCGCGCGGCGTTGCCGCACGGCACGGTGCTGGCGCGAACGCCCCGGCCGGGCGAGCCGGTCATCGCCGGTATCGGCTGTTCGCTGGGCGGCTACCACGCCGAAAGCGGCGTCACGCTGGTCTGCGGCGCCATCGGCGAGGACCAGCGCCGCGTGATGGACGCCATGGAGCAGGCCAATGCGGCGACGCGGGCCGCGCTGGCCCGGGGCCTGCCCTGCGCGCAGGTCAACGAGGCGGCGCTGGCGCCGATCCGGGCGGCCGGGCTTGGCGAGGCGATCCGGCACAGGATCGGCCACGGCATGGGCGTGGAGGGCCACGAGGCGCCCTGGCTCGCGCCCGGCGACCCGACGCCGGCCGCCCCCGGCATGGTGTTTTCCTGCGAGCCGGGGGTCTACCGGCCCGGCATCGATGGCTGGCGCACCATCGAAACGCTCATCGTTACCGAGACCGGCGTGCAGACCGCCAGCCGGTTCCAGACCGATCACCCCATCGAAACCCGCATCATCGCCGCCTGAGGAGGAGCCCGATGCCCGAACCCGCCGCCTGGCACTACCAGAAGATCACCAAGCCGATGTTCGACCCGCCGGTCGAGGACCGCATTCTGGCGGGGCGCGTTCTGACGATGGCAGGGGAGGTCATCGAAGACGGCTTCGTGCACATCGCAGACGGCACGATCGCGGCCGTCGGCCGCCGCGCCGACCTGCCGCCGGGCACGGTGACCGAAACCGGCGGCACCATCATGCCCGGCATGATCAACAGCCACGCCCATCTGAACTGGGACGGCATCCACGATCTCGCCCGCCAGTCCATGGACGATCCGCGGCCGATCTCGGCCTTCAAGGCAGCCGGCAACATGCTCAAATCGCTGCGCGCCGGCATCACCATGGTGCGGGATCTGGGCTTTCACGACATGAACCTGTTCTCCAAGCAGGCGGTGGCGCAGGGCATCTTTCCCGGCCCTCGGCTGAAGGTGTCCGGGGCGGCCATCATCCAGACCGGCGGCCACACCTACTGGGTGTGCCGGGAGGCCTCGGGCGCCGACGAGATGCGCCGCGCCGTGCGCGAACAGGTCAAAGGCGGGGCCGACCTGATCAAGATCATGGCGTGCCACGACACGCTCGAATTCACCGACGAGGAACTGCACGCGGTGATCGACGAGGCCCATCGCAACAATCTGCCGATCACGGCGCACGCCACATACGATGCCTGCATCAGGCGTGTCGCCGAATTCGGCATCGACTGCATCGAGCATGGCGGCTCGATGTCCCAGGAAACGATAAGGGTGCTGCTCGACAGGAAGCTGCCCGTGGTGACGACGTTCGCGCCGCTCGTCCAGCAATCCCAGCCCGACATCGCGCGCAGCTTCGGCATTCCCGAATGGAAGATCGCCGAGCGGCAGAAGGCGGTCGCCGATCCCGGCCGGTTCGAGGGGCTGAAGAACGCCGCAAGCGCCGGCGTGCCGATCGTCTTCGGCACCGATGCGGGCAGCCCTGCGGTCGAGCACGATGTGGTGGCGCCCGAACTCGACTTCATGGTCCGCATCGGCGTGTGTCCGGACGCCATGGACGCGCTGGCGGCCATCACCATCCGCGCGGCGCGCGTGTCGCGGATGGACGACCGGATCGGCACGCTCGAGGCGGGCAAGGACGCCGATCTGATCGTCGTCGACGGCAAGCCCGACGAGGACCTGTTCGCGCTCGAGCGGGTCCGCATGACCTATGTCGCCGGGCGGAGGATGCACGGATGAGCCTGATCGCGAACCGCATCAACGGCCGCATCGTCGGCCAGGACGAATCCTATCGCACGCGCATGCTGTCGATCGCCGCGGGCATGAGCGACGTCATCGCCATGGGACGCGGCGATCCCGATTTCCACACGCCCGCCCATATCGTCGAGGCGGCCAAGGCCGCGCTCGACGCCAACGCCCATCACTATACCGGGCCAACGGGCCTGCCGGCGCTGCGCGAGGCGATCGCCGGCGATATGGCGGCCAGCTACGGGCTCGACTACGGCGCCCAGGAGATCGTGGTGACCGCCGGCGTGCAGGAATCGATCATGCTCGCCATGCTCGGCCTGATCGGGGCGGGCGACGAGGTGCTGCTCACCTCGCCGCGCTTTACCACCTACGATACGGCGGTGCGGTTGTGCGGCGGCGTGCCGGTGCCGGTGCCGACCTTCGAAAGGCACGATTTCGCCCTGGATGCCGGCGAGATCGAAAAGCGGATCACGGACCGCACGCGCATGTTCGTGCTGGTCACACCGAACAATCCGACCGGCGCGGTGACCCCGCCCGAGGTGATCGAGCAGATTGCCGAACTTGCGGTCAGGCACGACCTCGTGGTCATCTCCGACGAGATCTACGCCCGGATGATCTATGCGCCCAACACGCATCTTTCCATCGCCACGCTGCCGGGCATGCGCGAGCGCACCGTCACGCTGAACGGCTTTTCCAAGACCTATGCGATGACCGGCTGGCGCGTGGGTTATCTGGCGGCGCCGGACGATTTCGTTGCGCCGATGACCGAGCCGCGGCACACGCTGTCGATCAACACCTGCACGATCAGCCAGCATGCCGCGCTCGCCGCACTGAACGGACCGCAGGAGCCGATCGAGGCCATGCTCGCCGAATATCGCGCCCGCCGCGACTGGCTGATGCCGGCGCTCGACGAAGCCGGTTTCAGCTACGGCCATCCCGGCGGTGCGTTCTACATCTATGTCAACGTGTCCTCGACCGGCATGGCCGCGCCGGACTTCTGCGAACGGCTGCTGCGCGAGACCGGCGTCATGGTGTTCCCCGGCGCGCTTTTCGGCGACGAAAGCGACGATTACATCCGCGTCAGCTATCTGCAGCCGCTGCCCAGGATCATGGAGGCAATGGACCGCATCGCCGCCTTCGCCAGGACCGCGAGGAATGCGGCATGACCCGGCCCGAGCCCATGGACAAGTTCGTCGGCATCCAGATCAGCCCGATCAGCTTCATCGACGAGGGCGTCGACACCGTGCTCGACACGCTGCGCGACCGGGTCGGCGTCAACGTGCTGATGCTCGGCACGGTGTCGTGGCTGGGGCTGAAGTCGGGACGGTCGATCAGCCATGAACTGGACGGCTGGCCCGACCATGGCGTGCCCGAGCCCTACCAGATGAAGGGCGGGGCCTATTTCGACCCCGATCCGCGCTACTATCGCGACACCTTCATGGCTGACTACCGCTCGCGCGATCCCGAATTCGCCGGCAAGGACATCCTGAAGATGGTCCTCGACCAGGCGCATGCGCGCGGCATGAAGGTCTATGTCGAGCTGATGGAGCCGTTCTTCAAATATGCCGGGCACGGCTCGGCGGCGGCGGTGGAGATCCCGACGCTGCCGCAGGCCATGGAGATCGACGCGCTGGGCCGGCTCGGCGGCGAGCCGTCGACATCGAACCCGGGCTATCGGCGCTGGATCCATTCGATGATCGAGGATCAGGTGCGCAATCACGACATCGACGGCGTGATGTGGTGCAACGAGCGCAACTCGCCGCTCGACACGCTCATTCAGGGCGGCTGCCCGGGCGACTTCTCCGCGCCCGCGCGGCGCGAGGCGATGGAACGGGGCATCGATGTCGAGGCCTGCCGGCAGGCGATGCTGCGCCTTTACGACTTCTGTCAGGAGGCCGCTGCCGGCAAGCTTTTTGCCGACGGCACGCTGATCACCTTCCTGCGCACGCTGTTCGACAATCCCGAAGCGCTGGTCTGGGAGAAGTTCTGGCTGACCCGCAACAAGGATCTCGACCGCGAACTCTACGGGCTCGTCAAGTGGTGCAAGCCGGAGCTGCCGTTCGGGCTTAATGTGTGGAACCGGAACCATTTCAACCTGTTGCGCAGGGCGCAGTGGCCGTGGGCCGAACAGACGCTCCATGCCGACTACGTCAAGCCGATCACCTATCAGCATCAGGCGGGCGAGGTGTGGGCGAAGGAGCTGTCCTTCTTCCGCAAGACGATCCTGCGCGACTTCGAGCCGGGCGAGGCGACCACGGCCCTGTTCCGCATTCTGGGCCTGAACGAAGCGCCGTTCGATGAGATCGTTCGGGCCGGCATGGATCCGGACACATACGTTCACGGCCAGTGCGTCGACGCGCTGCGCGGCGTCCAGGGCAAGGCGCGGGTCTATATGGGCATTGGCGTCGATGCGCCGCGCTCGCGGCCCGATACCGCCAGGATGACCGCCGACATCGCCTATCGGTCGGTGCACGCCACCTATCGGGCGGGCGGGCACGGCGTCGTGCTTTCGCCCAACTACGCCTCGATGCATCTGACGCATCTTGACGGCGTCGCCGCGGCGCTGAGCGAACTGGGGCTGAAATGACGGCCGATACGGCGATAGCCGGCGGGACGATCGTCGGGCCCGATGGCGTGCGGCCCGGCACGCTCGTCCTGCGCGACGGCCGCATCGCCGGCATCGCCGAGCCCGATGACCCGGTCACGGCGGCCGAGACGATCGATGCGCGCGGTCTGCACGTGCTGCCCGGGGCGATCGACATTCATTGCCACATCCGCGCGCCGGCCTTCCCCGAGCGGGCCACGGTGCGCTCGGAGACGGCGGCGTGCGCGGCGGGCGGCGTGACGACCGTGTTCGAGATGCCGATCACCGATCCGTGCTGCAACACGCCGGCGCAGGTGGCGATGCGCCGCGACCACTTCGCCCGGCATGCCCATGTCGATTTCGCCCTTTATGCCGCT
Organism: Roseitalea sp. MMSF_3546; assembly: GCF_030732865.1. GTDB lineage: Bacteria > Pseudomonadota > Alphaproteobacteria > Rhizobiales > Rhizobiaceae > Roseitalea. The sequence continues at coordinate 167,318 of NZ_JASHKB010000002.1, forward strand.
CCGCGCGCATTGACCGAGGCGGCGTTCGACGCGCTGGCAGAAGCTGGCGTCGTGGCGCTGAAGATCTTCACCACGCCCGCCCCGCCGGGCCGGCACCGGGAGTTCGACGGGCTTGCCTGGCCCGACGCGGCCGATCAGCGGCGGGTGCTCGAACTGGCGGCCCGCACCGGCCTGCCGGTGGTGGTGCATGCCGAGCATCCGCAATTGCTGGCGCGCGCCGCCACCGAGGCCGAAACGCTCGACCGGGCGCGCGCGGCAACGCACGAGGCGGCGCGGCCGGCGCTGGCCGAGGCGCTCGCCGTGGCACAGTTGCTGACGCTGAACATCGACGCCGGCGCGAAGCTGCACATCGCCCATGTGACATCGGCCGCGACCCTGGACGTGCTGCGGCGCTTTGCCGGCAGTTCGGACGTTTCGGCCGAGACCTGCCCGCATTATCTGCGCCATACGCGCGCGGACGTCGACCGCGTCGGCGTGTGCGGCAAGATCAACCCGCCGGTGCGCGGCGAAGCGGACCGGCAGGCGCTTTGGGAGGCGCTTGCCGACGGCACGATCGCTCACGTGACGACCGACCACGCCGCCTTCGCCGCCGCCGAAAAGGCCGCCCATGAGGGCGATTTCCTCGCCGCTCCGCCGGGGCATCCGGGGCTCGAGGTGCTGCTGCCGACGATGCTCGACGGTGTCGCCGAGGGCCGGCTGACGCTCGCCGAAGCGGTCCGGCTCGTCGCCGGCGCGGCCGCCGACCGGTTCGCACTGGACGAAAAGGGAAGGCTTGTGCCCGGCGCGCAGGCCGATATCGTGCTCGTCGACCTTGCCGGCAGGACCGAGATCGACGCGGCGCGCATGATGACGGCGGCGCGCGATGTGGCGCGCCTGTCGCACGGGATCAGCCTTGGCGGCCGGATCGCGCGCACGCTCGTCGCCGGGCGCACCGTCTGGGACGGGCGCCTGAGGGGCGAGGCGGGCCTTGGCCGCTTCGTCAGGCCACACCGAATGCAGGAGAGAACACCATGACCGATCCGTCTCCCCCGCTGCTGGAGGTCACCGATCTTCAGACCACCTTCACGCTCGGCGGCAGTCTGAGGATCGTTGCCGTCGACGGTGTCAGTTTCAGCGTTGGCGCGGGCGAAACGCTGGCCATCGTCGGCGAGAGCGGCTCGGGCAAGTCGGTCACCAGCCTGTCGATCATGCGGCTTCTGCCGGCCGGCATCGGCAGCATCACCGGCGGCTCGATAAGGCTGCGCGGGCGCGAACTGACGCGCCTGCGCGAAGCGCAGATGCGGGCCGTGCGCGGCAAGGAGATCGGCATGATCTTCCAGGAGCCGATGACCAGCCTGAACCCGGTGCACACCATTGGCGACCAGATCTCCGAGGTGCTGATCGAGCACGAGAATCTCGGCCGCAGCAAGGCGCATGAACGCGCCGTCGAAATGCTGGCGCTGGTGGGCATTCCCGAGCCGCGCCGCAGGGCGCGCAACTATCCCCACCAGATGTCGGGCGGCATGCGCCAGCGCGCCATGATCGCCATGGCGCTGGCGTGCCGGCCCAGCCTGCTCATCGCCGACGAGCCCACGACCGCGCTCGATGTCACCATCCAGGCGCAGATCCTCGAACTGATGAAGGATCTTCAGGCCGAATTGGGCATGGCAATCGTCTTCATCACGCACGATCTGGGCGTGGTCGCCGAGATGGCCGACCGCGTGGTCGTCATGTATGCCAGCCAGATCGTCGAGAGCGGGCCGGTCGAGGACATCTTCGAACGTCCGCGCATGCCCTATACGGCGGGGCTGATGGGCTCGATCCCGCAGCTTGGCGCTTCGCGCGGCAAGGGGCCGCTGCAGACCATTCCGGGGCAGGTGCCGTCCCTTTCGGAGTTGCCCAGGGGGTGCCGGTTTTCGTCGCGATGCGCCCATGTGCAGCAGCGCTGCATCGAGACCCTGCCCGAACTGGACGCCATCGGAGCGGGCCGGCAGGTACGCTGCCTGCGCTGGAAGGAACTCGAACTGGCCGAGAGGATCCCGGCATGACCGCACAACTGATGCGGGTCAAGGACCTGACCAAGCACTTCCCGATCCGGGGCGGCGTGCTCAATCGGGTCGTCAACCACGTCAAGGCCGTCAATGGCGTCGACTTCACCATCCGCCGCGGCGAAGTGCTGGGCCTTGTCGGCGAGAGCGGCTCGGGCAAGACCACGGTCGGCCGGCTGCTGCTGCGCCTCGAACAGGCGACCGCCGGCAGCATCGAGTTCGACGGCACCGACATTCTGGGCCTGAGCAAGCCCGAATTGCGGCGCTACCGCAAGCGCATGCAGATCATCTTCCAGGACCCCTATGCGAGCCTGAACCCGCGCGAGAAGATCCGCACGCTGATCGGCCATGCGCTGCACCTGCACAATATCGGCGAGCCCGCGAGCCGGGAGGGGCGCACGGTCGAGCTGCTCGAACAGGTGGGGCTGTCGGCGGACTATCTGGACCGTTTTCCGCACGAGTTCTCCGGCGGGCAGCGCCAGCGCATCGGCATCGCCCGGGCGCTGGCCGTCGATCCGGAGTTCCTGGTGGCCGACGAGCCGGTCTCGGCGCTTGACGTGTCGATCCAGGCGCAGGTCGTCAACCTGCTCGAAGACCTCAAGCAACGGCTCAACCTGACGATGCTGTTCATCGCCCACGACCTGGCCGTGGTCGAGCACATCTGCGACCGCGTGGTGGTGATGTATCTGGGCCGGGTGATGGAGATCGCGCCGGCCGAAACGCTGTATGCGCGCCCCAACCACCCCTATACCGAGGCGCTGCTGTCGGCGGTGCCGGTGCCCCGGCCGGGCCGGCGCAGGAAGCGCGTCGTGCTCAAGGGCGACATTCCGAGCCCGATCGATCCGCCGTCGGGATGCGTCTTCCGCACGCGCTGCCCGCGCGCGGTCGACATCTGCGCGCAAAAGGTGCCCGAACTCAAGAAGATCGGCCCGGATCACTACAGCGCCTGTCACCTGACGACGTAGCGTCGGGCCTTTGACCGTGTTCGCCGGCCGGGGTCGCCGCGGGTCCTTGCGGCGATCACCGCGCCGCCGGCAGGGTCAGCCGCGCGGCAAGGCCCGGCGACCGGTTTTCCAGCGCCAGCGCCCCGCCGGCCGCCTCGGCGATGTCGCTGGCGATGGCAAGGCCGAGCCCGTCGCCGCTCTGGTCGAGCCGGACGCCGCGTCCGGTGATCGTGGCGAGCCGGTCTCCGGCGATGCCGGGGCCGTCATCGGCGACGGTGACGGCCACCGTGTCGTCCATGGCCTCGACCGTGACGGTGACGCCGGCGACGGCGTGGCGCGCCGCGTTCTCGGCGAGCGCGCCCAGCGCCTCGGCCAGGTCGGCGGCATCGATCGCAGCCGGGGCGCCGTCGTCCGGCGCCGCGCAGTGCCAGGTCAGGGCCTCGCCGTCGGGCGTGCGACGGACCACGGCAATGACGCGCCGGCACACTTCGGCGGCGTCCGAGCGCGCCCCGGCGGCCTTGGCGGCGAGGCGCGCGCGGGCCAGTTCGCGGTCGACATGGCGCTGCATGGCGCGCGCGATCGCCTCGATGCCCTCGGCGCGCCGGTCCTGCCCGGCCTCGGCGAGCCGGCGCGCTTCGCCGAGCAGCGCCTGCAGGGGTGTCTTCAGGCCGTGGGCCAGATCGCCGGCGCGGGCGCGGGCGCGGGCGATGTCGGCCTCGCGCGCGGCGAGCAGCGCGTCGAGTTCGACGGCGAGCGGGCGAACCTCGACCGGCCAGTCGTCGCCGACGCGCTCGGTGCGGCCCGAGCGGATCGCGGCGATGCGCGCGCCGATCCGGTCGAGCGGCCTCAGGCCGACGCCGACCTGGGCCCAGCCGGCCAGGATCAGCGCCAGGGCGAGCAGGCCAAGATAGGGCGCCATGTCGGCGAGGAAGGCGTTGCGCGCCGCCCGGAGCTCGGCGGCATCCATGGCCACGGCGGCGCGTGCCGTGCCCCCGCCCAGCCGGGCGGGCAGGGCGACGCTGCGCTCGAGCGTCAGCAGTTCGGCACCGTCGGGACCGGCGATGCGGTGCGCATGGGCGGCCTGGTCGGCCAGTTCGTCGGCGGGCAGGTCGAGCCGGACGTCCCATAGCGAGCGCGAGCGCAGCAGCCGGTCGCCCGCGGCGATCTGCCAGTAAAGGCCGCCATAGGGCCGCCGGAAGCGCGGATCGGCGGGCGGCGTCGCTTGCCGGAGCGCACCGGACGGATCGGTGGCGAGCCCGGCGATCACCTGGTCGAGATGGACTTGCAGTTCGGCCAGCGCGCGGCGCTCGACATGGCCGGCGAACAGCGCGGTCAGGCCGGCGGCGGCCAGCCCCAGGGCAATGACCACCGCGGCGGCGCCGGCCGTCACGAGCCGCCAGCGCAGCGAAAGGCCGGTCAAGCGGCTGCTCCGTCCAGATGATAGCCGAAGCCGCGGCGGGTCGCGATGATGCCGGGGCCGAGCTTGCGCCGCAGCCGGGCGATCACCGCTTCCAGGGCGTTTGCCTCGCGCGCGTCATCGTCGCCGTAAAGGTGTTCGAGCAGTTCGCCCGGCGCGATCACGCGATCCCGGTTGAGCGCCAGATAGGCGAGCAGGCGGTATTCGAGCGCGGTCACCTTCACCGGAACGCCGCGCACGGCAACGCTCATGCGGTTGGTGTCGAGGGTCAACGCGCCCACCGTCTGGATCGCGCCGCTGTGGCCGGCGGCCCGGCGCACCAGCGCGCGGGCCCGGGCCACCAGTTCCTCCATGCGGAACGGCTTGGGAAGATAGTCGTCCGCGCCGGCCTCGATGCCCTCCACGCGCTCCATCCAGGCCCCGCGCGCGGTCAGCACCAGCACGGGCACCTGGCGGCCCGCCGAACGCCAGCGCTTGAGCACGCTCAGCCCGTCCATGCCCGGCAGGCCGAGATCAAGCACGATCAGCGCATAGTCCTCGGTGTCGCCCAGGAACCAGGCCTGCTCGCCGTCGGCGCATGTCTCGACGAGAAAGCCGGCCGCGCCCAGAGCGGCCCGAAGGTCGGCGGCGATCCGCCCATCATCCTCGACGACGAGCGCGCGCATCAGTCCCGGTCTTCGTCGTCATCGTGATCACCGTGATCGTCATCGTCGTCATAGGCGTCTTCGCGCTCTTGCTCGATGACCGCACCGGTGCTGGCGTCGAGATAGACCTCGAACAGCCGGCCGGCGCGATCGACCAGTTCCAGTTCGTAGACATAGCGGCCGTCGTCGCGCTCGAACGCCACTTCGATGACCCGCCCGCCATAACGATCGTCGACGATGGCGAGGATTTCGGCCAGCGGCAGCGCCTGGCCACGTTCGACGGCGTCAAGGGCGCGCTCGTGATCGCCGTCGGCCAGCGCCGGGCCGGCCAGTGCAAGGGCGAGGAGCGGGATGAGGAGCGCGCGCATGGGCCTGCCTACGACGCGGCCGCTGACAATTGGCTGACACGGCCCGTCAGGGAGCCATCAGCGGGGCTGGTGCAAAAGCGCTTCGTCAACGCGGCCCAAGCCGCACACGAAAGAGGAGAAACGATCATGAACCGTGCCATCACGCTGTCCTTGCTGTCCGCCACCATCGCCGCGGGAGCCCTTGCCGGCGTCGCCTGGGCATCGGACGACGACGGCAATAGGTCCGTGCCCCCGCGCGAGGAATGGATGAGCATCGCCGAACTTGCCGCCAAGCTCGAGGGCGACGGCTACCGCATCCGCGAGATCGAGGTCGATGACCGCTATTACGATGTCGAGCTGATCGACGACAAGGGCCGGAAGATCGATGCCGATGTGCACCCGGTCACCGGGGCGTTCCTGGAACGCGAATATGACGACTGAGGCACCAGGCCGTGCCCGGTGATCGCCGGGCACGGCCGAGCACGTCGGAAGACGACGATCCTCGACGGTTCAGGCGGCGGGCAGGCTCACGCCGTAGATGCGCTGGGCGCTGGCGTTTGCGATGGCGGTCGCCTCGCTGTCCGACAGGCCGCCCAGGATCCGCCGCGTCACCGCGATCCAGGTGGGCAGGTCAGCGCCCATGTCGACCACCGGCCAGTCGCTGCCCCAGACGATGCGGTCGGGGCCGAAGACCTCAAGCACATGGTCGACCCAGGGCCTGACGGTCTCGTAGCTGCCGCTTCCCGGCGCAGTATAGGCGAGGATGCCCGAAAGCTTGCAGTTCACATGGGGCAGGGCGGCGAGATTGGCCATGTCGCCGCGCCAGGGGTCGAGCGCGCCGCCGGCGATGTCGGGCACGCCGCAATGGTCGATGACGAGCGTCGTGTTGTCGCAGGCCCGGGCAAGGTCGAGCGCGATCGGCAGCTGACGGGCGGCGACGCAGATGTCGTAGACCTTGTTGGCCGCCCCGATCTTGCGGATGTTGTCGCGGAAGGTGTCGGATTGCGACATGGCGTCGTCGACAACGTGCAGCACCCGGCGGAAACCGACAATGCCCAGCGCGTCGGCACGCTCGAGTTCGGCATCGAAGCCCTCGTCGCGCTCGGGGCGGATGGCGGCGATCTGGCCAATCAGCCTGTTCGCCGGATCGCGCGACAGTTCGGCGATGAAGTCGGACTCGGCGAAGCGCTGGTCGCCATCGACATCGACCTCCATGAACAGCGTGGCGGCGACGCCGAGGCCCTCGGTCAGCGTCTCGTAGTCCTCGATGGTGAACGCCTTGCCGGCAAGCACGTCGATGCCGGCCGCCCAGTCGTAACCGAAGCGGTCGGGGTAGATCAGGTGCTGATGGGTGTCGAGCAGCGATATCGTCATGGTGTCCTCCCTTGCGAACGGCCAGGTTTCACACGTTCGACCAGCCGCCATCGATGACATGAGCGATGCCGGTCGTGTAGGCCGATTCGTCGGAGGCCAGATAGACGACCAGCGCGGCGATCTCCTCGGGCTTGCCGATGCGGCCGATGGGCTGGCGCGCGACGAAGGCGGCGCGCGCCGCCTCGTAGTCGCCGGTGGCGGCAAGCCGCTCGTCGAGCGAGGGGCTTTCCACCGTGCCCGGGCAGATGGCGTTGCAGCGGATGCCCCTGGTGACGAAATCGGCGGCGACCGACTTGGTGATGCCGATCACGGCCGCCTTTGTGGCGCCGTAGACGAAGCGGTTGGGCGCGGCGATGACCGAGGAGGCGACCGAGGACATGTTGATGATGGAGGCGCCGCCGGCCTCGATCATGGCGGGCAGGAAGGCGCGGATCATCCGGTACATGGCGGTGACGTTGAGGTCGACCGAAAACGCCCACTGGTCCTCGTCGCAATCGAGGATGGTGCCGCCGGCAACATAGCCGGCGCAGTTGAACAACACATCGATATGGCCGGCATCGCTGGCGGCGGCCGCAATCGCGTCCGGGTCGCGCACGTCGAGCAGCCGGGTCCGAAGGCCCTGCGCGGCCAGATCGGCGAGCGCGGCCTCGTTGATGTCGGTGGCGATCACCTCGGCGCCCTCGGCCTTCATCGCGAGCGCCGAGGCGCGGCCGATGCCCTGGCCGGCGGCGGTGACGAAGCAGCGTTTTCCTTCAAGTCGTGCCATGGATGATCGTCCTCAAACGGGCAGGCAGCTCGGGCCGATGGGCTCGAAGCTCTTGTAGGTCAGGATGAACTCGGTGTGACCGAGCTCTTCGGATTTCGTCGGCTCGCCGCCGGCGACGCGCAGCACCAGATCGTGGATCTCCGCGCCGATCTCGTCGAGCGTGGCGCTGCCCGAAATGATGCGCCCGGCATTGACGTCCATGTCCTCGGACAGGCGCTCGTACATGTGCGGGTTGGCGGCGATCTTGATCACCGGCGCCAGCGCGGAGCCGACCACCGAGCCGCGGCCGGTGACGAACAGGGTCATGTGTACCCCCGAGGCCATCATCTCGACGATCTCGGCATTGTCGGAGATGTTGGGGAAACCGAAGCGCACCTCGCCGTCTGGCACGACGTCCATCAGGTAGAGCCCGCCCCCGGGCGGAATGTCGCCGGGCTTGATCAGGCCGGAAATGGGCGACTGGCCGGACTTGGCGTAGGCGCCCATCGACTTCTCCTCGATGGTGGTCAGCCCGCCATCGGCGTTTCCCGAGGCGAAGCTGCCATAGCCGAGCGTTGCGTAGTAGCGCGCGGCCTTGTCGACCGAGGTGCGCAGTTCGGCGGCAAGCGCCGGCGTTGCGGCGCGCGCGGCCATGATATCCTCGCAGCCGATCAGTTCGCCGGTCTCCTCGAAGATGCAGGTGGCGCCCTCGGCGACGAAGCGGTCGAAAGCGCGGCCGACGGCGGGATTGCCGGATATGCCCGAAGTCCCGTCCGAGCCGCCGCAGACCGTGCCGATGACGAGATCGGAGACATCCATCGGCACACGGCGGACGGCTTCGACTTGCTCGATCGCGCGGGCAACGAAGGCCTGGCCCTTCTCGATGGTCGCGCGCGTGCCGCCGTCGCGCTGGATGATCAGCGTTTCGACCGGTCTTCCGCTGTCGCGTACCACCTGTTCGAGCTGGTACCGGTTGAAGCTCTCGCAACCGAGCGAGACCAGCAGCACCGCGCCGACATTGGGATGCGTGCACAGCCGCTCCATCATGCGCTGGGCGTAGTCATTGGGAAAACAGCCCGGAAAGCCGATCACATGGGCCTGCTCGGGCGTCGGCGCGACGATGCGGCTGGCGACGTGGTGGGCGCATTCGACCAGATAGGCGACCGCGACGATGTTGCGGATGCCCTTGCGGCCGTCGGCGCGCTGAAACCCCATGATCGCGGTCATTGCGCGTCTCCATGTTCGCGTCTGGCCTCGTCGAGCGTATAGGTCGGCGTGTAGTCGCTCTTCACGTTGTGGGTGTGCACATGCTCGCCCAGGCCGATCGGCGCGGTCGCCGAGCCGATGGGCGCGCCGTATTTGAGCACCTTGTCGCCCGGCGCGATCGCCGCCCGCGCCAGCTTGTGGCCGAGACCGATGCGCCGGGGAACGGCGATGCGCCGCCCTTCGACCATGATCGTCTCGCCCGCCTCGATCTGGTCGCGCAGGACATAGACGTTGTCCTGCGGAGCAAGCAGCAGCAGGCGATTGTCGGTCTCGTCGGTCACCTTGTCAAAGCCTTGCGAAGGTTGCGTTGTCGATCAGGTCCCAGTCGAGGTCGATGCCAAGCCCCGGACCCTCGGGCAGGGTCGCCACTCCATCGGCGATCGGCAGCGGTTCGGCAAGCCCGAACTCGAAGGTTTCGGTCGGCCAGAGCAGTTCGAAATAGGTCGAGTTGGCGACAGCGCCGCCAAGATGCAGGTTCACCAGTTCGAGCGGATAGAGGATCGTCGTGTGAAGTTCGCAATTGGCGTGGAAGCTCTCGGCCAGCCGCGCGGTCTTGAGCGTGCCGGTGATGCCGCCTGTCCAGCTCGGATCGGCACGGACCGCATCGACGACCCGCGTTGCTAGGCATTCGGCCACCGAATAGGGGTGTTTTGCGATGACCTCGGTGCCGACGACGGGAATGTCGAGCACGCGGGTGAGTTCGCGCAGCGCGCCGAAGGCCTCGTCGGGCAGCGGTTCTTCGAGCCATTTGTAGCCAAGCCGTTCCAGTTCGCGGCCAAAGCGCACCGCTTCCTCCAGCGTGTAGGGCTGGACCGGGTCGGCCATCAGGGTGAAATCCTCGCCCACCGCGGCGCGAACGACGCGGTGGATCTCGATGTCCTCGTCGACCGACCTGCCGGGCGGATGGGTCTTGTAGGCCTTCATGCCGGCGGCCTTCACCGCCATGGCCTCGGCAGCATAGGCCTCAGCATCGGCGAGCACGAGCGAGGAGGCGTAGACCGGGATCTGCGACCGCGCGCCGCCGATATAGCGCCACAGCGGCTGGCCGGCGGCCTGCGCGCCGGCAAGCCACAGGCAGCAGTCGACCGGCCCGTAGCTGTAGATCGGCAGGTGATGCCACCAGCGGTCGGCGGCGCGCCAGTCGTGCCAGGCCCGCTCGCGGTCGAGCACGTTGCGGCCGACGAAGAACTCGCGCAGGGACGCGGCGGCCAGGTTTCCCGCGCCGAGCGCCGAGCGGCCGGCGAAGCCGAACATGGAGGCCGAACTGCCGTCCTCGCAGGTCAGCGTGTAGACGAGGAACTCCAGGCCCTCCTGCGCCTGGCCGTCGCGCGATGCGTGCGCCGGCACCGACGAGGCGGCATGGCGGCAGCAGCGTATGTCGAGACTCTCGATGCGCATCAGAACTTGCCGTATTTCAGATAGGCCTGCTGCGGGTCGACGCCGTCGAGTATCGCCTTGCGGACCAGGCTCTCGGTCTGCATGGCGGTGACCGACTGCTCGATCACCTCGTCGACGATGGCGGCGGGAATGCGCACCATGCCGTCGCGGTCGCCATGCAGCCAGTCGCCCGGCTCGACAAGCACCTCGCCGATCATGATGTCGATTTCGGTGCCGGTCGGCAGCCAGTAGCCGACGATGTCGCGCGGGGTGTTGTGCGTGCCCCAGCACGGAAAGCCCAGCTTCATGATGAAGTCGGTGTCGCGCAGCGCCCCGTCGATCACGCAGCCAAGAACGCCCTTCTTGTGCAGCGTCTCGGTCGACAACTCGCCCATATTGGCGATGGCGCGCGTGTGCGGCTGACAGCACCAGATGTGGCCGGGTCTGGCCTTGGACAGAAGGCCCGTCCATTCGAGCAGGGTCTGGTGCGCGTCGGCGGTCTCGTCGACACGGCCCTCGATGGTGAAGGCGGGGCCGGCGAGCGTGACCTCGGGCTGCAGCGGGCGCAGCGTGTGCGGCAGGGTGAAGTTGCGCCGGCCCATGGCGCGCATGACGTCGTGGACGACCCCGGTATAGCAGCCCTTGAGCTTTTCGACGCGCGCGTCAGTCATGGTGAAACACCTCTTCCATCATCGCCCACCATTCTCCTTGCTTTCGGGTTTCAAGCGGCACCTGCATGGGTTTGCAGATGTCCCACCATTCCTGCGTGCGCGGATCGGCGGCCATCCTGGCCGCGTCGGCCTCGAAATCGCTGCCCGTATATTCCCAGTAGCCGAAGAGCAGGTTCTCCGGCTCCTTGAGGAAGATCGAATAGTTGGTGATGTTGCACTTGGATATCATGTCAAGGATGTCTTGCCACGCATCGGCGTGCAGGCGCTTGTATTCGGGTATCCTTTCGGGTTCGATCCCGATCACCATTCCCATGCGTTGCATCGCTTCGTCCTCCTTTTGGTGTCCGGTCAGCCGGCCCGGACCGACCGGCCGGTTTGTGCATCGAACAGGTGCAGCTTGTCGAGCGCGATGCGGAACTCGAGCGTCTCGCCCTCGGCGACATCGCGCGGGTCGAACATCTTTCCCTGCACCTCGTGGCCGGCCAGATGCGAGTAGATGAGCGTTTCGGTACCGAGCAGTTCGGCCAGTTCGACGGTGAGCTCGACCGCGGCCATCTGGTCGGTGTCGTGAATGCCGTGGCCGACCGGGGTCATGTCGTCGGGGCGGATGCCGGCGGTCACCGCCATGCCGTCCGAGACATGCGCCTTGAGCCGGTCGGGCACGGGCACGGCGACATCGTCGGACAGCACCACCGCATCGCCGGCGATGCGCGCCGGGATCAGGTTCATCGGCGGCGAGCCGATGAAGCCGGCCACGAAGGTGTTGACCGGGTGGTTGAACACGTCCATGGGCGTGCCGACCTGCTCGATATAGCCATCCTTCATGATGACGATGCGGTCGGCCAAAGTCATCGCTTCCACCTGGTCGTGGGTGACGTAGACGACGGTGGTCTTGACCTTGTGGTGCAGCTTCTTGATCTCGGTGCGCATCTGGACGCGCAGCTTGGCGTCGAGATTGGACAGGGGCTCGTCGAACAGGAACGCCTCGGGATGGCGCACGATGGCCCGGCCCATGGCGACGCGCTGGCGCTGGCCGCCCGACAGCTCGGCCGGGATACGCTCGAGCAGCTCGGAAATGCCGAGGATCTCGGCCGCTTCCATGACGCGCTCTTCGATCACCCGCGGCGGCTGGCCGGCGATCTTCAGGCCGAAGCCGAGATTGTCGCGCACATTCATGTGCGGGTAGAGCGCGTAGTTCTGGAACACCATGGAGATGTTGCGCTTGCGCGGCGGCAGGTCGTTGACCAGCCGGTCGCCGATCCTGATGTCGCCATCGGTGATGTCCTCAAGGCCCGCGATCATGCGCAGCGTGGTCGACTTGCCGCAGCCGGACGGGCCGACAAGCACGACGAACTCGTTATGGGCGATCTGAAGGTCGATGCCGTGCACGACCTCGAGCTTGCCATAGGCCTTGACGACTTTGCTGAGCGAAATGGCGGACATGGACTACCCCTTCACGCCGCCGAAGGTCAGGCCGGCGATCAGATGCTTCTGGACGAGGAATGTGAGAATCAGGGCCGGCACGATGATGATCACCGCCATGGCGCACATGCCGGCCCAGTCGATGGTGAACTGGGCGGTGAAATCCATCAGCCCGACCGGCAGCGTCTTGGAATCGGTCGATCGAGTGAGCTGGCTGGCCAGCGCGAACTCGTTCCAGCTCGTCAGGAAGGCGAAGACCCCGGCGGCGGCGATGCCGGAGCGGGCGAGCGGGAACTCGATCTTCCAGAACGCCTGCCAACGCGTACAGCCATCGACCTGGGCGGCCTCGCTCAGGCTGATCGGAATCTGGCGGAAGAAGCCATCGATCAGCCAGATCGTGAACGGCACGTTGAGCGAGACATAGACGATGATCAGCCCCATCTGGGTGTCGATCAGCCCCATGCGCGACCACAGGATGAAGACCGGCAGCGACAGCGCGATTCCCGGCACGGCGCGGAACAGCATCAGCCCCAGGAAGATCGAATTCTTGAAGCGGAAGCGAAAGCGGGCGAAGGCGTAGCCGCCGGCCATGCCGATGAACAGCGCGATGATCGTCGAGGTCATGGCGATGACCATCGAGTTCCAGAAGTAGCTCAGCACGGGGATCGCGACCTGCGCGTCACCGATGCCGAAGATCTTGGCGAAGTTGTTCAATGTCGGGTTTTCGGGGATCCAGATCGGCGGCTTGGCGAGGATCTCGCGATTGGGCCGGAACGCCGACAGCACCACCCACAGCCCGGGCACGCACATGATCACCATCAGCACGAAGGTGGCGACCCAAAGCCCGATGGCGCGCAGCTGCCTCTTGAGGGCGCGGCTCATTCGGCGCCCCCCATGTAGCGGCGCGCCGCGATGAGCTTGGTGAAGAAGAAATAGGTGAAGGCGACCGACAATATGGTCGAGACATAGGCCATGGCGTTGGCCTGGCCCATGCGGGCGTTCTCGTAGCCGACGCGGGCGAGCATGGTCCAGATCAGCTCGGTGCGGCCGGCCGGCCCGCCATCGGTCATCACCTGCACGATGTCATAGGCGCGCGCGACATCGAGCGAGCGAATCGTCATAGCGATGAAGGCAAACGGCATGATGAAGGGCAAGGTGATGTGGCGGAAGACCTGCCAGGCGTTGCAGCCGTCGACCCTGGCCGCCTCGAGCGGGTCGCGCGGCATGGCGAAAAGACCCGCCAGCAGCAGGATGGCGAACACCGAGGTGCTCATCCACACTTCGGCGAAGATGATCGAGAACATGGCCAGGCGCCCGTCGACCAGCCAGGGGATCGCCTGGTCGGTGATGCCCAGCGATTGCAGCGCGTTGTTCAAGATGCCGATATTGTCGTTGAAGATGAACTTGAACTGGAAGCCCACCAGGATCGGCGAGAACATCATGGGAAACATCATGATGGTGCGCAGGGTGCGCTGGCCCCAGGTGATCTTGTTGATCAAAAGCGCGATGCCAAGGCCGAGCAGGAACTCGACATTGAGCGCGATCGCCAGGAACAGGATGGTGCGGCCAAAGGCGGCCCAGAAGTCGTCATCGGTGAAGATGCGCACATAGTTGCGGATGCCGATGAAGACCTCGATCGTCTCCGGCCGGGTCAGCCGATAGGGCGTCAGCGAGGTCCACAGCGAGAACACCAGCGGCAGCGCGACGACGAACAGCATCGTCACGATGGCCGGCATGAGCAGCAGCAGCGGCGTCAGCGCCGCCTGGCGCGTGCGGAAATAGCGGATCACCCGAAAGGCTCCGAAACGGATTGAAGGCCGGCGCGGACGCTGGTCCGCGCCGGGGATGGGGTCAGCGGTAGCCCGCGTCCTCCATGATGATCAGCGCCTCCTCGGCGGCGTCGTCGAGCGCCTCCTGGGCGGTCTTGTCGCCGATCATGGCGGCCTGCAGCTCCGGCCACAGCACGTTGGAGACCTCGATCCATTCGGGGATCAGCGGCGGGGTGAAGGCGTCCTCGGCCATGGACGCGCCGAAGGTCTCGAAGACATTGACCATGAAGTCGTTGCCGGCCTCGGCGAATTCGGCCTTGGCGTCCTCCCAGACCTGGGTGCGGGTCGGCAGCAGGCCGGTGCGCGCTTCCACCATCTGCCGGTCATGGTCGGTCAGGAAGGTGATGAAGGACGCCGCCGCCTCCTTGTTGTCGCAGGTCTCGGTGATCGAGAATGTGTGCGAGCCCGACCAGCCGGTGCGCTTGCCCGACGAGCCCTTGGGCGCGCGGATCAGGCCGACATTGCCGGCGGTGGCCGCCGCATCGGGATCGTTGAAATAGGCCGACCAGCCGGCCCAGTCGAGGTTGATGGCGACCGTGCCCGAGCCGAAGCCAAGGCCGGTGTCGTCCCAAAGATAGTTGGGCACGCCGGCCGGCACGGCGTTGGCCTCGTAAAGATCGACGAACCATTGCAGGGCGCGCACGCCGGCCTCGGAATTGAAGGCCGGTTCCCAATCATCGGTGAAGAGCTGGCCGCCCTCGGCGATGAGCATCTCGTAGAAGCGGCCGGTGATGGCCTCGTCCTTGCCGACGAACTGGGTGCCGTAGAAATCCGGCGGATCGGCGAAGAACTTGGCCTGGTCGGAGACCTGCTGCCAGGTCTCGGGCGGGGCGAGCTCGTAGCCGTATTCCTCCATGAAGGCGGCCTTGTTGTCCTCGTCCTCGTAGAGCGACTTAAGGTAGAACAGGTTGGAGATGTCGGAATGGCGCGGCAGCTGGACCAGCCGGCCGTCGACGGTGCCGTGCTCGAGCACGAGCGGGACGAACTCGGCCAGCACGTCCTCGTCGATATGCTCGCGCAGATCGACATAGATGTTGCCGTATTGCGGGGCGAAGCTGGTATGGTTCGAGCCCACGCACCAGTCGAGCGTATTGGCCGCGATGTCCTGCTTGATCTCGCGGTCGAGCTCGAAATGGTTCTTGCGCGACAGGATGTCGACGGTCGCGCCGGTCATCTCCTCCCACTTGGAAATCTCCGCATAGAGCGGTTCGTACTGGGCGCCGCCGATGAGCTTCACGCGCAGCGTGTAGCCATCGAAATCGCCGTAGTCGGCCTGGGCCAGCGCCGGGCCGGCGAAGAGAAGCGGCAATGCGGTTGCCGCCGCAAGCGCGGTGATCGTGTATCGAGACATGTGTACCTCCCAGTCTCCTGCCGGATTTCGCCCGAGCCGCAGCGCGGTCAGCGGGCCCTTGCCGTGGTCGCGCCTTCCGCCGGCATGTCACCGGAAAGCAGTTCGGCAAATACGGTATCGTTGTGCTCGCCCAGTTCGGGGGCGGCGCGTTCCGACTTCAACGTGCCGCCATCGATGCGGATGGCGCCGCGCAACGCGTTCAGGCGCGTGCCGCCATTGCGCCGGATGACCTGATCGAGGTCGAGCGCCCGATAGTTTTCGGAGGCCAGCATCTGCTGCCAGTCCAGCACCTCCGAGCACCAGATGTCGGCGGGCTGGAGCACGCCCAGCCATTCGGCCGTGGTCCGCGTCCTGACGGCGCGGGCGATGATCGCCTTGATCGCATCGCGCTGGGCCATGAGCGCGGTCGGGTCGTCGTAGAACGGCGAAAGCCCTTCGATTTCCATCAGTTCGGCGAGTTTTTTCAAAGACGGAGTCATGGCGATCGCCAGATAGCCGTCGGCGGTTTCGTAGACGCCGTAGGGCGCGCCCAGGTAGGCGTGCGCACCGTTGACCTTGCTGCGTTGCGGCGGGCGGCGGCCATCGTTGAGATGGGTCGTCAGCACCTCGAACTGGAAGTCGATCATCGCCTCGAACAGCGAGGTGTCGACGCGCGCGCCGCGGCCGTGAACGCCGCGACCGACAAGGGCCGCCAGAATGCCCTCGCACAGCGCGTGGCCGGCGAGCATGTCGGCGACGGCCAGGCCCATCGGCATGGGCGGATCGTCGGCGCTGCCGGTCAGCCACAAAAGGCCCGAGCGCGCCTGGGCGAGCAGGTCCTGGCCGGGCAGGTCGCGCCACGGGCCGTCCTCGCCATAGCCGGAGATCGAGCCATAGACGAGGCGCGGATTGATCCCGCGCACGTCCTCGTAACCGAAGCCCTGGCGTTCGATGACGCCGGGGCGGAAGTTCTGGATCATCACGTCGGCGGCGCCGATCAAGGCGCGCATGCGGGCGCGGTCGGCCTCGTTCTTGAGATCGGCGGTGATCGACTCCTTGTTGCGGTTGATGGCGTGAAACAGCGAGTTGTCGCCGTCGATATCGGTGTCGGACAGATAGAGATTGCGGCACAGATCGCCCGATCCGGGGCGCTCGACCTTGATCACGCGCGCGCCCAGATCGGCAAGCTTGAGCGAGCAGAAGGGGCCGGACAGGAACTGGCTGAAATCGAGAACCACAAGGCCCGCGAGCGGGCGATCCTCGGGGGCGAGGTCCATCACTTTCGTGTCTCCCGAAAGGCGGTCTGAAGCCGGTCGAGCGCCTCCTCGACGCCGATCTCGCCGCGCAGGCAGGCATGGACGATGTCGCCGCCGCGGTCCTGCAGTCGCATGTAGCCGTCATAGCGCGGGCGCAGCCAGGCGGTCTCCAGCGTCCGGCGCGTGGCGCGGAAGAAGTCGCGCGTCGCCGCGTTGCAGGCCTCGTCCTCCCAGGCAACGGCATTGCCGGGCTGGCCGCCGGCCGCAAAGAACGGACCGCGCTGGCATTCGGCGCCGGCGATCCAGAAAGCGTAATCGGCGGCCACATCGCGATGCCGGGAGGAAGCAGAAACCGCAATGCCGGTGCCGCCGATTACCGTGCCGCGCGGACCGTTGTCGTCGATCCCGGGCGCGTCGGCGAATTGCAGCGGGAAGGGGCAATAGCCGTCCCGGCTGTAATTGGTGTAGCCATAGCCGAAGGGCGAATAGGCCGGCGCGTCGGCCGTGCGGCCCATCCATTCATAGATGCCGATCGGATCGAGCGTCAGGCAGCGCGGGTCCATCAGGGCGACGATCTCGCGCATCCGGTCGAGCACTTGCCGGCCCTGGTCGCGCGCGATGAAGGTATCGCCATCGGCGATCGGCACGTCCTGGTTGCGCGCCAGGCCCATGAAGGTCATCAGCGCGTTGATGGGGATCAGCGCGAAGCCGACCTCGCCCTTGCGCGCAAGGGCGACGACCTCGTCCCAGCGGGTGGGCGCGGCGTCGAGCCGGTCGGGCCGGAAGGCGGCGACGGGCGTGGCGGCATCGATGGCGAGCGCCCATTGGCGGCCGTCGAACTCATAGGAGGGGTGCGAGACGCCGACCGACTGGGCGGCGAGCGTCTTCAGTTCGTCGTCGCGGCCGATGCCGTCCAGCGCCATCAGAAGCCCGTTGCGCGCCACCTCGCCGACATGGGGATGGTCGATGACCATCAGGTCATAGGTATGCGCCATCTCCTCGATGGGCCGGTCGGCAAAGGCCTGCAGCGAACGCTTCTCCCAGGTGATCGTCACGCCGGGATGGGTGTCCGCATAGGCTTTGGACGTGGCGACCATGGGGTCGTAGCCGCGGCTGTGATCCCAGGTCATGCCGGTAAGGTGAACCGCCTCAGCCATCGTCGCCGGCCTTTCGCCTGGCCTTCTTTTCGGCCTGCACCTTGTCGGCCTGGGCGGCGAACCGGGACGCATCGCGATAGAGCGCGGTCATCAGATGCTCGCAGTAGAGCACCTGCGTTCCCTCGCCCTTGTAGACCGAGTAGCTGACGCGCACCTTGCCCATCTTGTGGTCGTGCACCTTCTTCTCGAGGTTCTCGCGGATCGTGTAGATCGTATCGCCGATGAACACCGGGCCGATGAAGCGCAGCCGGTCATAGCCGTAGGAGAACGAGTTCAGACAGTTGGTGGCGGCAAGGCCGAGCCCGTAGGAAAACACCATCGCACCGGCAACCAGGCGCTTGCCGAACACGCCTTCCTCGGTGGCAAACCGTTCGTCGGAGACGTAAGGGTGATGGTCCATGACGAGCGAGTTGAACAGCATGGACTCGCCTTCGGAGATCGTCCGGCGGATCGAGCGGATGGTGTCGCCGACGGTGAAATCCTCGAAATACCAGTCCTCGGCATTCCAGACGGGGATGCGCGCATGCTCGTCGGGCAAGCCCGGCAAGCCGCGCGCGTGCTGTCCGATTTCGGCCATTGCGTCGTCCTTCCCGTCAGATATTTTCAAATATAGAAAACTATTTTATATATGGATGTCAACGGCCCGTTTGTCCCGGAACCGCACAATGTGTGGACGGGCAGGGACCGGCGGCGCAAGGCGACAGGGGAGCAGACGCGATGGAAGTCGAGCAATATTTCGAGGACTACGAGGTCGGCGACAGTCGCCGGACGACGGGCCGCACCATCACCGAGGCCGACATCGTGTTCCACGCCGGCCATTCGGGCGACTTCTTTCCCCATCACATGGATGCCGAATGGTGCAAGACCCAGCCCTTTGGCCAGCGCATCGCCCATGGCACGATGACGTTCACGATCGGCATCGGGCTGACGGCGACGCAGATCAACCCGCGCGCCTTCACCTATGGCTATGAGCGGCTGCGCTTTCCAAGGCCGGTGCATGCGGGCGACACCATCCACACCGTCGTCACCGTCGGGCGCAAGGAGGACGATCCCAAGCGGCCCGGCCATGGCCGGGTGGTCGAGATCTGCGAAACCAAGAAGCAGGACGGCTCGACGGTGATGTATTGCGAGCACATTCTGATGGTCGAAAGAAGGGAGACCGCACATGCCGATTGAACTGAGGCAGAGCTGGCCCGCGCCGTCGGCGCCAAAGCCCATCGTGCTGATCGGGGCGGGCGGCATCGTGCGTGACGCGCATCTGCCGGCCTATGCCAAGGCCGGGCTGACGGTGTCGGGCGTGGTCGATCCCAACATGGACAATGCGCGCGCGGTCGCCGCCGACTTCGGCATCGCCAATGTCCATGACGATCTTGCCGCCGCGGTCGCCGCCAATGGCACCGATGCGGTCTACGATCTGGCGACGCCGCCCGACGTGATCACCGACATCCTGCCGCATCTGCCCGATGGCGCGGCGGCGCTGATCCAGAAGCCGATGGGCGCCGACCAGGATCAGGCGCGGCGGATCCGCGCGATCTGCCGGGACAAGAAGCTCAAGGCTGCCATCAATTTCCAGCTTCGCTTTTCGCCGATGATGATGGCGGTCGCCGATGCGCTTCGGCGCGGGCTCGTGGGCGAGTTGCTGGAGATCGAGGTGCATCTGAACATCTTCACGCCCTGGCATCTGTTCCCGTTCCTGGCGCCGATGCCGCGGGTGGAGATCGCGGTGCATTCGATCCACTATCTCGATCTGATCCGCGCGCTGGCCGGCAACCCCAAGGGCGTGTTCGTGCGCTCGATGCGCGATCCGCGCGCCGCCGAACTGGCGCAGACGCGCACCTCGGCGGTGCTCGACTATGGCGACGATCTGCGCTGCCTGATGACGATCAACCACAATCATCAGTGCGGCCGCAAATTCCAGTCCGCCTGGTTCCGCTTCGAGGGCACCAGGGGCGCGCTCATGGTCAAGCTCGGCGTTCTTTACGACTATCCCAATGGCGAGCCCGACGAACTGTGGCTGTGTGCCGATGGCGGCGAGTGGGAGCGGATCGAGCTGGAAGGCGCCTGGTTCGTCGATGCCTTCATGGGCACGATGCGCAACGTCCAGCGCTTCGATGCGGGCGAGGACGAGGCGCTGTACACCGATATCGAGGACGCCTATCAGACCATGGCGCTGGTCGAGGCGTGCTTTGCCTCGATGCAGAAACCGGCCGAACCGCTCAGGCTCGACTGACGGCTGCCGGCCGGTCGCCCTGGGGCGTCGACACGCCGCCGCCAATGCTGCGCGAGAGCTGCTCGGCGGTGGCGAACAGCGCCGTGCAGCATTCGTCGAAGCTGACCGTGTCGTGATAGCGCTCCAGATGCGGGATCGTCAGCGCGGCGATCGCCTGGCCGGTATGGTCGATGATCGGCGCGGAGATGTTGATGATGCCGCGCAGCACGAAGCTCTCGGTGATCTCGTGGCCGCGCTTGCGGATCTTGGCCAGTTCCTCGCGCAGCACCGGCTCGGTCTTGCCTTCGGGCAGGGGGACCTGGCTGAACACCTCGGCCAGGTCTTCCTGCGGCATGAACGCCAGCATCACGCGGCCCGACGAGGCGCGCCACAGATCGATGCGCGCGCCAAGGCGCACGCTGAGGATGTTGTTGCCGGGCGCATCGACCTGGCCGACGACCAGCACCGCGTCATTGCTGATGACGGCCAGGTGAATGGTCTGGTTGACCTGCCGCGACAGCCGGCGCATCTGCGGGCCGGCAAGCGCGGTCAGGCGCTTGATCAGCGGGGTGCGGTGGGCGACCTCGAACAGAAGCGTGGTCAGCACGTAGCGGTCCGTATCGGGATCCTGGGCGACATAGCCGCGCTCGGTGAGGACCACCAGCATCCGGAAGATCTCGCTGACCGAACGGCCGAGCGAGCGCGAAATCTCCGACAGGCCCAGGCCCTGCTCCTCGGTCGACAGCAATTCGAGGATATCGAGCCCCTTTTCGAGGGCGGGCGCGGCGTATTTCTTCTGCGACTGCGGCACGTGGCGATTTTTCCGGATGCAGCGGTCGCACGGCGAATGCCATGCGAAGCCGGGTTTATACAACGCCGCGCCGGCTCTGCCAAACCTGCGCGCGGGTTATCGCTTGCCGAACAGGCGCTTGAGCATGTCCGCCATCGGCCCGGTGGGCGCGGGCCCGGGCTCTGGCCGCCGGGCCTGGCGCACATGGCTCTGGCCCCTGGGGGCCGGTTTCGTCGGCTTGCTGGCTTGCGCGCCGGCCTTGTCGCCGACGGCAAGGGCGATCCGGTTCATGAAGGTCGATTCGTCGCCTTCGACCAGAAGCCGGGCATGATCGGCGATCGCCTCGAGCAGCGGGTCGAGCCATTGCGCGTCCGCCTTGGCGAAGTCGCCGAGCACATGGGCCTGAACGCGCGCCTTGTCGCCCGGATGGCCGATGCCAAGGCGCACGCGGCGATAATCCTTGCCGCAATGGGCGTCGAGCGACTTGATGCCGTTGTGCCCGCCCGCGCCGCCGCCGCGCTTGACGCGCACCTTGCCGGGCGCAAGGTCGAGTTCGTCGTAAAGGACGGTCAGATCCTGGGGGCCGAGCTTGTAAAAGCGCATCGCCTCGCCCACGGCCTGGCCGGAGCGGTTCATGAAGGTCTGCGGCTTGACGAGCACGACCTTGTCGCCGCCCAGGCGCCCCTCGGCAATCTGGGCGTTCCACTTGGCCTGCCAGGGACCGAAGCTGGAATGGCGGCGGGCGATCGCATCCGCCGCCATGAAGCCGATATTGTGGCGATTGCCGGCATAGCGGGCGCCGGGATTGCCGAGACCTGCGATGATATGCATGCCGGCCACCTTCGCCCGTGATGCACGTGGCGCCTATTCGGCGTCGCTGTCGCCTTCGCCCTCGCCCTCGGCCTTCTGCTCGGTGGCTTCGACCTCATCGGGCGCGACCTCGGCCTCGTCCTCCTCGGCCTCGCCGGCGCCGCCGCCGGGCGCGGCGATGGTGGCGATGGTGAAGTCACGATCGGTGATCGTCGGGTGGACGTTTTCGGGCAGGGTGACCGAAGAGATCTTCAGCGTGTCTCCGACCTGCGCCTCGGCCAGATCGATGGTGAAGTATTCGGGGATCGCGTCGGCCGGGCAGTTCACCTCGACCTCGTGGCGCACGATGTTCAGTACGCCGCCCTGCCTGATGCCCGGGCAGGTTTCCTCATTGTCGAAATGCACCGGAATGTTCACGGTGACGACGGTCCTGGCGGAGATGCGCAGGAAATCGACGTGCAGCACGAAGTCCTTGACCGGCTCGAGCTGATAGTCCTTGGCGAGCACCTTGTGCTTCTTGCCGTCGATGGCGATCTCGCCGACCGTGGTCAGAAAGCCGCCCGACTCGATGCGCATCCACACATCCTTGCGCTCCAGCGTCACCGACATGGGGGGCTTGTTGTCGCCGTAGATGACGGCGGGAATTCTGCCTTGGCGCCGAATGGCCCGGGCGGACCCCTTACCGACCCGGTCGCGCGCCTCGGCCGTGAGCACGTAGCCTTCGCTCATGGCTTTTTCCTTTCGAGGGCAAATCGGAGAAGTGGTGCTTTGGTCCAGGACCTTGCACCGGCCGCGTGGCGGCCCGCCGCGCTGCCTCCAAGGGTGTCCGCGCGGGTGGCGGTGCCATAAAGGAAAACGCGCGCGGGCGCAAGCGCCGCCCGCTGCCGCGATCGCTCGCCGGGCGGACGCCCGGTCTGTGAAAGGCGACATCGCCCTGTCATAAAGGGCAGGCAAAGGCCGCTCATTCCATGGCAGACAGCGCTTCTCTTTCCAGCAATCGCGCCGACGTGCCGCAGGGCGAGGCGACACGGGCCTTCGCCCGCATCGGTCTGCTGTCGTTCGGCGGGCCGGCCGCGCAGATCGCCGTCATGCATCGCGTCCTGGTCGAGGAGAAGGGCTGGCTGAGCGAAAGGCAGTTCCTGCATGCGCTCAACTTCTGCATGCTTCTGCCCGGTCCGGAGGCCATGCAACTGGCCACCTATGCCGGCTGGCTGTTCCATGGCGTGCGCGGCGGGCTGATCGCCGGCGCGCTGTTCATCGCGCCGGGTCTGATCATGATGCTGGCGCTGTCGGCCGTCTATGTGGTGGCCGGCGACATGCCGGTGGTGGCCGGGCTGCTCTACGGGCTCAAGGCGGCGGTGCTGGCGGTGGTCGTCCAGGCGCTGATCAGGGTGTCGGGGCGGGCGCTGGGTTCGGCCGCGATGATCGGTATCGCCATTGCCGCCTTCGTCGGCATCGCGCTGTTGCGCCTGCCGTTCCCGCTGATCATCGCGCTCGCCGCGCTTGCGGGCGCCGCATTGCATGTGATCGTGCCGGCCTGGCTGCCTGCGACAGGCGAAGGCGGCGAGGATGCGATAGACGCCGATACGGTGCGCCGCCAGGACCACGGCGCGGTGATGCGCACGGCGCTTGTCTGGCTGGCAATCTGGCTGGTGCCGCTGGCGGCGCTGGTGCTGCTGCTCGGGCGCGGCAACGTCTTCGCCGATGCGGCGCTGTTCTTTTCGCAGACGGCGGTGGTCACCTTCGGCGGTGCCTATGCGGTGCTTGCCTATGTCGGCCAGCAGGCGGTCGAGCTCTATGGCTGGCTTTCCCCCGACGCGATGCTCAAGGGTCTGGGGCTGGCCGAGACCACGCTCGGCCCGCTGGTTCTGGTGCTGGTGTTCGTGGGTTTTGTCGGCGGGGCGAACCTGTCGGGCATGGAGCCGCTGGCCGGCGGCCTCATCGGCGGGCTGATCGCCGCCTTCTTCACCTTCGTGCCGTGCTATCTGTGGATCTTTGCGGGTGCCCCGTACGTGGAAGCGCTGCGCCATGTGCGCTGGCTGGCCGCTTCGCTCGCCGCGATCACGGCAGCGGTGGTCGGCGTCATCGCCAACCTTGCGGCATGGTTCGGGCTCAACGTGCTGTTCGGCGCGTTCGACTATGCGCGCGTCGGGCCGTTCTTTGCGCCGCAGCCGCAATGGGCCGATCTCGACTGGGCGGCCGCGGCGATCGGGTTGGCGGCGGCCGTGGCGCTGATCCGCTTCCGGCTGGGGCTGTTTG
This sequence comes from Roseitalea sp. MMSF_3546, assembly GCF_030732865.1. Classification (GTDB taxonomy): domain Bacteria; phylum Pseudomonadota; class Alphaproteobacteria; order Rhizobiales; family Rhizobiaceae; genus Roseitalea. The sequence goes on from NZ_JASHKB010000002.1 coordinate 191,192, forward strand.
CGGTGCTCGGCGCGGCGGCGCTGGCGGGGTTGGTCGTCACGCTGGTTGCGTGACGACCGTGGCGGGGCGATGACCGCCCTCAGCTTTCCTGCGAAAGCAGCCCTTCTTCCTCGGCGGCCGCCCACAGTTCCTCGAAACGTTCGGCGGCCCGGCCGCGATGGCGCGCCGAGCGGGCCTGTTCGAGGTTGTCGAGCATGCCCTCGCCGCGCACGAAGATCAGACCGACCATGCCCAGCGCGTAGTGCGGCAGGCATTGGTAGCCATAAATGCCGGGCGTCGAAAGCGTCACCTCGATCTCCTCGTTGATCGCGCCGCGCCAGGATTCACCGCCTTCGGGAACCATCTCTTCGATCGACTGCGAGTTGTGGCTGGGGTCGACCGGAACGAAGCGAACCGTGTCGCCGGGTTCGACGACGAGCAAGGGCGGCTCGAATACGTTGCGGCGTCGCGGGTTTTCGGGGTCGCGGGTGAGCATCGCCACCTAGTGGAGCGTCTCGCCGTTTTCCGTCTCGCCATTTTGTGCAAGGCCGGGGCGCGTTGCCGCCAGTGCCGCCATGGTGGCCAGAACGGTGCGGCGTTCGAGCAGTATCGGCATCGTGTTCTCCTTTCATCAGCCGGACTGACGCGGAATCTAGGCGCGGAGCCGTGTCTTTGTGTCGGACAAATTGCCCGAGGCGAAACCGCGCAGGCGTCGCGCTTGCATGCCGCTGGCACGACGCGCAGCGCGCCGGCTGGTTCCCGCAGATCGTCAGAAAACCGCGCAACGGCGCGCCACGCCGCACCGCAACGGTGCGTAAGGGTCAGTCGAACAGGCTGGAGACGGACTGCTCGTGCGCGGTGCGCGCGATCGCCTCGCCGATCAGATCGGTGATCGGCAGCACGCGGATCTTGCGCGCGGCCACCACTTCCGGCGTGGGCTGGATGGAGTCGGTGATGACCAGTTCGGTGAGCGCGGAGGCCTCGATGCGCGCCACCGCGCCGCCCGACAGGACACCGTGGGTGATGTAGGCGGTCACGCTCCTTGCGCCCTTTTCGCGGATCGCGTCGGCGGCGTTGCACAATGTGCCGCCCGAATCGACGATGTCGTCGACCAGAAAGCAGTTCATGTCCCTGACCTCGCCGATCACGTTCATCACCTCGGATTCGCCGGGGCGCTCGCGGCGCTTGTCGACGACGGCGAGCAGCGAATCGTCGAGCCGCTTGGCCAGCGCGCGGGCGCGGACCACGCCGCCGACATCGGGCGAGACGATGGTCAGGGAGTTGAGGTCCTTGTACTTGGCGCGAATGTCGCGACCCATCACCGGCACGGCATACAGATTGTCCGTGGGAATGTCGAAGAAGCCCTGGATCTGGCCGGCATGCAGGTCGAGCGTGAGCACGCGGTTGGCGCCGGCCTCGGTGATCAGATTGGCGACCAGCTTGGCCGAGATCGGCGTGCGACCCTGGGCGCGCCGGTCCTGCCGGGCATAGCCGAAATAGGGCAGGACGGCCGTGATGCGACGCGCCGAGGACCGGCGGAAGGCGTCGATCATGATCAGCATTTCCATCAGGTGATCGTTGGCCGGCCGCGAGGTCGACTGCAGCACGAACACATCCTCGCCGCGCACGTTCTCCTGGAGCTCGACGAAGATCTCGTCATCGGCAAAACGCCGGACATTGGCGCGGCCGACGCTCAGACCGAGATACTTGGCCACGGATTCGGCAAGCTGCCGGTTGGAGTTTCCAGCAAAAAGCTTCATTGTCCGTTCCGTGTTCCGATTGCTGCCCCGTGGCGGCTTGCGGCCTGCCGGCGCGACCCGGACGGGGCCGAAGGCGTGCGGTCTGCGGCCATGACCGAAAGGGAAGATGCGATCGTGCGGCCATGGCTCATGGCCCCGCTTTTACCGGGCGCGCGACCGATTGCAAGGTGTCATCAACGTTTCACACGCGCTCTTCCACACGCCGTCAGGTCATGCGGATTGGCCGCGCCAGGCACGATATTCGCTGAGCACGGTGTCCGCGATCTGCTCCATGGTGGCGGCGGGCACCGAGGCCCACGGATCGCCGCTGGCGCCGGCAACGCGCGCCTGGCCCTGGATGCGGTGAACGCGCTGGCCCTGCGGGTTGAAGACGTCCCAGACATGGATGACGGTGGTGGCGCCGTTCTCCGACAGCGCCGAGAAATAGCCGCGGATCTCGTGATTGATGCCGGCCGCGCGCGAGGGCTCGATGCGGATATTGGCGGCCGGCCCGGCGGTGGACAGCCGTCGCGACAGGGCCGTGATCTTGTCGACCGGGGCGCCGACGATCGGCGCGAAATGCACGCGCATGGCGCCGTCGGCGGGCAGCTGCGCGGTGGCGCCGGCCGGGTTGTCCGCCGGAGCGGTCATGGCGCCGGCCGCGCCATCGGCGTCGATCGCGACGGGCGTGCCGGCATCGGCGCCAAGGTCGAGCGTGTCCTCGACCTGGCTGTCCTGCCCGCGGCCGCCGAAGCCGGTGCATCCGCTCAAAAGCGCGGCGAGCACGAGCAGCGCCGCGACCGCAGCGCCGCGCGGACCGACATGCCGGCTCAATGGTGCGTACCTGCCCCGTTCGCTCACGAGCAATGCCTTCTGCCCCATCGGTTCCGGGTCGCGCGGGCGGGCCGGTCACGGCCATGCATGCGCGCTCCAGGCAGGCACCATTACCTCATGCGACCGTCAAATCAAGGCCATGGCCGCACAGCGGCTCGGGCGCGTCCGGGGTCGTCAGATAGGTGCGGCCCAGCGTCATGGCGGTTTCGGTCTCGGAGTCCATGATGATGATGTGGGCGAACAGCGTCATGCCGGCCTCGATCGGCGCGTCGTTGCCGGCATGAAACATGGGCGCGTCCATCCAGCTTGGCGCGAATCGGGCGCCAAGCGAATAGCCGCAGGCGTTCAGGCGATGGCGCGTCATGCCGGTCTCCTCGAGCGCCTGGGCATGGGCGTCGAAGACGTCCCCGAAGCTGTGGCCGGGCCGCATCACGGTCTCGACCGCCTCGAGCGCGGCGCGGGCGGCGGCGTGCATCTCCACATGCCGGTCGGCGGGCTTGCCGACGATGACGGTGCGCATGGCGGCCGCATGATAGTGCCGCCAGACGCCGGCCCATTCGAGCGTGAGCTGGTCTTTCCTGGACAGCTTGCGCCGGCCCGACCGGTAGCGGCACAAGAGTGCGTCGGGTCCCGAGCCGATGACGAATTCATTGGCCGGATAGTCGCCGCCGGCTTCCAGCACCGCGCCCTGCATGGCCGCCAGGATCGCGCTTTCGTCGGCGCCGGCCCTGATGGTCTTCAGTCCTGCCTCCCAGGCCGCATCGCACAGTTCGGCGGCCTTGCGCACCATGTCGCGTTCGGCCGCGCTCTTGACCGCGCGCAGCCGCGGCACGACGGACGAGGCATCGTGCAGGTCGGCGAAGGTCGACAATTCGTCGTCGAGCTGCCGGCCGCGATGGGCGGTCAGCCCGTGCGTGTCGTATTCGATGCCGATGCGCGCGCCGACGAGGTCGCGATCGGCCAGAAGGTTCTTGAGGTCCCTGGCCGGATTGGCATGGCCGCGGTCGACCCACACGACGACGGTTTCGACATTGGAGGTCCGGCGCGCCTGGCGCAGATCGGCCGAGCGGGTCAGCAGCGTCACCGTGCCGTCGCGCTCGACGATCATGGTCTGGAAGAAGCAGAAGCCGAACGTGTCGTAGCCGGTCAGCCAGTACATGCTCTCCTGGGCGAACAGCAACATGGCGTCGAGCCTGTGCTCGGCCATGGCGTCGAGCAGCCGCGCCTTGCGCGCGGCCAGTTCGGCGTCGTCGAATGCAAGGGCCATGGGCACTCCGGATAACGGGTTGTCAGGCGAGCACGATGGCGGACATCTGCCGGCCATAATCGGATTCGCCGCGATGGGTTGCACGCCGATAGGAGAAAAAGCGCGCCGGATCGCCATAGGTGCACTGGCCGGTCCAGCGGGCGGCGATGCCGGCGCGCTCAAGACGCATGCGGCAGTAGCCGGGCAGGTCGAAGCGGTGGTGGCCGGCGGCGTCGCCGGCGGCGAACCAGCGTGCGTTGTCCGGATCGGCCGCAACAAAGCGGTCGTGGAACTCGGGGCCGACCTCGTAGCTGGCCTGGCCGATGGTCGGGCCGATGACGGCACGGATCGCGGTGCGCGCGGCGCCGAGCCCTTCCATCGCGGCAACCGTGTTCTCGAGCACGCCCGCCAGCGCGCCCTGCCAGCCGGCATGGGCGGCGCCGATCACCCGGGCGCGGGCGTCGGCGAACAGAACCGGCGCGCAATCGGCGGTCAGAATGCCGATGGCCAGACCCGGCGTGGCGGTCACCAGCGCATCGGCCTTCGGGCGGGCCTTGAGCGGCAGCGGCGCGTCGATGGCGACGGCATCGGCGGAATGGACCTGGTGGCAGGTCGTCGGCGGCGCGTCGGTGCCAAGGGCGAGGGCGATGCGCCGGCGGTTCTCGTGAACGGCGGCCGGATCGTCGCCGGACCCAAGGCCGGCGTTGAGCGCGTTGTAGAGCCCGCGCGAGACCCCGCCCTGGCGCGTGAAGAAGCCATGGCGCACGCCCCGGTCGGCGCCGAGCGCCGCGGTGATCGGGGCGGGGAGCGTCCCGGTGTGCTGGTTCATCGTGCCGTCCCGTTTTGCGTGACGGTGTTGGAAGGCCATCGACAAGTCAAGCGGGCAGCTCGAACGGGACGATGGGGCGGCCGAGGCGGGGATGGGCGATGCCCATGACCTTGAACAAGGCGCCCATGCCGCCCTCGTCCTCGCCACACAGGCGCTCGACGGCGGCGACGATTGCCGCCTGTTCGGGGCCGGACTTGCCGGCCCCGAGCGCGCCGGCGCGCTCGGCCATGCCGCTGGCGAGCAGGAACGCGCCCTGCGTCATCGCCGCAGGTACATGAGCGCCAGCCTGCCGGGCGGCGCGGGCCAGGGCGGCGAAGTCGACATGCGAGGTCAGGTCGGCCCGGCCGGGCGCGGCGAGCGGATCGGCGTAGGCGTGGTCGCGCACGGCCTGGAACGTGTCGCCGATGCCTGGCTGAAGATGGCCGTAGTCGAAGACCAGCGCGAGGCCGCCATGGCGGGCGATATGGGCGGCCAGTTCGGCGGCGGCGGCCTCGCGCGCCGGAGAAGTCTCGAAGATGGCGCCCTCGGGCGCGTCGCCATGGCCGGGCGGCAGCAGCGCCGGATCGATGCCGCCGGGGCCGGCGACGAAGTGCAGCGCGCCGCGGTCGTCCAGGCCGACCATGCGCTCGCGCCAGCCGCCGGCGGTGTTGACGAACTGGCGGATGGGCAGGGCGTCGAAGAACTCGTTGGCGACCAGGAACGTCGGCAGGCCGGGCAATGCGGCAATGGTGTCGACCCACTGCGCATCGGCGCCGTCATCGCCAAGCCGGGCGCGCTGGACGCCGCGCAGGCGCTCGCTCGCCTCGATGAGCACGACGCGCGCGGCGGCGCGAAACTCCGGGTCGAGGCGCGCGGTGCGCAGCATGTCGGCCATCAGCGTGCCGCGTCCCGGGCCGGCCTCGGCGAGCGCGAAGGGGGCGGGCCGTCCGGCCTGGCGCCAGACATGGATCATGAAGGCGCCGACGATCTCGCCGAAGAGCTGGCTGATCTCGGGGGCGGTGACGAAATCGCCGCCCGCTCCGAACGGCTCGCGGCGCGCATAATAGCCATGGCGCGGATGCAGCAGGCATTCGGCCATGTATTCGGCCAGGCTCATCGGCCCGCTCGCGCCGATGCGCGTGGCGATCGCTTCGCGCAGTTCGTCGCTCATGCGGCCGATCGGGGCTGCTCGGCGCGGGGCGCCGAGGCGATCAGGGCGAGGCCGAGCAGGATCATGGGAATCGACAGGACCATGCCCATGGTCAGCCAGCCGCCGAACACAAAGCCGATATGGGCGTCGGGTTCGCGGAAGAACTCGACGACGGTTCGGCCCGTGCCGTAGCCGGCGATGAACAGGCCGGAGACGAAGCGCGGCCGGCGCAGCGCCAGCCAGCGATGGGTGGCGAGCCGCAGCACGACGAACAGCACCAGCCCTTCGAGCAGGGCTTCATAGAGCTGGCTCGGGTGGCGCGGCAATTGCAGGGGGTCGGTGGGAAACACCATGGCCCAGGGCGCCTCGGACACCCGGCCATACAGTTCGGCGTTGATGAAATTGGCGATGCGCACCAGGCCGATGCCGATCGGCGCGACCGCCGCGACGACGTCGAACAGGCGCCAGGGATCGATGCCGCGCCGCCGCGCGAATACGAGCATGGCCAGCGCGGTGCCGATCAGCCCGCCATGGAAGGACATGCCGCCCTGCCAGGTGGCGAAGATGCCCAGCGGATTGTCGATATAGGTGCCAAGATCGTAGAACAGCACATAGCCCAGCCGCCCGCCGACGATGATGCCGATTGTCGCCCACAGCACGAAATCGTCGATGTCGACGGGCCTGATCGGCGATTGGGTGCCCCAAAGGCGGTCGTTGGCGGCCATGCGCCGGGCCAGCCACCAGCCGATCACAATGCCGACGATGTAGCCGAGCGAATACCAGCGCAGGGCGATCGGTCCGACCTGGATCAGAACCGGGTCGATATTGGGGAAGGCGAGCGCGGCCTGCGGCAGCAGCGGGTAGAGTGTGGGGTCCATCGTCGGCGGCTTTCAACGGTTGCGGCGCGGCGCGTGCCGGCGCGGGTGCGTCTTGTCTTGCCCGCGGGCCGGCCATAGGTAGGGCTTGAACACGGGAGATACGACCATGACAACCGGCTCGAACAGGATATTCGACGATTTTGCCCGCCTGATGACCGACGCCGCCAGCACCGCGCAGGGCATGCGGCGCGAGGTGGAAACCATGTTCCAGGCCCAGGCCGAAAAGTTCCTTGCCGGCATGGACCTGGTGCAGCGCGAGGAATTCGAGGCCATGAAGGAGACGGCGCTGAAGGCGCGCGCCGAAAACGAAGAACTGGCCAAGAAGATCGACGCGCTCGAGGCGCGTCTTGCCCGGCTCGAGGACTGAAGACGCCGCGGCGGGGCGTCGTCTCGGCGCGCCGAACCGGATTCGTGACAGCTTTTCAAAGGTTTTTGTCCACAGGAACAGATCGAGTCCGCGCCGGCGAAAAGGCGTTCGCGCAGAATCGGTTAGACGGCGACGAAGTTGTGGGCAAAGATCGCCATCCACACGTGAATGGCTTGTCTTGCGCGAGCGGGGGTTTCGTTCGGGCACGTCATCAATACACTGAAATCGTTGACTGATTCGTATTGGCGCAATGGCCGCCAAACGTCTTGGGCGGAGCACAGGCCGGTTTCGACCGCGCCCAACCTTGGATGTGTAAATGACGTTTCTGGAGATCGAACACGACAGGATCGCCCACCCGGTGGATGTGATCGAGCATGTCGCCCATGCGCGCGAATGGAATTTCGAGCGCACCGGCGATGACGAGATCGCGGTCGCGGTCGCCGGCAACTGGACGAGCTACCACGTCTCCTATGCGTGGATGCCCGACTTCGAATCGCTGCATTTCGCCTGCGCGTTCGACGTTACCGTGCAGAAGAAGCGCATCGGCGAGGTGATGCGCCTCATGTCGCTGATCAACGAGCAATTGCTGATCGGCCATTTCGACTTCTGGGAGCAGGAAGGGGCGATCATGTTCCGCCATTCGCTGCTCCTGTCGGGCGGCGCCGAGCCGACCGAGGCGCAGGTCGAGGTGATGCTGTCGAGCGCGGTGGAGACCTGCGAGAGCTATTTCCAGGCCTTCCAGTCGGTGGTCTGGTCGGGCGTGACCGCGCGCGAGGCGCTCGATCACGCCATGTTCGAGACCGTCGGCGAGGCGTGAGCCGATGGCAAGCGAGACGGACGGGACCGGGGTGATCGGCCTTGACGACTTCCTGAAGGTCGACATCCGCACCGGCACGATCGTCGAGGCCGAGCCGTTCCCGGAGGCGCGCAAGCCGTCGATCCGGATGCGCATCGATTTCGGCGAGCCGATCGGCGTCAAGAAATCCTCGGCGCAGATCACCGCGCATTATCGACCCGAGGACCTGGTCGGCCGGCAGGTGATGGCCGTGGTCAACTTCCCGCCGCGGCAGATCGGGCCGATGCGCTCGGAGGTGCTGACGCTGGGGTTCGAGGACGCGGACGGCGCCATCGTGCTGGCGGCCATCGACAAGCCGGTGCCGAACGGCAAACGGCTGATGTAGCGCAGCGGGCGTTGGCCTGACCGGAATCGAGCAGCAGCTACACCGGCATGTGAAGGCTGACGCGCAGGCCGCCGAGCGGCGAATCCTCCAGCCGGATGTCCCCGCCATGCTTGCGGGCGATGTCGCGGGCGATGGAAAGCCCCAGCCCGGTGCCGCTCTCGTCGAGATTGCGGGCGTTGTCGGCCCGATAGAACGGGCGGAACACCGCCTGGCGCTGCTCCGGCGGTATGCCCGGCCCGTCATCGTCCATGGTCAGCGTCAGGCGACCCTTGGAGACGCGCGCGACGATCTCCAGCCGCTCGCCGTGGCGGAAGGCGTTGGAGGCCAGATTGGCGATCAGCCGGCGGAAGGCGACCGGACGCACGACGATGTCGTTGCGGCCGATCACGCTGGCGGCGACCGTGCGCCCGTGCACCTTGCCCTGGGTAACGGTCTCCTCGAGCACCGCATTGAGATCGAGTTCGCCGGTCTCCTCCTCGATGTCGCTCTTGGCGAACTGCAGATAGCCCTCGAGCATGGACTGCATGTCCTCGATGTCCTTTTCCATCGCGCCGATGTCGTCGGAGGTGGGCGCCATGGCGAGCTGCAGCTTGAAGCGCGTCAGAATGGTGCGCAGATCGTGGCTGACGCCGGTGAGCATCTCGGTGCGCTGCTCGATCTGCTTTTCGATGCGCTCGCGCATGCGGATGAAGGCCAGGCCGGCCCGCCGCACCTCGATGGCGCCGCGCGGATGGAAGCCCTGGGGCATGCCGTGCCCCTTGCCGAAGCTGTCGGCCGCCTCGGCGAGCTGCTGGATCGGCCGGATCTGGTTGCGCAGGAACAGGATCGCGATGAACAGCAGGACCAGCGAGGTGCCGACCATCCACAACAGGAAGATGTGCGTGTTGGACGCATAGGCCTGGCTGCGGCGGGCGAACACGCGCAGCACCTTGTCGTCGAGCCGGATGCGGATTTCGACCAGATTGGAATTGCCGACCGTGTCGATCCAGAACGGCTTGCCGATCTGGCGGATGATCTCCTCGGACAGGATCTGGTCGAGGATCGAAAAGAACGGCTTGGGCGCCGGCGCGGGCAGGGGATCGGGGGGCAGGATGGCGACGTTGAGCGCCAGGCGCTCGCGGGCGATGCGGATCACCTCCGAATAGGTGTCGTCCTGCGGATAGGTCTCGATGATGTCGATGATGGCGGCGATGTCGCGGGTGACGGCGGTCGAAAGGCGCTGCGTGACGGTCTGCCAGTGCCGCTCCATGAACACGAAGGCGATCACCGACTGCAGCAGCACCATGGGCGCGATGATGATGATCAGCGAGCGCGCATAGAGCCCGCGCGGCACGGTCAGGCTCATGCGCGCCATCCAGCCGCGCCATTTCAGCCCGAAATAGCGCGCCGTGCGCGACAGGCGTCGCCTGAGGCTGCGTCTTTGGCGAGGCGCGACACCTGCCCGGTCCTGTTGCGCCAGTGTCATCGGTCATCCGGCGGGCCCGGCGCCCGCTGCCAGAAAAATCGCCTATTCAATCGACAGACGGTAGCCTATTCCGCGCACGGTTTGAAGGTAACGCGGATTGGCCGGATCGGATTCGAGCTTGCGGCGCAGGCGGTTGATCTGGACGTCGATGGTGCGCTCGCCGATCTCGGCGCCGGCGTCGGCCAGTTCGTGGCGCGCGATCGTCTCGCCGGGTTTCAGCGCGAAGCGGGCCATGATGTCGCGCTCGCGATCGGTCAGGCGAATCGCCTCGCCGTTCTTCTTGAGTTCGCGCCGGGCAAGCACGAAGATATAGGGGCCGAAGACGAGCTGGCTGATCGGGGCCGGATCGTCCGGGATGCGGCGACGCACGATGTTGCCCACGCGCAGCAGCAGTTCGCGCGGATCGAACGGCTTGGGCAGATAGTCGTCGGCGCCCGCGCCAAGCCCCTCGATGCGCTGCTCGGTCTCGGAGCGGGCGGTGAGCATGAGGATCGGCACGTCCCGGTCCTGGGCGCGCATGGCGCGCGCGAGCGAGACGCCGTCCTCGCCGGGCATCATCACGTCGAGCACCAGCAGGTCGAATTCGAGCCCGTCCATCTTGCGGCGCGCATCCGCGGCGTCCTGGGCCGCGGTGACGCGGTAGCCGTTCTTGGAAAGGTACTGGGTCAGGAGCTGGCGGATGCGGGTGTCGTCGTCGACGATCAGAATGTGGGGGGCATGATCGGGCAGCACCGGCCCGGCCTGCATCGATGCGCTCATCTCCTCGATCCGTGACATCGTCCGATCCGCTCCGCCTATGCCGTGTGCCGGTCGAGCGCCGTCATCTGCCCGCGTGTCTGGCTGCCCGTCATGGCGCGCAGAAAAGCGGCGATGTCCTCGGCCCGCTGACCCGACTGGTCCAATGCGGCGCGTATGCGGCGAGACTGTGGCTGGCGCAGCCGGGCGATGAGGGCGGCGCCCTTGTCGGTCATGTAGAGCTCGCGCCGGCGCCGGTCGCCGCTGCCATGGTGCTGGCGCACATAGCCGCCATCGACGAGCTGCTTGAGCACGCGGCCGAGGCTCTGCTTGGTGATGCCCAGAAAGTCGAGCAGTTCGGCGACCGTAAGCCCTGGCTTGCGGTCGATGAAGTGCAGCACGCGGTGATGGGCGCGGCCGAAATCGAACTCGGCCAGGATCGCGTCGGGATCGGAGATGAAGTCCCGATAGGCAAAGAAGATCAACTCGATCAGCGCCTCGGTCTGGGCATCGGTCACGGTGTCCGGCATGGCTCCGCCAACGGTTCGCCAAAATATGTCAGCCTTATTGACATATTTTGGCATGCTCTGTAAAGTCGTGAGTCCGCGCCCTGAACGGGCCGTCCCCACGGCTGGCCGGGCGCGCCAATGACAACGGGCTCCTGCCGCGCCGTCCGGCGCGCGGACGGGCCGCAAAACGGGATGAGCGCCATGGCACCGGTTCCTTTCGATCAGCTTGACGGTCACATCTGGATGAACGGCGCCTTCGTGCCGTGGGCCGACGCCAGGGTGCATGTGCTGACCCATGCACTGCATTACGGCAGCGCCGTGTTCGAGGGTGCGCGCGCCTATGGCGGGCAGATCTTCAAGCTGACCGAACACAATCAGCGCCTGCACGATTCGGCGAGGATCCTGGGCTACGAAATCCCGTGGTCGGTCGCCGAGATCGACCAGGCGTGCAATGCGCTGCTCGCCAAGCAGGGCTTTGCGGACGCCTATGTGCGCCCGATCGCCTGGCGCGGCTCGGAGATGATGGGCATTTCGGCCCAGGCCACCAGGATCAATCTGGCGATCGCGATCTGGCAGTGGCCGAGCTATTTCGATCCGGCCGAGCGGCTCAAGGGGCTCAGGCTCGACATGGCCGAATACCGCCGGCCCGATCCGCGCACCGCGCCGTCCAAGTCCAAGGCCGCCGGCCTTTACATGATCTGCACCATCTCCAAGCATGTCGCCGAGGCCAAGGGCTATGCCGACGCGCTGATGCTCGACTGGCGCGGCCAGGTGGCCGAGGCGACGGGCGCCAATGTCTTCTTCGTCAAGGACGGCAAGCTGCATACGCCCACCCCCGACTGCTTCCTGGACGGGATCACCCGGCAGGCAGTGATCGAACTGGCCAGGGCGCGCGGGCTCGAGGTGATCGAACGCGCCATCATGCCCGAGGAGATGGCCGATTTCGAACAATGCTTCCTGACCGGGACGGCGGCGGAGGTGACGCCGGTGTCCGAGATCGGGCCGTACAATTTCGAGGTCGGCGAGATCGCCAGGACGCTGATGGCCGATTTCGAGGCCCATGTGCAGCCCAGCGCGGCGATGGCGGCCGAATAGCCGTCGGCAGCGCGACGCGGGGGGACGCGCAAAGCGCCTTTCGCACCGCGCCGGCAGCCGTGCCGATGTGCATTATTGCACGAACCCGGTCCGCCCGGCCGATTGCATGGCCGGGCCCGAGCGCCTATGGCTTGCGACAGCGCGACCAATGGAGGCTTCATGCCCGGCCAACTCCAGGCCGTCATCGTTCCGGTGACGCCTTTCCAGCAGAATTGCACGATCCTGTTCGACGACGACAGCAAGACCGGCGTCGTCGTCGATCCGGGCGGCGATGTCGACCGGATCGTCGAGGCGGCCGAAAGCCACGACGTCACGATCACGGCGATCTGGCTCACGCATGGCCATATCGACCATGCGGCCGGAGCGATGGACCTCGCCGAACGTCTGGAAATCCCGATCGTCGGCCCGCACGAGGATGACAGGCCGCTACTGAACGGGCTCGAGGACCAGGCGCGCATGTTCGGGCTCGGCGGACCGGTGCGCAATGTCGTGCCCGACCGCTGGCTCGCCGAGGGCGACACGGTCGAGGTTTCCGGCCATGTCTTCGAGGTGCTGCACTGCCCGGGCCATGCGCCGGGCCATGTGGTGTTCTTCAATCGCCAGGCGCGGTTTGCCCATGTCGGCGACGTTCTGTTCTCGGGCTCGGTCGGCCGCACCGACCTGCCCGGCGGCGATCATGACACGCTGATCGCCTCGATCCGCGACAAGCTGATGCCGCTGGGCGACGATGTCGGCTTCATCTGCGGGCACGGGCCCGGAGGCAGGCTGGGCGAGGAACGGCGGACCAATCCATTCCTCGCCGGGCGGATCTGAGCGGGCAAGCGGCCGGTGCGGCTTTCGCGACCGGCCTCCGCAAAGCCCCCGAAAGCCCCTATTTGGGAACGCAGAAATGGTCACGGCCGTCATAGCCGCGATAGGTTCCGGTGTCCGGATTGAACGACTTGTAGCGCTTGTCGCACCAGTCGTACCAGCCGGCCGTCCACGGTTCCAGCGTGCCGGCATAGCTGACGACATCGTCGTCACGGGGCGCGGGCGCCGGCGGGTAATAGGTCTGCGCCGGTCCCTGGTAGCGATAGCCCGGCGCGGGCAGGGGCTCGACCGCATGCGGGTATGCGGGGATCGGCCGCGAGGTCTCCGACAGCGCGCCGGCGACGATGGCAACGCCGGCGAGGCCCAGAATGGCCGCGGCGACGCCGGCGCCATCGTCGACGACATAGCCGCCGCGCGGGGCATGACGCCTGACCACGCAGCGCTTGCCGCGCGGACCGCAGCGCACGACCTTCTTGCCGCCGCCGACATCGACATATTCGCCCGCCTGGGCGCCGGTGGCCGTGAGCGGGACGGCGACAATGGCGGTGGCCGCGATGGCCGCCGCGCCGATGGCCGACTTGCAGGTCCGCAATGCCGAAACGGGCATGGTGTTTCTCCTTGGCGTCTTCGCGTCACGCCCAGCCATGGGCGGCGCGTCAGTTGCTGCCTTCGTCGTCATTGTGACGGATTTTACCTGAACGCTTCCTGAACGTCCTTTGCGGCCTCGATGTGACAACGGCCCGGCGCAATGACGAGGCCACGGAAACGATCGGGACATTAGCCCGGCGGCGGGGCGCGAGGCACCGCCGGCACTGGTCCGCGCGCAGGCCTTGCCTTATTTTCCCCGCAGCCCGGGAGAGGACGGATGAGCACCGCGACACCAACCAAGCCCCGCACCGCGACCAGAGCGAAGGTCGAGCGGCCGAAGCTGCACAAGGTCATACTGCTCAATGACGACTACACGCCGCGCGAATTCGTCGTGCGCGTGCTCAAGGCCGAGTTCCGCCTGACCGAGGACCAGAGCTACCGGGTGATGATCACCGCGCACCGCAAGGGCTCCTGCGTGGTCGCCGTCTTTCCTCGCGACGTCGCCGAAACCAAGGCGGCGCGGGCCACCGACGCCGGCAAGGCGGCCGGCTTTCCGCTGCAGTTCACGACCGAGCCGGAGGCGTAGGCATTCCCTCTCCCGGCGGGCGGGGAGAGGGATACGAGACCGCGCGAGCAGCGCGAGTGCCGGTCGCAGTTGCGTGAGGGGAAAGCGGATCAGGCCGGGCCAGCCGACGAACCTGTGAGAATTCACACACACTCGATCGGGTCAAACCTGTATCGTTTCTGCAGGCATCATGGATAGATGCACGCAAACGGAGAAAGCGCCATGTGATTGGCGTTCTCTTCACAACGAACGAAAAAGGATGACCGATATGAAAATCGTAATACTGTCTTCGGCTGCCGTTCTGGCGGCCCTGTACATGGCCGTTCCGGCTTCCGCCGCATCGGTTTCGTGCTCGATACCGAACGCGGTGTCCTGTACCGTCACCAGCAGCAAGGGTTTGCAACGGGTATGGGCCGTCTCGACCAGCGGATACGGCGTGATCACGAGCAAGACCTTCCACAACTGTCCGAAGTCGGTGACGATCGGGTGGGACTCCAACTATCAGGCCAACGTGCAATACCGCGAATGCAGCGTCGCCCGCGGGTTCACGCTGAAGCCGTCCGGCGGTGGAAATGGCGGCGCGGCCCTGCGTCTGTCGCAGTAGGGCCGGGTCCTTCCGCCGCAGTTCACCGCCGAACCGGAGGGGCAGGCGCGATGCCGGCGGGCGCAGGCGGTTACCGCCGCGGCTTTTCGGTGCGGCCGACCGTCATCTCGTCGAGCGAGTTCTTGCGGAAGTAGGACTTGTCACCCTTTTTGAGCTTACCCCCACCACGCCCGCCTGCGCCGGGCGACCCTCCCCTTAAGGGGGAGGGTGCATCCGAGCCGGTCTCGCGCGCCAGCGGGTCGTCGGCGAGCGCCAGTTCGGTCTCGCGCAGGCGCTTGACCTCGTCGCGCAGGCGCGCGGCGGTCTCGAAGTCGAGATCGGCGGCGGCGTCGCGCATCTGTTTTTCCAGCGCCTCGATATGCGCGGCGAGATTGTTGCCGATCAGCGCGCCTTCGTCGGCGGCCAAGCCCTTGGCGCCGGAAATGTCGGCGCGCACATGGTCGCGCTCATAGACGCTGTCGAGGATGTCGGCGATGTTCGCCTTGACCGATTGCGGGGTGATGCCGTGCTCATCGTTCCAGGCGAGCTGCTTTTCGCGGCGGCGGTTCGTCTCGGCAAGCGCGCGCTCCATCGACCCGGTCACCGTGTCGGCATAGAGGATCACCTTGCCGTCGACGTTCCGGGCCGCCCTGCCGATCGTCTGGATCAGTGAGGTCTCCGAGCGCAGGAAGCCCTCCTTGTCGGCGTCGAGAATGGCGACGAAGCCGCATTCGGGAATGTCGAGCCCCTCGCGCAGCAGGTTGATGCCGACCAGGCAGTCGAACGCGCCCAGGCGCAAATCGCGGATGATCTCGATGCGCTCGATCGTGTCGATGTCCGAATGCATGTACCTGACGCGCACGCCCTGTTCGTGCAGGTATTCGGTCAGATCCTCGGCCATGCGCTTGGTCAGCACCGTGACCAGCGTGCGGTAGCCGGCCTGCGCGGTGGTGCGGATCTCGCCGAGCACGTCGTCGACCTGCGTCTTTGCGGGGCGCACCTCGACGGGCGGATCGACGAGACCGGTGGGGCGGATGACCTGCTCGGCGAACACGCCGCCCGACTGTTCGAGCTCCCAGCCGCCGGGCGTCGCCGAGACCGCGACGGTCTGCGGGCGCATCGCGTCCCACTCCTCGAAGCGCAGGGGCCGGTTGTCCATGCATGACGGCAGGCGGAAGCCGTATTCGGCGAGCGTCGCCTTGCGGCGGAAGTCGCCTCTGTACATGGCGCCGATCTGCGGCACGGTGACATGGCTCTCGTCGATGAAGACGATGGCGTCGTCGGGGATGTATTCAAACAATGTGGGTGGCGGTTCGCCCGGATTGCGGCCGGTCAGATAGCGCGAATAGTTCTCGATGCCCTGGCACGAGCCGGTCGCCTCGAGCATTTCCAGATCGTAGCGCGTGCGCTGTTCGAGCCGCTGGGCCTCCAGCAGCCGGCCGGCCTTTTCCAGTTCCGCCAGGCGGTGCTTGAGCTCTTCCTTGATCGATTTGATCGCCTGGTTGAGCGTCGGGCGCGGCGTCACATAGTGCGAGTTGGCGTAGATCTTGACGCTTTTCAGATCGTCGGTCTTGTGGCCGGTGAGCGGGTCGAACTCGGTAATACCCTCGATCTCGTCGCCGAACAGCGAGATGCGCCAGGCGCGGTCTTCCAGGTGGGCCGGGAAGATTTCGATCGTGTCGCCGCGCACGCGGAACGTGCCGCGCACGAAATTGATGTCGGCGCGCTTGTATTGCTGGGCGACCAGGTCGGCGAGAAGCTGGCGCTGGTCGATGCGGTCGCCGATCTGCATCTGGAAGGTCATCGCCGTGTAGGTCTCGACCGAGCCGATACCGTAGATGCACGAGACCGAGGCGACGATGATCACGTCGTCGCGTTCGAGCAGGGCGCGGGTGGCGGCGTGGCGCATCCGGTCGATCTGCTCGTTGATGGTCGATTCCTTCTCGATATAGGTGTCGGTGCGCGGAACGTAGGCCTCCGGCTGGTAATAGTCGTAGTAGGAGACGAAATATTCGACCGCATTGTCCGGAAAGAACGCCTTGAATTCGCCATAGAGCTGGGCGGCGAGCGTCTTGTTGGGGGCGAGGATGATCGCCGGGCGCTGGGTCTGTTCGATCACCTTGGCCATGGTGAAGGTCTTGCCCGAGCCGGTGACGCCCAAAAGGACCTGCGTGCGTTCGCCGGCGGTACCCCCCTCTGTCGGCTGCGCCGACATCTCCCCCTCAAGGGGGGAGAGTGGTGCATCGTCGGCGACATCGACGCAGTCGGTTGCCAGCTTGCCGCCCCCTCTCCCCCCTTGAGGGGGAGATGCCCCGTCAGGGGCAGAGGGGGGTATTCCCAACCCCTCCACGAGATCGCGGATCGCGGTCGGCTGGTCGCCGGCCGGCTGGTAGTCCGTGACCATCTTCAGCGGAATGCCGCCCTCGGACTTTTCGGGCCGTTCGGGCCGGTGCGGCACCCAGGTCTGGCCGTCCTTGAACAGCGGGTTGCCGCTTTCGATCAGCGCCTTGAGCGCCTCGACCGTCGCCGTCACGCCGGAGGTCGAGGCGAGCTGTTCGGCCTCTTCCAGGCCGACATTGAGCCCGGCCACCGGGTTCAGGCCCGCCGCGGCGCGCGCCTTGGGATCGTTCGAACCGCCGATCGACACGCCGCCGCCGGTGCGCTTGTCGCCGACGGTGTAGGTGCGGTCTTGCGCACGCTTGCCGCCCTGTCTCCCCCCTTGAGGGGGAGATGCCCCGTCAGGGGCAGAGGGGGGTAAGCCGTTGGATTTCTCTTCACCCCCCTCTGTCCGCTTTGCGGACATCTCCCCCTCAAGGGGGGAGAGGGGCGCAGAGCCCGCCTTCTTCCTATGCTTGCCGGCCTTGCTCCGGATATCGCGCGTCTCGGCGTCGCGCTGGTCGCGCGCGGCCTCGTCCTCGAGCTGTGCAATGAAGTCCTCGTCGGAAATCTTGCGCGGCGCGGGCGAAACGCCCGCTTCACGTGCGATTTCCGATGCCCAATCCTCGATCGAGCCGCCCGGCACGGGTGCGCCGTCGAGATCACGCTGCGGTGCCTCGCCGAAGCCACGTTCGTCGCGATCGTCGGCCTCGGGCCGGCCGGTCTTCTTCTTCGGTCTTGCCATGGCGCCAATATGGGAAAACGCCGATGCGATGGAAAGGCCGCGCCGGCAATTCGGCGGGCCATCCTGACAGGAGGCTGGCAGGAGGCCCGGAGCCCGCTTCGTGATAGAGTGCGCGCGGTGCGCGCGTCTCGCGCCATCGCGTTGCAACGCCGGCAAGGCAGGAGGATCCCATGCACCCCATACCCTATTTGTTCTTCAACGGCCAATGCCGTCAGGCGCTCGACTTCTATGCCGATGTGTTCGACGGCGAGGTCAGCGGGGTGATGCCCGCATCGCAGATGCCGCCGGAGTTTCCGGTCGCCGACGACAAGAAGGACTGGATCATGCATGCCAGGCTCGGCGTCGGTGACGGTGCGATCATGGCGTCCGACAACATCATGGAGACGAGCGCGCCGATGGACGGCTGCTCGGTGATGCTCAGCTATCCCACGGCGGCCGAAGCCCGAGCCGTCTTCGACAGGCTCGCCGAGGGCGGCGAGATCACCATGGCGTTCGAGCCGACCTTCTGGGCCGCCGGCTTCGGAACGCTGCGCGACCGGTTCGGCGTGCGCTGGATGATCGGCAGCGACGAGCCGCCCGCCGCCGCCTGAGCGGAACGCCCGCCGGGGTTCCAGCAACCGTTCCAATGACCTGCGTCCATGCGCCGCCGGCCAGCTCGGCTATCGTCACCGCGCAGGACGCTCTAAGATCGGTCGGTCACCATCGCGCGGAGGAGGAGAAGACATCATGGATCCGATCAGGGTTTCCGATCTGAAGGTCATCGTGACGGGCGGGGCGCGCGGCATCGGCGCGGCGACCGCGAGGCTTCTGGCGGCCGATGGCGCGCGCGTCATGATCACCGACATACTCGATGAGGAGGGCAATGCCGTCGCAGCGGAGATCGGCGGCAATGCGGCCTATCGCCATCACGACGTCACCGACGATCAGGCCTGGGCCGAAACGGTGGCCGCCGCCGAGGAGGCGTTCGGCGGCGTCAACGCGCTGTTCAACAATGCCGGCATCGTGCATTTCGCCTCCGTGCTGGACACCGCGCCGGACGACTTCCGGCGTGTCGTCGACATCAATCTGACCGGCGTGTTCCTGGGCATACGGGCAACCGCGCCGGCGATGGCGCGCGCCGGCGGCGGCACGATCGTCAACACCTCGTCGACCGCCGGGCTAAAGGGCTATGGCGGCCTTGCGGCCTATGTCGCCAGCAAGTGGGGCGTGCGCGGCATCACCAAGGGCGCCGCGCTCGATCTGGCGACAGACAGGGTGCGCGTGCTGTCGCTGCATCCCGGACCGATCCGCACCCCGATGACCGAAGGGCTCGGCGACGACACCGCCGGCGGCCAGCCGATCCCGCGATTCGGCGAGCCCGACGAGGTCGCCCGCATGGTCCGCTTCATGTTCTGCGAGGGCACCTATTCCACGGGCAGCGAGTTCATCGTCGACGGTGGCGCGGTCACCGGCTAGCCGTCCGGTTCGGGCACCTGCATCACGCATCGATGCAAGGTGTCGAAGACATGGTCAAGCGCGGTACGGGCGTCGGTCTGATGATGAGCGACATCGCCGGGATGACGCCGCGGGTCGTGCCGGTCCCGCCGACCTTCGGGCCGGTCGCCGTGCCGGTCTGGCTGGTCGGCCATCGCGAACCGCGCGCCAGCCGGCGCATCCGCGTCGTCCTCGGCCTGCGCGCCGAGGCGCTCGCCGCGGCATCCGGCGCCGCCTGAACCCGCCCTACTGGGCGCCGGCCTCGCCGCTGTCGGCGTCCGCCGCGCCCGCCTGATCCTGCGACAACGCGTCCTGCTCGGCCGCCTGCGCCTCTTCGAGCTCTTCGCTGGCCCGCAATTCGCGGTTCGAGGAGGTGGCGATGACATTGCCGGTCACCGGCGGCAGCGGCTCGGAGCGGCCGCGGTCGAACGGGTCGATGCTGCCGCAGCCGCCCAGCGGGACGAGCGAAACGACAATGGCGGTCAGTGCGATCGGAGTTTGCAGGCGTCGCATCGTTGTCTCCCTTGCTGCGCCGATAAATGCCTGCATGGCGCCGATCGATCAAGCGCCGGACGGGCGAATGTGTACGGCCGGCCCCGGGAACCGGGCCTGCCGCGGGCGCGTTTGTCGCCAAACGTCGAACGGAGCCAGACCATGACACGCTTAGCCCCTGCCACCATTGCCGCAACCGTTTTCGGTCTTCTGATCGCGCTTTCAGGCTGCGCCAACACGATCGAGGGCGTCGGCGAGGACACGGCGCAGACCGTCGATGCGGCCGAGGAGGCCACCGAAGACGTGGTCGACGCGGTCAACTGACCGGCGGCACCCCGCCGCAACGCCATTGTCGGGCGCGGCGATGCGGCGTGTGACGCAACGCACAGCATCGGCGTGGGCGCATCGCTAGGGTGGTGGTCAAGGAGGCGGTGGCAATCAAAGTCCAACACGAAGCCACCGACGAAGCCATGACCCGACAGACCCGCGCACTCGGCAACCCTTTCGTCCATCCCAGGCCCGCACATTCGGGGCATCCGGTTCGCCTTGCCATGATGGTGGTTGCCGAATGCGTCGCGGTCATGGCGATTTTCTGGCTGGTGCTGGGCGCGGTGGCGGCGCATGCCTCCGAGCCGGGCGCGGCCGATCAGCGTGCGCCCCGGCTGCTGGCCTATGCGGCGCCGACGCCTGAGCGCTTCGGTGAGGTCTTCGTTTCGCATGCGGCCGTGACGGCCGCGCCGGCGACCGACGGCCATCCGCTCAACGATGCGTGGATGGGCATGACGGTCGTCACCGCCGATGGCCGCATCGCCGGCTATGTCTCCGACGCCTTCCTGCACCCGGACGGATCGATCGCGGACATCGTGGTCACGCCGGCCGATGCGGCCGAACTGGCCCATCCGGTCTATGTGCCGGCGCGCTTTGCCCTGCTCGAAGCCGGCCATGTCAGCGTCGGCCTGTCGATGATGGCGCTGAAGATGATGGAGCCGGTCACCGAGGACATTGCCGGGCTCGGCCGGTGAGCCCGGCAGGTCGCATCAAAAGCGCAGGCGGAAACCCAGTGTGATCGAGCCCACATGGGCGGCCCTGAACCACCGCCTTTTCGCGCATGCAACGCCTCCCACGAGACTGGTCCGACGTCCAAGGCTACGCTCTTTAGGCGGCGCGCGTCTTAGGATCGCGTTAACCATTTCGCCCAACCTCGCATTCACCCTGGTCCGATAGCCTCGGGCGCGGGGCGCGGCTCGAACGCGCGATGGAGTGGGCTCATGGGTGACGGGACGAGAACGATTGCGCGTGTGGCGCTCATCTGCACGGCGGGTCTGGCGCTGGCCTCGTGCACCTTCCTGGACATGAGCTTCGGGCTGCGCCAGCCGCCGGCGCCGGTCGACCGCACCGTGGAGACGCGCTCGATCTTTTCCATGCCGCGCGTGCGGATTCCGGGCTTTGCGGGCAACGCGCCCACTATGCCGGCCGCCGAGCTGCAGTGCCGTGCGCAGCTCAAGCGCATGGGCGTGCAGTTCACCGACATCGCGCCGATCCGCGACAGCGCGGCCTGCTACATCGACCACCCGGTCAAGGTGTCGACGCTGGCACGCGGCGTCGCGCTCACGCCGGCGGCGACGCTCAACTGCCAGGCCGCGCTCGCCGCCGCGCAATGGCTGCAGGAGACCGGAGGCCGCGCGGCGCGCACGCGCTATCTGTCGGGCATTGCCGAGGTGCGGCAGATCTCGTCCTATTCGTGCCGGCGCATTCGCGGTTCGGGCACCTGGTCCGAGCACTCCAAGGGCAATGCCCTCGACATCGGCGCGTTCAAGCTCAAGAACGGCCGCGTGATCGACGTCGCCAAGCCGGGCCTGTTCGCGTTCCGCGAGCGCGGCTTCCTGCGCTCGGTGCGCGCGGCCGCATGCGACGATTTCACGACCGTGCTCGGGCCGGGCAGCGATCGCGACCATGCCGACCACTTCCATTTCGATCTCAAGCAGCGCTCGAGCGGTTATCGCCACTGCGACTGACGCGCTGGCAATTCCCGGTCCGCCGGCGAGGCGGGCCGGCGGTCAAAATTATGTGGGCGCGCCGCCCGACACTTATCATCGCCGAAGCGCCACCTATGTTAAGGTGCCATGACACAGACGGCAGGAGCGCGCGGCGTGCGTTACGGGAAAGGCGATATTCGGCAAGCCGGTTCGGCTTTGAAATCGATGGCATGGACCGTCCTGGTCGGGGCGCTGATGCTGGCGCTCGCCGCCCCGGCGGCCCAGGCGAACCAGTTCAAGCGCATTCGCGACGTCAATGTGTCCTGCAACAATTCGCTGCGCTGCGACCTGTTCATCACCAATCCTTCGGTGACGCTGTACACCGTCGGGTTCCGGCGCTCGGCCGCCACCGATGCACCGCTGGCGCTCTACCTGACCATGCGCGAGCCGTTGGCGGCGCGCTCGGAAGTGCGGTTCGTCATCGATGGCGACGAGGTGCTGACCATACCGGTCGAGGACATGGCCTATCGGGCGGCGATCTCCGAATACATCTACGACACGCAGGCGCCCCTGCGCGATCTGTTCGCGGCGGCGCGGCGCGGGGACCGGCTGTCGATCACCTACAGGACGCGCCGCGGACAGGCGACGGCGCAATTCTCGCTGGCCGGCGTCGTCGCCGGCGCGATCTTCATGGACGAGGTGCAGGGCCGGATCGGCCGCGACGACGCGCTCGCCCAGATCGGGGCCGCACCGCTCGCGCCGCCGGTGACCGCGCCGGGCGAGACGGTGGTCGGCCTGGACACGCTGCCGGCGGCGCTCGAACTCTATTATGAAGGCGAGCAGGCGCCGTGCGCGACCTTTGCGGGCGGGGCCCCCGAGCCGCTGGCGGGCTTCGAGGCGAACCTTGCCGAGGGCGTGACGCTGATCGGCATGCGCTGCGGCGAGGGCGGCGCCTACAACATCCCCTTCGCCTACTGGCTGAACACGGGGCAAGCCTATGAGCGGCTGGCGCTGCCAACGATGACCGGACAGGGCCCCGCCGCGCAACTGCTCGCCTGGAATGCGAGCTGGGATCCCGATACGGGCGAACTGACCGGGCTGTTCAAGGGGCGCGGCCTTGGCGATTGCGGCACCTATTCGCGCTGGGGCCTTGACCGTCAGGACGGCGGCTTCGGCTTCGTCCTGCGCGAATTGCGCGTCAAGCAGGACTGCGATGGCGTCTATGACGAGACCTATGAGAGCTGGGAACAGCTCTGGCCCCAGGTGACCGACAAGTCGTGACCGATCCGGGCGAACTCGCGGCCCGCCTCGCCTTCGTGCGCGAGGCCGAACGGCTCAAGGACACGCTGCGCAGCGGCACCACCGCGCAGGGCCGGGCCGAAAGCGTCGCCGAACACAGCTGGCGCCTGGCGCTGCTGGTGCTGGCCTTTGCCGATCTGGTGCCCGGCATCGATCCGCTGAGGCTGCTCAAGCTGGTCATCATCCATGACCTTGGCGAGATCTACGAAGGCGACGTGCCGGCGATCCATCAGGGCGCCGATGACGGTCGCGCCGCGCGCGAGCGCGCCGACTTCCACCGGCTGACGGCGGATCTGCCGGCGCCGCTGCGAACCGAGTTTCGCGCCATCTACGACGAATACGCCGCCGCCGAAACGCCCGAAGCCGTGCTCGCCAAGGGTTTCGACAAGCTCGAGACCATCCTGCAACACACGCAAGGGGCCAATGCGCCCGATTTCGACTACCGCTTCAATCTCGACTATGGGCGCGCGCGCACCGACGCCCATGCGCTGCTGGCGGAAATCCGCGCGCTGATCGACGCCGAGACCGAGGCGCTGGCCGAGGGCCGGGCGTCCTGGGCGGGGTAGGGGTCGGGCGCTCGCGACGGATGACGTTGCTCTGCCACTTGCGTGGAAGCGATGAAGGGCAAAGGCGAGGGTCGTGGCCCGATCAGCCGTCCGCGTCGATCGCGCCGGTCCAGCGCTCGAGCCGGGCGCGGTTGTTGCCCAGATCGGATCTGCCCAGTTGCGCGCGCGCATAGGCGATCAGTCCCGACCGGCCCTCGCCCAGATCGACGGCAAGAAACTGGTTGGTGTCGGGAAAGCGCATCGTGTCCGTCCAGGTGACGTAGCGCAGCGCCGCCGCATCGCTGCCGTCGTCGACCCGGCGCTTGCGTTCGGGCTGCGCCTCGATCGCCGCATCGAGCGCCGCGATCAGCGCGCCGGGCGCCATGTCATAGACCGGCAAACGCGCGTCCACCGCGACGCCTTCGCAAAGGCCCGGCGAACACAGCAGCGCATCATTGGCGTTCGGCGAACGCTCCAGCCGTGTCAGGTCGAACGGGCCGAGGTCCGGGTCGCCGGCGACCATCTGCCAGGTCTGCTCGCGACCGAAGAAGATCAGAAAGCTGCCGGCGAGGGCGACGATCGCGCAGGCAATCAGAACGAGGCCAATTATCCATTTCATGCGTGCTGAAATCCGCTCCCGGTTTCGGTCCGCAGGCGGTGGCGCCCAGCCCTACGATGCCGGTCCGCGCGTGACATGGACGATCTGGCCGGGATTGTCGTCGATGGCAAGGTAGAACGAGCCGTCGGGCGCGATGTCGACATCGCGGATGCGGCCCAGATCGTCCTCGAAAAGCCGCTCCTCGCCGGTGATCTCGCCCGCCTCGTTCCGGTCGAGCCGCGACAGCAGCCGCCCGGCCAGCGCGCCGACCAGCATGTCGCCCTGCCATTCGGCGAACATGGCGCCATCATAGATGGCCAGGCCCGACGGCGCGATGGACGGATCCCAGTAGTAGACGGGCTGCTCGAAGCCCGGCGCCTCGGTGCCCCGGCCGATGCGCATGCCCGAATAGTGCCGGCCATAGGAAATCTCCGGCCAGCCATAGTTCAGGCCCGCCTCGGGACGGTTGATCTCGTCGCCGCCGCGCGCGCCGTGTTCGACGGTCCACAGCCGGCCGGTCTCGGGATCGATGTCGGCGCCCTGGATGTTGCGGTGGCCCTTGGACCACAATTCGGGCGCTGCGCCCGATTCGCCGACGAACGGGTTGTCATCGGGGATGGTGCCGTCGCGATCGATGCGGATAACCGCGCCGGCATGGTCGTCCATCTCCTGGGCGCGCGGGCGCTCGCCGCGGTCGCCGGTGGTCACATAGACCGTGCCGTCGGGCCAGAAGCCGGTACGCGAGCCGAAATGCCGGCCGCCGGAGGATTTCTCGTTCATCGAAAAGACCGTCTCGACATCCGCAAGCTCCGGATCGGCGCCGTCCGCGCCGGTCAGCACGCCTTTGGCGAGCGCCGTGCCCACCCCGCCCGGGCCAGGCTCGGCGAAGGTGAAGTAGACCTCGCCCGTCTGCGCGTAATCGGGGGCGATGGCGACGTCGAGAAGGCCGCCCTGGCCGACCACGGCGATCTCCGGCAGGCCGTCGACCGGCGCCGAAACCGCGCCGTCGCGGACGATGCGCATCGACCCCTCGCGCTCGGTGACGAGCAGCGCCCCGTCGGGCAGGAGTTCCACCGCCCAGGGATGGGCGAGCCCGTCGGCGACGGTCTCGGCGGTCAGCGTGAAGCCGTCCTCGGTGGTTTCGGTCACGGTCTGGGCGGGCGCTGCGGTCGCGGACAGCGCGGCGGCAAGGCCGGTTGCGGCAATCGTGGTGGCATGTCGTTTGGGCGTCATGTCGTGTCTCACCGTGATGAAAGCGTCACTTGGACCGATCTATGCCAGCATTTCGCCATGCCAAGGGGCAGGGCGTCGAAGGGACGGCCGATGGCTCAGCCGCGCCGGCGCATCGCCTTGTCGAAATCGTCCAGCAGCCCGCGCGTCAGGGTAAGCGCGCCAAATCCCATCGCCGCAAGGCCGGTCAGCATGGCGGCGAGCGTGGTTTGGCGGCCGGGCTCGGACGGTCCGGCGTGAAGTTCGGGTGCGGCAAGCATTGTGGCGAGCGCGTCGACGCCGAGCGGGGCGGCGGGGGCGAGCGTCGTCAGACTGAAGAGCGCGACCAGCGTGGCAAAGCCGAACCCGCCGACGAGGGCGATGTCGGACACAATCCTGGAACGGCGCCAGACCCGACGCTGCATGGCATAGCGCATGAACATGCTCGTGCTCCCCGGCAGGCCGCAGGCGGCCCATTCTTCGTGCCGAGTTTGCAGGCCATTGCGGCGCGATCGGGCTCGGAAACCGGCGGCGCGCGGGAGATTTCGTGGCTTTTTCGGGGCAGGGCGCGGGTGCGCCGTTCAGCGGAACGACTTGACCAGCCGGAGTTCGGGGTGACGACGGCCGGCGGCGATCAGCGACGCAAATTCGCCGGGCGCGAGCTGCGGCGGTGCGAGCGCGAAGCCCTGCAGGAAATGCGCTCCGGTGCGCCGGGCGCGCTCGACCTGTTCGAGCGTCTCAAGGCCCTCGAGCACGCATTGAATGCCGTCCCGGCCGAAGGCCTCGACGAGCCGGCCCAGCTCGACGCAGCCCTCGGGCGTGGCCAGATGACGGCGCACCAGCGCGCCGTCGACCTTGACGATGTCGGGCGTCAGCCGCGCCACCCGCCCCGGATCGGCAAAGCCGGCGCCGAAATCATCGACCGCAATGCGGTAGCCGCGCGCCCTGAGCAGGTAGACGACATCCTTCAGCGCCTCCTCGGCGTGCTCCTGCTGCTCGGTTATCTCGCAGACAAGGTCGGCCGGCGATATGCCGATCGCACGCAAGTCGGCGCCCAGAAGCCGCAGATCCTGCTCGATCCGCGCCGGGCTCTCGAAGGCACTGGGATGGAAATTCAGGAACAGGCGCCGCGCGCCCCTTGGCAGGTGGGCGGCGTTGCGCACATGGATATGGCGCACGACCTGCTCTATCGCGCCGAGCCGTTCGCGTTCGAGATCGTCGAAATAGCGTTCGGGCGGCAGCGGGCTGGCCCCGCGAAACGGCCGCGCCAGCGCCTCGAACGCCACCGGCTCCATCCGGTCGCGGCGGCATCGAAAGACCGGCTGGAACGCGCTTTGCAGCACCACCAGCTCGTCGACCGCCGCAACGGCGCCGGCGCTGGTCTCGAAAATGTGCACGCCCTGGGCGCGCAATGCGTTTTCCATTGGCCGACCCGCCGCTTCCCTTGCCCCGTCATCATGGTTAACCAGTTTGGTTAACGCAATGTTGCGGGCCGCGTGCCGGCTTGCGCGCGCCGGGCAATTGGCGCAAAAGCACGCCCGGCCGCCCTCGCACGTCGCGGGGCGGGCCACCGACCCGATGGAGCGACACATGGCCTTTCTTTCCGACACCCTCGCCCGCGTGAAGCCGTCCGCGACGATCGCGGTTTCGACGAAGGCGCGGGAGCTCAAGGCCGCCGGCCGCGATGTCATCGGGCTGGGCGCGGGCGAGCCCGACTTCGACACGCCCGACACCATCAAGAAGGCGGCGATCGCGGCGATCGAACGCGGCGAGACGAAATACACGCCCGTGCCCGGCATCGCCGAGTTGCGTCAGGCGATTGCGGCCAAGTTCAGCCGCGAGAACGGGCTCGACTATGCGCCCGAGCAGATCATTGTCGGCACCGGCGGCAAGCAGGTGCTGTACAATGCCTTTGCCGCAACGCTCAATCCGGGCGACGAGGTGCTGATTCCGGCGCCCTACTGGGTCAGCTATCCCGACATGGTGCTGCTCAATGGCGGCGAGCCCGCCATTGTTCAGACCACGCTCGAGAACGACTTCAAGCTGACCGCCGAGGCGCTCGAGGCGGCGATCACGCCGAAGACCAAGTGGCTGGTCTTCAACTCGCCCTCCAACCCATCGGGCGCCGCCTATTCGCGCGACGAACTCAAGGCGCTGACCGATGTGCTGATGCGCCACCCCCATGTCTGGGTGCTGACCGACGACATGTACGAGCACCTTTGCTACGGCGACTTCGTCTTCACCACGCCGGCCCAGGTCGAACCGGCGCTCTACGAGCGCACGCTGACCATGAACGGCGTCTCCAAGGCCTATGCGATGACCGGCTGGCGCATCGGCTATGCCGGCGGGCCGGTCGAACTGATCAAGGCGATGACCAAGGTGCAGGGCCAGCAGACCTCGGGCACCTGCTCGATCGCGCAATGGGCGGCGGTCGAGGCGCTCAACGGGCCGCAGCATTTCATCGCCGAGCGGCGCAAGGTGTTCGAGGAGCGGCGCGACCTGGTCGTCGCCATGCTCAACCAGGCGGCCGGTCTCAAGTGCCCGACGCCGGAAGGCGCGTTCTATGTCTATCCGTCCTGCGCCGGGCTGATCGGCAAGACCGCACCTTCGGGCAAGGCGATCGAGACCGACGAGGACTTCGTCACCGAGCTTCTTCAAAGCGAGGGCGTGGCCGTGGTGCACGGCTCGGCCTTCGGGCTGGGACCGAATTTCCGCATCTCCTATGCGACGTCCACCGAGGCGCTGACCGAGGCCTGCGAGCGCATCCAGCGGTTCTGCGCGGCCTGCCGCTGAGCCGCCAAGGGCCGCAGCGGCCGCAAGATGTGGCCCGCCCGCAACAGCGGCCCTCTTTTTCGGCCGCTCTGGCCCGATTCGGGGCCGGGCCCCGGCGCGATCCCATTCGGGCCTTGGGTTGGCGGGCCATCCGCGCTAGCCTTGTGTCGCCGGACGGTTTCGACGGGGTGAGTGGCGTGTTCAGGGCAAGTGTGTGGGGCGGCGCGTTTGCGATGGCCGCCATGGCGATCTCGACCGGCGTCAGGGCCGCCGATACGCCGGCGGACGATTATGTCGTGCCGCCGCCGGCCGACGTGCCGCTGGCACTCGCACCGCGCGCGGCGGTGTCCTCGCCCAATGGCAAGCTCGAACTGGGCTATGGCTGGAACCGCTTCGAATTCGCGCCGGGGGTGCCCGGCTTCGATGAAGCCGAAACCCACAATCTGCAGGCCATCGGCTCGTTCTCGATGCCCGTGGGCCGGCAATTCGGCGTGCAGGTCGATGCCGGCATAGCGGGCAGCATCGCCGGCACCTCGCTCAGCGATCCGGCGCTGACGGGATTTTCGGTCAAGCCGCGCCAGCGCGCCTATGGCATCGGCGCGCACGCCTTCTGGCGCGATCCCGATCTCGGCCTTGTCGGCGCCTATGGGCACTTCGTGCGGCTGGAACAGGACTTTTCGAGCGGCGGGGCGACCGACCGGATCAACGCCGACGTGTTCCGCCTGGGCGTTGCCGGCGAATACTATCAGGACAGCGTCTCGCTGGAGGGTTTCGTGGGCGCCGATTTCATGAGCGCCACCGCCTCGGGCGGCGCCTCGGCCGATGCGACGTTTGTGACCGCGCGCGCCATCGCCGCCTATTATCCGAACCCGGACACGCGCGTGTTCGCCGGTCTCGAATACGCCTTCGAGGACATTACCGGCCTCGTCGGCGGCGAATTCCTGATCAACCCGGATTCGCCGGTCGCCACCGCCGCCTATCTCGAGGGCAGCTTCGGCCGCGACACGACCACGGTCGAGGCCGGCCTGCGCATCTATTTCGCACCGATCGGCAAGCATCTGATCGCCCGGCACCGCGAGGACGATCCGCGCGCGTTCCTGTTCGATACGCTCGGTGCGATGTCGGGCTGCGCCAACAGCCTGATGCTGGGTGAGATCGCCGGCGTCGGTGAGGAAACCGCGACCACCCGCACTGCGAGCGACGCAGCGGCTGCGCCGGGCTTCAGCGGCACCTGCGGCAGCGGCACGGCACCTTTCGGCACCGAGGGCGGAGGGGACGAGTACGCCCCGGTCACAGCCGAGTGAGTGTGACCTGCGCGGTCCGATCCAGCCCGAGACGAAGCCGGCGGACCGCGTCTGACCAAGACGCGGTCGCCGGCCGTCTTGTCGTTATTGGCGCGGCACGCCGTCGGAGGATCAGCGCCCCATCGGATCGGCCTGATCCCGGCCGCGTAGGCGTCACGTATCGGATCGAACCGGCACGGGCGAGGTTTCACGAGGTTACACGGGGTTACATGCCGGTGCCCGATGGCCTTTCCAAAGGGTTAATTGTCGGCATCTGTTGCACAATTGCACTGGACAGCGGCATCCCAGCGGGTACGAAGGGCGAGACGGCAAGTGGTATTTCGAAAGCGTGTGGATACGCTGGGCGGGGGCATGCCGGACAGGGCGCGCAACGAACGCGCCCGATGGTCGTCGCAGAACGGCCCAATACAGCGGGGCGGCATCGGTTCATGCCGGTGACCGCCCCAAAAAATGCCTGCAGACGTGGTACCAGCACCTGTCTGGCACAGCCCTGGCACCCGCGCCCCGCGGGTCGCGGCAGGGTCATGCTTCATCTTGTCTCACGGCCTGCCGCCCGGCGGGCACGATCGCCAAGTCGGGTCAGGCGCGGCGGCCTGCCAACCCCGATCAGGGTCCGGGCCGGCCGATTTCGGCGTTTCGATCATTTGCGATCCCCTCGCGGGCATGTGAAGGACGCGGCCGTTTTTGCCGCTGTTGTTAATTGAACGGTATGAGCGCTTCAGTAAGCTGACGGTGTTTGACGGGATCAGGGATGGAAGCGGAAGGAACCGAACTCAAGCGGAACGCAATGGAGGCGATGGCGCTGCAGCGCAGCGGACGGCGCGGGCCGACGCAGGGCCAGAACAAGCAGCTTCGGGCCAGGCTGCGCGACCTGATCGCCTTCATCTATCCCGACGAGGACGCCGACGCGCTGGTGCAGTCGGTGTGCGATGCTTTCTGGCCCGACAATCTGAAGTCGCGCCAGCGCGGCCGCCAGCCGGGCAACACGCTGTGGTCGGAAGCCGACGCGCTCGTCATCACCTATGGCAACACCTTCGTCGACGGCATGCACAAGCCGCTCGACCTGCTGGGCGATTTCCTGCACCGCTATTTGACCGGCACGATCAATGGCGTGCACATCCTGCCATACTTTCCCTTCACCTCCGATGACGGTTTTGCGGTCACCGATTACAGATCGGTCAATTCGGCGCTGGGCGGTTGGGACGACATCAGGCGCATCGCGTCCGACTTCACGCTGATGTCGGACCTGGTGCTCAACCACGTCTCCAGCCAGTCGACCTGGTTCAACGACTATCTGCAGGGTCACGCGCCCTATACGGAGTTCTTCGTCGAAGCCGCGCCGGAGGACGATCTGAGCCAGGTGGTGCGGCCGCGTGCGCACGACCTGTTGCGCCCGGTCGAGACGCCAAGGGGCACGCGGCATGTCTGGTGCACGTTCTCCTACGACCAGGTGGATCTGGACTTCTCCAACCCCGAGGTGCTGCTCGAGTTCATCCGCATCATGCGGCTGCACATCGATCAGGGCGTGCGGATCCTGCGCCTGGATGCGGTCGCCTTCATCTGGAAGGAACCGGGCACGCCCTCGATCCACATGCCGCAGACCCATGCCATCGTGCGGCTGATGCGGGCGCTGGCGGACTACGCGGTCGAGCCCATCGTCCTTCTGACCGAGACCAATGTGCCCAATGCCGAGAACCTGTCCTATTTCGGCAATCGCAACGAGGCGCATGCGATCTACAATTTTCCGCTGCCGCCGCTGCTGCTGCATGCCATGTGGACGGGCAGTTCGGAGCTGCTCAACAAATGGCAGATGGCCATGCCGCCGGCGCCGCTGGGCTGCGCCTATCTGAACTTCACCGCATCCCATGACGGCATCGGCGTGCGCGGCGGCGAGGGGCTGATCGGCGAGGGCGATCTGGGCCGCATGACCGACACGGTGCAAACCTTCGGCGGCAAGGTTTCCATGCGCGCCATGCCCGACGGCACGCGCCGGCCCTACGAACTCAACATCACCTTCTACGACGCCATGAAGGGTACCTTCGCTGGCGAGGATCAGTGGCAGGAGGAACGGTTCCTGTGCAGCCAGACGATCCAGATGGCGCTCGAAGGCATTCCGGCCTTCTATGTCCACTCCCTGCTGGCCACGCACAACGACTACGCCGGCTACGAGAAGACCGGTCTGAACCGGGCGCTGAACCGCCACCGCTGGGACTACAACGCGCTGCGGCGGCTGCTCGACGAAAACGACAACGAACACGCGCGCGTGCTCGACCGGCTTTCCGAACGCATCCGCATCCGCTGCGCGCAGCCGGCCTTCCACCCCAACGCCACGCAGTTCACGCTGCAGTTCGGACCGAAGCTGTTCGGCTTCTGGCGGCAGTCGCTCGACCGCGATCAGTCGATCTTCGCCATCCACAATGTGAGCGCCGAGCCGGTCAGGATGCCCGTCGTCGCCATCAACATGATCGGCGGGCATCACTGGACCGATCTTCTGTCGGGCGAGGCCATCCGGCCGCATTCGGGGGATATCACCTTCCAGCCCTATCAGTGCCGCTGGATCACAAACCGGGCGTGAAGCCGGCCGGGGCCGTCACGATCCGATTGCCAGCCGGTTTGCGCTGTGCTTAGCTCTGCCGATGATATCGCTGGAGGATTGCGTCGGGCTGTGCGACCTGACGGAGGAGGAGATCCTGGCGATCGCCGAGCACGAGCACATGCCGGAGATCGTCGCGGCGGCCTATGCCCAGTATCTCGCCGGCCAGGAACACGGTACCGAGACCATCGGGCGGATGATCATCGACGACATCCGCCATGCCCAGGCGCGTGGCGATCGCGAGCATGTGCGCATGCTGCTGCATGTGCTGCACCATTTCGTCCGCAGCCATCCCGAGGCGGCGCCGCACGTTCATCCGTGGAGTTCGCTGCGATAGGGCGCGTCAGGGCGCGCGCGCCATCATGGCGGCGATGATCGCTTCGGGCGCATCGTCCTGCACCAGATGGCCGGCCTCGGGCACCACGGTCAGCACGCCGCCGGCGATCCTGTCGGCCAGGGCGCGACCGCGCTCGAGCGGTATCCATGCGTCCTTTTCGCCCCATAGCAGCGTGACGTCCGCCGCCATCGGCCCATAATGGCGTTCGATCTCATCGGTGAAACGCAGATCCATCTGGGCGATCTGGCGGTAGAAGGCGGCCTGGCCCGTCGCACCCTGCCAGGGCGCGGCATAGATGGCGAGGGTATCGCGGCAAAGCGGGCGGTGTGCGGCGCCGGCGATATAGGCGTCAAGCAGCGCCCGATGGGCATAGCCTGGCAGGTCGGCGAAGGCGGCCTCGTGGGTGCGCACATGGGCGACGAGGGGCGAGCCCCACGGGCGCAGCGCGACCGGGTCGACAAGCGTCAGACGCCGATAGGCAAGACCGTTCAGGTAATGGCCGCGCAGCGCCGTCGCGCCGCCGAAGTCATGGGCGAGTACGTCGGGCCGGTCCAGTTGCCAATGGCCGACAAGCGCCGCCATGAGCCCGTTCTGGGCGCCCAGCGAGACGTCCTGGCCGTCGTGCTTGTCGGATTGGCCATAGCCGAGCAGGTCGAAATAGTACACGCGCCAGTGCGCCGCCAGGGGCGGCGCGATGCGCCGCCAGACCTGCGAGGAAAAAGGCGTGCCGTGGACGAGGACGAGCGGCGGACCCTCGCCGATGACGCCCCAGGCGACGTTGTCCTTGCCGTAGGTGAAACGATGGGGCAGCGCGAGTTCGGGCATTCATGGGCTCCTGACGGACCGTATTGCGGTGCGCGTCCGTTTTGCGGTGAACCAGCCGGCTCGTGCGATGCGATCAGGCAGGAGACGCGCGTCGATCCGGGATAAGCGGGCGCGCGGTCGGCAGCCAGCGCCGATTCCTGACAGCGCGTTCAGCGTCGCTGATCGTGCCCGCCCCGGCCGCCGATTTCGGCCTCGTCGGCCTTCACCGCCTCGTAAAGGTCGCGGATCAGGTCCGGATCGGCCGCCTGCACGCGGCTCCAAGCCGGAATGAACGGCGTTTCCATGGGATTGTCGAGGAATGTATGGCCGGCCTCGACCAGGTTGGCGGCGAACAGTTCGACGGCGCGCTCCTCGGCGTGGCGGTCGACATGCAGCCCGTTCATGCGCGCATCGTTGTAATAGGTCTCCACGAAGTCGAGCGCGTGGCGGTAATAGCTCGCCTTGAGCGCGCGGAATATCTCCTTGGAGAACACCGTGCCGTCGGTCGCCAGCTTGCGGAAGACCGCCTTGCAGATATCCGTGGACATGCGCGACAGGCCCTTGGACCTGTCGTCCGCCGACAGCGGCTGGTGCTTGTGGTCGTAGGCGTCGGAAATCTCCACCTGGCAGACCGCGCGCGGGGCCAGGTTGCGCCAGGCTTCCGACAGCGTGCCGATCTCCAGCCCCCAGTCGGAGGGAATGCGCATGGCCGGCAGGATCGAGGCGCGCATGGCGAACTCGCCGGCGAGCGGATAGCGGAACGAGCGCAGATAGTCGATATAGTCGCGCTCGCCGATCACCTGGCGCAGCGCCAGCATGAGCGGCGCCACGAGAAGCCGGCTGACCCGGCCGTTCATCTTGCCGTCGGCGACGCGCGGATAGAAGCCCTTGCAGAACTGGTAGGCGAAGGCCGGGTTGGCGACCGGATAGACCAGCCGCGCCAGCATCTCCTTGGAATAGGTGGTGATGTCGCAATCGTGCAGCGCGATCACGTCGCTGTCGGCGCGCGCCAGCGTATAGCCGATGCAGAACCATACATTGCGGCCCTTGCCCGGCTCGACGGGCGCAAGACCGGCATTGGCAAGCCGCTCGTCGATGGCGGTCAGGCGCGGCCCGTCGTTCCACAACACCGAATGGGGCAGTTCGAGCCGTTCGAAGAATTGTTGCGCCTTGCGGTACTGCGCCTGCGAGGCGCGGTCGAGGCCGATGACGACATGATGGACGAAACGGACCTTGTTGAGTTCGTCGACGATGGCGGGCAGCGCCTCGCCTTCGAGTTCGGAATAAAGCGATGGCAGAATCAGCGTCACCTTCTGGCGCGCGGTGATGACGTCGAGTTCGCGCTCGAGATCCTCGGCCGAGCGCGTGCGCAGATTGTGCAGCGTGGCGACAGCGCCGTTTTGATGAAAGTCAGCCAAGTCGAGCCACCAGTGTTGTCCGCCGGTCCTGTCGCGAATGCCGGTCAGGGCGACCGGGTTCCGCGGCGCGGGCACAGTATCGACACCAGCGCCGCATTCCAACCGGCCGGGCCGATTTGTGCGGTGCGCGACACGCGTCCGTCATCTTCGCCGGAAAGCTTCGGGATCGGCACGCCGTGCGGATTGGCGACGATGATGCCCAGATCCGCATGTTCGAGCATCTCGATGTCGTTGGGCGCATCGCCGAGCGCGATCGTGAACGCCGGCGCGTCGCGGCACAGCGTCGCGGCCACCTCGTCCATGCGCCCGGCCTTGCTGCCGCCGAAAGACAGCGTCAGGAAACGACCCCCGGCGCGGGCGGCGACGCCGCGATCGGCCAGCCAGGCGATGAATCGCGCCCTGCCGTCCTCGCCGCCCGACCATAGGCCCGGTTCGGAGAACCGGCGCCGGGCGGCCAGTGCCGCCGACCGCCGGTCAAGGCCGGTCGCCGCCGCGATGGCGTTCGCATCCATGTCGCCAAAGCCCGTGAAAAGGCCGCGCAGATCGGCCGGGGCCTGCGCGAGGATGGCGCGCAGGCGCCGATACTGCGTGTCGTCCGTCGCCGAGCCGTCATCGCCCGGCGCGAGCAGCCCGGCCCCGTTCTCGACGATCGCCGGGCAATGGGCAAAGCCGATCGCCGCGCGCAGCGGCGCGATCTCGGCGGCGGTCTTGGAAGAGGCGAGAACCAGCGCGATGGCGCGCGCGCGCAGCATGTCGAGCGCCGGCGCGGCCGGCCGCCAGTCATAGCCGTCATGGTCGAGCAGCGTGCCGTCGAGATCGGAGAAGACGATCACGCAGGCACGGTCGGTCGGGGCAGGGCGGTCGGCCATGGGCGTTTCCGGTTCGGCTCGTCGCGGTCGTAGCAGGCGTGCCGCCCCGCGAAAAGGGTGGCCGGTTAAAGCAATCTTCAAGAGTTTCGGGTCGGATCGCGGCCATGGTCCGCCAGGACGGACCGCCGTCATCTGACCGGACCCTTCGATGCTGAACCTTGCCGCTGTCGCTGT
The DNA here is from genome assembly GCF_030732865.1 of Roseitalea sp. MMSF_3546. Taxonomy (GTDB): domain Bacteria; phylum Pseudomonadota; class Alphaproteobacteria; order Rhizobiales; family Rhizobiaceae; genus Roseitalea. The sequence continues at coordinate 226,708 of NZ_JASHKB010000002.1, forward strand.
CGAGACCGACATTGCCGCACCCGCCGGTGAAACCGCGCCGGTGCTGGTCTCGCTGATCGTGCCGGTGCTCGACGAGCAGGATTGCATCGTCGCCTTCGTCACTCGGATCGGCACGGTGATGGGACCGCTGGCGCCGGCGGTCGGCTACGAGATCGTCTTCGTCAATGACGGCAGCACGGATTCGACGGAATTCGCGGTGCGCACGATGATGCAGGCCGACCGGCGGGTGCGGCTGGTCAACCTGTCGCGGCGCTTCGGCAAGGAGGCGGCACTTTCGGCCGGTTTCGACCATGCCAGGGGCGACGCCGTTATCCCGATCGACGTCGACATGCAGGACCCGCCCGAACTGATCCCGCAGATGATCGACAAGTGGCGGGCGGGCGCCAGGGTGGTCAATGCGCGCCGCATCGACCGCTCTCGGGACGGTTGGCTCAAGAAGCTCTCGGCTGGCGCGTTCTACCGCACCTTCAACCTGCTCGCCGACCACCCAATCCCGCAAGATGTCGGTGACTACCGGCTGATGGATCGGCAGGTGGTCGACATCGTACGCACGCTGGGCGAGCGCGCCCGCTTCAACAAGGCGCTGTTCTCCTGGGTCGGCTTCGAGACCGACGAGGTAACCTTCGAGCGGCCCGAGCGGGCGGCCGGCGAATCCGCCTGGACCTACTGGAAGCTGTGGAACTTCGCGCTCGACGGCATCTTCGCGTCGTCGACCACCCCGCTGCGGGTGTGGACCTATATCGGCTCGCTGATGTCGCTTGCCGCCTTCGCCTATGCGGCCTTCATCTTCGCTGTGGCGCTGATCGGCGGCATCGACACGCCCGGTTATGCTTCCACCGTCATCCTGATCCTGCTTTTCGGCGGGCTGAACCTGTTCGCTATCGGCATACTGGGCGAATATGTGGGTCGCATCTATGCCGAGGTGCGCAAACGCCCGCTCTACGTCGTGCGCTCGGTTCACGGCGCAGGCGAGGACAACTAGGATGGATCGCCTGGTCTATGAACGCATGGACGAGCAGGAGGCGGTCCATTGGTGGTTCGCCGCGCGGCGTGACCTCATTGGGGCGACCATCGAGCGGCTGATCCGACTGCCGGATCGGCCGGCGATCCTTGAGGCGGGCTGTGGGACGGGCGGCAATCTGCGCATGCTGGCGAGCCTGGGCGATCTGGACGCCTTCGAATATGACGAGGCCGCGCGCGCCATCGCCGAGACCAAGGCCGATGTCGCGGTCGGTCATGGCGCGCTGCCCGATGTCATCCCCTTCGCGCCCAAGCGATACGACCTGATCGGACTGTTCGACGTGCTCGAGCATATCGAGGACGACCGGGCAACGCTCAACCGGCTGGGCGAGCGGCTAGCGCCGGACGGTCGGCTGTTCGTCACCGTGCCGGCGCTGCCCTGGCTGTGGTCGGCTCATGACGAACGCCACCATCATTTTCGCCGCTACACGCGCCGCTCGCTGCGCCGCACCGCGCAGGAAGCCGGGTTGGCCGTGCAGGACTGCTTCTACTTCAACAGCCTGCTGCTGCCGGTCGCGGTGGCGATGCGCGCGGTCAAGGCCGCGCTGCGCAGCGACAGCCCCGACGACACGCTGCCGGCGAACTGGCTCAACGGCGCGCTCTACCGCGTGTTCGCCAGCGAACGCCATCTGGTCGGCCGGCTGCCCATGCCGGTCGGCCTTTCGGTCTGCGCGATCCTGGCACCCGGGCCGTCGCGATGATCGCGCAACTTGCGCGCTTTGCCGGCGTCGGGATGGCGGCGACGCTGGCCCATGTTGCCACCGCGCTGATCGCCCAGGGGCCGTTCGGCGCGCCCGCGCAGCTTGCCAATCTGACCGGCTTCTGCGCCGCGGTGCTGGTGTCCTACCTGGGCCATGGGCGGCTGACATTTGACGCCAATGACACCCACGGCGTGCGGATGCCGCGCTTCGTGGCCGTGGCGCTCGCCGGGCTCGCGGTCAGCAGCGCCGTCACCGCCATCGTCCATGGCCAGTTGGGCGCCTCCTTCGCGCTCGCCATGGCGCTGGTCGCGATCACGGTACCGGCCTTGACATTCCTCGGCGCCCGGTTCTGGGCCTTCGCGCGCATCGACGCGCCGACCGGGGAAAACTGGACCGGCGTCGCACTGGCCCTGGCCATGGCAACACTGTTCCTGTCTGTCTTCCAGGGGCGCTACATCCATCACGATACGGCCTGGTATCTGGTCGCAACGCGAAAATGGCTCGAGGGCGCGGTGCTCTACACCGATATCGTCGAGGTCAACCCGCCGCTCAACTTCTACCTCACCGTGCCTGCGCTCTGGCTCGCCGACCTGGTCGGTCTGAGCGATTCGGACGGCCAGTATCTGCTGGTTGCCATCCTTCTGGCCGGCGTGCTGATCTGGGTATGGCGGCTGATCGCCGAGGTGCCGGCGCTGGCCGGCGGGCGCGGATTGCTCGTGCTCACGGGCATCGGCGCCGCCGCCATCGTGCCGGCGTCCGACGACATCGCCCAGCGCGAGCACCTGCTGGTCCTGTTCATCCTGCCCTGGCTGGTCGGCCATCTGACGCGGGCCGAGCCGGACCGGGGCGCCGGTGCCGTGGCGCGCGCCGCCTTCGCTGCCATCGGTATCTGCCTGAAGCACTATTTCGTCCTGTTTCCGGTCCTGATGACGCTGGCGCTGGTCATCCGGCGGCGTTCGCTCTGGCCAATCGTCTCGCCGGCCAATCTCGCCATCCTGGCCATATGCATCGCTTATGTGGGCATGGTCGGACTGCGCCATCCGGCCTATTTCGACTCGATTGTGCCGATGGCGCTTGAAGTGTACGGCGCATACGGCCTTGGCGGTGCGGCAGCGCTGGCCGGCATGCAATTGCCGCTGATCGCCGCGTTCGGGCTGACGATCGTGATTGCCCGCGATGAACGCGCGCCGGTCCCGGGCCTCGATATGGCGGTGGCGGCCGTCCTCGCCGGCGCCGGCGTCTATCTGGTGCAGTGGACCGGTTTCGGCTACCAGGCCGTGCCGATCGGCGCGACTGTGGCGCTGGGCTGCGTGTTCGTGCTCGCCCGGCCGGGCCTGCCGCGCAAGACGGCGATCGCCGCCGCGGCGGGGTTCGTCCTCGCCTTTCTGCCGGCGCTCCAGAACGGAACCTACAAGAGCCCTGCTTCGGAACATTTTGCACCGATCGTCGAGCGCTTCGGGCCCGCGCCGCGGCTCGCCGTCTATTCGACCTCGCTTTCACCGTCCTTTCCGCTGGCGCTCGAGACCGGCGCGCAGTGGACCAGCCGCTATCCGGCGCTGTGGCTGGTGCCGGGCGCGGTGGACGGGCTGGCCGACGCCGACTGCACGGCCGAGCCGGAACGTTGTGCCCGCCTGCGGGCGATTGGCGAGGAGACGCGGGCCGCGATCGTCGACGACGCGCTCGCCGGTCGGCCGCACGTGATGATCTTTGACAAGCAGCCATTTTACTTCTCCCGGCCCGGTTTCGACCTTATGGCATTCCTCGCCGCCGACCCACGCTTTGCGGCGCTGCTTGCCGACTACGCCACGCTCGAGCAGACGACGCGCTTCCTCGTGCTGGCCCGCAAGGACCGCTGATCCGATCGGCGGCTTGTCCGCCCGCCCGCGCCGCGCTATCGGCTGGACCGATCGGGGGAGACGACCATGAAAGCCATCATCGCCCATGCGCATGCCCGCCGTATCTGGGATTCGCGCGGCCGGCCGACCATTGAGGTCGAGCTGACGACCGCCGCCGGCCATGTCGGCCGGGCGATCGCCCCGGCGGGCGCCTCGACCGGTTCGGGCGAAGCGGTCGATCTGCGCGATGGCGGGGCGGCCATGGGCGGCTATGACGTGCGCGGCGCGGTCAAGGGTTTTGAACACACCGTCGCACCGGCGCTTTCCGGCCGCGATGCGGCCGACCAGGCGGGCATAGACGCGCTGCTTGCCGAACTGGACGGCACGGCGGATTTCGGTCGGCTGGGCGGCAACACCGCCATCGCCACCTCCATGGCGGCCGCCCATCTGGCCGCCGCCGTGCAGGGCGTGCCGTTATGGCGGTATCTGGCCGGCGAGGCCGATCCGCCATTCCTGCCTTTGCCCGAAATCCAGATCTTCGGCGGCGGCGCGCATGCGGCGGGCCGGCTCGACGTTCAGGATTTCATGATCACCGCGATCGGCGCGCCGGACTATCGGACAGCGCTCGACTGGACGGCGGAGGTCTATCGCGCGGCGGGCGCAATCATGGCCGAGACGGGGCGGCTTGCCGGCGTCGCCGACGAAGGGGGCTGGTGGCCGGCCTTCGACGGCAACGAGGATGCCATCGCCACACTGACGCGGGCGATCGAGCAGGCCGGGTTGCGACCGGGCCTCGATATGGCGATCTCGCTGGACATCGCCGCAAGCGAATTCGGCGACCGGAACGGCTACAGGCTGGCGCGGGAGGGGCGGACGCTGTCGAGCGAGGATCTCGCCGACCTGATCGCCGGCTGGACGGAACGCTATCCGATCGTCGCCGTCGAGGATCCGCTCGGCGAGACGGATATCGACGGCCTTGCCGCGTTTACCGGGCGTGTCGGCGACCGCGTCGAGGTGATCGGCGACGATGCGCTGGTCACCGACGCCAAACGCATCGAGGCGGCGGCTGCCAGGAGAGCGTGCAATGCGGTGCTGATCAAGCCCAACCAGATCGGCACGCTCACCGGCGCCAGGGCCGCGCTCGAGGCGGCGCGGCGCCATGGCTGGGGCGCGGTGGTCTCGGCACGCTCGGGCGAGAGCGAGGACGTGACGATCGTGCATCTGGCGGTCGGCTGGGGTGTGCCGCAACTCAAGGTTGGCTCGTTTGCGCGTTCGGAACGCATGGCCAAGTGGAACGAGGGATTGCGCGTGGCCGAATCGGCGCCCTGCGGACCGGCGCTGCCGCCGCGATCGACGTTTCCCTGGGGGTGACGGAGCGCGAGCTTCGCGCACGCGCGGCAAGACCGAGGAAGACCCCCCGGCGGCCAAAAAGCGAGATGGTGCTGCTGGAGAGAATCGAACTCTCGACCTCTCCCTTACCAAGGGAGTGCTCTACCTCTGAGCTACAGCAGCCCGGCGCGGTGACGGTCGGCCGGCTTGTGCCACAGCCGCAACGCCTTCGCAAGGCGTCAAATGCGTGCCGCGGCAAGCGGAAATCGCGGCGCCGACCATCGTTGGGAACCCCTGGCGCAGCGGTCCGTCTGCCCGGCCGCGGCACGCTTTGCAAACGGCGGTCGGATGTCTATTGTGCTGCCCATGGGCGGCAGGAAAGACGACCAGGACCGGCGCGATAGGCTCGCCGCTCAATTGCGCGCCAATCTGCAAAAGCGCAAGGCGCAGGCGCGCGGCAGGCGGGCCGGCGTGGGCGAAGGGCGCGATGACGCCCCCGCCTCGCCGGGCAGGACGCCGGACAAGGGCAAGGCGCGCACATCGTCAGCCGCATCGGGCGATCGGCGCGGCCGGGGACCGGCGCGTCATGGTTAACGCGCTGTTAAATGCCCGTGAGGTAAGCAAGCCCCCTTGTTGTCGGGGAACCGGCCGGCCGCGGCGCACATGGACGGCCCATCGCCTGCCTTGAAGCAGCCCCGATCATGGTCTACAGGCCTGCCATCGGGCATGGGCACCGTGGGGGCGGCGGCGCGCCGGTATGGCGGGTTCGCATCAGCGAGGGGACGAACCCATATGGACAGCATTCGCATTGTCGGCGGCCATGAGCTCCATGGCGTCATTCCGATTTCCGGGGCCAAGAACGCGGCGCTGCCGCTGATGATCGCCTCGCTGCTGACCGACGACACGCTGACGCTCGAAAATGTGCCGCATCTGGCCGATGTCGAGCAGCTTATCCGCATTCTGGGCCATCTGGGCGTCGACTACACCGTCGCCGGCCGGCGCAATGGCGACGGATCCGACTACGCCCGCACCATCCATTTCAACGCGCGCAACATCGTCGATGTCACAGCGCCCTATGAACTCGTTTCGAAGATGCGGGCGAGCTTCTGGGTGATCGGCCCGCTGCTGGCGCGGATGGGCGAGGCGCGCGTGTCGCTGCCGGGAGGCTGCGCCATCGGCACGCGGCCGGTGGACCTGTTCATCGATTCGCTGCGCACGCTGGGCGCGGAGATCGAGATCGAGAACGGCTATGTGCATGCGGTGGCAAGGAACGGCCTGATCGGCGGGCGCTACGTCTTTCCCAAGGTGTCGGTCGGCGCGACGCATGTGCTGGTCATGGCCGCCGCGCTGGCACGGGGCGATACCGTGATCGAAAACGCGGCGCGCGAACCGGAGATCGTCAATCTCGCTGCGTGCCTGAATGCCATGGGCGCGAAGATCGAGGGCGCCGGCACGGGCACCATCAACGTCACCGGCGTGGCCTCGCTCGCCGGCGCGCGGCACCGCGTGATCGCCGACCGGATCGAGACCGGCACCTATGCCATGGCCGTCGGAATGACCGGCGGGGAAGTGCTGCTCAAAGGCGCAGTGGCCGACAGCTGGCACACGGCGATCGACGTGCTCGGCGAAGCCGGCCTGGAGATAACCCAGCACGATGAGGGCGTGCGCGTCTATCGCAACGGCAACGGCATCCTGCCGGTCGATGTCAGCACGGCGCCCTTTCCCGGCTTTCCCACCGATCTGCAGGCGCAGTTCATGGGCCTGATGACGCGCGCCAACGGCGTCTCGCACATCACCGAGACGATCTTCGAGAACCGCTTCATGCATGTGCAGGAGCTGGCGCGGCTGGGCGCCGACATCGCCCTTGACGGGCAGACCGCCACGGTCACCGGCGTGCCCGTGCTCAAGGGCGCGCAGGTCATGGCGACCGATCTGCGTGCCTCGGTGTCGCTGGTCATCGCCGGGCTCGCCGCCGAGGGCGAGACCAATGTCAACCGCGTCTACCATCTCGACCGCGGCTTCGAGCGGCTCGAGGAGAAGCTCGGTGCCTGCGGCGCGCAGATCGAGCGCGTGACGGCCTGATTGCCGCAGGCCGGGCGCAACGGGCCGACAGGCTGTTGCGCTGAAAATGCGAAAGTCGTAGCACGGCATCCGCAACCCGATTGCCGACCGGATGCCCACTGCCATGGCTGGCCTGAAACTGCTCGCGCTCGACGAATCCGACCTGATGGTGATTTCCGCCCAGATGCAGGACGCGGTCACGCGCGCGGACTATCTGGACTATCAGCCGGCCAAGCGGCGCTTCACGCTGATCGCCAGCCGCTTTGCCTGGGACGCGGAGGCGGGCCGGCGTGCCCGCGGCCATGAAAGGCGGCGCACGGCGCTGTCGTTCGCGCGGGTCCAAGCGGTGCGCACCACGGGTATCAGACGCGGCGACGACGGCCAGGTGCTGTCGCTGCTGGCGATCCGCTTTTCGCCGACCGAGCCGCCCGCCGGCACGATCGAACTGGTCTTCGCCGACGCGGCCGCCATACGGCTCGATGTCGAGGTCATCGAGGCGCAGCTTGCCGATCTGGGCGCGGCCTGGGAGACCAATTTCAAGCCGCGCCATCCGGCGGGCTAACGGAGTTTCTTGCGTGCCGCACCGTCTGACCGCGACCGATCCGGATTTCGAGACGCGCCTTGCCGCCCTGATCGGCTCAAAGCGCGAGGCTTCGGCCGATGTCGACGCGGTGGTGCGCGGGATCATCGCCGATGTGCGGGCGCGCGGCGATGCGGCGGTCCACGAATTCACGGCCAGGTTCGACCGTCTCGACCTGTCGGCCGTGCCGATGCGCGTGGGCGCCCGGGAGATCGCCGCTGCCCGGCAGGCGGTCGATGCCGAAACGCTGGCGGCGCTGGAGTTGGCGCGCGCGCGCATCGCCGCCCATCACGAGCGGCAATTGCCCGCCGACGAGATGTACACCGACGCGATCGGCGTCACGCTCGGCAGCCGCTGGACGGCGGTGGAGTCGGTCGGGCTCTACGTCCCCGGCGGCACGGCGGCCTATCCCTCCTCGGTGCTGATGAACGCGGTGCCCGCGCGCGTCGCCGGGGTGGAGCGCATCGTGATGGTGGTCCCGGCGCCCGACGGGGTTCTCGACCCGCTGGTGCTGGCGGCGGCGGACCTTGCCGGCATCGACGAGATCTACCGCATCGGCGGCGCCCAGGCGGTGGCCGCGCTCGCCCATGGCACGCAGACGGTCGCGCCGGTGGTCAAGATCGTCGGGCCCGGAAACGCCTATGTCGCCGCCGCCAAGCGGCAGGTGTTCGGCACGGTCGGCATCGACATGATCGCGGGCCCTTCCGAGGTGCTGGTCGTCGCCGATGCCGACAATGATCCCGACTGGATCGCCGCCGACCTTCTGGCCCAGGCCGAGCATGACGTGGCCGCACAGTCGATCCTGATCACGGACGATCCCGGCTTCGGGGACGCAGTGGCAGCGGCCGTCGACCGTCAGCTTGCCACGCTTGCGCGCGCGCAGACCGCCGCTGCGAGCTGGCGCGCCCACGGGGCGATCATCGCCGTCGCCGATCTCCAAGATGCAACCACCGTGTCGCTGATCGACCGCATCGCGCCCGAGCATCTCGAACTGGCCTGCGCGGCGGCCGACATGATGGCGGACCGCGTGCGCAATGCGGGGGCGATCTTCATCGGCCGCCACACGCCGGAGGTGATCGGCGACTATGTCGGCGGTTCGAACCACGTTCTGCCGACGGCGCGCTCGGCGCGGTTCTCCTCGGGGCTGTCCGTGCTCGATTTCGTCAAGCGCAGCTCGGTGCTCAAGCTTGGGGCGGAGCAGTTGCGCGCGCTGGGACCGGCGGCAATCCGCCTGGCCGAGGCCGAAGGCCTTGGCGCCCATGCGCGCTCGGTGGCGATCCGCATGAACCTGCCCGGACCGGAAGCGTTGGATCACGATGACGGGCGATGACGCATTCCGCGCCGATGACCGGCTCAGCGATCTGACGCTCGACGCGTCGATCGGCCGGTCAACGCCCGATGTCGAGCACGAGCGGGCGGTGGCGATCTTCGACCTTCTGGAGGAAAACCGCTTCCGGCCCGTCGGCGACGAGGGCACCGGGCCCTACAGGCTCAACCTGTCGGTCATCGAGGGCAAGCTGGTCTTTGCGATCGCGCGCGAGGACGGCGGCGAGGTCGCCACGCACATCCTGTCGCTCGGCCCGTTCCGCAAGATCGTCAAGGACTACTACATGATCTGCGAGAGCTATTACGAGGCGATCAAGAGCGCCACTTCCAGCCAGATCGAGACCATCGACATGGCAAGGCGCGGGGTCCACAATGACGGCTCGCAAACGCTGATGGACCGGCTCGATGGCAAGATCGCTATCGACTTCGACACCGCGCGCCGGCTGTTCACGCTCGTGTGCGTGCTGCACTGGAAAGGGTGAGGGGCCGCACCCCTCACCGCGTCCGAACGCCCCTCAGGCTTCGCCTTCGGTCAGCAGGCCATCGGCCTCGGCCTGGGCCCAGATTTCATCGAAGACCTGGGCGGCACGGCCGCGCTGGCGCACCGACCGGGCGGCTTCGAGGTTGTCGAGCTTGCCTTCGCCCTCGACGATGATCAAGCCGACCATGCCGGTCGCATAGTGCGGCAGGCACTTGTAGCCGTAGATGCCGGGCACGGTCAGCGTGACCTCGAAATCCTGGCTGGGCCGGCTCTTCCAGGGCTCGGCACCCTCCGGGATCATGCCCTCGATGGACTCCGAATTGTGCCCGGGGTTCACCGATACGAACCGGACCGTGTCGCCGGGCTGCACGACCTGGATGAGCGGGTCGTATACCATGCGTTGGCGCGGATTGTCGGGATGAACGTTGAGCATCTGCACTTCGTGCGTCGTCGCCTCGGCCAGCGCGGGCCGCGTCAGCAAAAGGGCAGAAGCGCCAATCAGCAATGCTCGGCGTTCGATCATTATGGCCATGGATATCCCTCCTCTCGATGCCGGCCTGCATTAGAATCGCGAGGCGGTAATGTCTACAAAAAGCATCAGGTTTGACCCTGCGATATTTCGCCCATTGCCCGCCCTGCGGTCACACCCAGGCGGGATCTTTGCTTGAGCGCTTGCCCGCGCCCCGGCGCGGCGTTGTTTCCGGCCTGCGGCGGGCGGGCTGGAACCGGGCGCGGCGCCACCCCATATGCGTGGCGACGAACCGCGCGTGCAATCCCTTCATTGTGGCTGTTCATTTCCGGGCTATTGCGCTATTGAGCCGCTCATCCCGGACGAGGGCGACGCGCGCGCAGCCGATGTCCCATCAAGACACAGACCGAACAGGATCGCATGGCGAAAGAAGAACTGCTGGAATTTCCCGGTGTTGTCGTGGAGCTTCTGCCCAACGCCACCTTCCGTGTGAAACTTGAAAACGATCACGAGATCATCGCCCACACCGCCGGCAAGATGCGCAAGAACCGCATCCGTGTGCTGACCGGCGACAAGGTGCTGGTCGAGATGACGCCCTATGATCTGACCAAGGGCCGGATCACCTACCGCTTCAAATGATCGTCCGCCGCGCGCGGCGTCCGCCGGGTTCGGAACGAGCATGAGCGTCCTTCAGACACTGGTACTGGCCTCCGCGTCGCCCCGGCGCCTCGATCTGATGATGCAGGCCGGCATCGAGCCGGACCGGCTGCTGCCGACGCATATCGACGAAACGCCGCACCGGGCCGAGCATCCGCGCTCGCTCGCCCGCCGGCTGAGCCTGGAAAAGGCCAGGGCCGCGCTGAAGATCGTCAAGGACGAGCAGACCGACGCCGATCGGCAGGCGATCAAGGACGGCACCATGGCGATGCCGCACATCCTGGCTGCCGACACGGTGGTGGCCCGCGGCAGCAAGGTCATGCCCAAGGCCGACACGGTCGAGGACGCCACGCACTGCCTGCGCATGCTTTCGGGCCGGACGCACCGGGTCTATACCGGACTGGCGGTGATCGGCCCGTCGGGCAAGACCCGCCAGAGGATCGTGGAGACCCGCGTGCGCTTCCGGCGGCTGCCGCGCAGCGTGATCGACAGCTACATCGCCTCGGACGAGTGGCGCGGCAAGGCGGGCGGCTATGCCATTCAGGGGCTGGCGGGCACCTTCGTGGTCAAGCTGGTGGGATCATACACCAATGTCGTCGGGCTGCCGCTGGCCGAGACGGTGACGCTGCTGGGCACCGAGCGCTTCGACGTTTACATGAACTGGCATGCGGGAGGTGCGCGATGATGGCCAAGATCGAACCGCTCCGGCCAAAACGCGAATGCCCCGAATGCGGCAAGCCCTCGGCGCGCGAGACCTATCCGTTCTGCTCAGCGCGCTGCAAGAACATCGATCTCAATCGCTGGCTGTCGGGCGCCTATGTGATCCCGGCGCGCGATGACGAGGAGGACGAGCCGGCTCCGGCGAACCTGCACGACGAAGACAGCTCCCGATAAACCGTTTCTTGGCGCTTTCGAGCTAGCCTGCCCGGCGTCACTGGCGGGATGGGCGCATGCGCTTTGCGATGATCGGCACGGGGTTCGTGGCCGACTACTACATGACGACGCTGGCCAACCATGGCGGCCTGACGCCGACCGGCGCATGGGATCGCGACCGCGAGCGCCTCGGCCGGTTCTGCGCGCACTGGACGCTGACCGGCTACGAGACGTGCCAGGAGCTGCTCGGCGACAGCCGCGTCGACGCGGTGGCGGTGCTGACCGATCCGGGCAGCCATTACGAACTCGCAAAGGCCGCGCTCGATGCGGGCAAGCATGTCTATTGCGAAAAGCCGCTGGCGTTGACGCTGACCGAGGCGCGCAGGCTCGTCACGCTTGCCGATGCGCGCGGGCTGATCCTCGCCGGGGCCCCGGCGAACGCCTATTCGTCGGCCTTCGAACTGACGCGGGCGACGCTCGACAAGGGGGCCATCGGCGCGCCGAAACTGGTCTATGCCCAGATGGAGGACGGCGCGGTCTTCCGCGAAAGGTGGCGCCAGTGGCGTTCGGTGTCCGGGGCGCCATGGCCCGGCGCCCACGAGTTCGAGATCGGCTGCACGCTCGAACATGCCGGCTACGCGCTGAGCTGGCTGATCGGTCTGTTCGGCCCGATCCGGCGCATGGTCGGCCATTCGGGGGTGTTCTTCGCCGACAAGGGCGTCGGCGTGCCGGCGAACCGCATGGGGCGGGACTTCTCCACCGCGTGCCTGTTCTTCGACGATGGCGTGGTGGCGCGGCTGACCTGCGGGTTGTGCGCGCCGAAGGACCGCGCCCTGACCGTCATGGGCGACAGTGGGACGCTGACCGTCGCCGATCTGTGGGACGACCGCTCGGCGATCCACCTGGAGACTGCCGGCGGCGGGGCGGGGATCGGTGCGCGCATCGCCCGGCGGCTCGAGGCACGCGCCGGCCGGGTGCTGCCCTTCGCCTTTCCCGCCGGGCGACGGCTCTCCTACGGCGTCGGCAAGCGCCGCAAGGCACTGCCCGGCTTTCCCTCGCAGATCGATTTCAGTGCCGGGCTCGCGGCGGTCGCCGATTGCCGGGCGGGCAGGGGCAAGAGCCGGGCGCAGCTGGCGGCCGAGGCGCTGCATGTCACCGAAGCGGCGCTGGCGCTCGACGGCCTGGGCGCCTCGGGCGGCGCCTACGCGATGACGAGCGAGGTGTGAGCTTGCGCGGCCGGCGGCGAGGGCATACATCGAAAGGGCCAGTCGGCCGGGCAGCCGCGGCGTCCGGATGCCGAAAGGCGGGCGCCGAGGAAAGTCCGGGCTCCAGGAGCAACGGTGCCGGATAACGTCCGGCGGGGGCGACCCCAGGGAAAGTGCCACAGAAAGCAAACCGCCCGTCCGTATCGCCCGCGATACCGGCGGGTAAGGGTGAAAGGGTGGGGTAAGAGCCCACCGCGCGGCCGGTAACGGTCGCGGCACGGTAAACCCCACCGGGAGCAAGACCGAATAGGGACGGCATGGGCGCTTGCGCCCGATGCTCCAGCGCGCCGTCCGGGTAGGTTGCACGAGGCGTCCGGCGACGGGCGTCCCAGATGAATGGCTGCCGCGTCGCGCATCCGCGCGGCCCTACAGAACCCGGCTTACAGGCCGGCTGGCGCATCTTTCCCCCATCCGCCGACGCGCAGGGCGGCCGCAACGCTTCATTAAGGTTAACCGGGCATAAACCGTGAACGCCTGCGAAAACGCGCGCCGATCCCACGCGCAAAGCGGTCCGATGTCGGTTGTTCCCGTTGACGCCCATGACAGCCCATGATACCCCATATTCGAACGGCGTAAGCGTCTCTCAATCGTGTTTCAGTGCCGACGATCGCACATGCCCGGCATGGCCGGGGATGACGGGTCCGGTCGTCGCGCAGGCAGGGGGTTTCAGGCGCCGGAAGAAGACGATGCCCGGCGCGGGCGGCAGCGGGGCAAACCCCGCCACAATGGGGGCAGGCTTGGCATTGGCTTGGGGACGGGCCAGCGGGGCGTCATGGAAGGTCACCGGTCAGCGGGGCCGACATGACGCCCTTCAGACCCCGAACGGGGCGGAAGCAGCGGGTGTGGTGCGTGGACCGGTTTCTGTCCAATGCGGTGAACAGGATCGACGCCAAGGGGCGGGTTTCCGTGCCGGCGCATTTCCGGGCCGTCCTTCAGAAAAAGGATCTCGTCGACCTTTATGCGCTGCAGTCGATCGACATGCCGGCGATCGATGCGGGCGGGATGGATCTTCTGGAGCGTTACGAGGAGCGCCTTGCCGCGGACGACCCGTTCGCGCGGTCCTCCGACGACATGTCCTTTTACTGCCATGGCGACGGAGCCTTCCTGAAGATCGACTCGGCCGGCCGGATCACGGTGACCGACTTCATCCGCGAACATGCGGGGATCACCGATCACGTGCATTTCGTCGGGCGGGGGCGCTTCTTCCAGATGTGGGCGCCCGAGCGCTTCGCCGAGCATCGCCAGGCGGTGCGATCGCGGCTTCTGGCGCAGCGCGAGGCGCAGGCGTGAGCGGCCCGGTGCCGCATGTGCCGGTCATGCTGGCCGAAGTGCTGGCCGCGCTCGATCCCCGACCGGGCGAACGCCATGTCGACGGCACGTTCGGCGCCGGCGGCTATTCGCGCGCGATCCTTGCGGCGGGCGCCGATGTGATCGCCTTCGACCGCGACCCGGACGCGGTGGCCGGCGCGGCGGCGCTGGTTGCCGAACATCCGGGCCGGCTCGACGTGATCGAGGCGCCGTTTTCGACCATGGCCGACCATGTCGCGCCGGCATCGGTGCACGGGGTGGTGTTCGATGTGGGCGTCTCCTCCATGCAGCTCGATGAAAGCGCGCGCGGCTTTTCGTTCCGCAGGGACGGCCCGCTCGACATGCGCATGGCGCAATCGGGGCCGAGCGCGGCCGATGTCGTCAACGATTTCGACGTCAAGGACCTGATCCGCATCATCGGCATTCTGGGCGAGGAGCGCAACGCACCCGCGATCGCCCATGCCATCGAACGCGCGCGCGCGGACAGGCGCATCGAGACCACCGGCGCGCTCGTTGCCGTGATCGAGTCGGTGCAGCCGCGCCGGGCGCGCGATCCGATCCATCCGGCAACGCGCACCTTTCAGGGCCTGCGCATCTTCGTCAATGACGAGCTGCGCGAACTCGCGCGGGCGCTGTTCGCCGCCGAGCGCGTGCTCAGGCCGGGCGGCCGGCTAGTCGTGGTCAGCTTCCATTCGCTCGAGGACCGGATCGTCAAGCGCTTCATCCAGGACCGCACGACGCAGTCGGGCGGCTCGCGCCACCTGCCGGCAAGCGCGCCGCAGCCGCTGACCTTCGCCGTCACCGGCAAGGCCGTCGTCGCCGCCTCGAAGGCCGAGGCCGCCGACAACCCGCGCGCCCGCTCGGCCAAGCTGCGCGCGGCGACGCGCACCGGTGCCGACCCGCGCCCGGCGGACATGACCCTGTTCAGGCTGGCCGATCTGCCCTGGCCGCAGCGGGAGACCGGGGGAGGGGCGAAGCCATGATGCGCATCGTCAACGTTGCCATGGTCGGCATGGTCATCGCCGCGGCGACCTGGACCTATTCGGTCAAGCATGAAAGCGAGCAGCGGTTGGTCGAGATCCGCGGTCTTCAGCGTCAGATCGCGCTCGAAAAAGAGACCATCGAGCTTCTGCGCGCCGACTGGGCGCATCTGAGCCATCCGCAACGGCTGCAAAGGCTGGTCGAGCTTTATGCCGACGATCTGGGACTGGCGCCGGCCGAGGCGGACCAGTTCATCTCCGAGGCGGCGCTGCCCGGCCCGCCCGAGTTCGATCCGGGCGATGCGGTGGGCGACATCATTGCCGGCGAGGTCGACACCGGACTGTCGACCGGCGCCATCGACGGCGGGGGGCGGTGAGCATGGCCTTTGCCATACCCGGTCTCGGACTGCGCGGCGGCAAGGCGTCCGATGGCGGGCGCGGGCCGGCGACGCGCCGCGGCGACGCCATCATGCGCATGGGGCGCGGACGCATCGCCATCGCGATCGCCTGTTTCGTGGGCGTTTATGCGGTCATCGGCGGCCGGCTGGTCCAGTACGGGCTGACCGAACTCGACGACCAGGCGCGCTACGGCGTCAATGACAGGATCATGGCGGCGCGGCCCGACCTGCTCGACCGGCGCGGCAATCTGCTGGCCACCGATATCCGCGTGGCCTCGCTTTATGGCGAACCGCGCCGGATCATCGATCCGGACGAGGCGGTCGAGGCGCTGTCGAGCGTCCTGCCCGATGTCGACTACAAGGAGTGGCACCGCAAGCTGTCCTCGGGGGCGGGCTTTGTCTGGCTGCGGCGCGAGATCTCGCCCAAGGAGCAGGCGGCGGTGATGGCGCTCGGCATTCCGGGGATCGGGTTTCGCAACGAGACGCGGCGCTTCTATCCGGGCGGGCCGACGGCCTCGCACATTGTCGGGCTGGTCAATATCGACAATGCCGGCACCGCCGGCATCGAGAAGTTCGTCGACGACCAGGGCCTTGCAACGCTGCAGGAAATGGGGCTCGACCAGTCCGACGATCTGGAGCCGGTGCGCCTTTCGATCGATGCGGGCGTACAGCACATCGTGCGCGACGAACTGGTGCAGGCGATGGAACGCTACCAGGCGATCGCGGCGGGCGGCGTGGTGCTCGACGTGCGCACCGGCGAGGTCGTCGCCATGGTCTCGCTGCCCGACTACGACCCCAACAACCCGTTCAACGCGCTCGACAAGGACCGGCTCAATCGCATGTCGGCGGGCACCTTCGAGATGGGCTCGACGTTCAAGGCATTCACCACGGCGATGGCGCTCGATTCGGGTCAGGTCACGCTCGACAGCCGGTTCGACGCGCGCAAGCCGCTGCGCTTCGGCCGCTTCACGATCAACGATTTCCACGGCAAGAACCGCGTCCTGACGGTGCCGGAGACATTCATCTACTCGTCCAACATCGCCACCGCGCGCATGGCCGAGGTGATCGGGGTCGAGGGCCATCGCGCCTTTCTCAAGCGCATGGGCCTGCTCGACCGCATGGACACCCAGCTTCCCGAAGTGGCGCGCCCCACCGAGCCCGACCAGTGGAAGCAGCTCAATTCGGTGACGATCTCCTTCGGCCACGGCGTGTCGACCACGCCGCTCCAGACCGCGGTCGCCGCCGCCGCGCTCGTCAATGGCGGACGGCTGATCCCGCCGAGCTTCATCCCGCGCAGCCAGGACGCGGCCGACCGCGCCGCCACGCAGGTTCTCAAGCCCGAAACCAGCGCCATGATGCGCTATCTGTTCCGGCTCAATGTCGAGG
Organism: Roseitalea sp. MMSF_3546; assembly: GCF_030732865.1. Taxonomy (GTDB): domain Bacteria; phylum Pseudomonadota; class Alphaproteobacteria; order Rhizobiales; family Rhizobiaceae; genus Roseitalea. The sequence goes on from NZ_JASHKB010000002.1 coordinate 243,377, forward strand.
AGGGGTCGGGCCGGCGCGCCGAGGTCGAGGGCCTGTTCGTCGGCGGCAAGACGGGAACCGCCGAAAAGGTGGTCAATGGCCGCTATTCGGGCGACCACCGCTTCAACGCCTTTCTGGCGGCCTTTCCGATGGACGACCCCGAATATGTGGTGCTCGTCATCATCGACGAGCCCAAGCCCGCCGAGGGCCAGTACAGCGCCACCGCCGGGCTGAACGCGGCGCCGACGACACGCGCCATCATTTCGCGGGCCGCGCCGGTGCTGCCGGTGACGCCACGGTATGACGTCGACCGCGACGCCTTGCTTGTGTCGTACTAGTTGGCAATAAGGAGCGAAATCCGCGGACCCGATCCGATGCAGTTTTCCGACCTGGCGCACATTGTCGACACACCCGCCGCCGCGCTGCCCGCCGGCGCGTTCTCTGGCGTGGGCGCCGATTCGCGGACCATCGGGCCGGGCGAACTCTTCGTCGCGGTCAGCGGGGCCAGGCATGACGGCACGGCCTTTGCCGGCGAGGCCGTCGCGCGCGGGGCGAGCGCGGTGCTGTGCGCGCCCGATGCCGACATCGCCGTCGACGTGCCGGTCATCCGGGCCGGCGACCCGCGCCGGGCGCTGGCACTGGTCGCCGCCGCGCTGGCCGGCCGCCAGCCCGAAACCATCGTCGCGGTGACCGGCACCGCCGGCAAGACCTCGGTCGCCGCCTTCACCCGCCAGATCTTCGACCATGCCGGGCTGAACGCCGCCTCGATCGGCACGACCGGTGTCGTCGCGCCCGCCAAGACCATCGAGGGCGCGCTGACCACGCCCGATCCGGTGCATTTGCACGCCATTCTGGCCGACCTGGCGGCAAGCGGCGTCACCCATGCGGCGATGGAGGCCTCCAGCCACGGCATCGAACAGCGCCGGCTCGACGGCGTGCGGCTGGCCGCGACGGCCTTCACCAATCTGGGCCGCGACCACCTCGACTACCATCGCGACATGCAGGCCTATTTCGCCGCCAAGATGCGCCTGTTCGACACGCTGGCGCAAAGCGGCTCCCCGGCGGTGATCTTCGCCGACGATCGCTGGTCGCAGCGGGCGGTGGCGGCGGCGCGCGGGGCCGGGCTCGAGATCGGCACGGTCGGCCGGGGCGGGGAGTTCATCTGCCTCAAGCGGCTCGAGCACGAACGCCACCGGCAGGTCGCCGAACTCGTCCATGACGGCCGGACCCATCGCATCGTGCTGCCGCTCGCCGGCGATTTCCAGATCGCCAATGCGCTGGTCTCGGCCGGGCTGGCGATCTCGGTGGGCGTGGCGCCCGAAATCGCGTTCGGCGCGCTCGAGGAGCTGAGGGGCGCGCCGGGCCGGCTCGAACTGGTCGGCACCACCGCCCAGGGCGCGGTGGTCTATGTCGACTACGCGCACAAGCCCGAGGCGCTCGAACAGGTGCTCGGCGCGGTGCGACCGTTCACGACGGGCAGGATCGCGGTGGTCTTCGGCTGCGGTGGCGACCGCGATCCGGGCAAGCGGCCGATCATGGGCGAAATCGCCCACAGGCTCGCCGACATCGTCTATGTCACCGATGACAATCCGCGCTCGGAAGATGCGGCCGAAATCCGCGCGGCGATCATGGCGGCGGCGCCCGATGCCATCGAGATCGGCGACCGGCGCGCGGCCATCCGGGCGGCGATCGGCGCGCTTTCGGCCGGCGACACGCTGGTGATCGCCGGCAAGGGACACGAGACCGGACAGACCACGGGCGCGGCGACGCGACCGTTCTCGGACCATGACGAGGCGCGCGCGGCGCTCGCCGAGGTTGCCGCATGAGCCAGACGGGGATCGGCACGGCAACGGCATCGGCGCCGCTGTGGACCGGCGCGGCGATGGCCGAGGCGATGGATGCGCGGCCGGTGCATGGCCTGCCCGAGGCGGTGACCGGCATTTCCATCGACACCCGCTCGCTGCAGCCGGGCGATGCGTTCTTCGCCATTGCGGGCGATACGCGCGACGGACACCAGTTCGCCTCCAAGGCCGTGGCGGCGGGCGCTTCGTGCCTTGTCGTGCAGGAGGGCAAGCTCGCCGCGCTCGGCCGGCAGACGCTGCCGCTGCTGGTGGTGCCCGACGTGCTGGAGGCGCTGCGCATGCTGGGCAGGGCGGCGCGGGCGCGCACCAAGGCCAAGGTCGTCGCGGTGACCGGATCGGCCGGCAAGACGACCACGAAGGAAGCGCTGCGCCATGTTCTGGAGCGTTGCGGCCGGGTGCACGCCTCGGTCAAGTCCTACAACAATCACTGGGGCGTGCCCCTGACGCTCGCCCGCATGCCCGCCGACACCGAATATGCGGTCTTCGAGATCGGCATGAGCCATGCCGGCGAGATCACGCCGCTGGTTCGGCAGGTGCGTCCGCATATCGGCATGGTCACGCTGATCGCGGCAGCGCATCTGGGCAATTTCAGGAATCTCGACGGCATCGCCCACGCCAAGGCGGAAATCTTCTCGGGTGTCGTCCGGGGCGGCACCGCGCTGATCAATCGCGACGACAAGCGCTTCAAGCTGCTCGCCGAACTGGCCGGCAAGGCGGGCGTGAACACGATCATCGGCTATGGCACCAGCCAGCGCGCCGACGCCCAGCTTCTGAACGCCAAGTACCTGGCCGACTGTTCGTGCGTGACGGCCAGGGTGTTCGGCGAGGAACTGGCCTTCAAGGTCGGCCTTCCGGGCCGTCACGTCGTCCACAACATGCTCGGCGTGCTCGCGGTGGCGCACCTTGTCGGCGCCGACATCACCCGGGTCGCGCACGCGCTGGCCGACCTGCCGGCGCCGGACGGGCGCGGCAAGCGCCTGACGATGAAGGCGGGGGCGGGCACCTTCACGCTCATCGACGAGAGCTACAACGCCAATCCGGCCTCGGTGGAAGCGGCGCTGGATCTGGTCGCCACGCTCGTCTCCGGCGGGCATGGCCGCCGCATCGCGGTGCTCGGCGACATGCTCGAACTGGGCAGCCATTCACGGAAGCTGCACGAGAACCTCGCCGCGCCGGTCGCCAAGGCGGGCCTGGACAAGCTCTATCTGGCCGGTCCCGAAATGGCCGCCCTGGCCGAAAAGCTGGGCGAGGCGCCATTGGAGGTCATCCATCACCACAGTGTCGACACGCTTGGCGAGCAACTGGCCGAGGATGTGCGCGCCGACGATGTCGTCATGATCAAGTCGTCCAACGGAATGGGCTTTTCCCGGCTCGTCAGCCTGTTTGAACGAGCCGATGCGCCCGATGCCGGCTGAATGCGGGTCGGGCGGACAGGGAAAGGACAGGAATGCTCTTTTGGTTGACCGAGTTCTCGGACCAGTTCCAGATACTCAATCTGTTCCGCTACATCACCTTCCGGACCGGCGGGGCGCTGCTGACATCGGCCTTCATCGTGTTCCTGTTCGGCCCGCGCATCATCTCGGTCCTGCGCCTGCGGCAGGGGCGCGGCCAGCCGATCCGCGCCGACGGGCCGCAGACCCATTTCAAGAAGGCCGGAACGCCGACCATGGGCGGTCTGATGATCCTGACCGGCATCATCGGCGCGACGCTGTTGTGGGGGAATTTGGGCAATCCGTATGTCTGGGTCGTGATGGCGGTGACGCTCGGCTTCGGCGCGATCGGCTTTTACGACGACTACCTCAAGGTCACCAAGCAGACCGACAAGGGCTTTTCGGGCCGCTCGCGGCTGGCGCTGGAATTCCTGATCGCCAGCTTTGCCGCCTACATGATCATGCGCGCCGGCAATGCGCCGTTCTCGTCGAGCCTGGCCTTTCCCTTCTTCAAGGACCTGCTGTTCAATCTGGGGGTCTTCTTCATCCCGTTCGCCGCCTTCGTCATCGTCAGCGCCGGCAATGCGGTGAACCTGACCGACGGACTCGACGGGCTCGCCATCGTGCCGATCATGATCGCGGCCGCCTCGTTCGGCGTGATCGCCTATCTTTCGGGAAACGCCATCTTCGCCGACTATCTGCAGATCCATTTCGTCCCCGGCACCGGCGATCTGGCGGTGATCCTGGGCGCGGTGATCGGGGCGGGCCTGGGCTTTTTGTGGTTCAACGCGCCGCCGGCGGCGATCTTCATGGGCGATACGGGTTCACTCGCCCTTGGCGGGCTGATCGGGGCGGTGGCCGTCGCCACCAAGCACGAGATCGTCATGATCATCATCGGCGGTCTGTTCGTGATCGAAGCGCTGTCGGTGATCATCCAGGTCGCCCATTACAAGGCGACCGGACGCCGGGTCTTCCTGATGGCGCCCATCCACCACCATTTCGAGAAGATGGGCTGGACCGAAAGCCAGGTGGTGATCCGGTTCTGGATCATCGCCGTCATTCTGGCGCTGATCGGCCTGTCCACATTGAAGTTGCGCTGAGTTCGACGGCGCTGAAAGGCAGTATTGCATGATTTCCATTTCGACATTTTCCGGCCGCTCGGTGGCGCTGTTCGGCCTTGGCGGCTCGGGCCGGGTGACGGCGCGGGCGCTGGCGGCGGGCGGGGCGCAGGTCACAGCCTTCGACGACAACCCCGACAGCGTCGCCGCCGCGGCCGCCGAAGGGATCGGCACCGCCGATCTGCATGGGGCCGACTGGTCGGGCTTCGACGCGCTCGTGCTCGCGCCCGGCGTGCCGCTGACGCACCCCAAGCCGCACTGGACCGTCGACAAGGCCAGGGCCGAAAACGTGCCGATCATCGGCGATATCGACCTCTTCTGCCGCGAGCGGGCCAAGATCGCTCCGCACGCGCCGTTCGTCGCCGTCACGGGCACGAACGGCAAGTCGACGACAACGGCGCTGATCGCCCATATCCTCAGGCGTGCGGGCCGCGACGTGCAGATGGGCGGCAATATCGGCGTGCCGGTGCTGGCGCTCGATCCGCCCGCCAAAGGCCGGATCCATGTGCTCGAATGCTCCTCCTTCCAGATCGATCTTGCGCCCTCGCTCGATCCCACGGTCGGCATCCTGCTCAACATCTCGCCCGATCACCTCGATCGCCACGGCACGATGGAAAACTATGCCGGCATCAAGAAACGGCTTGTGACCGGTGCCCGCAAGGCGGTGATCGGCGTCGACGATGTGTGGTGCCGCACCGCCGCCGAGGAGGCCGAGGGCGCCGGCGTCAGCGTCGAGCGCATCAGCGCGATCGGCGACCGCCACGAGATCGACCTGACCAATGCCGCCGCGCTGCGCGGCGACCACAACCGGCAGAACGCGCTGGCGGCCGCCCATGCCTGCCGCATGCTGGGGCTGGAGGAAGCCGATATCCAGGCCGGGCTCGAGGATTTCCCCGGCCTCGAGCATCGCATGCAGATCGTCGCCCGACGCGAGCGCGTGCTGTTCGTCAACGACTCCAAGGCGACCAACGCCAATGCGGCGGCCAAGGCGCTGTCGAGCTTTCGCGACATCCACTGGATTGCCGGCGGGCTGGCCAAGGAGGGCGGCATCGCCTCGCTGTCGCCGCTGTTCGGCCGTGTCGCCAAGGCGTATCTGATCGGCGAGGCCGCGCCTGCCTTCGCCGCAACGATCGGCGAGCGCCTGCCCTTCGAAATCTCGGCGAGCATCGATGTCGCCGTGCGCCGCGCCGCCGCCGATGCGGCGCAGGCCGAGGCCGACGAGCCCGTCGTGCTGCTGGCGCCGGCGGCGGCGAGCTTTGACCAGTTCGGCAATTTCGAGGAGCGCGGCCGGGCCTTCGTCGATGCAGTGGCGATCCTCGACGGGGTGGACGCGCCCATGGTGCCGGTCGATCCGGTTCCCGCCGATCCCGGGCAGCCGGCCGAAGCGCCCATCGTCGAGCACACGACCGATCCCGAGCCCGGCGAGGAAATCGTCGCCGAGGCCGCCGAGGCCGTCGAGGCCGCGGAGGTTGAAGCGGGCGACGCGCCCGCCGACGCGCAATCGGCGGCGCCCGTCGCGCCCGTGGCCGACATGGACACTGCCGAAAGCGAGGCGGACCATCGCGAGGCGGCGGAAACGCCGGTGGACACGCAAGGCGGCACCGATGCGCACGAGGACGAGCCGGCGCCGCCGGTCGCGGCCGGCGATGACGACGATGTGCCGGCCCTGGAGGGGCTCGACGCCGACGACGAACTCGCCCGGCTGGCCGATGAACTCGAGCGCGCAAATGGCGGCGGCGAGCGCGTCCACGAGGCGGACGCCATGGGCCGGGACGAAACGCTCAGGGAGGATGAGGATGTACCGTCGCAGTGATCGCAGCGCGGTCGCCGACTGGTGGTGGACCGTCGACCGCTGGTTTCTGGCCGCCTTCGCCGTGCTGATCGGCTTCGGCATCGTTCTTTCGTTTGCCGCCAGCCCGGACGTCGCCGAGCGGATCGGGCTCGACACCTTCCATTTCGTGGAGCGGCACGCCATCTTCGTGGTGCCGGCGATCGCGGTGATGATCGGCGTGTCGTTCCTCGATGACCGGCAGATCCGGCGCATGGCGCTGATCGTGCTCGCCGGCTCGGTGGTGCTGATGCTGGCGGCGCTGTTCTTCGGCGTCGAAGTCAAGGGCTCGCGGCGCTGGGTGCGCATTGCCGGCATCTCGGTGCAGCCATCGGAGTTCGCCAAGCCCGCCTTCGTGATCATCTGCGCCTGGCTGTTCGCCGAGCATCTGCGCCGGCCGGACATTCCGGGCAATCTTCTGGCCGGCGTGCTGTTCGCCGCGATCGCCGCGCTGCTGGTCGCCCAGCCCGATCTGGGCCAGACGGTGCTGGTGGCGGCGACATGGGGCGCGATGTTCTTTCTGGCCGGCATGTCTTGGCTGTGGATCGCCGTGCTCGGCGCGATCGGCGCGGCCGGCCTGATCGGCGCCTATGTGTTGTTGCCGCACGTGGCCAACCGCATCGACCGGTTCTTCACCGGCCAGGGTGACACGTTCCAGGTCGACACCGGCCGCGAGGCGATCGTGCGCGGTGGTTGGTTCGGACAGGGGCCGGGCGAGGGGACGATCAAGCGCATCCTGCCCGACAGCCACACCGATTTCGTCTTTGCCGTGCTCGCCGAGGAGTTCGGCATCGTGCTGTGCATGGCGCTGGTTGCGGTGTTCGCCTTCATCGTGCTGCGCGGGCTGCTCAAGTCGGTGCGCGAGGAGGACCATTTCCGGCGGCTGGCCGTCAGCGGCCTGGTCGTGCTGATCGGACTTCAGTCGATGATCAACATCATGGTCAATCTGCAATTGCTGCCGGCCAAGGGCATGACGCTGCCGTTCGTGTCCTATGGCGGCTCGTCCATGGTGGCGGTGGCAATCTCGGCCGGCATCATCCTGGCGCTGACGCGACGGCGGCCCCAGACGCGGTTCGCCCATGTGCGCTTTTCGGGCCTGGCGGCGGCGTCGTGACGGTCGCCTATTTGCCGAACAGGGCCTTTCTGAGGACGGCGTTGGCGCGGGTCTGCCAGCCGCGCCCGTCCTTCTTCAACTCCGCGAGCACGTCCGGGTCGAGCGACAGGGTCACGCGTCTCTTGCGCCGCTCGGGCGGAAGCGGCGGGCGGCCGGGCCTGGCACGCGCAAACTCGGCCTCGGTCAGGGGCGGATTGTCGGGGTCGGAAGCGGCCGCCTCGGACAGGCGAGCAGCCTCCGCCTCGGTCATGGACTTGAGCGATGCGCGCGCCTTGGCGCGGCTCTCAGGCGTACGGCGGTCGGCGCGCAGTCTAATGTTCCGCATGGTACAGTCTCGTTTCTTCCGGCGTCGCTCGTCGCAACGAGATCAGTCGCATTGCTTCGCCGCGTTCGGTGTAGATCAGCACGTGCAATTGCACCCCGATGAACCCGATCGCCATGATCCGCTCTTCGCCATCCTGAGCCATCTCGGTGACGTCGAACTCGATGCAGGTTCCGAAATCGAACCGTTCGACCTCGGTGAAGTCCACCCGATGCTTGGCCCTGTTCCGCCGCGCCTTGTCGGCGTCCCATTCGAACATCGCGCCGTCCTCGCCCGCCACATTAATATATGCATAAAAAGTTTGGGCGCAAGCCGGACCGGGGGCATGGTTGTTGCCCGGCGACGCGAACGAGCCGGGAAGGCACGAGATGGCTGAAAGCGGCACGATCCTTCTTTCGGCGGGCGGCACCGGCGGGCATCTGTTTCCCGCCCAGGCGCTGGCGCATGAACTGGTCGGCCGGGGCTGGCAGGTGCATCTGGCCACCGATGAACGGGCGCGGCACTATGCCGAGGATTTTCCCGGCGAGGGGCTGCATGTCATCCGCTCGGCGACGCCCTCGGGCAAGAATCCGTTCGCGCTGATCAGGGCTGGCCTGGCGCTGTTCGCCGGCATGCGCCAGTCACGGATCCTGCTTTCAAAGCTCAAGCCGGCGGCGGTGGTCGGCTTTGGCGGCTATCCCACCGTGCCGCCGCTGATCGCCGCGTCGGGCGCCTTTCCGACCATCATCCACGAGCAGAACGCGGTGATGGGCCGGGCCAACCGGCTGCTCGCGCGCCGCGCCACGGCGATCGCGGGCGGGTTTCTGGCCGCGACAGGCGAGCATGCGGGCAAGATCGTCGTCACCGGCAATCCGGTGCGCCCGCCGGTGATCGAAGCGGCCGGCACGCCCTATGCGCCGCCCGATAAAGACGGACCGGTGCGGCTCGTCGTCTTCGGCGGAAGCCAGGGCGCGCGGTTCTTCTCCGAGGCCATGCCGGCGGCGATGGAACTGCTGTCCGACGATCTGCGCGCGCGCGTTGAAATCACACAGCAGGCCCGGCCCGAGGACGAAACCGCGGCGAAGTCGGTCTACGAGATGCTGCGCGTTTCGGCCGAACTCGCGCCGTTCTTCGACGATCTGCCCGATCGCGTCGCCAGGGCGCATCTGGTGCTGGCGCGCTCGGGCGCCTCCACGGTCTCGGAGATCGCGGTCATCGGCCGGCCGGCGATCCTGGTGCCCTATCCGCATGCCCTCGATCACGACCAGGCGGCCAATGCCGCAGCACTCGAAGCGGCCGGCGGGGCGCTCGTGCGCCGCCAGTCGGAGCTGATGCCGGAGGCGATTGCCGGGGAGATCGCGCGGCTTGTCGCCGATCCCGACGCGCTGGCGACGATGGCGGCGAACGCCAGGCAGGCGGGCCGGCCCGATGCCGCCGCCTTGCTTGCCGACCTGACGGAAGCTATTGCCAGGGGCCAGTCGCCGGCCGACTTTCGCGCCCGGCAAGCCTGATCCGAACCTGAGGACGAACCCATGAAGATGCCGCAGAATATCGGTGTGGTGCATTTCGTCGGGATCGGCGGCATCGGTATGAGCGGCATCGCCGAGATGCTGCACAATCTGGGCTATGCCGTGCAGGGCTCGGACCAGACCGATGGCGCCAACCAGCAGCGCCTGCGCGACAAGGGCATCGCGGTGTTCGTCGGCCATGACGCGGCCCATCTGGGCGAGGCCGAGGTGGTCGTCGTCTCCACCGCCATCAAGGCGGACAATCCCGAGGTCAGGGCGGCGCGCGAAAAGCTGCTGCCGATCGTGCGGCGCGCCGAGATGCTCGCCGAGATCATGCGCTTCCGCAATGCCATTGCCATCGGCGGCACGCATGGCAAGACGACCACGACTTCCATGGTCGCGGCGCTGCTCGAGGCCGGCGGGCTCGATCCGACGGTCATCAATGGCGGCATCATCAACGCCTATGGCACCAATGCGCGCATGGGCGAGGGCGACTGGATGGTGGTCGAGGCGGACGAGAGCGACGGCACCTTTCTCAAGCTGCCCGCCGAAATCGCCGTGATCACCAATATCGATCCGGAACACCTTGACCATTACGGCTCGTTCGACGCGGTGCGCGACGCGTTCCGGCAATTCGTCGAGAACGTGCCGTTCTACGGCTTCGGTGTGGCCTGCATCGACCATCCGGAGGTTCAGGCGCTGATCAGCCGCGTGACCGACCGGCGGCTGGTCACCTATGGCCAGAACCCGCAGGCCGATGTGCGCTTCACCCCGCGCGGCATGGACGGCGCGGTGTCGCTGTTCGACGTGACGATCCGCGATCGCAAGACGGGCGCGACGACCGCGCTCGATGGCCTGCGCCTGCCCATGCCGGGCACGCACAACGTGGCCAACGCCACAGCCGCCATCGCCGTCGCCGATGCGCTCGGGCTCCCGCACGAGGCGATCCGGCGCGGGCTGTCCTCATTCGGCGGGGTCAAGCGCCGCTTCACCCAGACCGGCGCGTGGAACGGGGTGTGCGTTTTCGACGATTACGGCCACCATCCGGTCGAGATCCGGGCCGTGCTGGCGGCCGCGCGCGAGGCGGCGGGCGATGCGCGGGTGTTTGCCGTCATGCAGCCGCATCGCTATACGCGCCTGCGCGATCTCTATGACGATTTCGCCGCCTGCTTCAACCAGGCCGACACGGCGCTGATCGCGCCGGTCTATCCGGCCGGCGAAGCGCCGATCGAAGGCGTTGACGCCGAGGGACTGGTCGAGCGCATGCGCGCCGGCGGGCACAAGGATGCACGGCGGATCGGCGGGCCCGAGGACGTCGCGCCGGTCATTCGCGGCGAGGCCGGACCCGGCGACTTCGTCGTCTATCTGGGCGCGGGCAACATCACCCAGTGGGCCTATGCGCTGCCCGGCGAGCTTGCGGGCGAGGCGGCATGACCGTGGTCGACGGCGAGGCGCTATGGGCGCGGCTGGCGCCGGCCATGCCGGACGTTCGCGGGCGGCTCAAGCCGAACGCGCCGATGAGCGAGATCACCTGGTTCCGCACGGGCGGGCCGGCCGAAATCCTGTTCCAGCCGGCCGATGCCGACGACCTTGCCGCCTTCCTCGCCGCACTGCCGACGCAGGTCCCGGTTCTGGTGGTCGGCGTCGGCTCGAACCTTCTGGTGCGCGACGGCGGCATCAAGGGCGTGGTCATCCGCCTGTCGGCGAAGGGCTTCGGGCAGATCGAGACCCTTGAGGGCAACCGCATAAGGGCCGGCGCGGCGGTGCCCGACAAGCGCCTGGCGGCGGCGGCGTTGAAGGCCGGTATCGGCGGGTTCCACCACTATCACGGCATTCCGGGCTCGGTCGGCGGGGCGCTGCGGATGAATGCCGGGGCCAATGGAGTCGAGACGCGAGAACGTGTGGTGGAGGTCGAGGCGGTCGACCGGCAAGGGCGCAAGCTGACGCTCACCAACGAGGAAATGGGCTATTCCTACCGGCATTCGTCGGCGCCGGCCGATCTCGTCTTCACTTCGGCTGTCTTTCAGGGCTACAGCGAGGACAGGGCGATCATCGCCAGGATGATGGACGCGGTGCAGCACCATCGCGAGACGGTGCAGCCCGTCAGGGAAAAGACGGGCGGGTCGACCTTCAAGAACCCGCCGGGCACGTCGGCCTGGAAGGAAGTCGATGCCGCCGGCTGCCGCGGGTTGATGATCGGGGCCGCGCAGATGAGCCCGATGCACTGCAACTTCATGATCAATACCGGCGCGGCGACCAGCCATGACCTGGAAACGCTCGGCGAGACGGTGCGCACGCGGGTGCTCGATCATTCGGGCATCCGGCTCGAATGGGAGATCAAGCGCGTGGGCGAATTCGGCGATGACGAGGAGCCGGTGCAGCCGTTTCTTGGACGGATGCTGTGAGACGGGCCCACCGGTTCGTGTCCATCCGTTGCGAGCGCATCCGGTAGGCGGCGGGACCGACCCGACGGGCGAAGCGATCATCGCGCGCGTGCGCCACCGCCGCGACGGCCGGGCGGGCGTCACCTGATCGGCCGGCCGCAGCGGCCCGATTGCCCCGGTGACAAGAATCGGCTTGGCACGCCGTTTTCGGCGGCGTAGAGGCGGGCGATGAGCACAGCAGCGGGAACATTCGGCTCGGCGCCCGCGCCGATGAGCTGGGGTGCGCATGCGCGCGCCACGCTGGCGCTCGGCGTGCCGCTGGTCGGCTCGCAACTGGGCACCATGCTCATGAACACCACCGACACGGTGATGCTGGGCTGGTACGGCGTCACCGATCTGGCCGCCGGGGTCATCGCCACGCAGGTCATACACACCGTCATCCTGTTCGGCGCGGGCATCGCCTATGCCGTCGTGCCCATGGCCGCCAGCGCCGAGGGGCAGGGCGATGTCTCCCAGGTGCGGCGTTCGGTGCGCATGGGGCTTTGGGCCTCGGTGCTGTTCTGCCTGATCATGATGCCGATCCTGTGGTTCATCGAGCCGATCCTGCTGGCGCTTGGCCAGAATGCCGATGTCGCCGCGCTGGCGCGCGAGTACATGCGCATCGCCCAGTTCTCGCTGTTCGCCGTGCTTGCGTGGTGGACGCTGCGCAGCTTCCTGACGGCCATCGAACGCACGCGCATCGTCTTTGTCGCCACCATTGCCGGCATCTTTCTCAACGCGGCGGTCAACTGGGCGTTCATATTCGGCAATTGGGGCGCGCCGGAACTGGGCGTGCGCGGCGCCGCGCTCGCCACGCTGGCCACGCAATCGCTGGTTCTGGCCGTCGTTGCCGCCTATGCGGCGCGCGCCGACCGCGCCCGACCCTATGCAATCTTCGTGCGGCTGTGGAGGCCGGACTGGCAGGCGCTGGGCGAGGTGGTGCGCATCGGCCTGCCGATCGGCACGATGATCGTCGCCGAGGCGGGCCTGTTCGTCGCCGCCTCGATCCTGATGGGCTGGATCGGCGTGACCGCGCTCGCCGCCCACGGCATCGCCATGCAACTGGCGTCGCTCGCCTTCATGGTGCCGCTGGGCATGGCGCAGGCGGCCACGGCCAGGGTCGGCCAGTTTCACGGCCGCGGCGATCGGTTCGGGCTCGACCGGGCGGCGAAGACGGTCATGGCGCTGTGTCTGGGCTTTGCGGCGATGAGCGCGGCGTTGTTCTTTGCCGTGCCCGACTTCCTCATCGGCCTCTTCCTCGACGAGGCCGATCCCGGCGCGCCGGCCGTGCTGGCCTATGCGGTGCCGCTGCTGTTCGTCGCCGCCTGCTTCCAGCTCGCCGACAGCGCACAGGCGATCGGCGCGGCGCTGCTGCGCGGGCTCAAGGATACGCGCGTTCCCATGATCATCGCGCTGATCGCGTATTGGCCGGTGGGGATGGTCCTGGCCTGGTTGCTGGGTTTCGTGGCCGGCCTTGGCGGCATCGGCGTGTGGATCGGGCTCGCCTCGGGCCTGACGGCCGCCGCGATCCTGCTCAACTGGCGGTTCTTCATCCTCAGGCCGCTCTGACACAAGCCGTGAGCGCGGGCGGGCTTGCCAAATCAGGCGCGCCTTGATTCTGTCGGGCCGTGGCGGCCCGTTCCAGCGTCCGGCCAGCCTCGCAGTCTACAATCGAGCGACGCGATCACGGGGGCGAACCGTCATGGGCACCAAACACGTCGCCGTCCTTCTGGGCGGGTTCTCGTCGGAGCGGCCGGTGAGCCTCGATTCGGGCCATGCCTGCGCCGACGAACTCGAACGTGCCGGCTATCGCGTCACGCGCCTCGATGTCGGCCGCGACGTCGCCCTCAAGCTGGCCGAACTCAAGCCGGACGTCGCCTTCAACGCGCTGCACGGGCCGTTCGGCGAGGACGGCACCATTCAGGGCATCCTCGAATTCATGGAAATCCCCTATACCCATTCGGGTGTGCTGGCCACGGCGCTCGCCATGGACAAGGACATGTCCAAGCGGCTGGCCAGGAGCCACGGCATTCCGGTCGCCGAGCACAAGGTCATGGACCGCGGGGCGATCTCTTCGGCCCATCCGATGCAGCCGCCCTATGTGATCAAGCCGGTGGCCGAAGGGTCGAGCTTCGGCGTGGTGATCGTCGATGCCGATCAGCGCCACCCGCCGCAGCGCGTGACCGGCAAGGACTGGCCCTATGGCGATCGCGTGATGGTCGAGCGCTATGTCCACGGGCGCGAACTGACCTGCGCGGTGATGGGCGACGTGGCGCTGGGCGTCACCGAGATCATACCGGTCGGCCACCCCTTCTACGACTACGATTCAAAGTATGTTGCAGGCGGTTCAAAACACGTCTGCCCGGCGGAAATTTCACCAAATATTTACCAAACGATAACGAAACTGGCGCTCAAAGCACATCAGGCATTCGGGTGCCGGGGCGTGACCCGTTCCGATTTCCGCTATGACGACCGGTTCTCCGAAGACGGCGAGCTGATCTGGCTGGAAATCAACACGCAACCGGGGATGACGGCGACATCGCTCGTCCCGGAAATCGCCGAGCAGGCCGGCCATGCCTTTGGTGAATTGCTTGAATGGATGGTGGAGGACGCGTCGTGCATGCGTTGAACTCAGATCGTCGGACGCAAACGCGGGTGCCCAGCGGCGCCGGCGAGCGCCGTGGTCTGATCCTGCCGCGCGTGCTGCGCCGCCCGATGCGCTTCCTGCAGCGCCTGGCCGGCGGCCATGTGGCCGTTCCAAGGCGTGCCGAGGCGATGGTGTTCGGCGCGGCGATCGGCGGGGCGGTGCTTTACGGCTCGATGGTCGGCGGGCAGTTGTTCAGCGCCGTCGATGCGGCAACCGCGACGGCCGGCTTCGCCGTCGGCGAGATCGAGATCAGCGGCAACACCTACACCACCCCCCAGCAGGTCTACGCGACGCTCGGGCTCGACGCGCAGCGTTCGCTGATCATGATCGACCCGGCCGACGCGCAGGACCGGCTTGCCAAACTGCCCTGGATCGATAAGGCGCGCATCGCCAAGGTCTATCCCTCGCGCCTTGTGATCGAGGTGACCGAACGGGAGCCCTTCGCGGTCTGGCAGACCGGCGATGCGCTGGCGGTGATCGAACGCGACGGCGCGGTGATCGGCGGCTATGCGGCCGATCCGCGCCTGGCCGCCCTGCCGCTGCTCGTCGGCAAGGGCGCCGAAGACAAGGGCGCGGCCTTCATCGCGCGCGTGGCGCCGTTCCGCCCCCTCGCCGAGCGGGTGCGCGCCTATATCCATGTCGGCCAGCGGCGCTGGGACCTGCGGCTCGACAACGGCATCACCGTGCGCCTGCCCGAAAACGGCGTCGAACTGGCGCTCGGCCGGATCACGGCCATGCAGGGCCGGCTGGGCGTGTTCGAGCGCGATCTGGCCGCCATCGACCTGCGCCTTGCCGACCGCACGGTGTTCGCGCTGACCGAAAACGCGCTCGCCAGACACGAGGCGGCCGTCGAAGCGCGCGAGCAGGCGCTCAAGCAGCGTTCCCGGGAGCGCAGCATATGATGGCGATCGCGCGTTCCACCGACAGCGCCAAGCGGCCGCGCCGGCCGGCCATCGTCACCGTGCTCGATCTGGGCAGCACCAAAACGGTGTGCCTGATCGCGCGCATGGTGCCGTGCGAGGAAGGGCGCTATCTGCACGGCCGCACGCATGCGGCCGAGGTGATCGGGCTGGGCCATGTCCGCTCGCTCGGCGTCAAGTCGGGCGTGATCGTCGACCTGGACGCCGCCGAGCGGGCGATCCGCCATGCGGTCGAGGCGGCCGAGCGCATGGCCGGCGTGACCGTCGATTCCATGATCGTCAACCTTTCCGGCGGGCGGCCGCAAAGCGGCATCTGCTCGGCCGCGGTGGCGCTGCGCGACCGGCCGGTATCGCAGCGCGAGATCGACGAGGTGCAGCGCCTTGCGGTCAAGCGGGCGAGCCGGCTCGACCGGCACGTGATGCACCTGATCCCGGTCGACCATACGCTGGACGGCGAGCGCGGCATCGTCGACCCGCGCGGCATGATCGGCAACGAACTGACGCTCAACATGCATCTGGTCGCCGCCGATGCCGCGCCGGTGCGCAATCTCGAACTCGCCATCAACCGGGCGCACCTGTCCATCGAGACGCTGGTCGCCACGCCCTATGCGAGCGGGCTGTCCACGCTGGTCGACGACGAACTGGAACTGGGCTGCGCCTGCGTCGACATGGGCGGGGGCACCACCTCGCTGTCGATCTTCGCCGAGCGGCGCTTCGTGCATACCGAACTGATCCCGGTCGGCGGGCATCACGTGACGATGGACATCGCGCGCGGGCTCAACTGCCGACTCGACGACGCCGAGCGGCTCAAGGTGATGCACGGCTCGGTGATCGCCACCAGCGTCGACGACCGCGACATGATCCAGATCGCCTCGATGGACGAGGAGGATGCGCGGGCCGGCCACCAGGTGCCGCGCAGCCTGCTCAACCGGATCATCGCGGCACGCGTCGAGGAGACGCTGGAGATGCTGCGCGAGCGCATCGACCGGTCGGGCTATTCGTCGGTCGTTGGCAAGCGCGTCATCCTCACCGGCGGGGCGGCCCAGCTTGGCGGGCTGGCCGATCTCGCACGCCGCGTCCTGGGCCGCAATGGGCGCATCGGCCGGCCCCTGGGCGTGCGCGGCCTGCCGGCGGCGGCGAAGGGACCGGCCTTCGCCACGGCGGTCGGGCTGATGATCTATCCGCAGGTGGCCGACAGCGATCATTCGACGACGAAGTTCGCCGGCGGCGCATCGTTGAAACGCACCGGAACAGAGGGTCCGCTCGGGCGGATGACACAATGGATCAAAGAGAGCTTCTAAATGCGCAGCAGGACGCGCAAGCGGATGCGGCGGCAACCCATCCGGCACAACAAGGGGATCAAACCATGACGATCAATCTCAAGAAGCCGGACATCACCGAGCTCAAGCCGCGCATCACGGTGTTCGGCGTCGGCGGCGGCGGCGGAAACGCGGTCAACAACATGATCACGGGCGGCCTCGACGGGGTCGAGTTCGTGGTCGCCAACACCGACGCGCAGGCGCTGATGATGAACAAGGCCGAGCGCATCATCCAGCTCGGCATGGGCGTGACCGAGGGCCTGGGCGCGGGCTCGCAGCCCGATGTCGGACGTGCCGCCGCCGAGGAATGCATCGACGAGATCAACGACCATCTGTCCTCGACGCATATGTGCTTCGTCACCGCCGGCATGGGCGGGGGAACCGGCACCGGCGCGGCACCGGTGGTTGCCCGCGCCGCGCGCGAGCGCGGCATCCTGACCGTCGGCGTTGTCACCAAGCCGTTCCACTTCGAGGGCCAGCGGCGCATGCGCACCGCCGATGCCGGCATCGAGGAGCTGCAGGCCAATGTCGACACGCTGATCGTCATTCCGAACCAGAACCTGTTCCGCATCGCAAACGACAAGACGACCTTCGCCGATGCCTTCGCCATGGCCGACCAGGTGCTCTATTCGGGCGTGGCCTGCATCACCGACCTGATGGTCAAGGAAGGGCTCATCAATCTCGATTTCGCCGATGTGCGCTCGGTCATGAGCGCGATGGGCAAGGCGATGATGGGAACCGGCGAGGCGTCCGAGGAGGGCCGGGCGATAAAGGCGGCCGAGGCCGCCATCGCCAACCCGCTGCTCGACGAGACGTCCATGCGCGGCGCCAAGGGCCTGCTGATCTCGATCACGGGCGGTCGCGACATGACGCTGTTCGAGGTGGACGAAGCCGCAACCCGCATCCGCGAGGAAGTCGACCAGGACGCCAACATCATCCTGGGCGCCACCTTCGACGAATCGCTGGAAGGCCTGATCCGGGTGTCGGTGGTTGCGACCGGCATCGAAGCGGTCGCCGGCACCGACAGCCGCATCAACCTGGTGCCGCGTGCGGTGACCGGCGCAGCCAGCCCCGGCACGCCCACCGCGTCCAATGCCAAGCCGACGCTGCACAAGCCGCTGGCACCGTCCACTCCGGCGCCGGCCCCGGCGCGCGAGGCACAGCCGGCGCAGACGCCTGCCGCCGGAACCCAGACCGCGATCGCCGAAACCGAGCGCGACATGAACGCCTATGGCGCGGCCAAGCCCGCCGAACCAGCGCCGGCGCAACCCGCACCGGCGGCCGCACAAGCAGGCGAATTCGAGCCCAAGAGCCGGCTGTTCCGTGCACCGCCGCGCGATCCCATGCCGGCCCGCCCGCAGACCACCGCGCGCGCGCCCGAGCCGGCGCCGGCACCCGAGCCCACGGCCGCGCCTTCGGTCGCCCAGCAGCCCTATTACCAGGCCGAGCCCGCAGCCTCGCAACCGGCGCAGCCGACCTATCACGAGCCCGCAGCGCCGCAGCAGCCCTATGCGGAACAGCAGGCGGCGCAGCCGCGGATGCCCGCGGTGCAGGATTTCCCGCCCATCGCGCAGGCCGAACTGCAGGCGCATGCGGGCACGCTGCACCCGGACGAACTGGCCGACGATCGTGGCCCTTTGGGCCTGCTCAAGCGGCTCTCGCACGGGCTGTCGCGCAAGGGCGAGGGCGAAGAGGTTCCGGCGCCGCCGCGCCTGCGGCCCGCCGATCCGGCAGCCGGGCCCGCCATGGAGCCGGCTGCTGCCCAGCCGCGGCGCCAGCTCGGCCAGGAGGCGCAGCTCTACGCACCGCGCAGCGGCCAGCTTGACGAGCATGGCCGGCCCGCCGCCCAGGCACCGGCCGACCATGACGATCAGCTTGAAATCCCGGCGTTTTTGCGTCGCCAGGCGAATGGCTGACCGGCCAATGAAGCGTTTCGAACGGAGTCCGCGGACGGACTCCGTTCACGGCGTGTTAAACTATTGATTGCATTTGCCGAATCATGCAGTTTACGGTGGAGAAGACGTTACAACGGGTAACGATCCGTGATTTGGAACAGTCCCCGACTCGCGCCTAATGTGCGCCGCGAAGGGGAGGGGCGCCGCTTCATGTGCAGGTCGACGCGGTGGGATAACAACAGACCGGCGCACTGCGTGTGGGACAAACGATAATCAAAGGCGGGGCTTGGAGATGGGGACAGACTTGCGCGCGTATCAGGCGTCGCTGCGAAAAGCGGTCAGCCTGTCCGGGATCGGCGTCCATACCGGCGCGGAGGTGTCCATCACCCTCAATCCCGCCGAACCCAATACGGGCGTGATCTTCCGACGCGTTTTCGAGGACGGCCGCAGCGTGTCGCTGCCGGCCGTCGTCTCGCAGGTCGGCGCCACCGATCTCTGCACCATGCTGGGCGACCCGGCGGGCGTGCACGTTTCCACCATCGAACACATCATGGCGGCCTTCTCGGCGGTCGGCCTCGACAATGTCGTCGTCGACATCGATGGCTCGGAAGTGCCGATCATGGACGGCAGCGCGCGCGTCTTCATCGCCGCCATCGAGGAAGCGGGGATCGAGCACCATCTGGTCAAGCGCCGGTATATCCGGGTGAAGGAGCACGTACGCGTCGGGCAGGGCGCCTCCTGGGCCGAGTTCCGGCCCCATGACGGAACGCGATTCGAGGTCGTGATCGATTTCGACAGCCCGGCCATCGGCCGCCAGGAATTTCGCGGGGAGGTCGACGGCGACATCTTCTGCGAGGAACTGGCCGATGCGCGCACCTTCGGCTTCATGAAGGATGTCGAGTTCCTGTGGGCCTCGGGCCATGCGCTCGGCTCGTCGCTGGGCAATTCGGTGGTGATCGGCGACGATCACCGCGTCATCAACTGCGAAGGGCTGCGCCATCGCGACGAGTTCGTCCGCCACAAGACGCTCGACGCGGTCGGCGACCTGGCGCTGGCCGGGGCCATGTTCATCGGCTGCTTTGCTTCCTATCGCGGCGGACACCGCCTCAACGCCCTGGCCCTGCGCTCGCTTCTTGCAAATCCCTCCGCCTTCGAGATCGTCGAGACTCCCGAGCCGCGCCCGATGGTGTTCGCCGGCGAGTTCGTCGCCGTCACCGGCCAGGTCTACGCCCCCTGGGCCGTCTGATCCGGTTTCGTTTCCACCGCCGCCACACGACCCATGTGCACCGGCCCGACCGGCGCCCGCATGCGCCTTCGGCAACGCCGCGCAGGGCCGCCCGTGCCACAAAAATGCGCGAATTTCCGGCGATAGCGTTGCCGCGGGGGCTGCGAACCGGTACATGGTCGCAAGCTGAGCAGTTTTCGGAGATGGTCTGAGTCCATGAACGCCGATCGCCTTTCAAGGCCGTCCCTTCTACGCGGCGCGGCTACCGTGATTGCACTCGCCGTGGCGGCGACCGGCCTTTCGGCCTGCGCATCGGACAATGACGATCTCGACCTGCAGAGCTATGTCGACACGATCGAGCCGGCCGACGCGCTCTACAATCAGGGCCTGGCCAATCTGAATTCGGGCCGGCTGCGCGAGGCAGCGCGCAAGTTCGAATCGGTCGACCGGCAGCACCCCTATTCGGATTTCGCGCGCAAGGCCAATGTGATGGCCGCCTTCACGTCGTATCGGCTGGGGGAGTTCGACCAGGCGATCCAGGCCTCGCGCCGCTTCCTGTCGCTCTATCCGACTCATGAGGACGCGCCCTACGCGCAATACATCATCGGGCTGTCCTACTTCCAGCAGATGCCGGAAGTCACGCGCGACCAGCGCGACACGCGCCTTGCCATCCAGAACTTCGAGCGGCTGCTGGAGACCTATCCGGGTTCGATCTACGAAGAGGACGCCCGGGCCAAGATCCGCGCCGCGCGCGACCAGCTCGCCGGCAAGGAAATGCAGATCGGCCGCTACTATCTCGAACGTCGCGAATACGCCGCCGCGATTTCGCGTTTCCGCACGGTGGTCGAGGACTATTCCAACACCCGCCATGTCGAGGAGGCGCTGGCGCGCCTGACCGAGACCTATTACGCCATGGGTCTTGCCTCCGAAGCGCAGACCGCGGCGGCGATCCTGGGCCACAACTTCCCCGACAGCGACTGGTATGCCGATTCCTACGCGTTGCTGCAGTCGGGCGGGCTGAGCCCGCGCGAGAACCGCGGCTCCTGGCTGTCACGGGCGAGCCGCACCCTGTTCGGCGCGTAACCTTCCGGCGATGGATACGCCGTAACCCATGCTGATCGAGCTCTCGATTCGCGACATCGTCCTGATCGAGGCGCTGACCATAAGGTTCGATGCGGGGCTGGCGGTGCTGACCGGCGAGACCGGCGCCGGCAAATCGATCCTTCTGGACGCGATGTCGCTGGCGCTTGGCGGCCGCGGCGATGCGGGGCTCGTGCGCCATGGCGCCAGCCAGGGGCAGGTGAGCGCGGTGTTCGACCTGCCGCCGGGCCATCCGCTGTTTACGGCACTTGAAGAGGCCGGCGTCGCCATCGAACCGGGCGAGCCGCTGATCCTGCGCCGCACGCAATCGGCCGACGGCCGCAGCCGCGCCTTCGTCAACGACCAGACGGTGGGCGTTGCCACGCTGCGCATGGCGGGGCGGCAGCTCGTGGAGATCCACGGCCAGCACGACGAGCGGGCGCTCGTGGACACCGCTTCGCACCGGCAATTGCTCGACACGTTCGGCGGGCTCGGTGCCCAGGTCGACCATGTCGGCGCGCTGCACGGGGCCTGGCGCGCGGCACGGGCGGCGCTGAAGGATCATCGCGCCCGCGTCGAGGCCGCCGCGCGCGAGGCCGATTTCCTGCGCGCGGCGGTGGAGGAACTGACCGAACTGGCGCCCGAGCCGGGCGAGGAGGGCGCGCTCGCCGAAGCGCGCGCGGCCATGATGGCCTCTGAAAAGGTCGCCGGAGACCTCAACGAGGCGCTGGAAACGCTGGCCGGGCCGTCCTCGCCGCTGCCCGAGATCGCGGGCCTGTTGCGGCGTCTCGAGCGCAAGGAGGCCGATGCGCCGGGCCTGCTCGAACAGGTCAACGAACACCTCGGGCAGGGGCTCGATCACCTGGCTGAGGCGCAAAACCTGATCGAGCAGGCGATCGCGTCGAGCGATCATGACCCGCACGCGCTCGAGCGCACCGAGGAGCGGCTGTTCGCCCTGCGCGCGGCCGCGCGCAAGCATCATGTCGGCGTCGACGATCTCGCCGCGCTCGCCGTCGAGATGGCCGACAAGCTCGCCGAACTCGATGCGGGCGAAGCGCGCCTTGCAGAGTTGGACGCGGCCGAACGGGCCGCGCTCGCGGCCTACGATCGGGCCGCGCTCGCGCTGTCGGAAGCGCGCGGCGCGGTCGCCGACCGGCTCGCCGAAGCGGTGATGGCAGAACTGCCCGCGCTCAAGCTCGAAAAGGCGCGGTTCATGGTCAACCTTCACGCCGATGCGGACACGCGCACGCCCTCGGGCATCGACACGGTGGCGTTTCACGTCCAGACCAATCCGGGCACGCGAGCCGGGCCGATGATGAAGGTCGCCTCGGGCGGCGAGCTTTCGCGCTTTCTGCTGGCGCTCAAGGTGGCGCTCGCCGATCGCGGCTCGGCGCCCACCCTGGTCTTCGACGAGATCGACACGGGCGTGGGCGGTGCGGTGGCCGACGCCATCGGCGCGCGGCTGGCGCGGCTGTCCGACGCGGTGCAGGTGCTCTCGGTCACTCATGCGCCACAGGTCGCCGCGCGCGCCGCGCACCACTATCTGATCGCCAAGTCGGGCGGCAACGGTTCGGGCGGCGTCGTCACCTCGGTGACGGAGATGGACAGGCCGGCGCGGCGCGAGGAAATCGCGCGCATGCTGGCGGGCGCCACCGTCACCGAGGAGGCCCGCGCCGCCGCCGCGCGATTGCTGGAGGGGGCCGGGTAGGCTCGACGATCCCTCATCCCGAGCTGTGAGGCAATCATCGCCTCGAAGGGTCAGGGATCGATGCGCGGCGCCGCAGTGACGGTAAGAGGTGAGGGGTGGGGCGCAAAGTTCGCGCCCCTTTGCCCGCACCGGCAAAAGCGCTAATCGTGCGCCATCTCATCTGCGGTGGACCACGACGTGACCAAGGACGTTTCCGACAAACCCGTCGAATCGCTCACCGAAGCCGAGGCCGAGGCCGAACTGGCGCGGCTCGCCGGCGAGATCGCGCGCCATGACGAGGCCTATCACACGCGCGATGCGCCGATCATCGCGGATGCCGACTATGACGCGCTCAAGCGGCGCAATCAGCGGATCGAGGCGCGCTTTCCCGCGCTCAAGCGCATGGACAGCCCCAGCGACCGTGTCGGCGGGGCGGTCTCGGACAAGTTCGAGAAGATCACCCATCGCGTGCCCATGCTGTCGCTCGACAATGCGTTCGATGACGGCGATGTCCGCGATTTCGCCGCGCGCGTGCGGCGCTTTCTCAAGCTTGCCGCCGACGCGCCGCTCGAGATGACCGCCGAGCCGAAGATCGACGGGCTGTCGCTTTCGCTGCGCTACGAACGGGGCCGGCTCGTCCATGCGGCGACGCGCGGCAACGGGCAAGTGGGCGAGAACGTGACCGCCAATGCGCGCACCATCGATGACATTCCCCATACGCTGCCCGGCGATGCGCCGGCCGTGTTCGAGGTGCGCGGCGAGGTCTACATGACGCGCGAGGCCTTTGCCGAGCTCAATCGTCGGCAGGCCGAGGCCGGCCGGCCGACCTATGTCAATCCGCGCAACACCGCGGCCGGGTCGCTGCGCCAGCTCGATGCCTCGATCACCGCGAGCCGGCCGCTCAGGTTCTTCGCCTATGCCTGGGGCGAGGTCAGCGACCTGCCCGCGGCCACGCAGTTCGACATGGTGGCAAGGCTCGGCGACTACGGCTTTGCCACCAATTCGCTGATGGACGTGTTTACCGATGTGGAGGCCATGCTCGCCCATTATCACCGCATCGAGACCGAGCGGGCCGAACTCGCCTATGACATCGATGGCGTCGTCTACAAGGTCAACGATCTGCGGCTGCAGGAGCGCCTGGGCTATGTCTCGCGCTCGCCACGCTGGGCGATCGCGCACAAGTTCCCCGCCGAAAAGGCGATGACGATCCTCAACGCGATCGACATCCAGGTCGGGCGCACCGGCGCGCTGACGCCGGTGGCGCGGCTCGAGCCGGTCACCGTGGGCGGCGTTGTGGTCGAGAACGCCACGCTGCACAATGCCGAGGAGATCGAGCGGCTCGGCGTGAAGATCGGCGATACGGTGATCGTCCAGCGCGCCGGCGACGTGATCCCGCAAATCCTGGGCTACGTGCCCGAAAAGCGCCCGGACGAGGCGGCGGACTTCACCTTCCCGGACACCTGTCCGTGCCCGCTCCAAACGCCGGTGGTGCGCGAGGCGACCGCCGGCGGCGCGCAAGGCGTGGTGCGGCGCTGCTCGGGCGAGTTCGCCTGTCCGTTCCAGCGCAAGGAGCACCTCAAGCTGTTCGTCTCGCGCAAGGCGTTCGACATCGATGGGCTCGGCGACAGGCAGATCGAGTACTTCTACGAACTGCCGGAGGACGACCCCTTGCGCATCCGCGCGCCGGCCGACATCTTCACGCTCGCCGCGCGCGACGCGGCCTCCGAACTGACCAGGCTGAAGAACCGCGAGGGCTATGGCGAGACCTCGGCGCGCAACCTGTTCGCGGCGATCGAGGCGCGCCGGACGATCCCGCTCGAACGGGTGATCTTCGGGCTCGGCATCCGCCATGTCGGCGAGACGACGGCGCGCGTTCTGGCGCGGGCCTACGGAACCTGGGCCGCCTTCGAGACCGCCGCGCGCCGGATCGCCGCCGGTGACGAACAGGCCAGGGAGGAAATGGACGCGCTCGAGGACATCGGTTCGGCGGTGGTCGACGCGGTGGCGCGCTATTTCGGCGAGGCGCACAACCTCAAGATGGTCGAGGACCTGATCGCGCAGATCGCGGTCGAGGATGCCGAACGGCCGGCCGTCGAAACGCCGTTTGCCGGCAAGACCATCGTCTTCACCGGTTCGCTGGAGCGGATGAGCCGCGACGAGGCCAAGGCCATGGCCGATCGGCTCGGCGCCAAGGCGTCCGGATCGGTGTCGTCGAAGACCGACCTCGTCGTCGCCGGCCCCGGCGCGGGCTCCAAGCTGAAGAAGGCGCAGGAGCTGGGCATCGAGGTCATCGACGAGGACGAATGGTTCGCCCGCGTTGAAAGCGCGTGAGCGGTTCGCCGCCGCGATTGTCACGGTGACGCATAAGCGCGTGACCGCGTCCGCCCGGTGTCGTATCAGGCCGTCGACGGAGCCCTTCATGTCAAACGATACGCGTCAATTCCTGCACGGGGTGCGCGCCGCGCTGCCGGTGATCGCCTCGATCACGCCGTTCAGCCTGCTGTTCGGCGCGCTGGCCGCCGAGCAGTCGCTTTCTCTCGCCGAGGTCGTGCTGATGAGCGTGCTGCTCTATGCCGGCGCGAGCCAGATGGTCGGCATCGAACTGTTCGGCGCCGACATCGCGCCGTGGATCGTGGTGTTCTCGATCCTGGCCGTCAATTTCCGGCACGTGCTCTATTCGGCCGCCATGGGCAAGACGATCCGGCATTTCGCCCTTGCGCCCAAGGCGCTG
This sequence comes from Roseitalea sp. MMSF_3546, assembly GCF_030732865.1. Lineage (GTDB taxonomy): Bacteria > Pseudomonadota > Alphaproteobacteria > Rhizobiales > Rhizobiaceae > Roseitalea. The sequence goes on from NZ_JASHKB010000002.1 coordinate 268,444, forward strand.
GCCTTCTTCGTGATGACCGATCCGCAATTCGCCGTCACCGAAAAGCACGCCGAGGGCGGCGCGCCGGTGACGCCGGCCTGGTATTTCGGGCTCGGCGTGCCGTGCTATGCCATGTGGATCGCGGGATCGGTGCTGGGCGCGGTGTTCGGCAATCTGATCGGCGACCCGCGCGCGACGGGCGTCGATTTCCTGTTGCCGCTTTATTTTCTCGGCCTGGTCATGGGCTTTCGCGGCCGCGCCATGTGGCTGCCGGTGGTCGGTGTCAGCGGCGCGGTATCGGTGGGCGCCCATCAGATCGTCGGCACGCCCTGGCACATCAGCGTGGGCGCGCTGGCCGGGGTGATCGTCGCCGTGGCGCTGGCGGGCCGCCATGTGGGTGAACGCCCCGCCTGACCGCCATGGATCCAACGACGCTGACCATCATCGCCTTCGGGGCGGTCGCCACCTATCTCACCCGCATTGGCGGGCATGTCGTGCTGTCGCGGTTCTCGTCGATCCCGCCGCGCGTGGAGGCGGCGCTCGAAGCGGTGCCGGCGGCCGTTCTGGCGGCCATTGTCGCACCCTATTTCGTCTATGAGGGGTTGGCGGAGTCCCTTACGCTCGTCGTCGCCGCGCTGCTTGCCCTGCGCGTACCGGCGATCCCGCTGCTGGTCATCGGCTGGGCGATGGTCATGGCGCTGCGGCAGGTGCTGTAGGTCTGTCGCTGCGACCGGTTCTCGGGCTTGACCCGGTTCGGTCCCTGGCCATCGTGCCGCCGCCCCAACGCGTCGCCTCTCCTGCGCACGCCCAGGAGGGGCAAGGGGCGGGGGCGAAGACGGGAAGGCCGCGAAAGCGCGCTACTTCACCAGTGCCGTCGCCCCTTGCAGCCAGGCCAGCACCGACTCGTCCTCGATCAACGGCGACAGTTCGCGCCGCACGCGGGCGTGGTAGCGGTTCAGCCAGCGCCGCTCGTGGCGGTCGAGCAGCTTGGGGTCGATCAGGCGCCGGTCGATCGGCACCAGGGTGAGCGTCGAAAAGCCATGAACCGGAACGTCGCCGCCCTCGGGCAGACGGGCGGCGTCGACCATCACCAGGTTCTCGATGCGGATGCCGTATTCGCCCGGTCGGTAGCAGCCCGGCTCGTTGGAGACGATCATGCCCGCCTTCAGTTCGGCCATGCCGCGCCGTGACAGCGATTGCGGGCCTTCATGCACCGACAGGTAGGAGCCGACGCCGTGCCCGGTGCCGTGCTTGTAGTCGAGGCCCGCGGTCCAGAGCGGCGCGCGCGCCAGCGCGTCGATGTCGACGCCGCGCGTACCTTGAGGAAAACGGGCGCGGGACATGGCGATCATCCCCTTGAGCACCAGCGTGAAATGGCGCCTTTGCGTCTGGGTCGGCGGGCCTGTCGGGACGACGCGGGTGATGTCGGTGGTGCCGTCGTCATACTGGCCGCCCGAATCGATCAGGATCAGGTCGCCGGCCGTTATCCGGCGGTTGGATGTCTCGTCGACGCGGTAGTGGACGATCGCGCCATTGGGTCCCGAACCGCAGATCGTGTCGAAGGCGATATCGCGCAGCGGCATGCCGAGCCGTTCGCCGGTCTCGGCGCGGCAGGTCTCGAGCTTCCTGACGATGGTTATCTCGTCGAGCGTTTCGGGCGCCTGCGCGTCGAGCCAGGCAAGGAAACGCACGAAGGCCGCCCCGTCGCGGCGCTGGGCGTTGATGGCGCCGCGCCGCTCGGTGCGGTTCTTGGTCGCGCGCGGGCCGATCGCCGGATCGGGCGCGTGGACGATCTTGCCGCCCGCCTCGGCGACGATGGCGCCGATGGCGGCATTGACGCGCCCGGGATCGAGCATGATCGGCCGGCGCGAGCGCCGGGCGAGGGCGGCAAGGCTGTCGGTGAAGGCAACGGGCTCGTGCAGTTCGGCATGGTCGTGCAGATAGGCACGCTCGGAATTGCCCAGCTTGCGCGAATCGATGAACAGCAGCGGATCGCCGCGCGAAGGAACGATCGCCCAGCCGAGCGCCAGCGGGGTGTGGGCGACGTCGTGGCCGCGGATGTTGAAGGCCCAGGCTATGGAGGCCGGGTCGGTCAGAACGGTCGCCGCGGTCTTGTGCTCGCGTACCGTGCGGGCGAGCGCGGCGAGCTTGCTCTTCGCCGAAACGCCGGCGTGCTCCATGGGATGGATGGACACGGGCGCGAGCGGGGCAGGCGGGGCGTCCTGCCAGACGGCGTCGAGCGGGTTGGTGTCGCAATGCACGAGCGTGGCGCCGGCTTCCGAGCACGCCTTTTCGAACCGCTCGACCTCGCCGATGGTGTGCAGCCAGGGGTCGACGCCAAGCCTCGTGCCCGCGGGAAGGTTCTTCTCGATCCAGCGGTGGGGCGGGGTGTCGATCAGATCCTCGGGCGTGAAGACGTCCATGTCGGCCTGTTCGCGCAGTTGCAGCGTGTAGCGGCCATCGACGAAGATATGGGCGCTGTCGGCGAGCACGATCGCCGTGCCGGCCGAACCGGTGAAGCCGGTCAGCCAGGCGAGCCGCTCGGCATTGGGCGGCAGGTATTCGTTCTGATGCGCGTCGGCATGGGGGACGACGAAACCGTCCAGTTGCATCGTCGCCAGTCGCTTGCGCAGCGCGTGAAGCCGCAGCTTGCCGCGCGTGGCGTCGGAGCGGACGGTGAAGCTCTGGAACATGGCGGGGGCCTTCGTTAAAGGTTCCTTGCGGGTAGCATATTGCAGACCGGCTACAACCGGTTCGCGCAATGAGTGTTAATGATGCGTTTATGCACAACTGTTTTGCCATGCGCCGTCCGCATGGGCCAGTTGCGCTTTTCGAACTACTCGATGCGGCCCGCAGGCGCCATGTTGTCAGCCTTGAAAGGCTCGAAAGGAAACTTGTCATGGCCAGTCCGACACGCAGAAACGTCTTCCGCAATGCTTTGGATGCTGTGGTCGAAGCGCGTTCGCGCCAGGCCGCATCCTATGTCAACGGCGCGCTGCTGATGCTCGACGACGAGACGCTGCGGGCCCATGGCTATAGCCGCGACGCGCTCAAGAAGCGTGCGCGCTCGGCCTATCCGTTCTGACGCCGGTTGCATGAAGTGCCGGAAGGGCGGTCCCGCGGGCCGCCCTTTTTTCGTGCCTAGCGGCGCAGATGCAATGTCACCCAGCCCTGTCGCGCGATGGTGCGGCAGTGATGAAGCCCGGCCTGCCGAAAGGCGGCCAGCACCGGCCAGCGCTGGCGCTCCAATATCCCCGAAAGGACGACATCGCCGCCCGCGGCCAGATGTCGGGCGATGTCCGGCGCCATGCGCATGAGCGGACGGGCCAGGATGTTGGCGACGATCAGATCGAACGGGCCGCGCATCGCAAAGACCGGGTGCGAAAAGCCGGTCGCCGTCTGGCAGCCGACCAGCGTCGAGACGCCGTTCAGGCGCACATTGCGGCGGGCGATGCGCGTGGCCACCGGGTCGATGTCGGTCGCCAGCACCGGCGTGCGCGCGCGCCGGGCGATGGCGATGGCCAGCACGGCGCTGCCGGTGCCGAGATCGAGGCTGGCTTGCGGTCGGCGGCGCGCGACGATGCGCTCGAGCATGATCAGGCAGCCGGCCGTGGTGCCGTGATGGCCGGTGCCGAAGGCCTGGCCGGCCTCGATCAGGATCGCGATGTCGCCGGCGCGGACCGCATCGCGCGCGTGGCAGCCGTGGACGACGAAGCGCCCGGCGCGGACCGCGCCCAGACCTTCGAGGGAGCGGGCGACCCAATCGATATCGGGCAGTTCCTCGCTGCGCAGGCCGAGCGCCTGGACCGGCCGGTCGAGCGCCCGGGCGATCGTCTGCGTGATGGCGGCGATGGTGTCCGGATCGGTTCGGGCATAGACCGAAACCTCGGACAGGCCGGTGTCTTCGTCGATCTCGGTCAGGGCCAGAGCCGGCCCGTCATCTTCGAATGCGGCATCGATGCGCTCGAACAGCGCGGCGGCTTCGTCTCGCGGGGCGGTGAGGAAAAGGCGCGTCTGGCGCATGGGGTCAGCTATCGGCCAGATCGCGCAGCTTTTCGATGGCGGTGTCGGGGTTCTCGCCCCATGCGATCGTCTTGCGGAAGGCGCCGTTGGAATCGAGCAGGAACACCGATGCGGTGTGGTCCATGGTGTAGTCGCCGTCGTCCAGTTCGACGCGCTTGAAATAGACGCCGAAGCCGCGCGCCATCTCGCGGACGGCTTCGGGTTCGCCGGAAATGCCGCGCACCCGGTCGGTCACCGAAGCCACGTAGTCGCCAAGCAGTTCGGGCGTGTCGCGCTCGGGATCGATGGTGACGAAATAGGCATCGATGTCCGCGCCCGCCTCGCCGAGCGCGGCGAGCCAGCCATCGAGCTCATAAAGCGTTGTCGGGCAGATTTCCGGGCAATGGGTGAAGCCGAAGAACAGCGCCGTGGGCTGGCCACGGAAGGCCTGTTCGGTGATCGCCCGGCCGTCCTGATCGACCAGTTCGAACGGCACGCCATAGGCCGCCTCGGCCTCCGGCCGGTTCACGACCGAATAGGTGAGGGCGAAGATGGCGATGCCAAGGGCAATGACGAGGGCGGCGAAGACATAACGCATGACAGAACCGGTCCGTGGTCGTTGAGGCCACCGATGTAATGGTTCGGGCGCGCGGTTTCACCTGCGCATTTGGGCGCATGGCGCCGGTTCACAAGCACCAGGCAAGGCCGGTCTGAAGCAGCGTCACGAAAAGCCCGGTGCCTTCGGCCGCGAACGCCCACAGACCGGCCGCCGCGCCGGCCACGATCGCGGCGGCGATCGTCACCGCGGCGGGCGGAACGCTCGCATGTGTTCGGGCGGCTTTCATGGAGCGACCATAGAGCGTTCCCGGCGTCCGCGCCAGTGGCGTGCACCCACGGCCCGGCGCTGCGATCGGCGCTGATTTTGCTTGATCTGGGCAAGACAAGCTTGGCATTGTTGCCGATGGGACCGGTAATCGGATCGCGGCCGGCAGGGTTCGGGTTCGCCGGCCGGCCATCCGGGGAGGAAGCAATGTCGAGCACCGACAGCAATCACGACGCAGATTCGGGCACGGCGGTTTCGCCGGCCAGCACCATGCCGGCGGTCAACGCGCTGACGGCCGACGATATCCGGGCGGCGCTTGCCGAGGGCTGGTCGGACTTCAGGCGGGCGCCGCTGTTCGGCCTGTTCTTCGCCGGGGTCTATGCGATCGGCGGCTTGCTGATCGTGCAGTCGCTGTTCGTCTGGGAGCAGAGCTGGATGATCTATCCGGTGATGATCGGCTTTCCGCTGATCGGTCCGTTCGCCGCGGTCGGGCTTTACGAGGTCAGTCGCCGGCTGGCGGCCGGCGAACCGCTGGCCTGGAACGAAGTGCTGTCCGTCATCCGCGCACAGTCGCGCCGCGAGCTGGCCTTCATGGCCTTCGTCGTCCTGTTCATCTTCTGGATCTGGATGTACCAGGTGCGGCTGCTGATCGCGCTGGTGCTCGGCCGGATGTCGTTCGCCACCTGGGAAAGCTTTTCGAGCACCGTGTTCACGACCAGCCAGGGATGGACGTTCCTTGCGATCGGCCATGTGGTCGGCGCGGCGCTGGCGCTGGCGCTGTTCTCGGTCACCGTGATCTCGATCCCCATGCTGCTCGACCGCAATGTGGACTTCGTGACCGCCATGATCACCTCGGTGAAGGCGGTGTTCGCAAGCCCCGTGGTGATGCTGGGCTGGGGAGCGATCGTCACGCTGGCGGTGATCGCCGGGATAATCCCGGCCTTCCTGGGCCTTTTGGTCGTCCTGCCGGTCCTCGGCCATACGACCTGGCACATCTACAAGAAGGCCGTGCAATAGCAGCGGCCGGCCTTGCGCCGCAAAAGGGCGTTGCATTGGGCGCGGGAACTCCCCATCTGGCTGATCGTTGATCCGCCGCAAGGGAGCCCCTGCCATGAAACCGTTGTTCCGCCGGGCTTTTCCGGCCCTGTTGTTCGTTCTCGCCCTGACTGCGCCCGCCTTTGCCGAGGAGGTCGGCGAGGTCGGCGTCGACTGGCTGGGCAACGACATCATCGTCGAGGCGCTGAGCGACCCGGAGGTTTCGGGCGTGACATGCCATATCAGCTATTTCGAGCGCGGCGTGATCGACCGGCTTCAGAAGGGCAACTGGTTCGAGGACCCCTCCAACTCCTCGATCGCCTGCCGGCAGACCGGTCCGATTGCCATCGGCGACATCGCGCTCGACAGCGATGGCGAGGAGGTGTTCAACCAGCGCCGCTCGATCATCTGGAAGCAACTCGTCGTCAAGCGCATCTACGACCGGGCCAATGACACGCTGATCTATCTGTCGCATTCGCGCCAGGTGCAGGACGGTTCGGCCAAGATGGCGATCTCGACGGTTCCGCTTTACGGCCAGGACGTCGAATGGCGCCGGGGCCGTCCGGAGTGAAGCCGCGCCCCGGCCCGGCGCCCCGGCGCGTGGCGGCGGTGATCAATGCCGATGCCTCGACGCTGAAGACCGCCGACATCGACGCCCTGGAAACGGCGATCCGCGCCGCGCTCGGTGCGGGCGGCCACACCGTCGATCTTGCGCGCTGCGAGGGCGCCGAACTGGTCGCCACGCTCAACGAGGCCGCCGGCAGCGCCGAGCACGACGCGGTGCTGATCGCCGGCGGCGACGGCACGGTTTCGCTCGCCGCCGGTCTGTGCGCGCAGGCCGGCAAGACGCTGGTCGTCGTGCCGGGCGGCAACATGAACCTCTTTGCGCGATCGCTCGGCCTGCCGCTCGATCCGCTGGCCGCCGCCGAAGCGCTGGGCCGGGCCGAAACGCGCAAGGTCGACATCGCCTATGCCGGTGATCGGCCCTTCATTCACGAACTCTCGCTCGGGCTGCATCCCGAACTGATCGAGGAGCGCGACCGGCGCCGCTACGGCTCCCGGCTGGGCAAGCTGGTCGGCACGGCGCGCGCCGCCCTCAAGCTCATCCAGCGGCCGCCGCATGTGCGCATCTGGCTCGATACGGGCGATGGCGCGCGCGCCGTCGACACGCCGGGGCTGGCCATCAGCAACAACATGCTGGGCAGCGGGCACCTTCCCTATGCCGACCGGCTCGATCAGGGGGTGCTCGGCGTCTATGTGGTCACCTCGGATCGGCCCGCCGACGTCGCCGCGCTTGCCACCGGGCTGCAGACCGGCACCTGGCAGGAACTCGACTTCGTGCGCTGCGAACGGGCGCGCAGCGTGCGGGTGATGCGCTGGCGGTCCATGAAGGCGGCGATCGACGGCGAACTGGTGCGCCTTGAAGGCCCGGTCGATATCCGCATCGCGCCCGGCGCGCTGTCCGTGCTGGCGCCGGTGGACCGGTCAGTCGGGGCGGTCAGGCAAACGGATTGACGATGGACAGATTGGCGACGGCGTGGCCGTCCGCCATGTCCTCGCTCAGAAGCGTGTCGCAACCGCCCGCTCGCGCCGCCGCGATGATCATGCAGTCCCAGATCGAATAGTTGGTGATGCGGCGCAGTTCGAGGCCGGCGTAGACGAGGTGCTGGGTCACATCGATGATGCCGGTGCGTTGCAGACCGACGACGATGCCACTTGCTTCGCCATGGGAAATGCGATGGTCGCTGCCCGGCCGGGTTGCCTGGGCGTAGAATTCCAGGAGAACCTGCGTGGATACCCGGAAGTCATCCCGTTGCAGGATGTTGTAGGCGATGTCCCTCTTGGCCGCTTCGCGGGGATCTTTGGAGATGGCGTAGAGTACGACGTTTGTGTCAACGAAAACGGGCATCGCCGAGCTCGCTGTAGAGCTCTTCGCGCGTAAGCCGCCCGGACGCGGAGAACGACTTGATTTGCGCGATCGTATCGTTCTGCAGCTTCAAGAGCCGCTCGAACTCCTCCTTGCGGCGGGTCTTTTCCTCGAGATAGGCGCGCAGCATTGCGGTCACCGTCGTGTCCTCCTCGGCGGCGAGGATGCGGGCGCGCCGGTAAAGATCGTCGTCGAGCGAAATCGTGATGTTCTTCATGGCCGCACAGTAGCACAGTTTCACAGCGCGGGCGAACGGCCTCACACCCGCTCCACGAATCCGTCCAGCACCTTCTTTTCGCCGGCGCGGTCGAAGGCGATGGTCAGCTTGTTGCCCTCGATGGCGGTGACGTTGCCATTGCCGAACTTGAGGTGGAACACGCGGTCGCCGACGGAAAAGGCCGAAGGCGCCTCCGCCACGGACTTGGCGATCAGCTCGCCCTCGATGGTGCGGCCCTTGACCGAGCCCTTGCCGGCGCCGAAGCCCGAATCGGTCTCGCCATAGCCGATGCGCTCGACGGCGACGCCCGAGCGCGAGCCCCAGTTGCGGCTGGTCGCCTCGGTCCGGTTGGCCTGGGCGCGGCGCCAGCCGGGCGAACCGCGCGTGCTCGCAAAGGCCTCGGCCCGGTCGAAACGCGAGGCGCCGTAGCCGCCGTAGCCGCCATAGGAGGAGGGCGGTTCGGCGACGTCGACATGGTCGGTCGGCAGTTCGTCGAGAAAGCGCGAGGGAATGGTCGACTGCCACAGGCCGTGAATGCGGCGGTTGGAGACGAACCAGATGTGGCAATGACGCTTGGCGCGGGTCAGGCCGACATAGGCAAGGCGCCGTTCCTCCTCGAGCCCGGCCATGCCGCCCTCGTCGAGCGCCCTTTGATGCGGGAACAGCCCTTCCTCCCAGCCGGGCAGGAACACCGTGTCGAACTCGAGCCCCTTGGCCGCGTGCAGCGTCATGATCGACACCGCGTCCATGTCCTCGTTCTGCTCGGCATCCATGACGAGGCTGACATGTTCGAGGAAGGCGCGCATGGATTCGAACTCCTCCATAGAGCGGATGAGTTCCTTGAGGTTCTCGAGCCGGCCCGGCGCCTCGGCGGAGCGGTCGGCTTTCCACATGGCGGTATAGCCGCTCTCCTCGAGGATCGTCTCGGCCAGTTCGGAATGCGGAGTCCGATCAATGGCTTGCTGCCAGCGCCTGAAGCTCTCCACGAGCGAGCGCAGGGCCGCGCGCGGCTTGGGCTTCATCTCCTCGGTGGCGACCAGTTCCTCGGCGGCGGCCAGCATCGGCACGCCCTTCTTGCGGGCATAATCGTGCACCAGGCGCACCGAGGCATCGCCCAGGCCGCGCTTGGGCGTGTTGACGATGCGCTCGAAGGCCAGATCGTCGGCCGGCTGGCAGACGACGCGGAAATAGGCCATCGCGTCGCGGATCTCCATGCGCTCATAGAAGCGCGGGCCGCCGATGACGCGGTAGTTCAGCCCCAGCGTGACGAACCGGTCCTCGAACTCGCGCATCTGGAAGGAGGCGCGCACCAGGATGGCCATGTCGTTGAGCAGTTGGCCGTCGCGTTGGTGGCGCTCGATCGTCTCGCCGACGGCGCGCGCCTCTTCCTCGGAATCCCAGGCGGCGTGGACGTTGACCTTCGGATCGTCCGGGTCGGGTGCCTCGGTGAACAGCGTCTTGCCGAGCCGGCCCTCATTGTGGCCGATCAGATGGCTGGCGGCGCCCAGAATGTGGGCCGTCGAGCGGTAGTTGCGCTCCAGCTTGACGACCGTGGCGCCGGGAAAGTCCTTTTCGAAGCGCAATATGTTGTCGACATCGGCGCCGCGCCAGCCATAGATCGACTGGTCGTCGTCGCCGACGCAGCAGATGTTGGGGGGTGACGCGTTTCCACCTCCCCCTTGAGAGGAGGTCGGCGAGACAATGTCGAGCCGGGTGGGGGTATCGGCATCGATTTCACCCCCACCCGGATCAGCTTCGCTTCGCTTGCTTCTCCGACCTCCCCTCAATGGGGAGGTGGGGGCGTCCCGCAAGCCCGCCCCTTCGACAGGCTCAGGATGAGGTGAAACCCGCCGCTGCGCCAGCAGCCGCAGCCACAGATATTGCGCGGTGTTGGTGTCCTGGTACTCGTCGACGAGAATGTATCTGAACTTTTGCTGATAGTCGGCGAGCACGTCCGGATTGGCCTTGAGAAGGCGGATCGGGTGGCACAGAAGATCGCCGAAGTCGCAGGCGTTCAGCGTCTTCAGCCGGTCCTGGTAGGCGGTGAACAGGTCGCGGCCTTTTCCATTTGCAAAAGCGCGCGCGTCGCCTTCGGGAATGTCGGCCGGACCCCAGCCCTTGTTCTTCCAGCCGTCGATCATGTGGGCGAACTGGCGCGCCGGCCAGCGCTTGTCGTCGAGCCCCTCGGCCTGGATGAGCTGCTTGAGAAGCCGGATCTGGTCGTCGGTGTCGAGAATGGTGAAATCGGACCTCAGCCCGACCAGCTCGGCATGCCGGCGCAGCATCTTCACGCCGATCGAGTGGAACGTGCCGAGCCACGGCATGCCCTCGACGGCGCCGCCGACGAGCAGGCCGATGCGCTCCTTCATCTCGCGGGCGGCCTTGTTGGTGAAGGTCACCGCCAGCACCTGGCTGGGCCAGGCGAGCCCCTGGGCCAGGATGTGGGCGATGCGCGTGGTCAGAACCCGCGTCTTGCCGGTGCCGGCGCCGGCCAGCACCAGAACCGGGCCCTCGGTGGTCTCGACGGCGCGGCGCTGCTCGGGGTTCAGCCCGTCCAGATAGGCCGGCGCGGCCCGAGCCGCCGCCGGCCGGCTTCGGGGCCGGCCGGTGCGCGTCGTCGAACGGAATGTCGTCGAACGGATTGCTCATCGATTCGCAATGTAGGGATTTGGGGGGCGAATGAAAGCGCGGCGGGGCGTGTCGCGTCCATCCCGTCTGGAGCGTCGCAAGTTCACCAGGCACTGCGTTCCAGCCCCCACCCTTCATCCCTCCCCCGCAAGCGTGGGAGGGATGAAGGGTGGGGGTGATGCTCTTGCCTCGGAGTGGCAGCTCTACCGATGCTCCTCGACGCTTGCCTGGATCAGAACCTTGTTGAAATAGCTCAGCGCGCGCACCTGCGTCGCCCAGGCGATGATGCGGGTTTCGTCGCGCGGATCGACGACGGCCAGACGGCTGTGACCGGAGGCGTCGAAGGCCCGCAGCGCGGTCTCGAGCGAATCGCCGGGCTTGAGCGTGGGGTAGCCGGAGGCCGGATCGTGGCGCTCGGGATCGCCGTCGCGCGCGGTGAACTCCATGAAGTCCATGACCTTCCTGGTCCGCATCAACTGCCGGTGCGGGCCCAGGTGATCGAACAGGCCGCGCATTTCGAGCTGCCAGTGGAAATAGGAATGCCCGTGCACGGCCTGATTGACGCCATGGGCAATCGCAACCGACAACAGCAGTGCGATCGATAACGCGTAGCCGCCGGTGAGTTCGAACACGATCACCGTGGTCGAGATCGGCGCGCCGAGCACGGCACCGGCCACCGCGCCCATGCCAAGGATCGCGTAGAGCCCTTCGGAGGAGGCCATGTCCGGGAAGGCGGAGCCGGCGATCATGCCGAAGGCGCCGCCGGTCGCCGCGCCCAGAAACAGCGCCGGCGAGAAGATGCCGCCGCCAAAGCGCGAGGCGAGCGTGATCGCGGTGGCGATCGTCTTGAGGACGATCAGCCCGAGCAGCAGCGTCAGCGGAAGCTGGTTCCAGAGCATCATGTCGGTCACTTCGTAGCCGACGCCCAGAATGTGCGGAACGTAAATCCCCATCAGACCGATCGCCATGCCGCCGATCACCGGGCGCAGGCGCAACGGCATGGTGACGGAACGGGCGACATAGTCCGCCGTGAACAGGGCGAACTGAAAGGCGATGGCAACGACCGCGGCGACCACGCCGAGCAGCGCGAAGGCCGGAAACTCCCAATAGGAGGTCACCTGGTAGACGGGGATGAGGAAGGCGGCGGCATCGCCGAACCACAGCCGCGAGAACACCGAGCCGACCGCCGAGGCAATGACGATCGGCACGAAGGCGCGCATCGCGTAATGCTGCAGGATCACCTCGTGGGCGAACAGCACGCCGGCGATGGGCGCGTTGAACGATGCCGAGATCGCGGCGGCGACACCGGCGGCGAGCAGCGTGCGCGAACACCATTCGGGCAGGCCGCGCCGCTGCGAGACGACGCTGGCCAGCGTCGCGCCCAGGTGGATGACGGGCCCTTCGCGGCCGGCGCTGGCGCCCGAGCCCAGCGATATCGCGGCGATCGTCGCCGACCAAAGGCCCTGGCGCAGTTCCAGCGGCCGGCCGGTCAGCGCGCGCGCCTCGATGACGTCGGAAACGTTGCCGGCGCGGCGCGCCGAAAGCCGCTCCAGCATCAGGCCGACGACGAAACCGCCGACGATCGGTCCCGCCAGGATCCAGTACCAGGCCACGTTCCGGGCGGCCGTCAGGGTCTGCTCGGAGGTGTCGCGCAGCCACCAGTACTGGAACAGACCGATGGCCTCGCGGAAGATGATTGCGGCGATGGCCACCATGGCGCCGATGATCAGCGACAGCAGCCACAGCTTCGGTGTGCCCGATTCGCGAAAGGCGCGGATATTCGGCCTGACCCAGCGCACCAGAAGCTGGGTCCAGAAGCGCAGGCGGTCGGCGGCCCTCATGTCGGCGCGGTCGGTCTGCGGCGCATGGCGATCGCGCGGCCGGCACCGTCCGGGCGTGGCAGGAGGGCATGGCGTTCGGCCATCTGGGCGACATTGGCGGCGATGTCGGCGGGAAATGGCGCGACACGCGGCCCGCTGCGGTCGACATGCAGGGTCAGCGTCTCGCAGGTCGCGGCGAGCCAGCCCTGGGTGGCATGGCGCATGCGCTGAAAGCCGTGGATGCGCTTTTCGTCGTGATCGAGGATCTGATAGTCGCAAACCAGCTGCGCATCGGCATGGACCTCGCGCAGATAGGCGATGTGGGCTTCGGCGGTGTAGGTGGTCATGGCCCGCGCGGCGGCATAGTCCGGTCCCATGCCGAGCGCGGCGAAGACGATGTCGGAGGCGCGATCGAACACAACCAGATAATAGGCCATGTTCAAGTGGCCATTGTAATCGATCCAGTCCGGCGCGATGGCCATGGCGGGCGTGATGAAGGGCGCGTCGTTTGGTGTGGGTCCCGCCATTGGGCGTGTTGTCGATCCTCTTGCCGAAAGGGTGGCCCAAGCCGACCCCTTGATCGCACATTACGTGGCCGATTTCCTGCGGCAAGAGTCCGGTGACGCGAATCTGGCGGAAACCGATGCAGGATGACGAGGAAACACCGCATGCCCATGCCGCAGGATTACCAGATCGCCCAGCAGGCCTTCGACGCGCTGATCGCCGATGCGCGCGACCGGCTGGGGCTTGCCACGCGCAATCAGTCCTACACCGTCCTTCAAGCGGTGCTGACCGTGTTCCGGCGCCGGCTCACGCCGGCGCAGATCCTGATCTTCGCCGACGCGCTGCCGGCCCTTACGCGAGCCATCTTCGTCGCCGGCTGGCATGAAGGGGAGCACCGGGCCGGTTTCGGATCGCGCACGGCGCTGGAGGCGGAGGTGCGGGACCTGCGCCGCCATCACAATTTCGCGCCCGAGGGCTCGATCCGGATCATCGCCGGCGTGCTGCGCCGGCACGCCGACGCCGACCGGCTGGCGGCCGCGCTCGCCGCGCTGCCCGAACGGGCCCGGCGCTACTGGGACGCGTGAGGCGTCTCGCCGCCCGGCCGGGTGAACCACCGGCCGGCCTGTCGCGTTCAACGCGATGTCATGTGCGTCCGCCTTGATCTTGACGCGACGAACGCCGACAATCGCCACCGGTCGCACACGCCGCGCCGACGGGGCCGATTCCGTGGCCGGCGGCGGGCCCGCACGATGAAGGAGCGTCCGGCACCTTGCGCCTTTTTGTCATTTTCGGCGGCCTGATCGTTCTGGTGCTGCTGGCGGCGCTGCTCGCACCCATGTTCATCGACTGGGGCGACTATCGCGCCCGTTTCGAGCAGGAGGCGGCGCGCCTTCTCGGCCAGCCGGTGCGGGTTTCGGGCGAAGCCTCCGCGCGGCTGCTGCCGTTTCCCTCGCTGTCGTTCACCGATGTCGAGGTCGGCCCGCCCGAGGCGCCCATGGTGCGCGCCGACCGGTTCTCCATGGATGTGGAACTGGCGCCGTTCCTGTCGGGCCAGATCCTGATCTTCGACATGCGGGTGGACAATCCCGAGGTCACGCTTGCGCTCGATGCCACGGGCACGCCGATCTGGCCGCTGCCCGACACGCGGCTGATCGACCCCGCGCAGGTCACGCTCGAGAACGCGCGCATCACCAATGGCTCGCTCACCGTCGTCGATCCGTCCGAGGATCGCGCCTGGACGATCGACAACCTCGATGCGACGGTGTCGGCGGACAGCTTCTTCGGGCCGTGGCGGGCGGAAGGGGCGGGCCGGTTCAACGCCGCGCCGGCCGAGTTCATCGTCTCCACGGGCTCGTTGTCGCGCCAAGGGTTCCCCTTGCGCGTGACGACCGACCTGCCCAATCACCTTCTGCGCATCGTCACCGACGGGCGGATCGCGCCCGATGGCGGCCTGGACGGCCAGATCGGCTATGACGGAACGATCACGCTGGTGCCCATGCATGCGGGCCGGCAATACCGCATCGAGGGCGATTTCGCGGCCACCGCGCGCGCGCTCGAGGTCGAGACGTTCCGCGCCGCCTTCGGCGATCCGGCCGATCCCTATGTGGTCAATGGCAGCCTTTCGGTCGATGGCGGTGCCGACCCGGGCTACCGGCTGGCCGTCACCGGCAACCAGATCGACATCGGCGCGGCCGGCCCGCGCGCCGCCCGGGCACAGGAGCCGGTCGACCTGCGCGGCCGCCTGGCATCCTTCGGCGACATGCTCGCCGGCCTGCCCCTGCCGCCCTTTGCGGGCACGGTGAGCGTCGACCTGCCCGCGGTGATCGCCGGCGGCACGGCGATCCGCGATGTGCGGGTCGAGGCGCGGCCGGACGGCTCGGGCCAGGCGCGGCGCTGGCGGCTGGCGCGCGCGCAGGCCGAATTGCCGGGCCGTACCAGCTTCGAAGCCGACGGCGTGCTCGCACTGCCCGATCTGGGCCGCGGCATCGGCGCATCGATGTTCGAGGGTCGCGTCTCGGTCGCCTCGAGCCAGCCGACCGGGCTCGCGCGCTGGCTGGGCACCGAGACGGGCGAGACCGTGCGGGCGATGCAGCGGGCCGCCTTCAGCGCCCAGGTGATGCTTTCGGGCGAGCGCCAGGTCGCCGACAACGCGCAGATCGTCGCCGGCGACGCGCGGCTGACCGGGCGGGTCGAACGGCGCGCCAGCGGGCAGGCGCGGCCCTATCTGTCGGTCGATTTCACCGGCAACGATCTCGACGTGTCCACCGTGCAGGCCATTGGCGGGCTGGTCGGCTTCGACCAGGACGGGCCGGTGCTCGACGACCACGATCTCGACCTCGCCCTGGATCTGGACGGGGCGCGCTATCGGGACATCGCCGTCGACCGGGTGGAGGCGGCGATTCGCGCGCGCGGCCCCCGCACCGAGATCGACCGGCTGGTCATCAACGGCCTCTACGACGCCTCGCTGACCGCCACCGGCTCGATAGACCGTGCCGGGGAGGCGTCCGAGGGCACGGACCTGCCCGACGGTCGCCAGGCCGAACGCATGGTCCGGTTCGATGCCAGCCTGATCGGGGCCAACGGCGCGCGTTTCGCCCGGGCGCTCGGCGAGCGCGCCGGCGACATCGCGCTGCTCGACCATCTGGCCGAGGTGGCGCGGCGCGACCGTACCGCGTTCAGCGACATGCAACTGACCGTGGTGGGCTCGGCGCGCCTGGGCGCACCCGACGCCGAGCTGGAGGCGTCGGCCAGCGTTTCGGGCCGCCTGGGCGGAGCGGAACTGTTCGTGCAGACCAGCCTTGCCAATCGCGACGGCTCGCCCGATCCCGAAACGTTCCGGGTCGATGGTGCGCTGACCCATCAGGATCCGCTGCGCCTGCTGTCATTGAGCGGGCTCGATCTGGCGGTGACCGGGGGCGCCGAGATCGGGCTGGTTTCCCCGGGCCAGTTGACCGTGACCATGCTGCGCTCGGAGGCGAGCATCGGCGGGCGCGGCCGCATCGCCTATTCGACCGGCGGCGACAGCATCACCTTCGACGGCGACAATCCCTTCGCCGCAGACGGGGATCTGTCGGGCCGCATCGACCTGACGCTCGGCGACGCCGAACCCTGGCTGCTGGCGCTCGGCCATGTGCTGCCGGGCACGGGGCTGGGCACGCCGGTGGCCGGCAGCGCCCAACTGGCGCGCGGCGCGGACGGCTGGTCGCTGTCGCAGATCGCTGCCGACATCGCCGGCAGTTCCGTGGGCGGAGCGCTGCGCCTCGATGACGGGGTCGGTGGGCCGTCAGTGTCCGCAGACCTGGTCTTCGGCGCGCTCGATACCGCGCTTGTCACCGGGCTCGTGACCGGACATGTCACCCCCCTGTCCGCACGCACCGAATTCGGCGCGCCGCTTTACCCCGACCTCGATCTCGATCTCGAATTCGCCGCCGACCGGCTGTTCGCCGGTCCGGTGCGGCTGAGCGATGCGACCGGCACGCTCGCCATGCGCGGCGGCCTGCTGACGCTCGACGACTTTGCGGCCAGCAATCGACGCGGCGGACGAGTGGGCGCCAATGCGCGGCTGCAGAACGCCGCAGGCACGTTGAGCCTGGCCGGGCGCGTCGATGCCCAGGCGGTTCCGGTGCGCGCCTTGCTGGCCGATGCCGGCGCGGCGGCGCCCGAGGGGGCGCTGGATCTGACGCTGGCGCTCACCGGTTCGGGCGCCTCGATCGAGGCGCTCACCGATTCGCTGAGCGGTACTGGGGTGGTCGCGCTCGATGGCGTCGTCGTGCCGAACCTGGATCCGGATGCGCTGTCGACGCTGTTGCCGGCTGCCGATGCGCTGGGTATCGACATCACGGCCGAACAGATCCGGCAGATCGCCCGCACGGCGCTTTTCGACGAGGCGGCGCGACTTGTCGACGCGCAATTGCCGGTGACGGTGGCGGGCGGGGTGCTGCGGGCGGCGAACCTGGCGCTGCAAACGCCCGATGGCCGTATGGAACTGACCGGTACCGTGCGCTACGACCTTGCATCGCGACAGGCGGCCGGCGATGTCCTCGTCGCGCTCGATCCCGGTGCACAGGCCCTGGCCGGCATGGCGGCCGAAGTCGCCATCGCCTTTGGCGGTGAACGGGCGGGGCCCGACATCGACTACAGCCGGCTGAGCGCGTTCATCAGTCAGCGGGCGCTGGAGAGCGAGCGGTTGCGCGTCGAGCGCATGCAGGCGCGGCTGATCGAGCGCGAGCGCATGCGGCGCCAGGTGCGCTACGCGCGCTATCTGCAAGAACGCGAGCGGGCGGCACGGGCGGCCGAGGACGATGCCGGACCGCCTTCCCCAGAGCCGATATCGGCGGTGCCGCCGGGCCGGCAGGGCAGTGACGCCGGCGAACGGACGGCTCCGGCCGGGCAGGGGGCGGATGCAGCGGCCGATGCCGAACCGCCGGCGGGGCAGCCGCCGGCGCCGGCGGACGCAACGCCGCAGCCCCAGGACCTGTTCGCGCCCGAGACGATCCAGCGGCTGATCGAGGCGCTGGAAACCGAGCGTCCGCGATAGGGTCACGTCCGGCGGCGCGCGGTGACGGCCGGGTGCACGCCGGGCCTTCCGCCGAGTTCACCGGCCAGCGCCGCGTTCAGCACATGGATGCGGATCGCCGAGGACAGATTGGCATCGCGGGGGCGCTCGGCGTCGATCCGAGCGATCAGCGCGGCAAGCGAGATTTGCCGGGCTTCGGCGAGCCGCTTGAGCGCCCGATAGAAGGGCTCTTCCACCGAAAACGACGTGCGGTGGCCGGCAATGGCCACCGAGCGCTTGCGCACCGCCATTGGCGGGCGCTCACTTCTTGTTACGGAACGCGTCCAGCGAGACGACGTCGGCGGTTTCGGCGTCCTCGTCGGCCGCGTTCGCGGCGGCAGCGCCGTCGGCCGCCGCCGGCGCCTTGGCCGGCTTGCCGTCGCCTTCGGGCCGGCCCGATACGGGCGGGGGCGCTTCGCCGGCTTCCTCTTCGGCCAGTTCGGTCTCGACATCGAATTCGAGTTCGAAATTGACCGATGGATCGTAAAAGCCGCGGACGGCGGCATAGGGCACATACAGCTTTTCGGGTACGTCGGAAAAGGACAGGCCGATGCCGAAGCCCGTCTCGCCGACCTCCAGATCCCAGAACTGATGCTGCAGCACGATGGTCATCTGATCGGGATACTGCTCGCGAATGCGGTTGGAGATGCGCACGCCCGGCGCGCTCGTCACGAAGGTGATGAAGAAATGGTGATTGCCGGGAAGACCGGTCTTTTCGACCTCCGACAGGACCTTGCGGATCACCCCGCGCAGGGCATTCTGCACCAGAATGTCGTAGCGGATTATGTCTTCGCTCATAGGCGGAGAGCCCCGTCCGGTTCAAATCGACTAAGATGTGCGCCGTCGCCACGCCAAGGTCAAGTGCGGCGTCCCCACCGGCGGCGAAGATGGGGCCACCGATTCATGGGGCGTGCGTTTCATGGCGCATGTGTGAATGGGTGGAGGCTTCTGTTGCCAGGTGCCTCCGGACCCCGCCTAGCCGAGCATACCGACTAGGAGTTTCGGTGAGACTGTCGCACCGCCCTTAGGCAGCGAGACGTGCCTCTGCGTAGTTGTCGTTTGCAACTATCATTGTGACCCGATAACGGTGGTATCATGCCGGGCAAAAAGCCGATTTTTACACCCTCGTCGATCCTGTTTCGCCCCCATCATCAGAACTGCCGCGCGGCGATGCGCCAGTGCTGATGGTGGAGGCGCCGGGTACCGCCCCCGGGTCCGATAGGCTTATTGTATCGTCCGTTTATTGCCATAGCCGGATCAACCGGCACGCCGAATATAGGCCCATCCGTGCGTGATTTCAAAGGTGTTGGCGCGATCGGATCGCAGTTGACAACAATGGGCTGCTCCGGAACAGTCATTGCGGGAGGCGCAACAGGCAAACGGCCGATTCCGCTTGGGGGTGTCGGCCATACTGGTCCAAGCAGCCTGCCGCCAACGCAATAGACGGTGAGGGGACAAATCCCATGAGTGATTACCTGGCAGACGTTAAACGCTATGATGCAGGGGCAGATGGCGCCGTCGTCGACAAGATCGTCAGGCATCTGGGCATCGCGCTGCGCTCGCGCGATGCGTCGCTGGTTTCGTGTTCGGATCCGTCCGAGCTGGCGCGCGTGCGCGAGAAATGGTGCGCCAAGAAGCTCGGCGTCAATGACGACACGGCCGCCGACGAAGTGATCGGCCGCGTCTGCCAGGAGATGAAGGACGACCGCTCCAAATCGCGCGTGACCTTCTATTACCTGGTCGCCAAGCATTTCGGCAAGCTCAGCGACCTGTGATCGGCCGCCAGGCGGCCATGCTGGAAGGCCTCGCCACCGGGCGGGGCCGTTTCGGGGCATAACTGCCAGGCTCTGCGAGCGCCGATGGACGGGCGGGCCGGAATCGGCGAATGTGCGGCCATGCAGCAATACCATGATCTGATGCGGCTGGTGATGGAGACCGGCGTCGACCGGCCCGACCGGACCGGCACCGGCACGCGCGGCATTTTCGGTCACCAGATGCGCTTTGACCTTGGCGCCGGCTTCCCGCTCGTCACCACCAAGAAGCTGCATCTTCGCTCTATCGTCTTCGAGCTGTTATGGTTCCTGCGCGGCGAGACCAACATCGCCTTTCTGAAGCACAACGGCGTGTCGATCTGGGACGAATGGGCCGACGAGAACGGCGAGCTCGGCCCCGTCTACGGCGCGCAATGGCGTTCCTGGCCGACGCCCGATGGCGGTTCGATCGACCAGATCGCAAGGCTCGTGGAGGGTATCCGCACCGACCCGAACTCGCGCCGGCACATCGTCAGCGCATGGAACCCGGCCCAGATCGACAGCATGGCGCTGCCGCCGTGCCATTGCCTGTTCCAGTTTCACGTCGCCGAGGGCCGGCTGTCGTGCCAGCTCTATCAGCGCTCGGCGGACATCTTTCTGGGCGTGCCGTTCAACATCGCTTCCTATGCGCTCCTGACGCACATGATCGCCCATGTTTGCGATCTCGCGGTCGGCGATTTCGTGCACACGCTGGGTGACGCGCACATCTACGCGAACCATTTCGAGCAGGTCGAAACCCAGCTTGCGCGCCAGCCGCGGCCGCTGCCGAGGCTGACGATCACGCGCCCGGTGCGCGACATCTCCGGGTTTCGTTTCGAGGACTTCCAGATCGCCGGCTACGATCCGCACCCGCACATCAAGGCACCGGTGGCGGTGTGAGCGCGGGGGCGACAATTGCCATCGTCGCCGCGGTGGCGAAGAACGCGGTGATCGGCCGTAATGGCGACATGCCCTGGCATCTGCCGACCGATCTGAAGCGCTTCAAGGCGCTGACGCTGGGCCACCCGGTGATCATGGGGCGCAGGACGTTCGAATCGATCGGCAAGCCGCTGCCGGGCCGGCTGAACATCGTCGTCACGCGCGATCACGACTGGGAGGCCCAGGGCGCGATGGCGGTGCGCTCGCTCGGCGCGGCGGTCGAGTTGGCCAGCGCGCATCTGGAGAGCTTCGAACCCGACCCGGACGACCCCGATGCCGAGGCGCCGGACACGATCTTCATCGCGGGCGGGGGCGAGATCTACGCGCAGGCGATCGACATGGCGGATGTGCTGCACATCACCCATGTGGATTCGGATGTCGCCGGCGACACGCATTTCCCCAAGGTCGCCTACGAGGACTGGCGGGTGATCCGGGCCGACGACGTGCCCGCGGGCGAAAAGGACAGCCACGCAACGCGCTACGTGGTCTATGAAAGGCGCAGCCAGACGGACAGGGATCCGCCCCCGTCGCCTCGTCAATAGGTGGTTCCGGCATGCGCCCAAGGGGGCGCTTGTGCGCGATGGGGCAGGCCGGGCGGATCGGCCGCATCCTGCGCCGGCCGGGCAATCGTGCCCGCTGCCCTTTGGCCGTCATCGCCGCGCGTGCCTGCGGCCGCATATATGGCACTTGTCAGGGGCCACTGTCAGGGGCCACGGGCGCTTGTGGCGCGCCCCGGCACAGGCTGCGACAAATCGGAATTCGCGGCGCAGTGCGTTGAAAGCCCGTCGGCCGGTTCCTATAACGAGGCCAGACGCGTCGGGCCAAGACACATTGTCGACGCTCTCAGTTCTTCCGGTTCGAGAGGTAATGAATGCCCTGGAGCAATCAAAACGGCGGCGGCGGCGGCCCGTGGGGCGGCGGCGGCGGCAACAATGGCGGTCCGTGGGGCGGCGGCGGTGGCGGCGGCCCCTGGGGACAGGGCGGCGGCCCGCGCGGACCCCAGCGCCCCGGCGGCGGCGGTCAGCCGCCGGACCTTGAGGACATCATTCGCCAGGGCCAGGACCGGCTCAAGCGCATGATGCCCGGCGGTGGCGGCGGTGGCGGACGTTTGCTCATCGGCCTTTTGATCGCAGGTGCGCTCGTCCTTTACGGGCTGCAGGCCTTCTATCAGGTCGACACCGACGAGCGTGCGGTCGAATTGCTGTTCGGCGAGCCGAAGCAGGAGTTGTCCAATCCGGGGCTGCACTTCCATTTCTGGCCAATCGAGACGGTCGAGAAGGTGCAGATCGTCGAAAAGCAGATCCAGGTTGGCGCCGGCACCGGCCGCAGCGGGTCGCAGGGCCTGATGCTGTCGGGCGACCAGAACATCGTCGACGTGCAGTTCTCGGTGCTCTACTCGGTGATCGATCCGCAAGCCTATCTGTTCAACGTCGCCGGCCCGGACGATGCGGTCCGCCAGGTCGCCGAGAGCGCCATGCGCGAGATCGTCGGCCGGCGGCCGGCCCAGGACGTGTTCCGCGACAACCGTGCGGCGATCGCCGACGAGGTGCGGACGTCGATGCAGTCCACGCTGGACAGTTATGGCGCGGGCATCCAGATCAACACGGTGTCGATCGAGGACGCGGCACCGCCGCGCGAAGTGGCCGACGCGTTCGAGGAAGTCCAGCGCGCCGAACAGGACGAGGACCGCTTCCGCGAGGAAGCCAATCAGTACTCCAACCAGCAACTGGGTCAGGCTCGCGGTGAGGCCGCGCAGATCCGCGAGGAAGCGGCCGCCTATGCGACCCAGGTCGTGCAGGAGGCCGAAGGTGAGGCGCAGCGCTTCGTGTCGATCTACGAGCAGTATCGCCTTGCGCCCGACGTCACCCGCAAGCGCCTGTTCCTGGAGACGATGGAAGGCGTGCTCGGCAATTCCAACAAGGTCATCATGGACGAGGACGGCCAGGGAACGGGCGTGGTGCCCTATCTGCCGCTGCCCGAAATCCAGAACCGCCGGCAGACGGCCCAGGGCGGAGGAACGCAATAATGTTCAAGGGTAACCGCATTCCGATCATCGCATTCGTACTCGGCCTGATCCTGGTGCTGATCTATGCATCGGTGTTCGTGGTCAATGAGCGCGAACAGGCGATCGTGCTGCGCTTCGGCGAGATTCAGGACGTGCGCACCGAGCCGGGCCTTTACTTCAAGGCGCCATTCGCCTTCGCCGGCTTCGACACGGTGCAGATCATCGAGGATCGCCTGTTGCGGCTCGACCTGGTCGACAGCCCGCCGGTGCAGGTGTCCGGCGGCCGCTTCTACGAGGTCGACGCGTTCCTGACCTTTCAGATCACCGATGCCCGGCGCTTCCGCGAACAGGTCTCCGGTGATCTCAACTCGGCGGCGGCGCGTCTTCGCACGCGTTTCGACGCGGCCCTGCGCCGGGTCTACGGCCTGCGCGGCTTCGAGGCGGCGCTGTCGGAGGAGCGCGCCGAGATGATGGCCGAGGTGCGCGATCTGCTGCGGCCGGACGCCCAGCAGCTTGGCCTGACCATCGAGGACGTGCGTATCGTGCGCACCGACCTGACGGCCGAGGTCTCCCAGCAGACCTTCGACCGGATGACCGCCGAACGTCTGGCCGAGGCCGAGCGCATCCGCGCCCGTGGCCGCGAGAACGCCCAGCGCATCCGTGCCGTCGCCGACCGCCAGGTGATCGAGATCCTGTCGGAGGCGCGCCGCGAATCCGAGATCCTTCGCGGTGAGGGCGATGCCGAGCGCAACCGCATCTTCGCCGAGGCCTTCACGCGCGATCCGGAGTTCTTCGAGTTCTATCGCTCGATGATCGCCTATCAGCGCGCGCTCGCCCAGGACGACGGCGCCACGACCATGGTCCTGTCGCCGGATTCGGAGTTCTTCCAGTTCTTCCAGGACGCGCAGGGCCGCGAGCCGGCTCCCCGGCCCACGCAGGCATCGCCGCAGTAGATCGCGAAGCGCACATGGCCGATCTGGTGACCGCGCTGGGACTGGTGCTCGTCATCGAGGGCATCGTCTACGGCGCGTTCCCGCATCTGGGCCGCCGCATCGGCGAGTTCCTGCGGACCGCGCCCGACGACATGCTGCGCATTGCGGGGCTGGCCTCGGCGGCCATCGGTCTGGGCGTGGTCTGGTTCGCCCGCGCCGTCATGTAGCCCGGCGCGGGGTGGGGCGGCGTCCCTCGCATCGGGGCGGCCAGCGTAACAATGGCGTGAGCGGCAGGTCGCCATGGCCAATTGCGGCCTTATTTGCCGCCCATGGACGAGATGAGCGAAACAACGCCCGCCGGGCGTAGCGTGGAGGTTCTTCATATGCGAGCGAAAAGCGTCGCGGCGCGCCTTGGCACCGTCGCAGTCACCCTTGCACTGGCCGGACTGGTAGGGGTTCAGCCCGGCTTCGTTCCGTTCACGTCGCAGGGTACGGCCGCGGCGCAATCGGGGCCGCAATCGCTTGCCGACCTGTCCGATCGGCTGATCGATTCGGTCGTCAACATCTCGACCGCGCAGAACATCTCTGGCGGCGAGCGGAACGTGCCGCGGCCGCAACTGCCCGACGGCTCCCCGTTCCAGGAGTTCTTCGACGAGTTCTTCGACAGCCTTCCCGACGGCAATGACAGGGGCGGCGGCCAGCGCCGCGTGCAGTCGCTGGGCTCGGGCTTCGTGATCGATGCCGACGAGGGCATCATCGTCACCAACAACCACGTGATCGCGGAGGCCGACGAGGTGTCCGTCAACTTCAATGACGGCACCACGCTGGAAGCCGAGGTGCTCGGCCGCGACCCCAAGACCGACATCGCGGTGCTGAAGGTCGATCCGTCCGGCAATCCGGACATGGACGAGGTTCCGTTCGGCGATTCCGACGCCATGCGCGTGGGCGACTGGGTTCTGGCCATCGGCAATCCGTTCGGCCTTGGCGGATCGGTGACCGCGGGCATCGTTTCGGCCTTCGGTCGCAACATCAATTCGGGCCCCTATGACGATTTCATCCAGACCGATGCGGCGATCAATCGCGGCAATTCGGGCGGCCCGCTGTTCAACATGGATGGCGAGGTGATCGGCATCAACACGGCGATCATCTCGCCCACCGGCGGGTCGATCGGCATCGGCTTTGCCATTCCCGCCGACCTTGCCATGAATGTCATCGACCAGCTTCGCGAATTCGGCGAGACCCGGCGCGGCTGGCTGGGCGTGCGCATCCAGGAGGTCACCGACGACATCGCCGAGAGCCTGGGCATGGAGATGGCGCAAGGTGCCCTGGTCGCCGGCGTCATCGAGGGCGGCCCGGTCGATGACGGCTCCATCGAGCCCGGCGATGTCATCATCGAGTTCGATGGCAAGCCAGTCGAATCCATGCGCGAACTGCCGCGCGTGGTGGCCGAATCGCCGGTCGGCAAGGAAGTCGAGGTGGTCGTTCTGCGCGATGGCGAGGAGCAGACCGTCAACGTCACGCTCGGCCGGCTCGAGGATGGCGAGCGGCTGGCGCTGGCCACCGAGCCCACGGGCCAGGACGAGGAAGCGACCATCGAGATGTTCGGCATGACGCTGGCCGAACTCGACGAGGCGCGCCGCGAAGAGTTCTCGATCAGCGACGAGGTGACCGGCGGCGTCGTCATCACCGAAGTCGAGCCCGGCTCGGCCGCCGACAACAAGGATGTCAGCGCCGGCGAGGTGATCGTCGAGATCGCCCAGGAAGCGGTGTCCACGCCGGCCGAGGTCGAAGAAGCGATCGAGAAACTGCGCGAGAGCGACCGGCGCAATGCGCTGCTGATGCTGGCCGGTTCGGACGGCGCGCTGCGCTTCGTGACGATCCGCATCGATTAGGAGGGCGTCGCCCTCCCGGTCTTGCCGCGTCACGGTGAGGGGCGGCGCCGTGGGCGAGGCCACCGCAGCGCCGCATCGTCAGCCCACGATCTCGTCGGCCCGATAGCCCTGAATGTACAGGAGCGCCGTCAGGTCGCCATGATCGACGCGCATGGCGGCCTGTTCGGCGACGGCCGGCTTGGCGTGCATGGCAACGCCGAAACCGGCCAGTTCCAGCATGCCCAGATCGTTGGCGCCGTCACCCACCGCGATGGCATCGGCCGGCGTGAGCCCGTGTCGCGCCGCGATGTCCAGCAACGCCTCGGCCTTGGCCTGCCGGCCCAGGATCGGCTCGTGGACGGTGCCCGACAGCCGGCCGTCCTTGTGCACCAGCCGGTTGGCCCGGTGCTCGTCAAAGCCGACCTGCTCGGCGATCCGGGCCGTGAAATCGGTGAAGCCGCCCGAGATCAGCGCACACCATGCGCCATTGGCGCGCATGGTCGCGACCAGTTCCCTGGCGCCGGGGGCGAGCGCGATGCGCGATGCGATGACATGGTCGATGACCGTCGCCGGCAGACCTTCGAGCAGCGCCACGCGCTCGCGCAAGGCGCCCTCGAAGGCGATCTCGCCGGCCATGGCGCGCGCCGTGATGGCCGCGATCTTGTCCTTGATCCCCGCTTCGGCGGCCAGTTCGTCGATGCACTCCTGGCCGATCATGGTCGAATCCATGTCGGCGAGCAGCATCTTCTTGCGGCGGCCGGTAGCGTCGGCCGGCTGGACGACGCGATCGACGGGCGCCGCGCCCAGCGCCTCCGTCAGCGCGTCGATGCCGGCCGCCGGGCGATCGACGGACAGATCGACGGCGATCCCCGGTGCGAGCCAGTCCATGGCGCGGGCGCCGATGGCGTCGGCGGCGCGGGCAGCGAGCGCCGCGTCGAGAACCGGCCGCGCGGGATTGGCAATCAGGGTGACGATGTGGGACATGGGCGAAGAAACTGGCAGGCGCGCCGCGCTGGCGGGCAGGGGCGCTCGGAAGGGACGATGCGATCGATCACCCTGATAGCGGGGCCGACGGCGAGCGGCAAGTCGCGCCATGCGCTGGCGCTCGCAGAGCGCTCGGGCGCCCATATCGTCAATGCCGATGCCATGCAGGTCTATGACGTTTTGCGCATCGTCACGGCGCGGCCCGATGGCAGGGCGCTGACGCGCGTGCCCCATCATCTTTACGGGCATGTCTCGCCTGCCGTGGCCTATTCGACCGGGCGCTGGGCGCGCGATGTCGCCGCGCTGCTGGCCGATCTGCCGGCCGACCTGCCGCTGGTGTTCGTCGGCGGCACGGGGCTCTATTTCCGGGCGCTGACCGAGGGCCTGTCGCCGATCCCCCACGTTCCGGCCGATCTGCGCGCGAGGTGGCGGGCGACCCTGGCCGAGCGCGGCGCGCCGGCGCTGCATGCCTTGCTGGCCAGCCGCGCCCCCGGTGTCGCGGCCACGCTCGAGCCCGGCGACGGGCAGCGGATCGTGCGCGCGCTCGAGGTGCTGGAGGCGACCGGTCGATCGATCGCGCAGTGGCAAAGCCGGGCCGGGACAGCTGTGATCGACCGCGCGGCGATCGCGACGCGTCATCTGCTGCTGCCGGAGCGCTCGGAACTGCATCGGCGGATCGCCGCCCGCGCGGCGGCGATGATCGAATCGGGCGGGATCGAGGAGGTGCAGCGGCTGCGCGCCATGCGGCTCGACCCGAACCTGCCGGCCATGAAGGCGATCGGGGTGCGCGAACTGGGCTCGCTGGCCGACGGGCACATCGACAGGACCGAAGCGCTCGCCCGGCTGACGGCGTCCACGCGTCAATATGCCAAGCGCCAGATGAGCTGGTGGCGCAATCAGGGCGGCTCGGACTGGCAGGTGGTGATGGCGGGCGAGCCGCCAACGGCGTCTTCGCCGCCCTGTCCGGGCTGAAGGAAAACCGCTGCGGATGGCTACCCGATCGTTGACCGGCCCGGTGCGATTTCAACGGCCGGTGCACGCTTCCTTTACGCGGTGGTTGTAGTCCGTGATGCAGTGGTTGCAGTGAAGGGCATGATGCGTCTCAGTCGTGCGGAATTGGGGATTCTGGCCTATGTTACGGCCCTTGGTGTGGCCGCGGTCGCTTCATGGTTCGTCGCGGACATCGTGAGCGGACCCTGGCCCGGCGGGCCCGGCGCCTGGACCGATCCGGCGGGGCTGCCGGTCATCCTGTCACGCTTTGTCACGATCGTGTTGATCGCGGCGGTGTTGTTCGGCCTGGCCTGGCTCTACCCGGTCATCAGGCGCGACGCCCATGAGCGGGGTCGGCTGGCGCGCGAGAGCCGGTCGTACATGGAGGCCGCGCTGACCGACCCGCTGACCGGTCTGCAGAACCGGCGCTACTTCGACGACGCGCTGGGCGAGTTCATGCGCGAGTTCGGATCCATCGACCGGCCGCTGGCGATGCTGATCCTCGATATCGACCATTTCAAGCAGGTCAACGATACCTACGGGCACGATGGCGGCGATATGGTGTTGCGCGCGGTCTCGCTTTGCCTCCTGCAGCACACGCGCTATCACGACGTGCTTGCGCGGATCGGCGGTGAGGAGTTCGCCGTCATCCTGCCCAACACCGATGCGCCGGCCCTGCAACGCATCGCCGAGCGGATCCGGGCGGCGATCGCCGATCTGCCGGTCGTGCTCAAGGAGACCCGGGTGCCGATCACGGCCAGCTTCGGCATCGCCGTCTGGGACGGCGGTGAGAACGCCCAGGCGCTGATCAAGCGCGCCGACGAGAACCTGTATGCGGCAAAGAGCGGCGGCCGCAACCGGGTCGCATCCACCGGCCAGGCCAGCGAAACGGCCAGGCCCGCCGCGCCGGCCCAGCCTATTTTCGGAACCGGCTTATCAACTCCCGGCTCGAACCGGACGGCCCGGTCCGGTCGGGCGCAGGCGGGTCGGTGAAGCGCCGGCCCGAGCGCACGTTGCGGGCCTCGGGCTGATCGGACTGTCGACGCAAGGGACCCTCATAGGTGAAAAGGGCCTCGCGCCCACCCGCCTCGGCCGCCGGCCGAGCGGGAGCAGGGCCGTCCGCGGGCAGGGAGGGCCGCTGGTCGTCGATTGGTGCGCAGGCTTCCTCCAATTCATAGGCCGTGTCGGCCGCCTCGTTGGCGCCCGGATCGCGCATCACCTTGAGAATGGCATTAAGGTCGACCGGCTCGTCGGCGCCGCCGGTGTCGGTCGACAGGTGATTGCCGGGCAGTTCGGCCTCGCGCACCGCTTCGAACATCATGCGCATCGGCGTCGTGACCGCCTGGCCGAAGCTGATGGCCTCGCGGTTGGCGAGCGAGGGCAGAAAGCCGATATAGGAGCGCGAGGCGCCCGAGATCGCCTTGCGCATGATTTCCTGGTCTGCATCGTTGCTCAGCCGCATGGAGAGCATGGTCGAGCATTGCGACAGGATGGTCGCATCGACCTCGCTGGGACGCTGGGTGACGATGCCCAGGCTGACGCCGTATTTGCGCCCCTCCTTGGCGATGCGGGCAATGGCGGCCCGCGTCGGCCCGAAGCCGGCATCGGGATCGGCGGGAATGTAGCGGTGCGCCTCCTCGCACAGGACCAGCGTCTTCACCCGCGCGTTCGACCAGACCGACAGGTCGAAGGCCAGCCGGCACAGCACGCTGACGACCGCGTTGACGACTTCCGAAGGCAGCCCGTTGAGCTGGAAGATGGTCACCGGGCGACCATTGGCGGGCACGCGATAGATGTGGGCAAGCACGTCGGCGAAGTTGTCCACGATCGCGCGGTTGGCGAACATGAAGTGGTAGCGCGGGTCGTGCACGATCGAGTTGATGCGGGCCGAAAGGGCCTTGAGATGGGCGCGCGCGTCGCGCTGGTCGAGTTGGCCGGCGCGCTCGTCGATCAGCGCCAGAAGATCGGCGATGCGATAGGGGATCGGCGTGTCGGCGGTCAGCGACTGCCCGCGCCGGGGCTTGCGCAGGGTGGTCGAGGCGTCACCGCGGAAGCGCTGCTTGGCCAGCGGGATCATGTCGCGCAGGATATCGACCTCTTCGGGATCGGGCCGGCGGCCGCGGAAGAGCACCTCCACGAATTCCTCGAGCCGGAAGATCCAGAATGGCAGGTCCAGGGAGGTGTCGCTGATCGTCTCGGAAATGTCGGGGAAGGCGGAGGCGAACTCGTTGTGCGGATCGAGAAGCAATATGCCCAGATCCGGGCGCGTCCTGACGATCTTGCGCACCAGAAGGCACACCGCCGTCGACTTGCCGACGCCGGTCGTGCCGACCACGGCGAAGTGGCGTGAGATGAGCTGGTCGATCGACAGCATGGCCGGCACGTCGCGGTTCTGCGACAGTTCGCCAAGGCTGACGGCGGTCTTGTCGGTATTGGCGAAGATGGCCTTGAGATCGTCGCTGCGGATGCGGTGGGCGATCGCGCCAAGATGCGGATAGGCCGACAGCCCGCCAAGAAAGACAGGCTTGCCGGCCGCATCATCGCGGATCTCGCCGACAAGTTCGACATGCACGTGCAGGCGGTTGGGCCCGTCGTTGGACCAGTCGCCGTCGGGCGTGTCGATCCTGTAGAGCATGCCCACCGTGCGCAGCGACTGCGAACGGATGGTGATCAGCGTGCCGACCGCCCAGTAGTCGGCGCTCAGCGAATCGTCCGGCGGCATGACGGCGCTGATCACCGCGCGGGTGCCGTCGCACTCGATGACGTGGCCCTGGGTCCGGTTGCGACGCAGCGTCCGCGGATCGGTTCCCTCCGTTCCGCTCGTCTGGGCCGGACCGGGGCTGGTGTCGCGGTACATGAGAGCCGATCCCTTTTTAGCCGGGTGAGGCTACCCGCACGCGGTTAAGGAATGGCTACGCGATACGGTTACCGGCGCAGGACGGTTGACCGGGCGCGGCGACATGCTAAATACGGCTCATGATCTCGATGTCGCTTATCGTAGGACCGCGCATGGGCAAGGTGGCGTAGCCACCGGGCGAGACCACCCATGCGCGTTCGACCAAGGCTCCCCAGGGGGCCTTTTTTGTTGCCTTAATCACGATCGATTGTATGACAACGTCCCCAAGGGACGCCCAGCCGAGACGGGAACAGTGACATGGACGCCAGACCCCAGACACAAGCGGACAGGCAGATGACGGGCGCGGAGATGGTGATCGAGGCGCTCAGGGACAATGGCGTCAAGCACATCTTCGGCTATCCCGGCGGCGCCGTCCTGCCCATCTATGACGAGATCTTCCAGCAGGAGGACGTCGAGCACGTTCTGGTGCGGCACGAGCAGGGCGCCGGGCATGCGGCCGAGGGCTATGCGCGCTCGACCGGCAGGGTGGGCGTGGTTCTGGCGACATCGGGGCCGGGCGCGACCAATACCGTGACCGCGCTGCAGGATGCGCTGATGGATTCGGTGCCGCTGGTTTGCATCACCGGCCAGGTGCCGACGACGCTGATCGGCTCGGACGCCTTTCAGGAGTGCGACACGGTCGGCATCACCCGGCCGTGCACCAAGTACAACTGGCTGGTCAAGAACGTCGACGATCTCGCACGCATCCTGCACGAGGCGTTCCGTGTCGCCCAGACCGGCCGGCCGGGTCCGGTGGTCGTCGACATCCCCAAGGACGTGCAGTTCGCCACCGGCACGTATCGCGGCCCGGACATCGCCCATGAACGGATCAGCTACCAGCCAAGGCTCGACGCCGATCCGAACGCGATCGCGCAGGCCGTCTCGCTGATGGCGCAGGCAAAAAGGCCGGTCATCTATTCGGGCGGCGGCGTCATCAATTCGGGCGACAGGGCGAGCGCGCTGCTGCGCGAGCTGGTCGCGGCAACCGGATTTCCGATCACCTCGACGCTGATGGGCCTTGGCGCCTATCCGGCCTCGGGCGAGAACTGGATCGGCATGCTGGGCATGCACGGCACCTATGAAGCCAACATGGCCATGCACGACTGCGACCTGATGATCAATATCGGGGCGCGCTTCGACGATCGCATCACCGGCCGCGTCGACAAGTTCTCGCCGGGCTCGCGCAGGATCCATATCGACATCGACCCGTCCTCGATCAACAAGGTCGTGCATACCGATGTCGGCATCGTCGGCGATGTCGCCCATGTGCTCGAGGCCCTGCTCGAAGCCTGGCGCGATGGCGGGCACGGGCCGGACCGCAAGGCGCATGCGCCCTGGTGGGAGCAGATCGGCAAGTGGAAGGCGCGCAACTGCCTGGCCTATACCAATTCGGATGCGGTGATCATGCCGCAATACGCCATCCAGCGACTCTACGAGGCGACGCGCGCATCGGGCCGGGATACCTTCATCACCACCGAGGTCGGCCAGCACCAGATGTGGGCGGCGCAGTACTTCGGTTTCGAAAAGCCCAATCGCTGGATGACGTCGGGCGGGCTGGGCACGATGGGATACGGCCTGCCGGCGGCGCTGGGTGTGCAGATCGCCCACCCGGACGCGCTCGTCATCGACATTGCGGGCGATGCCTCGATCCAGATGAACATCCAGGAGATGTCGACGGCGATCCAGTACATGACGCCGATCAAGATCTTCATCCTCAACAACCAGTACATGGGCATGGTGCGCCAGTGGCAGCAATTGCTGCACGGCAACCGGCGCTCGCACTCCTACACCGAGGCCATGCCCGATTTCGTCAAGCTGGCCGAGGCCTACGGGGCGCACGGCATACGCTGCCAGAAGCCGGGCGATCTCGACGAGGCGATCGCCGAGATGGTGGAGATCGACAAGCCGGTCATCTTCGATTGCGTGGTCTCGGCGCTGACGAACTGCTTTCCGATGATCCCGTCGGGCAAGGCGCATAACGAGATGCTGCTGCCGGACGAGGCCACAGACGAGGCCGTCGCCAATGCGATCGGCGCGGAAGGCAAGGCCCTTGTCTGATCCCGCCTTTCGGCACGAGCCATGAACCGGCCGGCGCCGGGGCCGGCCGACTATGCACTTCTGGGCACGCTGTCGCTGATCTGGGGCAGTGCGTTCCTGTTATCGAAGATCGCGGTCGCCGATTTCGACCCGCTTACGCTGACCGCGCTGCGCCAGGCGATCGCGTTCGGGTGCTTTGTTGCGGTCGCTTTCGTCATCGGCACGCGATGGTTCCGTCCCAGCATGGGCGAGCATGTCCTGATCGCCGCCTGCGCGTTGACCGGTACGGTGGTCCCGTTCACCGCGATCAACTGGGGCGTTGCCGTGGTCGACAGCGGGCTGGCGGCGATCCTGATGGGTCTTATGCCGCTTGTGGTCATCGTGCTGGCGCATTTCGCGACGCCCGACGAGAAGCTCAGCGGACCGAAGGTTTTCGGTGTGCTGCTTGGCCTTGTGGGTCTTGCAATCCTGTTCTGGCCGGCGCTGCGCGACGGGCTGGGCCGCGATGTCTGGCGGCAACTGGCGCTTCTGGGCGCGGCGACCAGCTATGGCGTCAACGCGCTTTTGGTCAAGCGGTTGGTGCATCGGCCGCCGATCGCCTTCTTCGTCATGCTCACATGCTGGTCGGTGCTGTTTTCGGCGGTGCTTGCCTTCATCGTCGAGGCGCCGTTCTCCGCTTCGCCATCGCGCGATTCGCTTGCCGCGCTGGCCGCGCTGGGCGTCATGCCCACGGCCGGCGGGGCCTTCCTGATGTTCGCGCTCATCGAGCGCCAGGGTGCATCGTTCTTCGGGCAGATCAACCTGCTGGTGCCGGTGGCGGGCTTTATCATCGGCGTGGGGCTCGCGGGCGAGCGGCCGGGGTTCGGCGCCGTCTTGGCGCTTGGCTGCATCGTGGCGGGCCTTGTCGTCGCGCGCATCGGCGCGGGGCGCGCGGGCCGGGTGCCGGTCGCACCGCAGCAATGAAAACGCCCGGCAGCCATGCCGCCGGGCGCTTGCGATCACGGCTGAACGCCGTCAGTTGTTGACGGCCGAACTGAGCGTGAAGTCCTCACCATCGGCACGGATTTCGACCTCGACCGGCCGGCCCGAGCGCAGGACGGCGTCGAACTCGTAGTAGACATCGAAGTCCTCGCGCAGGCTGCGCTCGACCGACGACACCCGCAGGCCGCTGATCTCCTCGCCGATATCGCGGCGCAGGTCGCGCGGGACGGCGCGCAGCGGAATGCGCTCCCTGATCTCGGTGATCGAACCGTCGGCGGTCATGTAGACGGCGGTCGGCCAGTTGGTGAACCGGTTGCGGCCGGCAAAGACAAAGGCGCTGTCGGCTTCCTGCGTGCGCCGCCACCCGGTAAAGCGCACATAGGGCATGACGGCCTGGGCGAGCGCGAAGGCCCGGCGCGCCTGCTGGCGCTGATCGGCCTGCGCGTCCTCGCCCTGCTGCGCATCGGCCGTCTGCTCACCGTTATCGGCGGCCATGGCGTCCTCGCCGGCATCGTCGGGCGCCAGTCCGGTCTGGCTTCGCTCGGCTGGAATGGGCTCGTCATCCGGTTCGGCCCTTGCCGGGTCCTTGGCGGCGGTCTGCTGGCCGTTCCCGGGGTCCTCGAGCTGTCGGTCGCCCTCGGCCTTGGCGGCGTCGGCGGGATCGATCGTCTCGTCGAAATCGTCTTAGGTCTCGGCAATGGCGCCTTCGCTCATGTCGGTTTCGCCATCGGCCCGGTCGGCCCTCTCGCGCTCCTCCTGCTCGTCGTAGATGGGCTCGTAACGTTCGGCGATGGTGCCTTCGGCGACTTCGGTGTCACCGGCGCCCGGCGCCGTCATCACCGCGTCGGGATCCTCGGCGCCGCCATCGAGGGGCTGGTAGCGGCTTGCCACCGTGCCTTCGGAAGCCTGCATGTCGATGTCGCGATTGGTGCCTTCGGCCGCGGCGGCCTGCTGCGTGTCGGCCTGGTCGATCTCACCCTGCTCGGTCGCCTCGCGGACCTGCTCGGTGGGATCGTCCATTGCGTCGAGCGGTTCGAACTCGTCCATCATCGCGTCGGCCGACACAGTCGCGTCCGTCTCGGCATTGTAGTCCGGCACGTCCTGGGGGATCGTCTCGCCCGGCTGGACGCCGGCATCCTCGCGCAGCGAGGTCTGCTGCCCGTTGCCATCGCCCGCCTCGGCCAGGATGTCCCGGCAGACATTGATGATGGTCGCGGTGTTCGATCCGTTCTGCATCTGGCCGGTTTCGACCTGCGCGCCGCCGCGGTCCATGATGTCGCGACATGCGTCGCGCACCATCTGACCGGTGTCGGTCTGCTGGGCGGTGGCGGTTCGGGCCACGAGGGTCAGCGCCATGACGCTGGCGGTCGTCCTGAGTGCCTTGCGCATCGTCTCCTCCGATGAATTCCTGCTGGCGGAGCCTGGCTCCGGCTTTCCAAGGGGCGCGTTCCTGCCCCTCTTGGCGGGTAATTCGCGAAACGGGCAAAGGTTCAGCGCCAGTTGACCGGGCCGACTTGAACGCCCGGCCAATCCCTGCCAATGAACGGCTTTGACGCATCGGACCGCAGCAATGGCAAATTCGCAGACAGCGCCGGCCTCGGCCTATTTCATCACCCGCGACACCCAGGCTCCCGAACGGCACACCCTGTCGGTGCTGGTCGACAACGAGCCGGGCGTGCTGGCGCGGGTGATCGGGCTGTTTTCGGGGCGCGGCTACAATATCGAGAGCCTGACCGTCTCGGAGACCGAGCACGAAAAGCACCTTTCGCGCATCACCATCGTCACCAGCGGCACGGCGCAGGTGCTCGAACAGATCCGCAACCAGCTCGAACGCATGGTGCCCGTGCACCGGGTGACGGACCTGACCGTGATCGCCCATCACGAGGGCTACGAGAAACCGCTCGAGCGCGAACTGGCCATGGTCAAGGTGCGCGGCACGGGCGAGAACCGGCTCGAGGCGCTGCGGCTGGCCGACGCCTTCAAGGCCAATGTGATCGACGCCAATGTCGACCATTTCGTCTTCGAGTTGACCGGGCGGACCAACAAGGTCGAGCAGTTCATCGCCATCATGGCGCCGCTCGGCATCGTCGAGGTGTGCCGGACGGGCGTGGCCGCCATGCGGCGCGGACCCGAGGCGATGTAGGGCGCCGCGCGTGATGCCGTGATCGAAGCCTTCAAGGACGCCTTTCGCCAGCGCCAGGACCGCTGGCGCGAGGGCTGGATGCGCGACCTTTCGCTGCCGGCCAATCGCTTCAGTGCGCATTTCGACATGATGATGTTCGATCATGGCGTGCTGCGGCTCGGCTGGCGCAATCTGCACGAGTTCGCGCCGGGCGTGTGGCGGTCGAACCAGCCTTCGCCGGTCCAGTTCAGGGACCTTCAAAGGCGCGGCATCCGCACCGTGGTCAATCTGCGCGGACCGTCCTTGTGGGGCTCGTACGTACTCGAAAAGGAGATCTGCGCCGAACTGGGCATGCGGCTCGTCGATGCGCGCCTTTATTCGCGCATGCCGCCGACGCCCGAGGAGGTGGAGGCGCTGTTCGAGGTGTTCGAGACGGCCGAGCGGCCGCTCGTGATGCACTGCAAGTCGGGTGCCGACCGGGCCGGGCTGGGCGCCGCTCTCTATCTTCTGTGGGAGGGGCGGCCACCCGATGAGGCCGCGCGGCAGCTCTCGCTGCGCTATCTGCACATCCGGCGGGCCAAGACGGGCGTGCTCGACGCCTTCATCGCCGCCTTTGGGCGCGCGCATGCGGCGCGGGGCATCGGCTTTCGCGACTGGTTGCACACCGAATACGACAAGGGCCGGATCATGGAAGAGTTCGATGCCAGCCGGCTGGGCAATTTCGTCGTCGAGCGGGTGCTCAACCGCGAATAGCGGCGGCCGCAATCTATGGCGCGCAGCGCTCGAATCCCGTAGACCCTGCCCATGCAGCTTTCTGCGCAGCAGGA
The DNA here is from genome assembly GCF_030732865.1 of Roseitalea sp. MMSF_3546. Classification (GTDB taxonomy): domain Bacteria; phylum Pseudomonadota; class Alphaproteobacteria; order Rhizobiales; family Rhizobiaceae; genus Roseitalea. The sequence continues at coordinate 304,308 of NZ_JASHKB010000002.1, forward strand.
CGAAGCCCTGGTGGCCGTGGCCGACTGGCTCAAGCGCGGCGACAGCCCGCTGTTCCGCCTGTTCGGCTATGCCGGCACGGGCAAGACCACGCTGGCGCGGCATTTCGCCGAAGGGGTCGATGGCGAGGTGCAGTTCGCCGCCTTCACCGGCAAGGCGGCGCAGGTGATGCGCGCCAAGGGTGCCGCGAACGCCAAGACGATCCACTCGCTGATCTACAGGCCGCGCGGCGAGGAGGAGGTCGAGGACGAGATCACCGGCAAGAAGGGCTTCGCGCCGACCTTCGCGCTCAACCGGCGTTCGGACATTGCGCGTGCCAGCCTGGTCATTGTCGACGAATGCTCGATGGTCGGCGAGGAACTGGCGCGCGATCTTCTCAGCTTCGGCACGCCGGTGCTGGTGCTGGGCGATCCGGGGCAATTGCCGCCGATCTCCGGCGGCGGCTTCTTCACCGACGCCGAACCCGACTTCCTTCTGACCGAGATCCACCGCCAGGCTGCGGAAAACCCGATCGTGCGCATGGCGATGGACGTGCGCGAGGGGCGGGAGCTGATGCATGGCGACTACGGCACGGCGCGCATCATCGGCAAGTCGGAGCTCGAAACCGAGATGGTCACCCGGGCCGACCAGGTGCTCGTGGGCATCAACCGCACGCGGCGGCGCTACAATCAGCGCCTGCGCGAGCTGGCAGGTTTCGAGGGACCCTATCCGCAGGCCGGCGACAAGCTGGTCTGCCTGCGCAACGATCCTGCCAAGGGGCTGCTGAACGGCTCGCTGTGGAAGGTGATGACCGCGTCCAAGCAGACGTCCAAGCCCGGCATAAACCTGCTGGTGGCGCCCGATGACGGCGACACCGATCGCGGTGTCGCCAAGATCCGGCTGCTCAAGGCGGCCTTCGAGGACCCCGATGCCGATATCGCCTGGCAGCTCAAGCGCCGGTTCGACGATTTCGACTTCGGCTACGCGCTGACCGTGCACAAGGCGCAGGGCTCGCAATGGGACGATGTGATGGTCTTCGACGAGAGCTTCGCCTTTCGCGACATGCGCGAGCGCTGGCTCTATACGGCGATCACGCGGGCGGCCGAGCGGCTCACGATCGTCAAGTGAGGGTGAACAGGCGTCAAGTGAGGGTGAACAGGACGGCGCCGGCGTCGTCGGACACCTTCATGCGCGGATAGATGTGCCCTTCGGGATCCTCGACGCGCTCGATGGCGCGCAGTTCCTTGCCGAGGGCGGCAAGGCCGACGTCGCTGGCCGCGTCGATCAGGCTGCCTGGCGTATAGCGGCGATAGCGGTCGACGAGGGCGGCAAAGCCGTCGGTGCACACGATGCCGCGCGCCGGCGCGGCGACCGGCCATGCGGCGCGGACGACATGGGCGCCGGCCTCGGGCACCAGTCCGAGCGTGTAGAGCGGGCCGCCGGGCGTGTTGTAGCGGGCGCGCAGCGCGCGCTGACGCTGCTGCTCGATCGCGTCGCCCTCGGCGGCATGGCCGCCCCGGAGGCCGCCGCGCCGGGCGATCGCCGCGCGGGCGTCTTCGGCCTCGCGGGCGTGGTTGTCGCCGAGCGGGCAGTGGCGCCGGGCCGGGCCATCGGCGCCGGCGAGGAACAGCACGCAATCGCCCAGGCCGTGGGCGGCGAGCGAAGGGCCCTCCATCCGCGCCAGCAGGAAACCGGCGACGGGCCAGGCCCAGCGTTCGAGCGCGCCAAGATCGGTGCGGTCTGTCAGATGGGCGCGCGCGGCAGCGTTTGTGCGGGCGACAAGCGCGCCGATATCGGCGTCCGGATCGGCGGCGAGGCCGGCCTTCAGGTGCGCGGCGGCGAAGGCGGCGAGCCAGGCCGCGTCGGTGCCCTCGGCGCTGCCGGCGACCGACCCGCCAAGGCCGGTGGCGCCGTCGATGACAAAGGCGCACGTGCCGGTGTGGCCCACGCGATCCTCATTGGGACGGGCAGGGTCGCCGGGCAGACACAGCGAATCGGTGACGGTCAGTCGGGTCATGGAGCGTTGGCGCATCAGCCCTATGACGGGCGTGCGGCGCGTTCAAGCGGCGAGCAGCGGGCCGGCATTGAGCCACTTCCAGGCCGCGTCCTCCTCATCGCGCTCGAAGGCCTTGATCTCGACGGGCATGAACGCGCCCATGAAGCTCGCCGTCGACCGCAGCGCCGCGGGGCCGCCCACGATCGCATAGCGGCGCACATGCGACAGGCTCGATCCCTTGGTGCTCCAGGTTGCGCCCTCGAACAGCATTTTCGGCTCGAAGCCCTCGAATTCGTCGACGATGACCATAAGGTCGATGCGCTCGTGACGCTGGTAGGCATCGGACAGGAAGCCCATGACCGCCTTGGCGTCGGCGGTGCGCACCTTGTCGGTGATCCTGAAGGCCAGCATGTCGGCGCGGTCGGTCGGCACGCGCACGATCGCCGGCTTGCGCGCGGCGGGCGGCACCTGCATGCCATTGGCGAAGGCGCGGGCGCGCTGGCGCTCGTCTGGCTTGAAGCAGCGAATGTCGAGCGAGCGGAACACCTTGCCCTCGAGCCAGATCAGCGTCTCGATCCATTCATGGCCGGTAAGAACGGCGATGCGCTGGTAATGGTCCAGTTCGTTGATCTGGGAGAAGCCGTAGCGCAGATCGGCGATCAGCGCCTCGGCCGTCATGCCGGCAAAGCCGGTCAGATCGACCACGAGGCTGATCTTTTCATGAGCCTCGCGCGCCGCTTCGAGTTCGGTGATGGCGTGCTCGATATCGGTCTTTTCGAGCCGTCCGGTCACATCCAGCGAAATCACGCCGGGCGACAGCTCCTCAACAACGATCATGAATGTCTCCAGGAACGCATTTCACGGCAATCAATTGAGCGAAAAATCCTATGGCTGGCGCGGGGCGGCATTGCGCTATATCAACCGGAAAAAGCCTTTGCGGGGATCGGCTGACCATGGCCACACGACTTTCCGTCAACCTCAATGCCGTCGCGCTGTTGCGCAACCGGCGCGATCTGCCCTGGCCGTCGGTGACCCGTCTGGGCCGGATCGCGCTGGAGGCCGGCGCACACGGGCTGACCGTGCATCCGCGCCCCGACCAGCGCCATGTGCGCTTTGCGGACCTGCCGGCCTTGCGCGCGCTGCTCGACGATGGGTTTTCCGATGCCGAGTTCAATGTGGAGGGCTATCCGTCCGAGGAGTTTCTCGCGCTGGTCGAGCAACACCAACCCGAACAGGTGACCCTGGTTCCCGACGATCCGGCGCAGGCGACATCGGACCATGGCTGGGACTTTGCCGCCCATGCCGATTTCCTGACCCGGACGGTGGCGCGGCTCAAGCGCGGCGGCATGCGCGTGTCGCTGTTCTGCGATCCCGATGCGGGGCAGGCGGGCGTCGCCGCCGCAAGGGCCACCGGCGCCGACCGGATCGAGCTCTATACCGGCCCCTATGGCGCATGCTATGACGATGCGACCGGGGCGGCGCGGCAGCTCGCGCTCCTGGGCGAGACCGCCGATGCGGCACGGGCCGCCGGGCTCGGCGTCAATGCCGGTCACGACCTGACCGTCGACAACCTTCCGGGGCTGGTCGGGCGTGTGCCCGATCTCGCCGAGGTGTCGATCGGGCACGGGCTGACGGCCGATGCGCTCGAATTCGGCATGGCGGGCGCCGTCAGGCGTTTCCTGACGGTTCTTGGCTGAAGCGGGCGCAAGCGCCGCTTGACACAGTACCGTACCGTACGGTACTAAGAGGTGACAGGGGAAGATCCATGAGCCGACACATCCGCATGTCAGACGAATCAGAATGCCTTGGCGGCGATGGCCCCATGGCCGAGGAGCAGTACACGCCGCGCCAGCAGGAGGTGCTGGAAGCGGCGCTCGGCCTTCTGGTCGAGGGCGGCGAAAAGGCGATCACCACGGCCGGGCTGGCGCGGGCGGCCAACTGCTCCAAGGAGAGCCTTTACAAATGGTTCGGCGATCGCGAGGGCGTCCTGGCGGCGATGATCTCCTATCAGGCCTCCAAGGTGCGCGTTGCGCCCGCCGGCAGCGGCGCGCAGCGGCCGGCCGAGAGCTTCCGGGCCGATCTGGTCGCCTTTGGCGTCGATCTGCTGACCGTGCTGTCCGGGCCGACATCGCTGGCGCTCAACCGGCTGGCGATCGGGCAGGCGAGCCGCGAGGGCTCGCGGCTGGGCGATCTTCTGGTGGCGCGCGGGCGCCATGCGGTGGCCGCGCGCGCCAAGGCGTTGCTCGAGGCGGGCCGGCGCGCCGGACATCTGCGCTTTGACGACACCCAGGCGGCCTTCGACACGTTGTACGGGCTCGTGGTGCGCGACATGCATGTGCGTCTGATGCTCGGCGAGAGCGTGCCCGCGACCACCGGCGATGCAGCCATTGCCGGCCATGTCGGCGTGGCCGTCGACCAGTTCTTCCGCCTTTACGGCACCGAGCAGACCCTTTGACCTGACACGCGAACGGAGCTTTACATGCGCGTTTACTACGACCGCGACGCGGACCTGAACCTGATCAAGGGCAAGAAGGTCCTGATCATCGGCTATGGCAGCCAGGGCCGCGCCCATGCGCTCAACCTCAAGGATTCGGGCGCCCAGAACGTGCGGATCGCGTTGCGCGAGGGCTCGACCACCGCGCTCAAGGCCGAAGCGGACGGCTTCACCGTCATGAACGTGCCCGACGGCGCCGCCTGGGCGGACCTGATGATGATGGCGACGCCGGATGAACTGCAGGCCGACATCTATCGCGAGCAGATCGCCCCGCACATTCGCGACGGGGCGGCGATCGCCTTCGCGCATGGGCTGAACGTGCATTTCGGGCTGATCGAGCCCAAGGACAGCGTCGACGTGCTGATGATCGCGCCCAAGGGGCCGGGCCACACCGTGCGCGGCGAATATGTCAAGGGCGGGGGCGTGCCCTGCCTGATCGCGATCCATCGCGATGCGTCGGGCAACGCGCACGACATGGCGCTGTCCTATGCATGCGCGGTCGGCGGCGGCCGGTCGGGCGTCATCGAGACCAATTTCCGCGAGGAATGCGAGACCGATCTGTTCGGCGAGCAGGTGGTGCTGTGCGGCGGGCTGGTCGAACTGATCCGCGCCGGGTTCGAGACGCTGGTCGAGGCCGGCTATGCGCCGGAGATGGCCTATTTCGAGTGCCTGCACGAGGTCAAGCTGATCGTCGACCTGATCTATGAGGGCGGCATCGCCAACATGAACTATTCGATCTCCAACACGGCCGAATGGGGCGAATACGTCTCCGGCCCGCGCATCATCACCGATGAGACGCGCGCGGAGATGAAGCGCGTCCTCAACGACATCCAGACCGGCAAGTTCACCTCCGAATGGATGCAGGAGTACAAGTCCGGCGCGGCCCGTTTCAAGGGCATCCGCCGGGTCAATGACGCCCACCAGATCGAGCAGGTCGGCGAGAAGCTGCGCGGCATGATGCCGTGGATCGGCGAGGGCCGGCTGGTCGACAAGGAGAAGAACTGACGGGCGGGTCGTTCGTGGGTCGTGGGACGACGGTCGAAAGGACATCGACCGACGACCGACTGCCTTATCCAGGATCGAACCCCGCAAACCGCTCCATCAGCCGCCGCGTGTCCGCCTCGGTCCAGTTCAAGGGGCGGGTGACGGCCAGCCAGGCGGGTATGTAGTCCTCGGCGATGTAGCGGTGGCCATATCCGCGGCGGATGTTCTGCGAGATCGCCATGTCGAGGGCGAGCTGGAACAGCGTGACGAAGGGGACCCACCGAAGCTGCGGCGAGACGTCGAAGGCAGGCGGCTCGGTCATCCATTCGGGCTCGCGCAGCGCCGCAAGGGGATTGAAGAAGACAATCGGGTCGCTGCCGTATTGCAGGAACAGGACGCGCACCGGCCCCCATTGCGTGTCGTCGGCCGCCGCGATGCCGCGCTGATTGGCAAAGCGGACCACCGAACTGTCGCCGACGACCGGCAGGTGGAACGGGCTGGCATGGTTGCGGCTGAGCGTTGCCTGGCGCCAGAGGTCGCTGGCAAAGGGCGGGCCCGCCCATAGCGCCCCGTCGATGGGAGCGCCGAGCATCTGCAGCACATCGACTGAGGCCATGGAGACCAGCGCGCCCTGGCTGATGCCGTGCAGGTAGAGTTCGGGCCGCGCGTCCTCGGGCAGGTCCTTCCAGTGGTCATAGACGCGGTCGAACAGGGTCGCGGCCTGTTCAAGGCCCGCATCGGTCTCGAAGACCAGCGAGATCCAGCTCACCAGATAGGAGTACTGCACCGCGACCGTGGCGATATCGCCGCCATGCATGAATTCGAGCGGGTCATGGGAGCCCGCATCCAGCCAGCCCGAGCCGACGGGCATGGCGATCACTAGCACCTGGCGGTCGAAGGCGCCCGTGCGCAGCATCTCGGCGAAGGCGAGCTCGGTGCGCTCGGCGGGCGTGGGCGCCGAATTGCGGCCGACATAGATGCGGATCGGTGCTTCGGCCGGGCGGCCGGTGAACTCGGCGATCTCGGCGGCACTCGGGCCGCTTGCCACGAAGGCCCGCCCCCAGCGACCCATATCGGTCCACGCGACCAGCGAGGCGGCGCTGCCGCTGCGGGTCGGTGCGTCGGGGCGTGCGACACCGGGTACGAACATGGCGGACGCCTCGCCATAGACGTCGTCGGCAAAGGCCAGAAAGCGCTGGATGACGAAGCCGTCGACCAGCGCCCAGCTTCCATAGGCGACAAGCGCAATACCGGCGACATTGGCAACGCGTCGCGGAATGAAGCGCTGCAATTGCCGCCGCGCGGTGTCCATCAGAAGCTGGACGCCCCAGCCCGCAACCAGAAGCGGAATGAACACGGCGATAGCGATCAGGGCGGTGTAGAGCGGATGCGCCTCGTCCACCGGCAGCATGCCGACGCGCTCGCGAATCGAGTTCTGCCACTCCGCCGCGCGCTGCAGGAAATAGATCGCGATGCCAACGGACATGACGCCGAAGCCGGCATGCAGAACGCGCGCGGTCAGGCCCTGTGCCACCGGCAGTTCCATGTAGCGCCACACGAACATCAGGAACTGCCCCAGCCCGTAGCCGAGCGCGGCGACGACGCCTCCCAGAACGCCCTGCAGGACGAAGTCGCGCGGGATCAGCGACGGGGTGAGCGAAGCGGCAAAGAAGATCACGCCGATCAGCAGCGAGAACCAGGACAGCGACAGGCCTCGGGATGCCGGGCCGGGGCGGGCGGCGTGTCGGTCTGTGTCGGCGTCGGGCGTCATCGTGTCCGTTCCATCGCCCGGCAGGCGCTCGCGATCAAGGCATCGGCGGCGAAGATGGCGGCCGGCGTGTTTTGCTCTGGCAACCGTGCGGCCCGAAGCTATCTTCGATAACGGCAAACGAACACCTGAACGAACACTTGCGTGGCCGCGCGCCGGGGTCTGGGGAAAGCGGGGATGGTTGGATGGTCATGAGAGGCGGGCGGCCCATCGCGCGCGTGGGCGGTGCCGCGCCGGTGGCGCTTGCCGCCATGGTTGCGCCGGTGGCCGCGCAGGCGGACCCGCCCTTCGGGCTGTCGGCGGCCGAATGGCGCTTCACCGAGGCGCTGGCGCTGATCGTGCTGGCCTGCATTTTCGTGCCGCTGTCGCGCTGGCTCGGTCTTGGCCCGGTGATCGGCTATCTGGTGGCGGGCCTGGTGGCCGGCATCGCGCTGGCGACACCGCTGACCGAAAGCCCCGAGGCGCTGCTCAATTTCGCGCAGTTCGGGATCGTGCTGTTCCTGTTCGTGATCGGGCTCGAATTTCGCCCCGCCCGGCTGTGGGAGATGCGCGGGACGATCTTCGGGCGCGGGCTCGTGCAGCTTGTGGCGACCAGTTCGGCGCTGACCGCGACCGCGCTGGCCTTCGGGCTTCAATGGCAGGCCGCGCTGGTCGTCGGCACAGGGCTTGCCATGTCCTCGACCGCGCTCGTCGCCAAGGCGCTGGACGAGGCGGGCGAACGGTCCTCGCCGTTCGGGCAGACGACCATCGTCATGCTGCTGGTCGAGGACCTGTCGATCGTGCCGCTGCTGCTGATGGTGGCGCTGCTGGCGCCGGGCGGCGGGGCCGAAGCCTCGCTGGCCGCCAATGCGGCGGCCGTCGCGACGGGCATCGTGGCGATCGCGCTTCTGATCGCGGTCGCGCGCTACGCGCTCGATCCGATGTTCGCCATCCTCGCCCGTTCGCGGGCGCCCGAGGTGATGGCGGCGGCGGCGCTCGGCGTCGTCATCTTCGCCTCTCTGGTGATGGCGCTTGCCGGCCTGTCCTATGCGATGGGCGCCTTCATCGCCGGCGTCATGCTCGCCGAATCCTCCTACCGGCACCAGGTGCAGGCCGATATCGAGCCGTTTCGCGGCCTGTTCCTGGGCCTGTTCTTCCTTGCGGTGGGCATCTCGCTCGACCTTGGCGCGGTTGCCGACAACTGGCTGATGATCCTGATTGCCGTGCCCGTGCTGGTCACCGTCAAGGGGGCGGCGGTCTATCTGGTCAACCGGGCCTTCGGCACCGCCCGCGACAAGGCGCTGCGGCTGGGTTTCGCGCTCGCCCAGCATGGCGAGTTCGGCTTCGTGCTGTTCGCGGCGGCGGCCGCGTCCGGCATCATCGACCCGCGGACGGCGGCGGTGCTGGTCGCCATCGTCACCGTGTCGATGGCGCTGTCGTCGCAGAACGAGCGCCTGTTGCGGCGGTTCCTGTCGCAGCCGGCGCCCGAAACCATGGAGGAGGACTTCGCCGACGCGGGCGGGACGGCGCTGATCATCGGATTTGGCCGGTTCGGCCAGATGGTGGCGCAGCCGCTTCTGGTGCACGGCGTACCGGTGACGCTGCTGGACGCCGATGCCGACCGCGTGCGCGAGGCGGGGCGCTTCGGCCGGCGCGTCTATTTCGGCGACGGCGCCAGCCGCGACGTGCTGCAGGCGGCCGGCGCCGCCGATGCCAGGCTGATCGCGGTGTGCACCGACCGGCCGCAGACGACCGACGCGATCGTCGCCATGGTGCGGCGCGAGTTCCCGCAGGCACGGGTGGTCGCGCGCGCCTATGACCGCATCCACGCCATCCAGCTCGCCCAGGCGGGAGCCGACGATGCGGTGCGCGAGACGGCGGCGGCGGGCGTCGAGATGGGCGGCCGGGCGCTGGCGCTGCTCGGTGTCGACGAGGCGGAGCGCAAGGCGGTGATCGCCACGGTGCGCGAGCGCGACCGCAAGCGGCTCGAACGCCAGCGCGAGGCGGTGGCCGGCGCGGCCGACCGCAAGGCGGCGGTCGCCGCGATCATGCCCGAACCGGTACGCGGCGCGGGAGATGCGGGTTCGGCGGATCGCGAACCGTCACCCGGTCAGGGTTCCAATGAGCCGTAGTGCCCGTCCAGCCGGTCAAGAACCTTGAGGCCTTCGCCCACATCCGCCCGGTCGGCCCGCAGAAGGAAACGCGTTTCCGCATCGCTCTCGGCGATCGCCCGCGCGGCGAATTCCTCGAACATCTTGTTCAGGCTCACGCCGCGGCGGGCAGCGAGGTTCTTCAGGCGTTCATGCTGGCTTGCAGGAAGGCGGATTGTCAGCGTTGCCATTCGTCCATCTCCTTGAGCTCCAATACCTCGCTTGCGGTGCCCACGGCGATGTCGGGGAAGTGCAGTTGTCCACCCAAGAGATCGCGCTTGTTGGCTGTCGCGATTGCCCGCGCATTTCCCGCCACTGCCAATTCCAGCAGGTGGTTATCAGCTTCGTCGGGCAGGTTCGGTCTGAGCAAGAAGTAAACCGGCGTCCAGACACAGACGGACATAAATGCATCGAACAGCGTTTCGATCTCCTTCATCGAAACGGGGCTGTTTTCGAACAGCGCAGGTCGCGCGAGCACCGCCTCGTATTCGTTGTAAAGAGCATTGCCCATCAGCGGAACCATCTGGCCTTCAAGGCACAATCGCAGCAATTGCCGTGGCGATCCTGCCGCATTCATGATGGCGGAAACGAAGATGTTGGTGTCGACCACCACACGCATTTTGACAGCATATATGCTGTCAACTGCACCGGTCAACATTTGGCAGCTTGAGATCGGCCCGATAGAATGCGGGCGCCGGAGCGCCCGCTTGATCATTGACGATGTTCGGGGCCCTATTCGGCCGGGACCATCGCGGTGGGGGCCGGCCGGTCCGAGGTGATCAGCTTGCCCGACAGCCGGAAGAAGGTGCGGATGGTCAGAAGCTGGATCGCGACCAGCGGCACATAGGCCAGGTACCAGGCCACTGAGAACGGCTCCATCACGCCCAGGCCGACCAGGCCGGGGTTGATGACGAAGTTGGCGAAAACGAACAGGGCGACGCCGGGGCAGATCAGCGCGAACGAGCCGGGCGATTTCTCGGGTCCGGAGACATAGGTCTCGAAGTAGCGCGTGCGCTTCATCACGGCATAGCCCAGCACGCCGAACAGGAGCTGCACCGCGAACAGGGTGATCAGGAAGGCGAACTTCTCGCCGGCCAGCCATGCGACGCCGAAATTGTGATCGAGCGCCATGTTCATCCGGTAGAGGGCGATGCCGATGACGGTGATGAAGGGGATGATGATCCACAGGGTCGGCACGGTCTCGGGGTTGGCTTTGTTCTCCAGCATCGAGCGGAAGCCCATGAACAGGAACATCAGGCCGAACAGGACGGCCGCCGAGACGAAGAAGGCAGCGCCCGAAAAGCCGATCACCGAGACGACGGGATTGTGGCTCATCGCGGCTGCGGCCGAAAAGCCGACGCCGACCATGGCGAAGGCGAAGACCGACAGCATCTGCGACAGCGAATTGTTCTTGGCGCAGTCGAAGCCGCCCTCGACGATCATCTGCGTCATGAAGCCCGAAAACAGGCGCAGCGCGTAGACGCCGATCGCGGCGAAGCCGGCGAGCGCGAAGGGAAACAGCCATTCGGCGCGTTCCCACAGGCCCGGCACGAAGACCGCGCCGACGATGAAGCCGACATTGATGACCATCGCGTAGGTCAGCGGCACGGCCATGATCGCCGAGCCGGTGTTGGTGCGGCGCATGGTGATCGCCGCCTCGGTCGGGTGCCAGTCGCGCAGGCGGATAACGTTCCAGATCACGAGCCGCACATGCAGCACCGTGAAGACGGCGATGCCGGCCACGGCGATGGCGATCAGCGCGTTCATGGCGAGCGTGCCTTCGGCGAAGGCGGCGGCGAGCGTGGTGAAGGAGGGGATGGGCTGGCCGGCATGGGGCGTCATCCACATCAGATACATGAAGAACGAAACGGCAAGACCGCCCGCGCCGAGCGCCGCCAGGAAGTAGAGCGGCTGCCAGGCCGGGGCCGGTTGCGAGGTTGGGTGTGACATGGGATCGGTGACCTCCGTTGGTATATGAAATATCGTTTATATTCATGATTGCTTATGTAATTGATCCATGTCAAACGCGTTGCCGAACGGGCGCCGCCGCGCCGGCCACCGGCATTGCCGGGCGCGGGCATGGCTGCGTCAGGGGCGAGAATTGCGGTCGGAGCAGCGGCCCAGCAATGGTATGGGCGGGCCATGGTGCTGCGCCTTGATTCGACCGATCTGAGGATCGACGACGGTCGGCTCGCCTTCCAGGCGGCCCATCGCGATGCGATCACGGCGCATTGGGCGCGCGCCAGCGCCGAAAAGCCGCGTCTTTGGAACGGGCCGCAATTCCTCTTTGCCGAGGTTGCGTGCGAGGATGGCGTGCTGCGGGCGCGGGGCCATCGCACCGATTTCGCCACGTTCCTTTACTGGCGCGCCAACCAGGCCGGCTCGGGTGTCGTCCACATCACCGGGACCTCGCTGCCGGTGACCGCCGACGGCGCGCTGCTCGCGGTGCGCATGGCCGGACACACGGCCAATGCCGGTCAGCTCTATTTCCCCTCGGGCTCGCTGGACCTGAACGACGTCGCCGCCGACGGGCGGGTCGACGTGACGGGCAATATCCGGCGCGAACTCGAGGAGGAGACCGGCCTTGCCCCGCCGATCGAGGCGTTCGACGCGGACTATCGGGCGGTGCGGACCGATACGGTGTGGTTTCTCGCCCGGCGCTGCCGGCTTTCGCTCACATTCGACGAATGCGAGAGGCGGGTGCGCGCGCACCAGGCCAAGACCGGCGACGACGAGATCGCCGGCACCGTCGCCATCCGCACGAGGTCGGAGGCGGACGCGCTCAAGCCGCATGCGCGCGCGCTGGCGCTGTGGCACTTCTCGGACAATGCGGGCGCGCGCGCGATGGGCGCGGGACCGCCAGGGCGCGCTTGAAACGGTCTTGCGCCGGCAATACCGTGGCACGGCGTGCCGGCCCCATGTGCCCGCCGCGGGTGCGATGCGTCTGCATTGGGGGCTTGTGCCGTCGGGGGCGGCTGGCGCATAAGCGTCGGCCATGTCCCATGCCTATGCGATCTACGACGTTTTCACCCAGACGGCTTTTGCCGGCAATCCGCTGGCGGTCGTCTTCGACGCCGAAGGGCTGGACGATGCGGCGATGGGACGGATCGCGCGCGAATTCAACCTGTCCGAGACGATCTTCCTGATGCCGCCGGCAAATCCCGCGCACAGCTGTGCCGCGCGCATCTTCATGCCGGCCGGTGAATTGCCGTTTGCCGGCCACCCGACGGTGGGCGGGGCGATCGCGCTGAGCGAACGCGATGGCGGGCCGATGGACCGGCTGATGGTGATCGAGGAGGCGATCGGTCCGGTGCGCGTGGCGCTGCATGGCGGTGCCGTGCCCTATGCCGAATTCGACCTGCCGCGCCTGCCGGAAGCGCAAACGCCGGTGCTCGACACCGGCGCCGTGGCGGCAGCGCTCGGCCTTGCGCCAAGCGAGATCGGTTTCGAGAACCACGTGATCAGCCAATGGGATGCCGGCGTGCCGTATCTGTGCGTGCCGGTGGCCAATCGCGAGGCGATCGCCAGGGCGCGCTTCGACGAAGCGGCGTGGCTGGCGCATTTTGACGGGTTCGACCCGCTCGACGTGCTGTGCCCCTACCTCTACTGCCGGCAGAGCGTGGGCCACGACAGTGCGTTCAGCGTGCGCATGTTCGGACCCCATCACGGCATTGCCGAAGACCCGGCGACGGGTTCGGCCGCCGCCGCCTTTGCCGGCGCCATCGAGCGCTTTGACGGGCTGGCCGAGGGGCCGAACGCCTGGTGGATCGAGCAGGGCATCGACATGGGGCGGCCGTCCAGGATCAGGCTCGAGGCGACCGGCCGCAACGGGACGATGGATGCGGCGCGCATTGGCGGCCATGCGGTCAAGGTCGCCGAGGGGCGCTTGCTGATGTGAGCGTGGAACCCATGCCGCCCGCCGCCGTTGCCCGCAAAGGCAACCCGGAGGACCCGGCATGGCTTCCATCACCGATGCAAAGATCGTCATCGTCGCCACACACGGCTTCGAGAAATCCGAGCTGTTCGTGCCGCTTCGGACGCTGCGCGAGAAAGGCGCGACCGTGGATGTCGCCTCGCCGCAGAGCGGAGCGATCCGCAGTTGGGACAAGGACGACTGGGGCGAAACCGTCGCTGTCGACAAGACGACCGAGCAGATCGACACCGACGCCTATGACGCGCTGGTCCTGCCCGGCGGGCAGATCAATCCCGACCTGCTGCGCGTGGACGCGGCGGTGATGCGCCTGGTCGGCGCCTTCATCGGCTCGGGCAAGCCGGTCGCGGCGATCTGTCATGCGCCCTGGCTGCTGGCCGAAGCCGGCGCCGTGCGCGGGCGCGGGCTGACATCTTACCATTCGATCCGGACCGACATGGTCAATGCCGGCGCCGACTGGCGGGATGAACCCGTCGTCGTCGACGACGCGATCATAACCTCGCGCAATCCGGGCGACCTCGACGCCTTTGTCGCAACGATCGTGCGGGCGATCGAGGAGGAATGGCACGCCGAACGCACACGCGCGGCCTGACAATCGCGCACCGGGTCGCCGGTTAAGGACGGTCGCCGCAGGGCCGTCGCGATCGCTGCAAGGGCCTCATCGTCCGCCTTTACACGGCCCGATGCCCGGCCTAGATAAGCATGGGCCGGGTGTGTAGCTCAGATGGTAGAGCAGCTGACTCTTAATCAGCGGGTCCAGGGTTCGAGTCCCTGCTCACCCACCAAGGATTCCAGGCACTTGGCCGTGTCGGACCCCGCCGCCGTCCAGGCTTGTCGCGGCCCGGCCATCGGTTTCGGCCATGTCCCCGCCGGCCCAAGGTCGCGCTGTGCGGCTCCCCGGCCCGCACGGTCACTCGGTCCGGCCGGCCAGGCTCTCGACCAGCGATTGGCGCATCTTGAGGTGCTCGCTCGCTTCAACGATGACGCTGTCGTCCAGTGACGGCGGGGACAGATCGACCCCGCGCGACAGGCGTTTGGCGATCGTCTTCATGGCCGCAATGCGCGCGTACTTCTTGTCATTGGCCGGGATCAGCGTCCAGGGCGCCCCTTTGGTCGACGTTCGCTCGAACATCTCATTGATCGCCAATGCGTAGTCATCCCACCGCCTGCGGTTCCTGAAGTCCTCGAAGGAAAGCTTCCATCGTTTCATCGGGTTGCGCAAGCGCTCCTCGAACCGGGACAGCTGCTCTTCCGGCGTGATGTGGAAGAAGAGCTTGACGAGGCGTACGCCATCATCGGAAATCATGCGTTCGAACTCGTTGATCTCCCGATACGCCGCGCGCCAGCGCGGTTCGGGTGCATAACCCTCCACGCGCTCGACCAGTACCCGTCCATACCATGATCGATCGAACGCGGTGATGGCCCCTCGGGGCGGCAACCGTTCCATGAAGCGCAGCAGGAAATGCCTTTGCATGTAGTAGTCCCGCGGCGCTCCTATCGGCCAGACCTTGAAGCTGCGCGGATCGAGCGCCGCCGATATCCGGCGTATCGCGCCGCCCTTGCCGGCGGCATCCCATCCTTCGAAGACGATGACCGCCGATCGCCCTTGGAAGAGGTAGGCCTGCTGGATCTGGGCAAGTTTGTGCTGAAGGGCGGCAAGCCTCTTGTCATACTTCCGGCTCCCAAGAGCCAACGACAGATCCGCATCGTCAAGACGCGGGCGCGCGCCCGATCTGGTCGTGTTCAACGTCAACCCTCGCGACAGGCCATCCGGCTGGTTGCATGCATGACTACTCCCTCATCGGCGTCGGCGGCAACCGGCAAAGGTGATTGGCTCGCCCGCCAGCAGGACAGCCCCCCTCGTTTCTCTCCGGCAAACGCATGACGTCACGGTGTGCCGGCGGCCGCCCTCACGCCATGCGGCAGGCGGCGGAGCAGGCGGTCGCGGCCACGGTGCGGCTCCGGGCCTTGCTTCCCGCCGTCACCGAAACGCTTGCGCATATGCGGCCACCGGTGCCCGCGTCCGGCGCTTTTCATCGCCGCCGACTTGGCCCATAGTCCAGGGATCGCGGCCGCCATGGGCGGCTTGCAGGTTGATTCAACGATAGGCGGCAAGTCCCTGTTTCGCATGAGTTTGGTCCTCCATGGCTGAGGCGGTGACGGTTCTGCGCGGGCGGCTGTTGTGGTTCGCCCGCGAGCCCGAGGGCGCCGACGATGCGGCCGCCTATCGCTATGTCGAAGATGGCGGGCTTGTCTTCGCGGACGGGCTCATCGCCTGGGCCGGAGACTGGTCCGACCTGCCCCTCGCCTGGCGCGGAACCGATCATGCCGACCACCGGCCGCATCTGATCATGCCGGGCTTCATCGATCCGCACATCCATTTCCCGCAGGGGCAGGTGGTCGCCTCCTATGCCGGCTCGCTGCTTGAATGGCTGAACGGTTACACATTCGTCGAGGAGCAGAAATACGCCGATCCGGCCCATGCGGCGGCGATGGCGACGGCGTTCTGCGACATGCTCCTCGCCCATGGCACGACGAGCGCGGTCGCCTTCGGCTCGGTGCACAGGGCTGCGGCGGAGGCGCTTTTCGCCGAGGCCGAGCGCCGGTCCATGCGGATCGTCGCCGGCAAGGTGATGATGGACCGCAACGCGCCCGAGGCGCTCACCGATACCGCCCAGAGCGGCTATGACGACACGAACGCGCTGATCGCGCGCTGGCACGGGCGCGGGCGGCTCGGTGTCGCGATCACGCCGCGCTTTGCGCTGACCTCGACCGAGGCGCAACTGGAGGCGGCCGGCGCGCTGCTCGCCGCGCATCCCGACTGCCTGATGCAGACCCATCTGAGCGAGAACACCGCCGAGATCGAGACCGTGGCGGGCCTGTTCCCCTGGGCGCGCGACTACACCGATGTCTATGACCGGTTCGGGCTTCTGTCCCCGCGCAGCCTGTTGGGCCACTGCATCCATCTTGGCGGGCGCGAACGGGCCCGGCTGGCCGAGACGCGGTCGGTCGCCGTGTTCTGCCCCACCTCGAACCTGTTCCTTGGCAGCGGGCATTTCGATCTTGCCGCGGCGAAGGCGGCCGGCATGCGCCACGCCGTCGCCACCGATATCGGCGGCGGCACGTCCTGGTCGATGCTGCGGACGCTGGACGAGGGCTACAAGGTGCTCAACATGCAGCACCAGCGCTATCACCCGCTGCGTTCGTTTCATCAGGCAACGCTCGGCAATGCGCAGGCGATCGGCATGGCGGGCAGGATCGGCACGCTGGCCGCGGGCAGCGAAGCCGATGTCATCGTGCTCGATGCCGCCGCCACGCCGGCGATGGCGCTGCGCATGCAGACCGTCGAAACGCTCGCCGAGGAACTGTTCGTGTTGCAGACGCTGGGCGACGACCGCGCCGTGGCGGCGTGCTACGTTTCCGGCTCGCCGGCCCGGGGCGGAACGATCCGGTAGCCGAACTCCTCGCTCGCCCGCGTCAGCGCGTGGAAGAAGGTGCGCGCATAGGAGCGGAAAACCAGCAGGTCGAACGTCTGCGCGTCGACGCGCTGGATCTGCGCGAGAACCGCGTGATGGCTGGTCGCAAGGCCCTTGGCGACCGGAAACGCCTTTTCGGCGAAATCGATGGCGAACAGCTTGGCAAGCACCGACGTGCCCGCCTCGCCGGCGATGCGCAGGCAGGTGCGGCCATGGGCGAGGTCGACCACGGTGGCGTTGGCGCTCACCGCGCGCGTCAGCCTTTCGGCGAGGCTCGGGTCCTCGGCGATCACGGTCCAGCGGCCCGGGGCGTGCTGAAAGCCCTGCGCGGCCTCGCCGACCGCATCGCGGCGCTTGGTCACGGCAAGGCCGGTGGCGCGCTTGATGGCGTTCGCCGTCTTGGTCTCAAGGCCCGGCCAGGCGCACACGTCGCAGATGGCAAGGCCGAAGCGCTCGCTCAGCGCGACCTGCGCGCCGATGGCCAGATTGCCGTATTCGCCCGGCAGCAGCGCGTCGGCGATGGGCGACTGGGCGGTCGCGGCCATGACCGGGGTCGATATGAAGGGCTCAGCCATGCATGCGGTCTCCGGACGGGTCGACCATGACGTGGCGGACGATCTCGACGGGCACATGGCTGGCGCTGCGCACCGGGTCGGTCGCATAGAGCCGGGCGCCAAGGCGCGCGCGTCCCGAACTGACCAGCGCCAGGCCGATATAGCGGTCATGGACCGGCGAATAGCACATCGCGGTGACATGGCCGAGGCTGGGGCCGGGCTTTTTCGGATTGGCGCTTTCGACGATGTGGCTGCCGCCATGGAACTTCTCGCCATTGATCGAGACCACGCCGACAAGCGCCTGCCGCGTGATCGGCACCAGGCCCAGCCGGTCCATCATCGCCGAGCCGATGAACGGTTTCTTCGTCGACAGCATCCAGTCCAGGTTGAGATCGCGCGCGGTGGTGCGCCCGTCGATCTCGGCGCCGGTGACATGGCCCTTTTCGATGCGCAGCGCGCCCAGCGCCTCGAGGCCGTAGGGCAGAATGCCCCAGGGCTCGCCCGCCGCGATCAGCGCGTTCCACACATGGGCGCCATGATGGGCGCCGCAATAGACCTCATAGGCGCGCTCGCCGGAAAAGGAGAGCCGGCAGATCATCACCGGCACCTCGGCGATGCGGCCGTGGACGATGCCCATGGGCGGCAAGGTGAGGTTGTCGACATCGGTGTCGATGACGATCGCGGCGAGAACGTCGCGCGAATGCGGGCCCGCGACCGCCATCGCCGCCCACTGGTCGGTGACGGAGGTCAGGTGGACGCGGATATCGGGCCAGATGACGTTGAGATAGTATTCCAGATGCTGCATCACCGGGCCGGCATTGGCCGTCGTGGTGGTCATCAGATAGCGGTCCGGGGCCAGCCGCCACGTCGTGCCGTCGTCGAAGACGAAGCCGTCCTCGCGCAGCATCAGTCCGTAGCGCGACTTGCCGACGGGCAGCCGGGCAAAGCCGTTGGTGTAGACGCGATCGAGGAATGCGGCGGCGTCCGGGCCCTGAATGTCGATCTTGCCGAGCGTTGACACATCGACGATGCCGACGCCGCGCCGCACCGTCTTGGCTTCGCGGATATAGGCCTGCTCGACGCTTTCCTTCCAGCGATTGTAGCATTCGGGCCGCTGCCAGTGGCCGGCCGCCACCATGCGGGCACCGTTCTTGACGTGCCAGTCATGGATGGGCGTGATGCGCTCGGGATGCAGATCGCCGAAACGTTCGGCGGCGATCGAACCCAGCGAGACCGGCGTGAAGGGGGGACGAAAGCGCGTGGTGCCGACCTGCTCGAGCGGCCGGCCCAGCGCATCGGCCAGGATCGCCTGGCCGGGCAAGCTGGACGTCTTGCCCTGATCGGTCGCCATGCCGAGCGTGGTGTAGCGCTTGACGTGCTCGACCGAATGGAACCCCTCGCGATGGGCCAGGCGCACATCGTCGGCGGTGACATCGTGCTGAAAGTCGACGAAGGCCTTGCCCGGCGCGCGCACCTCGTAGACCGGGGCCGGAGCCGGCGACAGCCCGGCACCGAACACGAAATCGCCGGCGGCGGCGCCGTGCAGGCTCAGATCGCGACCGTCTTCGGGCGCCAGAAAGGCCTTGAGCGTGTCGTCCCAGCGCGGCGCGCCGCCGGCATGGCTCGCCAGGTGGATGGCCGGCGACCAGCCGCCGGACATCAGCAGGCAATCGCAGGAGATGCCCTCGGAGCGGCCGGTGGGCCGCCGGGTTCGATGGTCGAACGGGGCGACCTGGATGGAATCGAGCCCGCCCGTACCGGCGGTCGCGACCACCGCCTGGCCGGTGCGCAGCCTGGCGCCGGCGACAGAGGCGATCGACCGGGCGCCGCCGGAAACCTCCGAGCGCAGATCGATGATCGTGATGACATTGGCATCGCGCGCCTTGAGCGCGATGGCGCTGGTATAGGCGCTGTCATTGTTGGTCACGATGGCGATGCGCTTGCCCGGCAGCACGCCATACATGGCCGCATAGCGCTGGGCGGCCGAAGCGAGCATGACGCCCGGCCGGTCGTTGCCGGGAAACACCAGCGGGCGCTCGAAGGCGCCGGTGGCCAGCGCCACATGGCCGGCGCGGATGATCCACATGCGCTGGCGGGCTTCGCCCGGCGCGCGGTCGCGGCGATGGTCCGATACGCGTTCGAGTGCGGCGACGGCGTTGCCGTCATAGATGCCCCAGGCGGTGGTGCGGGTCAGGATCTGCACATTGTCCATCGCCTGAAGCTGGGTGATCATGGCGCTGATGTCGGGATCGCCCGACCAGCTCGCATAGCCGCCAAGGGTGGGATCGATCTCGCAGACGATCACGCGACGGCGCTTGCGGGCGGCCTCGAGCGCCTGGACGATGCCGGGCTTGCCGCCGCCGACGACCAGCGTATCGCAATGGGCGTTGACGCGATCGTAGCGGCTGGTGTCAGACTCGGTGCCGGCCCTGCCGAGGCCGGCGGCGCGGCGAATCTGACGCTCGAAGGCCATCCAGGTGCGCGTGCCGCCGAACGGCCAGCGGGCCGGGCCCATGAAGGTCTTGTAGTAAAACCCCGCCGCCAGCGCATCGCCACCGAGCTGGTTGAGCGCTCGCATGTCGAAATCGAGCGAGGGAAACCGGTTCTGGCTCTCGCAGACAAGCCCGTCATGGATCTCGATCTCGGTGGCGCGGATATTGGGTTCGCGGGCGCCGTCGCCGAGCACGGTGACCAGCGCATTGGGCTCGTCGACACCGGCGGCGACGATGCCCCTCGGACGGTGATACTTGAACGACCGGCCGACCACCGACACGCCGCCGGCGATCAGCGCGGAGGCGAGCGTGTCGCCGGCAAGACCGAAATACTGCTTGCCGTCGAATGTGAAGGTGATCGACTTGCCGCGCTCGATCACCTTGCCGCCGCTGGGGCGCCGATAGCCGCTCACTGGCTCACCTCCGGGGCGTACAGCGTTGTCTCGGTGATCTCGTGCGTGCGGGTGTCGCGGACCACGCGCAGATGGCTGCGGCAGCCGCCCGCATGCTGCCAGATCTCGGCATGGCTGCCGGCCGGATTGCGCCGGTCATAGACATGGCGGTCCCAGGCTTCCTGGTCGGTGGAGCCGTGCGCGGGTCGGGCGGCGGCCCTGGCGGCATCGCCGTGATAGGTGAATTCGGCCAGATCGCGCGGGCCGCAGAAAGGGCAGGGGATGATCATCTTTCACCCTCTCCCCGAGGTGCGAGCATCCCATCGCTCGCCCTTCGAGGCTCGCTGCGCTCGCACCTCAGGATGAGGGGACGCGATGCGAGCGACGAAGGGCGAGGGTGCGAGATGACGGGCTCGATCAATGCTTCCAAGGCGTCGCTCCCTGGCCCTTCTCGTCGAGCACGTAGCCTCGGTAGAACCTGTCCAGCGAAAAGGCGGCGTTGAGCGGGTGCGGCTCGTCGGTGGCGATGGTGTGGGCGAAGCAGAAACCGGAGGCGGGCGTCGCCTTGAAGCCTCCATAGCACCAGCCGGCATTGAGATACATGCCCGGCAGCGGACCGGCGGTGATGATCGGCGAGCCGTCCATCGACATGTCCATCACACCGCCCCAGGAGCGCAGCAGCCGCAGCTTGGCAAAGGCCGGAAACAGCTCGACCACCTCGCTCATCACGTCCTCGACGATGGGCAGATTGCCGCGCTGGGCATAGGAATTGTAGCCGTCGATATCGCCGCCGAAGACCAGCCCGCCCTTGTCGGACTGCGAGATGTATAGGTGACCGCCGCCATAGGTGACCACGCAGTCCAGGCACGGCTTGACGCTTTCGGTGACGAAGGCCTGCAGCACGTGGCTTTCGATGGGCAGCGCGTCGATGCCGGCCATGGCGAGCACGCGGCTGGTCGAACCGGCGACGGCGACGCCGATCTTGCGCGCATAGATGTCGCCGCGCGTGGTGTTGACGCCGGTCACGCGGGTGCCGTCGCGGATGAAGCCGGTGACCTCGCAGTTCTCGATGATGTCGACGCCGCGCCGGTCGGCGGCGCGGGCATAGCCCCAGGCGACGGCATCGTGCCGGGCCGTGCCGGCGCGCGGCTGTTCGAGCCCGCCCAGGACCGGCAGCCGCGACGAGCCGGCCAGGTCGAGCGCCGGCATGCGCTTGCCGAGCTCTTCGGGCCGCACGAAGCGCGCATCGACGCCGTTGAGCAGCATGGCGTTGCCGCGCCGGGCCGCCTCGTCCTCCTGGGCCGGCGTGTGGAACAGGTTGATGATGCCGCGCTGGGAGAACATGACATTGTAGTTGAGCTCGTGGCTGAGCGTCTCCCACATCTTCATGGAATGCTCGTAGAAGGCCGCGTTCTCGGGCAGAAGGTAGTTCGAGCGCACGATGGTCGTGTTGCGCCCGATATTGCCCGAGCCGAGCCAGCCCTTCTCAAGCACCGCGACATTGGCGATGCCGTGCTCGCTGGCGAGATAATAGGCCGTCGCCAGGCCGTGGCCGCCGCCGCCGACGATGATGACATTGTAGGCGGGCTTGGGGTCGGGCTTGCGCCATAGCGGCTTCCAGTGCTCATTGCCGCCGAGCGCGTTTCGAATGACTTGCAGGGCAGAATACTCTGCCATGGCCTATGTCCCCTGGGCGTTTCGGGCCGGAACCGGTTGACCGGCGACGAAGTCTTGGGCGATGCATCGCCTGCTTTCCCATCATTGCTACGACGCGGCGCGCCCGCGCCGCAAGCTCTGCCCGGCTTTTCCGGTTCACCAAATGTGATATGGCTCGCCGATGCCGTTACACCGCTTCGTTCTGGCCCTTTTCCTCATCGCTTCGACGACGCTGGGCGCATTGGCGCAGACCGGCGAGGGCGACGGCGCCCAGCGTGTCGAGAGCCTGCAGCGCAGCGTCGATGCGGTGGCCGCCGAACTGGCCGAAGCCGGCGACAGCGATGCGCGACTGGCCGAACTGGGCGACATGCTCGCTTCGCTCCAGGACGAGTTGCTGGCCGCCGGCGTCGAACTGACCGCCGAACTCGGCGAGGTCAAGGCGCGGCTCAATCAGATCGGGCCGCCGCCGGCCGATTCGGAGGCCGCCGAGCCGACCGCCGCGACCGAGCAGCGGGCGGATCTGTCCGCGCAAAGGGCGCGAATCAATCAGCTCATCGGCGCGCTTGAGGAACAGTCGATCGCGGCGCGGCGATTGTCTGACCGGATCGTCGAGCGCCGCCGGGCGCTGTTCACCCAGACCCTGGCGCGACGTTACGACATCACCACCGCCTTCGGCTCGCAACTGGTCGCCGACATCGCCGACCGCACCCAGGCCCTGCAGCGGCGCATCCAGTCGTGGGCGGCGTTCACGTGGCGCACCAAGCAGTCGCGCGTGCTCATCGGCGCGCTGGGGGTGATGGCGCTGTCGCTGGCCGCGGTGATGGTGTTCCGGCGCACGATCGGGATCTGGGTCGCGCGCAGGCGATCGGACGAGCCGCCCAGCGATTTCGTGCGCCTGACCAACGCCTTCTGGTACACGGTCCTGCCGACGGCGGTGCTGTGGGCCTATCTCGCCGCCGCGCTCGTCATGCTCGACCGGCTCAGTCTGCTGCGGCCCGACATACTGGCGATCGCCACGCAACTGGCGCTGGGGATCGGCGTCGTGTTCCTGATCTGGCGTCTTGCGGAGGCGGTGTTCGCGCCCTCGGTGCCGCATTGGCGCCTGATCCCCGTCACCGACCGCGCCGCGCGGCTGCTGAAGGGCTTCTTCGTGGTGATGGCGGCGGTGACCGTCACCGAACTGATCGTCGAGCGCGTGAACGAGCTCCTTGGCGCTTCGCTGCCGATCACCATCGCGCGGAGCCTGCTCGCCAGCGTCCTAACAGGCCTGCTGCTGGTGCTGATCGCCTTCCTGCGCCCGTTCGCGGCCGAGGGCGACGCGCGCCCCGCGCCCTGGCCGGGCTATGTCAAATGGCCGCTTCTTGCCGTGGGCGGCGCTCTGATCGTGATGGCGCTGGCCGGCTATATCGGCTTTGCCCGCTTCGCCGCCGAGCAGATCGTCGTCACCGGCGCGGTGCTGACGACGCTCTATCTGGGCCATCTGGCCGCGGCGGCGATCGCCAAGCCGAGCGCGCTGGCCGAAACCGGTCTGGGCCGCCGGCTGGCCGAGCGCCACGGCGCCACCGAGACGACCATCGACCAGCTCGGCCTTGCCGCCGGCATCGGGCTGCGCGTCATCGTGCTGGCGATCGGCCTGCCGGTGCTGGCGCTGATGTGGGGCTATCGCTGGTCGGACGTGCGCGCGGTCATCTATCGCATCTTCACCGATATTCCGGTCGGTTCGATCTCGATCTCGATCACCTCGATCGCCGTCGGCATCGCGCTGTTCATCGCCGGCTACTGGCTGACCCGACGCTTTCAGAGCTGGCTCGATGCGAGCGTGCTCGAACGCAGCCGCGTCGAGCCGGGCGCGCGCACCTCGATCCGCAAGGCGATGGGCTATACGGGCATCGCGATCGCCGCGCTGATCGGTCTTTCGGCGGCCGGGTTCAATCTCAGTCAGCTGGCGCTGGTCGCCGGCGCGCTGTCGCTGGGCATCGGCTTTGGCCTGCAGAACATCGTCAACAATTTCGTCTCCGGCCTGATCCTGCTGGCCGAGCGCCCGTTCAAGTCCGGCGACATCATCGAGGCGGGCGGCTTCGTGGGCGTGGTCAGCAATGTCAATGTGCGCGCAACCGAGATCCAGCTGTTCGACCGCAAGACGCTGATCCTGCCCAATTCCGAACTGATCAACCAGCCGGTCTCCAACTGGATGCACCGCAACACGCTGGGCCGCGTGGCGATCCCGATCGGGGTCGCCTATGGCTCCGATGCACGGCGCGTGCACGATCTGCTGCTGGAGATCGCCGCCGAGCACGACGACATCCTGTCGTTTCCCGAACCGTTCGTCTCCTTCGACAATTTCGGCGCGTCCTCGCTCGATTTCGTCCTTTACGCCTATCTGGCCGATATCGGGCTGGGATTGGGCGTGCGCACCGAATTGCGCATGCGCATCGTCGAGCGGTTCGCCGCCGAGGGCATCCAGATTCCGTTCCCGCAACAGGACATCCATCTGCGCACCATGCCCGAACGCGACGTGCCGCAGGCGCCGGTCGCCGGGCAGGAGCCTTTTTCGTTTTATGGCGCCGGCCGCGACAAGAATGCCGACGAGGACTGACACGCGCTGCGGCAATCCCGCTCGAACAGGGGGTTGCGGACGGCGCCGTCGATCCCCACACATCGGCAGGAGAGCCGTTTGCCCGATGTTCGATGCCATGACCCAGTTTCGCACAGCACTCGCGGCGAGCCTTGCCATGCTCGCCGCCCTTGCCGCCCCCGCCCATGGCGCCAGCATCGTCAACAATGACGGCGAGCCGCGCACGCTCATCGTCACCGAGAACGGCGTGCAGTCCGAACTGGTGATCGGGGCGGGCGAGACGCGGTCCTTTTGCACCTCGGGCTGCTTCATCACCCTGCCCAATGGCGACCGGGCCGCGCTGATCGGCACCGAAAGGCTGCAGATCGTGGGCGGCGATGCGGTGATCAACTGAATTTTCGTCAAATCGCGACGGCGCGATTGACGCTTTGCTAACGCTCCTGACCGAAGGGCGGCCGGAAACGCGCCGTTAACCGCGCGCATTCACCGCATTTGGCCTGCGCTTGCCTTATCGTGCGCGCATCTCAGGATGCATGAAGCAGGGCAGGGGCGATGGACGTACGCGTTGACGACAAGTCGATTGCACTGGCCGTCGATCTCGACGGCACGCTGATCTCGGGGGACCTGCTCTGGGAATGCCTGTTCTCGCTGCTGCGCGCCAACCCGCTGTACGCGCTGTGGCTGCCGGTCTGGCTTGCCCGGGGCAAGGCGCGATTCAAGCATGAAATCTTCTCGCGGGTGACGATCGATCCGGCCTGCCTCGTCTACCGGCCCGAGGTGATCGCCTTCCTTCAGGCCGAGAAGGCGCGCGGGCGGACCATCGTGCTGGCAACGGCCAGCGACGCGCAAAAGGCGCAGCAGATCGCCGAGCACCTGGACCTGTTCGACCGGGTGATCGGCTCGAACGCCGAGATCAACCTGAAGGCCCATGCCAAGCGCGACCGGCTCCTCGCCGATTACGGCGATGCGGGCTTCGACTATCTGGGCAACAGCCGCGACGATGTCGCCATCTTCGAGGTGGCGCGCACCGCCCATGCGGTCGCCCCGGACCGGGCGGCGCGCGACTTTGTCGCCGAGCATGACGGCATCGTTCTGGCCGATCCGGGCAAGATCTCGCTCAACGATGTCGCCCGCATGTTGCGCGTACACCAATGGGCCAAGAACTCGCTGATCGCGGTGCCGGCGATCCTCGACCACCGCATCGTCGATCCGTCGGTGATCCTGGTCGTCGCCGGCGCGTTCTTCGCCTTCTCGTTCCTGGCCTCGGCGGTCTACATCTTCAACGACCTGTTCGACCTCGCAATGGACCGGCGCCATCCGACCAAGCGCAACCGGCCGCTGGCGGCAGGGCGCATCGATCCGGCGACGGGGGTGAAGGTCGCCTGCGGGCTGATCGCCGTCTCGGTGCTGATCGCAGCGGTGCTGCCGATCGCGTTCGGCGTCGTGCTCGCGCTCTATTTCGTCATCACCACGGCCTATTCGCTCAAGGTCAAGCGCTGGCTGCTGCTCGACGTGCTGACGCTGGCGAGCCTTTACACGATCCGGATCGTCGCCGGCATGGCCGCCGTCGCCGCCGCGCCGTCCTACTGGCTTCTGGCCTTTTCGGTCTTCTTCTTCCTGTCGCTGGCGCTGGTCAAACGCTATGTCGAGCTCGACCACGCCAAGATCTCCGAAAAGGAGCGGCTTTCGGGACGCGGCTACCGGCCAGAGGACAAGGACGTCATCGCCCAGGCCGGCATGGCCTCGGGCTTTGCGGCGATCGTCGTGCTGGCGCTGTATCTCGATAGCGACGCCGTCTACCAGCTCTATGCCCATCCCTGGCTGATCTGGCCGATCTGTCCGCTGGTGCTGTACCTGATCATGCGGGTGTGGATCCTCGCCAAGCGGCGCGAGTTCAACGACGACCCGGTGGTCTTCATCGCCACCGACTGGCGCAGCCAGATCATGATCGCCTTCGGGGCGAGCCTGATGCTGTTTGCGGGGCTGTTCGATGGCGCCACCCTGCCGGTTTGACAGTTTCGGCCGGGTGCGCCGGACCCGGCGCGCGGCGACCGGATTCGACGCCGCGCTCGGTGCCCTTGCCGGCGCCCCGCCGGGCGCGCTGCTCGCCTTCGGCAATGGCCGCTCCTATGGCGACAGCTGCCACAACAATGCCGGTGCGCTGGCCGATGCGCGGGCGCTGAACCGGATCACCGGCTTCGATGCGCAGACCGGCGTTCTGGAGGCCGAGCCCGGCGTGATGCTGCACCAGATCATCGACCACTGCGCGCCCCATGGCTGGTTCCTGCCGGTGACGCCGGGCACGCGCTTCGTGACGATCGGCGGGGCGGTCGCCAATGACGTGCACGGCAAGAACCACCACGCGCGCGGCACCTTCGGCTGCCATGTCGAGGCGCTCACGCTGGTGCGCTCGGACGGGGTGCATCACCTGTCGCGGGAAGGCGGCGAGCCGCTGTTCGCCGCGACCATCGGCGGGCTCGGCCTGACCGGCCTGATCACCCATGTGCGACTTCAGATGATGCGCGTGGGCTCGCTCAACGTGATCGAGCGGCTGACGCCGTTCGACACGCTTGGCGAGTATTTCGCCATGGCCGAACAGGCCGATGCGGACAATGAATACGCGGTCGCCTGGCTCGATCAGCTCGCCGGCGAACGCGGCGTGCTGATGACCGCCAACCATGCCCGGGACGGCGTCTTCGAGACCGGCACGCACAGGCCGCGGCTGAGCGTTCCGTTCGACCTGCCGGTCCCGGCGCTCAACCGGTTCACGCTGGCCGCCTTCAACACCGTCTTTCACGCCGCCAAGAGGCGCAAGGCGGGCGCCGAGCGTGTCACCGGCTATCAGAGCTACTTCTACCCGCTCGACGCCGTCGGCCGGTGGAACCGGCTCTACGGGCCGGGCGGGCTCTACCAGCACCAGAGCGCCATACCCCTGGGCGCCGCGCCCGAGGCGATCGGAGCCATGCTCGACGCCTCGCGCCGGGCCGGGCAGGTCTCGTTCCTGACCGTGCTCAAGCGCTTCGGCGCGTTGCCCTCGCCGGGGCTGATGAGCTTTCCCGTGCCCGGCTATACGCTCACGCTCGATTTTCCCAATCGCGGCCGGGCGACCCGCGAGCTGCTCGAAACGCTCGACGCGATCACGGTTCGCGCCGGCGGCCGGGTGAACCCCTACAAGGATGCGCGCATGAGCGCTGAGACCTTCGCGGCCTCGTTCCCGCACTGGGCCGCCCTCGAAGCGCTGCGCGATCCGGCGATCTGCTCGGATTTCTGGCGGCGCACGGCGCTGAAGCTGACCAATGGCGGCGACCGTTCAAATTCGAACGAGCCGCTCAAGGCAAATCTAACGGAAGTTCGGTAACAAGGTCGCGGTGGCGGACGATGGGGGT
Organism: Roseitalea sp. MMSF_3546; assembly: GCF_030732865.1. Taxonomy (GTDB): domain Bacteria; phylum Pseudomonadota; class Alphaproteobacteria; order Rhizobiales; family Rhizobiaceae; genus Roseitalea. Next base: position 332,118 of record NZ_JASHKB010000002.1, read on the forward strand.
TTGATGAAGTACATCGTATTCATCCTGTTCACGGTGCTGACCAATGCGGCGGCGCAGCTCATGCTCAAGCAGGGCATGATGACGCTGTCGCCGGCGGTGATGGCGCAGCCCAACATGGCGCTCAAGGCGATCCTGATCGTGTTCCAGCCCTGGGTGTTCTTCGGGCTGGCAACGTTCGTGATCTCGATGGCCTCGCACATGTTCGTGCTGTCGCGGGTCGATCTGAGCTTTGCCTATCCGTTCCTGTCGCTCGCCTATGTCGCGGTCGCGGTGATGGCCTGGCAGCTCTTCGGCGAGGAGCTGGGCGCCTACAAGATCGCCGGCATCGCCTTCATCTGCATCGGTACGGTGCTGATCGCCCAGTCCGGCTCGCCGCTTTCCGAGCGCGCGCCGTCCGTCAGTTCCAAGCTGATCCAACCCGTATCCGACAAGGCGCAATCATGAAACATGTCATCTTCGGCGGCGACGGCTTCGTCGGCCGCTATCTTGCAAAGGATCTCGCCGAGCGCGGCGAAGACGTGCTCGTCGCCGACATCGCCAAGTCCGACCTGCCGCATTACGGCAAGGTCGCGCACATCGCCTGCGACGTGACCAATTCGGCCTCGGTCGCCGCCGTGCCGATCGGCCCCGACGACATGGTCTACAATCTGAGCGCGATGATGCTCTCGCCGATCCAGAAGCGCATCGACCGCTACCCGTTCTTCTATCCGGTCAACACGTTCGGCGCGGCCAACATCATGGCGCACACGGCCGCCTCGGGCGCCTCGAAGATGGTCCAGTACACGACCGACATGGTCTACGGCAAAACCGTGAAGACCCCGCAGGACGAAAGCCATCCGATTTCGCCGCTGGGCCATTATGGCGGCTCGAAGGCCGAGACCGAGCGCATGGCCGAGGGCTGGCGCGCGCGCGGCATGGACATCACCATCATCCGCCCGCGCCTGATCATCGGGCCGGGGCGGCTGGGAATCCTGGGCAAGCTGTTCAGGCTGATCGACATGAACCTGCCGGTGCCGATGATCGGGGCGGGCAGCAATCCCTACCAGTTCATTTCGGTCTATGACTGCGCCGAAGTGGCCCGGCTCGCCTGGGAGAAGGGCGTGCCGAACGGGGCCTACAATCTGGGCTCGGACGACCCGCCGCCGGTGCGGAAGCTGCTCGGCGACCTGATCCGGTCGGCCGGCTCCAAATCGATCCTGGTGCCGACGCCGGCCTTTGCGGTCAAATGGACGCTTTCGGCGCTCGACCGGCTGAACATGCCGCTGATGGATCCCGAGCAGTACCTGATCGCCGACGAATTTTGCGTGCGCGACACCACCGCCGCCAAGCGCGACTTCGGCTGGACCCCGAAATACCGCGACGAGGACATGTTGCAGGCCGCCTATGCCGAATATCGCAAGGCAAGGCAAAGCGGCCTTGTCGTGGGCAATTCCACCGTCGTGGCCGCAGAATAAGGACCCGTTCGATGCTTGATTTCCTGACCAAGAAGAAGCCGGTCGTCGAGGCGCCCGACATGGCCACGCCCATGCCCGACGCCATGGCGCAGCCCGCCCGCGGTCCGGTCGAAAAGCCCGACCTGCTCACCGTCGCCGAGGCCAAGGCGATGGACGTCGACCAGATGACGGAGCTCTTCAAGGCGCATCTCAATCCCGGCCAGCTCCATTTCATGAAGCTGCTGGGCTTTCACAAGATCAAGATCGAAAGCGCCGAGGGCATGGAATATGTCGACCAGGACGGGCGGCGTATCCTCGATTTCTTCGGCGGATTCGGTTCGCTGGCGCTCGGTCACAACCATCCGCGCATTCTTCAGGCCCGCAAGGCCTTTCAGGACGAAAAGCGCCACGAGATCGCCATGGCGTTCATGTCGCAATACGCCTCGGCCCTGGCGCACAACATCGCCGCCTGTTCGCCCGGCGACCTCGACATGGTGTTCCTGGGCTCGTCCGGCTCGGAGGCCATGGAAGCGGCGCTGAAGGTCGCCGAGCGCGCCGCCGGGCCGAAGCGACCGATGGTCGTGTATGCGCATAACTCGTTTCACGGCAAGACCAAGGGCGTGCTGTCGATTACCGACGGGCCGCTCTATCGCGGCGAGTTCAAGCTGCTCGGCGACAATGTGAAAGTGCCCTTCGGCGACATCGAGGCGGTGGAAGCGGCCTTCAAGGCGCATCAGGAAATCGGCGTGATCTGTCTCGAGACCATCCAGGGCGGCGGCGGCATCATCGAGGCGCCGACCGAATACTGGCGCAAGCTGCGGGCGCTGTGCGACGAACATGACGTGATCTGGGTCGCCGACGAGGTGCAGTGCGGGCTGGGCCGCACCGGCCGCTTCTACGCCTTCGAGCACCATGGCGTGGTGCCGGACGTCACCGCGCTCGCCAAGTCGCTGGGCGGCGGCAAATGCGCGATGGCCGCCATGATCGCCCGCCGCGACATCTACATGAAGGCCTATGGCACGCCCAAGACCGCGATGATCCATGCCCAGGCCACCTTCGGCGGGATCGGCGAAGCCTCGGTGACCGCCATCGAGACGATCAACACGCTCTACGAGGAAGGCCTGATCGACAATGCCGCCGAGACCGGCGCCTATCTGATCGCCGAACTGAGGCGCCTTCAGGCCAAATATCCGAAGATCATCAAGGATGTGCGCGGCCAGGGCTTCATGGTGGGGGTGGAGTTTCACGACTTCTCGCAGACGCTCCCCGCCGTGCTGCGCCCGGCGGTCGCCGTGCTCGACGACAAGCTCAAGGGCTCGCTGTCGGGCTTCGTTGGCGCGCTCCTGCTGCGCGACCACGACATCCTCGTTGCCTTCACCGAGTACAACCGCAACGTCATCCGGCTCGAGCCGGCGCTGATCTGCCAGCGCGCCGATGTCGAACGGTTCATCGCCGGCTTCGACGCGCTGCTCGAACGGGGGATCGTCGCCATCGTGCGCGACTTCATCAAGAGCCAGGTCAACTGACGCGCATGGTCGGGGCCGGGCGGATCGTCGAGGACATCACGGTCCGGCTGCTCGCCACCGCCGAATGGCTGACGCGGCGGGCCGGCGCGTTCTCGGCGCCGCTCGGCCTTGCGATCATGCTGGCCTTTACCGCGACGGTGGCCGTCGTGGCCTGGGTGTTCCCGGTGCACAATTGGGACATGCTGGCCTATCTGGCCGCCGCGCATGAGGCGCCGGGCGTTTCCGTCGAGGCGCTGCATGCCCATGCCTACGACACGGTACGCCAGAACGTGCCGGCCGGCGACTTCCTCGTTCTGACGCAGGATCGCGACTATCGCATCGCCCAACAAGCCGACCCGGCTGCGTTTCATTCCATGCTCGGCTTCTACCGGGTCAAGGTCCTGTATGTGGAAGCCACGCGCTGGCTTTCCGGCCTGGTCGATCCCTATACGGCGCTGCGGCTGCTCGCTGTCGTGCCGGCCTTTGCGATCGGCATTGCGATGACGCTGTGGCTGGCGCGCGAGCGGGCGCTGCACCTTGCCCCGCTGGCGCTGGCGCTCGCCATGGCCGCCCAGTTCGGCGAGGTTGCCCGGCAGACGACGCCCGACGCACTGTCGGCGATGTTCCTTATCGGTGGCATGCTGGCCTTCCTTGCCCGGCGCGAGGCGCTGACGGCGGGGCTGCTGTTGCTGGCCTTTCTCGCCCGGCCCGATCATCTGGCCTATCTGGGCGTGCTGATGGTCGTCGCGCTGTTCGCCCGGTCGTTCTCGTGGGGCGTCACCGCCGCCTTCCTTGCCGGGCTGATCGCCTATGGGCCGATGACGATGGGCGCCGACCATCCGGGCTGGTGGGTGCATTACTGGTTCACCAATGTCGAATACGTGCCGACGCTGGTCGGCTTCGATCCGGAGTTCTCGATCGCCGTCTATCTGGATGCGCAGGTGCGGGTGCTGGTGCGCTCGCTGGTCGAGCAGAGCTGGCTGGCCGTGCTGATCGTGGGCGGGTTCGCGTGGTGGCAGATGGCGCTGCGCGGCATTGCCTTTTCGCGCCGGCAGACGGCGGTCCTGGCGACGACGATGCTGGCGATCGGCGCCAAGACGGTGGTTTTCCCGCTTTACGACACGCGGTTCCACTTCGCGTATCTGGTCGTCTTCGGTCTGGTGCTGATCGGGGCGCTGCGCGATCTGCGTTTCGTGCCGGCGGCTATCGCTCGCTGAGCCAGGCGGCGATCCGGGGTTGCACATAGGCCCGATAGCAGGGCGTGAGCTCGACCTTGACGTGCCCGGTCAGCGCCTCGGCATAAAGGACACGCAGTTCGCGAGAATTGTCGCGATAGGGGCATTGCGGCTCGAGCACGATGTCGGTTTCCCCGATCGCGCCCAGCACCTGGGCATCGGGCTCGGGGACGGCACGGTACGGGTCGGCGCCGATGGCGATGTGGCGCGGGGCCTGCTTGTCGAGCAGCCAGGGGAAGGGATTGGCGAAGTCGAGCGTCATGACGGTCTGGTAGTCGAGACCGCCGGCCTCCAACTCCTTGAGCCGGCCGACCAATTCGTCGGCGTTCCGCAGAAGCCCGAACTGGAAGTCATGCTCCGAATAGAGGACATAGGCCGGCAGTTCGCGGCGGTCGGCGAGCGCCCGGAACACCTGGGGATATTCGAGATAATGGGCGCGCATGCGCTCATGGCGCTCGATCCAGCGCGGGCGCACGGTGACGCGACCGAGCGATTTGAGATGGTCGTGGATGAGCGGCTCCTGCCGCACCATGGCGAAACTGGCACGCGCGGCATGCTGGATCGTCTGCACGAGCGGGGGCAGCACCGTGCAGGCCGCCAGCAGCGCGATGACGGCGGTGCGGGCCGTCGCGCCCTGGTCCAGCCAGGCCATGCGCAGGGCGAGCAGCACGACCGGCCATAGCACGATCAACTCCTGGCTGCCGGTGTTCTGGCTCTCGAAGAAGATGCCGCCGATGAGCGCCGCACCGAGCCAGACCACGGGATGGTCGAGGCTGGCGCGCCAGGCCGGCTGGTCGAGGCTCGCGCGCGGCGGCAGCAGGACAAGCAGCGCCAGCGCCAGCAAGCCGGCGAATATGACCGTGCCGCCGGTGCGCGAGGCGCCCTGGACAAGGCGCAGCGCAAGGCTGGCGTCATTGATGGCGAGCAGCGCGAGAATATCGGCGAGATAGGCCGCGGTGATGCCGGTGGCCGCCTGCAGCGCGGCAAGCGCGAGCAGGAAGATCGCGGCAGCGACGACGGCGCTCAGAAGCCGCACGCGGCCGGCGACGAGCGCGAGCAGGCACAAAAGGCCGCCGGCGGCAAAACCGGTGATCTTGACCAGGAACAGCGCCAGCATGAGCGCGGTGATCAGGGCGGTCTGCAGCCACTGGCCGCGCACGAAGATGAGAGTCGCGGCAAGCACATAGAGCAATTGGCTGGCATGGCGGTTGTAGATGCCGAAGCCGTCCGCGCCCGGGAAGACGTAGTGGTCCGAGGTGTTGAAGGGCAGGACGGTGTAGACGGCGAAGGGCACGATAAGGGCCAGCGCGAGCAGCGGGTCGCGGCGGGTCACATCGAGCGTGACCAGTGCCATTGCGGGGATGGTGACCGGGGCTACCGCCCAGCTTGCCGCGAGCAGCGGATGGGCGCCGGGGAAGACCGCCTGCACAAGCGCGTAGAGAAAATAGTCGAGCGGTCCGACGGGCGTGAAGAAGTCGACATTGGGCAACTGGCCCAGCGCGATACGGTGGGCGGCATCGGGATAAAGGAAGGTGTCCCAATACATCGCGCCGATGGGCATCGGCACGGGCAGCACGAGCAGGGCGATGACGACGAGGCCGGTCAGACCGAGCGTCGCCCAGGCGGCGATGGCGAACGGGCGCGCGTCGATCGGCGCGTGATATTCGGTGCGCGAGAGGGCGTCGGTCATGATTGCCGCGATGCGTTGGTTCGGAAACGGCCGGCCGTTACGGTAGCGTGCCATAACCTGACCGAAGCTGGCTAGCGAAGCGTTAATGGGCGTCGCCCCTTTGCCCGGCCCTGTCGCAAATGGGCGCGAGGGGCGTCCGGCCGGCCGGCAATATCGCTGCCAGCCACGCGATCGGAAGGAGGCGCCGATGAAGACCGAAGCGCGGGCCGTCGTTATCGGCGGCGGGGTCGTGGGCGTCTCCACGCTCTATCACCTGGCCAGGAAGGGCTGGAGCGACGTCGTGCTGGTGGAGCGGCGCGAGCTGACCTCGGGGTCGACCTGGCACGCGGCGGGGCTGTTGCCGCTGTTCAACCTGTCCTACTCGGTCTCCTACATCCACAAATACTCGGTGGGCTTTTATCCGAAGCTGCAGGAGGAGACCGGCATGAATGTCGGCTTTTCGCGCTGCTCCAACATCCGCCTCGCCCAGACGCCGGACCGCTGGGACGAGTACATGTATTACAAGGGCATCGCCGAAACGCTGGGCATCGAGGTCGAAGTGCTCACGCCCGACCAGGTCAAGGCGATCTGGCCGCTGTGCGAGACGGACGGGCTGATCGGCGCGATCCGGCATCCGGACGACGGCTATATCCAGCCGGCCGACCTGACGCAGGCGCTGGCCAAGGGCGCCCGCGACCGCGGCGCGACGATCCATCGCAACACGACCGTCACCGGCATCGACCAGCGCGGCGACGGGCGCTGGGTGGTGACGACCGACAAGGGCGCGATCACCTGCGACCACGTGGTCTCGGCGACCGGCAATTTCGCCCGCCGCACTGGTGCCATGGTCGGGCTCAACGTGCCGGTGATCCCGGTCGAGCACCAGTTCATCGTCACCGAGCCGCACCCGGCGATCCGGGAACGGCACGCGCAGGGCCTGCCCGAGATGGGCGTGCTGCGCGATTCCGATTCGGCCTGGTACATGCGCGAGGAGGCGGGCGGGCTGCTGCTCGGCCCGTATGAGGCCGGGGCGCCGGCATGCTATGTCGACGGGCCGGCCGCCGACAGCGAGTACGAGCTTTTCCAGGAGGATCTCGAGCGCATCACCGCGCATATCGAAAGCGCGATCGTGCGCGTGCCGGCCTTCGGCGAGGTCGGCGTCAAGCAGGTCTACAATGGTGCGATCGCGTATACGCCGGATGGCTCGCCGATCATCGGCCCGGCACCGGGGCTGAAGAATTTCTGGCTGAGCGAGGGCCATTCCTTCGGCGTGACGGCGGCCGGCGGGGCGGGCTGGCAACTGGCCGAATGGATCGTGGAGGGCGAACCGTCCATCGACATGATGGGCGTCGATCCGCGCCGCTTCGGCCCCTATGCCGACGAGGGCTATCTGATCGAAAAGAACGAGGAGGCCTATGCCAATGTCTTCACGCCGCACTATCCCGAGGAGGAGCGCCCGGCCGGCCGGCCGCTGAAGACGTCGCCATCCCATGACCGGCAGAAGGCGCTGGGCGCGGTGTTCGGGTCGGTCTATGGCTGGGAGCGAGCCAACTGGTTCGCCCCGTCGCCGGATTACCAGGTGCCGGAGGAGGACCGCGCCTATCCCGACGTCATCGCGCGCAACCACCTGTCGCACCCGCAGGACGGCAGGATCAAGGAAAGGCTGCGCTTTGGCCGGTCCAACGCCTTTGCCCATATCGGCGCCGAGGTGCGCAACGTGCACGACAATGTCGGGCTTCTGGACATGACGGCCTTCGCCAAGTGCTGGGTCAGCGGGCCGGGCGCCGAGGACTGGCTGAACCGTGTCTTCGCCAACCGGGTGCCGGCGCGCGCGGGCCGGATCGCGCTGTGCCATGTGCTGACGAAACAGGGCGGCGTGCGTTCCGAGTTCACCGTCTACCGGCGGCCGGACGGGTTCTACCTGGTGTCGGCCGGCGCGCTTGAGACCCATGACCACGACGTCATGAACAAGCTGCTGCCCGAGGACGGCAGCGTGCGCATGCAACCGGTCACCGCCCAGTGGGGCGTTCTGGTGCTCGCCGGACCGCGCTCGCGTCAGGTGCTGCAAAAGCTGACACGCGCGGACATGGCCAACGAGGCCTTTCGCTGGCTGTCGGGCCGGCCGATTTCCGTGGGCCGGGCGCGCTGCCATGCGCTGCGCGTCAATTTCGTGGGCGAGCTTGGCTGGGAGCTGCATCACCCGATCGAGATGCAGAACTATCTCTACGACACGCTGATGCAGGCCGGCGCCGAGTTCGGCATCAGGCCGTTCGGCATTCGCGCCATGACCTCGATGGCGGTCGAAAAGAGCTATCGGCTGCCCGGCCGCGAACTGTCGATCGAGTACAACGCGCTCGAAAGCGGGCTCGACCGCTTCGTCAAGCTCGACAAGCCCGGTTTCATCGGCAAGGCGGCGGTCGAGAAGGCCGCGGCCGAGGGCCTGCGCTGGCGGCTGGTGACGCTGGAGGTGCACGATGTCGACCGGTACGATCCGCGCGGCTCGGAGGCGATCACCGACGGCCAGGGCGCGCTGATCGGCCGGGCGACGAGTGGCGCCTATGGCTGGCGGGTCGGCAAGTCGCTGGCGCTCGCCATGGTGCGCCCGGAATTCGCCGGTCAGGGCACCGAACTGCGCATCAAGCTGCTTGGCCAACCGCACCGGGCGACGGTGATCGCCGAAAGCCCGTTCGACCCCAAGAATATCGCGTTAAGATCGTAGCAGGCTTCAGAGCAACCGAAAGTTGTTGATTGCGCCATCCTGACGCGCACCATGGGCCAAATCGTTCACCCTGGTGCGTTAGCCTTGCATCATGGCAAGGATTATCTCGATTCGCGCCGTTGGCGAGCGCCGCCCTGGCGGGTTGTCCATCGCCGCCATGCTGGCGGTGGCACTTGCGACCGGCGCGGCCGTCGCGCTCGTCATCGGCTCGCGCACCCTGGCGCCGCTTTCGCCGCAACCGGCGTCGATGGCCAGGGTCACGCCCATGCCGATCTGTGGCGCCGCCCGGCGCGTGAACTGCGTCGTCGATGGCGACACGATCTGGTTTCGGGGCGAGAAGATCCGCATGCAGGGCTACAACACGCCCGAAATGCGCGGCGCGTGCGCCCATGAAAGGGCGCTGGCGCGACGCGCCCAGCAGCGCCTGAGCGAAATGCTGTCAAGCGCGCAATTGTCGATCGAGCGCACCGGCACGGACCGCTACGGACGAACGCTGGCCCGGGTCGCCATTCCCCGTGGCGATGTGGGCACGATCCTGATCGGCGAGGGGCTGGCACACGTTTGGCAGGGCTATCAACAGGACTGGTGCTGACCGGAGTCGGCCGCCGATGCGATCGCCGCGCGCGTGGGCGGCGATCCAAGCCCTTGTTCCGGCAGGCATTTGCAAATCTTCGACGGCAGGACGCGACCGGCCCCGCCAATCGAGGGTGAAGCCGGGGCCCGATCTGTTTGCATTGTGAGATGTTCGTGCGACGCCGCTGACCTATATACTTGTGTCATGATGAGACAGTTCGGCGCGAAACTGCTGGTCCTTGTGACGATGATCGCCATCGCCGGTCCCGATGCTCGGGCGCAGCCCGAACAGGTCGACGTCGAACTGGTGCTGGCCGTCGACGTCTCCGGCTCGATGCGCTTCAACGAACTGCAAATCCAGCGTCGCGGCTACGCCGAGGCGTTCCGTTCCCCGCTCGTGCACGAGGCCATCGCCGGCGGGCTGATTGGCAAGGTCGCGGTCACCTATGTGGAATGGGCGCGCAGCGACCTGCAGCGCGTGATCGTGCCCTGGACCATCATCGACGGGGCCGACAGCGCCAACGCCTTCGCCGAGCGGCTGTCGGCGGCGCCGATCTCCAACATGCGCAACACATCGATCAGCGGCGCCATTCGCTACGGCATCGGGGCGATCGAGGGCAATGACTATGACGGCCTGAGGCGCGTGATCGACATCTCCGGCGACGGCCCCAACAACCAGGGCGGTCGCGTCGACGTGGCGCGCGACGAGGCGCTCGATGCCGGCATCGTCATCAACGGACTGCCGATCATGGTCGAACCGTGGATGGGCGGGCTTGGCTTCGACATATCCGGCCTTGACGTCTATTACCAGGCCTGCGTGATCGGCGGTCCGGGCTCGTTCATGCTGCCGGTTCGCGACTGGCCGGAATTCCCAGAGGCGGTGCGCCGCAAGATCGTGCTGGAACTTGCCGGGCCGACGCCGACGGCGCGCATAATGAAGGCACAGGCAGGGGGCGGCCGCGCCATCGACTGCACCATCGGCGAACGGCTCCGGGGCAATCGCAACCTGCGCTGATTTCAACGGTCATCGCCTGGGCTTGCCGGCGAGCGAGCCGTCGCCGCGCCGGAACGAAGCCGATTTGCAACGACGTGCAAACCGTCTATGGGCTCGCCATGGCCGATGGTCGGGAAGTCGTCGAGATCGTGCTGCTTTCGGTGCGGGTGAGCCTGACAGCGTCGCTGATCGGCATGGCGGTCGGCGCACCTTTGGGCGCGTTGCTGTGTACGGCGGCCGACCGGCCGCGGCGGATCGGGCTCGCCATCTTCTCGGCGCTTCTGGCCGTGCCGACGGTGGTGGTCGGGCTTGTCGTCTATATCCTGCTTTCCCGGTCGGGACCGCTTGGCTGGTTCGGCCTGCTGTTCACGCCCACCGCGATCATCATCGCCCAGGTCTTCATCACGCTGCCGGTGATCACGGTCTTTTCGCACCGTGCCTGCGCGGGGCCATGGGCCGATCACGGCGACCAGCTGCGCCTCGACATCCGCTCGCGGTGGCGGCAGATGGCCCAGCTCATGGCGATGGCGCGCGCCGGGCTCGTCACCGCGTTCCTCGTCGCCTTCGGCCGGGCGGTCTCCGAGGTCGGCGCGGTGATGATCGTCGGCGGCAACATCCGTGGGTCGACACGGGTGATGACCACGGCGATCACGCTGGAGACCCGGCAGGGCAATTTCAACACCGCCGTGGCGCTCGGCCTCATTCTGGTTGCGATTTCCCTTGCGATAACCGTCATTACGTGGTGGGTGACGCGCGAACGTGTTGTCAGGGCCGGGTAAGCACGAAGCCCGGCGGGATCGGACCGATGGAACGCCGCGTTTGGACCTTCTTGATGTTTGCGGGCGATGCCGAGGCGGCGCTCGATCTGTACGGCTCGCTGTTCGACGACATGCGCATCGTGCGGCTGGACAGGTACGGTCCGGGCGAGGGCGGCAATGAGGGCCTGGTGCGGCGCGCCGAATGGACGCTGGGCGGGCAGAACTTCATGGCGATCGATTCCACCGTCGATCACGGCTTCACCTTCACTCCGGCCGCGTCCATCTTCGTCAATTGCACCGATGACGAGGAGATCACGCAGGTGTTCGAGGGCTTGTCCGAAGGCGGACAGGTGCTCATGGCGCTGGACAGCTATCCGTTCTCGCGGCGCTTCGCCTGGGTGGCCGACCGTTACGGCGTCTCCTGGCAACTCAATCTGCCATAGGGATCGCGAGCGCCGGTTCAGCCCGCCGGGCCGTCATCGGCGATGAAGAACAATTGCTGGCCCTCGACCCGATAGTCGCGGATCGCCTGGCGGCCGGCTTCGCCGGTCAACCAATGGTGCCATTGTCGCGCCCAGGCGGTCTGCGCCTGCGGGATCGCTTCATGGGTGACGATGATCGAGGCGTAGGGATTGTGAAGCGGCGGGTCCTGCTCGAAGACGATGGCATGGTCGCCCTTGCGGCGGAACTTCACCCAGGTGGCGCGATCGCTCATGGTGTAGGCGTTCATCTGCGTGGTGGTGATGATGGTCTGGCCCATGCCGGCGCCGGCCTCGCGATACCAGCCGCCGAAGTCGGCCGGGTCCATGCCGGTCAGCGCCCACAGCCGCAATTCCTTGCGGTGGGTGCCGCTGTCGTCGCCGCGCGAGACGAAGACCGAGCGCGTTTCGGCGATCCGGGTGAGCGCTTCGGCGGTGTCGGCCGCCCCGGCCAGGCCCGCCGGGTCGGCGGCCGGCCCGATGATGACGAAATCATTGTACATCACATCGCGGCGGTCGGTGCCGTAGCCATTGGCGACGAATTGCGCCTCGCCGACCGGGTCGTGCACCAGGATCGCGTCGGCATCGCCGCGCCGGCCCATTTCCATGGCCTGGCCGGTGCCGACGGCGACGACATCGATGGCGATGCCCGTGGCTTGCGTGAATTGCGGAATGATGGCGTCGAGCAGGCCGGCATTTTCCGTCGAGGTCGTGGTCGCCAGCAGGAACCGCCTGTCCTGGGACGGGCTTTCCCCGCCCGCGGCGTTCTGGGCCGCAGCCGGGCCGGCAACCGCAAGGATCGCCCACAGGGCACCGATCAGCAAGGCGAGGACGCGCATCAGCCTGGCAGCGGGTTCCGCCCGTTCACGCGACGAGCAACTGGCGTCGTTCGGCACGTTCCTGCAGTGGCGACTTGGCATAGGCTTCCCGATAGCACTTGGAGAAGTGAGACGCCGAGACGAAGCCGCAGGCGACGGCCACCTCGACGACCGGCATCGCCGACTGCAGGAGCAGGTTGCGCGCATGGTCGAGCCGGATTTCCAGATAGTAGCGCGCCGGCGACCGGCCCATCTCCTGCCGGAACAGGCGCTCGATCTGGCGACGCGACAGGCGCACCCGGTCGGCGATCTCGAGCAGCGACAGCGGCTCGGCGAGATTGGCTTCCATCAGTTCGATGATCTCGAGCACACGGCCATTGTGCACGCCCAGCCGGGCGCGCAGCGGCAGGCGCTGGCGATCGCCGGCCTCGCGAACGCGGTCGGTAAGCAACTGCTCGCAGATGCGATTGACCGCCTCTTCGCCCAGATCGCGGCCGATCAGGGCCAGCATCATGTCGAGCGTCGCCGTGCCGCCCGCGCAGGTGTGGATGTCGCCGTCGATCTCGTAAAGGTCGGCATAGACCTCGGCATCGGGAAACAGTTCGGCAAAGCCGGGCAGGTTCTCCCAATGGATGGCGCAGCGCCGGCCCGACAGCAGACCGGCACTGGCGATGACATAGGCGCCCGTGCACAGCCCGCCCACGGCGACGCCGCGCGCATGCACCTCGCGCACGAAACCGGTCATCGCGCCGGTCGTGTTGCGTTCGATCTCGACACCGCCGCACACTAGGACGAGCGAGGCGCGCCGCGGCGTCGCCAGAAGCGCGCGCTCGTCGGCGATGGCGCCATCGACGGCGACCAGCACGCCGTTGGACGCCCTTGCCGGCTCGCCGGTCTCGCTGACCAGCCGCCAGTCATAGGCCCGAAATCCGGCAACCCGGTTGGCCAGACGCAACGCCTCGATCGCCGCCGAAAACGCTACCATGGTGAAGTTCGGGGCAAGAAGAAATGCCACCGTACGCAGCGGGTGCTGTGGGCTGTGGCTGTTCATGCGTCGGCCTCCCGGCAAGTAAGACGTGCTACGCCACAACAATGTCGATACTGTCACCTGACTGACACACAACCAGCCAGGCACAGCTTTTGCAAGTCGTTTCGGCCATCGCACATCTCATGGTCCGCAATCGTGCATCAGGTCCCGCGCCCGGTGGGGCGCAGGCCATGGATCGGTGGCGCACCACCGCGCCAGGCCCGCGCTTTTCGCCATGTCGGTTGACATGTTGGTCCGGCATGGCGCGGTCGGGCATGGCGCGGTCGGGCCGAACCGCTCAGTTGATGATGAAGCCGTATCGCGAGCCGGCGCGCGCACCGGTCTCTCCGGGCATCGTTCTGGCCAGTCGCCGGCGTTCGAGCACCGTGGCCAGATTGTCGTGCGTGTCGGCTCTATGGCCGAACAGCCTTGCGAAGATAGACATGTTGCACTCCATGCGTTTGCCATTTCACACGGAGCAGCCTTGGCGCGACCGATCGGGTTCCGGACGACGGTATGGACCCGCCGTTTGGCAAGAACCCGCCGGCTATTATCAGGATGGCTATCGGACGGTTGGGATCATCCGATTCGCGCATCCCCGTTCGGGCGGCTCATGGTCTTCATATGGGCGCTTGGCGGCCCGTTTGCGACGGGAAATGCGAAGACATGTATGGCTTTTCCGACATGGCCACGGTCCGAATGCGACCCGGACGGGGCGCGATCGCGACGTCGTGCGCGACCGGTCAGCGAATCGCGCCCGGCGCCGCTCGCGCCCGTGCGGCACCGAGCGCCAGATGGATCGCGATGGCCGCCCCGTAGCAGGCGATCAGGAAGGCCGGAACGCCGGCGAAGCCGGTCATGGCGACAATGGCGGCGAGCACCGGCGTGCCGGCGGTGTTGCCGACATTGCCCATCTGCGCCAGGCCGCCATTGGCAAGGGCGCGATCGGCGTCGGTCGGGTTGAGCTGCGGCACGGCGGCAAAGCTTGCGCCCTGGACAAGGCCCAGACAGGCAAACAGCGCGATCCCGAGCCAGGCCGAGGGACCGAGCACGGCCATGGCGGCGGCCGGGATCGTCGCGCTGGCGAAGCCGATCACGACCACCGTCACGGCCGGGACGTGACGCAACAGGACAACGCCGAGCGTCATCGAGGCGATGATGCTGGCCAGCGGCATCCAGGTCGCGGCGAATATGCGCCTTGCCGGGTCGACAAGCCCCGGCAGCACGGCCAGAAGCGCGACGAAGGTGAGCGTGTAGAACACCCAGGCAAGCGGTGAAGCGCCGATGAAGGGCGAGGTATAGACCGCCCGATGCCGCTCCAGCATGCGGCGCCAGCTCAGCGACGGCGCATCGAGCGCGGCCGTGGGCGGGGTGGGCAGGATGACGGCGAGAAGCGCGCCGAAGCCGAGCATCCAGGCGCCATGGGCCGCGAACAGACCGCCAAGGCCGAACGCGGCGACGACCGGCGGGGCAAGCAGCGCGACGGCCGCAAAGGCGACGCCGAAGAACGTGCCCCACAGGGTCAGTGCCGCGCCCTGATGCGGCTTCGGAGCGATCTGCGCGATCAGCGTGGGCGTCGCCACGACAATGGCAAGATGGGCGAGCCCTTCGGCGAAGCGGCTGGCCATCATCAGCCAGAACGGCGGCAGGAGCGCCTGGACAAACGAGATCGCCGCGCCCAGGAACAGACCGATCAGCAGCAGGCGGCGCAGGCCGACGCGCACGGCCAGAAGGCCCGCAACAAGACCGAGCACCAGGCCGACGAACGAGATCAGCGAGACCAGAAAACCCGAGGCGACGGCCGACCGGCCGTAAAAGGCCTGCAATTCGGTGAAGACGACCGCCATCTTGGCGAACTGGCCCGCCGCGCCCAGGCCGGCCAGCCAGAGCGCGAGCACCAGAACGACAGGCGTGGCAAGGCGCGATTGCATGGCCCCGGTGTAGCGTGGCAACGCGCCGCGTCCAGTCAGTTTCTTTGAAGGCGCGATGCGCTGGCACTCATGTGTGGCCGCGCCGGCCCCCGCGGCGGCGTCTGGGCGCGGCGCCATCGCCTTCGTCATTGGCCGGGGGCGGCTTGCGCGGCGGCAGGCTGACGGCCTTGGCGAGCCTTGGAAACGCGTCTTCCTTGTTGGGCATGGCCATGGCGGCGACGAAATGGTCCTGAAACTTCGCCTCGAGCGCGGTCTCGATCTTCTCGATCCTTCTGACGGTTTCTTCGATCTCGCGGCGATAGTCGCGATTGATCAGCGCCATGCGCGCGCCCGTGCCGGCCGCGTTGCCGACCGCCTTGACGTTTTCAAGGTCGCAGTCGGGTATCAGGCCCAGCACCATGGCGTATTTGGGATCGATGAAGCTGCCGAAGGCGCCGGCGAGGCCGATCCGGTCGACCGTCTCGAGCCCCATCCTGTCCATCAGCAGCTTGATGCCGGCATAGAGCGCGGCCTTGGCGAGCTGGATGGCGCGGATGTCGTTCTGCGTGACGGTGATCGTCTGTTTGCCCTCGTGCAGCACGTAGGAGAAGGTGCGGCCATCGGCGATGATGCGTGAAGACTTTGCCGCCATTGCGCCGTCGATCACGCCGTCCTCGGACGCGATGCGGGCCAGGAACATCTCGGCGACGACCTCGATGATGCCCGACCCGCAAATGCCGGTCACGCCGACCGTCTCGGCCTGTTCGGCAAAGCCCGGCTCGTCGGACCACATTTCGATGCCGATCACCTTGAAGCGCGGCTCGAGCGTCACCGGATCGATGCGCACGCGCTCGATGGCGCCGTTCGCCGCGCGCTGGCCGGAAGAAATCTCGGCGCCCTCGAAGGCGGGGCCGGTGGGCGAGGAGGCGGCGACGACATGGTCCTTGTTGCCCAGCACGATCTCGGCATTGGTGCCGACATCGACCAGCAGCATGATGTCGTCCGACCGGTGCGGGCCTTCGGCAAGGGTCGCGGCGGCCGCGTCCGCGCCGACATGGCCGGCGATGCAGGGCAGCATGTAGAGCCGGGCGCCCTCGTTCAGATCGAGCCCGTTCGCCCGGGCCGGCATGGCGACCGCGCCCGAGACGGCGAGCGCGAACGGCGCGCCGCCCAACTCGGTCGGATCGATGCCGAGAAACAGGTGGTGCATGATCGGATTGCCGACGAAAACGGCGTCGAGGATGTCGTGCCGGTCGATGCCGGCGGTCTCGGCGACCTCCTCGATCAGCCGGTTGATCGCCTCGCGCACCGCCTCGGTCATGCCCTCGCGGCCGTCGGGGTTCATCATCACGTAGGAGACCCGGCTCATCAGATCCTCGCCGAAGCGGATCTGCGGGTTGGAGGCGCCGGCCGAGGCGATGGTCAGCCCGGACAGGAGCGAGACCAGATGCAGCGCGATGGTGGTCGAGCCGATATCGCAGGCAATGCCGTAGGCCTCGTTCTTCAGCCCGGGCCAGAGCGCGACGAGCGTGGCGGGTCCGCCGGTCTCGGGCTGGTGCACGGCGGTGGTCACCGCCCACTGTCCTTTGCGCAGGATCGCCTGCACCTGCGGCAGAAGGTGCGGGTCGGCCGACAGTTGCTCGAAGCCCCATTCGGCATGCAGGGCGGCGAACAGCCGGTCGAGATCGCCGAGCGGCTTTTCCATGTCGGGCTCGTCGGGTTCGACATAGCACAATTGCAGGGCCGGATTGCGCGGGAAGACCTTGGTGTCGGCCGCCTTGCGCACGAGCTGGGCGTTGACCTGCGCGTCGGCCGGCACGTCGATGACCAGATCGCCCTGCACCGTCGCCGAACAGGACAGGCGGCGGCCGGGCTTCAGATCGCGCTTTTCGGCATAGCGCCGTTCCTTGGGGCCGAAAGCGGAGATGTGGTCGCTGGAAGACGTGATGCCGTGCTTGGCGAATTGCCCTTCGGCGACCTCGACCTGGCAGCGCCCGCAAATGCCGCGCCCGCCGCACACGCTTTCCACATAGACGCCCAGTTCGCGCGCGGCGTCGAGCACCGGCGTTCCGACCGGAAACCGCCCGCGCCGGCCCGAGGGCATGAACAGGACGAGGGGGTCAGCCATTGCGCGATTGCCCCCA
>NZ_JASHKB010000030.1 GCF_030732865.1 Roseitalea sp. MMSF_3546
CCGCGGCTTCTGAAAGCGCCGCACATCGAGGCCTGAAAGAAGACCGCACTCGATCGCTCGTCAAAGGGATCAAAAACGTCTTGCATCACGGGCGGCAACCAAAGAAGCCAAAGCGTCAAGACCGTCGAGACCGGCGGCCCCCGAGGCTACGACGCCGGCAAGAAGATCAAGGGCCGCAAGCGCCACGCCATGGTCGATACCGATGGCCGCGCCCTGGTCATCCAGGCTCATTCGGGCGGCATCCAAGACCGCGACGGCGCCGTCCCGCTGCTCAAGGCGTCGCGCAAGTCCTTCCCCTTTGTCGAAACCGCCTTCGCCGACGGCGCCTATGGCGCCCACAGGGTCGAGGACGCTACCTGCATTGCCATCGAGGTGGTCAAGAAAATCGCTGATCAGATCGGCTTCCAAGTCCTGCCGCGCCGCTGGGTGGTGGAACGCACTTTCGCATGGATCAGTCGCAACCGACGGCTGGCCAAGGACTTCGAAAGCACCATCGCCTCGGCCGAAGCCTTCCTCTACGCAGCATCCGTCATGCTGCTCACGCGACGACTGGCACGGTCAGCATGAGTTTCGAGTCGGACTCTCAGGAGGCGAAACCTCCAGCAATTCATCCTTGTCGCGACAAAAAAGCAAGCCGACAATCGCCCATGTCGCGCGGATGTCGAACCGGTCAAACATGTCGAGCATACGCGGAATAGCGGCACGCCCGCCCATTATGGCGTCGCCATAGCTTTTACGATCGGTTTGGTCGCGTAAGCCCCATAACAGTTCGAAGTCCAGCGAGATGACGAACGCGCCGCTCATGCGACGCTGACGCAATGGCGCTCAATGCCGCCGCCTCGAATTGGGAGCACTCGGATCGCGGCAACGGACCGGCAAAACTGCGGCAGCAACACTTTAAGCGGCAGTTGGTTCATTCAACGGATGCTCGTCTGCGCCTTCCAGGATTCGACGATAGATCGCCCTGTAGGCTGCAACGCCGCGCTCGAGCGAAAACACCTCTTCGGCAGCGCGGCGGCAGCGGGTAGACAGATCGGGATCTGCCAGCAGGGAATCGAGCGCATCGAGCGTTGCGTCCATGGCGGCGGCCGAACCGTCCGTGGCCAGGATGCCGACATTGTAGCGTTCGACGATCCGCGCCACATCGCCGACGCCGACATTGGCGATGACCGGAACGCCGCAGCCGAGAACCTCGCCCATCCGGGTGGGCGATCGACCCAACTCCGATATCTCGCCCCCCGCATAAAGCATCGCAGAAACCGCGTGGCCTTGCACCGTTGCCGGCATGTCGGCCGGCGTGCGCGCATACACCGCCAAACGCTCAGCCGTCAGCGCGCCGCCCTGCACGGCGGCGCGCACCCGGCCCGGGTTGTCGCGTGTGGCAATCTCGCACCGGGCATCGGGGTCGCGCCGGGCGGCCTGTTGGAAAAGCGCAGCGAGCCAATCGACCCGGAACCAGCCGCTCAGCACCGTTCCAACACAACCGTAAACGCGCTCCTGCGGCAGCTCGGCAGGCGGCTTGAAATGGTCAAGGTCCGCGCAAGTGGGGATCACTGTGGTGCGCTTGCCGGCGAGTTCCTTTGGATACTGCGCCTGCAGGTGCTCGACCGCGGCCTCGGTCAGGGAAACGACGCCGGCGGCATCGCGCAGGCAGATGCGCTCCAGACGCTGCAAGGCTCGATGGAGCACGGAGCCCCGCTTGATCCGGCCGGCCGTGATCAGTTCCTCCGGCCAGAGCGCGCGCATGTCGAAGATGAAGGGCGTTCCCGTAAGTCGCCAAACGCCCCAGGCCACGGCCGCGGGCAGATAGGACCGCGCGTGGATCAGTTCGGCCTTACCGGACCGCGCCGACCACAGGGCCCCCGCCCCCATCTGAGCCAGGCTCCACGCCGGCGCGATCAGGCGCGGACGCCGACGGAACCGCCGCGGGCGCCAGTCGATGCCGTGCGCCGCACAGTCCTCCCGAGCGCGCACCATCGCGGCGCTGTCGGCCATGTCCTCCGGCTTCTCGAAGGTGACTAGGATGATTGTATGGTCCCGCGCCAACCCGCGCAGGTAGTTCATCACCTGGCTTTGACCGAGCGGCTCGAGCAGGCCGTTGCGGGTGAGGTAGAGGGTGCGGGGCATGCGGAAGCCCAACTATCTGAAAATCAACGAACTGAACCGCCGCTCCGCTTCACGAGTTTCGAAGCGACCATGTGCAGACTCGGGGCAGTGCGTGAGCTCAGCAACATAGACCTTGACGCCGTCTATGAAAAAATCAACTCGAACAAACTCAAATTCTGACGAGAGCTTCCGTGCCATATCCAGCATAAGATGTAGATTGTCGGGTGCTGGCTCCCTTTCTCCAACTGGAAAATTGTATGAGATGTCTATCGGCTGCCATGTTGCTGTGTAGATCTTTCTCTTATGGTCCGAATGCCGCTCCGAGTCAACTTGAATGGCTTTCGGCTCGCCTCGGTAGCAAAAAACCTTGTAATCTTTCGTTGCTGCTCCGCTCGACAGCATCGGTTCGCAAACGATACGCCGCCTCAGATGCTTGTAGTTGGCTTCGCGGGCTGTGGTGTAGGGCGAAGTCGCCAGAGCGATCTGCAGCTTGTTTACGTCTCCTTCGGTGAGATGACCTTGATCGGCATCTACAAAAACGACCGAGCCGCTGCCATGCGCTGGCTTCAAAACGCAGGGCTTCGGAAGTTCATCTATAGTTATCTGGCTAACGTCATCATAGACCTCCGAGTGTGGAAGGGTGGCGTCCTGCCCCAACCGCTCAGCGACAAAGGACTTTAGGTAAACCTTATCTGATGTATATTGACGTAAGATATCGAGTAATTCTCCTGATGTCTTGAGAAAATACAGGTAATCGTTGAAGAGACCGCTACCCTTGCTCGGAAGGCGCTTGTGTGCATACACGAAAATTGTCAATAAGAAGAATTTATCCGTCAGCCGCCCTGTGGGAATGAGTTTTAACAGGCGGCGTAGCGTGTTCGTGATTCTTGCTTTAGGCATCTGCGAGGAGCCTTAAGTAGTGCGCCGCTTGCTCTTCTGCCGCGAAGTCGGCGGCGCGTGCTTTTAGATCGGTATTGCGCCATCTGTCACGTAAGGTTGCCGCGACCGCGCGTGCGATGGCCCCCGGATCGCCGACTGGCACCAGGCGGCCGTAGTCTCCGTCTGAGAGGATCTCCGCCGGGCCAGAGGGACAATCGGTCGAGACGACCGGCACGCCGGCGGCGAGCGCTTCGACGATGACGTTGCCGAAGCCCTCCCAGTTGGAGGACAGGACGAAGACATGGGCCTGCTGCAGGAACGTCACCGGGTTGGGGCGGAAGCCGGGCATCCACAGGCTGTTGGCGACACCGAGATCGCGGGCGAGCGCCTCCAGGTCGTTGCGTAGGGAGCCTTCCCCAAGAATGAGCAGCCGTGCGTCATGGTGGCGACGCAGCTCGGCAAGAGCGTGGAGGAGGACGTCGTAGCCCTTCTGCCGCTTGAGCGTGCCGACGGCGATCAGGCGCGTCTCACCCGCGAGCCAGCCGTTGAGGGCGCGGCGGTCCTCGTCGGTCATGGTGTCCGGCGCCATCAGGCGGACCGGGTTGTGTATGACTTCGATCTGATTGCGGGGCACGCCGGCGACCGCTCTCAGGCTCTCCGCGACACCATCGGAGACTGCAATGACACGATGGCAGGGCGCGTAGATACGGCGCCCGAACCGCTTCAGAGCCCGGCGTTCGAATGCTTTGAGCGAGGGCGTGATGCGAAAATCGACGTGCTCGCTCGCGACGAGGCGCCCGCGGTAGCCCGACAGGCGGGCAGCGAGGCCGGCGATTCCAGTGAGCGGCCACATGGCGGCGAGGAGGGCATCTGGCCGCTGTTCCCGCAGATAGCGTGTCAGCCGCAGAGGCGCTTGCCGCATCCGCGCGCAGCCGAGCGACCGGACAGGAAACCGCGCCTCCGCCTCTGCCAGTAGCTGCCCCCGCGCCTGCAGCAGCACGAAACTCACAGCGTAGCCCTGACGCACGAACTCCTCTGCGAGAACGAGCCGAATGCGTTCCACGCCTCCGCCGCGCAGGTCAGGCAGGAGGATGTCGATCATGTTCTTTTCATTGACGAAAAGGCCGCTTTTCCGAAACGATATAGGCGCGTCTCTTTTTGACCAATGATTGCTAGCCCATCAGCAATCAAGTAGGGAGCCGGTGCGCTACTGGGGTAAATGGCCAGATACTTAATGAGAAATCGCAACTTCCATGTTGCGCCCTGCGCAGTAGAGGGGCTTATCAGGAATAATGCAAGTCGCCGAACTCTCTTTATGAATTTTTTTTCAAGATACAACCTATCCGAAAGACTAATGTTGGCACGTGATGCGTCATGAATCTTATTCGTATATGAAGAAATTCTGCTCAGAATGAATCTGTTCCATCGAACACTGCCTCGAGCAACATTTCCCGTTCCAGATGTTTCTCTCTGGCGTCGAATGTAAACAAGAGGCTCTTCCAATGATACTACGTCACCGCTTAGAAGGCTGCGAAGCGCCAGCACTCCATCCTCAATAATGCCACCCCCCATGATTGAGTCAAATCTTAAGAAGATATCCTTCGCATATGCACATGTTGGTGATAAGAACGGCAACCTGTCTCTTTTTGCAAACTCAATTCTATTCCGTTCCCCAAGAATAGATTTGAATCTTGGCTGGCGCAACACTTTTTCGGCTCTTTTCGATTCGTCGAATAGTATCGCGCCGCTATGTATGCACGCTGGCTTTTCTGAATGCTTTTTCCATGCATTAACTATTTTTTCAGTTCGAATTGCGACGGATATGTCATCTCCCGCTGCAACAACAACGATCGCCCCATTACTGCACAAAGCAACCGCTTGCAAGTGTAGCGCAGTGCCCAAATTCAGCTCACTTCGTCGCACCCTTACGTTATGGGGCCCCTGATACTCCGACGCCATCTCTTGCATCACTTCGAAGGTCCGGTCTGTCGAGCAATCGTCCGAGAGAATGATTTCCAGCGGCTCGTAGGTCTGGGCGAAGGCGCCCTCGATCGCATCACGGATATATCGCTCTTGGTTGTAAGCGAATAGGGCGAAGGTGACCAACGGGCGGTCGGAGGTCAATTCAACGTCAGTGAACATCTCTTTCATCGTGTCATCTCGCGCAGGGGAAGTTAAGCACGAAGCCGAGAACCTCTATCAATACTGTTTTGCGACGACCTACGTAATGCGGACTTGCCTGAATTAGGCCCGCCAGCCGCCGATGCCTAAGCTGCCGTCAAGACAGTACTCTTGCAGGTTCACTTAAGTGGACTGCCGTTTGGCGTCAAGATCGCCTTGACCAGCGTCAGATCGGCCACCGCGCGCCGAATCTGTTTATTCTCTATTTGCAGCTTCTTGAGCTCACACAACAGCTCGGTGCGCAAGCCGCCATACTGCTTTCGCCAGC
Organism: Roseitalea sp. MMSF_3546; assembly: GCF_030732865.1. Classification (GTDB taxonomy): domain Bacteria; phylum Pseudomonadota; class Alphaproteobacteria; order Rhizobiales; family Rhizobiaceae; genus Roseitalea. The sequence goes on from NZ_JASHKB010000030.1 coordinate 5,435, forward strand.
GATAATAGGTCGTTCAAAAAAGACTTGAGATATTTAACAAAAAGCAAGAAATTTTTACCGGGGAGCCTGATGAGGACGGATCTCGCGTATCCGTGCCGCACCGATTTAGCAAGCAACAAAACCCTAGCTGGGAAGCTCAAATCCGGCCAACAGGCATACTCCCTCATGAACTCGGACCTCTTGCATTGTTTGTCTGCGTTGCCGCCAAAATATGAAATGGCGTCTGCAGCGTAGCGGTAGGTCTCAGAGACAGATGCAATCATCTGTAGTGCTCTAGCTTCGTGTGCCCATTTGTCCTGTTGCTCGACTAGCCTAATCGGTCCGACATTCTCGGAGTGCGCGCGACGTAGGATGAGGGGACTTTCGACCCGTAGTGAGACCTTGCCAAGATGCCGGAATATAGACATGAGCGCCAGGTCCTCAAACAGGACCCTGTAACTGGGGAACGGCAGCCGGCAAAGGTCAACTGTCCGGAAACAAGCCGTCGCGCCAAGAAACCAAATGCGGTCATTCGCCCGGGACTTGCGCCGTCTCAAAACGTCCCTCTCAGAATCGAAAGTGTTTCCGAAATCGTCAAAGACAATATCATCCGCGGAGGCAACGACCACATCTGGTGGTGCCATTAGCATAGCCTGAGCCATAGTTTTGGTCCGCTCTGATAGCGATATGTCGTCACCGGAAGCAACGAGCATGAATTCTCCCCTAGCGAGGTGAGCGGCAGTGAGTATATGCGCGAGGGTGCCTTGATTATACTCATTCCGCCGTACCTGCACCTCATGCGGTCCCTTGTACGCCGCCGCCAACTCCTTCATTATTTCGAAGGTTTGGTCCGTCGAGCAATCGTCCGAAAGGATAATCTCCAACGGCTCGTAGGTCTGGGCGAAGGCGCCCTCGACGGCCTCGCGGATGTATTGCTCCTGATTGTAGGCGAAGAGGGCGAAGGTGACGAGCGGGCGGTCGGTGGTCTCGGTCAATCGGCGGTGTCCTGAGAGGGGATGCTGTCGCGCTCGGGCCAAGGATTGGGCGCAGAAAGCGGTGCGGTGCGCCACTCGCGCGCCGCGGACCTCACGCCAGCGCATCCCGCAGTCGCCACGAGGCTTCCGGCTCCAGGTGAGGCCCCATCGGCAGGCTCAGGACCTCTCCGGCGAGCTGCTTCGCCATGGGTAGTGAGTCCGGTGCGAGGCCCAGGTCGGCGTAGGCCTCCTGCATGTGCGGCGGGATCGGGTAGTGGATCAGCGTGCCGACCCCGGCCTCGGTGAGGCGAGCCTGCAGGGCGTCGCGCTCGGGGCTGCGCACGACGTAGAGGTGCCAGGCCGGCTCCGCCCACTTGGGCACCTGCGGCAGGGTCAGGCCGGTGCCCTCCAGCGCCTCCGCATAGGCGGCGGCGAGGGCGCGGCGGCGCTCGGTCCACTCGTCGAGGTGCGCAAGCTTGACGCGCAGGATGGCGGCCTGCAGCGGATCGAGGCGGGAGTTCACGCCGCGCTCGACATTCACGTATTTGCGGTCGGAACCGTAGTTGCCGAGCCGGCGGACGCGCGCGGCGATCTCCGGGTCGTCGGTGGTGACCGCGCCCGCGTCGCCCATCGCGCCGAGGTTCTTGCCGGGGTAGAAGCTCCAGCAGACCGCGTCGCCATGCGCCCCAATCCGCCGCCCCTTGTAGCGCGCGCCGTGGGCCTGCGCCGCGTCCTCGATCACGCGGAGGTCGTGCGCGCGGGCGATCTCGAGGATCGGGTCAAGGTCGGCGGGCTGGCCGTAGAGGTGGACGGGCATGATCGCCCGCGTTTCGGGCGTGACGGCCGCGGCGATGCGGGCGGGGTCGATGTTGTGGGTCGCGGGGTCGGTCTCGACCGGTTGGAGCGTGGCGCCCACGGCGCTGACGGCTAGCCAGGTGGCGATGTAGGTGTTTGACGGCACGATCACCCCGTCGCCGGGCCCGATGCCGCAGGCCCTGAGCGATAGTATGAGCGCATCGAGGCCGTTGCCCGTGCCGACGCAGTGTGCGGCGCTGCAATAGGCCGCCCACTCAGCCTCGAAACCCGCCACATCCTCGCCGCCGATGTAGCAGCCGCTGTCGAGCACGCGGGCGACGGCCGCGTCAATCTCGGGCTGGAGTTCGGCGTAGCCGGCGTGGAGGTCGAGGAAGGGGATCATGGGTAGCGGTCAGAGTGTCGCTACGAAATCGCGAAACTTCTCATACTGGTTTTCTTTCCTGAAATTCTTGTGCAGCCGCTTCTTCGCGCTCGCCGCAAAATCACGTGCCGCAATAGGCTCGTCCTTAACAAATCGCATAATCTGAGCAACGTCGCGCTCATCCTCATACGCAAAGAAATCGTTGCCCTCTTGCAAGCCGTCGGGATATTGGCCTTTTTGTGAAATCAATATCGCCCCATTGCCAATTGCCTCAAATATTCGCATGTTGCTGAGGAAGGTGCCATTGAAGTCCCCAAATGTGTTAAGAACAGCCTTCGTATTTCTGATCTCGTCATATAGTTCGTACCCGTATAGATTGTTCGAGGTGCAATCTCTTAACGCGCCCTTCGGCCACTTTAATAGAAACGGAATGTGCATTCCATAACGTGCAAGGCGTCCGCCTGGCCTGTGATATTGTTTGCTGTTTCCCACAAAGGCACGAAAACTGAAATCTTCTTGAAGTGTCACGTCTGCAACACGTCGCAGCATATCACGCCTTCCGTTAAAGACACCGCCAGCCTGACCATAGGTCATCAGGTCGTTACGCCTTTCATCCCAATTCCTTGATGCAAATTCCCGCCACGAGGGATCAGGTGAAGGCTGAAGTTCCGCGGCCCGGTAGCCACTGCGTATCCACTCTTCGACAAACGGGCGATGTAGAGAGACGTATCCGTGATAAGCACTGTTAAACTCCGGTAAGTCCTTTTTGATAAAGGCATTCCAGGCGACAGCTATTACTCCGAAATGTTGTCGCAGCTGTGTGCCAAAGCCTTGGGACACAAAAGGAGAGTGGTCGTAAACCACATCTGGCTTAAATTTGTCGATCTGTGCGAGTCTAATCTCGTCCAAGTTAGCGCTGTCAACGCCGTTCTCTTGCGCCCAAGTGTACTGCAATCTCTCGTAGTTCCAGACCGTGAAGAATACCTCGTCGTTTGGTCGATCCGTTGGTGGGATGAGGCGGTAGACAGATGCGTACCCATCACGCAGGAGGGCGTCATGTATATCGAAGAACGTCGAATGAGATCCGATGCCGCAGCGTCTTTCGAATGCGGGGATGTGCGGCGGGTACTTGTGTATACACTGATAAATTCTCACAATCGTGCTATCTCAAAAACCGTCTTCCGAAACCTCTGGCTATATGGGAAATATTACTTCTACCGTAGCGCGACGACTGCCTCTTTCTCTCTTCCATTTCTTGGTTAGTATTGCTTTTTTTGTCGAACTCCTTAATCGCTCGATCAAATCGGCCCCGTGCACCAATACAACGCCAAAATACTTCAAAATCGCTTCTCGCCTCCTCAAGGTGAAAACTCATTTTATGTGGCTTGTCGCGAAGAAACATTCTGATGTTTTCGTTCACGGTTTGGACAAAATCCAAACAAACATCGGCTTCAGGATCTTTGTTCAACATCAAAATGCCACATCGATATGCGCGCGTAATCGATCCCTGATACCAAGAGCGGCCGGAAAAGCTTTGAGCTACCTGTGCTTCGTTACGTTTAAGATGCACGAAAAAAGTATCACTTGCATCAAACCCGCTGTCAAGTCTTCCAAGAAACCAAGAAAGTCGATTGTCGGCCTCAATGTGTTCACTAGGATAATCTATCCGGTTAGCGCCCAATAGATGAACTCTAGTCTCGTGGCCAGACGTGTAGTTTTCGATATGTCTGCAGGCGCGGATAAATGCTTCGCTTCCACATCTTCCAGTGCACAGAATGAAGACATTGCGGTACATGTTAACCGGTCAACTCTCGAAACTTTACCATGATCCAAAATGCAGTCCGCGTCACCATAGGGATGCGAAGCCAACACCGTGCAGAGCTCTTTGGCTGAACGTGTCCATCTCGCGCCAGATCAAGCGGCTGATGAAGAGGCCGACGCGCGGTTCACGTAGCCAGTAACACATCCCGTACATGAGGATGCTGCTCCCCATGGCGGATGAGAGCATCCGCTCTGATTGTCGAAGACCTTCGGAGAGCCGCGATGGCATATTACGTTGGATTGGATGTCAAGCTCAAGAGCACGCACGTGTTCGAGCTGTTGATGCGCGTGCCCCAACTTTTCCATTGTGGGATTTTGTGGCTGGGGGTCAATTGAGGTTGCACCGAAAGGCGTCGATTGATAACTCTAAGGTCGCTCGATCAAAGTATTGCGTATCTGGAACCTCGAAGAAAGCTTGCCGACCAATTCTCTTTTTGGGCTTCACAAATTTCTCGACAAAGCTGTATTGAGGCCTATTGTTGTAATCGTCAAATATGATTCGGCATCCGGGTTTGGCATGAAGTAATGTTGTAAGGAGGCAGCACACCCTGAATCGCCCATCGATCAGGACAAGGTCTGGCTGATTGTCATGAATCCAGAGCCAGTCAGTATACTCTTGAAAACTTGCGATATTCGCGGCTCCAATCGGTACGCCCCAAGCGATGGTAGGCCCAATGTCGACATACTTAGCTTGAAGCCTCTCTGGATCAAAGTCGCCTCTGGTTGCGGCAGTAAGCCATGCCTCATCGCTGTCTACGCACGTGACCGTCGCATCGGTGGAACGGAGCACATATTGAGTAGATGCGCCTGTGCCATATTCTCCGTAATGCGTGCAGTTTGATATCTCTGACAAAAGGAAATTTGCTTCGTTGTCGAATAGATCGGGCGCGAGGGATGCGCTGGAACTGGGCCTCTTTCCCGCACGACGCTTCGTAAGGGGCCAGAGGAGGATGGGCGGGATAAGTTGTTTTGCAGCATTTCTGATGCTCAAGATGCTGTCTCCCTTTCTGTCTCCTGCACGAACGCGTTGTAGTCCCGTATATAGTCCGCCTCGTCGTAGGGCTGCGAGGCCAGCACCATGCAGACTGCCCCCTGGCTGAAGGCGTCCATTTCGCGCCAGATCATGCGGCTGATGTAGAGGCCGGTGCGTGGATCGCGGAGCCAGTATTCGCGGCGCTTGCGGCCGTCGTCCACGGCGATGCGGAAGCTGCCCGACAGCGCGAAGATGACCTGTTCGAGCTCATGGTGCGCGTGGCCGCCGCGCTCGGAGTCGACGGGGACGTTGTAGAGGTAATAGACCCGCCGGATCTGGAACGGCACGTGGTTGCCGCCCTCGACGAAGGTCAGGTCGCCGCGGGGGTCGCTGACCACGGGCAGCCCGATCAGGCGCACGCTGCCGTTGTGGGAGGAGAGGCTGTCGGCGGTCATGCAGTGCATGCGGCGGACTGCACGACCGCCAGGTGCGTCGGCCGGTCCGCGATGAAGCGGTCGCGCGTGTAGGTGAAGTAGACGTTCAGGTCGTCGGTTCCGGTTTCGGTGGCGCCGAAGCGGCGATAGAAGCGCAGGGCCGTTTCGTTCTGCCGCCGCGCGTCGATGCTCGCGGTCCGAAGGCCAAGCGGGCCGAAGGCGATGTCGAACGACAGGATGGCGCTTTCCAGCGCCGCCTTGGGCGGCTTGTTGGCATCGAGGATCCAGCTACCCCAGGTGAAGCGATCGCCGTGGATGTCGTAGAGCCGGACGGTGCCGCAGTGCGTGCCGTCGCGCCGCTCGATGATGTAGTAGGCCTCGAGCCCCTCGGCCTCGCGCCGCTTGTAGCGCTCGATCCAGGCGCGCTGATCCGCGACCGTGCCGGAGACGGGCGACAGATGCGTGTTGTGGCGCGGGTCCGTCCGCAAGCCGTGCAGATAGGCGGCGTCCTCCGGCGTTACCAGGCGCAGGCGGAGCTGTAATCCTTCAGCACAGGCGGGGATCTGCCTGGCGCTCATGCTGCCTCCGCCAGCCGCGCGATGCTCTGAAAGTGTGCATTGCCCTCCATCAGCGCAGACCAGGTGTCGCAGCCGACGAGGCGGCCCTTGACCAGCACGGCGATCCTGTCGCAGCGCTGAACCGTGCTCAGGCGGTGCGCGATCATCACCACCGTCTTGTCGCCGGGCAGGGCGTCGATGGCGGCTATAACCTCGGCCTCGGTGAGGTTGTCGAGCGCGCTGGTGGCCTCGTCGAACACGATGAGATCGGCGTCGTGGTAGAGCGCACGGGCGATGCCGATGCGCTGGCGCTGGCCGCCAGAGAGTCGAATACCGCGCTCGCCGACATGGGTCTGATAGCCTTGCGGCAACTCATCTTCGATGAATCGATCGATCCGCGCGATCCGCGCGGCCTTCAGGACGCGGTCATGGTCAATCGAAGCTGGCGGCACACCGAGCGCGATGTTCTCCGCGACCGGGGCATCGGTCAATAAGATGTCCTGCGGGACGTAGCCGACCCCCTGCATCCACGACCGCACATTCTCGGACGTGATCTCGACGTCGTCCGCAACCAGACGGCCCTGATCCGGCTCCAGAAGGCCCAGGATGACATCTGCCAGCGTGGTCTTGCCGGCCCCTGTGCTTCCCACGATCCCGATCTTTTCGCCGGCACGGATGGACAGGCAGATATCACGCACGCCCGCCTGATCGGCGTTGGGATAGCTGTAGGAAATCCCGTCCAGAACAAGCGACGACTTCAGTCCAAGGCCCTCGCTGCAGATCCTGGGAAGCCGGGCTGCCGCCTTGCGGAGCACGAGGTCTTCGTACACCGCATCGACAGCGGCCGAACCCGCCTGAATCTGCGCGAGGGACTGGTAGAGCTTGGACAGTTCCGGCATCAGGCGCTGTCCGGCAAAGGCGAAAACGCCAAGAACGGGTAACAGTCCGCCAAGCGCTGCCCCTGAGGCCAGACCGGCAGGGTCGATCAGGACCAGACAAAGGACGATGATTCCACCGAAGGCCACGGCCTGAAGGGCGAGTTGCGGCACTTGCGAAAACACGGCCACCCTGACCTGCGTTCTGGCCATCCGCGTGGACGGGGTGGCAAAACGATCCAGATAGGCCGTCTCGCGGCCCAGCAGCCTGATGTCCTTGATGCCCGTGAGTGCCTCATTGGCCAGCCGGAACCTCTGCCGATTGGTCTCGACCCGAATCTGACCAAGCCGCTTCAGAACTCGGCGCGTGCCAATGTAGATCAGGCCGTAGATCGCTCCGAGAACCGCAAAGGCGGTCACGGCAATCAAGGGCTCGACCCAAAGCAGCAGACCGACGATGGCAAGAGTCGTTAGGCAGGCCGCGATGAACTGAGCAGCAGGCCGCAAGAACTGTCCCACGACCTGACCGGACTCGGCGAGCACACGCGGCCCCATCTCGCCTGAGTGGCGATTGAGGAAGAATTCATAGGGCTGGGCGAGATAGCTCGCGAGCAGGCGGTGGCTGATCGAGTGGACACGCATCATCGCAAAGCGCGCCACGGCCCAGGTCTTGGTGATCTGGATCGCGCTTGACAGCACGATGACGGCAAAGGACGCGACCCCCAGCCCGACCAGAAACCAGTAGACCGACGTGAAACCGAACATGTCGTAGGCCCAGGCCAGGGAACGCGTCGTCTCGATGCGCGATGGATCGGCCAGCACGGCAAGAAAGGGCATGACCGATGCTACCATCACGGCCGACGCAAGGGCGCCGACAATGATGACCCCGAGCACGATCCATGCATTGCGCCGTTCCCTGCCGTCGAGGAGCGCCCAGGCTTTCTTCCATGTCGACAGGTCAATCATGTCAGACGCTCAAAGCGCGGGGAGCAATCGATTCTCACTGGGAGCGCTCCTGGCAAAGTCACGCCATCGCTCCGTACATCGTGCGATGCCAGCGCACGAACTTCGCAACGCCTTGCCTGACCGGAGTCTCGGGCTTGTACCCTGTCAGCCTCATCAGCAGCGATGCATCGGCCCATGTCGCGGGCACGTCGCCCGGCTGGATCTCCATGAAGTTTTTTTCGGCCTCGATCCCAAGTTCGGCCTCGATCGCCTCGATGAAGTCGAGAAGCCTCACCTTTTCGGAATTGCCGATATTCACGATTCTGAACGGGGCGACGGGCGACAGGCTGTCGCCGTCTTCGATCGCCTCGGGCGAGGACGGCCGCTCCGGCACCACGTCGATCAGCAGCCTGATGGCGCGGGCGAGATCGTCGACATAGGTGAAGTCGCGATACATCTCACCGTGATTGTAGACATCGATCGGTTGGCCCCTGAGCATGGCTTCGGTGAACCTGAACAGCGCCATGTCCGGCCGGCCCCACGGCCCATAGACCGTGAAGAACCGGAACAGGGTCGTCGGCAGATCCCACAGATGCGCATAGGAATGGGCCATCGCCTCATTGGCCTTCTTCGTCGCCGCATAGATCGTCAGCTGCGTGTCGGCCTTCTGCGTTTCGGTAAAGGGCATGTCCTCATTGGCCCCATAGACCGAAGACGTCGAGGCCATCAGCAGGTGGCCGACCTTCAGCTTGCGCGCGGCCTCCATCACGTTGAACGTGCCGACGATGTTGCTGTCGACATAGGCACGCGGGTTTTCGAGCGAATAACGCACGCCAGCCTGGGCGGCGAGATGGACGATCACTTCCGGGGCAAAGCCCTCGGACACCGACCACAGCGTCTCGTCGTCCTCGAGCATGGCTTCGGTCGCCGTGAAATTCGGCGTCTGATGGAGCATCTGGTGCCGGCGCCGCTTGAGGGCGACGTCATAATAATCGGTCATCCCGTCATAGCCGTGCACGCGAAACCCGTCCTCGAGCAGGCGCCTTGCCAGGTGGAACCCGATGAAGCCGGCCGTGCCGGTGACGAGAACCCGTCTCACAACCGGCCATCGCTTTCATCGCGCGCAAAAAGGCCCTTGACGTCGAACAGCACGGCCCCCGGCTTGCCCAGTTCGCGGATGCCGGCGGCGCCCAGCTCGGCGAACTCGCGATGACCGACGGCGACGATCATCGCGTCATAGCTCTGCGCGTCGGGCCGGCCCTCGACAAGTTGCACGCCGAACTCGGCCCGCGCCTCGGCCGCGTCGACCCACGGATCCCAGACATCGACCCTGGCATTGGCGTCTTGCAGACCCCTGATGATGTCGATCACCCGCGAATTGCGCAGGTCGGGGCAGTTCTCCTTGAAGGTCAGCCCCATCACCAGGACCCGGCTTCCGACAACCGGAAACCCGCGGCGCATCATCAGCCGCGCGACGCGATCGGCGATGTGCTCGCCCATGCCGTCATTGATCCGCCGCCCGGCCAGGATGACCTGCGGATGATAGCCCGCCTCCTCGGCGCGATGGGTCAGATAATAGGGATCGACGCCGACGCAGTGTCCGCCGACCAGGCCGGGGCGAAAGGGCAGGAAGTTCCACTTCGTCGAGGCCGCCTGCAGAACATCGAGCGTATCGAGCCCCAGCCGGTGGAAGATGACGGCCAGTTCGTTCATCAGCGCGATGTTGAGATCGCGCTGGGTGTTCTCGATCACCTTGGCCGCCTCGGCCACCTCGATCGACGGCGCCTTGTGCGTGCCCGAGGGCACGATCGCCGCATAGAGCGCGTCGACGGCATCGGCGACCGCCGGGGTCGAACCGGCCGTCACCTTGACGATCGTCGTCAGACGATGCTCGCGATCGCCGGGATTGGCGCGCTCGGGGCTGTAGCCGACAAAGAAATCCCGATTAAAGATGAGCCCGGAGGCGCGCTCGAGGATCGGCACGCAGACCTCGCGCGTGCATCCGGGAAACACCGTCGATTCGAAGATCACCAGCGCGCCCTCGCCCATCGCCCGGCCGACCGTCTCGGTCGCGGCCTTGAGAACGGACAGATCCGGCCGCTTGGCCCTGTCGATGGGCGTGGGCACCGAGACGATGAAGATGCCGCACGAGGCCAGATCGGCTTCATTTGAGGTGAAATCGATCCGTTCGGCTGCGGCCAGTTCGTCGGTGTCCACCTCGCGGGTCGCGTCATGGCCGGCCCGAAGCTGCACGACGCGTTCGGGCTTGATGTCAAAGCCGAGCACGGGGCGCTGCCTGGCAAATTCGACCGCCAGAGGTAGCCCGACATAGCCAAGCCCGATCACCGCAATGCGCCTGCCCTCGAGCGACAGGCCCGCGCCCGGATCGGGCGCGTCGTCCGGCCGGCTCACAACGGCGATTTCGGTCACCTGGTCCATGGTCAAGGTGTCGTCCAGGTCCGCGGCGGCCGCAGCCCACGCCATGCGAGTTCAAGCATCAGCGCGAACAGCCAGCCAAGGCCGATCCCGGCAAGGCTTGCGCCAAGGTCCGTGAGGCTGGCGGTGCGTTCGGCGTCAAGGATCTGCGCCAGTTCGATGCCGGCCGCCAGAGCGACGAGCCCTCCAAGGCGGACGCGGTTCCCGCGCGCGCCGACCAGCGCCACACAAGTGACAAGCGCGAAGCTGGCGGCATGCAGAACGAGGTCGTTATAGCCGACGATCAGGCGATGATCGGGCAGTTGCCCCCGATAGACGACGCCATAATAAACGAGCGGGGCGAGCACCGCGACCAGCAGGGCAAGGCGCGCTGCCGCCACCGGGCCTGCTATCTCCGTTTGGCGCACTACTCGGCCGCCTCGGCGCTTGCGGTCATCTCAAACCCGTTCGGCCGGCCCACGCCGGCATAGGCGAACCCGGCGGCCTCGACGCGCGCGGCCTCGTAGATATTGCGCAGATCGACCAGCACCGGTGTCGCCATTACCGATCTCAGCCGCTCGAGATCGAGCGACCGGAACGCCTCCCATTCGGTGACGATGACCAGCGCATCGCAGCCCTTGCCCAGATCGTAAGGGTCTTCGGCAAAACCCACATCGCGCACCGACAGCGCGGCCTGATCCATCCCCGCCGGATCATAGGCCCTGACGGTCGCCCCATGATCCTGCAGCGCCTGGATGATGTTGACCGAGGGCGCCTCGCGCATGTCGTCGGTGTTGGGCTTGAAGGTCAGGCCCAGAATGCCGATCGTCTTGCCGCGCACCGACCCGCCGCAGGCCTTGACGATCTTCCTTGCCATCGCCCGCTTGCGCTGGTCGTTGATGGCAACGGTCGTCTCGACGAGCCGCACCGGGCTTTCGGCGTCCTGTGCGGTCTTGACCAGCGCCACCGTGTCCTTGGGAAAACACGATCCGCCATAGCCGGGGCCGGCATGGAGGAATTTCGGGCCGATGCGCTTGTCCATACCGATGCCGCGGGCGACCTGCTGGACATCGGCGCCGACCTTCTCGCACAGATCGGCGATCTCGTTGATGAAAGTCACCTTCATGGCGAGGAACGCATTGCCGGCATACTTGGTCAGTTCGGCGGTGCGCCGGTCCATCGACAGCATCGGTGCGGCGTTCAGGAACAAGGGCCGGTAGACCTCCTTCATCACCGCAATGGCGCGCTCGTCAAGCGCGCCGATGACGATGCGGTCGGGCCGCTTGAAATCCTCGATCGCCGAGCCCTCGCGCAGGAACTCGGGGTTGGAGACCACCGCGACGTCGGCGCCAGGGTTGACCTCACCCAGGATGCGCTCGACCGCATCGCCGGTGCCGACCGGCACGGTCGATTTGGTGACGACCACCGTGAACCCGTCGAGCGCCCTTGCGATCTCGCGCGCGGCGCCTTCGACATGGCTCAGATCCGCATAGCCATCGCCGCGCCGCGAGGGCGTGCCAACCGCGATGAAGACGACGTCGGCCCGGGCGACGCTGTGGGCCAGATCGTCGGTGAAATGAAGGCGCTTTTGGGCCGCATTGGCCGCGACCATCGGTTCGAGCCCCGGCTCGTAGATCGGGATCCGGCCGGCCTTGAGCGCATCGAGCCTGGCCGGGTCGCGATCGACGACGGTCACGTCATGGCCGAAATCGGCAAAGCAGGCCCCCGAGACAAGGCCGACATAGCCCGCCCCGATCATGGCGATCTTCATGGCCGGCCTTTGTCGGGCGCCTGGGCCGCCGTGCGCAGCGCCAGGACCGACGCGATGACGACAAAGGCGATCGTGCCGACCAGTACGCCCGCCGACCCGGCGATCCAGTCGGTGACATCGGTCTGTCGGCCCACCGGTCCCTGAACGAGTTCCAAAAGCCCCCCTGCCCCGACCATCACGCCGGACAGGACAGGGAGCGGTGCCCAGAGCAGATGGCCCAGAAGGGTGAGCGCGGCAAAGCTGGCTGCGTGCATGAGATGGTCACCGCGCAATGGAAGCGGGCCGGGGGTGCCGAGGCGCCACTCGACGATCAGCGCGAACCACAGCGTCGCGATGGCGCCCAGCACGAACAGCGTCGTCAGCGCCCAGCGGCGCAGTTCCGACATGGGGCGGGCCTGCAGCACGCTCATGCGCGGGCCGCCATCGGCTCGCCTTGCGGGGCCTCGTGCGCCCGGTACCAATCGTAAGTCGCGGCAAGGCCGTCCTTGAGGGCGATCGCGTGGCGCCAGCCGAGCGCATGAAGGCGCGACGTATCAGCCAGCTTGCGCGGCGTGCCGTCCGGGCGGCTTTTGTCGAACACCAGTTCTCCATCATAGCCGACCGTGGCGGCGATCATTTCCGCCATTTGGCGGATCGTGACTTCCTCGCCCGTGCCCAGATTGATCGGTGTCTCGCCCGAATAGTGCCCGGCCAGAAACACCAGCGCATCGGCGCAATCGTCGACATGAAGGAATTCGCGTCGGGGCGTGCCCGATCCCCAGACCGTCATGGTCGGCGCGCCCGTCATTGTCGCTTCATGCGCCTTGCGCATCAGCGCCGGCAGGACATGGCTGGTCTCAAGATCGAAATTGTCGCCGGGCCCGTAGAGATTGGTCGGCTGGGCCGAAATGAAGTCGCAGCCATATTGCCGGCGATAGGCCTGGCACAGCTTGATGCCGGCGATCTTGGCGATCGCATACCACTCATTGGTGGGCTCGAGCGGGCCGGTCAGCAGTGCCTCTTCGGGCATGGGTTGCGGGGCATGCTTGGGATAGATGCAGGTCGAGCCCAATAAAACCAGCTTCTGCGTGCCGACGCGCCGCGCCGCCTCGATGACGTTGGCCTCGATCATCAGATTGTCATAGAGAAATTCGGCCGGGAACGCGTCGTTGGCCGCGATCCCGCCCACCCTGGCAGCAGCGATGAAGACGACATCGGGGCGCTGGTCGTCCATGACGGCTTCGACCGCGGCCTGCCGGCGCAGATCGACGCTCCAGCGATCGGCGGTGACGATCTCGACGTCTTCGGAGGAAAGCCGGCGAACAAGCGCCGAGCCCACCATGCCGCGATGGCCGGCGACGAAGACGCGCGTTCCGGTCAACTCAAAGATCGGTCTTGCCGTGTCGGTCATCGTCGATCTGCTTGCGCGTGACATATTGGCCGATCTTGCGCGCCGGCTTGGCGATCAGCGCATAGTCGACCATGCCGGCATCGAGCCAGCGCCGGCGCGCGCGCAGCACTTCCCAATTGTTCGCCCAATGGGCGCGCAGGCTGGCCGTGCTGGTCCCGCCAAGCTGCATGTCGACCATGACGTGGTCGATCGTGGCAAGGCTGAAGCCATGAACGTCGATGGCGCGTATCATCCAGTCATAGTCCGACGAGGTGGGCAGCGTCAGGTCGAATGCACCGACGGCCTCGGCCACGTAACGCCGGGCATAGAAGGTCGGATGGGCCGGCATCCAGCCCGAGCGGAACCCGGTCTCGGGCCTTGGCTCGGCACGCCAGCGGCGGGTGACGGTTTTCGTGTCGTGATTGTCGACATAGTTCAGATCGCCATGGACCATGTCGGTGTCTTCGAGCGCTTCGGCGATGCGCGAGAGGATCGTGTCGTCATGATAGGTGTCATCGGCATTCAGAACGCCCACCGCGTCGCCCGAAAACCGCTCCAGGCCCTTGTTGAGCGCGTCATACATGCCGCGATCGGGTTCGGAGAGGAGACGGATCCGGTCGCCCACATATTCGCCGACGGTCGCGGTCGTGCCGTCCGTCGAGGCGCCGTCGATGACCCACATCTCCTTGTCGCGATGATCCTGCGCCAGAAAGCTCTCCAGCGTATGCCGGATCGTCGCCTCGGCGTTGTAACAGACGGTCAGGACCGAGATTTTCATGTCACTGCGCCGCGCGCGCCGCGTGCTCTTCATCGAGGCGCCGATAGGCGGTCTCGGTGCGCACAGTGTCGAGATCGGCGCGGACCATTTCGCGGATCATCGCGTCAAAGGGCGTCGCCGGCTGCCAGCCGAGTGCGCGCCGGGCCTTGGACGCGTCGCCGACCAGGAGATCGACCTCGGTCGGCCGGAAATAGCGCGGATCGACGCTGACCAGCACCCGGCCGTCTTGAGCATCGCGGCCGACCTCACCGACGCCTTCGCCCTCCCAGGCGATCTTGATGCCGACCGCATCGAACGCCGTCTCGACGCATTGGCGAACGGAATGCTTCTGCCCGGTCGCCAGTACATAGTCGTCCGGCATCTCCTGCTGCAGCATGCGCCACATACCCTCGACATAGTCGCGGGCATGGCCCCAGTCGCGCTCGGCATCGAGATTGCCGAGATAAAGCCGCGTCTGAAGCCCCAGCGAGATCGCCGCCGCCGCGCGGGTGATCTTGCGGGTGACGAAGGTCTCGCCGCGCAGCGGGCTTTCATGGTTGAACAGGATGCCGTTGGAGGCATGAAGCCCATAGGCCTCGCGATAGTTGACCGTGATCCAGTAGGCATAGAGCTTGGCGGCGCCATAGGGCGAACGCGGATAAAACGGCGTCGTTTCGGTCTGCGGGGTCTCGCGCACCTTGCCGTAAAGCTCCGATGTCGAGGCCTGATAGAACCGCGTGGTGTCGGACAACCCCAAAAGCCGGATGGCCTCGAGCAGCCGCAAGGTCCCCAGCGCATCGGCATTGGCGGTGTATTCGGCGGTCTCGAAGCTGACCTGGACATGGGACTGGGCGGCCAGATTGTAGATCTCGTCGGGCCGGACCTCCTGGACGATGCGGATCAGGTTCGTCGCATCGGTCAGATCGCCATAATGCAGGATGAGGTTGCGGTCCGCCTCATGCGGGTCCTGGTAGAGGTGGTCGATCCGGCCGGTGTTGAACGATGACGACCGGCGCTTGATGCCGTGGACCTCATAGCCCTTGGCCAGCAGCAATTCGGCCAGATACGCCCCGTCCTGGCCGGTAATGCCTGTGATCAGTGCCTTCTTTGTCATCGATCCATGCTGAGCGCGCCCCGATGGGCGAAGCCACGTTCTGCCGAGACAGGGCGCGCAACGCCCTGCCGCCATTCGCCCACGCTACCGCACTCCGGGTGACTCGGGGTCACGCGGAGTGCACCGTTTCGGGTGGCACGCTCAGACCGCGTGCGCAAGCTCCGAACGGTCGATCCACACACGATGCGCGCCGCCCATGATCTCGAGCAGCACGCGCACGCGGCCCGCCGAGGACATCGTGTCGACCTCGGCGAGCATGTCACGGAACGGCCCGCCCAGCATCCGCACACGGTCGCCCTTTTCGAACGCGTTTTCGGGCGCGAAGAACCCGTCCTCGCCGGTCATGGCCTGCAGCGTCTCGACGAGCCCTTGCGGAGCCGGCAGCGGCATCTCGCCTTCCATGACCAGGCTCCGGACGCCATGGGTGCCGTTGACCGAGCGCCAGCGATCGCGGTTCGGGTCGAAGCGGACGAACACATAGCCGGGAAAAAAGGACAGGATCTGGGTCGACGTCCGGCGCGCATGGCGCACCGTCACCCGGCGCCTTGGGATGAAGGTCACGAAACCCTGCCGCTCGAGATGACCGATCGCGTAGGTCTCGCGGCGCGGCTGGGTGGCCGCGGCGTACCAGCGGGGATTTGAAGGCGCCGAATTCACGGTGAGAACATCCGGTTCGTGATGCAAGGCAAGCTGACTGTCGTTTTGTCCTACCTGGCCCCAACCCCCCAGAGCACGATACGGATGGTCTTGATGGCGATCAAGAGATCGAGCCAGGGTGAAATGTTTTTGACATAATAGAAGTCGTAGCGCAGCTTGACCCTGATATCGGCATCGTCGACGACGTGGCCCTGATTGACCTGCGCCCAGCCCGTGATGCCCGGCCGGACGGCATAGCGGTAGCGGTAGAAGGGAAAGGCGCTCTCGTAACGCTCGCCGAGAACCGACGCCTCCGGGCGCGGGCCGATCCATGTCATCTCGCCCAAGACGATGTTGATCACCTGGGGAATCTCGTCGAGCCGGGTCTTGCGCAGGACGTTGCCCAGCGGCGTGACGCGCTTGTCGTTGTCCTTGGTGCGCGCGGCCTCGAACGGGTCGATGCCCGCCTCCGGCACGTCGCGCATGGTGCGGAACTTGTAGACGGTGAAGCACCGCCCGCCCATGCCCTTGCGCTTTTGCCTGAAGAGCGGCTCGGGACCATCGACGAGCCGGATCGCCAGCCACAGCGCGGCGAAGACCGGCACCAGCAGCGGCAAAAGCACGGCGACCAGGGCAAGATCGATGAGCCGCTTGGCGGCGACATAATTGAGGTTCGGCAGGACCGAACCGAAATTGTTCTCCGACAGGTGCTCGATCGAGACCTGGCCGGTCAGGTGCTCGAGGACCTGCTTGCTGTGATAGACCGGCACGCCGTCGAGCGTGCGGTCGGCGATGAACTCCTCCCAGGCCGGCGAATGGTCGTAACGCAGATCGGCGACATAGGCGTCGACGCCCGGCGCGCGCCCGGGCTCGACGAGCGGCACCCATTCGACGCGGCGCGATCGCGGCAGGCTGCCCACCGCACCACCGGGCACGACGCCGATCCGCACCCCGGCGGCGCGCGTCATCACGAAGGCGATCACGACCAGCCACAGCGCGGTCATGACGGGCGCGGCGACCAGCAATGTCCGGTTATAGTCGAGCCGCAGCAGGAGAAGAAGGGCGATGGCGGCACCAAAGGCGAGGCCGACCGACCACAATGCGGAGGCGGCGAGCTGGACGCCGGGGAACTGGTGCAGCCGGCGCCAGCCGAAATAGGCGGCGATCACGGCGAGCGTGCACACGGCGATCGAATTGATCGTGCCTTCATTGACATAGATGTTGGGGGCAAAACCGCCCCGGACGAAAAGCGGAAGACCGACACCGAGAAGCAGAGCCATGGGAAGCTGGAACCGGATCCGGAGCACCAGCGGATGGGCCTGCGGCCGCACCCGCCCCGCCAAGGCATAGGAATTCATGCCAAGCGCGACGTTGTTCATCTAGCTGTCTCCGCCCGAAACAGTGTCATGTTGCGCAAAATTCACGCTTGTTTAACAAGCGTTACATTGCTCTTGCCCCTGCCGAATCGAAACTAGCCAAGTAAAACGACCGGTGCAACCGGCAATGTCCTTACGGCAGGAGATGGGGTTTTGCAGCGCAAGAATCACCGTATCCGGGCGGGTTTGGCCCGGGCCTCGGTCATCACCACCGCGCAGAAAAAGGCAAACACGAGCCCGATCGCATAGGTGCGCAGGGGATAGTCGACGATCGAGTGGGCCAGAATCGCCAGCGCCCCCATGCCGAACGCCAGGCTGCGCGCGCTGATGAGCAGATTGGCGGCGATGATGGCGATCAACCCGACAATGAGCGCTAGGCCGGGCAGGCCCAGTTCGAGGATGAGTTCGAGATAGTCGTTATGGGCGTGGTTGGCGTAGACGCGCTCGATGCCGGTCTGCGGCTCGTAGCGCGGATAGATGTCGACGAAGCTGCCCAGCCCGCTGCCCAAGGGCAGGAAATCGACGATGGCGGTCATCGTGTTGGCATTGAACTTGACGCGCAGATCCTCGCCGAATTCGCCGACGAACCGGCCGAAGACGACGGCGACGATCACGAGCGCCAGGGCGCTGGCGCCGAGAAGCGTCGCAACGCGCCCGCGCGCCAGTCCCGCGCCGCGGTTTGAGAAAACGACGAGCGAGACGATCGACAGGCCCACGGATATGGCGATGGCGGCGCGGGCGTTGGCGGCCAGAAGAACGAGCACGGCAATGGCGACGATGGTGATGTAGGCGGCGATCTGCCGGCGCTCATGGATCAGAAGGAACGCAAAGACCGGCACGAGCGCGTAGATCAGGCTGGAAAAATGGTTCTGGTTCTGGAACGCGCCCTGGGCGAACGGATAGAAGGGCGAGGAAAACGGCCCCTGATTGCCGACAAAGGACAGCTGCACCGCCGCCATGGTCAGATTGATGAAATACCCCAGGATGAAGACCAGAAGAATGCGCCGCTGGCCCACCTCCGTCAGCGTCGTCACATAGACCGCAAAGCCTGACAGCGTCAGCGCGAAGATCGCATAATCGAGCGCCTTGCCCGGACTGGCCGACACGAAGCCATGTGCGGCGCCGCCTGGCCACCAGGCCAGCGGAAAAAGCTGCCAGGCAAGGACGATCGCGAGCGCCAACAACCAGGCCGCGGCATAGGACGGCAGTTGCGCCGCGCGGATCCGCAAGGCCCCGATGACGATCAGCGGCAACAGCGCGATCTGGATGATCCGGTCGGAGAAAAGCCCGTTCGTCGTTCCCCCGCCGATCAGCATGGCGACAAGCACGACAAGGGCCGCCCAATAGGTGCTCGGCCCGTCGCGCGGTTCGGCGGGCCCGGTCATCGGGTGCGGACGATCTGGATGCGGGCGATGTCGAGCGCACCGGAATAGCGCGCCGACCAGCTCAGGGGCACAAAGCCGTTGGTCAGATGGATGCGCTGCGCCGCGCAGCCGGTTTCGGGAACCTCGAAATCAGTTTCGAAGCGCTGCCATTGGCTGGCGATGGGATCGAGGGGTATCGTGGCCAGTTCGGTGCCGTTGGTGCAGCCCAAAATGACCGAGATCGGCGCGGGTCCGCTCAGATCCTGCGACCGGGCCATGACTTCGAGGCGATGGGCGCCGGGGCGCATGACCAGCATCTGCGTGAGATTGTCGAGCCGGAGCGGCGTGTTCAGAAACCCGATGCGCACAAAGCTCGCCGTGACCTCGGGCGGTTCGGCGTCGGGCGCGCGCTGGCCGACCCAGTCAAGGGCGACGCCGCGCTGGCCCTGCGTGCGCCAGTCAAAGGCCGAACCGGTCGGCCGATAGGCAAAGGTGTCATTGTTGACAAATCCCGTCGGTGCCGGCCGGTCCCGGGCGAGCGTGACCCGGTCAAGGATGAGCGCGGCCTCCAGTTGGCCTTCGCGGATCAGGCGCCTCGAGATCGCGCCGATCGAACCGCCAAGGCCGTCGACGCCCTTTTCGTGGAAGGCCAGCACCATCTCGGAGGCGACCATCGGACCCTTCTCGCGCATCACCGCCGAAATGAGCCCCGATCGTGCACGATCATCGCTGGCGAACGCTTCGATCAGCGCGCGTCGGCCCTCGTCAATGGCGGCCATGGCAAGAACGGCCTGGCGCTGATCGCCCCAGCCGCCCGACCGGACCGTCAGGCGCCGGGCATGGCGGGCCGCGCGCTCGTAATCGCCGCTGGTCACGTCATAGACGAGAAGATGGCGCAGTGCCTGGCGTTCGGCGGGCTGCTTGGCAAGGGCCGTTTCGAAATGCGCACGCGCCGCCTCGACCGCGCCGCGCTCATGGGCAAGGATGCCCAGAATGCTGTCGAACCGGCCATCGGCGCGATGCAGTTCGGTGCCGCGTTCGGCAAGACGGGCGACCCGATCGAGATGTGCGGCCTGTGCTTGGGAAAGCTCGGAGACGATCGCGCGTATGCGCGTGTCGGCATTGAGCGGTGCGTAGGCCAGAGCGCCCCGCGGATCGTCGCCGTGCGTGACGATCCGGCCCAGATCAGCCAAGACGGCGGCGCAGATCGCGAACGAAGCGCCCAACAACGTTATTTGAAGCAGACGTTTGAACACGGCGCGTTGTTTCCCTGCGGTGGTCTTCGAGCTGGGCGCCGTCGGAGCCGTAGGCATAATAGTTGTAATTCATGTAGCGATACGCATAGTTGTAGTCGAGCCGGTCGATCTCGAACTTGGTCATCGCGGCACCGATGATATGCCCGCCCACCGCCCGCAGGCGCTTGACGGCGTTCTGCGCGGACTTGCGCTTGACCTGCTTGGCCGCGACCACCATCAGCGTCGCATCGGCCGAGCGCGACAGGATCGGCGCGTCCGACAGACCCATCACCGGCGGGGCGTCGATGATGACCAGATCGTAGCGGTTCTTGCAGAAATGCAGCACCATGCCCATCCGGTCCGAGGCCAGAAGATCGGCCGGGCTGGGCGGCAGGGTGCCCGCGGTCATGAAATCGACATTGCCGACCGCGCTCTTGCGGAAGATCGGCGTCTGCACATTGTTCTTCAGAACGTTGGTCAGGATGTTGGACAGGCCGATCGCATTGTCGGTCTTGAACATGCGGTGCATGCGCGGCCGGCGCATGTCCGCGTCGATGATCAGGACCTTTCTTCCAAGCGAGGCAAATTCCTGGGCGAGCTTGAAGGCGACCGTGGTCTTGCCCTCGCCCGGCTCGGCGCTGGTGATCAGCAGCGTGCGTGTCTCTTCATAGGCCGTCGTGAACTGCAGCGACGTGCGCAGTGTTCGGTGCGCTTCGGACAGGTTCGAATTGGTGTCGACCATGGCGTCATCGAACCCGTCGCCTGCGACCTTCGGAATGATGCCGAGCACCGGCAGTTTGAGGTCGGATTCGATCTGGTCGGGCACCGCGAAGGTGTTGTTGAGCAGCTCGAGGATATAGATGATCCCGGCCGCCAGCATCGCCGACAGCGCAAAGGCGAAACCCAGATTGCGCATGGGCTGGGGCGCAAAGGGCACGCCGGGCACGCTCGCCTCGTCGATGATCGATGCGTTGCCGCTCTGGATCTCGGCGGCGACGTCGAGATCGTTGAGCTTGGTGATCAGCGACGCGTATTGCGCGCGGTTGGTGTCGACCTCGCGCTCGAGGATCGTATAGCGGATGTTCTTGCGTTGCAGGTCGGCCTGCCGGTTTTCCAGATTGGCCAGTTCGGCCTGCAGGGCCGCGATGCGGATATTGGTCTGCTCGAGCCGGGCCCTGACCGAATCGACAATCGCGCCCACCTGAGCATCGATCTGGTCGTCGATCTGATTGATCTGGATCTGGAGCCGCTGCATTTCCGGAAAACCGGGCTTGAGCGTGGCGAGCTTGACCTGGTATTCGGCCTGCAGTTCGCCAAGACGCTCCTGCAGGGCCCGGATCGATTCGCTTTCGAAGATCTGGGGCAAGAGGATCGCTTCGCCGGCCGCGCTCTGCTCGACGACGCGTTGGAGTTCGCCGCGTTCCTTGGTCGCCTCAATCAGCTGTCCGTTGACCGCCGAAATGCTCGAGGCGATCAGCGAGATCTCATCGGCCTCAAGCGTGATGCCTTCGGTTTCGGCATAGTCGACCAGCGCGATCTCGGAGGCCTCCAGCCGGTCCTTGACCTCGATGATCCGTTCCTGAAGGAATTCACGCGCCAGCGTTGAAGTCTGGGCGCGCTGGTCGACCGACTGATCGACATAGCTGGCCGCGACCTGGTTGACGACGCGGGCCGCCATTTGCGGGTTGGCGTGTTCGTAATCGACGCGAATGACCGCGGTGTTGCGGATCAGATCGGCCGACAGCCCGCCCCGGACAAGGCGGGTTGCCAGATCCTCGCGCTCTTGCGGTGTCAATGCGTCAAGGTCGACCGTGCCCGTGGTGCCAAATGCACGCCGGACGATGTTCATCAGCGAGAATTCCGGCGCGGGCGCCAGAAACGCGGCATCATTGGACAGGCCCAGTTCGAACGAGACCCGGCGCGCCAGATCCTTGGACAGGATCTTGCGCCGTGCCGTCTCGAAGACCCGCGCATCCGATCCGGTCGAGATGCTGTCGAGATCCTGCAGGATCTTGATGCTCGGCGTCTGGATCTCCAGCGTCGTCGCCGCCCGGTACATCGGCGTCTGCATCCAGGTGTAGACGATGCCGGCGACCAGCCCGCAGGCAATGCAGGCGACCACGACCCACCGATAGTGAACGACAAACCAGAACAGCTTGACCGGATCGAAGTCAAAGCCCTCATCGTCCTCGGCGAACTGGTCGAGATCGGCATAGCGGCGCCGGCGCAGCTCTTCTTCGTGCGCCATGGCCCGACCCGATGTGTGCATCTCGCTCAAGGCGTATTCGGGTTTGTTCATCGCAGCTATACGCCCTAATTGACCGGCCCGGTCACGACAGTTGGAACCGCCCGGACGGTCGTGGCGATGCCCAGGGCCTCGCGCAGGTTCTTGACGGCGACACGAAAGCCCGATTCGAAGGCGACGACAACATCGCCGCCGTAAATTCGCGGATCCTCGGCCTGGCCCCGCTGGATGGCGGGCAGCGAATATTGTGCGACGAGCCTTTCGCCGCCGATCTCGCGGAAGATCCAGATGGCGCGATCATTGGCGACCTGGGTCACCCCGCCCGATTGGGCGACCAGTTGCTGCAGGGTCGTACCACTCGTGACCTGCTTGCTGCCGATCCGGCCGAACTCGCCGTCGACCAGCACGCGCTGACCGAAGGACTCCTTCACCGTCACCGTGATCGCCGGTGCCTGCAGGTAGTCGGCACCGTAGCGCTGTTCGAGGCGCTGCTCGAGTTCGGGTACGGTCAGGCCGGTCACCTGGACCTCGCCGATCAGCGGCATGGAAATCTGCCCGCGCGCATTGACGCGGACGGTGCGGTTGAGTTCGCTGACATCGAAGAAGTCGATCTCAAGAAGATCGTTGGCCGCGATGCGGACCTCGGCGACCCCGAAGGTGTCGGTCGGCTCGGGCAAGCGTTCGACGACGCGGATCTCGCCATCGGTATCGCCGACGCGGGCAAAGGCCTGTGTCGGGGCCTGATCGAGTGCGCCCGTCGTGCCGCCCTGGCAGGCGGCCGCGCTCAACGCCACGAGCGCCATCAGCAATGCTTTCAATGGCCCGCGGCGTTGCACCTGTCCGATCCCCTCAGTCTTGACCAGCCCTTCACCTAGGGCAAGGGTGTAGCACCGGTGAGGCCGAATTGCGGCCATGCCACTGCCACACCGCCCGGGGCAAAGCGCCTCTTTCACCGCTCCCGTCCAGCCATTGCCATGAACAGCCGGTGTTGCAAAGACCGCAGCCGGGGTTTTCAGGCAAAAGATCGCAGCGGCGTATGCGGCAATCAGACCTCTGTGATGAAGGCAAGGCGGGCCGGGTTCATCGATCCGCCAGAGGTTCGACCCGCGCGCCGCTGCGACCGATCAGCTACGCGATCACGGGCTCGCCGGATCGTCGCCATCGCCGAAATCATCATCATCACCGCCACCGACGGCAAAGGCCAGCCCGCCAATGCCGATCAGGCCAAGAAGGCCGAGCATCGCGACCACATTGCCGTCGGCGTCGACAACGGGCACTTCGGTCGGTTCCACGGCGGCCTGCTCGACCTGCGGGGCGGTGTTGCCGGTTCTCACGCAGATATTGCCGTCCGGGCCGGCCGGGGTCGAAAGGCGCACGAACTGGTTCGACTGCAGCTGGACCAGGCATTCCTGGGAGATCGCGATCTCGGCAAAGCTCGACGGGCCGGTGACGACCTCGCCATCGGGGCCAAGCTCCTGACCCGGCACGGTGATCTGGAAGCCAAGGCTGGTCAGCTGAAGAACGCCACCCTCGGCCTGGGTGACGATCGCCGCGGGCTCGCCCTCGGGCACCGGCGTTGCGATGCAATCGCAATCGGCGAACGGGTCGACGGGCACTTCATCGAGGCCGTTCGGGTTTACCGCGCCGTTCTGGGCCAAGGCGGTCTGGCTGACGATCAGCGCAAGCGTGGCCACCGTGGCGAATACCGAGCCACTGCGCTTGTGACGAAGTGCGTCAAGCATCGATTTCCCCTGCTGCAACACTTGCGATATACCATAGGGCTGACCGATTTCAATGAAGATTTGGTTGCAATTGCTGTCTGTGACACCCTGGGCGGGCTGCCGTGCGCCCCGCAACGGCCGTTTGGGCGGCGTTTTTGGCCGGTTTGGGGCAGGATTGGTGGTCCGCCGCGCCCAGGTCACGTTTTGCAACGCACATGTGATCACCGCCGCGCGTCGGCTTTCGGCGCCCGGTCCGGCTGATTCGGACCCCGTCCGATCGAGAGCTGCCATCGCGTGAGCGCGGACGCTTGCACGCGCCGGCGGCGCATTGTACGCCCAGCCCGATCACAACGAACCGAGATGACCGCAAGTGACCATCACGCCCCTTCAAAAGGCCGACCTGCGCGCGCTTTTGGAAGACGACGAGGCCGAGATGAGCGTCGTCTTCTCCGATCCGACCCTGCCGGACAATCCGATGATCTTCGTCAGCGAGGCGTTCGAACGCCAGACCGGCTACACGGCCGAGGAGGCGGTGGGACGCAACTGCCGGTTCCTGCAGGGCCCGCAGACCAGTCCCGATGCCGTCGAGGCGATCCGCTGTGCGCTCAGGGCGCATACGCGCTTTACCATCGACATCGTCAATTACCGCAAGGACGGCACACCCTTTTTGAACCGGCTGCGGATCCGCCCGATCTTCGATTCAGAGGGTCGGCTGCAGTTTTTCGCGGGCGCGCAGAACCCGGTCTGAGCGCGCTCGCCGCCAGGCTCACCGGGTGGGCAGAACGGCGGCGAGCGCCCGGCGATCAGCCGCGACAGGGTCGGGCGCGCAGAACGCAGGTCAGCGGCCGCCCCGAACAGTTGAACGAGACGATCTGGGCGTTCTTGAAGCTCGAATAGTCCGTGCCGTAGACCGGCAGCGCAACGCCCTTGGCGCCCATCGAGCGGCCTTCGACGGCGC
The DNA here is from genome assembly GCF_030732865.1 of Roseitalea sp. MMSF_3546. Lineage (GTDB taxonomy): Bacteria > Pseudomonadota > Alphaproteobacteria > Rhizobiales > Rhizobiaceae > Roseitalea. Next base: position 30,131 of record NZ_JASHKB010000030.1, read on the forward strand.
GGACCCAGCGCCGGATCGCCCGCCGCTTGGCGCGTTTCTCGCGGGCCTTGGCGCGCGGCGCCGCCGATTGGCCCATCGTGGTGTAGATGTGCGATGCGCACATGCGCTCTTGTGCGCTGGCCGCAGGTGCGCCCAGCGGAGAAAGGGCAGCGCCGGTTCCGGCAATGATGACGGCGCATGTGAGAAGGAACCTGGTCATGGCGTGATCCTTTGGCTTGCGGCCGATGACGGGCACCCCATCGGGCCCGTCGCCGGCACGTTGCGATTGCATGCAAGGCTAATTGGCCAGCGGGCGCGCCACTGTGCCGATGCGCACAGGCCGCAGGCCGCTCAAGATGCCGGGAAAAAGCCACCGGTCAGATCTGTGGTCGCCAGGGCCGATTGCGCACAAGATGATAAGACGGCACGCGCGATGGCAACCAGCTGCGGTGACGGCCTGGCACGCGCCGGTTGCGGCATGCGCCAGCCCGATCGTCGGCGGCCTTCACAACGCCCATGCAACACCCGGATGAGGCCCGGCCCATGACCGGCACAATCGCGTTGCACGGCCGCGCCCGCAGCGATAATCTGTGCATCTTCAGATGGGGACATGCCAGACCAGCCCTCGGGGGCCCGCCATGCGCAAGGACAGGACCCGGCCGGACAACGCCGATCTTGAGGGCGTCATCGGCGCGATCGCAAGCGACAAACGGCGCGCCCATGCCGAACGGCTGATCGCCATGATGCAAGACGTCACCGGCGAACCGCCAACCGTGTGGAACGGCCGCATCATCGGGTTCGGGCACTACCATTACCGCTACGACAGCGGGCGCGAGGGCGACACGTTTCGCACGGGTTTTGCCGCCCGGAAGAACGATTTGTCCATCCATGTCATGGCCGGGCTCGACGAGATGGCCGATGCGCTCGATGCGCTGGGACCGCACAAGCGTGGTGTGTCCTGCCTCTACGTGAAATCGCTCGACGCCATCGACTTTGCCGTACTGCGCCAGATCATCGCCAGGAACATGGCGATCATGGCCGCGCGCTACCCGACCTGAGAGCCGATTCTGCGGCCATGCCTGCCGTGCGCGCCGTCAGTTCGGCGCGCTGGTGCGGCCGGCCAATCCGAAATCGCGTGTCGCCGCCTCGTCGATGCCCGCGGGGCTATGTGTGCCAACACCGCTTCGGATTTCGGCACCGCCGATGCCGTGTGGCGCGTTCGGTGCACCCCCATCCGCGGATCGAAGAGCGATCGTCTTTTCCTGCGTACAATGTGATTTTCATTGTGCATCATGGACTTCTATATTTGTATATGGAACAATTCCCCTTGTACAGGAAATCCGAACCGGAAAGTGTCTCGGTCCGATTGCTTCGAAACGGGCATCCCTTTGCCGGTTCGATCACCGTCATAGCATGTGGCGGCTGGCGCTTGACCTCTCGGATTCTCTCGATTACACAGACACTCATTGCGCCTGATCGATCCGCTGGCTCGACGGGATTTGATACTTGATTTTGTACTTATGGAGTTTGACCATGGCCCAGCCAGCCCCTCCCGCACCGCCTGCCAACAAGCCCGCCGCGCCGCAGGCAAAGGGTGCCGCGCCGCCTGCGAAAAATGTGGCGCCGCCTGCCAAGCCCACGCCGCCGGCAAAGGGTGCCGCGCCGCCTGCGAAGAACGTCGCGCCGCCTGCCAAGGCCACGCCGCCGGCAAAGAGTGCCGCGCCGCCTGCCGAAAAAACCGCCGCGCCGCCTGCCGACAAGCCCGCGCCGCCGGCAAAGAGCGCTGCGCCGCCGGCAGAGAGTGTCGCGCCGCCCGCCGAAAAAACCGCCGCGCCGCCTGCCGACAAGCCCGCCGCGCGGCCCGCCGGCGAGATCGTCACCGACCTTCTGCCACCGCTCGACCTGCTGCCCGACGAGGATCCCGAGCAATACGCGCTGTTGCGCGAGGCGGTCGTGTCCGAACTGTCGCCGAGCACACCCTACCAGCGCATCTACGCGGACCAGCTGGTCATGTTGGAATGGGAACTTTGGCGGTATCGGCGTTTTCGCGACGGTTTCATACGGGAGAAGTTCCGACAATGGTGCCTGGACAACATGAGAACGGGCATCCCGGACGGTGAGCCGCGGTTCTCAGCCAACCAGGACGATCGGCAGTTTGCGCGCGACTGCGTGAGTGCAGACACCAAGCTCAGGGCCATGGCCCTGGCGGCCCTCGAGAGAGCCGGCTATCCGCCCTCGCAGATCGTCAACGAGATCTATTCGCTTCATGGCGGGCGGCTCGAGCGCTGCGATGCCCTGATCGCGGAGATCGAGAACCGGCGGCGTCGATTGCGCGAGGATTTCGACCGCCTCAAATCGGCGAAGGCAAGGCAGATCGAGGATGCCGAAGTCCTGGAGGTCCGATGACCACCGATCGCCAGCGCCGGGCGAACGCACGCAACGCCCAGAAGAGCTCGGGCCCCAAGACCGAGGCCGGCCAGGCACGTTCTGCGCAAAACGCCCGCAAGCACGGTCTTTCCAGCGCCGCGCCGGTCGAGGCCACGCTTGCCTGGTTCCGCCTGATCATCGATGAGCCGACCGCGTCGCTCGATCCGTTCGACGGTTCACCGCGCAAACAGGCGGCGATCAAGCTGGCGGCCGCCGAGGTCCAGCTTGCACGGGCCCTGAAAGCCGAACGCGACCACATCGCCGAATTCAACGCCCGTGTCATAGGGCACTCCGAGGCCGACTTTGCGGTCGTGAACGATCGCGACCTCGACCCGATGGAGCAGCTGATGCGGTTGGTCAATTTCGACTGGGCCAGCCACTATCGCGCGCAGGCCGAGCGCTTGCAGAACGAACAGGCCTGGCCGCTATCGCGCGAAGGGCGGCTCTTGCGGCGCTATCGCCGCGAGGCCGAATCGCGCCGGCGACGCGCCCTCAGGGACTGGATCGCGCTCAATGGCGAAATCCCGAAACGAACCCGAACACAACCGGAGGCCGCATGAACCGGCTCGCATATCATGCCGACAACGACCGGCAGGGTCGGCACCGCGGCGCGGCCCTGCCGCGGCAGGCACGTCCGGCCGACATCGGGGTAGGCGCCCGGAATCCCGAAACGAACCCAATCCGACGCCGGGCCTGCGTCACATGAAGGACCAGGACAATGATCGGCAACCGATCAAATCCCTGAAAAGGCGCTTCGCCGTGCCGAACGCCAGCCAGGACACCGAAATCCCGAAACGAACCCGATTTTTGGCTTTGAGCTGTGTTTAATTCATTCTTCGCCATTTCGTTTTGTCGCCTGCAGATCGTCCGCGCCGGACCGCACGGCCAATCCGACGCAGGCCATGGACACGGGGCCCGCGCACCATATTTCCTTATGCAAGACGGGATGAGGCACGGCCGTGGCCGGCCTTCATGCCGATAGTGCCTGGTCGTGAACCGACCGGCGATTTTCTGGAGACACGGACGCAATGGCGCTGCTGGGCCTTCTTGGGCTGCTTGTTCTGGCCGCCGCGGTGCTCTTGCCGCAAATGTGGGTGCGCCGCGTCATGGCGCGCCACGGGGCGGCGCGCGCCGACTTTCCCGGCACGGGCGGAGAACTGGCCGAACACCTGATCGACCGGTTCGGGCTCGACGGCGTCGGCGTCGAGACGACCGATGGCGGCGACCATTACGATCCCGAAAGCCGCACCGTGCGCCTTTCGGCGTCAACCCATGGCGGCGCCAGCCTGACCGCGGTGGCGATCGCCGCGCACGAGGTCGGCCACGCCATCCAGCACGCCCGCGGGGAGACCGGGCTCCGGCTGCGCCAGGCGCTGGTGCGCCTTGCCCGCGTCAGCGACCGTTTCGCCGCGCTGTTCTTCATCGCCGCCCCGATCCTGACCGTCATCGTGCGCTCGCCCGGCGCGTTTGTCGGCCTGGCCGCGATCGGCATCGCGCTGCTGTCAGTGCGCGTGCTGGTGCATCTGGTCACCCTGCCGGTCGAATATGACGCAAGCTTCTCAAAGGCCCTGCCGATCCTGAAGGACGGCGGCTATCTGCGCGAGAAGGATCTGGGTGGCGCCCGCCAGGTGCTGAAGGCCGCGGCATTGACCTATGTCGCCGGCGCGCTGGTCAGCCTGATCGATCTTGCGCGCTGGGCACGGCTGCTGCGCTAGCGCTGCCGGCCCGCCTGCACGCACAGAGCTCGGGTCTTGCCGGAAAGACCCATTGCCGAAAACGCGTCTTGCGGAAAGGGCGCTTGGGTGGTCGGAGTGGCAGGATTTGAACCTGCGACCCCCTCGTCCCGAACGAGGTGCGCTACCAGGCTGCGCTACACTCCGACCCTTGAAACACAAGGGTTTCGGGCGCCTTCTAGCGGAGTCATTTCGAAACAGCAAGTGAGCAAACGGCCCCAAGTGCCACGGAAATGCGCAAAAGTCCCACGAGAATTCCCACGAGAGTTCCGGTGATGTTCCGGCAAGATGAAGCCGAGGTGGAATGATGGTGGTGGGGCGTGTGCGCGTCTCGACGGGCGGTGGAGTTGCTGTTACCCCGATCTTCATCCACCTGAAGCTAGAGTGCGGCGGTTAGCATGGCGCTTGCGCGCCGACGTAGCAATGGGCGATCCGCTCGGCGGTTCGGGTGCGCAGAGCGGGGGGCCCATTGCGGTGAGTTGGGCGGCGTAGGCCGCGGGTGTTGTGTATCCCAGGGCTGAGTGGGGACGGTGCTGATTGTAGTCGGCGACCCAACGCGCCACCGCCTCTCTTGCCTGATCCAGGTCGAAGAACAGCGTCTCGTTCAATAGCTCGTCCCGCATCCGGCCGTTGAACGCTTCGCAGATTCCGTTCTGCATTGGCTTGCCCGGGGCAATGAAATGCCAGGCGACGCCGGTCACCTGGGTCCATTCGAGCATGGCGTTCGACGTGAACTCGGTGCCGTGATCGCTGACGATGAGCCCGGGCTTTCCGCGCCGCGTCCCAAGGGCACCGAGCTCCCGCGCCACCCTTTTGCCGGAGATCGAGGTACCGACCACGGCCGTGAGGCATTGCTTGGTCACATCATCCACCACGTTCAGGATGCGCAGGCGCCGGCCGGTGACGAGCTGGTCGTGCACGAAGTCGACAGACCAGCGCGCGTTCGGCAGGGCCTCGACGAGGATCGGCGCCCTGGTCCCCGTCGCCTTCTTGCGGCCCCGCCTTCGTCGCACCGTCAGCTTCTCCTCGCGGTAGAGCCGCTCGGCCTTCGACTTGACCACCTCACACTGTGGCCGGCGCGCCTCGTCATCGGCTGGCGTCATCTGCCCCTTGCCGGGAAACGCTCCGACAGGATCTTTCCCAAATTGCTTGATCCTGCGACGAAGTACTGTCCATGAACATCAAGGTCGCGGGCGGCATGCGCCACGCTCACGCCGCACATCGTCACCAAGTGAAGCGCTTCCGTCTTGAATTGTAAGCGGTGT
>NZ_JASHKB010000031.1 GCF_030732865.1 Roseitalea sp. MMSF_3546
CTGGTTCTCAACCATGCGGCCGAGGAATGGAAACGGCCGCCCCGCGAGTGGTTCGAGGCCAAGACCCAGTTCGCCGTCGCCTTCGGTGAAAGGTTCGTCAGCCAATGACGGAAACAGGCCTCAGGCACAAAATATCCAACAGTCCCGTGCATGCCGTGCTCGACCGCCACGGCTTGGTGAAGCGCGCCCGTCAGCGGCGGCGCTCCAAGGCCGAAGGCACGCCGCTGTCGCAGGCCATCGCACCCAACGCACTTTGGTGCGCTGATTTCAAAGGCGAGTTCAAGCTTGGCGACGGCCGCTACTGTTACCCTCTGACGGTGACCGACCAGGCCTCGCGCATGATCCTTTGCTGCGAAGCCCTTGAGAGCACAAAGGAGCAGCCTGTCATCGAGACGTTCCTGCGCCTGTTCAGGCAACGCGGCCTGCCCGCCGCCATCCGCAGCGACAACGGCCTGCCGTTTGCCAGCCCCAACGGTCTGTACAACCTGTCGAAACCGTCGGTGTTCTGGCTCAGGCTCGGGATCATCATCGAGCGCATCAGACCCGGCCATCCGCACGAGAACGGCAGGCACGAGCGCATGCACCGCACCCTGAAACAGGAGACCGCCCGGCCGCCGGGCATGAACGCACTCCAGCAGCAGGCCCGCTTCGATCGATTCGTCATCGAGTTCAATGAGCAACGCCCGCACGAGGCGCTTTCCATGAAGACGCCGGCCGAAGCCTACGCACCGTCTTCACAAGCCTATGAGGGCCTGCCGGACGTGGACTACCCCTTCCACGACAGGGATATCCTCGTCACCGCCTGCGGCCGCATCTGCATGGCAAGAAAGAAGATCAACGTCTCCACTGTGCTCGCCGGCCAGAGGCTCGGCATCAAAGAAGCCGACGACGGCATTTGGCTCGTCAGCTTCATGCATTATGATCTGGGATATATCGACCTGGAACAGAGGACCTTGCAGACCATCGACAACCCGTTCGGCACGAGGTTGTCACCCATGTCTTAGGTACATTCTGTTACCAATGTCTCCGGGTCGTACAAGGGTGATAATGGCGGGCCACGCGCGACGAAAACGCGAACTATTGCTACGCTATAGCGCTACGACCGTGAAGGGCCCATTCCAGTCAATCGACCCACCGTGATCGGGGCCGCAGAGACCCGAGGCTGACGCAACCCGGCGATGGCAGTGGGTCGCGTGCACTGACGAGTGCATTCAGTTGAGGTATGATGGAATATGTTCTATTCGCCGAGCACTGAGGAGGTCGTGGCCACCTTGCGCGCCGCTGACGCGCTAGCCAGCGTCCCATGGGCTGAGCCTCTTCTGGGGCATACCGCCGACACGGTGAACAACCTCCGTATTCGACTCGACGACAGAACCGCGGGGCGTCCGGTCCGAGACAACGAGCGCGGGCTGCTTTTTGAGTTGCGCTATGCGGAGGCGCTGCACCACGCTGCGGCCCGCGCGGAGTACGAAGTGAATTCTGGTGTTGGCGACACCACGGTCGACTTCTGCGTGCTCTCAGAACCGACGTGGCTCGTTGAGCTCGTTGGACTTCGAGCGTCGGAGGCGGTGCAGGCAGCAACGAACGGTAATGGCGTGTTCGCCTCGCTCGTGCTCAGCAGCCCTCAGCCGAATGCGACACTCGCTGAGCAGATTCAGAGCGAAGAAGCCGAGATCATCAAGGCGCAGGAGCGCATTGGTGAGAAGGCTTTCCGCAATGGGGCTCCCGTGAAGTTTCCGAAGCCCGCTGGTAAAATCCATATGATCATGGTGGACGCGCGTGGGTTCATTGGCATCGGCGGAGATCGTTTTGACTGGTGCCACATTGCCAGTGGCCCAAATGGGTTGCCCGACGAAGCGATCCGGTCATGGCCTAATCCAATGAGCGGTGTGAATGATCCGATCGCCGGTCTTTTCGAGGAACGTTGCCGCGGGCGCGCAGCGCCGACAATTCGCGAACGCATCCATATCATCGGGTTTGTGTGCGAAGAGACGTTTGAGCCCGGAGAAATCGCAAGCTCCACCTTCTACTGCTTCAATCCCCACCTCGTTAGCGATACCGTCCGTGCGGCATATGAAGCGTGGCCGCTTCGGAGCCCTCGGCCACAATTGCGCCGGCCCGACTAAATCGCCACTACCAGCGAAGTCCCGCCGCAACACCTCAAGATCGCGCGCTCGGCGGCGAACGGCGTTCGCATTTATGTTCCAGGGTGGCGGAGAGGGAGGGATTCGAACCCCCGATAGGGTTGCCCCTATACCGCATTTCGAGTGCGGCGCTTTCAACCACTCAGCCACCTCTCCGCACGCGGTGCCGCGCTCTCTAGCGCCGCAAGCGGCCAAACACAAGACACGTGGCCGCTCTTTGCCCGGCAAGGACGCCGCCGGCCCGGCAAGAACGCCAACGGCCCGGCCAGGGCGCGACGGCACCGTGTCGCGTGAGGCCGCCACCGGCGCGGCTCGCCCCTTGCAGTCGCCCACCGCTAGGCTATGCATCTTGACAATTCCGGCTCGCCCGCGCATAGGAGCGCCAGCGTGCGTGGTCCCGGCCGCGCCGCGTTTTGGTTTGGCGGACCGGCGCCACCGGCCTGCTCGATCAGTTAGGAAGACCGGCGGGCCGGGTCAACCGGTCGGCCATCACCGAAACCGAACGACTGAACAAGAAGACGGCCAGTGCGCCGCGCGCCGCCGCCCCAGGGCACGGGCGCGCCTTGCGGATCGAGCCGGTCGACCGACCGGCAGCACGAAAAGCGGGCACCACGCGCACGAGGATCGTGTCGAACACGAAAGGAAGAACGATGTTCGCAGTCATCAAGACCGGCGGCAAGCAGTATCGCGTTGCGGCCGACGATGTGCTGACGCTCGAAAAGCTCGACGCCGATGAGGGCGCCATGGTCGAGTTCACCGATGTGCTCATGGTCGGCGAGGGCGCCGACGTCACCGCCGGCACGCCGCTCGTCGACGGGGCAATGGTCACCGCCGAGGTCATCGGCCAGGGCCGCGGCAAGAAGGTCATCGCCTTCAAGAAGCGCCGCCGCCAGAATTCGCGCCGCAAGCGCGGCCACCGTCAGTATCTGACCACGGTGCGCATCTCCGAGATCCTCACCGGCGGCGCAAAGCCCTCCAAGAAGGCCGCGGCCAGGCCGAAACCGGCGTCCGCCCCGGCCGAAACGGCCGACACCCGGCCGGCGGAAGACAAGCCGGTCCAGTCGGCTCCCGCCGGGGCCGCCGCTCCGGCCGCTGAGGGGCTCACCGAGCCGCTGTTCACCGCGCCGGCCGATGGCGCCAAGGACAAGCTGACCACCATCAAGGGCATCGGCCCGGTCGCCGAACGCCAGCTCAACGAACAGGGCATTACGACCTTTGCCCAGATCGCCGGGCTTTCGGCCGAGGACATCGCGCGCGTTGACGAATACATGCCCTTCAGCGCCGCGCAGATCGAGGACTGGCAGGCCCAGGCGAAAGAACTGATCAAGGACTGATCAGGCACCGATCGCACTTGGCACTTGATCATGCGCTGCCAAGTGCCCATAAGGAAGCAATGACCGTCCTCAACGACGGTGCGATGCCGACAACGGCAGGAGAGAAGACATGGCACACAAGAAAGCCGGCGGATCGTCGCGCAACGGTCGCGATTCGGAGTCCAAGCGTCTGGGTGTGAAGAAGTTCGGCGGCGAAAGCGTCGCGGCCGGCAACATCATCGTGCGCCAGCGCGGCACGAAATGGCATCCGGGCACCAATGTGGGCATCGGCACGGACCATACACTGTTCGCGCTCGCCGACGGCGCGGTGCAGTTCCGAAAGAGAGCCAACGGGCGCACCTATGTATCGGTGATGTCCGCCACCGACTGACCGGGATCGCGATCCGGCGCCCGGTGTTCCAACGACCCGGGATGTAATCGGTTTGTCAAGGGGAGTTGGAACAGGCACCAACTCCCCTTTTTGATTCGGACCATGGCCATGATCAACCCAATGGACACAACGGATCGGTATGCGCCCCCGCGCGCCCGCACCTTCACGCTCAACACGCCGGTTCTGACGACCGAACGGCTCGTGCTGCGCATGCCGGTGCCCGACGATGCCGAGGAACTGGCGACCATCGCCAACAGCCGCGAGATCGCCGAGATGACCGCGCGCATGCCCCATCCCTACACTTATGACGACGCCGTCCGATACATCTCCGCGGTCCAGAACGGTGAGGTCGAGGGCTATGTCTATGCCATCACCATCGCCGAGACCGGTCACCTGATCGGCATGTGCGCGGTCGAGAACTCGCCGCGCTTCGGCGGCCTGCAGGTCGGCTACTGGCTCGGCCTGGCCTGGTGGGGCAAGGGCTATGCCTCCGAGGCGGCGAGCGCCGTGGTCGATCTCGCCTTCCGCGTCACCGGCACCGATGTCATCCATGCCGGCTCGCGCACGGTCAATCCGCGCTCGCGCCAGGTGCTGATCAAGCAGGGCTTCGAGTTCACCGGTCTCGACGAGATCGACACCGTGGCCGCCGGCCGCGTGGCGATCGAGCGATTTCGCCTGACCCGGGAGACGTGGCTGGCGCGCAAGGCCGGCGAGCGCTGACCGGCGTTCGGTCCTTGCTGCCAGCGCCAGTGTCACCGCGCCGATTGCCGCTCGCATGTCGCCCGGCGATGCGCTAACGGGAGAGCCTTGCAAAGGCCGGGCGAAGGCGGATGCGGTTGGGCGTGACAGGCACATGAAGTTTCTCGACCAGGCCAAGGTCTATATCCGGTCCGGCGACGGCGGCGCTGGCGCCGTCTCGTTCCGACGCGAGAAATATGTCGAGTTCGGCGGACCGGACGGTGGCGATGGCGGCAAGGGCGGCGATGTCTGGATCGAGGCCGTCCCCGGCCTGAACACGCTGATCGACTACCGCTATCGCCAGCATTTCAAGGCCAGGGCCGGCGCCCATGGCATGGGCAGGAACCGCACCGGCGCCAGTGCGCCCGACGTGGTGCTCAAGGTGCCCGTCGGCACGCAGGTCTTCGAGGACGACAACCAGACGCTGATCTGCGATCTGACCGAGGTCGGCGCGCGCTATTGCCTGGCGCGCGGCGGCAATGGCGGCTTCGGCAACAGCCACTTCAAGTCGTCGACCAACCAGGCCCCGCGCCGCGCCAACCCCGGCCAGGAAGGCACCGAGCGCTGGATCTGGCTGCGCCTCAAGCTGATCGCCGATGCCGGGCTGGTCGGCCTGCCCAATGCGGGCAAGTCGACCTTTCTCGCTGCGGTGACCGCCGCCAGGCCGAAGATCGCCGACTACCCGTTCACCACGCTGCACCCCGGTCTCGGCGTGGTGCGCATCGATGCGCGCGAATTCGTCCTCGCCGACATTCCCGGCCTGATCGAGGGTGCCTCGCGGGGCGCGGGCATCGGCGACCGCTTCCTGGGCCATGTCGAGCGCACGCGCGTCCTGCTGCATCTGGTTTCGGCGCGCGAGGCCGATGTCGCGGCCAGCTATCGCGCCGTGCGCGCCGAACTCGACGCCTATGGCCACGGCCTCGCCGATAAGCCCGAGATCGTGGCGCTGTCGCAGACCGACACCATTGACGACGCCGGGCGCCGGGCGCAGCTGGCCGCGCTCGAAAGGGCCTGCGGCAGGACGCCCCTTGCCGTATCGGCGGCCACGCGCACCGGCGTCGAGGCGGTGCTGCGCGCGCTGATGGCAAGGATCGAGGCGGCCCGCGCCGATGACGCCGAGCGCCGGCGCGCCGCCGAGGCCGGTCCCTGGCAGCCGCTCGATCCGGAGGGCTGAGCCATGCGCACCGCGCTCGCCGGATATCGCCGCATCGCGGTGAAGATCGGCTCGGCCCTGCTTGTCGACCCCACCCATGGGCTGCGCGCGCAGTGGCTGGACAGCCTCGCCGACGACATCGCTGAGCTGAAAGGTCAGGGCCACGACGTGCTGGTCGTCTCCTCGGGCGCGATCGCGCTGGGGCGCACCGTGCTGTCCATGCCGGCCGGCCCGCTCAGGCTCGAGGAGAGCCAGGCCGCCGCGGCGGCCGGTCAGATCGCCCTGGCCCATGCCTGGAAAGCCGCGCTGGCCCGTCACGCCATCACCACCGGCCAGGTTCTGGTCACGCTCGAGGATACCGAGACACGACGCCGCTACCTCAATGCCCGCGCCACGGTCGGGGCGCTGCTCAGGCTTGGGGCCGTCCCCGTCATCAACGAGAACGACACCGTGGCGACCACCGAGATCCGCTACGGCGACAACGACCGGCTCGCCGCGCGCGTTGCGGTGATGACCGGGTGCGACCTGCTCGTGCTGCTCTCCGATGTCGACGGGCTCTACTCCGCGCCGCCCGCCGCCGATCCCGACGCCGTCCATATTCCGCTCGTCGAGGCGATCACGCCGCGGATCCAGGCCATGGCCGGCGAATCGGCATCGCAGACCGCGCGCGGCGGCATGCGCACCAAGGTCGAGGCCGGGCGCATCGCGACCACCGCCGGCACGGCGATGGTGATCACGCGCGGAACGGGCGACCATCCGCTGGCGGCGCTGCGCCAGGGCGCCAGGGCCACATGGTTCGCGCCCTCGCAGACGCCGGTCTCGGCCTGGAAGGGCTGGATCGCCGGCAAGCTCGAACCGCGCGGCAAGGTCGTCGTCGATCAGGGCGCCGCGCGCGCGCTCGCGAGCGGCAAGTCGCTGCTCGCCGCCGGCGTCCGGCGCGTCGAGGGCGAGTTCGCACGGGCCGATACGGTCGCGATCGTCATCGAGGGCACCGGCGAGGAGATCGCGCGCGGCCTTGCCGCCTACGACGCCCATGAGGCGCGCGCCATCGCCGGCCGCAAGACCTCCGAGATCGAGGCCATACTCGGCCACGCGCCGCGCGCCGCCATGGTCCATCGCGACGACATGGTGATGAGCCGCAAGGGCTGATTGGCGCGGCGACGTTGCCCTGACCTAAGGGGCCGTGTAAAACGCGCTTTGGCAACCGGGGAAGACACCATGCTCACGCGCGCGGACAACGCCAACATCGACGTCAAGGCGCTCATGGCCGACATGGGCGCGCGGGCCAGGGCCGCATCGACGCCATTGGCGATCGCAACCCCGGCGCGGAAGAACCGGGCCCTTGGCGCCATGGCCGAGGCGATCGTGCGCGGGCAGGACACGATCCTCGCCGCCAATGCGCGCGATATGGAAGCGGGCCGCGACGCCGGACTGACGGACGCCTTTCTCGACCGGCTCGAGCAGACCGCCGCGCGTATCGGCGCCATGGCGGACGGGGTTCGCGCCATCGCCGAGCTCGACGATCCGGTGGGCAGCACCATCGCCGCCTGGGACCGCCCCAACGGCCTGCACATCGAGCGCGTGCGCACGCCGCTCGGCGTGATCGGCGTCATCTACGAGAGCCGGCCCAATGTGACCGCCGACGCCGGCGCGCTGTGCCTGAAGGCCGGCAATGCGGTGATCCTGCGCGGCGGCTCGGATTCGGTGCACTCCTCGCGCGCCATCCATGCCTGCCTTGTCGAGGGGCTGGAGGATGCCGGCCTGCCCGCCGATGCCGTCCAGCTCGTTCCGGTCACCGACCGCGCCGCCGTCGGCGAGATGCTCAAGGGGCTTGGCGGCGCCATCGACGTCATCGTGCCGCGCGGCGGGCGCAGCCTGGTCGGGCGGGTGCAGAGCGAGGCACGCGTGCCGGTCTTCGCCCATCTCGAAGGGCTCTGCCACGTCTATGTCGACGCCTCGGCCGATCTGGGCATGGCGGTCGACATCGTCGTCAATTCCAAGATGCGCCGCACCGGCATCTGCGGCGCTGCCGAGACCCTGCTCGTCGACCGCAAGGCGGCCGCCAGCATGCTCGCGCCGATCCTCGACGCGCTCGATGCCGCCGGCTGCGCGGTGCGCGGCGACGCCGATGTCTGCACGGCCTGGCCGAAAGCCACCCCGGCGAGCGAGGCCGACTGGTCGACAGAGTATCTCGACGCGATCATCTCCGTGGCGCTGGTCGACGGCGTGGGCGGAGCGATCGACCATGTCGGCCGCTACTCATCCGGCCACACGGAGGCGATCGTGGCCGAAGACCCCGCAGCCGTCGAACGGTTCATGGCGGAGATCGACTCGGCCATACTGCTGCACAACGCCTCCACCCAGTTCGCCGATGGCGGCGAGTTCGGCATGGGCGCGGAGATCGGCATCGCCACCGGCAAGATGCATGCCCGCGGCCCGGTCGGCGTCGAACAGCTCACCTCCTTCAACTACCGCGTGCGCGGCTCCGGCCAGACGCGACCCTGACGCCAGCCTTGCGCCCGGCGGCGCATGGGGGACCCCGAACATGACCAACGAGCACGAAGGCGTCGCCCGCCGTCATCTGCGCATGCCGCATGTCGAGCCGGGCATGGCCGTCGGCCTGTTCGGCGGCTCGTTCAATCCGCCCCATGACGGGCATCTGCTCGTTGCCGAACTGGCGCTGCGCCGCGTCGCGCTCGATCAGGTCTGGTGGATGGTCACGCCCGGCAATCCGCTCAAGCCGAACACCGGCCTGCCGCCGCTGGCCCACCGCATCGCCTGGTCCGAGGCGATCAACGATGATCCGCGCGTCAAGGTCACCGCCTTCGAGGCGTGCTACAATGTGCGCTACACGGCGCAGACCCTGCGCGTGGTCAAGGCGCGCAATCCGGCCGTGCGTTTCGTCTGGATCATGGGCGCGGACAATCTGGCCACCTTCCATCTGTGGCAGGACTGGCGCCGCATCGCCATGACCTTCCCGATCGCGGTCATCGACCGGCCCGGCTCGACCCTGTCCTTCCTGTCATCGGTCATGGCCAAGACGTTCTGGAAGGCACGCATGGACGAAAGCGACGCCGCGCTGCTCGCCCACACCGACCCGCCGGCCTGGACGTTCATCCATGGGCCGCGCTCGCCGCTGTCCTCGACCGCCATCCGCAACGGGGAACTGGCTGCCCGGGCCGACATTACCGCCTCGTAAACATGCGTGTCTTGAAACTGTAAACCACCCATGACTATCTTAGGGCGGCAGGTCTCGAATCACCTGCGGGCGTTTGGTGTTCACTGAAAGGAAGCTCTTGCGAACACAAGCACTGAAGAAGGCCGAGCTTGCGCCTTCACCCTCTGATCCTCGCGGCCAGGCCGCTGCGGAGCAGATACTCAAGACTGTCCTGGGCAGCCTTGGCGATTCCAAAGCAGACGACGTCACCACCATCGACATCAAAGGCAAGTCCGCGCTCGCCGACCACATGGTCATCGCGTCCGGCCGGTCGCATCGCCATGTCAATGCGGTGGCCGACCACCTGCTGCGGGCCCTCAAGGACGCCGGTCACGGCACCTGCCGGGTCGAGGGCCTGTCGGCCGCAGACTGGGTGCTGATCGACACCGGCGACGTCATCGTTCACATCTTCCGTCCCGAAGTGCGCGCGTTCTATGCGCTCGAGAAGATGTGGGCCGAGGACAACCTCGCCGACACGCTGCACTAGCCGCCCGGCGGCCAGGCGCGTCGTGTCGCCCACAGGCCGCCCGGAGCGGCAACCGGCATGCGGCTGACGCTTTTTGCGGTCGGCCGGATGAAGGCCGGCCCCGAGCGCGAACTGGCCGATCGCTACGTCGATCGGCTGGCAAAGCTCGGCCCGAAGGCAGGCCTGATCTGGGACGGCATCCACGAAATCGCCGAAAGCCGCGCCCGTTCGCCCGGGGCCCGCAAGGCCGACGAATCCGCCCATTGCATGGCCCTTGCCGATGCGCCCGGCACCGCCCTGATCGCCCTTGACGAAACCGGCAAGTCGCAGTCGTCGCGCGCCTTCGCCGATGCCCTGGCCGAAATGCGCGACATCGGCGTCAAGCGCACCGTCTTCGCCATTGGCGGTCCGGACGGCCATAACCCGGCGCTCCTTGCGCGCGCCGATCGGGTGCTTTGCCTGGGCGCGATGACCTGGCCGCACCAGCTCGCGCGCGCCCTTCTCGCCGAACAGCTCTATCGCGCCGCTTCCATTCTGGCCGGCCATCCCTATCATCGCAACTGACGCCGATCATTCACATCCGCCGCGAAGCGGTCTAGATTCGCTGTCAGACAGGCAAATCACGCGCCCGAAAGGCAACCGGATGGCCGATACCTTTCCCACCGACGCCATGGCGATGACGCACATTCTCGTCGTCGGCGACATGGATGCCTCGCGCAGCTTCTACCGCGATGTGCTCGGCGCGGAGATCGTCCGCGAATATGGCGGCACATCGATCGTGCTGCGCTTCGCCGAAAGCTGGATCCTGCTGGTTACCGGCGGCGGGCCGACCAAGGACAAGCCGGACGTGACGTTGGCGCCGCCGGCCGAACCGGACCGTGTCAGCCACGCCATGACCATTCGCGTTCCCGATTGCCGCGCCGCCTACGAGACCCTTTCGGCGCGTGGCGCCCGGTTTCTCACGCCACCGCATGACTGGGGCATGGAGGTGCGCTGCTTCTTTCGCGATCCGGACGGCCACCTTTTCGAGATCAGCGAGGCGGTCGGGCAGTCGTGAGGTCCGGCGCGCCCCCATGCGGCGGCCGGCGCCCCGGTGCCGCATCTCGCATGCTGGTCGTGGCCGGCTTCGTCGGCGCGTCGGTCGCCTGCTGGCCGGTCGCGGCTCTCGCCCAGACCGACGCGCCGCAGCGGCAAACCGCCGACATGGAGGATCGGCTCAGCCAGTCG
This sequence comes from Roseitalea sp. MMSF_3546, assembly GCF_030732865.1. Lineage (GTDB taxonomy): Bacteria > Pseudomonadota > Alphaproteobacteria > Rhizobiales > Rhizobiaceae > Roseitalea. Next base: position 10,650 of record NZ_JASHKB010000031.1, read on the forward strand.
GTGGAGGCGCTCGAGACGATCCTGCGCCAGCGCGGCGTCGCCCGGGAGCGCGCGGCCGAACTGGCCGCCGAGATCGAGCGGATCCGCAAGGACCGCGCCGGCATCACCGCAGCGCTGATCGCCGCCGCCAAGACCGAGCGCAAGCTCGGCGCCGACATCATCGCGCTCGAGGACCAGCTTGCCGATCTCGAACAGCAGTCCGAGGCGATCCGCGCCAGCCTGTGGGAGCGGCGGGCCCTGCTCGCGGAGGTGCTCGCCGCGCTCCAGCGCATGGGGCTCAACCCGCCGCCGGCCATCCTGGTCAAGCCCGACGATGCGCTCGCTTCGGTGCGCAGCGCCATCGTGCTGGGCGCGGTGGTCCCTCAGATGCGGGCCGAGGCGAGCGTGCTCGTCGACGATCTGGGCGAACTCGCCCACCTGACGACGACGATGACCGAAGAGCGCGCCCGGCTCAGCCAGGCCCGCCTGCAGCAGGCCGAGGAGCAGGCGCGGCTGACCGTGCTGGTCGACGAAAAGCGTGCGCTCGAGGCCCGCGCCAGCGAGGAACTGGCCGCCCAGCAGCAGCGCTTCTCGGAGCTGGCCGCGCAGGCCGACAGCCTGCAGCAGCTCATCATGTCGCTGGAGGCCGACCTGCAGGCGGCGCGCGAGGCGGCCGAGGCCGCGCGTGCGGAAGCCGAACGGGCCGAGCGCGAAGCGCGCCAGGCGCGAATCGAGGCCCAGCGGGCGGCCGAGGAAAGCGCGCGCGAGCAGGCCCGCTCGCGCCTTGAAGCGGCCGAACGGGCCGAGCGCGAAGCGCGCGATCGCCTCGCCGAGAGCCGCCGCCGCGCCGAGGAACTGGCCGCCCAGCAGCTGCGCATCAGTCCGTCGCGGCCCTTTGCCGATCTGCGCGGCCAGCTGGCGCGCCCCGTTGCAGGCCGCACAATCACCGCATTTGGCGACGATGACGGACTGGGCGGGACAGCCCGTGGCGAGACGATCGAGACCAGTTCTAACGCGATCGTGACGGCTCCCGCCGATGGATGGGTACTTTATGCGGGGCCGTTTCGCGCGTATGGTAACCTCTTGATACTCGACGCCGGCGACGAACATCATCTCGTGCTCGCCGGAATGGACAGGATCGAAGTCAGCCAGGGCCAGTTCGTCGTCGGTGGCGAGCCGGTCGGCGTGATGGGACAGATAAGATTGGCCGGCGTGACGGCGGCAGCCGCTGAAAACGACAATCCGACGCTCTATGTGGAGTTCAGGAAAGACGGAAAGCCGATCGACCCCTCGCCCTGGTGGGAGCGGGTCAGCGCAGGAAGGACATGACCACGATGTTTCGCAAAGCCACCTTGTTATTCGCCGGCGCCTTGATGGGTGCGGCCACCTCCTTGCTGGTGGCCGGACAGCCGATGATGAGCGCCAGGGCCGCCGACGGCGACACCTATCGGCAGCTCGCCATCTTCGGCGACATCTTCGAGCGGGTGCGCGCCAACTATGTCGAGGAGCCCGAGGAAAGAGAGCTCATCGAGAACGCGATCAACGGCATGCTGACCGCGCTCGATCCGCACTCGTCCTTCCTCAATGCCGAGGACGCCGAAGACATGCGCACCCAGACCCGCGGCGAGTTCGGCGGGCTGGGCATCGAGGTGACGATGGAGGACGAACTGGTCAAGGTGATCACGCCGATGTACGGCACGCCGGCCGAGGAGGCCGGCGTTCTGGCCGGCGACATGATCGTCGAGATCGACGGCGAGGAGGTGCGCGGCCTCACCCTTCAGGAAGCCGTCGAAATGATGCGCGGTCCGGTCGACACCTCGATCGTGCTGTCCATCCTGCGTGAGGGCGAGGACGACCTGATCGACATCGAGATCGTGCGCGACATCATCAAGGTGCAGGCGGTCAAGTTCCGCGCCGAAGGCGATATCGGCTACATGCGCGTCATCTCCTTCACCGAGCAGACCTATGACGATCTGCGCGACGGCCTCGATCAGTTGATCGACGAAATCGGCGAAGACAATTTCGAGGGTCTGGTGCTCGACCTGCGGCTGAACCCCGGTGGCCTGCTCGACCAGGCGATCAACATCTCCGATGCCTTCCTCGACAAGGGTCTGATCGTCTCCACCCGTGGCCGCGACGATCGCGACAGCCGGCGCTTTTCGGCACGCAATGGCGACATCCTTGAGGGCAAGCCGATCGTCGTGCTGATCAATGGCGGATCGGCCTCGGCCTCCGAGATCGTTGCCGGCGCGCTTCAGGATCACCGCCGCGCAACAGTTGTCGGCACGCAGTCCTTCGGCAAGGGCTCGGTGCAGACCATCATCCCGCTGGGCGATGCCGGTGCGCTGCGCCTGACGACGGCGCTGTACTACACGCCGGCCGGCGTCTCGATCCAGGGCAAGGGCATCACGCCGGACATCGAGGTCCAGCAGACCCTGCCCGAGGATCTGCGCGATCGCGAAGACGATCTGGCCCGTGGCGAATCCGATCTTCGCGGCCATATCCAGGGCGAGGAAGAGGACGAGAACGGCTCGGGCTCGGTCGCCTATGTGCCGCGGGAGGCCGCCGAGGACGACCAGCTTCAATACGCGCTGTCGCTGCTGCGCGGCGAGGAGGCGCACGCCGCGTTCCCCGCCGATCCGTCGAACGCGCTGCCGAACTGACGGCCGCGGCAAGACCGCCATTGCCAATCGAGCGGACAAAAGGCCATCGTCGCGGCGGTGGCCTTTTTGATTCGCCATCCCCGATGAAAGCGCGCTTGTGCCGATGACCAACCTCCACGCGCCGCTGCCCCGCGACCGCAGGCGCCGGACCGCCCGCGACGGCCCGGCCCGATCCCGCTTGCGCGGAGCCGCGTTCGCTGCGATCGGCGTGCTGGTGCTGATCTCCGCCAATGTCGCGTTGATTGTCGCCGGTGATCGCCACCCCCATACCACGCTCGTGACCCTAGCCGAGACGGCCGGGCCGGCGCCCGACGCCACGCTGACCACCGCCACGGTCCGCAGCGGCGATGCCGCCGCCGCCCGGCGCGAGGCGGCCGACATCAAGGTCGTCCATGGCGTCGTCGACCGCGCCGATTTGCCGCCACCGGGGCGCTCTCCGGCAGACGATCCGGCCCTGCCGCCCTCGGACACGCGGCAAGTGTCGCCAGGCGGACCCAAGATCATCACGATCCGCGACCCGGCCGCCGCCAGTGTCGGTCAGCCCGTCGCGCTGGCGCATCTGCCCGAGGACGCGGCGCTTGAGGACAGTGCCTTCGGCCCGCTGCCGGTGCGCGCCGATGACGGCCGCCGGCCGATGGACATCTACGCCCGGCCCTGGTCCGGCACGCGCGGCAAGCGCATCGCCATCGTCATCGGCGGGCTGGGCCTTTCGCAAACCGGCACGCAGCGCGCGATCGACCGGCTGCCGCCGGAAATAACGCTGGCGTTCGCGCCCACCGGCAACTCCCTGAGCCGGTGGATGCAGGCGGCAAGAAGGAAGGGTCACGAGCTGCTCGTGCAGGTGCCCATGGAACCCTTCGGATACCCCGAGGTCGACCCCGGCCCGCGCACGCTGCGCCTTGCGTCCTCCGCCGAGACGAACCTTGAAAACCTCCACTGGGCGCTCGGCCGGCTGACCAACTATACCGGCATCATGAACTATATGGGCGCGCGCTTCGTCGGCGAGGGCACGGCCGTCGCGCCGGTCCTGGGCGATCTGGCCGATCGCGGTCTGCTGTTCTTCCATGACGGAACCGTCGGAGCGGCGCAACTTGCCCAGGCGGCGCAGCGCCAGGGCGTGCCGTTCGTCAGCGCCGATACGGTGATCGATGGCTCGCAGGATCCGGCCGACATCCTGGAAAGGCTCAAGGCGCTGGAGGAGCTGGCCGATGCCCGCGGCAGCGCGATCGGCACCGGCTCGGCGCTCGAGCTGACCGTCGATACGGTGGCGCGATGGGCGAACGGGGCGAAAAAGCGCGGCTTCGAGATCGTCGGCGTGGCGGCGCTGGCCGACACTGGCGGATGACGACAAGCGAATGACCGGCCGAATACGTTCGCAGACAGTCGACCCCCGGGCGCTTCCCTACCGGCCCTGCGTCGGCGTCATGGTGCTCAATCGCGAGGGGCTGGTATGGATCGGCCGGCGCCGGAAGCAGGGCAACACCGAATATTCGGGCACGCCGCTTTTGTGGCAGATGCCCCAGGGCGGCATCGATCCGGGCGAGGATCCGCTGCCGGCCGCGCGGCGCGAGCTTTACGAAGAGACGGGCATGCAGACCGTCGAATTGATCGAGGCAGCCCCGCACACCGTGCGCTACGACCTGCCCGCGCACATGCTCGGCATCGGGCTCAAGGGCCGGTATCGCGGCCAGGAGCAGCACTGGTTCGCCTTCCGCTTTCTGGGCGATGAGAGCGAGATCCGCATCGATCCGCCGCCCGACGGTCACGAGGCCGAATTCGACGCCTGGACATGGGCGCCCATGGCCACGCTTCCGGACTCGATCGTCGCCTTCAAGCGCGACGCCTATGCGCAGGTCGTCGCCATGTTCGCCCATCTCGCCGGAAGCCGGGCCTGAACGGCGCACCGCAATTGGTTCACGGCATCGTCACAGCGCTGTCACCGGGCGGCGCTTTGCTTGATTGTCGCAGCGCCTGGCTTCATGATTGGCCATGATCATCAACAAGACCGTCTTCAGACCCTCATCGCCCGAAGACGCGATCGCCGTGCGCGCGGTCCATCGGCGCGCCTTCGGCCGCGATGCAGAAGCGGAACTGGCCATCGCGCTCATCGAGGGCGAGACCGAGACCATCGACATGGTCGCCAAGCTCGATTCCATGGTGGTCGGCCATGTGGTGCTTTCGGCGCTCGACGGGCCGGAGCGATCGCTCGCGCTCGGCCCGCTGGCCGTGGACCCGGACTGGCGCGACTTCAAGATCGGCACCGAACTGGTCCGCCGGGCGCTGGAAATGGCGCGTCGGCAGGGCTGGAAGAGCGCTTTCGTACTGGGCGACCCGGTCTATTACGGCCGCTTCGGCTTCAAGCGCGCGCTCGCCGAACCGGTTACCTGCGCCTATCAGGGTCCCTACCTGCAAGCGCTGGAACTGAGCCCGGGCGCGCTTGCAGACTATGCGGGTCCGGTGACCTACCCCGCCCCCTTTCACGCCGTCGATTGAGCGCGTCGGTGCTGTCATCGATCGCTGGCGGATGGCCGATGGCGCAACTCCGGCAGGGTGAGAACGGGCCCCGCCGACGGACTTGCGGCGCGCCAGTCAGTTCGGGGCGCCTGCGGTGCGTCGGCCTTGTCCGCACGTCCCGAGGCCGGTTCCGAAGACCTCAGGCGGGCCGAAACCCCGGCATTGCCTGATCCGGCACGGCCTGCGGCGCGATCACGCCGGCAGGATGGCCTTTTCCAGCGTTGTGAGCTGGTCCAGATAGCCCTGCGCCTTGGTGCGTGCCTGTTCGTCCCCGGCATCTTCCAGATCCTCGCGCGCATCCTGGATGCGCTGACGAAGATCCTCGCGGTCGATGTCATCGACACGCATCGCCGATTCGGCCAGAAGCGTGCAGCTTTCGGGCGTGACATCGACGAAACCGCCAAAGATGACGAACTTTTCGGCCTTGCCGGAGGTTTCGGTCACCTCGGCGACGCCGGGCTGCAGGGTCGACATGGTCGGCGCATGGTTCGCCAGCACCGTGAAATAGCCATTCATCCCGGGCACGACGACTTCGGTGACCTGCGCGGAGACGAGCAGGCGCTCGGGCGAGACGAGCTCGAAATTGAAGCCTTCAGCCATCGTCAGTCAATCTCTTTTGCAAATGAGCCGATCACGCCCAGCCCGGCGCCGATCAGGGCGCCGACGAGCACATTGGCGAGCACGGTGTTTTCGGGGAACATGCCGATGAACTGATCGAGCGATTCCGGCCCGATCAGATAGCCGACCACCGCCCCGGCGAATGTCAGTTGCGCAATCAGTCCCAGATGCATCATCCAACCTCCCTGACCGGTGCTGGTACCCGAACCGGCACCGGCGATCACGCCGCCTCGGCGGCCAGTTTCTGCGCCTTTTCGGTGGCCTGCTCGATCGTGCCGACCATGTAGAAGGCCGCCTCGGGCAGATGGTCATAGTCGCCCTCGACCAGACCCTTGAAGCCCTTGATCGTGTCGGCGAGATCGACCAGCACCCCCGGCGAACCGGTGAACACCTCGGCGACGAAGAACGGTTGCGACAGGAAGCGCTCGATCTTGCGGGCGCGCGCCACGGTCAGCTTGTCCTCTTCGCTCAGTTCGTCCATGCCCAGGATCGCGATGATGTCCTGCAGCGACTTGTAGCGCTGCAGCGTCTGCTGGACGGCGCGGGCGACATCGTAGTGCTCCTGGCCGACGATCTGCGGGTCGAGCATGCGCGAGGTGGAATCGAGCGGGTCGACCGCCGGATAGATGCCCTTTTCCGAGATGGCGCGGTTGAGAACGGTCGTTGCGTCAAGATGCGCGAACGAGGTCGCCGGCGCCGGGTCGGTCAGGTCGTCGGCGGGCACGTAGATGGCCTGCACCGAGGTGATCGAGCCCTTGGTGGTGGTGGTGATGCGTTCCTGCAGCGCGCCCATGTCGGTGGCGAGCGTCGGCTGATAGCCCACCGCTGAGGGAATGCGGCCGAGCAGGGCCGACACTTCCGAACCGGCCTGGGTGAAGCGGAAGATGTTGTCGACGAAGAACAGGACGTCCTGGCCCTGATCGCGGAAATACTCGGCGATCGTCAGCCCGGTCAGGCCGACGCGCGCGCGGGCGCCGGGCGGCTCGTTCATCTGCCCGTAGACCAGCGCGGCCTTCGAGCCCTCGCCGCCGCCTTCCTTGTTCACGCCCGATTCGATGAACTCGTGATAAAGGTCGTTGCCCTCGCGGGTGCGCTCGCCCACGCCGGCGAACACCGAAAAGCCGCCATGCGACTTGGCGATGTTGTTGATCAGTTCCTGGATGAGCACGGTCTTGCCGACGCCGGCGCCGCCGAACAGGCCGATCTTCCCGCCCCTTGCATAGGGCGCCAGCAGATCCAGAACCTTGATGCCTGTGACGAGGATTTCCGCTTCGGTCGACTGGTCGACATATTCGGGCGCCGGCTGGTGGATGCCGCGCATTTCCTCGCCCTTGACCTCGCCGGCCTCGTCGATGGGCTCACCGACAACGTTGATGATCCGTCCAAGCAGCTGCGGGCCGACCGGAACGGAAATTGGGCCGCCGGTATCGGTGACCGCCTGGCCGCGCACGAGGCCTTCCGTGCCGTCCATGGCGATGCAGCGCACCGTGTTCTCGCCCAAATGCTGGGCGACCTCGAGCACGAGCCGGTTGCCCATGTTCTCGGTCTCCAGCGCGTTGAGAATTGGCGGCAGGGCTTCGTCGAACTTCACGTCGACGACGGCGCCGATCACCTGTTCGATCCTGCCGGCCGCGCCGGTCTTCTTGGCTGCTGCTTTTGCCATCTTTCTTCCCTTGCTGTGGCGCGGCCGGGCCGCTTCCGCAATCTGCGCCTGCGTTCAGGCGTCGGTCAGTCTGAGTTGATCCTCGATACGGTTCAGGCGTCGTCCGGTCCGCGCCAGGCGGTCGTCCACGCTGCCGCTGCGCGTTTCCAGCCGGTCGGTACGGCGCCGATACGAGCCCATGGGGACCTCAATCCGGCCGGCATGCGCCTGCATCGCGTTCGGTTGCGCGGTTGTCAGGCTACCCTGACTGCCCATCGCCTCGACGGCCGGCATGCGCAGCTTCGGGTCGGCAATCTCCTCGCGCGTCTCGTCGACGACCGCGCGGATCTGGCGCAACTGCTCCGGCACACGATTTGTCGGTTTCTCACTCATCCCGGCAATCTATCACAGCGCCTCTGCGCCCGAAATGATTTCGATGAGCTCCTTGGTGATCTGCGCCTGGCGCTGGCGGTTGTAGCTCAGCGTCAGCTTGTCGATCATTTCGCCCGCATTGCGCGTGGCATTGTCCATGGCGGTCATGCGCGCGCCCTGCTCCGATGCCGCGTTTTCGAGCAGCGCGCGGAAGATCTGCACCGAGATGTTGCGCGGCACCAGATCCTCAAGGATCGCGCTGGCATCGGGCTCGTATTCGTAGATCGACGACGAGCCCGTTTCGGCCTCCTCGGCGGCATCGGCCGCCGGAATGATCCGCTGACCCTTCGGGATCTGGCTGATCACCGACTTGAATTCCGAATAATAAAGCGTCGCGACATCGAACGCGCCTTCCTCGAACAGCGCGATCACCCGCTTGCCGATGGCGTCGGCATCGGCAAAGCCGACATTCTTGACCTCGCGCATATCGATCCGGTCGATGATGATGTCGGCGAATTCGCGGCGCAGGATGTCATAACCCTTCTTGCCAACGCACAGGATCTTGACCGTCTTGCCTTCGCCCTGCAGCGCGCGCGCATCCTCGCGCGTCTTCTTGGCGATGGACGAGTTGAAGCCGCCGCACAGCCCGCGCTCGGCCGTGCAGCAGATCAGAAGATGCGTGTCTTCCCTGCCCGTACCGGTCATCAGCGCCGGCGCGTCCTCGCTGTCGACCGAAGCGGACAGATTGGCCAGCACGGCGCTCATGCGCTGCGAATACGGTCGCGCGGCCTCGGCCGATTCCTGCGCCCGGCGCAGCTTGGCCGCGGCCACCATCTGCATGGCCTTGGTGATCTTCTGCGTCGCCTTGACCGACGAGATCCGGTTTCGCAGATCCTTCAATGAAGGCATTCGTCAAACCCTTGTGCGCATTCCGATGGCCGTGCGGCCTACGAGAAGCTCTTGGCGAAGGCGTCGATATTGGCCTTGAGCTTGTCCTCGATGTCGTCGGTCAGCTTCTGTTCCTTGCGGATGGCGTCGAGCACCGATTGCCCCTCGCCGCGCATATGGGTCAGAAGGCCCTCCTCGAAGGCGCCGACCTTGCCCACCGGCAGCTCGTCCAGATAGCCCTTCACGCCCGCATAGATCACCGCGACCTGTTCCTCGGTCTTCAGGGGCGAGAACTGCGGCTGCTTGAGCAGTTCGGTCAGGCGCGCCCCGCGATTGAGCAGGCGCTGCGTCGCCGCGTCGAGATCCGAGCCGAACTGGGCGAAGGCGGCCATTTCGCGATACTGGGCGAGCTCGCCCTTGATCGAGCCGGCGACCTGCTTCATCGCCTTGATCTGCGCGGCCGAGCCCACCCGCGACACCGACAGGCCGACATTCACCGCCGGACGAATGCCCTGGAAGAACAGGTCCGTCTCAAGGAAGATCTGCCCGTCGGTGATCGAGATCACGTTTGTCGGGATATAGGCCGACACGTCGTTGGCCTGCGTCTCGATGACCGGCAGTGCGGTCAGCGAACCGGCGCCATTGTCCTCGTTGAGCTTGGCGGCGCGCTCCAGCAGGCGCGAATGCAGGTAGAACACGTCGCCCGGATAGGCTTCACGGCCGGGCGGGCGGCGCAGCAGCAGCGACATCTGGCGATAGGCGACGGCCTGCTTGGACAGATCGTCATAGCCGATCAGCGCGTGCTGTCCGTTGTCGCGGAAGTATTCGCCGATGGCGCAGCCGGCGAACGGGGCCAGAAACTGCAGCGGCGCCGGGTCGGACGCGGTGGCGGCGACGATGATCGAGTAGTCGAGCGCGCCGCGCTCTTCGAGCACCTTGACGAACTGCGCCACGGTCGAACGCTTTTGCCCGACCGCGACATAGACGCAAAAGAGCTTTTCGTTTTCAGGGCCGTTGTCGTGGATCGGCTTCTGGTTGAGGAAGGTGTCGAGAATGATCGCGGTCTTGCCGGTCTGGCGGTCGCCGATGATCAGTTCGCGCTGGCCGCGGCCGATCGGGATCAGCGCGTCGATCGCCTTAAGGCCGGTCGACATCGGCTCGTGCACCGATTTGCGCGGGATGATGCCCGGCGCCTTGACGTCCACGCGCCGGCGCTCCTTGGCCTTGATCGGTCCCTTGCCGTCGATCGGGTTGCCGAGCGGGTCGACCACGCGGCCGAGCAGTTCGGGGCCGACGGCGACGTCGACGATCGCGCCGGTGCGCTTGACCGTGTCGCCTTCCTTGATGTCGCGGTCCGAACCGAAGATCACCGCGCCGACATTGTCGCTTTCAAGGTTCAGCGCCATGCCGGCAATGCCGCCGGGAAACTCGACCATCTCGCCGGCCTGCACCTTGTCCAGGCCGTAGATGCGGGCGATCCCGTCGCCGACGGCCAGAACCTGCCCGATCTCGGAGATCTCGGCCTCCTGGCCGAAATTCTTGATCTGGTCCTTGAGAATTGCGGAGATTTCCGCAGCACGAATGTCCATCAGCCGACCTCTTTGAGTGCAAGCTTGAGTGAGGAAAGTCTGGTCTTCAACGATGTGTCGATCTGGCGCGAGCCGACCTTGACGATGAGCCCGCCCAGGATCGACGGATCAACCGTCACGTTCAGCGCCACATCCTTGCCGACCACGTCCTTGAGCGTCGCCTTGAGCTGCTTTTCCTGGGTGGCGTTGAGCTTGGTGGCGCTGGTGACCTCGGCGGTGATCTCGCCGCGTTCGCGGGCGGCGATCTCGCCAAAGGCCGCGATCATCGAAGGCAGGGCGAACAGGCGCCGATTGGCGGCGACCACATTGAGGAAATTGGCGGCCAGCGGCTCCAGCCCGGCCTTTTCGAGAATCGCCGACATGGCCGCCGACTGCTCATCGGCCGAAAACACGGGGCTGTCGATCAGCCGCTTGAGGTCGTCGCTCTCATCGATCATGCCGGCAAAGGCGTTGAGCGCGCTCTCGATCGCGTCGACCTTGCCGGCCTCGGCCGCAAGATCGTGCAGCGACTGGGCGTAGCGCGTTGCAATCGATGCGGTGGGGGATGAACTGGCCACGGCCTGGCACTTCTTTCGGGCTTGCAATGCGTGTTTCGGCTCACAATCGCCGACCTAACACATTGACAATATTGCTGTTTTTCTTGTCACCGCGCACAGTTGGAGGGCTCTGCGGCGGCACAGGCCCTCTAGCATAGCGGATTTACCGGTGCAAGGCGGGCCGGTTACCCTTTTGTCGCAGGGCCAGCGGCGCGGCCGGCCCTGTCACCGTACGATGCCGAAGGCATAGGCGAGCGGGGCGGCGGCGAGCGCGATTTCCATGGCGATCGACACCCAGTTGAACGTGGTATTGCCGTCATCGGCGATGATCGAGACGAGCCGGCCAAGGGCGGTGAACGCCCAGCCGGCCCCCAGCACCATCCACACGAAGGGCTGGGCGAAGGCGATCGCCAGCAATCCCGTCGCCAGGTAGAAGCCGGCCATCGTCGCCCGGCTCTCCGACAGCGCCTCGGGCACGCCCGGGCGCGCCTGCAGGCGCAGGATGCGGAAGGTGGTTCGCGGCATGATCAGGCAGATCAGCCCGAAACCGATGGTCACGATCGCCGACGCCCAGGCGAGCCATTCGCCCGGCGACTGCGGAGGGATGAGGGTCAGCATGAAAAGCTCCGCCGCATTGTCAGTTGCCCCATGGGAGCCACGCAAGGCGATTAGTCAGAGAAAGCTCTGCGGGTCAACATCGACGGCAACGCGCACCGATCCTCGCGGGTTCGGCGTCGCCCCGATCATCGCATGCAGATAGGCCTGCATGTCCGCCCGTTCGGTGCCGTGCACCAGCAGGCGGAAGCGATGACGGCCGCGTACCATGGCGAGTGGCGCCTCGGCCGGCCCCAGCACGGCGATATCGCCTGCCGCCGGCGCGGCGGCGCGCAGCGCCCGTGCATGGCGTTCGGCCTCCGCGCGGTCATTGGCCGAGACGATGAGCGCGGCCAGCCGGCCGAATGGCGGCAATTGCCCCTGGCGGCGTTCGGCCAGTTGCGCGGCATAGAAGGCGTCGCTGTCGCCGCTCGCACATGCCTTCAGCACCGGATGGTCGGGCTGATAGGTCTGGATCAGGCCGTGGCTGCGGCGGCCGGTGCGCCCGGCACGGCCGGTGACCTGCGACAGAAGCTGAAACGTGCGCTCGGCGGCACGCGGGTCGCCATTGGCAAGCCCCAGATCGGCGTCGACCACGCCGACCAGCGTCAAGAGCGGAAAGTTGTGGCCCTTGGCGACAAGCTGCGTGCCGATGATAATGTCGGCCTCGCCCCTGGCGATCGCCTCCATTTCGAGCCGCAGCCGCTTGACCCCGCCGACCATGTCGGAGGACAGCACGATCACCCGCGCCTTTTCGAAATGCTTCAGCGTCTCTTCGGCGATCCGCTCGATGCCCGGCCCGCAGGCGACCAGGTGATCGAACGTGCCGCATTCGGGGCAAGCCGCGGGCACCGGCTCGTGATGGCCGCAATGATGGCACTGCAACTGTCCGCGAAACCGGTGCTCGACCAGCCATGCCGAGCAGTTCTGGCAGGCGAACCGATGCCCGCACGCCCGGCACAGCGTCAGCGGCGCATAGCCCCGCCGGTTGAGAAACAGCAGCGACTGCTCGCCCCGTTCGAGCGTTTCCGCCATCGCTTCCAGCAGCACCGGCGACAGGAAGCCGCCACGTTCGGGCGCGCTCTTGCGCATGTCGACGAGCCCGACATCGGGCAGCGCCGCATCGGCGAAACGTCGCGGCAGGTGCAGATGATGGTAGCGGCCCGTCTGCGCATTGTGCCGCGATTCGACCGACGGCGTCGCCGAGACGAGCACCGCCGGAAACCCACCCAGCTTGGCGCGCACCACGGCCATGTCGCGCGCATTGTAAAAGACCCGATCCTCCTGCTTGTAGGCGGCATCGTGCTCTTCGTCGACGACGACGAGCCCCGGATCGGCAAATGGCAGGAACAGCGCCGACCGCGCGCCGGCCACGACCTTGACCTGACCTTCGGCGACCTGCCGCCAGACCCTCTCGCGGCTTTTCGGCGCAAGGTCCGAATGCCAGGGCGCCGGCGGGGCGCCGAAGCGGGCGGCAAAGCGCTCCATGAAGCTCTGCGTGAGCGCGATCTCGGGCAGCAGCACCAGCACCTGCCGGCCCTTTGCGAGCGCGGCGGCGATCGCCTCGAAATAGACCTCGGTCTTGCCGGCACCGGTCACGCCCTCGAGCAGGGTCACCGAGAACGCGTCCTTGCGCACCCGCGCGCCGAGCGTTTCGGCTGCGGCGCGCTGGGCGCCATCGAGCCGTGGCTCGGCGAAGTCCGCCTCGGGCGCGGCGACGACCGGTTGCGGGGGCAGGTCCACCGCCTCGAAACTGCCGGCCTTGACGAGCCCGTCGATCACCGAGGGCGTCACGCCGGCGGCATGGGCGAGCCCGGATTTCGTCCAGGCGAGCGGACCGTTCTCGGCGGCCAGCGCCAGCACGCGCCGGCGCGCATCGGTCAGCCGGTCGGGCCGCGCATCGGTCAACCGCAAGCCGGGCACGGGCCGTTCGGGCTCGAATGCCGCGGGCACGCGCAGCACCATGCGGGCCACCATGCCCGGCGCGGTCAGCGTGTAGCGCGCGACCCAGGCGATGAACCGCCGCATGTCCGCGCCGACCGGCGGACAGTCGAAGACCTGCGTGACGCATCGCAGCTTTTTCGGATCCACCGGCTCGGCGTCCTCATCGGCCTCCCAGACCAGGCCGGGCACCTGGCGCGGGCCGAGCGGAACCTGCACGATGGTGCCCGGCGGCGCCGCCTGGCCCTCGGCGAGCACATAGGTGTAGGGCGTCGCCGCCGGCGTCGGCACGAGAACGGGCACGGTCCGGGCATCGTTGTGCGAATCGGCGATCATGGCTGGTGACCTTGCCGCCCGATTGCACTAAACGGAAGCGCAACGCGCGGCGGCCCGCCGCCGAGAACCGTGGGAAAGGGAGCCATGAAATTCTTTGTCGATACCGCAGACGTCGATGAGATCCGCGAACTCAACGATATCGGACTTCTCGATGGCGTGACCACCAACCCCTCGCTGATCATGAAATCGGGCCGCGACTATGCCGAGGTGACCGCCGAGATCTGTTCGATCGTCGACGGCCCGGTCTCGGCCGAGGTGACCGCCATCGAATTCGACGGCATGATGCGCGAGGCGGACGTGCTGGCGCGGATCGCCGACAATGTCTGCATCAAGCTGCCGCTGACCATGGACGGGCTGAAGGCCTGCCGCGCGCTCACCCAGCGCGGCCAGCAGGTCAACGTCACGCTGTGCTTTTCGGCCAACCAGGCGCTGATGGCGGCCAAGGCCGGTGCCACCTTCATCTCGCCCTTCATCGGCCGGCTCGACGACCTGGCGATCGACGGCATGGAGCTGATCGAGGAAATCCGCGAGATCTACGACAATTACGATTTCGACACCGAGATTCTGGCCGCATCGATCCGCACGGTCAATCACATCAAGCAGGCCGCGCTGATCGGTGCCGATGTCGCCACCGTGCCGCCGGCGACGCTGCGCGCCGCCGTCAGGCATCCGCTGACCGACAAGGGGCTGGATGCGTTTCTGTCGGACTGGAAAAAGACCGGCCAGACGATCGCCTGATCCCGCCGCAAGCAGAGGGGGCCGCCCGCCGGGGCGGTCTCCGCTGACCCCGGTCGGATGCGCGGACCCTGAGCGAAGCGGCGAATGGAACGAAAGCGCCGGCCGCCCTCAGAGGGTGAACACCGCCTTCGGGTCGTCCTTGAGATCGTGTTCGCAGTGCTGCTGCAGCTTGACCGTCAGGTCCTGCACGTCGCCTTCCAGCGTTTCGGTCGCGATCGGCGCCCCGAGCGTCATGGCGAAGGTCTTGCCGGACTTGTTGAGCAGTTCGTGGAACACGGTCATGTCGCGCAGTTCCGGATTGCGGTGCGCCAGCAGATAGAACAGCCAGGAATTGCGGGCATCCATGTGCATGGGCACGATCGGCACGCCATAGCGCTTGGCCATCTGGATGCCGGTCGCCATCCATGGCCGCTCGCGCAGCCCGCCATGCGACCAGTAGGCGATGCGCCCTGACGGGAACAGCACGATCGCCCGCCCGTCCTTGAAGGCGCGGTTGGTCCGCACCAGCGTCTCGCGGCTCTTGGCGTGCGATTTCTGGTCGGCGCGCCACTCGACCGGGATGATGATGTCGGCGAGCCCCTTGGAGACGCGGATGGCGTCGCGATTGGCAAAGAACATGAAGTCGGGGCGGGTGTCCTTGAGCATGTCGTAGACGGCGATGCCGTCGGCGATGCCCGTGGGGTGGTTGGACACCAGGATGAAGGCGCCCTGGCGCGGCAGGTTCTCGTAACCATGCACCTTCACGTTCAGGTTCAGCAGATCGCTGACATAGCCGAAGCAGTCGAGCCCGCTCATCCCGGCCACCGCATCGGCCATGCGCACCGCCTGGTCGTAGTGCAGCACCTTGTAGAGCGCCGGCCGCAGGATCGGCCAGATCGGGCTCTTGACCAGCGTCTGGCCGCGTTCGGCGATCAGCTGGTCGACGATATGCGCGTCGGCCTCGGCCGCCCGCGATGTCGAGCGCTGGTTGATCACGCCCGCGAAGGTGGATGGTGCGCTCTGGATTTCCATAGCCATGTGTCCGGTTGGCCTTGGGGCCGTTTATCACCGGCTGGCCTGTGCATGCCGGTGCCCAACATTCCCTTGGCCGTCCCTTGCCGATTTGTGTATCGATATTATGACACATATGGCCATGGCAAGGGAACGCACAACCGACGGTTTCCCGGCCCGCCGAGGCCGATTTGCATCACACTCGCCGGCGTTTGCGTGAGCGCCGTGAGCGGCCCGTGAGTCGCCGCGGCGTCAGCCGGTGGCCTTGTCGACGCCGCGATAGGCTTCATCGCCCCAGATGTCGCGCACCCGCTCGTCGCGGCCGCAGGCCTGGCGATACTTCTTGTAGGCGTCGGCCCGGGTGATGATGCCAAAACGCGTGATCTGGCGCTCATCGCTGAGGTAGTAGTCCTGGTGATAGTCTTCGGCCTCCCAGAACGTCACCGCCCCTTCCACCGGCGTGACGACCGGCTGGCCGAGGATCTCCGACGCCTCGTTGACCGCCTCCATGGCCGCCTTCTTCTCGGCCTCGGTGGCCGCGTGGATCGCCGTCTCGTAGGATCGGCCGCGGTCACAGAACTGCCCGCCCGCATCGAGCGGATCGATGGTGCGCAGGAAGATGTCGACCAGCGTCCGGTAATCGGTGACGTCGGCATCATAGTCGATGCGGACGACCTCGCGATGCCGGCCGTGATTGCGATAGGTCGGATCGTCCATCTGCCCGCCGGCATAGCCGGAGGTGGTGGCAAGCACGCCCTCGACCTTGTCGAAGTCCGCCTCCACGCACCAGAAGCAGCCGCCGGCGACGACGAGCGATTTGGTTTCGGCCTTGGCCGGCGCGATGGCGGCGGCAACGGCCATGATCGCGCCAAGAGCGATCGTACGGGCAAGGTTCGTCATCGGTCTGACCTCCGTTTGATGCCCTCGACTTAGCGGATCGCGCCGGCCGGGCAACTCAAGACGGAACAAGAATGCGTGAGGGCGCGGCGCAGCCCGATGGGGAAATGCTCGACAGACCCTAGACTCGCCGCTCCACCATCATCTTCTTGATTTCGCCGATCGCCTTGGCCGGGTTCAGGCCCTTGGGGCAGGTCTGCGTGCAGTTCATGATGGTATGGCAGCGATACAGACGGAACGGGTCCTCGAGCTGGTCGAGCCGGTCGCCCGTGGCCTCGTCGCGGCTGTCTATCAGCCAGCGATAGGCCTGCAGCAGCGTCGCCGGCCCCAGATAGCGGTCGCCGTTCCACCAGTAGGACGGACACGCCGTCGAGCAGCAGGCGCACAGGATGCACTCGTAAAGCCCGTCGAGCTTTGCGCGATCCTCGTGGCTCTGGCGCCACTCCTTTTCGGGTTCGGGCGTGGTCGTCTTCAGCCATGGTTCGATCTGCCGGTGCTGCGCGAAGAAATGCGTCAGGTCGGGCACCAGGTCCTTGACCACGGGCATGTGCGGCAGCGGATAAACGGTGATCACGCCGTCGATCTCGTCCATGCCCTTGGTGCAGGCGAGCGTGTTCGCCCCATCGATGTTCATCGCGCACGACCCGCAAATGCCCTCGCGGCACGACCGGCGCAGCGTCAGCGTGGGATCGACGGTGTTCTTGATCCACAACAGCCCGTCCAGCACCATCGGCCCGCAATCGTCGAGATCGACATGGTAGGTGTCCATGCGCGGGTTCTCGTCATCGTCCGGGCTCCAACGATAGATGCGGAACTGCTTGAGATTCGCCGCGCCTTCGGGCCGCGCCCAGGCGCGGCCGGGCTGGATCTGCGAGTTGCGGGGTAGCGTCATTTCGGCCATCAGAGCATGCCTTTGTCAGAATGCAGATAAAATGCGTTGCCTTTCGTGCGGCCAGCGGCCCTGTAGCCGCATCCTGCCAGCAGGGCGGCCAGATCGCCGGACCACCGGCCGGCCAGTTCGTCTTCGACGATCATCGCCGCCGGCCACATCGCCTTGGGCGCGTCGCGGAAGAACGCGCCCAGGACCCTGTCTTCCATGCCCTGCGCATCGATCTTGAGCAGATCGATGCGGTCGAGGCCGGCGACCAACGATTCGGCCATTCGCCGGAAGAAACCGCGCTTGAGCAGCGGCAGGCCGAACAGCCCGATCAGCGCCGTTTGAGCGGCCGTCGGTGCAAAGGCTCCGAATTGGGGAATGGCGGCAGCCACCGTCACGCTCGATTTCTACCTCTCCGTTCGGCACCGGGCCGTAGGCATCGTTCCGCTCGGCCTCCTCCGGTATCGCCTTGTTAGTGGACCGGACCGGGGCGATCAAGTTGGACCAATTGACCGGCCGCTGTCGTCCGATGTCGGTGGTCCCCAACGGCCGGGCAAGGCAGGGCGGCGCGGTCCATGGCCGCACCGCATCGATGGCACAAGCGCGTGTATGGGCCGGTCAGGAACCGGCTTGCATGCCCCACAACCGGTTGCGAAGCTCGAAATCGGCATAGATCGCCTTGTCGAGAGCGCGGAGCCCGCGCTCCTCGACCAGCGTTTCGCTCGGCGCAAGGGCCGAAACGCCGATGCCGGCGCGGCCGCCCGGCGGAGCGTAGCCGATGAGTTCGAGAATGGTCGGATAGACATCGACCATGGTCATCGGCCGATCGATCCTCTCGGGCTCGATGCCCGGGCCGAAGGCGAAGAACAGGTTGCGTCGGTCGTGGCGCTTGAGTGCGCGGTAGATCGAGTTCCGCATCGCCAGATGGTCGCTCTGGACGACGACGACGGTGTTTTCGAGATAACCACCCTCCTCCAGCCGCGTCAGCAGTTCGGCGGCCAGTTCATGGGTGCAGCGGAATGCCTTCAGCGTTGGATCGGCGATCGCATCGACGCTCGGCCGACCGTGACAGGAGCGCGAGACATAACCGCGCGGCGCGTGCCCGCCGATATTGGTCAGCGACAGGGCCCAGGGTCCGCCGGACCCGGCCAGGCGCACCACCTCGCGATAGGCCGCATCATAGGCATCCTCGTCGTCCAGGCCCCATTCGCTTCCGCCGAGCGGATAGTCCGGCCGCAATTGCGGGTAGCCAAGGCGGTTGCGCCAGCCATGGCTGGCGACGAACTTGTCGGTTCCGGCAAAGCCGAGCGGGGCGGCCTTCATGAATGTGGTCTCATAGCCGTCGCGCGACAAAAGGTCGCCAAGGCACTCGGCCCCGGAAAGAAAGCCGCCCTCGATGACATGGAAGCTGTTAAGCGAGATCAGGCCGATCGGCATCAGCGGCACGCCGCAATGGGCGGCCACCTGGCCGGCCAGCGTCCAGTTGGTCAGCGCCGCCTCGCGCAGGTCGGTCAGTTGCAGCCCGCGCCCGGCAAAGCTGTCGAGCGGACCGAGCACGTCGCCGAAGGCGGGCTCGCGCAGCGTCGCCTCGCTGCTTTCAAGGAAGATGTGGAGCAGGTTCGGCCGGCCGTCGCCGGCCGGCGCCTCGATCGCGGCGGGCTCGATATAGCGTTCGACCAGAGGCCTCTCCGAGGAGGCTTGCGCGTCGCCGACATATTCGAGCAGCGCGATGGTGAATGGATTGACGACGAGCAGCGGCACGACGAGCACGCGGTCGAGCCGGCGGAAGCGGAAGTCGGTCGCCGCGACGAGCCACAGACCAACGACGAGCGCGGCGATGGAGCCAAGCGGCAGATAGGATGTGGCCAGGAACTCGCCGACCACGCCATTGGCCTGCACCCCGTAGTCCATGTGAAACAGGATCGGGCCGACGCCGAAATCGCCGAATTTCACGGTAATGAAATACCACGCCGAGAACAACAGCGCCGGCACGAGGACCAGTGGCGGCCGGAAGCGGGCGCGGCCCGTGTGGCTGCGCTTGGGACCGATGCGCGTTGCGGCGAGGATCAATCCGACAGCGACCAGCGCGGTCAGCGCCACGCTCGCCTCGTACATACTCTGGATGATGAAGCTCAGCCCGACGATCACCAGTGCCATACCGAGCATCCAGCCCGACGGCTCGTCCTTGCGCGCCAGCGTCCTGGGGTTCATCGATCCGCCCCTTGCCTAGAGTGTTCTGTGATGAGATTGAATCAATTCTGTTTCTCGGCTGGCGAGGCGATCCACAAGGAGAAGCGCGCCGTGCGTAGC
>NZ_JASHKB010000032.1 GCF_030732865.1 Roseitalea sp. MMSF_3546
GATCGGTGGGCCGGGCCGGTTTGGCTCAATTCCTGCGGCCTTCGGCTCGGCCGTATCCCGATACGCCCTTCGCCAAAGCCCTTGACCTTGAACCAAATCGGCTCCGGCAGAATGGTTCAATCTCATCACAGAACACTCTAGATGCCCGTTCTTGGCACCGGATATCGCAAAGGGGTTTCGTTTGGCTTAAGCGGCACCCGCAGACGTGCCAGAACGACCGTCGGCCGGCGCCGGCGCGCGCGATGCCCGCGCCAAGCTCAGTAGACGCGGGCCTTGGGGGCGATCTTGTCGAGCGAAATGCCCTCGGCGATCAGCTCCGTGCGCACCGGCCGGTAGTCGAGCGTCACCGCGCCGGTCTCGCTCATCCATGACAGGGTGTGCTTGCGCCAGTTCTCGTCGTCGCGTCCGTCCATCGGCCCGTCCTTGAAGTCCTCGCGCGCATGGGCGCCGCGGCTTTCCTTGCGCGCCTCGGCCGAATAGACCGTCGTCATCGCACAGGCCATCAGGTTTTCCAGTTCGAGCGTCTCGACGAGGTCGGAGTTCCAGATCATCGAGCGATCCGACACGCGGATGTCGGCCAGGCCCTGAAAGGCGGCGTCCATGCGCCGGCACCCCTGCTCCAGGGTTTCCTGCGTACGGAAGACGGCGGCGTCCTCCTGCATGATCCTTTGCATCTTTTCGCGCAGTTCGGCGGTCGGCGTCCCGCCATTGGCGTGTCGCAGGCGGTCGAAACGGTCCATGATCGTGTCGCAGGCCGCCTCGTCGACCGCCGGCACGGGCGCGTCGCGATCGACGATCTGGCCGGCGCGGATCGCCGCGGCGCGGCCGAAGACGACAAGATCGATCAGCGAGTTCGATCCCAGCCGGTTGGCGCCGTGCACCGAGGCGCAGCCCGCTTCGCCCACTGCCATCAGGCCCGGCGCGACCGCATCGGGATCGTCCTTTGTGGGATTGAGGACCTCGCCCCAGTAATTGGTCGGGATGCCGCCCATATTGTAGTGGACCGTCGGCAGAACCGGAATGGGCTCGCGGGTCACGTCCACGCCGGCGAAGATTCGCGCGCTTTCGGAGATGCCCGGCAGCCGCTCGGCCAGCACCGCCGGATCGAGATGGTCGAGATGCAGGTGGATGTGATCGGCATTCTTGCCGACGCCGCGGCCCTCGCGGATCTCCATGGTCATGCAGCGCGAGACGACGTCGCGGCTGGCCAGATCCTTGGCCGAGGGCGCATAGCGCTCCATGAAGCGCTCGCCCTCGGAATTGACAAGATAGCCGCCCTCGCCGCGCGCACCCTCGGTGATCAGGCAGCCCGCCCCGTAGATGCCGGTGGGGTGGAACTGCACGAACTCCATGTCCTGCAGCGGCAGGCCGGCACGCGCGATCATGCCGTTGCCGTCGCCGGTGCAGGTATGCGCCGAGGTGGCCGAGAAGTAGGCCCGGCCATAGCCGCCGGTCGCCAGCACCACCAGCTTGGCCGAGAAGCGATGGATCGTACCGTCATCGAGGTTCCAGGCGACCACGCCCGTGCAGGTGCCGTCCTCGTCCATCAGAAGATCGATGGCGAAATACTCGACGAAGAATTGCGCGTTGTTCTTCAGGCTCTGGCCGTAGAGCGTATGCAGGATGGCGTGGCCCGTGCGGTCGGCGGCCGCGCAGGTGCGCTGCACGGGCGGGCCCTCGCCGTAATTCTGCATGTGGCCGCCGAACGGGCGCTGATAGATGCGCCCGTCCTCGGTGCGCGAGAACGGCACGCCATAGTGCTCGAGTTCGTAGACCGCCTTGGGGGCCTCCATGGCCAGATACTGCATGGCGTCGACATCGCCGAGCCAGTCCGAGCCCTTGACCGTGTCGTACATGTGCCACTGCCAGCTGTCGGGCGTCATGTTCTGCAGGCTCGCGGCGATGCCGCCCTGCGCGGCGACGGTGTGCGAGCGCGTCGGAAACACCTTGGTGATGCAGGCGGTTCTCAGGCCCTGTTCGGCCATGCCGAGCGTGGCACGCAGGCCGGCGCCGCCGGCGCCGACGACGACGACGTCGAACTTGTGGTCCTCGAGGGTGTAGGCGCGGCCGTTCACGCCGGGCGCGCCATTTCCATTGGTGCTCATGTCAGCTTCCGAAGCCCATTTTCAGAATGGCGAAGATGGCCGTCAGCGCGACCACGGCCGTGAAGAACACATTGGCGAGCAGCAGCGCGAACTTCATCGCCTCGCCGTGAATATAGTCCTCGATGATGACCTGCATGCCGAGCTTGGCGTGATAGAGCGCCGACACCACGACCGCCAGCATCACGATCGCAACGAACGGATTGCCGAACGCCGCCGTCACCGTTGCATGATCGCGGCCCAGCAACGTCATCAGGATGAAGACAAAGGCGATCAGAAGCGGAATGTTGGCGAGGGCCGTCAGGCGCTGGCGCCAGAAATGGCGAGTCCCGTCCTTGGCCGAGCCGAGCCCGCGGGCGCGTTTGAGAGGCGTTGTGAGCGACATGTCCTTCTCCTCACCTTACGCCGAGCGCGATCAGCCAGATCAGCACGGTGAGCACCGCCGAACCGGCAAAGGAGGCCTTGGCCAGCACCGTGGAGACCGGCTTGCTGTCATACAGACCCATGTCCCACAGAAAATGGCGTATGCCGCCGAGCATGTGGAGCATCAGCACCCAGCTGTAGACGAACAGGACCAAGAGGCCGAACCACGAACTCAGAACGCCGTTCGCCAAGGCGAAGGCACCGGGCCCCGTCGCGGCGGCGATCAGCCACC
This sequence comes from Roseitalea sp. MMSF_3546, assembly GCF_030732865.1. Taxonomy (GTDB): domain Bacteria; phylum Pseudomonadota; class Alphaproteobacteria; order Rhizobiales; family Rhizobiaceae; genus Roseitalea. The sequence continues at coordinate 2,758 of NZ_JASHKB010000032.1, forward strand.
AGGCAACCAGGAGCGTGCCGAAATAGAGCGCCCCGCCGGTGAAGCGATGCATGATCGAAGCGATCATGGTCGGCACGAGCCGATAGATCGACAGATGGGGCGAGAGCGGGCGCTGCCTGCGCGGCGTACCCGATCGGCTTGACGTGGATGTCGATGACACGGCCTTCCCCTTGGTTGATCCGCCGCAATCGCGGCACCGGCGGCGCGGTGCGGCATGTCCGGTCGCGGCTTTTTGCAGGTGTTCTAGAGCGCCTTTTGCACTGCGTCAAAGCCCGTGAGAGGTTTGGACGTCCGCAATTGGTCTCAGACCTGGTCGCCACCGAAAAGGCAGGACATTTCAATCGATTGGATATGTGACCGGCGCGCCACCGGGCGGCAATTCAGCGGCGCTGACAGTCGGCGGGACGCTGGCCGGCGGCGAACCAGCTTGCCCGCACGCCGTCGAAGACCAGCGCATAGCCCGTCTTGGCGTAACGCTCGCGCTGGCCGGGCGGATCGGGCGGCAGCACCACCTCGACACCGCGGCTGTCGGAGATTGCGAGCATGCCATCGTTGCTGACGATTGTCAGCTGCGCCCCGTCGGTGCATTGCCACTGGCCCTGTCGCCGCGGCTCCGGCGAGACTGCCGAACCAGCGAAGAACTGGCAGCCAGTCAACGTGAGGGTTGCAAGCAGCACCGGCACGGCAACCAAAGCGCGAATCATCTGCATCCGCCGCGGATACGCCATCGAATGAGGCTGCACAAGCGCGATTTCTTGCGGGCCGCTTCGCGCGCGGGACCCGACGCGACGGCCGGCGCCTCGCCAGGGCGGCGCATTTGCCCTATGCACACGGCGGCCCGACCCCACACCGCCATGGATGCCGCTGCCGTGTTCGCAATCCTTGTAACCGTCGCGCCTGTCTTCCTGCTGATCGCGGTCGGCTACGGTGCGGTGCGCCTTGACTATCTCAAGGGCGAGCTGACCGACACGCTGAACATCTTCGCCGTGCGGGTCGCCGTACCGGCGCTGCTGTTTCAGGCCATGGGCCGGCTCGACCTGGCCCAGGCGTTCTCGCCGCCGCTGCTGGTGAGCTATTATGCCGGTGCCTATGCCTGTTTCGCTATCGCGATCGTCCTGGCGCGCACCGTTTTCCGGCGTCGACCCGGCGAGAGCGTCGCGGTCGGGTTCGCCGCCACGTTTTCCAATTCGGTCCTGCTGGGCATCCCGATCATCGACCGCGCCTATGGCGCCGAAACCGTTACCGTCGCCTTCGGCATCATCGCCCTGCATGCGCCGCTGATCTACGCGACCGGGATGATCACGATGGAACTGATGCGCCGCGACGGCCGCCCCCTGGGCGAGACGCTTCGGGCTGCCTTGCGCTCGATCCTCGCCAATCCGCTCATGGCGGGCATTCTGGCCGGGCTTGCCGTCAATGCGGGCGATGTCACCCTGCCCGAGCCGCTCGATGCGGCGATCGCCATGCTGGCTGCGGCCGCAATTCCGGCCGCGCTGGTGGGCATCGGTGCATCCTTGACCCGCTACAAGATGACCGCCGCGCTGCCCGAGACGTTGACGGTCTCCGCCCTGTCGCTGGTCGTCCATCCGCTGATCGCGCTGGTGCTGTCGCACTATGTCTTCGGCCTTTCCAGCATCGCCGTGCACGCTGCGGTCGTCATCGCTGCGATGCCGCCGGGCGTGAACATCTACATCTTCGCCAGCCTTTATGACCGGGCCGTCGGTCTTGCCGCCTCGGCGCTGCTGCTGGCGACGGTGCTGGCCGTGGGCACGGTGACGGTCTGGCTCTATGTCGTCGACACGCTCGCGCCGCTGTGACAGGCGCTCAGGCGCTGCGCCGTCCGCCGGAGCGCGAGGCGCGCGGCGGCCCGTAACCGTCGGCGACGCAGACCGCGTTGCGGCCCTGCCGCTTGGCCCGGTAGAGCGCCCGGTCCGCGTCGACGAGCGCGCCTTCCATGCCGCCCTCGCCGATCATGGCCACGCCGAAACTGGCGGTGGTCGACAACCCGGCATCGATCAGGCCGTCCAGTTCGACCTCAATCGCCGCGCGCAGCGAATGCGCCAGTGCACGGGCCGTGGCCAGATTGACGCGGCGCAGAACGATGGCGAATTCCTCGCCGCCAAGTCGCCCGGCGACATGGGGCGGGCCGACATGCCGGCCCAGAATATCGGCGACCGCCATGATGACGCGATCGCCCACATGGTGACCATAGGTGTCGTTGACCGACTTGAAGCGGTCGATGTCGATCATGATCAGCGCCGACGGTGTCACCGCACCATCCTTGGCCGTGTCGAGAAAGCCGCGCCGGTTGAGCATGCCGGTCAGCGCATCGGTGAGCGATGCCTGCCGGTAGCCGCTCGCCAGATCGCTCATGACATGGAAGAAGACGCCCGCCCCGATGCCGAACAGCGCTGTCAGATAGGCGATGTTGACGACCGCCCCATAGGCCTCGACCTGCTCGGCGAAGCTCATCGTCGTATCGAGCTGGATCCAGGCGGCGACAACCGGCCGCAGCAGAGCGGCGACCGCCGGCCCCAGTGCAAGACAGGCCAGAAAGCGGTGCTGAAAGCCGGCCCCCGGGGCGCGCAACAGCGTCACCGCCAGATAGACCATAACCATGGCGTGCCACAGGCTCACCGTGACAAGGCGCGCGACATCGATCTCCGAAAGGCCCATGAGGGCGAACGCGGTGAGCGTGCCGACGACGAACAGCCCCCACAGGAAACGGTGAGACAGGCGCAGGCGAAACGCGCCGGCAAAGCCATAGGCCAGCGCGATGAACCCCAGCCCCTGGCACACTTCGACGAAGACGAGCGACAAGGCGGTGTAGGGCGCAACGATCGACAGCAGGTAGAAGACGCCGTTGGCCATCAGCGCGGCGGCCGCCGCCAGATACCACAGCACGTGCCGGGCCTTCTTGTCGAACACATAGGCGGCGATGAACAGCCCGATGAAGTTCAGGCCGAACAGAATGCCGACTGCCGCTATGATGCCTGCAATGCTCAGTGCCACATTCCTGCGCCCCCGGTCGCGCCCAGCATAGCCGGGCAAGCTTAAGGGGTCGTGAAAGCGGCACGCAAAAGACGCAACACGCAACTGCTACAGGCAAAAGTTGCCGTGCGGTCGCCTCGCCTGGTCCGTCGATTGCCCTGCCGGCCTTGTGCTGGCCGCGGTCAGAGCTTGCGCACGTCCACGAAATGGCCGGCAATGGCGGCCGCGGCGGCCATGGCCGGCGAGACAAGGTGCGTTCTGCCCTTGTAGCCCTGCCGACCCTCGAAATTGCGGTTCGAGGTCGACGCGCAGCGTTCGCCGGCCTTGAGCCGGTCGTCGTTCATCGCAAGGCACATCGAACAGCCCGGCTCGCGCCAGTCGAACCCGGCCGCCTTGAAGATCGCATCCAGCCCCTCGGCCTCGGCCTGCGCCTTGACGAGGCCCGAACCGGGCACGATCATCGCGTCGACGCGCTCATGCACACGCTTGCCCTCGACAACGCGGGCCACCGCCCGCAGATCCTCGATGCGCGCATTCGTGCACGAGCCGATGAAGACCCGGTCGAGTTCGATGTCGGTGATCTTCGTTCCCGGCTTGAGACCCATATAGTCGAGCGCCCGCCATTTGGAGGCGCGCTTGTTGGCGTCCTCGATATCGTCGGGATCGGGCACCACGCCCTCGACCGACACGACATCCTCGGGAGAGGATCCCCAGGAGACGATCGGCGGCAGGACCGCGGCATCGAGCGTGACGATCTTGTCGAAATGGGCATCGTCGTCACTGTGCAGTGTCTTCCAGTAGTCGAGCGCCATGTCCCAGGCCTTGCCTCTGGGCGCGCGCGGCCGGTCCTTGATGTAGGCGAAGGTCGTCTCGTCGGGCGCGATCATGCCGGCGCGGGCACCGCCCTCGATCGACATGTTGCACACCGTCATCCGCCCTTCCATCGACAGGGCGCGGATCGCTTCGCCCGCATATTCGATGACATGGCCCGTGCCGCCGGCCGTGCCGATCTCGCCGATGATGGCGAGGATGATGTCCTTGGCGGTCACGCCCTCGGGCGCCACGCCGTCGACCCGCACCAGCATGTTCTTGGCCTTTGACTGGATCAGCGTCTGCGTCGCCAGCACATGCTCGACCTCGGAGGTGCCGATGCCGTGCGCCAGCGCGCCGAAGGCGCCGTGCGTCGAGGTGTGGCTGTCGCCGCACACGATCGTCATGCCCGGCAGGGTGAAGCCCTGTTCGGGTCCGACGATATGCACGATGCCCTGGCGGCGATCGCTTTCGGAATAGTACTCGATGCCGAAATCGGCGGCGTTCTTGGCCAGCGCCTCCACCTGGATCCGGCTTTCGGCGTTCTTGATGCCCAGATGCCGGTCGGGCGAGGTCGGCACGTTATGGTCGACAACGGCGAGCGTGCGCTCGGGCTGGCGAACCGTGCGGCCCGCCATGCGCAGCCCCTCGAACGCCTGCGGGCTGGTGACCTCGTGGACAAGGTGCCGGTCGATATAGATCAGGCTGGTGCCGTCTTCGGCCTCGTGGACCAGGTGATCGTCCCAGATCTTGTCATAGAGCGTGCGCGGCGCGGCCATGGCGGCGTGTCCCGTTCGATTGTGATGAATTCGCTCTCGCCGATATGCACATGGCGGGCACAAGGGTCAAGGACGGGGCTTGGCTGGCTGGGCGCAATGCGCTAAATTGGAACAGAAGGTGAAAACAGGTTTGCTGTGATGACCGATCAGGAGCGAAAGGAATGGGATCTCAAGCTGCGCACGCTCGACGCCGAGATCGCCAATCTCAACGCGCAGACCGCCAAGCTGACCACCGAGAACCGCTGGTATGTCGTGGTGATCACGTCCGGCGTGACATTGGCGGGCATCGCGGTGGCGCGGCTGTTGATGGGATTGTCGGTCGGATAGGGGTTTGCTTCCCCACCATCATGCTTTGACGATCCCGAACCGGCAGGCCTCGCCGCCATGGCCGACGCATTCGGTCTCGTGGATGGTCATCGCCGGATCGACCAGCGCGGTGAACAGGCGGCGAAACACCGCTACGTGCCAGATGCACGAGGAAAACCCGCTCCGCCCCAGACAGAGTGGGTTGGCGTTGATTGCGATGAAGTCTGCGCCCGTATCGATTTGTGCCTGCCCGGCGAACGTCCACGCGTTCCCGGCGATGGCCCTGATCAGCATCCGTCGCGCCAGCGGCGCCGGCAGCAGCGCCAGCAGCCGCTTGGCCGCTCCGGGAATGCGGTTGGCCAGGATGTAGTCCCCCGTCAACGCGCCGGCCCGCTCCATCACAGCCGCCGCCGTTGCGGCGTCGAGCCGGGCGGCGATCTCGCCGTTGAGCGCGTTGACGATGTCCGCTTCGACCATGCCGTCGGGGTCGCGCTCGGACAGGCTGGCCAGGCCGGCCGCTGCGAGGATGGCCTGCCGCGCCCCGGCGCCGGCGATCTGGTCGAGCGCCGCGCGCGTCTGGATGATCGCGTTCGGCCCGACCGTGTGGCGGCCAGCCGAAACGCCTGCGCCGGCGGGCTCGGCGAAGGGGCGGGCATCGAGCGTTCCGGCGTCGGGCATGGCGCTCATCGATCGATCCTCCTGCCGGCGCGCCGCGAAGGCGCGGCTACTCGGCCGGCTCGCGGAAATCGTCGGTCGGCAGCTTGACGCGCGGCTTCTTCGGCCGATGGGTGGCGGTCGGAAGGCCCGAATAGTCCGCCATCTGCTCGGTGCCGCCGCCGCAGGCCATCGGCACGCCCTCCTGGTTCGTCTCGATCTTCTTGCGCGCCTCGGCAAGCGCCACCTTCTTGTCGTGGATCGCCGTCCAGTCATCGAGCTGGGCCTTGGCGATCTTGCGGCTGGTGTCGAACTTGAAGTCGACCTTGTCCTTCGATTGCGGGCCCCAGTAATTGTGCTCGCCCAGATCGTAGAACTTGCGCTGGAAGCCGGCCTTCAGGAACGCCTTCAGGCAGCCGAGCAGATAGCGGCGCCGGAAGCCCGTGCCGCGCCAGGGATAGTGGAACAGCGCCTTCTTGGAGTAGAACCGCCGGTAATTGTTCATCACCCGGTCGAGCAGTTCGGCCCGATCCATCGCGTCGGGCTTCATGATCGGCGTGACGAAATTGTACTTGGAAAAATCGAACACCTCGACCTTGTCGCCCAGTTCCTGGAACAGCGGCGTGAACGGCCACGGCGTATACATCGCCCAGTTGGCAAGGTCGGGCTGCCAGTCCCAGGCCATGCGGTAGGTTTCCTCGAGCGTCTCCGCGGTTTCGTTGTTCAGCCCGACGATGAACTGCGCCTCCACGAAGATGTCCGCATCGCGCAAGAGCTTGATCGCGCGCTTGTTGTCCTCGACCTTGGTTTCCTTGTTGAACTGGTCGAGCTTGAGCTGGGCCGCCGCCTCGGTGCCCAGCGAGACGTGCACCAGCCCCGCCCTGCGATAGAGCGGCAACAGCTTTTCGTCGCGCAGGATGTCGGTGACGCGCGTGTTGATGCCCCATTTGATCTTGTCGGGCAGGCCGCGCGCGATCAGCTCCTCGCAGAACTCGATGAACTTCTTGCGGTTGATGGTCGGTTCCTCGTCGGCGAGAATGAAGAAGCCGACGCCATGGTCGTTGACGAGCGTCTCGATCTCGTCGACCACGGCTTTCGGATCGCGCACGCGATAATCGCGCCAGAACTTCCACTGCGAGCAGAATGAGCAGGTGAAGGGGCAACCCCGCGCCATGTTCGGGATCGCCACCTTCACCCCGAGCGGGACATAGATGTACTTGTCCCATTCAAGAAGCGACCAGTCCGGGTCGATCGCCTCCAGATCCTTGACGGTCGGGGCGGCGGGCGTCGCGATGATCTCGTCGCCGTCGATGAAGGCCAGCCCCTTGATGGTGTCGCGTTCGGACGGCCAGCGCCCCTCGGCGACGGCGGTGACCAGTTCGGCGAAGATCTCCTCGCCCTCGCCGCGCACGATCACGTCGACCCACGGCGCTTCGGAGAGCACCTGCTTGTACATGAAGGTGGCGTGCACGCCGCCGAGCACGCGCACCGCGTCCGGGCAGACCTGGCTTGCGATCTTCAGGACCTGTTCGGCCACATAGATGGACGGCGTGATCGCCGTGGTGCCGACGATGTCGGGCTGCAGGTCGGCGAGACGCTTGCCCAGATCGACATCGTCGATGTGGTTGGTCATCGCGTCGATGAAGGTGACCTTGTCGAAGCCCGCCTTCTTCAGCGAGCCGGCCAGATAGGCCACCCAGGCCGGCGGCCAGTTGCCGGCGATCTCCGCACCGCCCGAGTGATAGTTGGGGTGGACGAGTACGACATGCATGGCGGGCCTCCCGGACGTGTTTCGGGACAGGCTACGCCATGGCTGTCAACTTGAATTGACATATGTCAACGTCAATGCGCGCTGGGTAGCGGGCTGCATCGCCGTGCCGGCGCTTGTTCGGCCGCTTCCCGACGAAACAGACGCGCCGGGCCTAGCCCTGGCTCTCGCCCTCGCCTGCTTCGCTTGCCTTTGCCGCTTCTTCGGCTGCCTTTTCGGCGGCCAGCGCCTCGGCGGCGGCGACCTTTTCGGCCTCGATGCGCGCGCGCTCATCGGCGGCGGCCCGGCGCTCGGCCTCGTTCAGCTTGCGTGCGCGGGCGCCGGTGTCCTCGGCGATGCGGGCCTTCTTGCCGCGCAGGGCGCGCATGTAATAGAGCTTGGCCCGGCGCACCTTGCCGCGGCGCACCACCTCGACCTTCTCGACCAGCGGCGAATAGAGCGGAAAGACGCGCTCGACGCCCTCGCCATAGGAGATCTTGCGCACGGTGAAGTTCTGGTTCAGGCCCGAGCCGGCGCGTGCGATGCACACGCCCTCGAAGGCCTGCAGGCGCGTGCGCTTGCCCTCGGTGACGCGCACCTGAACGCGCAGCGTGTCGCCCGCCGAGAAGTCGGGCATGGTGCGCTTGTCGTCGATCTTTGCGGCCTGCTCGGCCTCGAGCTGGCGGATGATATCCATGGTCTGCGTCCTCTTGTTCTTCTGGACCGCCAGAGCGTTCGCGATGGCCGCAAGACGGGACCGTCAGGTCGTCGCATCGTGCGGCCTGGCCCGGAGGCCGGAGCGGTGGTCGTGCCCGTAATTGCCGTTGAGATGAGGGTCTGCGCCCAAATTTCCGCGCGGGCATACATCAAATCCGGGCGCTTGTCACCCGTTTTGCTTGTCCGGCCGGGCGCAATGCCGCGCCCACAGATCGGGCCGCCTTCGCTTGGTCAGCGCCTCGGCCTGCGCGCGTCGCCACGCGTCGATCTTGGCATGATTGCCGGACGACAGCACCTCCGGGATCGTTCGCCCCTCCCAGCGGGTCGGGCGCGTATAGTGCGGATGTTCAAGCAGCCCCGCCTCGAAGCTCTCGCTTTCGCCCGAGGCGCGGTTGCCCATCACGCCGGGGAGCAGACGCACCACCGCATCGAGCAGCACCTGCGCAGCGACCTCTCCGCCCGAAAGCACATAATCGCCGATCGACACTTCACGCAGCGAGCGCCCTTCGATCACGCGCTCGTCGACGCCCTCGAACCGGCCGCACACGATCGTCAGGCCCGGTCCCGATGCCCAGTCGCGCACCATGGCCTGCGTCAACGGTGCCCCGCGCGGGCTCATCAGCAGGCGCGGCCGCGCATCGTCCGGCGGCGAGACGGCATCGATCGCCCGCCCCAGCACATCGGCGCGCATCACCATGCCCGGCCCGCCGCCGGCCGGCGTGTCGTCGACGCTGCGATGCCGGTCGGTGGCGAAATCGCGGATCTGCGCGACCTCGAGCGACCAGCGCCCCTCCTCGAGCGCCTTGCCGGCGAGCGCCTGGCCGAGCGTGCCCGGAAACATGTCCGGATAGAGCGTCAGCACCGAGGCCCGGAAGGTCATGGCTCCTCCCCGCCATCGGGCGCCGCGACGATCTCGCCCGGCGGCACCAGCACGAGCCGGCCGGCGGCGAAATCGATCTCGGGCACGACCGCGCGCGTGAACGGATAGAAGGCCGCGTGTCCGTCGCCATGGCGCAGCTCGATCATGTCGCCGGCGCCGAAATTGTGCATGGCGACGACCCGGCCGAGCGGCGCGCCTTCGCCGTCGACCGCCTGCAGACCCACCAGGTCGTCGATATAGAATTCGTCCTCCTCGAGCCCCGCCGCAGGCAGGCGGCTGCGCGCGACATAAAGCTCGGTGCCGTTGAGCCTTTCGGCCGCCTCGCGGCCTCGCACCTGCCTGAAGGTGACCACGACCACGCTCCTGGCCGGCCGGATGTCGGTAATCTCGTAGGTGTTGCCGTGCTTGTCGTGCAGCGGCCCGTATTCGCCCAGCGCCAGCGGATCGCCGGTATAGGCCTTCACGCGCAGCTGGCCGCGCACGCCATGCGGCGCGCCGATCACACCCATCAGGACGTCGCGTTCGGGCTTCGTCATCGCGCCCGGATAGTCGCTTTTCGCGCATCGGCCAAGCCGTGCGCCATCAAGCATGTGGTAACCCGCGCGGCGCTAGATTGCCTGCATGCCCGACGACCTGCTGCCCGCCCGCCCCGACCTGATCGCCGCCCGCAGGGCCTGGCTCGACAAGCTGGCCGGCGAACGGCGCCTTTCGGCCAACACGATCGCCGCCTATGAACGCGACACGCGCCAGTTCCTGCACTTTCTGGCCGATCATCAGGGCGGTCCGCCGGACCTGAAAGACCTCGCCGATCTCAGGCCCATGGATCTGCGCGCCTTTATGACGCGCCGCCGCGCCGGAGGCGCGGGTGTGCGCACCATGGCGCGCGGGCTTGCCGGCGTGCGTTCCTTTCTGCGCCATCTCGAGCGCGCGGGGCTGGCCAATGCGGCGGCTGCCACGGCCATGCGCGCCCCGCGCCAGCCGCGCGCGCTGCCAAGGCCGCTGACCGCAAGCGACGCGTCCACCCTCGCCCAGGCCGAAAGCCAGCTCAAGACCGAGCCCTGGATCAATGCGCGCAACGCTGCCATCTTCACGCTTCTTTACGGCTGCGGCCTGCGCATCGGCGAAGCCCTGGCGCTCAAGGGCGAGGCGCTGGCCGACAATACGGCGACGGCACTGACCGTCACCGGCAAGGGCGGCAAGACGCGCCTGGTACCGCTGCTGCCGGTGGTCCTGGAGGCCGTGTCGGCCTATCGGGCACTGTGCCTCTTCGATCTGGCGGCTGGGACGCCGCTGTTTCGCGGACTGCGCGGCGGCCCGCTCCAGCCCGCCGTCCTGCAGCGCGACATGCGGGCGCTGCGCGGCGCGCTCGGCCTGCCCGAGACGGCAACGCCGCACGCGCTTCGCCATTCCTTCGCCACCCACCTTCTGGGTTCGGGCGGCGATCTGCGCACCATCCAGGAACTGCTCGGCCATGCCAGCCTGTCGACCACCCAGCTCTACACCGGCGTCGACACGGACCGCCTGCTCAGCGCCTGGCGGGCGGCGCATCCGCGCGCTTAACCAAACGTTCATCGCCACGTTTAACCGAAACGTTGCGGTTCCCACATAGGCTGCGACCCATGCGCATCACCTCATTGCAAGCCATTGCCGTCGCCGACCGCCTGAGCGGGCCGGCCCTGTCGCTGCTCGCCGCAATCAATGTGCTGTTCGTCGCGGTGGTTCTCGGGACGGCCTTCGCCGCCGGCGCCCGCGCCGAAACGCTGCCGGCCTGCCAGGGGCGCAACCTGCTCGAAAGCCTTAAGGCGGACGAGCCAGGGACCTACGCCGACATTCTCGCCGCCGGCGAGGCGACCATCAATGGCGACACGCTCCTGTTCCGCATCGAAAGGGACGGGCTCGCCCCCTCCCATGTCTTCGGCACGATGCACATGACCGATCCGCGCGTCACCGAGTTGCCGCCGGCCGCCGCCGAGGCGTTCGATGCGGCGCGCACCGTGGCCATCGAGACGACCGAGATCCTCGACCCGCAACAGGCGCAGACGGCGCTCCTGTCCAAGCCCGAACTGACCATGTTCACCGGCACGGGGCGGCTCAGCGACTTTCTCGACGATGCCGACCGCCAGGTGCTCAAGGACGGGCTTGCCGAGCGCGGCCTGCAACTGGCGCTGATCGACCGCATGAAGCCCTGGCTCGTCGCCGGCATGGTGGCGCTGCCGGAATGCGAGACGGCGCGCAAGCAGGCGGGCGCGCAAATTCTCGACATCGCCCTGGCGATGCGCGCCAAGGCCGAGGGCAAGCGGCTCGTCGGGCTCGAGACCATGGTCGAGCAACTCGAGGCCATGGCCTCCCTGCCCATGGCGTTTCACGTGAAGGGCCTGGTCGAGACCGTCGCGCTCGGCGCGATGATCGACGACATCAACGAGACCATGGTCATGCTCTACGATCAGGGCCGCATCGGGCTCGTCTGGCCGGTGCTGCGCGCCATGGCACCCGCGGCGGCCGGCGACGATGTCGGCTATGCCGAGTTCGAACGCACCATGGTCAATGCCCGCAACCGTACCATGGCCGAACGCGCCATGCCGCTGATCGAACAGGGCGGCGCCTTCATAGCCGTCGGCGCGCTGCACTTGCCGGGCGAAGAGGGCGTGCCGGAACTGCTCGCAAGGGCCGGCTATCAGGTCACCCCCGTGCGCTGAGCGCAACCGGGCGAAAAAGTCCGGCCCGATCTGTTCCCTTTGCCAAAAGCGGTCCTGTGCCCTAACTTTGACGTGTTCCGTCGTGGGACCGCAACGAAGGGAGCTCGTCCATGCCGATGAAGACCTTGTCGCTCACAGCCGCGTTTTTCCTGGCTGCCGCCACCGCCGCATCCGCGCAATGCAGCTGGAGCAAGCAGACCGTCGCGCAAACGCCGGTGGACACCAAGAAGATGTCGCAGACGCAGATGGCCGAGGCACCGGTCGATCTGTGGCTGGTCGAATATCTCGAGGCCTGGGAACAGGCCTGAGCGAATTGCCGATTTTCCGTTGACTTTCTGGCCCGGCCGGCACCCGCAATGGCCGGGTTCTTTCATCGTGTTAGGGTCTTTCGCCCATCGCCAGACCTAGAACGCGATGTCGAACTTGCGCACCAGACCCACGGCAACCCCGAACTGATCGCGCGTGCCAATGGCCGTGATCGGTGAACTGGCCGCATCGCCGACCAGGCGATCGTAGCTCGCCTTGCCCTCGATGGCCCAGTCCGGTCCGAGCTCGCGCCTTGCACCCAATTCCACGCCGACCGACTTGATCCCGGCATCTGCATCATAGGCGGCAAAACCCGCCGTGCCGGCCGGCACCGAGAAATAGGTGTCCATGTAGCTGTCGTCGGCATAGGACACGCGCGGTCCCGCCAGCAACGTGACATCCATGCTCGGGCGCACGATCACGTCGGCGCCGGCTTCGCCAACCCAGCCTTGATGGCCGCCGAAGCCACGCCGGAGATTGGCGTGGATCCTGTAGGCCGGCGCCTCATAGGACGCCTCGAGGCCGAATTCGAATGCGCGGTCGACATCGGCGAGCGGCATCAGGGCCGGTGTGTCATCGCCGGTGCGCGGGCCGCGCAGGTTGAACGAGGGGCCGAGCGAGAACCCGCCCTCGCGCCCGCCGATCTGGAACCCGTTCGACAGCGTCAGGCGCTCGATGCGGATCAGCGGCAACGGGCTGACCTTGAAATCGGTCGACCCCTCATAGAGCGGGGTCACGGACACGCCGATGCCGATCTCGCCCTTGATGCCGGGCGCGGCGGCACCGTCGTCCCAGCCCTGGGCGACGGCGGGTTTGGCCAGCCCGAAAGCCATGGCGATCGCTGCGGCGCAAAACGCCGTCCGTCCTGTTGTCATCGAAGTCCCCGTCCGAATGGTCCTTGCGTGATACGAAGGACTGGCCGGCGTGCCAAGTCAATCCGTATCGTTGCGGCAATTTACGCGCGAAATCGAAAACGGATCGGCCGGAACGGACGATTTGAGTGTCAGCGTAAACGCCCGGTTAACCCGACCACGCACGCAACGGGCGTCGCGGCAAGGCTTCAGAACGTGATTGCCGTCTTGTAGCCGACCTCGGGCTCGTGGCTCGACACATTGGCGCGGGCGATCTCCCAGCCGAACTTGAGCGTGCTGTCGGTCGACGCCCAGATCTCGGCATCCGCAGGCACGAAACGCAGCATGGTCATGCGCGGATCGTCCTTGCCCTGCTCGTACCAGGCCTCGACCATGGGCGACCAGAACCGGTCGACATGCGCCTGATCCATGTGCCGAGTCAGGTGTCCGCGCAGGCAGGCATGATAGTCATGGTCCTTGCCGACGACGCACAGATGCACCAAGCCGCCACTGTCGCCCACGGCCTCGACGAGGTCGGTATCGGTCTTGGTGAAGAACCAGATCGCTTCCTCGTCGCGCGCCACCATGGGCGCCATGGGCTGCATGTGCTGGGTATGATCGGGACTGCCGAGCATGACGGCGTGACTGTCCTCGATCGCCTCCCAGAGCTGGCCCTTGGGATCGTTTCTGGTCTTCTGGATGTCCGCCATTGCCTGTCTCCTGGTTTCCCAGGGCAAACAGGCGGGCAGCGCGATGGTTCCGCGGCGGGCCCCGCTCAGATGTGGAGCGCCTTGCCCGAGGAGGCGGCGAGCGCGGCTTCGCGCACCGCCTCGCTCATCGTCGGATGCGCATGGCAGGTGCGCGCCAGATCCTCGGAGGAGCCGCCGAATTCCATCAGCACGGCGCATTCATGGATCAGGTCGCCGGCGCCCCGGCCGACGATGTGCACGCCCAGCACGCGGTCGGTGGCCTTGTCGGCGAGGATCTTGACGAAGCCGTCGGTGGCGAGCATGGCGCGCGCCCGCCCATTGGCGCTGAACGGGAACTTGCCGACCGTGTATTCGACACCGTCGGCCTTGAGCTCTTCCTCGGTCTTTCCGACCGAGGCGACCTCGGGCTCGGTATAGACGACATTGGGAATGACGCCGTAATTGACATGGCCATGCTGGCCGGCGATGCGCTCGGCCACCGCCATGCCCTCGTCCTCGGCCTTGTGTGCGAGCATCGGCCCCCGGATCACGTCTCCGATCGCCCACACGCCCGGGATCGACGTCTGCCAGTGCTCGTCGACCTCCACGCGGCCGCGCTCGTCGAGCACGATGCCGCATTTCTCCGTCCCCAGCCCCTCGGTATAGGGCTTGCGGCCGGTCGCCACCAGAACGACATCGGCATTGAGCGTTTCGGAATCCCCCCCGGCGACCGGTTCGAACGTCACATGGGCGCCCTGGCCGGCCTTGTGCACGTCGGTCACCTTCGCGCCGAGCTTGAAACCGATGCCCTGCCGGGCGAGCATCTTCTGGAATTGCCGAGCGACATCGCCATCCATCCCGCCAAGGATCGTGTCGAGATACTCGACCACGGTCACCTTCGAACCGAGCCGCGACCACACCGAGCCCATCTCGAGCCCGATCACGCCGCCGCCGACCACGATCATGGTCTCGGGCACCGACGCGAGCCTGAGCGCGCCGGTCGAGGAGACGATTACCTCTTCATCCAGATCGAGATCGACGCCCGGAATGCCGGCGACGTCCGAACCGGTGGCGATGACGATGTTCTTGGCCTCGATCTCCTGCGCTTCGCCCTCGGCGGGCGTCACCTGCACCTTGCCTTCGCCAAGGATCGTCCCGGTGCCCTCGATGACGTCGATCTTGTTCTTCTTCATCAGGAAGGCGACGCCATCGACATTGGACTTCACGGTTGCGTCCTTGTGCGCCATCATCGCCTTCAGGTCGAGCTTGGGCGTGCCGACATCGACGCCCAGCGTCGCCAGACTGTGGCCGGCCTGATGGAAGACCTCGGAGGCGTGCAGCAGCGCCTTGGACGGAATGCAGCCGATGTTCAGGCAGGTGCCGCCGAGCGTCGGCCATTTTTCGACGATCGCCGTCTTCAGGCCGAGCTGCGCGCATTTGATGGCACACACATAGCCGCCCGGCCCCGAACCGATTACCACGACATCATAGCTCATTTTCTGCTGTCCCCTCTGGCGGCGGCGTGTTGATTAGCTGGCGAGTTCAAGGATGGCGGCTTGACGTTCGGCACGTTGGCGCAAAGCGATCGTATCCAGTTCGACTTCATCACCCTCATCATCGATCCAGAAAACGTGGTTGCCCCATTCATCGATCGCGCAGTTCTCGAAGCGGAGCGGATCGTCCCGGAGAAAGGCAAAGATCGTCCCTCGTGCAAAGACCGGGCGCAGATCGACAATCGCCTCGTGGCCGTCCTCCCATCTCAGCTTCAGGACGCCAAAGAGCACCGGCTCTGCGCTTTTCAGACGGACGATCTCACTCATCGATCTTTCCAGGCTTTTGATTCTCACTCGCCAGCGACCATGCGTGAACCAGCGGGCGTTGGCACCCTAGCAGATCCTTCTCGCGCAAGTGCTCCACGAGCGCCGGTCGGACGGTAAAGGCGACGGCGACCTTGCGTTAGCCCCACTCCTCACTGGTCGGCCTGCAATGTATCCATCTCAAAGATCCAGCACGAACCGCTCGGGATCTTCCAGGCTCTCCTTGACGCGGACCAGGAACGTCACCGCCTCCTTGCCGTCGACGATGCGGTGGTCGTAGCTGAGCGCCAGATACATCATCGGCCGGATCACCACCTCGCCGTTCAGCGCGACCGGGCGCTCCTGGATCTTGTGCATGCCCAAAATGCCCGACTGCGGCGCGTTCAGGATCGGCGAGGACATCAGCGAGCCGTAAACCCCGCCATTGGAGATCGTGAACGTTCCGCCCTGCATGTCGGCCATCGACAGGCTGCCCTCGCGCGCCGCCTTGCCCAGCCTGCCGATTTCCAGTTCGATCTCGGCGATCGACATCGCATCGGCATCGCGCACCACCGGCACGACCAGGCCCTTGTCGGTGCCGACGGCAACGCCGATATGGGCATAGTTCTTGTAGATGATGTCGGTGCCGTCGATCTCGGCATTGACCGAAGGGATCTCCTTGAGCGCGTGGGTGACCGCCCGCGTGAAGAAGCCCATGAAGCCGAGCTTGACGCCGTGCTTCTTCTCGAACAGCTCCTTGTACTTGGCGCGCATCGCCATGACCGCGCTCATGTCCACCTCGTTATAGGTGGTCAGCATGGCGGCGGTGTTCTGCGCATCCTTCAGCCGCCGCGCGATGGTCTGGCGCAGCTTGGTCATGCGCACGCGTTCCTCGCGCGCCGCGTCCTGCTCGGTCGATGGCGCGCGCGGCGCCTTGGGCGCTTGGGCCGGTCTTGGCGCTTCGGCGGGCCGGCTCTCGCCCTTGCCCGATAGCGCTTCGATCACGTCGCCCTTGAGCACCTGCCCGCGCTTGCCGCTGCCGCCGATCCGGCTGGCATCGAGCTCCTGCTCGGCGATCAGCTTGGCCGCCGACGGGGCGGGGGGCATGTCGCCCCTGGCTTCCTTCATGCCGGGCGATTCCACCTCGGATGCCTCGCTGGCGGGAAAGTTCTCCGGCTCGTCGCCATGGGCGCCGACCGGCGCCGGCTCGCCCTCTTGCGCCGCCGGCGCCTTTTCGGCCTTGCCGTCGCCCGCCGCCTCGCCCTCGGCGAGCACGCCGAGCAGCGCGTCCACCTCGACCGTGTCGCCTTCATTGGCGACGATCTCGCCCAGCGTGCCGGCGCCGGGCGAAGGCACTTCGAGCGTGACCTTGTCGGTCTCCAGTTCGACCAGCGTTTCCCCGTCGCTGACCGAGTCGCCCGGTTTCTTGAACCATTGGCCGATCGTGGCCTCGGTCACCGATTCACCGAGCGTGGGTACGCGAATTTCTTTTGCCATTTGACGTCCTCAGACCAGCCAGTCACTCAACTCATGTTCGTCAGTCGCCCAGCGCGTCCTCCAGGAACGCATCGAGCTGCGCCTTGTGCGTGCTCATAATACCGCTCGCCGGCGAGGCCGCGGCCGGCCGGCCGGTATAGCGCACCCGCGCATGCTTGGCGTTGATGTGGGCCAGCACCCATTCCAGATAGGGATCGATGAACGCCCATGCACCCATGTTCTTGGGCTCTTCCTGGCACCAGACCATCTCGGCGTTCTTGAACCGCGAAAGCTCGGTGATCAGCGCCTTGGCCGGGAACGGGTAGAGCTGTTCGACCCGCAACAGGTAGATGTCGTTGATGCCGCGCTTTTCGCGCTCCTCGTAAAGGTCGTAATACACCTTGCCCGAACACATCACCACGCGCCGGATCTTCGAGTCCGTCACCAGCGAGATCGCCTCGCCCTTGCGGTACTCGGCATCGTCCCACAGCAGCCGGTGGAAGGCGCTCTCCCCGCTCATCTCGGCCAGTGTCGATGTCGCGCGCTTGTGGCGCAGCAGCGACTTGGGCGTCATCAGGATCAGCGGCTTGCGGAAATCGCGCTTGAGCTGGCGGCGCAGGATGTGGAAATAGTTCGCCGGCGTCGTGCAGTTGGCGACCTGCATGTTGTCTTCGGCGCACATCTGCAGGAAGCGTTCGAGCCGCGCCGAGGAGTGCTCCGGCCCCTGGCCCTCATAGCCATGCGGCAGCAGGCAGACCAGGCCGGACATGCGCAGCCATTTGCGCTCGCCCGACGAGATGAACTGGTCGAACACGACCTGCGCGCCATTGGCGAAGTCGCCGAACTGCGCCTCCCAGAGCGTCAGCGCGTTCGGCTCGGCCAGCGTATAGCCGTATTCGAAGCCCAGCACCGCCTCTTCCGACAACATGGAGTTGATGATCTCCACGCGACCCTGGCCGGGCCTGATCTCGTTGAGCGGCATGTAGCGCGCCTCGATCTCCTGGTCGTAGAGCACCGAATGGCGCTGCGAGAAGGTGCCGCGCTCGACATCCTGGCCCGAAAGCCGCACGCCGTATCCCTCAAGGCACAGCGATCCGAACGCCAGCGCCTCGGCCGTCGCCCAGTCGATGCCCTCGCCGCTCTCGATCATCTTGGCGCGATTGTCGAGGAACCGCCGGATCGTGCGGTGCAGGTTGAAGTCTTCGGGCACCTGGGTCAGCCGCTTGCCGACCTCCTTGAGCGTCTTGAGCGGCACGTTGGTCTTGCCGCGCCGCCGCTCGTCCTCGGTGTCGGCGCGCTGCAGACCCGACCATTTGCCGTCCAGCCAGTCCGCCTTGTTGGGCCTGTAATCCTCGCCGGCCTGGAACTCGATCTCCAGATTCTCGCGCCAGTCGGTCTTCCACTTCTCCACGTCGTCGACCGTCACCAGCCCCTCGGCGATGACCTTTTCCGAATACAGTTGCACCGTCGTCTTGTGCTTGCGGATGGTGCGATACATGATCGGCTGGGTGAAGGCCGGCTCGTCGCCCTCATTGTGGCCGAACCGCCGGTAGCAGAACATGTCGATGACCACCGGCTTGTGGAATTTCATACGGAATTCGATGGCGACCTTGGCGGCGTAGACGACCGCCTCCGGATCGTCGCCATTGACGTGGAAGATCGGCGCCTCGATCATCTTGGCGACATCGGACGGATAGGGTGACGATCGCGACAGATAGGGATTGGTGGTAAAGCCGATCTGGTTGTTGATGATGAAGTGGATCGAGCCGGCCACGCGATGACCGCGCAGCGCCGACAGGCCGAAGCACTCGGCGACCACGCCCTGGCCGGCAAACGCCGCATCGCCGTGAAGCAGCAGCGGCAGCACCTCGACCCGCTCGTCGAGCGGCACGATCTCGGGGCGGTGGGCGCCGCCGGCGAGCTGGTCCTGCTTGGCCCGCGCCTTGCCCAGCACCACCGGATTGACGATCTCCAGATGCGAGGGGTTCGCCGTCAGCGACAGATGCACCGTGTTGTCGTCGAATTCGCGGTCCGACGATGCGCCCAGATGATACTTGACGTCGCCCGATCCCTCCACGTCGTCCGGAACGAACGAGCCGCCCTTGAACTCGTTGAACAGCGCCCGGTGCGGCTTGCCCATCACCTGGGTCAGAACGTTCAGCCGGCCGCGATGGGCCATGCCCAGCACGATGTCCTTGAGGCCGAGCTGACCGCCGCGCTTGATGATCTGCTCGAGCGCCGGGATCAGCGACTCGCCGCCATCGAGGCCGAAGCGCTTGGTGCCCTTGTACTTGACGTCGATGAACTGCTCGAAGCCCTCGGCTTCGATCAGCTTCTGCAGGATCGCCTTCTTGCCGTTGGGCGTGAAGGCGACGCCCTTGTCCGGCCCCTCGATGCGCTCCTGAAGCCACGACTTCTCCTCGGGATTGGAGATGTGCATGAACTCGACGGCCATCGTGCCGCAATAGGTGCGCTTGAGGATCTCCAGCATCTGCGGGATCGTGGCGTATTCCAGCCCCAGCACATGGTCGATGAAGATCGGCCGGTCGTAGTCGCTTTCCCGGAAGCCATAGCTCGCCGGGTGCAGTTCGTTGTAGTCCTCCTTGTGCCCGGCAAGTCCGAGCGGATCGAGGTCGGCATGCAGGTGCCCGCGCATGCGGTAGGCGCGGATCATCATGATCGCCCGCACCGAATCGCGCGTGGCGCGCTGCAACTGCTCGTCGGTTATGACGACGCCTTCGGCCTTCGCCTTCTCGGCGATCCGGCCGTTCATGTGGGTTTCGACCTCGCCCCAGTCGCCGTCCAGCGCCGAGGTCAGTTCGCCATTGGGAATGACCGGCCAATTGTCGCGCTCCCAGGAGGGACCCTCGGCGGTCTTGCGCACCTCGATCGGATCTTCCGACAAGCCCTCGAAGAAGGCGCGCCACTCGTCGGACACCGAGCCCGGGTCGTCCTCGTATCGCGCCTGCATCTGCTCGATGTAGAGCGCGTTGCCGCCATAAAGGAACGATGTCTCGGCGAAGATTTCGTTGGCGCTGTTCTTGCGTGCCATGTCTGTCACCTGTCCGGCTGTGTCAGTTCCGGTTGTTGTCCAATGCCAGACCGGCCGCTTTGCGGCAGCCGGTCCGTGTCCGTACCCTTGCCCGAGCGTGGCGGCGGCATGCGCATTCAGCCCTTGAGCACCTCCACCAGCGTCTTGCCGATCTGCGCGGGCGACGGCGACACGGTAATGCCCGCCGCCTCCATTGCCCTGATCTTGTCCTCGGCGCCGCCCTTGCCGCCCGAGATAACGGCGCCGGCATGGCCCATGGTGCGGCCGGGCGGCGCGGTGCGGCCGGCGATGAAGCCGACCATCGGTTTCTTGCGGCCCTTTTCGGCCTGCTCTGTCAGCCAGGCGCAGGCGTCTTCCTCGCCCGACCCGCCGATCTCGCCGATCATCACGATGGACTCGGTCTGGGCATCATCGAGGAACATGTCGAGCATGTCGATGAATTCGCTGCCCTTGACCGGGTCGCCGCCAATGCCGACGGCGGTCGACTGGCCCAGCCCCGCATTGGTGGTCTGGAAGACGGCCTCATAGGTCAGCGTGCCCGAACGCGACAGGATGCCGACCGACCCCTTCTTGAAGATGTTGCCGGGCATAATTCCGATCTTGCATTCATCGGGCGTCAGCACGCCCGGGCAATTCGGCCCGATCAGCCGCGATCTCGACTTGGCCAGCCGCGCCTTGACCTTGACCATGTCCATGACCGGAATGCCCTCGGTGATGCACACGATCAGCGGGATCTTGGCGTCGATCGCCTCGATGATCGCATCGGCCGCGCCGGCGGGCGGCACGTAGACCACTGTCGCATTGGCGCCCGTCGCCTTCTTGCCTTCGGCGACCGAGGCGAAGATGGGCAGTTCGGTGCCGGCCTTGTCGCCTGCGCCCTCACCGGCGGTCCAGTTCTGCCCGCCCTTCTTGGGATGGATGCCGCCGACCATCTTCGTGCCGTGATAGGCCAGTGCCTGCTCGGTGTGGAACGTGCCGGTCTTGCCGGTCAGCCCCTGCACGAGCACCTTGGTGTTCTTGTTGACGAGAATGGACATGAACTATTCTTTCCCTTCGGAGACCGCCTTGACGATCTTCTGCGCCGCATCGTCGAGATCGTCGGCTGCGATCACGTTCAGATCGCTCTCGTTGAGGATCTGCTTGCCCTTGTCGACATTGGTGCCCTCGAGCCGCACGACCAGCGGCACCTTCAGGCCCACTTCCTTGACCGCGGCGACCACGCCCTCGGCGATCACGTCGCAGCGCATGATACCGCCGAAGATGTTGACGAGGATGCCCTTGACGCTGGGGTCGGAGGTGATGATCTTGAACGCCGCCGTCACCTTCTCCTTGGAGGCGCCGCCGCCCACATCGAGGAAGTTGGCCGGCTCGGCGCCATAGAGCTTGATGATGTCCATGGTCGCCATGGCGAGCCCGGCGCCATTGACCATGCAGCCGATATTGCCGTCGAGCGCCACATAGGCCAGATCGTGCTTTGAGGCCTCGATCTCCTTGTCGTCCTCCTCCGTCTCGTCGCGCAGTTCGACGATGTCCGGGTGCCGGAACAGCGCGTTGTCGTCGAACGAGACCTTGGCGTCGAGCACGCGCAGATGCCCGTCCTTCATCACGATCAGCGGATTGACCTCCAGAAGGCTCATGTCCTTTTCGGTGAAGGCCTTGTAAAGGGTCGGAAACAGCGCCATGCCGTCCTTGGCCGCCTGCTTGGTCAGCTTCAGCGCCCGGTTGAGCTTGCGCGAATCGGTGTCGGTCATGCCCTTCACCGGATCGATCGGCAGGGTCGTGATCTTGTCGGGCGTTTCTTCGGCGACCGCTTCGATGTCCATGCCGCCTTCAGTGGAGACCACGAAGGCCGGCCTGCCCGTCGACCGGTCGACCAGCAGCGACAGATACAGCTCGCGATCGATATCCGCGCCGTCCTCGATATAGAGGCGGCCGACCCGCTTGCCCGCCGGGCCGGTCTGGTTGGTCACCAGCGTGTTGCCGAGCATCTCCCTTGCGTTCTCGACGACCTCGTCGACCGAATTGGCGAGCCGAACGCCGCCCTTGGCATCCTTGCCCAGCTCCTTGAACTTGCCCTTGCCGCGCCCGCCGGCATGGATCTGGCTCTTGACCACATAGAGCGGTCCGGGGAGCTTTTTCGCCCACTCCTCGGCCTGTTCGACCGAATAGACCGCAACGCCCGAGGCGACGGGCGCGCCAAAGCTGTGCAGAAGGCGCTTGGCCTGGTATTCATGGATGTTCATTGTCGGTCCCTAATGCGTTTGCGCGGCGGATCACTTCAGGTTCGGCGCGATATTGGTGCAAGCCTCGCACAGGCCGGCCACCGCTGCGACCGACTTGTCGAACATTTTCTGCTCGGACTTGTTCAGCCCGATCTCGATGACGCGCTCGACCCCGCCCGCGCCGATCACCGCCGGCACGCCGACATACATGTCCTTGACACCGTATTGGCCCGACAGGTGCGCCGCGCACGGCAGCACGCGCTTCTTGTCCTTCAGATAGCTCTCGGCCATCATCACCGCCGACGAGGCCGGGGCGTAGTAGGCCGACCCCGATTTGAGCAGACCGACGATCTCGGCGCCGCCGTCACGGGTGCGCTGGACGATCTGGTCGAGCTTCTCCTTGGTCGTCCATCCCATCTTGACCAGGTCGGGCAGCGGGATGCCGGCGACCGTCGAATAGCGCGTCAGCGGCACCATGGTGTCGCCATGCCCGCCGAGCACGAAGGCGGTGATGTCCTCGACCGAGACATCGAACTCCTCGGCCAGGAAATGGCTGAAACGCGCCGAGTCCAGCACGCCGGCCATCCCGCAGACCTTGGAACGCGGCAGCCCCGAGAACTGCTGCAGCGCCCAGACCATCGCGTCGAGCGGATTGGTGATGCAGATCACGAAGGCCTCGGGCGCGTATTTCCGGATGCCCGCGCCGACCTGTTCCATCACCTTCAGATTGATGCCCAGCAGATCGTCGCGGCTCATGCCGGGCTTGCGCGGCACCCCGGCGGTGACGATGGCGACATCGGCGCCCTCGATCGCCTCGTAGGAATTGGTACCGACATAGCGCGCGTCGAAACCGTCGACCGGCGCCGACTGCGCAATGTCCAGCCCCTTGCCCTGCGGAATGCCCTCGGCGATGTCGAACAAGACCACATCGCCCAGTTCCTTGAGGCCGATCATGTGCGCCAGCGTGCCGCCGATCATGCCCGAGCCGATGAGTGCGATCTTGTTGCGTGCCATGGTGCCTGTCGTCCCGTCCTGTCCCCGTCGATTGTCGGATTGGGGCCGCGCCGCAGATGCGCGGCGAGTCCCGTCAAAGAGTGGCTACCGGTTGGACCAAGCCGCCACCGAAATCAACCAAAACTTTCGTCATGAACGATTTCAATCGGTTAGCAAGCAATCATTTTACGTAAACGTCAATTTGGACCTCCACGCCGCCCGGCATCACAGGGCCGGTTTCGGCTCGATCAGGTCCCAGCGATTGCCGAACGGATCGGTGAAGACGGCGACCGTCCCGTATGGTTCGTGGCGGGGCTGTTCGACGAAACCCACACCGGCCCGCCGGAAGCGTTCATGATCGCGGGCGAAGTCGTCGGTCTCCAGAAAGAAGGCCACGCGGCCGCCCGTCTGCTTGCCGATCGCGGCGGTCTGGCCCGGTCCGTCGGCCTTCGCCAGCAGCAGGGCCGCGCCACCGCCCGGAGGCGCAACGCGCACCCAGCGCTTGCTTGCGCCCAGTTGCGTGTCCTCGACGAGATCGAAGCCGAGCGCGGTGCAGTAGAAGTCGATCGCCTCGTCATAGTCGGGCACGACGAGCGTGACCAGCGCAAGCCGTTGCGTCACGAGGCCTTCGCCATCGGCTTCGTCGCGGCGACCCAGTCTTCCGAGCGCATCTCGATCAGACGCGAGGCGGTTCGCTCGAACTCGAACGCCTCGGTGCCCGACCGCGCCTGATACAGCTCGCCCGGCTCGGCCGCCGCCGAGACGACCAGCTTGTTGCGATTGTCATAGAGCGTGTCGATCAGGTTGATGAAGCGCTTGGCCTCGTTGCGCTTGCCGTCGCCGATCACGGGCACGTTCTCGACCATCAGCGTGTGATAGCTGCGCGCGATGGTCAGATAGTCGCGCGCGCCCAGCGGCGTCTCGCACAGATCGGCAAAGCCGAACCGCGCCGCGCCGAACGCCGCCGCCGGCACGGTGATCTGGCGCCCCTTGACCGTGATTGCGTCCGGTGGCGTGGCGATGCCGCCGGTCAGCGCCACCCAGGTCGCCTCCATGGCCATCTCGGTTTCCGGGCCGAGCGGAGTCCGGTAGAGCGGGGTCCGCGCCAACCGGCCGAGACGATAATCGCGCTCGGCATCCAGGCTGAAAACGTCCGCATGATCTTTCAATAGGTCGACGAACGGCAGGAACAAGCCCCGGTTCAGCCCGTCGCGGTAAAGGTCGTCCGGCGCCACGTTCGACGTCGCCACCAGCACGACGCCGTGCTGGAACAGCGCCGCAAACAGCCGCGACAGGATCATCGCATCGGCGATGTCGGTCACGGTGAATTCGTCAAAGCACAACACCCGTGCCTCTTCGGCGATGGCCGCGACCACCGGCGCGATGGGATCGTCGCCCTTCGCGCTGCCGTCCTTGACCCCGGCGCGGTGCGCCGCGATGCGGTCATGCACATCGGCCATGAAGTCGTGGAAATGGGCGCGACGCTTGCGCCGGGACGGGCAGGCACGGAAGAAGAAGTCCATCAGCATGGACTTGCCACGCCCGACCGAGCCGTGGATGTACACGCCGCGCACCTGATCGCGCCTGGGCGCCTTCTTGGCGAACAGCCAGCCCAGCGACGACGACTTGGAGGCAAGCCGCACCGAGGCGATGGCCTTGTTGAGCCGGTCGAGCCGTTCGGCGAGCGTCTCCTGCGCCGGGTCGGCCACGATCACGCCCTCGCGCACCAGTTCGCGGTAGCGCATGGCGACCTGGTCGCCGGGCCGGATGCGGTCAGGCATGAACGATCAGCGCTCCCGCCCCTCGTTCACCGGGCCAGACTGATCGAGCGACCGCCCACCGTCTGGCCGTCGAAACGCGTCTCGCCGGAGCGGAACAGCGTGGCCACCTTGTTGCCGCCCGAATCGCTGAGCACGACCTGGCTGCCATCGACGTTCCAGGACGACACTTCGGCGGCATCGCCGGGGCAGCCCCGCGAGGCGGCACGGAAGCCGGTCGACCACTTCGTCAGTGCCATGAACATCTGGCAGTTCGCGCCTTCGGTGGACACGCGCCAGGCGCCGACCATGGTCTCGCGGGTCACCGGCTCGGTCGAGGCGACCTGCTGGACGCTGGAATCGGTACCCTGCCCGTCGGTCCCCGCAGCCGCCTGCTCGGTCCCATCGGCCGGCGGAAGCTGCTCGCTCTGCACGGGCTGGCTGGTCGCCGGCGCGGAGGGGAAGCCGTTCTGGCCGGAGGCCTGCGGCGCCGATGGCGGCGGCAATTGTCCGCTGCTGACGGTCCCCGAGGGCGCCGGCGTCAGTGGCGCGGGCTGCGTGTTCAGGAAGTTGATGCGCGAATTCGTGCACCCGGCCACCAGAACCGCCGTCGCCGCGACGGCCACGATCGGGACAATATTTGTCCTGCTCATATCAGATCTCCGGTTTCGCGCGCCCGTCGGCCCGCGCTGTGCGCCCTTCTCTTCCGCACTAAAAAGGCGAAAGAAAGAAAAGACAAGGTTAACGCCGGCTTGACGCCACGGCGCAAATGCAGGTCTTTTCCGGTTTTCCGCCGGTTGTGCGCGGGAAGGGCAGACCTTCTCATTCAGCCGCGGCTTCGGCCGGGGCCTCTTCGGCAGGCGCCTCGGCGGCGGCTTTGGCCTCCGCTTCGGCCTGGCGGGCTTCCTCCTCGCGCATGCGCTGCTCCTCGAGCCGCTCCTGCGCCTTCTTGCCCGGCAGGGCCTTCTTGGGGTTGTTGCGCGCCGGACGCTCGGCGATGCCGGCATCGGCGAGGAAGCGCAGCACCCGGTCGGTCGGCTTGGCGCCCACGCTGAGCCAGTGCCTGACCCGCTCTTCATCGAACGTCACGCGCGATGCCTCGCCGCCCTTGGGCAGCATCGGGTTCCAGGCGCCGACGCGCTCGATGAACCGGCCATCGCGCGGGCTGCGCACATCGGCGACGACGATGTGATAATAGGGACGCTTCTTGGACCCGCCACGGGCCAGTCGCAGTTTCAGGGACATTGTCGGGTTACTCCTGTTCAATCGATCGGGGTTGGGTGTCGCCCGGCTCGCCACGGGCGACCAGGTCGACATCGGTTCGTCCGGCCGCCACCGCATCGTGATGACGCATGACGTGCTCGATGACGAATCGAAGATAGGTCTCGGTGAAATCGGGGCTGAAGCGCGCATCCTCGGCCAGCCGCCGCAGCCGCCTGGCCTGCTCGGCCTCGCGCACGAGGTCCGCCGATGGCAGATCGTGCTGCGCCTTCAGCCGGCTGACCGTCTCGGTGCAGCGGAACCGCTCGGCCAGCATGTAGACGATCGCCGCGTCGATATTGTCGATCGACGCGCGCAGGTCGCCCAGCAGCGCCCGGGCGCGTTCGGTATCGTCGTCGGCTTTTGGCATCTGGTCTGTCATGACTTGCAGGGCTTGTCCGGTGCGCTCACGCCGCGCCGCGCCGCGCAAGGAACTGCGCGGGCGTCAGATGGCGCCAGATATCGGCGGTGAAATCGGTGACCTGAGCCCCAGTCCTTTCGCGCACGGCGCCGAGCTTGCGCGCCACCCCTTGCGAGGCATGATTGTCCGGATCGATCAGGCTGATCGCCGTGTCCCAGCCCAGCCGCTCATAGGCAAAGGCGAGCGAGGCGGCGGCCGCCTCGGTGGCGTAGCCCTTGCCGTGATGGGCCGGCGCGAAGGTGTAGCCGATCTCGTTGTCGGGCCAGCCATGCGGCCGCATCGGCCCGCAATAGCCCACGCATTCGCCTTCGGCCTTGCCCTCCACGCAGAAGATGCCGAAGCCGCGCAACTGCCACGAGCCGGCCATCGCCGCCATGCGCCGCCAGGCATCGTATTCGTTCATCACGCCGCCCAGAAACCGCATCGCCTCCGGATCGGCATAGATCGACTTGATGACCGCGAAGTCGCGCTCGGCAAAGCCGCGCAGGATCAAACGCTCGGTCTCGATGACCGGGATGTCGATGCCGCCATGGCTCATGCCGCCTTACCTTTCAAGAGCGCATTAGCGCCTGCTTTTCCGGAGCTTTGCTTGATGCGATGATCGCGGATCGGCAGGGG
>NZ_JASHKB010000033.1 GCF_030732865.1 Roseitalea sp. MMSF_3546
AATCGAGCTCGGTCCCGAGGTCCCGTTCGGCCTGACTCATCAGATCTCGGCTGAAGCCACGCAGGTCGTCCATCTGTCCCGCGTCCTCGGGCGAGACGATGAAGCGGAAATGATGGCGGTCGTCTTCGGTGCCGGTGGCGAAGGCGCGATCGTCGGCGGTGTCGTGCTCCTTGTCGAACATCGCCGCATCGCGGCCGTCCTTGGTGACCCCCTCGCGCTTCAGATAATCGATGTGCTTGGCCAGCGGCGCCGACCGGAACTTCTGTCCGCGATGGCGAACGATCCGTGCGTTGACGATGACGCGGCGCTGCGTGCGGGCGAGGCCGCGCGAGACGTTCACGAAGCGGCCGCGCCCGAAGCTCGAACGGCCGCCGCGCGTCCCGGACGATCGGAATTGATGGCCGGTATGCCCCGCCTTCTTGGCCGCGCGCATGACCTGGCCGACGAAGCTCTTCGCCTTGCGGCTCGGCGTGCCCTTGTCGCGGATACGGCCCGGGCGGACGCGGATATCGTTGTCGCGCCCGCTCATGGTGAAACGGCCCATGCTGGCCGAACGGCACGGCAAAACGGCAGGAAAATCAGAGCGCTAGCGGTATGGGCGGCACTGTCGACTGTCGTGCGGCGTGCGAAAAACCCAACAACAACAACGCCGTAGCCGCCTCGCGCGCCCGGCCTTTTATCTTGCCCTCCCTCCGTTGTTTGACTGTCCGTCCCCCGCACTCCTTCCGGGACTGCGAGGGGGCACGCCAGCACGCGCCAGAGCGCTATTGCTGCGATCATCGCTCTGGTCTCCTCTGAACGGAGACGAAAAGCGGATTGGCGGACAGATCGTCTGCGCCCTGTACGTCTTCCGCTCGGTTGATTGGTTGCACATCTGGTGCAGCTTCTCGGTCGGTCCGAACGCGCTCGGAACGGGTCGCGAAGAGCGGCGCCTCCCGCCAATCGGACGGCATCGAAGCGCGCGCGGTCTGCACGTCCGCTGCGGCGGGCGCACCGATCCGTGGCGTCAGCTGCGCGACATAGGCGCGGGTCTCGCGGGGCAACGGGCGGCCGGTCCTGAGGTGCTCGTTGTATCGTCCGGGACCGGCATTGTACGCCGCGAGGAAGCCAGGCGCGCCGAACCGGTCGTACATCGCGCGCAGATACATCGCGCCCGCGAGAACGTTCTCGCGCACGTCGAACGGATCGTCTCCAAGTGAGTATTGCGCACGCAGTTCGCCCCAGGTGCCGGGCATGATCTGCATGAGGCCCATCGCGCCCTTGGGGCTGACGGCGTTTCGGTCGCCCGCGCTCTCGGCCCGCATGACCGCGCGGATCCAGTCCTCGGGGAGACCGGATCGGCGCGAGGCTTCTGCGACGGCGGCGTCGATGTCGTTCGGACCGATTGTTCTCTCGGCGGAGAATTGGTGCTGCTCGGGCGCGCCGTCCTGCGCGATGGCGGAGGGCGAACCGGCGCAGCCGGAAAGCGCGTGCATCGCGATGGCGGTGGTGAAAAAGAGACGGCCGGAAGGAGGACGGAGAGGCATCGCTCAGTCCTCCCGCGTCCAGATCGGGGTCGCTCGCCCGATGATCGTGTCAGCGTCGAGCGGCCCGAAATACCGCCCGTCGAGGCTCGATGGATGCTCGGCATTGAGGAAGAAAACCTCGCTGCTGCGCAGCGTCCGGCAGCCCCGCCAGACGGGCAGCGGGCGGTCGAGCCGGTCGCGCTCGCGCGCCTCGGCGACGACCGCGCCGTCGATAACGATGGTGGTTCCTGCGCGGCAGACCTCGCTTCCCGGCAGCGCGGCGACGCGCTTCAGGAGCGG
Source organism: Roseitalea sp. MMSF_3546 (assembly GCF_030732865.1). Classification (GTDB taxonomy): domain Bacteria; phylum Pseudomonadota; class Alphaproteobacteria; order Rhizobiales; family Rhizobiaceae; genus Roseitalea. The sequence goes on from NZ_JASHKB010000033.1 coordinate 1,806, forward strand.
CGTCTCGCGGCCGAGATAGCCGCTCTCGAACAGCCAGTCGGCGAGCGGCTCGGGCGGGCGCACGGCAACGAGATCGCCGCCGGTCGGACGCTCGATGGGCGTGATCGCATAGAAGCCGATCGCCACGCTCGCTGACGCGTTCCAGATGACCAGCGGATCGCTGCGGACGGCGGCAGAGGCGCCGATCAGCGCCAGCGCTGCACCGGTCGCGACGAGAGTTCTGCGCGCGCGGATCATGTGGTCACCGCGCGGCGCTTGAGCCAGGCGTCGTGCCGCAGTTCGGTATAGGCGCGCGGATCCAGACCGGTGGTCAGGCGGTTGTGGACGTGGCGCCAATGGTCCGGGCAGACATCCTCCGGCGCGAGCCCGAGCGCCTCGACCTGGTCGATGGCGAGGAGCGCTGCTTCGACCTTCGGCCAGCCCGAAAGGCGGAGCAGTATCTCGCCGCCAGGCGTGACATGAGGGACCGTAGAGCAGCACTCGCCGGACTCGACGGCGCGCAGGATGTCGATCCGGCTCTCGACCGTTCCGTAGTCGTTCGAGGCCCATCGGACGAAGGCGAAGATCGCGCCCGGATCGAAGCCGACGGTGCTTTCACTGCGGCTATGCAGCGTTTCCAGGGCGATTCGGCCGAAGCGGATCCAGCGCTCGGTCCGGCCCTCGATCCACTTGAGATCGACGGTAGTGCGGCCGGTCATGCGCCGCTCTTCTTCGCGTAGGCCGGCGAGATCGCCGCATGCCGCTTGGCGGGCAACACGGTGTCGCCTGTGTCGTCGGAGGTGGACGATTTCTCGCCGCGGCCGACCCAGGCCTGCAGATCGTCGACGGCGTAGACGACGCGCCCGCCGATCTTGGAATATCTCGGACCGGTGCCGTAGGTGCGATGTTTCTCCAGCGTACGGCCGGACAGGCCGAGAAAGCGGGCGGCTTCGGGAGTTCTGAGATAGCGCGGCGGGAGGCCGGCGTTCGGGTCTGGCATGGGTAGCGCCTCCGGTGCTTGCGCCGCGCCGCGGAAGGCGGCGGGCTGTCGGAGGCCACAGAAGCGGAGAAGGACGCCCGGGAGGGATGACGATCAGCAGGCGTGGAAAACGTCACCCCATCGCACAGTGATGGGAGAGCCGAAATGGAACGAAAACTTCTCGTTCTGACCCCTCACTGCTGAGGCCTTCTCGGCGATGCAGATCGGTCGATTATGGCGCTGTGCATCGAAAGGCCGCTTGCAAGCTTGCGATGCAGCCGCAATTTTTCAGTACGCTGCCGTGCACTGTCAGCATCTGTGGTGTTCGGCAATTTACGATCGGGGCTAGCACCGAGCCGAGAGAAGATCAGGGTCAGAGCGCGCGAGTTTGCCCAACTTCGATGATCTGGCGAAGGCCATTTTGGAGGAAGGGGCGCACGGCGAAGTGACTGTAGAGCAGCGCATGCAGTCCAGCGCCGCGGCGCGGGCGGAGCGCGTAGCGCCATTCGATCCGGCAGTTACCGGCTTCCGTCTCGGCCATCAGAAACTCGCCGCGGATGTATTCGACGAGTTTGGCGCCAGCGCCGGTTTCCGGCCAAACCTTGTAGGCGAACTGATCTGAACCACGATCAATGAGCACTTTCTCGAGCGCAGTCGTTCCGTCGGCAAGATGAACCCTCCGCACCCCGTCCGCTTCGCCCCAGGTGCCGGCGATCAACTCGGATCGTTCGACCGCGGGTATGAGTCGGCTGCCCGGAAGGATGTCTTCCAGCTCGGCGGTTTCGAACCATTGATGAAAGGCCGGGCAGGAAGCCGATGCTTCGCCTGTCACGAGCTGGACGAAGTGCATTCCGTCCGAGAGGGCAGGCTCTTCCGCACGGTTGCTTGAATTGACGACAAAGGGTCGTGCGATGAAGATCGTCACTATGCCAACCACGCCAGCCAGGATCCACCACGGGCTCATATGCTCGCTCCTCAAAGAGACTGCTTAGAGCATATAGTACGATTATCGGATGTTCCGCAATACGTAGTTATCTCGGCGGCGTTTCGTTTGCGACCTTTTCCATCAGCGCAACGAAATGTGCCTGTTCGACCGGATCGAGCCCTTCAAGCATTGCCATGCAGTTGTCGAGTTGGCGACGGCGGACAGCGTCATGCCAGGCTCGTCCTTGGTCGGTCAGATCGAGCTTCATGACGCGCCGGTCGTGATCTGAGCGCGTGCGAGCGACCAGTCCCGCTTGCTCGAGTCGGTCGAGAATACCCGTCACCGTCGTCGGCACGACCCCTAGCCAATCGGCAACGTCACGCGCGATCACGCCTTCGGCTTGTGCGATAAAGAACAGCGCCTCCGCCTCTGCCGGCGAGAGAGGTTTGCCAGTGTCGTCTTCGACCTGCACGATCTTGAAGGTTCGGATAAGTGACGAGATCGCGGTATGGAGGCGTTCGGAATTGCTGTTCATACGAATAGATAGATTAATCGACGATCGCTTGCATAGCACAAGGCGACGCTGTCAGCTGGCAGTCGATACCGCAGCTTAAGGGCGGGTTCTACGGAAACTGATCGTGCGGTCAGAACGGCTTGCCGCGCAGGAGCTGACGATAGCCATGGTCGATCAGCATGCGGCCATGCGCAGCGAGCCGCGCGACCTGCGCCTTCAGCGAGCTCGTCTTCCAAGGCTCGTTGGCGACACGCCGGGCGCCGAAGAATGCGGTCGCCACGGCGCGATAGGAGGCTCCCTCGGCGCGTCCGTCGACGCAGCGCAGCGCACGTTTCAGGCGCTCGCGGCGTTGCTCCGTGAGTGGCGGATCGGCGGTCCGGTCGATGAGCGTCGAGCGCAGCCGCTCCGCCGCCGCGACGCGGATCGACCAATCATCGTCGAACGGGATGAGCACACCGATCATCGCATCGGCAGGACCGTCCGACGCTCCAACGAGAACAGCGCCGCCGCTCAGCCGACGCCAGAGAAGACCAGCCTCGTCCCCTCGCTCGTCGATCCCGGACCGGCCCAATGTCACCGACGCGACGCCGACCGGCGGGACCGGCGCGATCAGATTGACGATCGCGGGTGCGTCGGCCGGGTTCCAGAAGACCGGCGCGGCTGGGGGTTCGAGCTCCGGATCAACCGGGAAATCGCAACCCCCAGACGGCCGCCCCGCCGCCTTCGGGACGCATCCGCGCATAGGCCGCGCGGTAGCGCTCGTTGCGCCTCAGGCATTCCCAGGCAAGCCCGGAAAGGTCGAGCGTGTCGAAATGGTCATAGGCCCGATCATCACGCCAATCCCGTGGCATGGCCGATCTCCTCGATACGGGCGCTTAACGCACACGTTGCGCCCCACAGCGAGTGTCGGCTCACGGTAGAGTTTGCCTAGTCCTTTGAGGGACATAAGGCGATGCGCTGAAAGCATCGCCGAAGATCAGGGCAGACCCTTCATCAGGAGGTCGCGATAGCCATGCTCGGTCATCCAGTGCGCACGGCCGAGATGGTTGTCATGTACCCGCTGCGCGCGTTCGGGCTCGGCCGCGGCATCGATGCCGAGCAGGAGCCAAGAGATCTCGGCGAGCGGCGCGCCTTCGGATTCGGCGTCGAGCAGCCGCACATAGAGCTTAAGATGATCGCGGTCGTAGACGGTTACGCACTCGTCCACAGGCGGCGCGTCGGCGATGGGCGGTTGGGGCGGCTGCGGCATCGGAAGTGTCCTGGATCGGGCGTCGCCCGAATGATTAATGGCCCGGAAACCATGTTTTGCGCAACAGCCGAGCGGTTGCGGGGCGAAAAACACGACGCGAACGGCGCCCACTAGTGCGCGCCGCGTATTATAATGCGTCGCACCAAAATACGCGATAGGCGATTTGCTGATGGATGGATATCCGTCAAACATTTGGCAGCAATCTCAAGCACTACCGGACGAAAGCGGGCCTAAGCCAGGCCGCGCTCGCTGCTCAGATGGGAGTGGACCGTGCGCATGTCAGCGCAATGGAAAGGGGCCAGCAGAACGTCACGATCGTGACGCTCTGGCATGTCGCGGTGGCGCTGGACATCAAGCCTGCGGCGATGCTTGAGGAGAGGGCCTCGGAATGAGAAACGCGAAAACGCCCCGCCCGGGTGTCCGGGCGGGGCGCTACGGCGGCGAGCTCAGTCGCCGTTCTGGCGGCGGGCGCGCGACCAGATGAGGCTGTAGCTCTCTTCACCCTCGACGACGGTGTCGTCGAAGAGGTTCGCGTAGATCGGCTGGGTGAAGCTCGGGTCGTCCAGCTTGAGGCTCAGATAGTCGCGTCCCTCGTTCGAGGTCTTGGACCAGGCGGCACCGATCTCGGCGCGGCCGACGAAGACGCGGTGGCTCGGGGCGTTGCCGTTGCCGCCCTCCTCGGGGACGATGCGGACGTTCTTCGCCTGCACGCTAAGGGTGACGATCTCGCCGACGAATTCGTTGCCGGTCTTCTTGAAGGTTCCGATGGTGGCCATGTCAGTTCTCCTTTGGGTTCTCGATCCCGCGCCCATCGCGGCCTCGATGGCGATCGCAGAGGCCGGGGCGATCCGCCGACGCAGCCATCCATGGCCCGCAGCGCAGCGAAGGACGGCGGGGACGGTCTTTCTTTGACCCGCAAGGGTCGCTCGCGAGGAATGGGCAAAGCCCAGGGGAAGAAAGTCCGGCCCCGTCGTTGCGGCCAAGGCGGTCGAGGCGTAGCCGGCCCCGGCCAGATCAGCCCATTGAGAGGCCGTGTGGGATGCGGGTGACGGGCACATGGGAGAAGACCTGAGCCCTGCCCGAGGGCACCGGCAAGATCCCGTCAGCGCAAATCGCGCAAAGACAGGCCCCGGCGTGCAAATGGGCGGAGACGTATCGTCCACTTCAGGAGGGCGTCACACAGCCACGGCTACCCCGACCGGTGGTACTTCTTGCTGCTCCTCCGGAGTCGGCTCTCCTGTGTCCATCCTCGAACAGCAAACACGGCCCGGCCTCAGGCTAGGAACCGTGCCCTCATCCCCGCCAGTGTCAACGCATATGATAGGCACACGAAGAGTGGGCACGATACGCTCTCAACCGTCGTTGGTAGCGCGCCAACAGCTGAACGCATAGGCTGCCGCTGGCGTGTCCTCGTCCGGGCCCGCGAGGATGGTTATGCGGGACAAACGGAGCTTTCGCCTCGTTTGCTCCAACGGCTGCTTTGCGAGGTGAAAGGTTTGCAAAGGGCCTTCACGGAAAGTGCGGTTCACTCAAGTTCCGCGTCTTTGAAAACCTTCTCAAGTTGCCCGAGGTCGGCGTAAAGGCGCGCCAACTCGTCTTGCCCGAGCACCGACGCTGTGTGTTCGGCCAATGTGATCTTGGCATCTGCTCCGACCCTCAGGGCGGCGATACCTTTCTTCGTCGGCTGCACGAGCATGGCTCGCCCATCAGCAGGGTCCGGCACGCGCTTGACGTAGCCATTGTTTTCCAGCTCAGCGACCAGCTTCCCCGTGGCCTGCTTGGTGCGGCGGCTGGCACGCGCGAGCATGACTGTTTGCGCACCGGCTGCGGGCAGCCGCGCGAGCAAGGTGATGGTGGCAGGTGTGAGACCCCTATAGCCGTGCTCTGCCAAAGCCGAAACAACGGCAGCGACATAGGCACGGGACACGGCACGCATCGCTTCGGCCACACGCTCCGTCAGGTCGGCCTGCGCCAGACCCAAGGCGTCGTCATTCACCAAATGCAGATTCTCGTCACTCACATCTTGCCTTTCATATTTAGGCACCCTAGTTGTCCAAATATAGACACCCTAGTTTACCATGCCGATCCGATACCGACAACCGCTCGACGGCAGAAAGGAACCCAACCATGTCCCATTCCAGATCAATCTTCATCACAGGCGCGTCCTCAGGCATCGGGCTTGCGACAGCAAAACTATTCCATGACAAGGGCTGGCAAGTCGCCGCAACGATGCGCGATCCCAAAGACGCCGCCAGCTGGATGACGGGTGAGCGTTGCGTTATCTTTGCCTGCGATGTGACGGACCAATCTGCACTTGACGCCGCAGCTGGCGAAACACTTTCGAAATTTGGCAAGATCGACGTCGCCTTCGCCAATGCGGGATACGGTTTGAACGGCCCCATTGAAGGCGCAACGGAAGAGCAGATGCTGCGTCAGTTCGACGTGAACGTGCATGGCGTTGCGCGGACCATCAAGGCGGTTGCGCCGGACATGCGCGCCCGCAAGTCCGGGCTGATCATCACCACATCCTCCATTGGTGGACTGATCGGAATGCCGATGGCACCTTTCTACATCTCCTCCAAACACGCGGTGGAGGGACTGATAGAATCCGCCCGCTTTGAGCTTGCGCCTTTCGGCATCCAAATGAAGCTTCTGGAACCCGGGGGCATCAAGACCGACTTTAGCCGCCGCTCCGCAGACTGGACGGATCACCCGGCTTACGCAGATGCGATCTCGGCCGGCAAAAAAATGGCGGTCGATCTACTCGACAGCGCGCCCGCACCGGAAAAGGTCGCGGAAGTCGTGCTGAAAATGGCCACCGACGGCAAGGATCGCCTCCGCTACCTGGCCAAGCCGGGCCCGTACGTTGCGCTGTATAAGGCGCTGCCGGACCGCTTGTGGCGCGGCATGATCCAAATGGCGCTCCGCAATGCAGCTAAAAACTGACGACATTCAAGACTTCTGGCTTCGTTTGACGCCATATTTAGCGAAAGCAGACTTTCGAACAACTTGCAGCATCGGTCAGAATGGGCTCTCAGCCGTCATTCGCTGCACGCTCGTATTTGAACGCTCGCGCTGATTCCGGTGCGTCCATGTCCGGCCCGGCGAGGGACGCGATGCGCGCCCAGGCCGTGGCGCCGACAACGATGGCGCCGATCCAGGCGAAGACAAGCGTCCAGGTCTCCCCCGCGCCGCCGATCTCGGAGAGGCCCTTGATGGCGTGGTATCCGGCGATCCCGGCGGGCGCGGCGAAGAGCGCGCCGATGGCGAGTTTCACGCGGACGGACTTGATCGTCGCGAACGCGACCTGGCCCGCGACGAGGGTCGCACCGCCGGCGAGGAAGGCGGAGACGAACGCGGCAATCAGCCCCGCTTCACTATCGTAGACCTGCATGCCGACGGTCACGGCGACGAAGAACGGGAGCGCGTAGACGGCGAGCGCGAACAGCACATAGACCATGAAGCCGAGGCCGAGGACGCTCAGGATGGCGGATACTAACATGGGCGGTCTCCTTGTGAGAGGCGCGCCTCCACCACCGCCACGGCGCGGGTGAAGTATGGCGCAAGTGTTCGCGCGCCGGAATGCTCCGGCACGCGCATGGGTGATGCTTGGGGCGCATCACGGGTCACGGTTTGCCCGCCTTCCGCGGGCGGAAGTCGTAGAGCGGCACGCCCATCTGCTTCGCCTTGTCGGCAAGGTTGTCGGTGATGCCGGAGCCGGGGAAGACGATCAGCCCGATCGGCAGGGTGTCGAGGAGCTGGTCGTTGCGCTTGAACGGCGCCGCTTTGCCGTGGCGCGTCCAGTCGGGCTTGAAGACGATCTGGGGGCATTTGCGGTTGTCGGCCCAGCAGGCGGCGATCTTCTCGGCGCCCTTCGGCGAACCGCCATGCAGAAGCACCATGTCGGCATGCTTGGCATGCACGCGGTCGAGCGCGGCCCAGACCGCCTTGTGGTCGGCGAAGTCGGTGCCTCCGGCGAAAGCGATCTTGGTGCCCGTCGGCAGGAGCGGTTCGAGTTCGGTCTTGCGCTTGGCGGCGAGGAAGTCGCGGCTGTCGATCAGCGAGGCGGTCAGGTTGCGCCGGTTCGTGTGCGAGCCGGAATGCGGATGCCATGTCGATCCGAGATGCGCCTCGAACAGGTCGGCGGCGATGTCGCGCATGCCCTCGTAGGCGTTGCGCCGTTCGATCAGCGTGATGCCCTGCGCGGTCAGCTCCTCGAGTTCGACCGAGCGGACCTCGGAGCCGTCCTGCTCGCGCTGCGAGCGTTTTTGCGCCTGCTCGTTCGTGTCGAGCTCTCGGTCGACGCGGGACGCCATGCGGTGAAACACGTTGGTGGTCGACCAGAGCAGGTCTTCGAGATCGGGCTCGAGCCGCGTGTCGGCGAGCGTAGCGATGAGGGCGTCGAAGATGTCGGCGAGTGCGCCGTGGAGCGCGTCGGCCTCGGGCAGCGGTCGCGGATCGGGCTCTCCGGCGAAGGGGCGGTAGCCGTAGAGCTGCAGCTCGTCGAGGACGATGGCGGTCGAGGAGCTGTGCGTGGTGTCGGCATGTTCGGTCATGGCGGGTCGTCTCCGGTTAAAGGGACCCGCGCCTCTCGCGGGCCTTCCCGGGCGACGGGAAAGCGGAGGCCGTCCGGGCCTGCACCGATCCTCGGATCGGCCGGAGCGCAGCGGAGGACGGCGGAGGCGGCGCCGTTTTGCTTCGCGATGCAAAGCCGGTCGCCATCCATGACTATTGGTCCCGTGCGGAACGCGCGGGTGGCCCGGCGGCGGAAAATGGTGACGCCGCAGCCATTGCCGGACCGGGCGGGTTCCGCTCCGGCTCGCCCCTCTCGGGAAGGCCGTCAGGCGCGGCTCCGTGGCGAGGGCTGGATCTGCCTGCCCAGCGGACGATACCGGCTCGCTGCTTCAGTCGGTCTCAACCGCGAGCAAGGTCGGAACATCGACCGGCAAAAGCTGGGGACGCAAATGGCTGCGCATCTCGTCGATGCCGCGTTGGCGAAGATCGCTGTTGAAATCGTCCAGCATCGGTCGCAACGGCAGAAGGTGAAGTTCCCGGTCCGCGAAGCGATCGGTCAATGCGTCAAAGGCCGCCTGGCCAGCCTCGTCATTGTCGATGGCGACATAGAGCCTGCGGAGATCGGCGGGCGAGTCGAACGCTGCGAGATGATTGCCAGACAGCGCCGCAGCGATCGGTAGACCGGCAAGTGCCAACCTCAGCGAGAGCATCGTCTCTAAGCCTTCGCCGACGGCGATGATGTCGGACGGTGATCCAATCCTGACGGCATGACCGAGAAGGTTGCCCATCGCCTTGCGGTTGGGATCGAGCGGGGCCTTGCCCGCCGTCTGAGGATCGAGCCATGTCCGATGAAGGCCGGTCAGCGTTCCGGCATTATCGGTGACTTTCGCGAGTAAGGCGGGCCAGGCGTCAGGCGGGTCATTGGCGTCCGCGTCCTCTCGCCAATAATAGCAGTTCGGATGAAACCTAAGCGCGCTCACGCTTCCAAGGTTTTTCAATCGGCGGGTGGAGAGATAGCGCTCCGCCAACGTGCCCGCGATCGGCTGGCCCATCGTCCATAGCCGTCGTGCTGCCTCCGGCGATCCGCGTGGAGCGGGTGCCGGCGTCTTCCTTGCAGGCGGTTCTGGGCGCGGAAGGCTGAGGAAACGCCGTGCCTCATCGAGCGTGTCGCGCAGTGTCGAGAGGTTGAGATTCGCCGCGATGAGATCGAGCAGATCACCATGCTCGCCGGTGGCGGCGTCCGTCCATTTTCCGGCGGCGCCTTTGCCACGGGTCGGCCCGGTGAGACGGATATAGAGACTGCGACCAGGATTGTTATCGACGTCGCCGACCACCCAGTAGTCGCCATGTTTTCTGCCGTTAGAAAGGTATTGGCGGCACACAGCCTCGGCCTCGCGACTGAGCTTCTGCGAAAGGTCTGCGGCGGGGCTATCCATGCTTTTCTCCTGAATGATGCGCAAAAAAGGGCCTGCCGCGTCCGACAGGCCCCAGGGTGAGGGAGTTGGGGGAGCGTCTCCCTCGATTGGTGGTCGCCAGCTGCTCGAAAGTGGGCGAAGGCGGCCTCGGCGACTGTTCGATCATCACCCAATCGGGTGGGTCGAACCATCGACCAAGTGCCGCCGAACGCCTGTCTTTGCGCCCTTACTCGGCGGCTTGGAGCGCGACCGTCTCATCGTCGTCTTCGACGGCGGCTTCGGCAGGCGTGACATCACCCTCGTCGACGATCTCGAACTCTGGCTCGTCGGGGTCTTCCGCAAGTGGAGCCGTGCGCAGCGGCTGCGGGAGCCAGCCCGTACCCGCCAGCAGGTCTTCCGCGGCCTCGACCATGTCGGGCTTCTTGAACCCGGCGATGCGGTCGGCGTCCGTGTCGCCCGTCGCCTCGCGCACCGCGGCGAGGATCTGCGCCTTGGTCACGCGGCCGAGATAGCTGTCCGCCCTCGGCGTCCAGCCCGCCTTCGCCATGTCGAGTCCCAGCGTCGAAGCGAGGATGTCGGCATGGGCGATCTGGCGCGGCTTGCGATAGTGCGGTTCCTGCACGGCGTTGACCGTCATCGCCACGCAATGGGCGAAGAGCGCGTCGCGGCTGTCGCTGTCCCATTCGGTCAGCACGGCCCACAGGTCCTCCGGCTGCTTCGGCAGATTGCCCGCCCAGCTCTCGTGGCGCTTGTCGATCGACTGCGCGTAGGCGGTGTCGCCGAGACCCGGCGCCCGCGCTCCGAAGCTAGTGACACGCGGCGTGATCTCGACGCAGCTGTCCTGGCTGTAGTGGTAGAAGAGCGACAGGACCATCGCGTGGAGGCAGGCCAACCGGGCGAGTTCGGGATCACCCGCGAGCGCGTCGCGCAGGGCCATCGTGTGGTGGACGGTGAGTTCGCAGACAAGGCGATCCGACAGCGGCTTGGTGCCGTCGTCATCGTCTTCCTCCTCTTGATCCGTCACCGGATCGGATGCGTCACCGACGACATCGTCCGCGTCTGGATCGACGGTCTCGCCGCCGGGATCGTCCTCGGCTTCGACTGCTGGTTCGTCCTCGGGCCGGACATAGCCGCGTTCGACGCGCAGCCGGCCAGTGCTATCGATGCTGACGAAAGCGCCCGCGATGGCGTAGTCTTCCACCTCGAACCGGATCGGGCGGTTCTGGAGCGCTTCCATCGCAGTCTCGATCTCGCCGAGCCGTTCGTCGACCTCTTTGGGGAGTTCGTCGGCCTCGGCATAATCGTTTTCGAGCTTGTCGTACTCGGCCTTGAGCGCCTCGTAGGTCTTCTCTTCCTCTTCGCTCATCGGCTCGGCTTCGCCGCGAATGCGCCGCAGGTCGTAGGTGTGGCCGTAGGGAAAGTCGGTGCCGACCTCGATCCAATGCCAGCCTTCGGCGCGGATGGCCTCGGCTTCCTCCTTGAGCTTCTCGGTGACCATGATTTCGAGAAGCGCCGCGTCCTGCAGCCAGCCACCATCATCGGTCTGGAACAGATCGCGCAGCACTTCGCCGCCGGCTCCGACATAGTTGTCGAGCCCCACGAATTGCGCCCGCCGGTCGGACGCGCGTACGGCACCTTCGGTCAGCATGCGGCGGATTTCGTAGGGTTGCTTGTTGTAGTGCTGCTTGAGCGCCTCCCAGACCTGTTCCTGGCGTTCGTGGTCGGGGTTGACCGTGAAGGCCATGAGCTGATCGAGGGTCATCTCCTCTTCGGCATAAGCGTCGAGCAAGACGTGCGAGACAGCGGCCAGCTTGAGGCGCTGCTTGACCACGCCGACCGAGACGAAGAAGGCGGCAGCGATTTCCTCTTCCGATTTGCCCTTCTCGCGCATCGCCTGGAAGGCGCGAAACTGGTCGAGCGGGTGCAGCGGCGCACGCTGGATGTTCTCGGCGAGGCTGTCTTCTTCGGCCAGGCCGTCCGTGCGCACGATGCACGGCACGGGCGCGGTCTTGTTGAGCCGGCGCTGCTTCACGAGCAGTTCGAGCGCGCGGTAGCGGCGGCCGCCGGCCGGGATTTCGAACATACCGGTTTCTGCGCCCTCGCCGTCGAGGACCGGGCGCACCGTGATCGACGACAGGAGCGTGCGCCTGGCGATGTCCTCGGCCAGCTCCTCGATCGAGACGCCGGCCTTGACCTTCCGGACGTTGGACTGGCTGAGCACCAGCTTGTTGAAGGGGATGTCGCGCGAGGCGCTGAGGGTGATCTTCTGAGACTTCGTCATGGGATTTCTCCGCGACGGGCGGTCACGAGACTCTCTCTGACCTCCAGACCCGTCACGAAAACCACGGCCCACCTCTTCCTCTCCAGAAGCGATGGACCATGGACGGACGGTTGGGACCGAAGCGGAACGCCGGGCCTAGGCGGCGGCCTCCAGCAGCTTCCTGGCGCGGGTCTCCATGATGAGCCGCGCATCCTGCTGTGGCTTGGACCGGGCAACCGCGGTGATGCCCTGCACGAAGTCGAAGACGCTCTCGGGCGGGCGACCTTCTTCGGCCAACACCGTCTCGACGATCTTGCCGGTCTCCGCCTTCGAGAAGCCGCGCTTGCGCAGAAAGTCGGTGCGGTCGTCGTCGGTGCGCGCAACGATCCGCTCGCGTGCGGAGCGAATGCCCTGGATGAAGGGCTGCGGCGAGGAGTCGGCGAAGTTGGCCAGCGCCGGTGCCGCCTCGTGCGCAAACCGGTTGGCGGCGTATTTGGAATGCCGGATACTGATCTCCTGGAAGTCCTCGACGCCCCAGAGATTGCGGTTCTGGCAAACGGCGCGGAGATAGAAGCTCGCGATGCCGAGCGTCTTCGCGCCGACTTCCGAGTTCCAGCAGTAGAAACCGCGGAAGAAGAGATCGGGCGAGCCGTCGGGCAGTTTGCCCGCCTCGATCGGGTTCCTATCGTCGACTAGGAACAGGAAGACGTCGCGGTCCGAGGCATAAAGCGTGGTCGTGTCCTTGGTGACGTCGACCATTGGATTGTAGACGCCGGTCGACCAGTCGAGCACGCCAGGCACCTTCCAGCGGGTATCGCCGACGCCATCGCCTGCGATGCGCTGCACGGCGGAGACAAGTTCATGGTCGTAGATGCGGCCATAGTCGGGGCCTGTGACGGCGCGCAGCTCCGTGCGACCGTTCGCGACCTCCATTGTCTTGACCTGCTCGGCGCGGTGGTTGGTGAGGCCGTATTGCAGATTGATGCCGGCAAGCGGCGCTGGGAGTTGCCGCAGATAGGCCGCCGGCGCACCCACGAGGCTCGCGAGCTGGCCGAAGCTCCAATGGGTCGGAGCAACGGGCGCCTCGGCGTCCGGCAGGACGAGCGCAAGCTTCTCCGGATCGTCGCGATGGGCTTCGACGCGGATCGCCGCGCTCTCGACCGTCCGCGTCTTGCTCCGCGCGGCGCGGCCTTTCACCGAAGCGTAGAGGTCCGAGAGCGAGAGGTACTTCTCGTCGTCGGGCCGGGAAAACCATTCGGACGATACGCGGCCGTTATGCCCGCCGCGGGACACATCCACCTTGTAGTCGCCGCTCGCGGGACGACCGTTCGTGATTTCGATTGCTGTCATGGCTGTTCTCCATGACGGGCGGCCCGAGAGCCTCTCTCTCGACCTCCAAACCCGTCACGGCGAAAGCCGCAGGCCTCTCACTCTCTCGCGGAACGATTGCCGCTCTCTTATTGACGATCCCGGGAAACCAAAAAAGACTCAATCAATGGAAATTTTCTCAGAACAAGAAAACACTCCAGTAAATTAGTCCGAGGATAATAAAAATAGCCCAGAACCAACAATTAAATGGCTGAAATATGTTAGGCTCAGTCAGTCTTTTTATCTTCTCAATCTGCAAGGCCGTTCAATTGATCGGGCTCTTCATCTGGCTTCTCCCAAGCCTCAGATATTCGCGGCCAGTTTGGGAAAACACCCTTGTCGCCAAGCCATGTATCCCAAAAATGTGGATCATCTGAGCGTGGGCGCTGCGGCTTTTCTAGATCGCGAACGCGCAGAAGAACGGGTGTTGGTACGGCCCAGCCGAGAAGGATCGCCTGCTGCGAAGGGAGCGTGGGTAGTTCGCCAAGAAGGCCGCCTAAAGCGTCAGGAACAAGCCGGCGGACAAGGTTCTGATCGACATCGTTAACGATGCGGTGGAGTAAAAAGGAATTGCATTGTGCTAGCACAGTCGGAGAGAGTTCGGATGGGCGCTGGGAGGCAAGCACCAACCCAAGACCAAATTTCCGGCCCTCCCTGGCTACCCTCTCAAAGGTCTGGCGGCACAGATCAGCGGCCTGCGCGCTCGCGCCTACATCCGCGTCCTTGCGCACAAAGCTGTGCGCTTCCTCCAGCACCAGTACGGTCGGTAAGGCCTCGTTTGTTTCCTTGATATGACGTTGAAGGGCTTCGAATATCAGGCGGGAGATAACGGCTACGGCAATATGTACAACGTCCGAAGGTACGAGTGAGAGATCAAGAATAACAAGGGGCTCCGGTGAGTCTTCTTTGGGGCCAAGTAGCGCTGCAAGCCAGTCGCTGAGAGAGGCGGCACCTTCAGTATCAATGACCGGACGGAGGCCAGCATCGCCAAGCATTACCTGCACGCGATTGATCAACGGTTCGACGTTGCTTAGGGTTTGTCCGCCCGTTGCCATCGCAACGTCATTTATACGGTCAGGAAGTGCGGAGACGTCAAAACGAACGGGCGCATCTTCGCTAATCTCACCGTGGGTAGCGGCAACGGGAAAGTTGTCAGTGACTGTACGCAATTGGGCCATAACTACCTGTAGATCGGCCGGCTGAAAATTATTGTAGCCATTTCCGTTGGCCCATTGTCGTGAAGTTCGAACTTGCTCGATCGGATCACGTATTGCCGAAATGGCAGCAGAAAGGTCAGCAGCTCCTTCTCCGAAGGCTGCTAATTCCGCTTCATCGCTCTCGGTCAATCCAACTAAGCCCTGGAGCAGGTCTCCAAAGTTCTTGTTATTTGGGAAATCCGTAACGCTTTGAGGTAGTTCAGCTATAAGTTGCTCGAGCTTTCGGACGTATCCACCATAGCGCCGGACGGCCTGCGCCTTCGCGGTTGCCGCAGACGAGCCTGCATTGCGGAGCAACCGTAGTGCTCTGAGCAATATCGGGCGTTGTACGCCGGGTTGCGCGGATGTGAAAGCAGCCCACTCTTGTCCATTCCAAAGCCAGCCTGGCACCGTTAGCGGGTTCGCACCGTCCTTACCGCCTACTGCAAAGCGCCTGACGGGCAACGTGCCGTCCTCAAAGGCCTTTGCGTACTCGCCGTTGGGATCGAGAATTATGAATCGGGCATTCGCTGGCTTGGCCTGTTCGCCTTCCTGCGCCGCCGCCGCGCTTTCAAGCGACCAGCGGACAATACCAGCAACGGAACAGGACTTGCCGCTGCCGGTGTTGCCAAGGACGGCGAGGTGCCGGCCAAAAATCTTGTCGGGGTGTACCCACACACGAGCATTGCCGGCGAAGGGGGCAGAGCCGATCTGGATCAGCCGGTCGTCGGTCTTGGCTTCGACGATGGAACGCAATTGCGTCGCGGTCGGAAGGAGAACGGGATCGCCCACGGAAGGCAGCACCGGGACACCGCGTTCCAGAGCATAGAGGGGCTGGCTGTCACTGTCATTTCCTTCTCGCAGCAGAGTGCCGAAGGGAATGGCAATCACAGTGCGGGCAGGAAACGGAAGATCTACAAGGGCTTCGTCGTGCTTTCCTGGACCCGGCTTGGCACGCACGATGGAGATTTCCTTGATGACCGCGACGACCGCTCCGGTCTCATTCGGTATCAGCACATAGGCGTTGACGCGAGGAAAGCCGGTGGGCGTGCCGGTATTCAGCGCCGTTGCCTGCGGTGTCTCGTTGAAAAGGGCGATGCGCAGTTCTTCAGCGGTAACGGTTTCAACACGGCCAACCGCAAGCGTACCGATGCGTTCGACGATCGTAGTCATAGCTCGCTGCCGTCTTCACTCGGGTCTCTGCCTGAGACTTTGCCGCGCCGCTCGACAAGTTCGCTCATACGGATCGTGAGCGGATCAATAGCCGGTTTGGGTAGGTAGTGCTCGACCAGCGTCCGGATATCGCCGAAGTGCTTGCCGATCAGTAGCGTTAGCTGCTCCGGCCTGCCAACACGGGAGACGAAGGACGCAATTCGCTCGTGAGGCTTTTCACCCCATGCTAATATCACAAGGTGCGTGGACGGAATGATGAGCATGTCGGCGATGACCCTGTTGATATGGTCATCGCCAAACCCATAGCCGTAAGTGACAAGCACGTTGTTAGGCTGGCAGATCGACGATGAGAAATCGCGGAAAAGGTCGGCATAGGGATAGGCAGCAGTTTCAACGTCCTTTACCGAGTTGGGGTAGATCATCACGGAATTGCTCGGGCTATCGGGCACCTCAGGATGTCCGGCGTCCGCCCCGAACGGTAGGCCTGTGCGGTACAAGCGCGGCTTGTCGTAGCGCCAGTCGAGCGAGCCGTGAAGCTTGGTGAGATGTATGACGCCTTCTAGGTGGCGCGGTTCGCCCCGGATCCCGGGCGGCGTGTAATGCATGTCCACATGCAGGCGCGATGATCTGAATTCCGGCTCAAGCGCCCCGGTAAAACGGTCGATGATGCGAAGCCCGGCATAATCGCAGCCGCGCTCGATAAGGCGATCGTAGTTGGTCGTGAAGATGTGCAGCCGCTCCCTCGAAGCGGCCCTGCTGGCAAAACTCATCAGGAACGAAACAAGGATTTCCCTAGCAAGCGGGCCACCGCCGGCGGGCTCGTTATCGATACCGTCGCTGATGCTCTTTTCCGTGGCGAGAACATCGTTGATGAACCCGCCGAGCACGTTGTCAATCGCTGCCTCCCAAGCTGCGGCGTCCGCGCGTTCTAAAATTTGCAAACCGGCGAGAAGTGTGAGCGCCGCCGAAAGCTGGTCTTCGATGTTGGCGCTGCCCCTCCCCATGGCTTCTGCAAGCTTCTTGGCGTGAGCGGCCGCCTTGTCTTCATCCGGAAGTCCGCCAAAACCGGAGCCGGCCATGCTAGTAGGCACGCCGCCTGCGTGATTTGCAATTCCCGTAGTGAAGCCATTTCCGAGAAAGAGCGAAAGGTGTTCCGCTTGAAAGACCGCAGACAGCCAAGGTTCGATTCGCTTCCGCCATAGAGCTGCTTCATTGGCGGGATCGGTTGGTGTTTCGGTTTCACCACCAATGTGAACGACGTGATCGTGGTTCCAATACATCAAATATACCTCAAGTTATGCTTGCCACGACCGCGTCACTTTCAGCGAACAGCTGACTTGACCACGCGAGGTCTTCGCTCATCGTGAAAACGAGCTAGCGCAAAATACGAAGAGAAGAACAGAAAACTCTTGCAGCCGTCGAGCCCAAAACTGCAATCGGCCTCCACCAGTCTAAACAACGTCATGCAATCCAACATCCTCGCCATTGCAAAGCTTTGACATCACACCGTGGATCATCTTCGCCCGGACGTCGAGAAATGTCTCGAACTCGTCCGAGCGCAGCGCATCGGGAGGAATGCAGTGAGACAGCAGACGGCGGTCAACCTCTTTGGTAGGCAGCCCGACTTCTTCAGCTCGTTCAGCTACGTATATGGAGGGGGGCTTCTTGCCGATCGTGCGGTTCGTCCGCCAACTGACTAGAGCGCAGTTGAGTGCGCAGAACACCAGTCGACGTGGCCAACCCTCCGCTTCAAGTAGCGCTTTCGGGAAGAGGTGGTGATATTCGCGTGCGCCTTGGTTTTCGATGGAGAAACGCTGCTCGTCGGCGAAGTCGTGGCCGCCCACGCGCAGCGAAGCGGCGAGGATTGCGCGGCCCAAGCGGTCGCGAGTTTTGGGCCAACCCCCAGTGCGTAAAGCAGCGGGCTCGGGCAGGGGGTTTTGCTCTGGATCGAGCAAGCCCGGCAGCGGACCATCTCCGTCCCGTTGGGCGACTAGCTCTCGATAGTCTAGCGCCGTTCGGGTCGCGGAAGTCTTCTGATAGCGCTCGGTGAATGCACCTCGCCACAAAGCTTGGCGTGCGAGCCTGCGGGCTGCTCCTTCGGCGTCCTTGCCCTCGGTCGCGTCGGCCCAGAACGCGCCCATCAGTGTCACCAATGGATCGGACGGGAGTATCGCAGCATCGACCATTGCCTCATCGGCGAGAAAGCGGACGGCCCGCTCCAAGCCGAGCTCGATCCTGTCCCAAACATCAACAAGTTCTCCTCCGAAAGCTGGGCGCAGGAAGGTGGAGCGGGTGGGCGGGCGGCCCGATAACACCGCGCCTACGGCCAAGGCGATCTCGGCTGGTTCACCGTAATGCGTTAGCTTGGGCACGCGGGCGCGTAAGCCCTCGACACGTTCGTGCAGGGAGGTGCCGGTATCGGCCTCGACCTGTGCCACGACGATGTCGAAAGCGGTTAGCGCCGTGCCTTGGGTGTTCATGCGAATAAACACGTCGAGCGCGGTCTCACGATTGGTGGTCGCGGGCAGAGACAGGAACGGCAGGGAGTAGTTGCTGACGCGCGAACGCAGCTCAGTGATAACTTCGTTCAGCGCCATCGCGCGGTCCATTTCACCGTTCGATACGCCCTTGACCCATGCCTTTGCTGCGTCCGCGGCTTCTTGGCCTGGACGCAGCAGTGGCAGAGGAATGAGGTTCCGTGCGGCCACCTCCGCATCGTCATCGCACCAAACCGGATAGCGTTTGCCGCCTTTGAGATAGCGACGGGTTGCAGTTACTTCCGGAACGTCTTGCGGTTCGGTCCGCACGAAAAAGGCGAAGTCGTCGTAGTCACCCGAGAGACTACGCCAGAGTCCAGTCATGCGCTGTTGCCCGTCGAGTAGGTGATACGCCGCCTTGCCGCCCTCGGGAGCGCCAGAGATAGGGCGAGCGTGGAAGGGCGGGGCGTCGCCGACCTCCAACATCAGCAGCGCCCCCACGGGAAGAGAGGGGCGGCGCAGGACGCTCTCGAGCAGGCCCTCCACTTGGCCGGAACCCCAAGCCTCGTAGCGCTGGAAGCGGGGCAGCACGACGGCTCCGTCGGCGATCCAGCCGAACCACTGCTCAATAGTGCGATTACGGGCCTCCACTACTCGGCGGCCTCGCTAACCTCGGTCGGCAAACGCAGGGGTGGTAGCGCGTCCACAATCCGCATTGTCTCCACACTCACGGTGATCACCCGACGTAGCAGAGTCAGAGGATACTCCGGGTCTTCCATGGTTTCGATTGCGAAGCGGTTTGCGTCGTTGACGATGTCGCTGCCCTTCTTGGTCTTCGGGTTGTAGGCGTCCTTCGTGACCGACTGGCGCTCCATGACGTGCTCGATCGCGCTCTTGCCGTTGACGACATAGCGGTAGGCCGCCTCGGGGACGTCCGTGAGGGTGATGCGGTCGTTGTAGTGGATCGTGGTGCGGTCGAGGTTCGGGCGCTTGCCGCCGAAGCGCATCTTCTCGACGCGGTAGAAGACCTCGGGTTCGTCCACGACCCAGGTGCGTGGGTCGCCCTCGCGGTAGGTTGCGGCGTAGGGCTCCACCTCCTCGTAGCCGACATGCAGGTTCGCGAGCGTCCGGCCGGCGTCGCGGAAGGCGCGGTAGTCCTCCACGGAAGCGACGGCGGGGATGCGCGGGAGGGCTTTCTTGAGGTTGTCGGCGTAGCGCGTCCGGTAGTCGGGCGAATGAAGCAGGCCATAGACGTAGTGGAACAGGTCCTCCTTGGTGATTGCCTCGCCAGGCCAGGCGGCCTGGAAGTGGGCGAGCCCCTCGTCGGTGATCCCGTCGCGGCGCACGAGACCGGGGCCGTCCGACGTGGCGAAGAGATCAGGATTGTTCTCGTTACGCGCGGGCTCTTCGTAGTAGTGCAGCGGAAAGCACTGAGAGCCACCCTTCGCAGCGACGAACTCAAGGTCCGGTACTGAGTCGACGATTAGACAAGAAAAATCGGTTGTGTTCCCAGGAGCCGGAACGCAGATTAGCCTGTTCTCAACTTCCACAGATGGGAATAGCTTTGGAAGCTGCCCCCGCTCTTCGTTCAATCTAGGATGATAGAGGAAGTGTCGTGTGATGAAGGGTCGGTAACGGAGTCTTCCGAACTCACCGTCCTCGGGGCTGACACTTCTACCCGCTTCGACTTCCTGTCTGAGCTTTCGGGTCCAGGATATTCTACGGGCGTCAGATACTAGTGAGCCGCCTGCCTGCAGTCCTTCCAAACTCTCAGATACTGCTTGGATTGTCGTATCGACATTTTTCCGAAGAGCGCTTGCGCTGCTGTTAATGACCCAAGCACCGCGGCCCGTTGACACTCCATGCGAGTAAACCCCGAAGAGGGTTGCTTCAGCACTCTTTTTCTTTGTGCCAATCAGCATGTACTGATCAAATGACAGATCGCGCTTGTTGAGGAAATCACCGAACGTATCGGGTTTGATGGTCGTCCATCCGTCGCTCGATTCAACGCCACCAGCGCTGCCGAGCTCACGCACGATGCGAAGCTTATCTTCTCGACTGAGGTAGTCGCCAATGTCGTGGTAATGGATGGCCCCAGCGGCTTGGGAGTCAGGTCGTTTCGTCAGGACTGAAATCGCGATTGGCGCACGCGATCCTGAATCAAAAACCTTCCCGCCTTCGCGCTTGGATCGTTCGCCCTGGGTCCGCTGGTTGCCCTTTAGATCAAGAATGCGGACATCGCTGAACTCTTCAACGAGGCATCGCCGAAGTCCTGCTGCCGTCTTTCCGTCCAGAAAGCCGCCGTTGGTTACGAAAGCGATGACGCCACCGTCCTCGCCTAGCCGATCGGATGCCCAGCGGATCGCACGGATGTAGTTGTTGTAGAGGCCATTCACGAGCGTTGCTTCGGTGCGCGCCGCGTAGGTCTCTCGGATGCGCCCGTCCAATTTGGGATACTCGACTTTCTCGTCCTCGCTGTTGCCGTCTTCCTCGCCGACGACGTAGGGCGGGTTCCCCACAATCACCCGGATGTCGAGGTTGCGCTGCCGGGTCCGGCGTTCGGCGTTGTCGGGCAAAAGGTCGTCGAGCATATCGCGGTGCTCGTGCAGCGCGAACGTGTCGGTCAGCAGTATGCCGGTGAAGGGCTCGTAGGCGGCCTCTCCCTCTCTCTCGTCCGCGAGGTCGGCATAGACCGTCTCGATGTTGATTGCCGCGATGTAGTAGGCGAGCAGGATGATCTCGTTGGCATGCAGCTCCTCGCGGTATTTCCGCGCGAGGTCCTCGGGCGCGATCAGCCCTGATTGCAGCAGGCGCGTGACGAACGTCCCCGTGCCCGTGAACGGGTCGATGACGTGCACGCCCTCCGCTCCGATACCCACGCCGAAGTCGCGGCGCAGCGCCTCGTCGACGGAATGGAGGATGAAATCCACGATCTCCACCGGCGTGTAGACCACGCCCATACGCTTCGTCGTGCGGGGGAAGGCCGACTTGAAGAAGTCGTCGTAGAGCTGGACGATCAGCTTCTGCTTGGCGGCCGGATCGGTGAGACCTTCGGCGCGTCGGCGGACGGAGGCGTAGAACTCCTCCAGGCTCTCCGCCTCCTTGTCGATCCGCGCTTCGTCCAGCCGGGCGACGATTCCCTGCATGGCCCGGCTGATCGGGTTCTCGTTGGTGAAGCGATTGCCCTGGAACAGGCTTTCGAAGACGGGACGCGTTATGATGTGCTGGGCCAGCATCTCGATGGCGTCGGCCTCGGAGATGGCCTCGTTCAGGTCGTCGTGCAGCTCCTTGAGGAAAGCGTCGAAGGTCGCGCGGGCGTCCGGGTCCTCCAGAAGCGCCTCGATCCTGGTGATGTGGCGTTCGGCGATGCGGGCGATGTCGGCGGCCCAGCGATCCCAGTATTCCTTGGTGCCGCACTTCTTGACGATCTGCGCGCGGATGGCGGCGGAGAACTCATCGACGAAGAGCTCGCCCTGGGATGTGGTGCGGCCGCCGCCGCCTTCCTCGTCGTCGCCCGGCGCGCTGCCCTGACCGATGCCGGCGCCGCTGCCCGAGGACGTGCCGCTGGGCAGGTCGGGGGCGACCGCGACGATCTCGATCCGGCTGCCCTCGGTCTGGCCGAGGTGGATCTTGTTGATGTCGCCGTCGAGCCGCTCGTCGTGCGAGCGCAATGCGTTCAAGATCTGCCAGACGACGCGGTAACGCTCATTGTCATTCAGGGCCTCCTCGGGAGAGGTGCCGGCCGGGATGGCGACGGGCAGGATTACGTAGCCCATTCTCTTGCCCGGCGCGCGGCGCATCACGCGGCCCACGGACTGGACCACGTCGATCTGGCTCTTGCGCGGATGCAGGAACATGATCCCGTCCAGCGCGGGCACGTCGACGCCCTCGGACAGGCAGCGGGCGTTCGTGAGAATGCGACAGTTGTCGTCGCCGGGATCGGCCTTCAGCCAGTCCAGCAGGCGGCCGCGGCTGTCGGCGTTAAATGTGCCGTCAACATGCCGAACCTCGCAGTCGAGGGTCAGCTCGTCCTCAGGGTTCTGTGCGCGGAACTCCTCGGCGACGGCGGCGAACTCCCCCTCGATGATCTTTGAGGACTTGATGTCCCGGCAAAAGATCAGCGCGCGCTGCATGGCGCCGGTGTCCGTGCCGACATCGACCGTCAGGTCGGTCTTGGTCAAAGCCTTGTAGCAGCCGACGATCTTGGTTGCGTCGTCGAGCGCGAGATCTTGGTCGGAGGTCTCGAGGCGGCGCTGGACGGAGCGGGCGACCTTCCCCTCGTCCACCGCGAGGACGATCACCTTGTAGTCGGTGAGCAGCTCGTTCTCGACGGCCCAGGAAAAACCACGCTCGAACAGCGTCTCGCCGTAGGTCGCGGGGTCGTCCATCTGCGCGAGCGTCAGCGACTGTTCCTTCGCACGCTGCCGCGCCGCCTCACCGTAGATGCGAGGCGTGGCGGTCATGTAGAGGCGCTTGGCGGCGAGGACGTGCTCGTCGCTATGGATGCGTACGAAGTTCGACTCGTCCTCCTCGCCGGTCGTCACCCCAGTCGTGCGGTGCGCCTCGTCGCAGACGATCAGGTTGAATGTCCCAAGCCCAGCTTCCTGGGCGGCGGAGATCACCTGGATCGACTGGTAGGTGGCGAAGACTACGGTCATCGCCTCCGGGGCGGCATCGGCCATCTTCTCGGCCAGCGCCGTGCCGTTCGTCGTCGCCGGGTAGGCGAGGTCGTGAACCGCGATATCTGCGGTGTCCTGGCGACCCGGGCGCTTGCCGACCTTGGCGTCCGAGCAGACCGCGAAGGAGCGCAGCGGCAGCGTGGCGTCGTTAGTCCACTCCCGCACGGCTTGGGACATGAGTGCGAGGGAGGGGACCATGAAGAGGACTTTGCCGCCCCTGCCGACCAGCTCCTCGGCAATGCGCAGACTGGTGAAGGTCTTGCCGGTGCCGCAGGCGAGGATGAGCTTGCCGCGGTCGGCCTCTTCCAGCCCCGTGCGGACCGCCTCGAGGGCTTCCTGTTGGTCCTGGCGCAGGGTCTTCGCCTCGGACACCTTTACTTCGCCGGTCCGGACGAAGTCGGACCAGAGGATTGGGCTTGCCTCGAGATCGCTGAGGCCGATCCGGTTGGTCGAGATCGTCTGACCCTGAAGCGCCTTCTCGGCACGGTCCGTCCAGTTGCCATCGCTCGTGTCGACGATCAGCCGCCGGACGAAACCCTCCTTCCCGGACGCGGTGAAGAAGCTGTCGATGTCGCTTTTGTCGACCTTCTTCGACGCGTCGTAAAACTTGCACTGGACCGCGCAGAAGCCCGAGCCGTCCGCCAGGGTCGCGACTAGGTCGATGCCGCTGTCGGCTGCATCCTCGCCGCGCGCCTTGGCCCATTGCTCGTAGGTCTCGATTTTGGAGAAGAAGGCCGACTGCAGGGGGTCGTGGCGAAGGTAGACCGCGACGATGTTCTCGAAGTACGTCCCCTTTTCGCGCTCGGTGCGCGCCGTCTCGCGGAAGCGCTCAAGGAGCGCGCGCAGGTCGCTAGACATTATCGCCCCTGTCCTTCGTAGCCGACATGCGGCGCGCAGTACTACCTGTCGACGGCTTAGCGGAAGTGTTTTTCATTCTTTCTTGTTCGTACACTCGAGTTTTAGCCGTGCTGATAATCAGAGTTCTGAAGAATGTGCGCGAAGCACGCTTGAGTAACTGTCACCGTATATCCGGAAAATCAGGCCGATCTGCATTTGCTTAGTAAGCCCTTCTCCCGCTTTGCGGATTGTGCAGGCGACCGCATGTGCTCCAGCAGTTCGAGCATCAAACCTCTCGATCTCGTCACAAATCAACCTTGTGGATTGGAATATTACAAGGAGTATGTCCGAGGCGATGCCTATCATTCGGTTTTGCTTTCACGGATTGACGCAGTGATAGATGAGATCGACTGAAAAAGAACGAGCGGATCGTCGCGAGAGGGGATGAAACTGCGTCGCCGCCAGAAGGTCGCGGCTTCGTCGTCAATCGCATGGACTACGAGGGCTCTTCCGCCAATCAGTTCAGCCGCCGTAACCGCTCGTTCGAGAGCGTGCTTCACCAGTCCCGTGCCGATGCCTTTGCCTGACCAGGCGCGGTCGGTAGCGAGTTGTCCAAGCAGGAGGCAGGGAACGGGATCGGGGGGCTGGCCGGTTCTGACCGAGCGCGGCAGGATGTCGGGCACGACCGCTGATGGGGCGAGGCCGTAGAAGCCGACCACGCGATTGGCGTCGTGAACGACGAGCACTGCGGTAAAGCCCTTTTGCTGATTGGAAAGGGCGCGCTTCTTCAGCCAGTGATCCAGAGACGGCTTACCGCAGTCGAAGTCGGCGAGGTCGTGCGTCTCGGTCAGCGGTTCGGGCCGGGAAATGGGCACCGCTCAGCTCTTCGGCTTGTAGCCTTCCTCCCATGGGGCGGGCCGCTTCACGACCTCGACGATCTCCGGAACCGGTTTGGCTGGTTCGGATAGGATCGACAGGAAGTGCGCGAAGCCGTCGGCGGACATCCTAATCAGCCGGTTCTCCATCAAGACGTCCTCGGCCGCCCGCACCGCCGCTTCCCGCACGAAGTCCGTCCGGGACCGCCCGCGGAGGTCAGCGGCACGGTCAATCATCGCGACGTCCGTTTCCGGCAGGCGCATGGAGATTGGGTGTTCTCTACGTTCGATGTTCGTCGCCATGGCGTTCTCCTTTGATCCAAATATAGCTCGGTGTATTGCAGATTGCAATACACGTCCATCGCTAGGACGGTCTGCTGAAGAAACCTCGCGCTGGTTGTTGAGATGGCGAGAATCGAGCGATGCCTCCGGGCGGGCCAGCGATCAAAACATCAGATTTGGCGTCTAGCACGGCTTTAGCCGTCAGATATGACGGTTAGCGACCTATCGGGTAGCCTCGAAAGCACCTTTTCGGTGCATGGCCTTGCTTCGACCAGCATATCGTCGATAGCGCTCCGCCGTGTCTGTCGGTCGAGCGTGTAGGTGTTGCGCCTGAACTCGACCCCCTCAAGGAGCGCCTTTACGTAGCCCGACACAGTGTCCGCGGCCATGATAAGAGTCGAGTCGAGGGTGTGGACGTATTTGCTCGTGACCGATCCTTTAGCGTGTCCGATGAGGGCAGCAATGGTGATCTCAGTAAATCCAAGATCGTTGGCGATGCTGGCGAAACTGTGCCGCAGGACGTGAGGGGTCACATCCCAAAGCGGCGTATCGGCGAATAGCTTCTTCCAGCTTTGCGGAAAGTTTCCGACGGCGTTGTCTTCGCCCTGGCCGGGGAAGACATAGGTGCCATCCCGTTTCAGGCGGGCGGCCTCAAGATAGTCGATGACCGGAAGGCCGACCGGTCGCACGGATGCGCCTTCCTTGCTGTCTTTCAGGCGCAGGCAACTGCCTTCGATGTCGACCTCGCTCCACCGCAGACTGATAATCTCGCCACGCCTACAGCCGGTCAGGGCAATGAGGCGGAGGATCTCGGCGTGGATGCCGAAGTGGCTGTCATGCTGCACGTTCTTAAGAATGCGGCCCAGCGTCCGGTACTCCGCTTCACTCAGTCGTCGGTCCCGCACCTTGTATCGCGGCTTCTTCAGGCCGTGGGTCGGGTTCTGATCGATGATCCCGGCTTCGATTGCGTAGGTGAAGATGCCGCCAAGGAGGCCCATGGTGCGGATGGCAGTGCCGCGCCCGCCGCGTACGATCGCTTTGCCACGAAGCTTCTCCGTCTTCATTACGACGCGCGTCTTTCCGGCGATGATGTCCTTCATCAAATTGTTCATGTCCGGTTTGGTGATGTCCTTGATCCTCCGCGTGCCGAGCAAGGGGATGATGTGACGGCGGATGCGACCGACATCGGTCGCGACGGTGGTCGCCTTCTTTGGGCGACCGCCTTTTCCGAGAACCAAGCCTGCCTCCATATCGGCGATGTACTGCTCGCAGAGCTCCCGAACGGTCACCGCGCGGCGCTCTTCCTCACGCTCGGCAGCGGGGTCTTCTCCCTGAGCGATCTGGCCAAGCAAAGCCTTTGCTTCACGACGAGCAGTTTCGGGTGTCCACACACCATGGATTCCAATCGTGTAGCGCCGCGAGCGACCTTTCGCTCTATACTGGATGAGGTAGCTACGCTTCCCAGAGGGATAAACACGAAGACCGAAACCCGGCAGCTCGTCGTCCCAGACAACGTGGCCTTCGCTCTGCGGCTCGACTGCCTCTACAAACCGTTTGGTCAGCTTGGTCATGCTCCCGTCCTTCGGAAGCCCTGATTTCGAGTAAGCACCACGCAAGCACGCGGAAGGAAATCAAGGCGTATTCTCGGATAGAGACTTCGGAGCTCTAATTCTGAAAAGCAATCTATTTCAGTCTGTTAGCGTGCTCTGGCGTACTCTATCGCGCAAATCGGAAAGGCCATTTGACCAGCTCCGATGGCAGAGGTCATAGGTTCGAATCCTGTCGGGTGCGCCAAACTTCTCAATAAAATCAACTATTTACAGAGACGCTGTTTTCGGCCTGTTTGCGCTTGAGGGCATTTGGCACAATTTTGGCACAGTTGGGCGCTAGATCCCCTTGCGCGGCACAGTTGGTGCTGCCGTGCGATCCGTTGATCCGCGAGGTCTGTGGTCATGGCGACAATCCGCGAAAAGGGACCGTCTCAGTGGCAGGCGCAGATACGGCGCAAGGGCTGGCCGCGGCGCACTGCTACCTTCCGCACCAAGAAGGATGCGCAGGCCTGGGCACGGCAAGTCGAGTCGGAGATGGACCGCGGCGTCT
Organism: Roseitalea sp. MMSF_3546; assembly: GCF_030732865.1. Lineage (GTDB taxonomy): Bacteria > Pseudomonadota > Alphaproteobacteria > Rhizobiales > Rhizobiaceae > Roseitalea. Next base: position 28,629 of record NZ_JASHKB010000033.1, read on the forward strand.
TTGTCGATCAAAGCGCCGGGCAGCGGACGACGCTTGCCGATCTGATCCGCATCTATCTCAAAGAAGTCACCGATCATCGGCCCGGCGAAGCTTCTCGCACCACTGAGAGGTGGACCCGCCTGGTGAGACAGTTTTGCGGCTTGGCTAAGGTGGATCGGGTTCGTTTCTATGCCGCCAGTGTC
>NZ_JASHKB010000034.1 GCF_030732865.1 Roseitalea sp. MMSF_3546
TAGTTCCTTCTCAATGGCCATGTGATGATTCTCCTTTCCATCATCATGGCCTCAAGCACGAAATTCCTGACAGTCCCACGGCGGCCGGCCGCCTTTCGCGCCATCGCTGTAGGCGAGCGCCTGATCCAGCGCGGGCCGGAAGATCTCGAAGTCGATCGCCGAGGCGTATGCTTCAAGCTGGTCGCCGATGCCGCTCAGCCGGCCAAGCCGCTCGTCGAAATCAAACAATCCGGGCGAATTGGCCATCCGATCCTCCAAAATCCACGCAGGCCGATTGAATCAGGCCGGGCATGGATTGGCGAGGTTTTTCGAGGCCATCAGATGCCAGCGATCAGCGACCTGCAGCGCGTCCGGCAAGGCTTGCCTCGCCCCTTCCCCATAACCGCAACCGCGGTCGCGCGACAAAACTGTAATCGCTTTGTGACCTGCCAGGAACGCCGCCACCATCGTAACCTCGCGGTCAGGCAACAACTTGACGATACGATGCCGGTCAAGATCGCACACGATGGTGCCGTGTCGACAATTGCGCCGGAACGCCCAGTCATCCACACTGACGACGACCAACGAGTCGCTCGGCAGCCGAGAGCGGCGGCGCACCACGCGAAGCAAAGTGTCATTGCTGACCGGTATCATCAGCCGTTTGGCAAAGCCCGCCGTCGGATGGCCACCCAACGCGAGTCCGAGATGGTGCACCAGACACTCCAGGCGTGCGATTCGGCGCGCGCCCTTGGCCAAGACGTTGTCACTGAAGCGCTCGGCGAAAATCTTCTGCCGAAAATGCGGTACAGCGCAGACAAAGCGTCGGGCAGTGATCCGCAACTCGACCCGTCCTCAACTGCACGGCAGATCCGAAATTGATCGCTGGTAGTGGCTATGAATGCGCGATGAGGCTGTGCCGCAGCTTGGGCAAACTCTACTGGGCAATGCTGCCCGCGCGGAGATTGCGATTTTGTCGGCGTCCTCAGTGACTGAGCCGACCTCCAGTTCAGGCGAGATCAAATCGGAACGGCGGAATGGGGCTCCCATGGAACTGATTCTCCTGTGAAAACCACGCCAACCGATTCCACAACATCATCGAAATCGAGTCGGTGCCAACATTCGACGCCGATTGACAATCAGAGCACCTCAAGCAACGCGCGCACGCGTTCGGTTGCCCGGTCTATGTGCTTTTCCAGCAGCGAAACGGCCCTTGCCGTTTCGACGGTGCGCACGGCCTCGAAGACGGCTTCGTGCTCGGCATCGTGCGCGTCGATCATTTCCGGGTGCTTCATCACCATCGCATGGGTGATCCGGGTCATGCCGACATACTGATCGGCAATGATCGAAATGGTGCGCTGCATGACCGAGGGTGCCAGCAGCGCCAGGTGGAACTCCTTGTTCAGTTCCACCTTTTGCCAAAGATCGTTGCATGTACGGTCCTCGTCGAGCAGCGCCTTGCATCGGGCCAGAGTTTCCCCGGTGTGGCGGGCGACAGCATCGTCGAGGACGAGCGGCTCCAGCGCATGGCGGATGCGATTGATCTCGACCAGGTCGCGCTGGTCGATCCTGGCAATAACCGGGCTGCGGCGCGGACGCAGTTCGATCAGATCCTCGGCGGCAAGAATGCGGATCGCCTCGCGCACCGGGACGATGCTGACCCCGAGCTCGCTCGCCAACGGCATGATCTTCAGCTCGCTGCCGGCCGGCAGCTCACCGGAAATGATGCGCTCCTTGAGCGCCTCGTAGATGGCGCGCGGTCCGTCGCCATAGCTCAGGAATGTATCCTGTAGCGCCACGTGTGCCTGTGCTCCATTCCCATCCGGCCGATCCAAAGCTCCGCCGCGACCTGTATTGTCCGCCAAACAATCCCAAACACGCTTCTGGTCAATATGGCATCGCGGGAAAACTCTGCCATCACACAGCTTCCAACACCTTGCTGAGGAACTGCTTGAGCCGTTCGTTTCGCGGATGGCCGAACAGGGCCTCAGGCTTTCCCTGTTCGACCATGCGTCCGCCGTCGAAAAAACACACCCGATCGGAGACATCCCGGGCAAAGCCCATCTGGTGTGTCACCAGCAGGATCGTGTAGTCGCCCGACTCGGCCAGACGCCGAATGACGCTGAGCACCTCGCCAACCATCTCCGGGTCGAGCGCCGACGTCGGTTCGTCGAACAGGAGGATTTCCGGCCGCATGGCAAGTGCCCGCGCGATGGCGACGCGCTGCTGCTGGCCCCCGGAAAGCTGGCTTGGGTAGTGATCGCGCTTGTCGGCAAGCCCCACCATGGCAAGCAGGTCCATCGATTCATCGATCGCCTTCGACTTTGCCATGCCCTTGGAATGGATCGGCGCTTCGATGCAGTTTTCCAGTGCGGTCATGTGGGGGAACAGATTGAAGCTCTGGAACACCATGCCGATCTTGTCGCGGATGCGGCGGACATGGGCCTTGCTGGCGGGCACAAGCTGGCCGTCGCTCATCATCATGTTGAGCGGCTCGCCATCGACATACATCACGCCGCCCTGGATCGGCTCGAGCGTCATCAGAACGCGCAGCACGGTCGTCTTCCCCGAGCCTGAAGGACCGATGATCGTCACCACCTCGCTTGCATCGACATGGAAATCGAGATCCTCGAGCACCTTCAGCGGTCCATAGGCTTTGAGCACCTTGTCAAAACGGATCTTCGGCTCGCTCAATGCTGGATACTCCTCTTGACGTAGGTCTCGACCTGCCGGACCAGTTGCGCCGAGACCAAGCTCATGACGAGGAAAAACAGGCCGGCGATGGTCACAGCCTCGGTGAAGCGATAATACTCCGAGCCAATTAGCTTTGCCGCATGCATCATCTCGGCAACGGCAACGAAGGACAAAAGCGGCGTCTCCTTGAAGATGGCGATCAGATAGTTGCCGAGCGCCGGCACGATGGGCGGCAGCGTCTGCGGGATGATGATGCGCCGGAACGTCTTGTAGGTCGACAGGTTCAGCGCGATCGCCGCCTCCCATTGCCCCTTGGGGACAGCCTGCAGGCCGGCCCGGTAGACCTCGGCCATCAGCGCCGAATTGTAGATTGCGATCGCCAGAATGCCGGTCGCAAGCGGCGGTAGCGTCAGGCCGAACTCGGGCAGCACGAAGAACAGAAAGAAGATCAGCACAAGCAGCGGCGTTGCGCGGATCAGCTCGATCAGTTCCGTGGCGATACCCGAGACGACCGGGTTCTTCGCCGTCTTCAGCAGCATCAGGACAAGCCCGCCGATCAACGCGAGGAAGAACGAGGCGAAGGTGGCATATACCGTGATGCCGGCCGCTTCCCAAAGGCGCGGCAGGACCACGTCGAAGGTGAAATCCCAACGCCATTCCATCACGCGCTCCTGGGCTTGAGATGGCGGGAGAAGTGATCCTCGAGCCAGCCGCCGCCGAAGCGGATGAACTGGGCGAGGCAGTAGTAGAGCAACACCGTAATCGCGAAGATCTCGAGCGTGCGGTAGTGCAGCTGGTTCTGCTGCACCGAAGCGAAGGTGATGTCGGTCAGGGTGACCGCCGAGACCAGCGCGGTGGCCTTGATCAGCTCAATCGTCAGATTGCTCAGACCGGGAATGGTGATCACCACGGCCTGCGGAATGATGATCCGCGTCATGCGCTTGAACTGCGTCATGTTAAGCGCGATCGACGCCTCGGTCTGCCCCCTTGGAACCGACTGGACGGCACCGCGCACCACTTCGGCGCCGTACGCGCCGAAATTGAGCCCGATGCCAAGCACGGCGGCCACCATCGGTGGCATCACGACGCCGAATTCCGGCAGCACGAAGAAAAACCAGAACAGGATGACGAGCAACGACGTTCCGCGAAACACCTCAACGAAGATCGCAGCGGACCAGCGAACCGGCGCCGTGCCGAAGGCGCGGGCGATGCCGGCGACAAAGGCCGTCAACAGGAACAGGGCGATGGACAGAACCGAGACCTGAACCGTCACGACCGCGCCGCGAAGCAGCGCCGGCAGAAAAATGCGCAACTCCGAAAATGTCGCAACCCCCAGGCCCGCCAGAAAAGCGGTAATCGCGAAGATAAAAGCAATTCTGGGTATCGCCACCGGCCCGTCCCCTTCGCTGACGTTGTAAGGCGGAGCGCCGGCTGATCACGCCGGCGCCCCTGGCGCATCATCCCCCGCAGAGTTCGGCCGTGCTCAAGATCGGCAGTTCGTCGGCCGTCATGCCATGGGCTTCCATGATCGCGATATGGGCGTCCGACCCGATGAAATCGGCCATGGCGGCATTGAACGCTTCGACGAAATCCGCATCGCCCTTGCGGAACGCAAACGCGCCGTGCGACACCGCCGGCTCGCCGGCGACCTCGGCGAACACGTCGGTCGACTGGACGCCTTCGACACCGCTGGCGACGATCTGACGGACACCAGGCGCCGAAACGGCCCAGGCGTCGATGCGACCCGCCTTGAGAGCGGCAACCCCGGTCGGGTTGTCGGGGAGCTGCTGGATGTTGCCATCCTCGATCCCGGCTGCCTTTGCATAGCCGACCTGGGCGGCGCCGGACACGGCTCCCACCTTCAGTCCCTTTTCGGCGATCGTCTCATAGGTCTCGATGCCATCGGGATTGCCCTCGGCGACCAGCAGGGCCTGCTGGATGCCGAACGTCGGCTCGGAAAACTGAACTTCGGCACAGCGCTCGGGCGTGACGAACATGCCGGCCGCGACCACATCGAACCGGCCGGCCTTCAGGCCCGGAATCAGCGCGCCCCAATCGGTTGCGTTGGCCTCGTCGATCTTGCCCCCCATCGCGTCGAGCACGGCGCGCAAGGTCTCGACATCGGTGCCCGTCAGCTCGCCGCCGTCGGTCATATAGGCATAGGGTACGAAGTTGAAGAAGGCGACGCGCAGACCGTCGCCGGTGGCGCGCTCCATCAGGCCCTGGGCCATGGCCGAGCCGGCCATGGCGATACCGGCGGCAAACGCTATTCCGCCCAGAACGATGCTTCTGCGACGCAGATTGTTGATCATGTCAGTTCTCCCTTGGTGTTGCAGTGAGCCATTCCATCGCTGGTTTCAATCGATCTCTTCAGTTCCGTGGCGTCAGGCGTCGACGATCGGGATTTCCATCTCCGCGACCGGCGCCGAGAGCAGGTCGGGATCACCGTCGGTGACCGCCCAGTTGTCCTCGGCGTTGATGAAGCCAAGATGGTTCGAGAAGTTGGGGTTGCAGGCAAACACGTTGCCGACCTCGAAGGTGATGTCCTCGAAGGCGGCGAGCGATGGATATTCCGTTGTCTCGATCCCGACGCCATGGCCGACACGGCCCACGCCCATTGTCTTCAGGCCGCGCGCCTCCAGATAGGAGTCGACGACGCGGATGACGTCGGCGGGCGTGTTGCCGGCTCGCAGTTGCATGTTGCAATCGTGCCGAAGCTGCATCATCCAGCCATAGAATTCGGCCAGTTCGTTGAACGGCTGGCCGACCGACGCGGTGCGCGCCAGGTCCGACCAGTATCCGCGATAGGAAACGCCCACATCGAAGCCGAGCGTTTCGCCCTTTTCGATGACGCGGTCGGTGGGCAGCAACACAATGCCCCTCTCATTGGCGCCCGACAGGACGCACAGAAGCGATATCTTCTCGGCGCCGCCCGCGATCAGGTTCTCGCGAAGGATCTGCGCGACCTCGTTCTCGGTCATGCCGGCGCGGACCTGCGTGAATGTTTTTTTCTGCGCTTCGGCGTTGATCATGGAAGCCTTGCGCAGATACGCGATCTCCTTGGGCGACTTGACGTTGCGTATGGTGAGGATGACGTCGGCGGCATCGACGAACTCGGCTTCCGGCAGCCCCTGCATGATCTCCTGCATGCCCAGATAGCTGATGCCGAGATATTGTTCCCGGCCCAGCTCGCAGCCGATCCGCGCCTTCGACAGGCCAAGGCTCTTCAAGACGCCGACGATGAACTCGGGATGGCCGGTCAGGCCACCGGTGACACGAATGTCGGTGACATATGACGTCTGCTCGACCTGGGCGATCTCGAACGGCATGGTGATCAGCGTCGGGTCGCCGTCCTTGGGCAGGATGAACATGTAGGAGCGGATCTTGTCGACCGCGCACTGTTCCGATCGGTGCCCCGTGAAATACTGGTAGTTCAGCCGTTCGGTGATGAACATGGCATCGAGGTTCTTCTCGGCCATTAGCGCACGTGCCTTGGCGTAGCGGTTGTCGAATTCCTCTTTCGAAAAGTCGGCGTAGGGCGATTCCATCTCAGTCCTGCAATTCGGTGTTGACGCGCCAATTATGCTAGATAATATATTATTTATTGCAAGCGATTTTTGCGGGAGCGGCAGCCATGCAGGTTTTCGAGGAGGGCGATGTCCGCGCCGCGCTGCCGTGGGAAAGGCTGATAGAAGAGCTCAGATCAGCGTTCGGCAGCGGCTGTCAGCAACCGTTGAGAACCGTCCATTCGGTCAAGGTTCCCGGCGAGCCCGATGCCACATTCCTGATGATGCCGGCATGGAATGAAGGCGGGAAACTGGCAGTGAAGATCCTTTTCATCGTCCCCGGCAATGGCAGGCGGAACCTGCCCGCGGTCAACGCCACCGTGATGGTGTTCGACGCCGTCAAAGGTGCGCCCGAAGCCGTTCTGGAAGGCGGGGAGTTGACCGCGCGCCGTACGGTGGCGACGTCCGCGCTTGCCGCCGACGCGATGGCGCGCCGGAATGCCAGGACGCTGCTCGTCATTGGTGCGGGTACGATTGCATCAAATCTCGTGCCGGCGCATCGCGCCATCCGCGACTATGATCGCGTCTGGATCTGGGCGCGCGATGCGGACAAGGGCGCAGCCCTGGCTGCGCGTTTCGACGCTGCGGTCAGTGCTGTCACCGATCTCGATGCCGCCGTGCCCGACGCCGATGTCATCAGTGCCGGCACGCTTGCCAACGAGCCACTGATCAAGGGCGCGCTCCTGAAGCCGGGAACGCATCTCGATTTGGTCGGCGGTTTCCTTCCGACGATGCGCGAAGCCGATTCCGACGCCATCAGGCGCGCAGCCGGCGCGATCGTGGTCGATACATGGGACGGTGTGCTGGCCGAGGCCGGCGACATCATCCAGCCGATCAAGGAAGGTGCGATCACCCGGCAGGACATCGCTGGCGACCTCGCCGCCCTGTGCAAGGGAGAGATCAAAGGTCGGAACGACGACGCCAAGATCACCGTCTTCAAATCGGTCGGCGCGGCGATCGAGGATTTCGCGGCGGCTAGACTCGCCGTCGCCTCCAACCAGACGGGAAGACAATGACAGACTTCAGATATGCACGCCGGTCGGCCATTCTGGGCAAATCGGTCTTCGACCATGCGCCGGGCACGATCACGATGAGCAGCGGGGCTGCCTACCCTCCCCTGCTGCCGGATGTCGTGCGCGAGGCGACCGAGGCCGTCGGGCCTCTTCGCGCTGAGGCCATGCAGTATGCGCCGCTGATGGGGCTCGACGACCTGCGGTCCGAAATCTGCCGTTTTGTCGCAACGGACGGAATCGAGGCCAAGCCCGAAAACGTGCTGGTCACGTATGGCTCCAAGAGCGCCTTCGACCTGGCGCTGAGGGTCTTCGTCGAGCCCGGTGACCGGGTCATCGTGACGCGGCCGACCTACATGACGGCCATTCACATCATGCGCACGCACAACGTCCAGTTCCTCGACATCGGCCAGGACGCGGAAGGCTTCGACACCGACGAACTTGAACGAAAGCTCATGCGCCTGCGTGCCAATGCCGAGCCGATGCCGAGGCTCCTGTTCGATGTGCCCGATTTCCACAATCCCACCGGCATCACGACCTCGCTTGCCCGCCGCAAGCGCATGGTGGAGTTGGCGCGGCAATACAATTTCGTCATCTGCGAGGATGACCCGTACCGGCGGATCCGCTTCGAGGGAGAGTCGGTGCCGCCGATCAAGTCGCTGGACACAACCGGCCATGTGATTTCGCTTGGCACGGTCTCCAAGATCCTCGCACCGGGCCTGCGCGTTGGCTGGGCGATCGGCGAGGCCGGCATCATCCGGCGCATGGCGCTGCAAAAGGCCGATGGCGGCTCGAACGCGTTTGCTCAGCGGATTGTCGTCCAGCTCATGCAATCGAACAAGATCGTCCACCATGTGGACGAGCTGACCGCCCAGATGCGCACGCATCGCGATGCGATGCTGGAAGCCTTCGCCGAGCACCTCCCCGAGGCAAGAATCCGCGCGCCTCTGGGCGGCTATTTCCTGTGGGCCGAACTGCCCGAGGGGGACGATGCCGAACGGATCGCGGAACTTGGCGTCGAAGAGGGCGTGGAGGTTTCGACCGGCCGGCTGAGCTTTCCCGGCGACGGCCCGGGCAACTGCCTGCGCCTCGCCTACAGCTTCATCGGAGAAGACGAGATCCGCCGCGGCATCGCCATGCTTGGTACCGCCTACCGACGCTACAAGTCAGCAGCGCGCGCGGCCTGAGCGGCGGACGCCCGGTTGCGCGCCCGCGCCACATCACAACAACAGAGGTCAATCATGCCCTGTCCCAAAGTCAGCCTTGCGCCGTCCTGCGAGATCGATCTCGACGCCCAGGGCAAGCATCACGGCTACATCCGAATCCAGTTCTCCTCGGACCGGTCCGCCTATGGATGGCTGCCCGTGCCGATCATGTCGATCCGAAACGGTGACGGCCCGACCGCCATGGTGATCGGCGCCAATCATGGCGACGAATATGAGGGCGTGTCGATCTGCAGCGAACTCTACCAGACGCTTGAACCCGCCAACATCAAAGGCCAGATCATCTTCCTGCCGGCGGCCAACGCGCCGGCCTTCTATGCCGGCCGGCGCACCTCGCCGCTCGACTGGACCGGCGAGGCCAATCTCAACCGGCTGTTTCCGGGCAACCAGTACGGCTCGCCCACCGAGATGATCGCCTGGTTCATCACCAACCATCTTATCGGGCGGTGCGACGCGATCTTCGACCTGCATTCGGCCGGCAAGTCGATCGACCATCACCCTTCGGTGAAGGTCCGGCTGATGGGCGACGGGGACAAGGACGCCATGCAGATGAAGTTCCTCGAACTGTTTGGAGCACCTCTCGGCATCGTCGGCAACCGGGTTCACGAAACGACCCTGTCGGGCGAGGTCCTGCCGAAGGACATCATATACCTGTCGACGGAACTCGGCGGGGCGGGCAAGATCCGGCCATGGATTCGCGATTTCGCCTTCAACGGCATGAAGCGCTGTCTGCGCGAGATGGGCATTCTGCCCGCCTCGCTCGACCTGCCGGAGCCCGAGCACAAGGTGCGGCTGATGGACATGCAGACCGGCGACAACTACATCTTCGCCTACAGGGACGGCATGTTCGAGCCGCGCGTCAATCTGGGCGACGAGGTGGAGGACGGCCAGTTTGCCGGCTATATCTGGTCGCTCAAGGAGCCGTGGGCCGAGCCCCACAAACTCCATTTCAACAAGGGCGGCGTGGTGTTCTGCAAGCGCACGCCGGCCTTGTGCGAGGTCGGCGACACGCTGTTCTTCACGCTCAATGACCATCAGGGCGCGGCATGAGCGCAACGCACGGCCTTTGCATCGACGGAGACCATCTGACCGGCGGCGGACGCGAGACGCTGCCGGTCGTCAATCCGGCCACCGGTCAGGCCGGCGCAGCAATGGTCTGCGCGACGACGGACGATCTCGATGCGGCCGCCGAAGCCGCCCGCCGCGCCCATGCTGACTGGAGCCGTTCGGCGCCCTCGGACCGCGCCGCGCTGCTGCGCGCCATGGCCGACCGGGTGGATGCCAGCCTGGAGACCATCGCCCGGCTGATCACCACCGAACAGGGCAAGCCACTCGCCGAGGCGGTCGACGAGTTGAACGGCGTCGCCGCGAACCTGCGCTACCATGCCGGCGTCGCCGAGACCTTTCCGTTCCATACAGTCGTCTCGGGACCGGCCGAGCGCCACATCTTCGAGACCGGCAAGGGACCTGTCCTGATCATCAACACGTGGAATTTCCCGGTCGAGACGGTTGTCTCGCACATGGCACCCTCGCTCGCCGCCGGATGCCCGTCGGTCGTCCTCGCCAACGGCGACGCACCGGGAAGCGTTTGCGCCTTTTTTCACGCCATATCAGACATCGACATGCCCCGGGGACTGGTCAATCTGGTCATGGGTCATGCGGCAGACATCTCGCAGCATCTGATCGGCCATCCGGCCATTGCCCATTTGTCCTATACGGGCTCGATAACGGTCGGCAGGGCGCTTGCGGCGCAGGCCGGCGGTGAAATCAAGCGGGCAACGCTTGAACTGGGCGGCCTGGCGCCGGCCTTGGTCTTACCGGGCGCAGACATCGACGAGGCGGCACGGGCGTTCGGCTGGAAGCGCTTCTGGAATGCCGGCCAGATCTGCACCGCGCCCAACCGCATCTATGTCAACCGCGACCAGTACGCCCCCTTTGTCGATGCCGTGGCGGCCTACGCCGAAAGCCTCGTCGTCGGCGACGGCATGGATCCGGCGACAACCATGGGACCGCTCGCCAGCGAACGACGCGTCGCCTTCATGCAGCACATCGTCACCGACGCGCTGGCGCGGGGCGCGCGCTTCGTCACCGGCCAGAAGGAGGCCGGCAATCGCGGCTTCTTCTGGAAGCCGACCGTGCTCGCCGACGTGCCTGAGGATGCGCGCGGCATGCGCGAGGAGGTGTTCGGTCCGGTCGCCCTGGTCCGTCCCTATGACGATCTCGCCACGGTCATCGCAACCGTCAATGACTGCGACATCGGGCTGAGCGCCTATGTCTACGGCCCCGACGCTGACGAGGCCTTTGTCGTCGCTCGCCGCATCGAGGCAGGCAGCGTGGGCGTCAACCAGATGACGACGGCGTTTCCGGACACGCCGTTCGGCGGCATCAAGCACAGCGGAATGGGCACGATCGGCGGACCGTCGGCGCTGCGCGAATATCTGTTCCCGCGCTCGATTGCCGCGCCGGCGGGCGTGATCGGCCACCATGGAGCACGCGGCTCTTGAGCGGATCGACACCCCGTTACGACTTCATCGTCGTCGGTTCGGGGAGCGCCGGCGCGATCATCGCCGCGCGGCTGGCGGACGACCCGGCAAGCACCGTGCTGCTGCTGGAAGCCGGGCCGAAGGACAACAGCCTTCTGTTTCGTGTGCCGGCGGCAATGCGCTACGCCTACAACGCACCGAAATACAACTGGGGCTACGAGACCGAGCCGGAACCGCATCTGAACAACCGCCGGCTGGTGCAGCCGCGCGGGCGGGTGCTGGGCGGTTCGTCCTCTATCAACGGCCAACTCTTCTTGCGCGGCCACCCGCTCGACTATGAGGGCTGGGCCGAGGCCGGCGCGAGCGGCTGGTCCTATGCGGGCGTGCTGCCCTATTTCAAGCGGCTCGAAACCCGGCTCGACGGCGTCTCCGACTATGGCGGCCATGACGGCCCTGTGGGCGTGACGACCGTCCCGCCGGGACCGCTCGCACGGGCGTTTCTTGAGGCCGGGCGCCAGGCCGGCTATCTTGCGACAGATGACGTCAATGGGGGCCAGCAGGACGGATTCGGGCTGCTGCCCAAGAATGTCGCCCATGGCCGCCGATCATCGACCGCCCGGGCCTATCTGCGCAATCCGCCGAAGAACCTGACCATCGAGACCGGGTCACAGGTCACGCGCATCCTGTTCGATGGCAAGACCGCCATCGGCATCGCCTATGAGCGCGACGGGCAGGCCATGACCGCACGCGCCGGGCGCGAAGTGGTTCTGAGCGCCGGCGCCTTCAACTCGCCCCAGCTTCTGATGGTATCGGGCATCGGCCCGGCCGGCCATCTGCGCGAACACGGAATCGATGTCGTGCACGATCTGCCAGGCGTCGGCGAGAACCTGATGGATCACCCGCTGACCTCGCTGCAACTCGCCTGTACCCGGCCAGTGACCCTTTACCGCCATCTGAGCCTGCTCGCCCGTGCGCGCGGTGCGCTGCAATGGGCGCTGACGCGCAAGGGCCTGCTCGCCAACAACCACTTTGACGCCGTAGCCTTCATCCGCACGCGGGCAGGCGTGCGTTTTCCGAACCTGCAGATCGCCCTGTTTGCCATCGCGGTCGCGGAAGGCAGTGCCGATTTCGTCCGCGAGCACGCCTTCCAGCTTCAGTTCTCAAACCAGCGCCCGCTGAGCCGCGGCCGGGTGCGGCTCGCCTCGGCCGATCCGCGCACGGGTCCGCGCATCCGCTTCAACATGCTCGAACACCGGCAGGACATCGAGGAACTCATGGACGGGTTCCGCCTTTCACGGGAACTGGTGACCATGCCCGCGCTTGCCGGCTTTACGGGCCGGGAGTTGTTTCCGGGCGATGCGGTCCGGGACGATGCCGAACTCGAGGCGTGGATCCGACAGACCTGCCATTCCTCCTACCACCCCTGCGGCACATGCAAGATCGGCGAGGACGAGATGGCCGTGGTCGACAGCCGGTGCCGAGTGCGCGGCATCGACAGGCTCCGCGTGGCGGACGCCTCCATCATGCCGGTCATCCCCTCGGCCAATCTCAACGCGCCGACCATGATGATCGGGGAGAAGGCCGCCGACCTGATCGCGGGCAAGCCGCCGCTTGCGCCGTCGAACCTGCCCTATTTCACCGACCCGAGATGGCAAACGGCACAGCGATAGAAGTTAGCGGGTCGGTACTATGATTGGGCCAGGCGATGAAGGCATTGCTCGCCGAACGGTGACGGCGCCAGCGCGGGCTGGCGGTCGTGGACGGTCAAGCCAGCACGGCGCGCGAACAGGCGCTTGCCATAGCAGATCAGCGTTTCGATCGATTGCATGACGAAGGCGATCGACGGCAGGGCGTCGCGGTAGACATCCTGCGTGCCGGCTTCATCGCCGGCTTGCCAGGCCTGCCAGATGCGCGTCGCCGCCGGCGTGACATCGGGAGCCAGCACGAAGCCGTGGCAGCCGGCACGCAGGCAGTCGGGCAACTCAAGGCCGCCACGGCCCTGCAAGACGGCGATGGTATCGCCGGTGGCCTCGATGACTGCCGGTAGATCGAGCGCGGCGCATTCGGCCTTGATCGCGGCGAGACCCGGAGCCATGGCCACCAGTTGCGCGATGTCGGCCGCGTCCAGACCGGGGCCCAGATAGGCCGGCGCGTTCTGGATCGCCCAGGGCACGGAAAGCTCGCGGGCCACGGCCGCGAAGAAGTCCAGATATGTGCGGGCGCCGTAGCTGCCCGCAATCGGCGGCTGCAGGATCACCAGGTCTGCGCCGCGCGCCACCGCGTGCGACCCCATATCGCGCTGTGCCGCGATGGAGTTGCCGGCAACGGTTACCGACAGCGGCACCCTGCCCGCTACATCTTCGGCCGCCCAGTCGATCACGGCCCGCTGCTCGGAGGCCGAAAGCTTGTGCACTTCGGTGGCAAGGCCAAGCACGGCCACGCCGTCGACACCTTCGGCAATGACGGTCTCGACCTGCATCGCCATGGCGTGCCGGTCGAGCATGCCGTCTCTGTCGAAGAAGGCATAGAGCACCGCATGGATGCCGGCGAAGCCGGCCCGGTTCGGCATCAATGGCTGTCCCTCGGCACGGGAACCACGTCTGCGATGCGCTGGAAGTCGGCGGCCGAGGCCAGCGTGGCGCCGTCCTCGAGCTGGCCGACCTCGCGGCGCATCAGTCGCTGCCACGGCGTCTGGTCCGCGGGTATGACGTAGCCGCCCGCCGCCTCCAGCGCCTCGCGCCGGCGTGCCAGTTCGGCTTCGTCAAGGAGCACGTCAATCCGCCCGGCGGGGAAATCGACCCGCAGCCGGTCACCAGAGCGCAAAAGGGCGATGCCGCCGCCGGCGGCCGCTTCGGGCGAGACATGCAGGATCGAAGGAGACCCGGACGTGCCGGACTGGCGCCCGTCTCCGATGCACGGCAGGTGTTCGATTCCGGCTGCCAGCAGATAGTCCGGCGGCCGCATGTTAACCACCTCCGCGCCGCCCGGATAGCCGACGGGCCCCGCCCCGCGCATAACAAGGATGGACCGTTCCGTCAGACCGAGTGACGGATCGTCGATCCGGGCGCGGTAGTCCTCTGGGCCGTCGAACACTTCGATCGTCCCCTCGAACGCTTCGGGATCGGCTGGATCGGCGAGATAGCGGGCGCGGAACGCCTCGGTGACGACGGAGGTCTTGAAGATGGCCGAGGCAAAGAAATTCCCTTGGAGCACGCGAAAGCCGCCCTCTGGCGCGAACGGTTCGTCGAACGGGGCGATCACATCGTGATTTGCGCTGCGTGCGTCGCCGATTTCCTCGCCTAGTGAACGCCCGGTCGCCGTCGGCACCGTCAAATCGAGATGGCCCGCGACCGCAAGCTCCCCGAGCAAGGCCGGCACCCCGCCCGCCTCGTGAAAGTCAGCGCCGAGATAGTCTCCGGCGGGCTGCATGTTGACCAGCAGGGGAACATCGCGTCCAAGCCGTTCGAAGTCACCCAGTTGCAGATCCACACCGGCATGACGCGCGATCGCCATCAGGTGGACGGCCGCATTGGTCGACCCGCCGATGGCGCTGGTGGCGATGATCGCGTTGTCGAACGCTGCCCGCGTCAGGATGTCGGACGGCCGGAGGTTCTCGGTCACCATGCCAACGATGCGCCGGCCGGTCTTCCAGGCCATCTCGCCGCGATCGCGATGCGGCGCGGGAATGGCGGCGCTGCCGGGAAGCTGCATGCCCATCACCTCGGCGAGCGCGTTCATCGTGGTCGCCGTGCCCATCGTGTTGCAATAGCCCACCGAAGGGGCCGAGGAGGCGACCAGACGGATGAAGCCCTGATAGTCGATTTCGCCGCGCGCAAACTGCTCACGTGCCTTCCAGATGATTGTGCCCGAGCCTGTGCGCCGGCCTTGATGGGACCCGTTCAGCATTGGCCCGACCGAAAGGGCGATGGCGGGGATGTTGACCGTCGCCGCGCCCATCAGGCAGGCGGGGGTCGTCTTGTCGCAGCCGATCATCAGGACGACGCCGTCGAGCGGATAGCCGTGAAGCACCTCGACCAGGGAAAGGTAGGTCAGGTTGCGGTCGAGGGCTGCAGTCGGGCGCTTGCCGCTTTCCTGGATCGGGTGGACCGGAAACTCGATCGGAATGCCGCCGGCGGCGATGATCCCGTCGCGGACACGCTGGGCAAGGACGATATGATGCCGGTTGCAGGGCGACAGGTCTGAGCCCGTCTGGGCAATGCCGATGATCGGCTTGCCCGACTGCAGCTCCTCCAGCGACAGGCCCCAGTTGAGATAGCGTTCAAGATAAAGCGCGGTCAGGTCCGGCTCGTCCGGGTTGTCGAACCAGGCGCGCGAGCGCAGGCGTGGTATGTCGGTCATGACGCGGCTCCTTCGACCAGCGCAAGGCGCGCGGTGCCCGACACCTCATCGCCCGGCCATAGCTGGCGGTGCGGCTGGAAGGTCTCTAGAAAGCTCTCGCTGCCAAGTCCGGCATGATCGAGGACAAACAGCCGAACCGCGTCGCCATGGATGGCGGCGCGAACGCTCTGGCCGGCGGCGCAGTCGACCATGACCCCCGAGCCCGATTGGTCGACGAGCGCGGTTGCGAGCGGCCCCCGGCGCGTCGAACGGAAGTCTCGGCTGCCCTGTTCGGTCGCCTGGGCCGCCCAGCTTTCGCATGCATCGGGAAAAGCGGTTGCGCGGCCGGTTGGTCGCGCAGGATCATCCGGGGGCGGTTGGATTCCCGGCCGGGCCGGCGTTCGCCACACCAGCGTGTCGCACCGGCGTGGCAGAGTGAATACCAGGCCGATCTGCCAGATCGGAATCGGCCGCTTCAGGGTAAAACGATAGGTGATTGAGAACCATTTGCGGTCCTGCACGATCTCGAACACGCCGTACGCCTCGGCATAGCCGCCGGCGATGCGATAACGCGTCAGCGACGACACTTTTTCGTCGACGCGCCAGGCGCTGCAAAGACGGTCGAGCGGCAGCAGTTCCGGCTCGGTACGCGGGAAATGGACCCGGCTGAGATGGCGCGGAACCAGTGCCAGCGTTGGCCCGGTAACGACGCCACCCAGATCGAGCAATCCGGTCTGGCTGTCCTGAACGGCGGTGACCTCGACCGGCGCGCCAAAGTGTTGCGGCGCAGCCTCGGCCGGAGCGAGCAGCGCGACCTCATCCTCGGCCGACGGGCCGCGAAAGACGAGCCACACATCGTCGTCCAGCTTCGTGTGCGGTACCGTGACGTTCCGGGTTTCGCCCGGCGCGCCGCTGACATTCAACACGCCCGACGCATCGCCCGCCACCCAGCGTACGTCCATCTCGGCCAAATCGGCCATATCCCAGCGATTCTCGACCTTGAAGGTCACGCCATCGGCGTCGCGTAACGGAACGTCGACGAGCCAAACCGGCGAGAAGATCCTGCGAACGGCGGCATATTCGGGCTTCGGCCGGCGCCAACCATCGATGACACCCCACGCGCCGTAGCCGCCGATCCGGTCGCCGCTTTGCTCGTCGGGCAGGTGGAACACCTCGTCGATGCCGGCCCAGAGGCTACCGCCGAGCCCGTTCGGCAGGGCGCGGATCTCTTGCCACTGCCGCTCGAGGAACGGGCCCCAATGAAGACGCAGGCCCGGGTCCGTGTGGAGCTCGTGATCGTTGTAGCAGTAAAGATGGGCGAACTCGTCGAACAGGACGGGCCGGGGCTCGCTTTCGAATGCGCCGACCTTGCCAGCCTCGGGATAGTGCGAATTGGCGATGTCTGCGAACGGCCGGTCCTCGTCGGAAAGCAGATACCAGTTGTAGGTGAGCGGGCGCGTCGGGTCTTCGGCGCGCAAAACCGTCGAGGCCCGTTCGAAGGGCGGGGCCCAAATGCTTTCATTGCCGATCGACCAGAGGATGACGGACGGGTGATTGGCGAACATGGCAAGCGTCTCGCGCGCGGCTTGTTCGGTCAGATCGCAGATCGCGGCTTGCGTTTCCGCATCATGATCCTCCCAGCGCGGCGTTCGCTCGAATTGGCCGAACGCGAAGCAAATGGGCAGTTCGACTTCGAGCAACATGCCCAGTTCGTCACAGGCCGCGGCCAGCTCCTCGCACGGCGGATAATGGGCGGTACGGATGAAGTTGACATGCGCCTTTCGGAACAACGCGACATCGGTGTGCGCGTACCGGGCCGTGTCGGCGCGTCCGGTCTTTGGATGGACCTCGTGCCGGTTTACGCCCTTGAGCAGGAGCCGGTGGCCATTGAGGCGCAATTGCCGACCGTCCCATTCGAGCGTCCGAAATCCGATCCGCCTGCGGTAGGTCGTTTCTCCATCCAGCACGAGTTCGAGCGTATAGAGCCGGGGATGCTCATGATCCCAGGACAATGCGTCCGGAACGCGCTGCGAAAGCGTCAGCCGGCCATTGTCTGCCTCGACGGCCGGAAGCGGAATGACCGTTTCGTCCGGCGCGATGAGGCGAGCGGACACCTGTGCGGTCTCAGCACCCGCCAACGCACCGCTCACCTGGAGCGTTCCGGCGGTACCTTCGAGGCCGGCATCGATCCGCAGTTCGGTCAGGTGAACGGGCGGCAGCGCGTAGAGGCGGACCTTGCGGGGGATGCCGGCCAATGGATGGTTCGCGTAGCGCGTGCCATGGCTGATCTGGTCGGCAAGCGAGTCGTTGGTGAAGATCACCGTGATGCGCGCCCGCTCGCCGGGCACAGCCAGATCCATGATGTCCAGATCGAATGCGGTGAAGCCGCCCAGATGCGCGCCGGCCGGTTTGCCGTTCACGAAGACCTCTGCCGTCGAATAGACCCCATCGAAGCGCAGCCGAACCCGATGTCCTGCCCATTGACGCGGGATTTCGATGTCGCGCTCGGCAATGGCCGGAACCGCCGGGTCGAGTGGCAATCCCTGCATCGCCGCTTCGCCGGGCACATGGAGCACTTGGTCGCTATCCAGCGAAACCGCCGGCGCACCCTCGGGCACGAAAGGCGCATAGCGCCAGGGGCCGTCGAGCGCGATCGGCGCCACATCGGCGGGAATGGGGGGCAACGCACACATCACTTGACGGCTCCCGAGGTGATTCCGGAAATGAAATAGCGCTGCAGCGCAATGAACAGGATCAGCATCGGCACGGTGAGCAGCACCGACCCAACCATGATCGAGCCCCAACTGACACGCGTGACGCCGATCAGGCTGCCGAGCGCCACCGGCGCCGTCATCATGTCGGGGCGCGTGGCGATAAGAAGCGGCCACAGATAGTTGTTCCAGCTGAACAGGAACAGGACGATCGAGAGCGCGGCAATCGTCGGCGCGGCCATCGGCATGGCCACGTATCGGAAGATCTTCCATTCGCTGACGCCCTCCACGCGCGCGGCGTCGAACAGTTCGGAGGGCAGCATCAGGAAGGCCTGCCGCATGAACAAAACGCCGAGCGAATTGAACAGGGGCGGCACGATCAGCGCGAACCAAGTGTTGATCAGGTTGAAGTCGCGCGCAACCATGATGAACTGCGGGATGACGACGACGAAATAGGGCAGCGTCATCGTGCCAAGAACCAGGGCGGCGACGGCGCCGCGCCCGGCAAAGCGGTAGCGGGCGAGCGCCCAGCCGGCCATCGACGTCAACAGGACCGACAGCGCGGTGTAGATGACGGCGACGAGGACGGAATTGAAGATCGTCCGCAGAAAGCCGGCATCTTCTTCCAGTTCGCGGAAATTGTTCAGGAACTCCGTCGAAGGCACGAGCAGGATGTCGGGCGAGAAGATCGCGTTCTCGGGCATGGTGGCGAAGACCACCATGAACCAGATCGGAAACAGCCAGACGATCGCCAACGGCACGATGACAAGGTGCAGGACGATAGCGTCTCTTCGTTCGCGGGCGTGCTTGTTCATGCGGTACGCTCCCGTGCCGCCCAAATGTTGAGCACGGAAAGGGTCGCCGCCAGAAGCGCCAGGGTGAAGGCGACCGCCGAGGCATAGCCGAAATTGAACACGCCGAATCCCTGACGATAGATGAAAAGGCCCAGCGTCTCGGTCGCGCCGCCCGGCCCGCCGCGATTGGTGATCAGGAACGGCTCGACGAAAAGCTGCAGCGAGCCGATGATCGACAGCACCGTGCAGAAGACAATCACCGGGCGCAGAAGCGGCACCGTGATGTGAATGAACTGCTGTCGCTTGGAGACGCCGTCCAGCCGGGCCGCCTCGTAGACATCCTGCGGAATGGACTGCAATCCGGCCAGGATGATGATCGCGTTGTAGCCGACCCACCGCCAGGTCACCGCCATGATGATCACCGCCATGGCAGCTGTGGGGCTCGAAAACCAGTCCAACTCGGGCAGGCCGATGCTTCCGAGCAGCTTGTTGATGACGCCGAAATCGGTGTTGAACATCAGCCGGAACACCGCCGCATAGGCCACTTCGCTGACCACGACCGGCGCGAAGAAGGCAAAGCGCATCAGCCCGCGCGCCCTCAGGAGCGGCGAATTGAGCATGACCGCCAGCAGCGTCGCCAGCGCGATCATCAGCGGGACCTGGATGACCATGAGGATGAGCGTGTTCTGCAGCGCATTTGCGAAGGCTGGATCGACCAGCAGCCGGCCCCAGTTGGCCTCGGGCCGGAACACCCATGGCTGGGTGCGCGTGGCGAAGAAGGAGATGTAGAAGGCGTTGACGATTGGCCAGAGCCAGAACGTGGCAAACACCGCCAGGAACGGGAACAGGAAGAAATAGGCGTGGCGGTTGCGGCGCATCGCTCAAGATCGCGGTAAGGCCGGCCGGGCGCTCGGAAGGTTCGCCCGGCCGGCGCGGCGGTTACTCAACCGGAAGGCCGGTCGCAAGCGAAAGCTGCTGCGCCGCGTCGGCAACCGCGTCCGTGGCACTGTCGTAGCCGCCATTGAGATACTTGATCTGCACCGCCGACATGATCGCGGTCGCATCGCCGTAGAAGGGCGTGCCGCGTGAGGGCTTGATCACGGGCAGGGTCTTCAGGATGTCGGCCCACACGGCCTGGCCGCCCCAGAATTCCTGCGGCTGCTGCACGAAGTCCGTGTCGAGCGCGGTCGTCAGCGACGGCACCAAGCCATATTGCATGAGCATGTTCACCTGTGAATCGGGCCGCGCCAGCTTGTGCTTGAGAAACTCGAAGGCGATCTCCGTGTTCTCGGAATTGGCGGCGATCGCCAGCGCCGAGCCACCGAAGTTGGCCGCGCGCGCACCGCCCTCACTGATGCTCGGCATCGCAAAAACGCCCCAAAGGCCGGACTGGTCCTCGGCATTGGTGCGGATCGTGCCTTCGTACCAGCCGCCATACATGTGCGTGGCAACCGTCCCGGCGACCGTCGACTGGATCTTCTCGGTCCAGCCGCCGTCGGTGATCAGATCGGCAGCATCCATCTTCCTGACCACATCGAGCGCTTCGGCGCAGGCGGGTGCGTCCAGCGTGATCGCGGTGGCATCGTCGCTGAAGTAGGAGCAGCCGTTTTCATTGGCGATCATTTCGAAGAATTCCGGGTCGCCATTGATCGACGACTGCGTCATGGTCACGCCATCGTTGGCTTCCTGCACCTTGAGGCCGGCATAAATGAAGTCGTCCCAGGTTACGATCGAGGCGGGGTCCACTCCGGCGTTCTCGTAATAGTCACGCCGGTAGAACATGACGACTGGGCCGCTGTCCCAGGGCATCGCATAGGTTCTTTCGTTGGCCTGGAGTTCGGGTAGTTTGAAGGGCGCGAACTGTGCCTTCATCGCATCGTCAAATCCGAGCGGCTCAAGATCGGCGAAGCAGTCCGGAAACTGGCTCCAGAAGACTTCGGCACGACGGTTCTGGACCGAAACGACATCGGGCAGTCCCGCGCCGCCGGCTGCACACGCCGCCAGCATGCGGTCGAACACCTGCTGAACGCCCAGATCCTCCACCACGACCGTCACGTCGGGATGAGCCTCTTTGAACGAGGGCATGTCGATCGCCAGCGAGGAGGCACCGATGTTCCAGCTCCACACCGTGATCTCGGTTTCCGCCAGTGCCGCTTGGGGCATGGCCAGCCCGGCAACAAGCGCAAAAGCGCCCACGGTCGTCCGTTTCATTTCTTCCTCCCAGAACGCGAAAGACATCGATGGTCCAAACCGTAATTGACGTGACAGCGAAAGGTCAATTATATGATCAAAAATAGTCGAATATTGGACACTCATGACCCGCTCAAGCTCGCTGATCCGTGCATTGGACATCATGACCCTGATCGCCGGGCGACCCGACGGAATCTCGGTGCCGGAGATCGTCGACGCGCTGGCCGTCCCCCGGTCGAACGCGGTCAGGATCGTCAACACGCTGCTCGAATACGGCCTGATCAAGAGGGGCAACGGTCGCCGACTTGTGCCGACCCAGAACTTTCATGACCTGTGTATGCCCGACCGCTACGGCCACCTGCGCCAGAAGTACCGCACTGCGCTGGCCTACATCGCAGGGGAACTCAACGAACTGGTTCTGCTGGGCTTGCAGGAGGGCCAGGGCATCATCCACATCGACTACATCGAAAGCGATCACCAGATCCGCGTCGCGCCGGCCCCGGTCACCCGGCACGACCTGCGCCGCAATGCGATCGGCAAACTGGCGCTGAGCCGCCGAACCGATCTGGTCGAGGAGATCGACGACCCCGCCTTCGTCAACGAACTGATGCGGATTCGCCGCACGGGGGTCGCCTGGAACCGCGAGGAGACCACACCCGGCATGATCGCCATGGCCTGTCCCGGCTTCAGCAATCGCCCCACGGAGCCGATCATCGCGGTCGCCTGGCCAACCGTCCGATTCAGCGAAGAGGCGGCCAGGACTGCGCTTGAAACCATCGATCAGGCCCGCAAGCGCTTTGCGGGTCGGCGCGGCAGCGCAAAAACCTAAAGCCGCAGGGGGATAATGCCGCATGGCAACGATCGAGTTGCTCGCCCAGACCATCGCCGTCGGACTGCTTGCGGGCTGGCTGGTTCTCGGGGTTCTGGAGAACCTCAGAGCGCCCGACGTCAACCGGGACGTCATCGCATCCATCTTGTCACTGGACCAGCTCAGGCGGGATCAGCCACAGATTTATCAAGCCGTGCGGCGGAACCGGATCGCCCATGAACGCGCGCCCCATCTCTTGTTCAGGCTGATCGTCGCCGCCGAATTCACCGTGGCCGCCTTGCTTGTCGCGGGGACCGTGTCTCTTGTGCTGGCCCTGGCGGGCACCGCATCGGTTGAAACAGCCCGCGCGGTCGCCGCGCTCGGCGCGCTCGGCTTCACCGCCATTTGGGGCTGCTTTCTGGTCGGCGGGCAATGGTTCCACTATTGGGCCTCGCACGAAGGCGCGCAGCTGACCCATTTTGTCATGACCATCTGGGGCCTTGTGACGCTCCTCCTGTTGTTCTGAGTGCGCCCGGCCACCCTTGGTCTGGACCGGGTCCTCGGAGCGTGGTCGCCTAGAGACACCATCTTGCGGTTCCTGGACCGGTCGGTCGACGAGCGCTGGGTGCCGGCTACCGGCCGTCCTTCGTGCTAGCTTCGGCGATGATCTCGTGGAGTTTGGCGGCAACGACGTCCGGCTTGTGGCGCAGCAAGGAGACGTGACCCAGCCCGGCGATTTCGTGCAGATGCCCGTTTCCGGCGAGGTCGGCGACGATCCGGCACATTCCCGGCGGCGTCTGTACATCCTCGGAGAATGCGATGACGTGCATCGGCACCTGGCATTCCGGCAGCCGGTCGCGGCAGTCATAGTCGAGGCAAGCCTGCCACTGGTCGATCAGATCCTGCGGGTCGCGCCCCCCGAAACGCACCGTGTACGCGGCTTTGACCTGCGCCCAAAGCTCGGGCTCGTCGAGCGCCTTGGCGGGATAGGCATATACCCCGTAGTGCACCGGCAGGAAGTAGTCCGGAAGCACGATCCCGTCGCGGCGAAGCCTGATCTCGGCCTCCATCCAGTCGCGTGTGAAGCCGTCAATGTAGGCGGCCGTCCCCATCGGTATCGCGAGGCGCACGAGACCAGGAAAGTCGATGGCGACCGCCTGGGTCAGAAGCCCGCCCATGGAAAGACCGGTGACGACAGCCGGTCCATCGCACAGTTGTTCGATGATCGCGGCGCAGTCCGCCGCCATCGCTTCCATGGTCCAGGGCGCGGCCGGAGCGACGGTGTCGCCCACGCCGCGCGGATCGTAGGAGATGCATCGGAAATGCGATGTGAAATGGCTGAACAGATGAACATAGGCCTCGGCCGGCGAGTCGCCGCCGGGAATGAAGACAATGTCCGGACCGCTGCCCTGCTCGACGACACGCATCGTCACGCCGTCCGTCGTGGAAATGCGATGGGTCGTCGCGTCCGGACCGAGTTGGGGAAATGCAGACATGCTCGGCGTCTCCAGCTTCCGTTGGTCCTACGCCCGGGCTCACTCACCGGGCGGGGCGCCACCGGCGGCGGTCCGCCTGGCGATGAAGGTATCGAGTGCTTCTACGCGACCGGCATCGACCGACGGCGGTGGGACGTGTTCGTCGACAATCCGTTGCCAGATGGCCGTGGCACGCATCGAGGCGTCCAGAGCGCCGCGCTCGCTCCAGGTGCCGAAATTCGACCAGTCGGCCACGAGCGGTTCGTAGAAGGCCGTGCTGTAGCGCTCCATCGTATGGGCGCAGGCGAAGAAGTGACCGCCGGGCTGCACCTCTGACAGGGCCTCGAACGCGATGGCGCCGTCATCGGACGGCGTTTCGGCGCAAAGTTCGGCCAGCCCCTGCACCATCTCCATGTCGGTGATGAATTTTTCCATCGACACCGCGAGACCGCCCTCGATCCAGCCGGCGGCATGGATGACGACCGTCGCGCCGGCGAGCACCGCGCCCCACGCGCTCATTTGCGTTTCATGGGCGGCCTGCGCGTCATTGACATTGGCGGCGCAGCCCGCCGCGTTGCGCCACGGCAGGCCGATGAGGCGCGCAAGCTGCCCCGAGCCAAGGCTGGCCTTGACCTGTTCTGGGGTGCCGAACGCGGGCGCGCCAGACTTCATGTCGACGTTGGAGGCGAAGGCGCCATACATGACCGGCGCGCCGGGTTTGACCAATTGCGTCAGGGCGATCGCCGCCAGCGCCTCGGCGTGGCTGAGGGTCAGGGCGCCGGCGACCGTGACTGGCGCCATCGCTCCCATCAGGCAGAACGGGGTGATGATCGACGGCTGGCTGTGCCGGGCAAAGTCGATCAACCCTTGCGCCATCGGGATGTCGATCTGGCGCGGCGAGTTGGTGTTGATAATGGTGTAGCAGTGGGATGCGCCGGTGAATTCGGCATCCGACAGGCCACGGAAATCGCGCAGCATCTCGAAGCAATCGAGGACCTGCGGCGTGCCGCGCGAAAAGATGAAGGGGATCTTGTCGGAATGCACCAGTTGCGCCCGGGTGAAGGCGTAATGCCGCAGTGCGGGATCGACATCTTGCGGCTCCACGCCCGGGCTCAGCATCTGGATGGCGTCGAAATGCTGGACGAGCTTGGTCAGTTCGGTCGCATCGGCGAGCGTGCCCGGCCGTCGGCCGCGCACGAGGTCCGTCACGTTCGGCGCGCCGGCGCCTGACTGGAAAGCCAGAGTGCCTAGTTGCATGCGAAGATCGCGCTCGGGTGCGGCACCGTGCAGCATGAAGGTGCGGGGCGCCGATTCAATGGCCGACACCACGATGTCGCGGCCGATGAAGACCATTTCGTTGTCCTCGTCGACCCGAGCACCGGCGGCCCGGAAAAGGCGTCGCGCCTCTGGCAGCAAGACCTTGATGCCCAGGTCCTCCAGGACGCGCAACGATGTGTCATGGATGGCCGCGACATGATCGTCCGAGAAGACCCGTTGCGGCGCGAACGGATTGCGCAATTGACGGTAGTTGACCTGCCGCGCGCCGCCGGACCGCGCGCCGCCGGACCGCTCGCCGCCGGATCTGCGCCGCCGCCGCGATGTCCGTCCGCCTGCTTCCTCCAAACCGCCCATTTCTTCCAAACCATCAGTTCTTCATCGAAGGAACAGATGCACCAGGGTTCGCCGGCGCCGGGCTGCTACCCGATGGAGCCCAGGGAACGCCAGAACGGACCGGCCCAGCCGTCATCCGGATCGGCCATCGGACCATAATACGGGAGTCCTTCCTCCGTCTAGACAGAAGTGTCTAGTGCCGCCGGCGGCCCGCAACGAACGCAGATCAGGTCCCCGCGCCCGGCCGTGATGGACGCTCTCACATGCCGTTGCGCGGGATCACGAACTCCCACGCTGCCTCATGGAAGAGCGCGTCTCCGTTCCAGCATCTGACGGTTGCCTTCAGGTGGAACTCAGTCTTCGTCGCACGCTGCTGCGAGAACGTCTCTATTCTTGTTTTCCAGTCCTCGCGCTCGAAGACGCTCTCCTGCGCCATCGACGCCTGTGCCGATAGCGGATCGTCCGGGAGAATCGCGTAGATCCGTTCGGAGATGTCGCCAAGTTCGGTGCCGGTGTCGTCGAGCCGCACGCGGCCGACGGGGCCGAAAACGCCGCCGTCGATGAAGAGCCGCTGCGTTTGCAGGCCCGTCGCCAGATCGGTCGTGATGGTTCGCTCGAGGGCGCCGGACGTCACCGTCGTGACCTTGGGCGCACGGTCGTCGGGATGAGGCTCCGGCATGGCGCGCGGCGCGGGCGCGTCGGCCGTCATCCGGCGCACGGGAAGTTCAAGCGTCGAGGCGCCGGGCCGGACCGTCAGCGTCACCGGTTCGGGCGATGGCCAGAGGATCGGCCAGTAGGCCGATGCGATCTGGACGGCGAGACGATGGCCGGCCGGCATTCGATAGGCGATGCCGTGAAGCGGAATGATGACCGCCATCTCCTCGCCAGGCACCACGGGCTCGGGCTCGGTGCCACCGTTCCGGTGCATCAGATTGCAGAAGCCCCGGGTGATCAGCGTCTGGGCGCCGTTCGGCGCCTCGTCGATCAGGAGCGCCGCGACGAAGGCCTGCGGCCGGTCGGCGGCCACCTTCAGGGCAATCGACGGCTGGCCGAGAATGTCCATCGGCGCGTCGAGCACTTCGCTGCGAAACTGCAATGCGCCGCCCGCATCGATGCGGCAATCGGCTGGCATGTCGCCGGCGACCGCAAACGAGCACATGTCTCCGCCCGCCGAGCCGAAGGTCTGCGGCGAACAGACCGACATGGCCGCGCCGCCGACGGCTTCTTTGGCCAGCGTCCCCGCGTTCAGCCAGAACGCGCCGATCGTCACGTTCGGCGACGGCCATGAGGGTTCTTCAACCCAGCGGCCGGGCCGTTCGGCATGGCTGCCGGCCGGGCGCGCGGCATCCTGCATCCAGAAGCGCAGCGGTGGCTCGTCCATCAGGCCCGTATCCCTGCCCTTCAGCCAGTGGTCCCAGAAACCGATGACCTCGCCCAGGAAGTCGGCTCGCGGTCGGGGCGAGCCCTCATGCGGATAAAGATGTGCCCAGGGCCCCATCAGCACCTTTACCGGCCCCTTGAGCCGCTCGGCGATCCGGAACGGCGTGTCGCGGAACAGGTCCGCCCAGCCGCCGAAGAAATAGACAGGGATCCGGACAGCGTCATAGCTCTGCGAGATCGATCCGCGTCGCCACATGGCGTCATGGGTCTGGTGTTCCAGCCACAGGGCCGGCCAGAACCGCATCCCGTCAAGCCGCGCCTTCCACATCGCCTCCCAACGGTCCGCGCCGACGATCTGCGGGTCGGGCGGCATGGCGTTGTAGAGCTGCATGATCGAACCCCACCAGAAATTGTCGTTCGCCAGGACGCCGCCATAAAAGTGAATGTCCTCCAGCCAACGGTCGTCGGTGCCCTTCACCGGGGCGATCGCCTTGAGCGCCGGCGGCTGGAGCGCGGCGACATGGAAGGCGGTGTAGGCGCCCCAGGACTTGCCGAACATGCCGACATTGCCGTCGCACCAGTCCTGCGCGGCGATCCAGGCGACGACATCGGCTCCGTCCTGGATCTCCTGGTGCGTGTACTCGTCCTCCATCAGGCCGTCGCTGTCGCCGGACCCGCGCATATCGACCCGGATGGCGGCATAGCCGGCCTCGGCGAAATGCGGATGCATGGATTCGTCGCGCATCCGCGTGCGGTCGCGGCGGCGATAGGGGATGTACTCCAGCACCGCCGGCACCGGCTCGTCCTTTGCCTCCGGCGGCAGCCACAAGCGTGCGGCCAGGCGCGCGCCGTCGGGCATGGGGA
This sequence comes from Roseitalea sp. MMSF_3546, assembly GCF_030732865.1. GTDB lineage: Bacteria > Pseudomonadota > Alphaproteobacteria > Rhizobiales > Rhizobiaceae > Roseitalea. The sequence continues at coordinate 27,124 of NZ_JASHKB010000034.1, forward strand.
TCCATACGGTTTCGATGACCTGAGCCGATCTGTCGTCTTGCATGAACGCTCCTTCAATTGGCCGGCGGTCGGGCGCCCGGTTTCAGCGGAAAATGGCAGGACACGCCGACATCGTCGCGGCCGGCCGGCCGGGGCGGCTCGCTTCGGCAGCGCTCTTGCCGCCAGGGACAGCGGGTGTGGAATTCGCAGCCCGTCGGGCGTGACAGAAGCGAAGGCACCTCGGCCGGCAGGGCGATGCGGGCGCGCGCCTTGTCGGGGTCGGGCTCGGGATTGGCCGACAGAAGGGCAGCGGTGTAGGGATGCCGCGGCGCGTTGAACACGGCCTCCGTCGGCCCGGTTTCGACAAACCGGCCAAGATACATGACCGCCATACGGTCGGCGACATGATGGACGACGTGCAGATTGTGGGTGATGACCACCATGGCCAGTCCGAGCCGCTCGCGCAGTTCGTTCAGCAGATTGAGGACCTCGCCCTGAACCGAGACGTCCAGGCCCGCGGTCGGTTCGTCGGCGATGACCAGAGCGGGATCGAGCGCGATCGCGCGGGCCACGCCGACGCGGCGCGCCTGTCCGCCCGACAATTGATGCGGATAGCGGTCGGCGAACTCGGCCGGCAGCCCGACCAGCGCCAGAAGCCGCCGCGTTTCCACCGCAAGATCACGGTCGTTCAAGCCGTGAATCCGGAACGGCTCGGCGATCAGCGCACCGACCGTCAGGCGGGGAGACAGCGATCCGACCGGATCCTGGAACATCATCGCCATGCGGCGCCTGAGCGACCGCATCGCCGGCCGCGCCATACCGACGACCTCGTCGCCCTCGAACCGTATCGAGCCCGCCGAGACCGCCTGAAGCCCGTTGATCGCGCGGGCAAGCGTGGTCTTTCCCGAGCCGCTTTCGCCGACCAGCGCGAAGGTTTCCCCACGGGCTACGTCAAAGCTCACGCCAGCCACACCCAGGATGGATGCCGGTTGGCCTACAATCCGATCGGCGAGACCGCCCACGGAGAAACGCACCTCGACATCGCGTACGGTCAGGATCGGTTCTCCGTTCATGGCGCGACCAAGTCCCTCTCCGGTCGCTCGGCGAGCCAGCACCGGGCCCGATGCCGTCCGCCGTCGAGCACCGTCTCCCCAGGCGCTTCGGCGCAGACGTCATGGACCCGATGGCAGCGACTGGCGAAGATGCAGCCCGCCGGCCTGTCGCGCAGATCCGGTATCGATCCGGGAATGGTCGGCAGGACGCGGCTGCGCTCGCTCTGGCGCGCGGGATCGCATTCCAGCAGCCGATCGGTGTAGGGATGGCGCGGATGACAATCGGCGTCCAATTTTGACCCCGGATCGGCGTCCAATTTTGACCCCTCCGGCATTCGCTGATTGGCGGGCTGCCA
>NZ_JASHKB010000035.1 GCF_030732865.1 Roseitalea sp. MMSF_3546
CCATGGGCCGGGGCGCTCTTGAAGGTCGTCTCGCCGGCGACCCAGTCGCCCGCAATCAGATGTTTTCCGTTCAGCATCATTCCTTCATGCGTCAGATGAGATTGCGGGACGCGAGGTTGGTCATTAGCGCCCTTGTTCCAAAGGTCCATTCCGGACACCTCGTAGAAAGATCGACCGTATTGTGCAATGTACCGAAACCATCAGCGGTGATCGTTACCACGTCACCCAGCCTGTGCGCGAAACCGCCACCCCGTTCATCGCGGTCTTCGGTGGGAGCGAACAGAGTGCCCAGGAACAACATGAGCCCGTCCGGATACTGGTGATGCCGACCGATGGTCTGTGCCACAAGATCCTCTGGATCGCGGCTAATCTCGGTCATCGAGGAGCACCCGTCCAACACAAAACCGTCCTGACCCTCCACCTTGAGCACAAGCAGCGCCCGTCGTACGCGCTCCAGTGTGAAGGCATTATCAAACAGCCGGATGAACGGGCCGATCGCGCAGGAAGCGTTGTTGTCCTTTGCTTTGGACAGCAGGAGCGCCGAGCGTCCTTCGATGTCACGCAGGTTGACGTCGTTGCCGAGCGTCGCGCCCACGATTAGACCGCGCGACGTCACCGCCAGGACCAGTTCCGGCTCGGGATTGTTCCACTTTGAGGCCGGGTGCAGCCCGACCTTGGCTCCGTGCCCGACAGCCGACAGTACCTGCGCTTTCGAAAATACCTCGGCATCGGGCCCAATACCGACTTCCAGATACTGGCTCCAAAGGCCTTCGTCGATCAGAGCGGCCTTAACGGCCAGGGCTTCGGGTGAACCGGGCCGGATGTCGCGCAAAGACTGGCCGATCGCCGCGCCGACGCGCGCGCGGATCGCCTCGGCCTTGGCCGGATCGCCGGCTGCGCGCTCCTCAATGACGCGCTCGATCATCGAACCTGCAAATGTCACCCCGCATGCCTTGATCGCCTGCAGGTCGCACGGCGTCAGAAGATGCGCGACCGAGCGATCTTCGGTCGGTGCTGCCAGAAGCGCCTGCAGGGTGTCGACCGGTCGCCCGGTGGCTTCCCGCACATACTGGACAGGGTCGGCCATTTCGCAGACGTCCCGCACCAGCGGCGCAAGCGGCGATGTGATGTCGACAACCAACCCATCGCGTACGGTAACGACCGCGGGGCCTTGGACATCAGGAATCCAGACGCGGCCGATCAGCACGCCGGTATCGGTCATGGCCGTTCCTCGATCTCGCTGAAGGCGTAGTGAAGAAGGATCTCTTCCGACAGTTCCTCACGGGCCTGCACATTGACAAGCCTGCCTTTTGAAAGCACTCCGACGCGGTCGCACAGGGCAATGATCTCAGGGATCTCCGACGAGGCGACGACAACGGCCAAGCCACGATCGGCGGCTTTGCGGACGATTTCATAAAGATCGGCCTTCGCACCGACATCAACGCCATGGGTGGGTTCGTCTAGCAGTAGCAGTCTCGGCCGGGCCATCAGCGCGCGCGCGAAGATCACCTTCTGCTGGTTCCCGCCCGAAAGGGTCGTGATCGGCTGCGTATCCGTTTCCATGCGTATCGAAAGATCGTTCTGGAAGGACGAAAAGGCGTCTCGCTCGCGGCGATGGTTCATGATCTGACCATGGGCCAGGCTGCGCAGCGAGCTGGCGCTGGCATTTCGGCGAACGGTGTGCTGCGGCAGAATACCGGCCGTCTTACGTCCCTCGGGAACAATCGCAACGCCGTTTCGGAGCGCATCAGCCGGCGATCGGAAGTGGACCTCTGTCCCCAGTAGCTTCATCGTGCCGGACGCGCGGGGACGGGCTCCACAGATCACTTCGAGCAGCTCGGTGCGTCCAGCGCCAACAAGACCGAAAAGCCCCACGATCTCGCCGGCAGCCACGGAGAACGTCGCTTCCCGGACTGCTTCGCCGTCCGAAAGCCCGCCGAGCTCCAGCGCGATCGCCCGTGCTCCAACGGCACGCGGAACATGCGCGAACATGCTCGTCTTACCGGTCATGTCGAAAATCAGGCGATCCCGATTGGTTTCACCATGCCCGTATTGCGCGACGATCTCTCCGTTGCGCAGCACCAGGATTCGGTCGCACAGTTCCATCGCCTCCTCGAGGCGGTGGGTGATGAAGATGATCGACGTGCCGGCGGACCTCGCGCTCCTGACATAATCCTTGAAGCCGGCAACCTCATGCGGCGTCAGTGATGAGGTGGGTTCGTCGAGGATCAGCAACCGCGGCTTCCGTGCGGCGGCCTTGGCGATCTCGACGAGTTGCTGCTCGCCGGCGCGCAGCGATCCCGCCGGCGCGCCGGGAACGATCGATTGCGCCCCGACTTCGGTCAGCAAGGATCCGGCCGCCCGCGTGATGGCGGAAAAGTCCACCGTTCCCAAGCGCGTCCTGGGCGTGCGGCCGAGAAACAGGTTTTCGGCCACGCTGAGCGCGCCTACCACGGAAAGCTCCTGATGGACGAACGCGATGCCGGCACCAATCGCTTCGGCAATGGAGCGGAACCGGACGGGATTCCCGTCAAGCAGCATCGTGCCCTCGTCCGCTGCAAGGGCGCCGGAGACGATGTTCATCAAGGTTGACTTGCCGGCACCGTTTTCGCCCAGAAGGCCGATTACCTCGCCGCGCCCAACCGACAGATCGATGGACCTGAGCACGCGGTTCGGCCCGAAGCTCTTTCCGATGCCGTTGAGGGTCAGAAATGGAGTGGCCGGGACGGGGGCGGCACCCCCGTCGATGATCATTTCTTCCGCTTGCGTCATTCAGTTGAGGGCGTCCGGCGTGAGCAGATTGCCTTCAACCTCGATGACCTTGGCCAGCGGTTCCTGACCGGCCACGATGAAATTGTAGAGCATCACCGAGGCATCGAATGCCTGCTGGAACGGGGCCTGATCGAGCAGACCAACCATCTCGCCGGTCTCGAGGTATTGCATGTTGTCAGGCGTGTGATCGAAACCGACCACGCCGACCTTGCCGGTCAAACCCAGATCCTGGACCGCCTTGGCCGCGCCGAAGGGTCCGCCAGCGGTGACATAGACCATCTCAAGATCGGGATGTGCCGTATACATGTCCTGTACAAGGCTGTAAGCCACCTCCGCCTTATCGCGGTTCTCAAAAGGGCCGACGATTTCAATGTTGGGATGCTGCTCCTTCAGAAAGTCGACCGCACCGTTCATACGATTGGTGTGCTGTGTGGCACCGAAATAGCCGGTGATGACGCCGAGCTTGCCATCGCCGTCCATCCGGTCGGCGATGAACTCGCCGATCTGGCGGCCGGCGGACAGCGCATCCTGCCCAATGAAGGCCAGCCTATCGGAAGGCACGCCACCTTCGGCGATGATGTTGAAGACAGGGACACCCTCGGCAGTGGCCTCATTGATGATACGGGCTGTTCCATCGAAGATCGGAACAACAACGATACCGTCATACTGCTGTGCCAGTGCTCCCTCGATACCGGCAACGACGGCCTCGGCGGACAGTTCGTCGCCGAGGTCGACATAGTCGAGCGTCGCATCGAAATTGGCCAGGTAGTCTTTGGCCGCCATAGCGCCTTCGGTAACCGGCTTCCAGAACGGATTGTTCTGAAATGACAGAAACGCGATACGAACGGGCCCCTTCGTGTTCGCCTCCGCTTCCACCGATCCGCCTTCCGGCAGACTGGCCGCAAAGGTCGTTCCGACCAGGAACGCAGCGGCCGCAAGACCGGCTACTGTCTTGTGCGCAAGTGACTTTAGCATGAGGTTTCCTCCCTTGGGTTGCTACTCATCCGGATTGTCGCGCCGCTGGAGGCCATCTATGCCGACGGCCATGATGATAATCAGACCCTTGGTCACGACCTGCCAATAGGCCGAGATGCCCAGAAGCACGAAGGCGTTGTTGAGAAGCGCCATCAACATGGCGCCGATGAAGACACCGAAGATCGAACCGCGCCCGCCGCTGAGGGCCGTCCCACCGAGAATGACGGCCGCAATGACGTCGAGCTCGTAGCCCAGGCCGAGATTGGGGTCTGCACTTGCCAGGTTCCCCGCCAGGATGATACCGCCAAGTCCCGACAACAGCCCACAGAAAGCAAAGACGAACAGCCGCGTCCGGTCGACGTCAATGCCGGCCAGGCGCGCCGCCTTCGGATTGTCGCCGACGGCATAGATTTCCCTGCCTGTTACGGTGCGGCTGGCCAGGAAATGCACCAAGGCGGCAAGCACGACCATCATCAGGAACGAGACCGGAACGTCATACAGGCGGCCGGCGCCCAGATATTCGGCCCACCCCGCATAGTTGACGGGAATACCTCCGGTCAGCAGAAGCGCGACGCCACGGGCGATCGACAGCATGCCAAGGGTGGCGATGAACGGGTTGATCCGGAACTTGGTTACCATGAGACCGTTGGCGAGGCCGCAGATCAGACCGACTCCAAGCCCCGTTGCCAAGCCGATGACCTCGCTGCCCGTGTCGCGCAGCGTGATGGCTGCCGCCACAGAAGACAGCCCGATCACCGAACCAACCGAAAGGTCGATGCCGCGGGCGATGATGACAAGCGCTTGCCCAAGAGCGACGATGGCAACAACCGATGCCTGCCGACCGACATTGAGCAGGTTTCTCGGCTCAAGGAAGAACTCGCTGGCAAAGGTCAGATAGGCGGCCACGGCAAAGAACATCAGGAGGACCGAGGTCTCCCGATAGTGAAAGAGCTGGCGAAGGACCTGACGGGAAGTCGAACTGGCACTCATTTGCCCTGGAACTCCGGTGGACGTTTCTGAGCAAATGCGGCACGCCCCTCGGCAGCGTCCTCCGTCGCAAAGCAGATGGCCTGCAGGTCACGCTCATAGGCAATCGCCTCCAGAAGAGGCATGGATCGTGCCGCCCGGAGGTTGGCCTTGACGGTCTCGGCTGCGATCGGCGCGCGCGCGGCGATCGTTTCAGCGAGTTCGATGGCCCGCACGCGCAGCTGCGACGCCGGAAGGATCTCGCTCACCAAGCCCCAAGCCAGCGCTTCTTGTGCAGACACCGGATCGCCGGTCATCACCATCTTGGCCGTGTTGGACGGACCGACCGAGTGAACAAGTTGAGCCACCATACCGCCGCCGCCGATCCAGCCGAGCTTGATCTCTGGAGCGGCCAGCCTGGCGTTCTCCGACACCAGCCGGATGTCGCAGGCAAGCGCCAGTTCCAGCCCCCCGCCAAAGGCGTATCCGTTGATGGCCGCGATCACGGGCTTTCTCAACAACCTGAGCGCATCGCAATACTCCGACCGGTTCCGGAACTCCCAGGCCGTCGCGTAGCGGTCGAGTTCCCCGATGTCCGAGCCGACGCAGAACGACTTCTCCCCAGCGCCCGTCAGCACGACGACCCGCGCCGCAGGATCGCGATTGCACGCCGCGACAGCTTCTACGAGCGCGTCGGCCATCTCGGGCGTTATCGCGTTTAGCTTTTTGGGCCGATTGAGCTCGATGAGTGCGACCCGGCCAGTGATCGTCACTCGCAGGTTGCCGGTCATGAAGGTTCCCCTTCATGACGAGGAAGGCTCTGCCGGAACATCGAATCAAGGGTCTCCGCTATGGCACGCGCCGAACGCCCCTCGCCGCACGCCTCGCGGAGCAAGGCCGATGCGGCTGTCTGGAACTTGATGAAACCGGCATGCCGTGGCCGAATGGCGGCTTGCTCGATTGTCCGCCTGGTGTTGCCGTAAAAGCCATGCGTCGGGGCACTCAGCGCCCGATCTGCCCACGCTTCGCGGGAACTGGGCTGACCGTGGTTGCGGGGAATGAACTCCCGCTGCGCTTCCGAACTCATCAGCCACAAAAGGTGCGAAACGAGTGCGGGAGTGACATCGGCGCGCGCGGAAATCGCGATACCCGTACCGCCGAGCGTCGATCCGGGCCGTCCGCCGCGCCGCGCATGCGGCGCGTCACGGAACGTCAGGGAAACGGCCATCGCCGCCGAGGTGTAGTTCACATAGCCATAGACAAGCGGACACAGCGCGATCTCGTCGCACCGCGTCATGCGGTCGAGGAACGTGATGGGATTGAGATCGCGCACAGACGGCGGCGTGCGCGCGAAGAGATCGGCAAAGATCTCGCAGGCTTCGATCGCGACCTGCCGTTTGAGCCAACCTCCGCATGCCAGATCAAGGTCGGCATCGAGCGATGCGGCGATCGACACAAGGCTCAAGAGCGCATGCGGCCCGGCGACGCAGAGGGCGACCTTGCCGGTCCGTGCGGCGTACGCGAAGACTTCCTCCCAGTCTGCCGGCGCATACTCGACCAGATCGGAACGCAAAGCCATAACTTGGGTTGCCGCGTCCAGGGGCAGCGCCCACTGGCTGCCGAGCATCGAATAGCTGCGGAAGCAGGGTCCGACGGTGCCAGCTTCAATCCGCGCCAAGTCGGCGGAGTCGAACAGCTCATCGAGCGGTCTGAGACAGGCCGATGCGATGGCCTCGCCCAGATGTGGATGATCTAAGACCACCAGATCGAAGTGGCGGCAGATTTCGGCTATGGGGGCGCTTTCGAATCCCTCAAGAGGCTGCTTGCTCCACGTCACGAGACCGCTTTGGCGGCCTGCCCGATTCAGCGCATCGAAGCCGCGCGGATGGTCCCACGTCAGGCCGCGAAAGGGCGCACTCATCGTGCCGCACTCAAAGCAATGACGCCCGCACGCACCAGTTCGGCGATCTCTTCGGAGGACAGACCTGCCTCGGAGAGTACTTCGGCGCTGTGCTCGCCGCACAACGGCGCGCCGCGCGCAACCGCGCTCGGCGTCTTGGAGAACCGGATCGGGAAGCCTGGCGTCTTAACCCAACCTTCCGTGGGATGATCGTATTCGATGAACGTTCCATTGTGCGCGATCTGCGGGTCCGCGACGAGATCGGCATAGCCATAGACGGGCGCTGTCCAGATTCCGTGCCGCTCGAGACGCTCCATCCAGTAGTCAAGGGTGCAACGAGCCAGAGCCTTGCGAACCAATGCGAAGAGGGCGTCGCGTGAGTTCCAGCCGTCGCTTTCCGTGTCGTATTCGGCCAGCCGCGGCTCTTCCAGCGCCTCGGCCAGCTTGCCCAGATCCGGCATGGCCAGCGCCAGATACCCGTCCTGCGTGGCGAACGTGCCATAGGGCGCGCGGATGTAGACATGGGCGTGCGGCTCGGCGCTTCGCACCTGTGGCTTCCGACCGACGGTGAACACCGACAGCTCCTGCATCTGCAGCGTGGTAATGGCATCGAGCATATTGACTTGCACCTTCTGCCCCTCTCCGGTCCGTTCCCGGTGAAGAAGCGCGGCCAGCGCGCCCTCAAAGGCCGTATAGGCGGTGACTGCATCAACCAGATACTGTCCTGCAGCGAGCGGCGGATCTTCCTTGCGGCCCGCCGAAAGCATGGCGCCGGACATGGCCTGAAGCAGTAGGTCCTGGCCGGGGCGCTGGGCGTAAGGGCCATCCTCGCCGAACCCTGAAATCGACACATACACGATCCTGGGATTGATGGGCGCGAGTTGCTCGTAATCGACACCCAGTCGTGCAGCGACACCCGGTCGGTAATTCTGAATGAATACGTCAGCCTGGCCGACCAGCCTTCGTATCAGCTTGCGCCCGGCGTCGCTCTTCAGATCGACAGCGATGGAGCGCTTGTTGCGGTTTAGCGAGAGAAACGAGACGTTGATCTGATTGCCGCTGGCGCCGCCGGCCGGCATGTGCCGTTGCCACTCGCCCGAAACCGGTTCGATCTTGACGACATCGGCCCCCAGATCGCCCAGCCTTTGCGCTGCAAACGGGCCGGCCATTGCAATCGAGCAGTCGAGTACCTTGTATCCTTTAAGAATGCTCATTTCGGTCCTAGTGCATGATCCAGCCGCCGTCGACGGCGAGCGTCTGCCCGGAAATGAAACTGGAGTTATCCGAGGCCAAGAACATGATTGCCGCGGCAATGTCGTGCGCCGTTCCGCGGCGCTTGATCGACTGGTGTTCGAGTACGTACCGGTTATAGCCATCCGGGTCGGGATGGATCTTCTCGGCATCGGTGGGGAAGGCGCCGGGCGAGATCGCGTTGACGGTAATGCCCCACTTGCCGAATTCGCGGGCCCATGCGCGTGTCAATCCAAGCAACGCCCCCTTGGATTGCACATAGGGTGCAAGGTTTTCCCAGCCACCCGACAAGGTGATCGAGGTGATGTTGATGATGCGGCCCCGCCGTTGAGCGCGCATGCCAGGCAACACCGCCTTCGCGCAGATCAGGGCACCATCGACATTGACCGCCTGAACGGTTCGATGCTCGTCAATCGCAAATTCCTCGAAAGGCTTCGAGGGATAGATCGCCGCATTGTTGATGAGAACATCGATCGCACCGCGATCGGTCGCCCCGGCAAGCGCGGCACCAAGCGCTTCGGCGTCGGTCAGATCCACCTGCATGAGATGCAGCCGCGACGACAAATCCGGCCGCACCATCTGACGGAGCCTCTCGCTCTTGGCCTCGTCGCGATCGACGACGATAACCTCCGCTCCGGCCTCGAGAAGGGCCAGCGTCGTTCCGTGCCCGAGCCCACCTGCGGCGCCTGTGTAAAGCACGCGCCTTCCGGTGAATTCGGTTCGCGTTTCAGGCAGGAAGGCGATTTCTGAACGGTTCATTGGCGACCCCCAAGCGACTTGAAATCGCCGGAACGGGCCGGAAAGTCTTCCAGCGGCTGCTGCGCGATGCCGGCGATGCGATCCTCCGCCGAGCCAATTGCGGTGGCGCCGTCCAAAACGCTGAAGCGGGTTTGGTAGTGGCGTTCGTCGCCATGCTCCAACCAGATCATCTCGCCCCGTTCGCGGGCCGCTTCATTGCCGAGGACATGATTCGTGGAAGGCTCGATTGCCAGCGCGTATTGGCCCGCTTGGAAGTTTTGCCATTGATACTGGCAGGGAAACTGATCCTTCCGCGTCGTGACCAGGAACCCGACCCCCAGTCGGTCGTTGACGAGCGCGACGGGCACCTCTCCGGCCGCGTCGGCGACCATTTCGTGCTGCCAGACCTGTTCGTGAAACGGGTTCTGTGGGGCGGGCGCAACGCGATAGCCGACGCCTTGGCGTCTATACTCATCGGCATGGGCTGCCCACACGACATCGCTGACTGGAGCCAGGTAGCGCGCTCCTTCCTCCAGCAGCGGATGGCCCAGATTGATGTGATAGCAGTACATGTGCGGCGTCCTGTAGAAGCCGCGATTGACGATCCGGTCGACCAGCCGGATCTCGCTGCTGCCGACCGGCACCTCGATGCGTCGCCTCAGTTCCAGGTGCTCGCCGAACACCGCGCCCTGCGAAACAACTCCTTCCGCCCAAAGAAGGCATTCTTCACCGTCCCAATGCTCACCGTAGCCGGTCAATCTGGCCGGTATCGTGCCAATCCGCCCGTGGATCGAATGGCTGACCGACCGTCGCGGCTTGTACACATAACTGTCGGCCGGAGCGTCATACATGAACAGGATGTGGTCGAGCCCGCACGTGATGGTCAGTCCCGAAAAGGAGCGCAGCCAGGCCAATCCGCCCTCGCCTTCATAATCGTGCAGACCCGGATGACGAAAACCCGACGGCGAATGCCAACCGATGGCCATGCCGCGGTATTCGCAGTCGCCGATGTCCATGGCCCGATCGACGAGCACGGTGAACCGGAGGCCGGATCCACTGTAGAACTCAAGCATGCGGATGCCGCGTTCCAAGCCGTCGCCTAGGGTGACCAGTCGAACGCCGGCGGCATGCCCCAGCGATCCGCTCAGGGCTTCAAGCTGCAACCTTGTGAGGTTCTTACCATACAGGCCGACCATTGCTCCTCCCGCGTCCAGCTGCGCCGGCTCGCTTATCCTCATTATCGCCAGCGGCGATCGGCGAATCCGGCTCGGGCTACCAACATCCATGGACCCCACTTCGCAGTCTGCGTGCCCGCGACCTTGGCGTCTGCCGTTCCATGCCTTCCAACTCACCCGGCCCTGAGCCGGAATCAATCATCAACTTGCATCACGGCACCTCATTATGCCTCATTGCTAACTTTGATCGCGCCAGATGTGCACAAACACCGCTTGCCAAAAGCGAAACTGCGGTTCTTTGATGCGTCATTGAAAGTCAACGGGATGATCAGGGGGTGGGCGTGCGAGCGACTATGGGCGCGATTGCCAGGAAGGCCGGCGTCTCGCTGGCCACGGTCGATCGGGTGATCAACAACCGCGAAGGCGTGCGTGACAGGACGCGTGAGGTGGTTCTGAACGCGGCGTGGACGCTTGGTTACTTCGGAACTGAAGTCGTCAGTGACACGATGCGCATGGACTTCGTTCTTCCGGCGGGGCCGAACAGCTTCATGGCACAGTTGCGCAGTCATTTGATGGAAGAAGCGGCGAGAAACGACGTCGAGGCACGTCTTCACCAGACGGTCGGGTTCGATCCGGGTGCATTGTCGGAAAAACTGTCGGAACTGGAAGGGGTGAGCGACGCCGTGGCCGTGGTGGCGATCGATCATCCCTCGGTTCGTGACCGGATCGAGACGCTGTCGGCGGGCGGTGCGAAAGTGGCTACGCTCGTCTCCGATATCCCGAATGTGACCAAGATCGGCTATGTCGGTGTCGACAACCGAGCGGCAGGCCGATTGGCCGGATATCTGATTGGCCGCTTCCTCCACAACACGTCACGGGTCTCGGTGGCGATCTTCATCGGATCGCCGTCCTACAGAGGCCATGAGGAGCGGGAGATGGGGATCCGCTCGATCCTCTCGCAGGACTATCCGGAGCTTTCGATTTCTGGCATCCAGGAGGTCAACGACGATCGCGACAGGGCTTATGAAGAAACGCGCAAGCTGCTCGCGGCAGGCACACCCGACGCGATTTACAATATCGGCTCCGGCAACCAAGGCATCGCACTGGCACTCAAGGAGGCGGGCGTTCAGAGGGATGTGGTCTTCATCGGACACGATTTGACGCCCGCCACACGGACCATGTTGCTCGACGGTACGATGGACGCTGTGATTGATCAGAACCCGCGCGTGGAGGCCCGCGAAGTCGTCAAGCTGCTGATCTCGGCACGGCGCGGAACGTTCGAAGCGGAGTATCCGCCACGCTTGCAGGTGATCTTCCGGGAGAACCTACCGTGACACTTTGCCCGCAAGCCCGAAGCTGACGGATTCCGTAACCCGTGTGCATCGTGGGCCTGCGCTCAAACCGGAAGGCATGCCGGTCCCAGCGGCTCGAAACTCTTGTAGGTCAGAATGAACTCGGTGTGCCCAAGCTCCTCCGATTTCGTCGGATGGCCGCCTGCCACACGGACGGTGAGGTCCAGTATCGCGCGTCCGACTTCCTCGACGGTCGCCCCCTTGCTGATGATCCGGCCGGCATTGACGTCCATGTCATCTTCAAGGCGTTCATACATGTCGGGGTTGGCGGCAATCTTGATGACGGGCGCCAGAGCCGAGCCGACGACCGAACCGCGCCCGGTGACGAACAGTGTCAGATGTGCGCCCGAGGCCATCATCTCGACAATCTCAGCATTGTCGGAGATGTTCGGAAATCCGAACCGGACCTCCCCGTCCGGGACCACATCCATCAGGTAGAGCCCGCCCCGAGGCGGTACGTCGCCCGGCTTGATCAGCCCCGAGATCGGCGACTGACCCGACTTCGCATAGGCGCCGAGCGATTTCTCCTCGATCGTGGTCAGCCCCCCTTCGGCGTTGCCGGCGGCGAAGCTGCCGAACCCAAGCGTTGCGTAGTAGGCCGCGGCCTTGTCGACCGAAGCACGGATTTCTCGAGCCAGTTCCGGCGTGGCGGCGCGGGCGGCCATGAGGTCCTCGCAGCCGATCAGTTCGCCGGTCTCCTCGAAGACGCAGACCGCCCCGGCATCGACGAGAAGGTCGAACGCACAGCCCACGGCCGGATTGCCGGTCAGCCCGCTCGTGCCGTCCGATCCGCCACACACCGTTCCCACAACGAGTTCGGAGAGGTCCATGCCCACAATCGGAGTGTCAGCAATCTCCGAGCGCATCATCTGAATCGCCCGGTGGCCAGCCTCAATCGTCGCTCGCGTGCCGCCGTCCCGCTGGATCACCAGGGTCTGAACCGGCCTGCCGCTCTGCCGGATCGCCTCCGAAAGGGCATGGCGATCGAAGCTCTCGCAGCCGAGCGACACCAGCAAGACGCCGCCCACATTCGGGTGGGTGCAGAGCCGTGTCAGCATCCTCTGGGCATAGGCGTTCGGAAAACAGCCAGGAAAGCCGATCAGATGCGCCGCATCGCGATACGGCGCCACGATCTCGCGCGCGACATGATGCGCGCACTCAACCAGATAGGCGACGGCGATGACATTCCTGATGCCCTTGCGGCCATCGTCTCTAGGATACCCTCTCATAATGGAACCTCTTCCGACGACGCCGTGAGCGCGAAGGTTGGCGTGTAGTCGCTCTTGACGTTGTGCACATGGACATGACTGCCGGCGGCGATATCGCTGGTGGCCGAGCCGATCGGAGCACCGTATTTGACGATCTCTTGGCCACGGCCGATTGCATGCCGGGCAATCTTGTGACCGAGACCGAGCCGGGCCGGAACCCGTGTGACGCCCTGTTCCAGCGCGATGGTTTCTCCCGCCTCGACGACCCCGCGCAGCACAAACACATTGTCGGCCGGGGAAATGAGAAGAAGACGCTTGTCGGTCATTGTCTTTCGATCGTTGTGCTCATCGAGGCCCAGCTGCCCGAGCCTGCCGGCTGACGCCGTCATCACACCGTGCAGGTTCGCTGCTCAACCCGTCCACGACATCGTCGTGCACTTGGCGCGCAGATAGGCGTCGAGCCCGCGCAGCCCCTTCTCGCGGCCGATACCGCTGTTCTTGACGCCGCCGACCGGCGTCTCCACACCGCCGGCCAGGTAGCGGTTGACAAAGACCTGTCCCGCTTCGACGTCACGCGCAAAGCGCATGGCGGATGCGATGTCGCGCGTATAGACGCCGGCCACGAGGCCGTATCGCGAATTGTTGGCGACGGCGATCGCCTCGTCCAGGTCGCGCACGCTCATCACGGCCAGAACCGGGCCGAAGATTTCACGTTGGGCAAGATCGCTGTCGGGCGCGACAAGCGCGATCGTGGGTTTGAAGAAATGGCCCCGATAGCCGTCGACCGCGGCGGCGCTCCCTCCCAGAATCACCTGCGCGCCCTCGGCGCGCGCGCGGCCGACCGCATCGGCCACCCCGTCCAACTGCCTAGCCGAGATCAGTGGTCCGATGTCCGGGTCGTTCAGGCCATATCCGATGCTCAGCGCGGCGCTGCCTTCGACCAGCCTTTCAAGAACGGCATCGAGAACGCTGTCCTGCACGATCAGCCGGGACGAGGCGGCGCAGATTTGCCCCGCATTGGTGAAGATGCCGCGCATGATGCCGTCGACGGCGCTGTCCAGTTCGCCGTCTTCAAGCACGACCAGCGGCGACTTTCCACCAAGCTCGAGCGTGACGGTCGCCAGATGCATCGCCGCCATGGCCATGACGGCCTTTCCGGTTTCGACTGATCCGGTGAAGGTAACGTGGTCGACCTGCGAATGCGAGGCCAGCGCCGCGCCCGCCTGAGGACCGCAACCGGTCACGACATTGACAACGCCGGCCGGAAGCCCCGCCTCGGCCATCAGGTCGGCAAACATCAGGGCGCTGAACGGCGTCGCCTCGGCCGGCTTGACCACCGCGGTGCAGCCGGCGGCCAAGGCCGGTGCGACACCGCGCACCAACATGGTGAGCGGCGCATTCCACGGCACGATATGGGCGGTCACGCCGACCGGTTCGCGTTGAACCAAGGCGTACCGGTCGTGCGCGAGCGGGATCGTTTCGCCCTCGAGCTTGTCAGCCGCTCCCGCATAATATTCGAGGAACCGGGCCGCCGTCGCGACATCCGACCTCGCCTGACGCAGCGGCTTGCCAACATTGAGCGATTCGACCAGGGCGAAACGGTCGGCGGATTCGGCGAGCCGGCGCGCGGCGTTTGCCAGAATGCGTGACCGCTGGACGGGCCGGGCCGTGCGCCAGGCGCCGCCAAGCGCAGCGCGCGCGGCCACCACCGCGCGGTCGACATCATCGGCCGTGGCGTCGGCAACCTCGCCGATGGCATTGAGCGTGCCGGGATCCTCGATCCGTCGCGCCGGACCGCGCCCTGCAACGACCGCACCGCCGATCCGATGGCCGGATTCCAGATCGTCGATGACCGAGCGCGCCTTTGCCTGGCTCATCATTGCACGGGGCCGGTCAACGGCCGCGCTCCTTCCGCCAGCGTGCGAAGTCTTCCATCGTCTGCGGGTCGGTCGGCGGATAGAGCCCGAAGGTTGACGCGCCCTCGCGCACCCGTTCCTGGACGAAGTCCTCGAACACGGTCATCTCGGCGGCCTCCTCGGCCACCTCTTCGGCCAGATGCGCCGGAATGCAGACAACGCCCTCATTGTCGCCGACCATCACGTCGCCGGCAAACACCGCCACGCCGCCGCATGCGATCGGATCGTTGATCGCAACGGCATGGTGGCGCGTCAGATTGGTCGGCGCCGACGGCCGTTTGTGATAGGCTGGGATCGCCATTGCGGCGATGTCGGGGCTGTCGCGATAGCCGCCATCGGTGACGATGCCCGCGCAGCCGCGTAGGGCAAGCCGCGTCGCCAGGATTGCGCCAAGCGAGGCGGCCTGCGCGTCGCCCCGGCTATCGACGACCAAGACCGCGCCGTCTGGACATTCCTCGACCGCCCTGCGCTGCGGATTGGACCGGTCCTTGAAGCTGTCGAGCACGTCAACGTCCTCCCGGGCCGGAATGGTGCGCAGCGTGTAGGCGAAACCGACCATGTTCGGCCCGGGCGAGAGTCGGGCGACCTCCTGCAGAAAGACGTTGCGCAATCCGCGCTTGAACAGCGCGGTCGTCAATGTGGCGGTGCTGACCGTCGTCAGACGTTCCAGAGTCCGGGCGGCAAGCGTCGTCATCGGCATTGTCCTTGTGCGAGTCACGCGTCCCATGCGGCGAGTATGGCCCGCAATTGGCCATGCTGCGCGTCGTCGAGCGGCCAGGCCGATGGCGGGCGGCATGGTCCGCAATCGGTTCCGCGCATGGCGAGCGCGGCCTTGACCACGGACACATTGGTGCCGTTGTGCTCCTGCGCGCGCAATGCTTCGAAGCCGGCGATATCGTTGATCAGTTTGCCGGCTCTTTCGTAGTCGCCGTGCTCAAGCGCCGCGTGGATCGCAACGCTGCGCTCGGGCCAGACATTGATGAGCCCCGAGGTGAAGCCCCGCGCGCCGACGGCGGCCATGGGCGGCGCCCAGGTTTCTGCCAGTCCGCAGATCCACGTGATATCGTGCCGGGCTTCGCTTCGTGCCCTGGCCAAGGTCAGCACGTTTGGCGTTGCCCATTTGACCGCGACGACGGTCTCGACCGCGCACAGCCGCGCGATCGTATCGATGCCGATCGTGTCATTGCGCAGGTAGACGATCAGCGGCAGTCCCTGGGCGGCCTCGGCGACGCGTTCGACATAGGCCAAGACGCCGCGCGGTGCGGCGAACGGATCGGGCGGCTGATGGACCATCAGCGCCGATGCGCCGGCCGCCCGCGACGCGCGCGCCAGGTCGCACGCTTCATGCACGCTGCGCCCCACGCCGCCCACAACCGGCACGCGACCCCCGACCTTCTCAGTCGTCGCATGGACCATGGCCTCCGCCTCCGCCGGGCGCAGCCCGTAAAACTCGCCGGTGTTGCCATTGGCGACGAGAAGATGGACGCCCGCGCCGACGGCCCGGTCGATGATCGGGCCAAGCGGGGCGGGATCGAACCGGTCGTCGGCATCGAACGGCGCGACCAGGATTCCGGATATCCCCGAAAGGCTCGATTGCATTGCGTCGTCCATGGTTTGTGTCTCCATGTCTCAACGGCCGAACGGGCGTTGCGGTCAGTAGATGGCCGGTTCGTCCACCGGCCGGCCGAAGCCGGTTCTGAGAAAATCGAAGTCGCAGCCCTTGTCGGCCTGCTCGATGTGGCGGGAGAACATCCAGCCATAGCCGCGCTCGTAGCGCGGTTGTGGAGGCCGCCACGCCGCACGACGGTGGGCGAGTACGTCCTCGCCCACCGCCATGGAAAGCCGCCGGTCGGGCACGTCCAGTTCCACCATGTCGCCGTCGCGCAGCAGTGCCAGCGGGCCGCCGACGAAGCTTTCCGGCGCCACATGCAGGATGCACGCACCGAAGGACGTGCCCGACATGCGCGCGTCCGACAGTCGCATCATATCGCGATGGCCCTTCTTGAGCAGCGCCTTGGGCATCGGGATCTGGCCCCATTCGGGCATGCCCGGTCCGCCCTGCGGACCGGCATTGCGCAGCACGAGCACGGTGTCCGGCGTTATCGGATGATCCTCGTCCTCGATGATCGCCTTGAGCGCGGGATAGTCGTCGGCGATCAGCGCCGGGCCGCGATGGACGTGGAACCTCGGGTCGCAGGCGGCCGGCTTGATGACGGCGCCGTCTGGCGCCAGATTGCCGCGCAGAACGGCCAGCGATCCTTCGCGGTAGACCGGATTTGAGAGGGGGCGGATGACGTCCTCGTCGAACACTTGCGCCCCGGCGATGGCCTCGCCCAACGTCCCGCCGTTGACCGTAGTGACGGACAGATCCAGCCGGTCGGCAAGCCGGGACATCAATGCGCGCAAACCGCCCGCATAAAAGAAGTCCTCCATCAGATAGGTGGCGCCCGAGGGACGGATGTTGGCGATCACCGGGGTGGATCGGCCGACGCGGTCCAGATCGTCGAGAACCAGATCAAGTCCGGCCCGCCGCGCCATGGCGATCAGGTGAATGATCGCGTTTGTCGAGCAGCCCGTCGCCATCGCCACGGCAACGGCATTGTCGACCGATGCCGGTGTGACGATCCGGTCCGGCGTCAGGTCCTCCCAGACAAGGTCCACGGCGCGGCGGCCGCTTGCGGCGCACATGCGCTGGTGATTGGAGTCGGCCGCGGGAATGGAACTCGCGCCGGGAAGGGTCAGGCCCAGCGCCTCGGTGATCGCCGTCATGGTCGAAGCCGTGCCCATTGTCATGCAGTGGCCGTAGGAGCGGGCAATGCCCGCCTCGAATCCTTGCCATTCAGCCTCGCTGATCGTGCCAGCTCGGCGCTCGTCCCAATATTTGAACGCATCGGTGCCCGAACCCAGCACCTTGCCAGCATGGTTCCCGCGCAGCATCGGGCCGGCCGGAACGAAGATGAATGGCAGCCCCATCGACAGCGCACCCATGATCAATGCCGGAGTCGTCTTGTCGCAGCCGCCCATGAGCACGGCGCCATCGACCGGATGACAGCGCAGCAGTTCCTCAGCCTCCATCGCCAGCATGTTGCGATACAGCATCGTCGTCGGCTTCACGAACGTCTCGCCGAGCGAAAGGCAGGGCAGCTCCATCGGAAAGCCGCCAGCCTGCAAGATCCCGCGCCGCACCCACTCAGCGCGGTCCTTGAAATGAACGTGGCAGGGCTGCGCGTCCGACCAGGTGTTCAGGATCGCGATCACGGGCCTGCCGCGCCAGTCCTCGGGCGCGTAGCCCATTTGCATGGCGCGCGAGCGGTGCCCGAAGGACCGCAGATCGTCGGGCGCGAACCAGCGCGCGCTGCGCAGTTGCTGGGGGTTCTTTTTTCGTTCGGACATCGTCATTGCACGTTTGTCTCGCGTTCCTTTTTCCGGGCGCTACACGATGCCCTCGAGCACGGCGCCCTGTTCGGTCAACCGGGCGCGCAGGGCACCGACATCGACGTCGCGCACATCGCCGAAATCATTGATCTCGCGGGCCATGGCGGCGGCAGTGCCGACCGCCTGCCCCATTGCCATGCACGAGCCCATCACGCGGGCGCTGGAATGCGCTTCCCGGTCGGCCGAGAGGCAGCGCCCGGCGACAAGCAGGTTCTTGGCGCCTTTCGGGATCAGGCAGCGCAGCGGGATGTCGTAGGAGCCGCCATCCTTGATGTTGGCACGGATATGGCCGGTGTCGCTGCCATGGATGTCCAACTCGTGGCAGCCCTTGGCGACGCCGTCGTCGAATTTGCGGCCGGCCAGAATGTCCTCGCCAGTCAGCACGTAATCGCCGACGATGCGTCGGGTCTCGCGAATTCCGATACGCGGAGCGATGGCCGACAGGACGGCATCCTCGAAGCCCGGCACGCTTGACTGCAGGAACCGGCTGCAGATCTCGATCTGCCTGTGCAGATCGTCGAACACGGCGCTCAGACGGCCGGTATCGGTGGCATCGACATCGGCGACCCGTGTGGTGTTGATGCTGACCTCGCGGCGGCCCGTGGAGATCGGCGTGATCGCCACGAGCGATGTCGGATACATCCGCCCCTCGGCTATGGCCTGGCCCAGCACTGGGCCTTCCGGCACGAAGAACACTTTGGGCAGGCCCTGCTCGACCAGGCCGCGAATGGCCGCGTTCCGGTCCTCGGCGAAGCCGGGATATTCCAGAACGCTCACGTTTTCCGGCGCATTGGAGACGAAATCCAATAGCCGCGGCGCATCGACGCCAGCCATGCGAAAGAGCAGCGAGACAGGCTGCATTGAGCGACTGGACGGATCGCCGACTGCCATCTGGCAGCCCGCGCCGGTCGCGATGTCGCCGTCACCGGTGGCGTCGATCACCGTTCTGGCGCGGATCAGCGTGCGGCCGCGCTTGTTGCGCACGACAACGCCCTCGACATGCCCCTCGCCGGAGACCACCTGGTCGGCAAAGGTGTACATGAGCACCTTTACGCCGGCACCATAGACCAAGTCGATCGCCGCCATCTTGGCCGCCTCGGGATCGATGCAGACAACGTTGAGCGCACGAAAGTCGCAGACCGGGCCGACATAACCGTCATATCGCGCGCAGGTGGCGAACAATTCGCGCGCGAAACCGCCGACGGCCCAATCCCCTCGGGCGGTGATGCACCCATCGACGGGAATGCCGGAGTTGAGCTCCCCGCCCAGCATCGGGCCGGCATCGACGAGCACGGTCGCGGCGCCGTTGCGCGCCGCCATCGTTGCCGCGGCGATCCCCGCCGACCCCCCGCCCACGACCAGAACGTCGGTCTCCATCGTGGCCATCTTCGAGCTCATTTTCGTTGTCCTTTCAGTCCAAGCGGTGATTGCGGGCTCGTCAGTGCGTGCCGTCGAGAATGGCGCCCTGGTCCACAAGGCGCTCGCGCAGCGCCTGGACCGGCACATCGGACAGCACGGGATCGGGGCTGTTGCCCGCACAGGCCAGAGCGGCCGCGGTGCCAACGGCCTGGCCCATCGCCATACATGTGCCCATGACGCGAGCAGAACCGTGCGCCGGTCGGTCCGCCGAAAGGCAGCGGCCGGCGACGGCGACGTTCTCGAGGCCCTTGGGCAGCAGGCAGCTCAGCGGGATGTCATAGGAGCCGCCATCCTTGATGGGCTTGCGCACCTGATCGGTGCCCCCGCCATGGATGTCGACGTGATGCCCCCCCTTGGCGATGCCGTCCTCGCGCTTGCGCCCGGCCAGCACGTCGTCGCCGGCAAGCATCTCCTCGCCGAAGATCCGGCGCGTCTCGCGAATGCCGATGCGCGGCGCCAGCCCGGCAAAACGCGCTTCCTCGAAGCCCGGCACGCGCTTGCGCATGAAGGCCTGGCAGTTCCAGACCTGATCGAGAAGTTGCGGCATGGCGGCGCTGAGCGCCTGGGTGTCAGTCGCGTCGATATTGGCGATGCGGGTTGTGTTCAAGGATACTTCGCGGCGCTGGGTGGACACCGGCGTTACGCCGATCAGCGCGGTCGGGTAGAGTTCGCCCGATTCGATCGATTGGGACAGAAGCGGACCGTCGGCGCGCAAGAAGACCTTGGGATAGCCCTGGGCGACCAGTTCACGCACGCACTCCTCGCGCGACTGGGTTATCCAGGGGTTTTCGGCGAGCGCCAAATTCTCCGAATGATCGCGGGCGAAGTCGAGCAGCCGCTGCGTGTCGATGCCGGCCATGCGAAACACCATCGTCACCGGCTGGAACACGCCATTGCCGCCGCCGTGAACGAAGCCAGCGCCGGCCCCCACGGCGACGTCACCGTCGCCGGAGCAATCGATGAACGTGTCGGCGGTGATCAGCGTGCGGCCGGCCTTGTTGAGCACGACCACGCCACGCACACGTCCGCCATCGGTCACGACCTCGTCGACGAAGCTGTAGAGCAGGATGTTGACGCCCGCTTCGCGTAGCCGGTTGGCGACGGCCAGCTTCATGCATTCGGGATCGCAGCACACGACCCAAATCGTTCGCCAATCGAAGAATGCCCCGACATAGCCGCCCATCCGTTTTAGGTCGTCCAGCAACTCGGTCAGGAAGCCCCCGACGATCCATTCCCCGCGCGTGTTGAGACATCCGTCGATCGGAATACCTGAGAGCAGTTCGCCGCCCAGCACGGGGCCGGCATCGATCAGCAGCGTGTCGGCGCCGTTGCTGGCGGCCGCCGAAGCCGCGGCAATCCCGGCGGCGCCGCCGCCCACGACGACAACATCATGGTGACGGATGGACATGTGGGCTGGCATGACGGTGCTCCTTGCGCTCAGTGGGGCGGTTGGGCATCGCCCGAGGCGGCGGACGATGCGGACGTTTCAGCGAAATGGCAGGCCACGCTGTGCCCTGGCCGGACCTGCCGCAATGGCGGGCGGGTCATTGTGCAATCCTCCGGATTGCCCAGATTTGCGCGCAATGGGCATCGCGCGCTCAGCGCGCAACCGGCTGGCGGCTTGTCGGGGCTGGGCACCTCGCCCTTCAGGATGATGCGGCGGCGGCCGCGCTCGCGCCGTGGATCGGGGATCGGCACGGCCGATAGCAGCGAGCGCGTGTAGGGATGCAATGGCGCCACGTAGAGTGACCGCTTGTCGGCCAGCTCGACGATACGGCCCAGATACATCACAGCCACACGGTCCGAGATGTGCCGGACGACGGCCAGATCGTGCGCGATGAACAAAAGTGAAAGGTTGAACGACGCGCGCAGGTCGGACAGCAGGTTGATCACCTGCGCCTGGATCGACACGTCGAGCGAAGAGATCGGCTCGTCGGCGACGATCAGCGCCGGATCGAGCGCGAGCGCACGGCCGATGGCGATCCGCTGGGCCTGCCCGCCGGAAAGCTGATGCGGATACCGGTCAAGGACGTTGGTACCCAGGCCCACGATACGCAATAACTCGGCGACGCGCTCCTTGCGGTCGGCAGCGCCATGCGTGCGATGGATGATCATCGGTTCGGCGAGGATGTCGGCGACCTTCATCTTGGGGTCGAGCGAGCCGCGCGGATCCTGGAAGATCAGCTGCATGCGCTTGCGCAGCGGGCGCAGGCGTGCCGGGCCAAGTTTCGTCAGCTCGGCGCCCTCGAAGCGGACCGATCCACCGGTTGGCCGCGTCAGTTGCAGGATCGCGCGACCCACGGTGGACTTGCCGGAGCCGGATTCGCCGACCAGGCCGAGCGTCTCGCCGCGCTTGAGCGAGAACGAGACCTCTTCGACGGCCCGTACCGCGCCGAAATGGACCGTCAGGTCGTCGACATCGAGCAGCGGCGCGGTCTCGCTCGGGACACCTGCCGCCAAACTTGCGGACATGTTCATCGGCCCACATCCTCGCTGTCGGACTCGACGAGAGCGCCGGCCGCATCGTTCTGCCAGTTATGGCCGATGAGCCAGCCGCCACCGGGTACGTCCTGTGCGCCCCAGCAACGGGTGAGATGAGCCGATGGGCGCCCGGGCGCCGGTGCCAATGCCGGCGTGCTCTCGCCGCAGATATTCCTGCGATGCGGACAACGCGGCGCGAAGCGGCAGCCGTCCGGCAGGTCGGACAGATCCGGTGGCAGCCCTTCGATGGGCGTTAGCCTTTCGGCTTCCGGCGCCTCCAGATTCGGCGCCGAGCGCAACAGGCCCCAGGTGTAGGGCATGGTGGGATGATCGAAGATTTCGTCCGTCGGCGCCGTCTCGACGATCTGCCCGGCATACATCACATTGACGCGACTGGTCATGCCGGCGACGACGCCAAGATCGTGCGTGATCATGACGGTCGCCATGCCGAGCGTTTGCGAGAGGTGCTTGAGCAGTTCCAGGATCTGCGCCTGCAGGGTCACGTCCAGCGCCGTGGTAATCTCATCGGCGAGCACCAGGCTGGGCCGGCACGCAAGGGCCATGGCGATGACCGCGCGCTGCCGCATGCCACCTGAGAACTGGTGCGGATAGTCGTGCATCCGCTTGGCGGGGGACGGTATGCCGACCAGTTCGAGAAGCTCGACGACCCGGCGTTCGGTCTTTGCGCGCGTTGCCTTTTCGTGCACGGCAAGCGCCTCGCCGATCTGTGCGCCGATCGTCATGACCGGGTTGAGCGAGGTCATCGGGTCCTGGAAGATCATGGCGATCTTCCTGCCGCGCACCTGACGCATCGCCTCGTCGCCGAGCGCGAGCAGATCGCGACCGGAAAAACGGATCTCGCCCGGGCCGATCCGGGCCGCGTTGGCCGGCAAAAGTCGCAGGATGGCCCGCGCGGTCGCCGACTTGCCGCAGCCGGACTCGCCGACAATGCCGATCGTTTCGCCTTCGTGCACCCTCAGGTCGACACCGTCCACGGCCTGTACGGTGCCGCCACGTGCAGCAAATGCGACATGCAGACCGCGCAATTCGAGCAGCGGCGTCTGGTCGTTGTTGTCCATCGCAACGGTCTCGCTCATGGCCGCACTGTCGCCGTTGCGCGCGGGTCCTGCTTGCGTCGGAGTTCGTCACCCAGCAAGCTCACGCCCAGCACGGTCAGGAAGATGAAGATGCCCGAGGAGATCGAGATCCAGGGCGCCACCTCGATATAGCCAAAACCCGATCGCAGGATGGTCCCCCAGCTTGCCGTCGGCGGCTGCACGCCCAGGCCGAGGAAGGACAGACCCGCCTCGGTGAGGATCGCCAGCCCGACATGCAGCGTCGCCATCGCCACGATCGGCGCGGTGACATGCGGCCAGATGTGACGGAAGACGATGCGCGGCGCGCGTGCGCCCATCGCCGTGGCCGCGGTAACGAAGTCGCGCTCGCGCACGGAAAGGACCTGACTGCGCGTCAGGCGCGCAAAGACCGGCATGTCGCCGATCGCGATGGCGATGACAATGGTCGTAAGGCTTGGCCCGAGTGCGGCCATGATGCCCAGCGCCAGCAGGATCGAGGGAAAGGCGAGGATCGCGTCGACCAGGCGCATGATGGCCTCGTCCAAAATGCCCGAGGCATAGCCGGCGATCAGCCCAAGCAGCGAACCGACCGAGACGGCAAAACCGACCGAGGTTAGCCCGACAAGAACCGCGATGCGGCTTCCGTGGATGAGCCGGGACAGCATGTCGCGGCCCAGTTGGTCGGTGCCGAGCCAGTGTTCGGCCGAGGGCGACTGCAGAACGGCGGAATAATCCTGCTTGTTGGGGTCGAACGGAGCGACAAGATCGGCGAAGATGGCCGAAAACACCGCTGCCCCTACAAGGGTCACCGCGATTACGGCCAAAGGCGAGGAGAGGAAGTCTTTCAAGGCTTGCGTGTTCATCGGTCCAGCAATCGGCTCATCGATACCGGATGCGCGGATCGAGCCGGGCATACAGAAGATCGGTCAGAAAGCTGCTCGCCAGAACGATCACCGCGAACAGCAGCATGACGGCCTGGATCATCGTGAAGTCGCGAAAGAAGATGGAGTCGACCGCCAGTCGGCCGAGGCCCGGGATCGAGAAGACGACTTCAATGGTTGCCGCTCCCGCCAGCGTCTGGCCCATCTGCAGGCCGATCACCGTGACGACGGGCAGCAGCGCGTTTCTCAACGCGTGCCGGTAGACGATCTGGCGCTCGCGAACACCCTTGGCGCGGGCGGTGGTGATGTAATCCTCGCCCAGCACCTCGATGACGGCGGTGCGCACTTGCCGGATGGTCACGCCCATCAGCGCGGTCGCGAGCGCCACGGCTGGCAGGATCATCAGCCGTACGGACTCCAGCGGCGATTCCCAGATCGGTACATAGCCGGATGGCGGAAGCCACTTCAGCCAGACCGCGAATACCAGGATCAGCATGATGCCGAGCCAGAAACCCGGCGTGGCGATGCCGCTGAGCGCAAGGAGTGTGCCGGCCGTGTCGACCCACGTTCCCTGGCGAACGGCGCTGGCGACGCCCACGGGGATGGCCACAGCCACCGCTATCAGCATGGCCATGATCGCCAGCTGGAATGTCGGGCCCGCGCGTTGCAGCAGAGCGGGGCCGATTTCCTCGCTGGTGCGCAAAGAGACGCCGAAATCGCCGCGCAAAACTCCGGTGACCCACTCGACATAGCGGGTGATCAGCGGCTTGTTCAGACCCAGTGTCTCGCGCAATGCCTCATACCGTTCCCGGTCGAGGCCGCCATCCTCGCCCAGGATCGCCGCTGCGGTGTCGCCGGGAAGTACGAAGACGATGATGAAGGAGATTACGCTGACAAGGAACAGGACCACCAGGGCGGTCAGGGCGCGGCGCCAGACATAGCGTGCCATTTCAAGGGCCTTTCAGGACCGGCCGCATGTCAGGCGGCCAGCCGGATCACGGTTCGGGCGAAGAGCAGCCTATTGCTCGATCCATGCATAGCGCATGCCGTAGCCGCCGGTCTTGCCAATGCCGTGCAGCTTGGCCGAGTGTGCCATGATCGTCGGGATGCGATAGCCGATGAAAAAGTACGCGTCCTCGTGCATGATCCGCTGCATCTGCCGGTAGATCTCGGCGCGTTCGGCAACGTCGGCGACGTTCGACACCTTCTCCCAGAGCGCATCGACGTCCGGGTTGGAATAACCGGCCCAGTTCGAGGACGAGCCGGTGCGCGTCTGCTGGCGCAGAAGCGGGTCGATGTTGGCCGTGTTGGCGTGCGACAGGGCCTCGAAATTGCCCGAGCGGCCCGAGTCGATCCACGGCGTCCGGTCGAGCAGCACGATGTTGAGATCGATGCCGACCTCCGACAGCATGCCCTGCATGATCTCCAACGGTTGCACGTCGCGCGGCCGGTTGATGACCTTGACGTCGAGCGAGATGCCGTCGCCAAAGCCCGCCTCGGCAAGCAGTTCGCGCGCCTTTTCGGGATCGTATTCGTATCGCGGCAGGCTCTCGTCATAGCCCGGAACGCCGGGATACCAGCCCCAGTAGTAGTGGGCGGTGGCGTTGCCGAAGCCCATCACCGCGGCCATTGCTTCGCGATTGACGGCATGCTGCACGGCTTGGCGTAGGCGCACATCGCCGGCAAACGGCGATCCCAGTTCGGGCTTGGAGGTGATGTAGAAGCTTGGCAGCGCCCGGTCGGTCAACGGAACTTCATGGGTGGCGATGTCCGGATCGGCGGCAAGCGCGGCGATGTCCTGCTGGAGCGGCTCGGCGACGTGGATGCTGCCGGCGCGCAATTCCAGCGCGGCGACGGACTGGTCGGGCACGAAACGGATGGTCAGCGCGTCGGCATACGGCAGCGGCTCGCCGTCCTCGCCGACCTCCCAGTGATCGTCGAATCGCTCCAAGACGATGCGGTCATCGGGCCGGTAATCGACGACGCGGAACGGGCCGCTTCCGACAGGCTGGCGGGCAAATTCCTCCTCGCCCATCTGCTCCACCGCCTGCGGCGAGACCATGTAGACATTGGCCGGATTGGCCGGAGACAGCAGCACGTCGAACAAGGGCTGCGGCGAAGCCAGCCGAATCCTGAGCGTATGGTCGTCGACGACCGTGATCTCTGAAATGTTCTCCACCGACAGCTTGCGGGTGGACATCTCATGATCGCGGGCGCGTTCGAGGTTCCATTTGACGGCCTCGGCATCGAGCGCGGTGCCGTCGTGAAAGACCGCGTCGTCGCGCAGCGTCAACTCGACCAGCGTGCCCTCGACCAGTTCGTACGACGTCGCCAGCGCAGGGCCGATCTCGTAGGTGTCGCCAGGACCTTGCGGCGGGGTGTAGCTGAACAGCGAATCGAACATGTTCGACCAGACCACCGATGTCACCGCGCTCGACAGGTGCGGGTCGAGCGAGGGCACGGCAATCCACTCGGCTTGAACGACAGTACCGCCGCGCTCGACGGCGAAAGCCGGCACCAGTGTGGCCGGACTCAACTGTGCACATGCCAGCGCCGACGCGGCAAGGACGCCGCGCAGCGCTCGCGCCCGTCTCGTTCCGGACATGGATGAATCTGTGGTGTGGCTCATTTGCTCCTCCCTGGTTCAACTGCGCTCAATGACATGGCGCCCGGCTCCCGGCCGATCGCCGCCGGCATGACCAGATTGATCGACCTGACCCATATTCGTGTATAAATCCAAATGCTGTCAATACTTGATTTGAAATCAATATATGATGATTTTGCTCAGTATTTGTTTGTTTTGCCGTATCTTTCAACGCATTTCCCGGGCCTCGTCGCAGACCCTCGCATCTCTTCGGATCAGCCAGGCCAAAACGGAGATCAATTATCAACATTGACGACAAATCAATGATCACTATCAATGTCGCAATGGAGAACGGATTCCTCACCGCCGACGAGGCCGCCGCCCGTCTCAATGTGAAGCGCGCCACCGTCTACGCCTATGTCAGCCGGGGCATGCTCAAGCGGCAGTCCCTGGACGGCATGCCGGGCAGTTACTTTGACGCCATGGAGGTCGAGCGGCTCGCCGATCGCGGGCGCAAGAGCCTCAAGACTGGGCGGCCGAGCCCGGCGTTCAAGTCGGCGATCACCACGTTCGGCAATGGCGACATCTACTATCGCGGCCACCGCGCCTGCCGGCTCGCCGAGACCGAGCGTTTCGAGTCGGTCGCCCATTTGCTCTGGCAGGACGCGTTGCGGCGCGATGCGGTCTTCAATGCCGATCCGACGGTGGCCGGCCTGCTTCGCCAGGTCGGCGATCTGCTGCCCGAAGGCATCCTGCCCTTCGAGCGGGCCAAGGCGCTGGTCCCCGTGGCGGCCACGCTCGACCCGATGCGCCACGACCTCAGCACAATCGCAGCGGTCCGGCGCGTCAGTACGTTGATGGCGACGCTGATCGACGCCTTGCCGGCGCAATCAGCTCCGGCCGCCGGTGCGCATTTCGACTTTGCCGCGCGCATGTGGTCGCGTCTGGCCGCGGGTCCGCCGGCACCGTCATTGCTGGCCGTTCTCAACGCGGCGCTTGTGTTGACCGCTGACGCCGATGTGACCTCGCCGACCACGCTTGCCGCGCGCATGGGCGCTTCGGTGCGCGCCGACATCTATTCGGCGATCACGGCGGGGATGCATTGCAGCGGCGGCGCGATCCAGTCGGCCTCCTCTTTGGCCGTGGAATCCTATCTTGAAACGCTCGATGGCCAGCGCAGTATCGGCGAAGTTGTCGGTGAGCGGCTGCGTCAGGGTGACGGTCTGCCCGGATTCGGCCATGGGCGCTTTCCGGACGGCGACCCACGCGCCCGGCTGATCCTGGACATGCTGGCGCGCTCGGACGGCGATCCGTCGCGGGTGGCGCGGCTGGGTGAATTCCTTGAAATCCAGCGCAATCGCGGCATCGCGCCGCCCAATATCGGTTTTGCCATCGCGGCCTTGGCCTATGTCGCGGGCATGGTCCGCGGGTCCGGGGACCTGATCTTTGCCATGGCCCGCACGGCCGGTTGGGCGGCCCACGCCATCGAGCAGTACAACAGCGACCAGGAAATGCGCCGCCCGCCATCGCTCTATATCGGTCGGCCACCGGCAACGGACTGACAAGGACCGAACCGGTGAAAAAACAGTCGCTGATAGGGTCCTTGGCGCATGTTGACGGCAGCATGTTTCAGCTTGCCGAGTTCGATATGATCAAGTTGCATGGGTCTACTCCTTCCGTTTCAGGGTGGTTGAGCCCCCTCATCATACTGGCTGCCAAGCCGTGTCCGCTTATGCAACGCATATGCTGCATGAGGACCGTGGGCGCGCTGAACGTACAATACCGCCAGTTCCACATCGGAGCCAGTGTCAGTTTGAGATGGCTTTTTCAGATCATCCAACCATCCCCGCTTTCGCATCTCTCTGTGCGGAAACTTCGTTGGCAGCGTTTTGGAGTTCTTGGTCTCCTCGCCATCGCCACTATGGTTCGAAAGCGTGAGGTTGAACGTGACGGAAACATCGAGCGCATTAATGACTTCAGCAACAGGTCGAGCACCACCGCAAGATGAAGCCAGCCTTCGGCGTGTGTGGATGCCCCCTGTTTAGCAAGCAAAATCTTCGGTTTTTCGGCGGGGTCTTCGATCGGACGTGTGTCAGGCCTCTTGATGTGGCCTTGATGACGCCACGGGCCGGTATGCTGTTCGGAAAGCCGGGGGGACTGTCAGGAATTTCGTGCTTGAGGCCATGATGATGGAAAGGAGAATCATCACATGGCCATTGAGAAGGAAC
>NZ_JASHKB010000036.1 GCF_030732865.1 Roseitalea sp. MMSF_3546
CCTCCCGTAAACCGCTGAAGGAGCCAATCCCAGATCACGACGCACAGCGAAAGGTGGGGCCGAAACAGCGCTTACCGAAATCCGGGTCCGACAGGGACCGAGACGATGGCGAAGATCACGAAGCGAACCGTAGACGGCGCCGAGCCGCAGACCAAGGACTACATCATTTGGGACGATGAACTGCCGGGCTTTGGGTTGCGGGTCTTTCCGTCCGGCAAGCGCAGCTACGTCATTCAGTATCGCGCGCGGGGACGGTCACGCCGCTATGCGATCGGGTTGCACGGAGTGTGGACCCCGGAATCCGCCCGCCGCGAGGCGAAAGTCCGATTGGGTGACGTCGCGCAGGGCGATGATCCCGCAGCGGAGCGGGAGGAAGAGCGTCGCGCGGTGACCGTTCGGGAACTGTGCGACCAGTACATCGCCGATATGGAGGCCGGTCTTGTTCTCGGGAAAGGCGGTCGCCCGAAGAAGGCCACCACAGTCGCGACCGATGTTGGTCGCATCCGCCGGCACATCATCCCTTTGCTCGGCACGCGAAGGATCAAGGACATCACAAAGCCGGACATGAACAATTTGATGAAGGACATCATCGCCGGGAAGACGCGCGTGGTGATGAAGACGGAAAAGCTGCGCGGAAAAGCCATTGTGCGCGGCGGCCGCGGCACCGCCATCCGTACTATGGGTCTTCTCGGCGGCATCTTCACCTACGCGATCGAGGCGGGGATCATCGATCAGAACCCAACGCACGGCCTCAAGAAGCCGAGATACAAAGTGCGCGACAGGCGTCTGAGCGAAGCCGAGTATCGGACGCTGGGTGGCATCCTGAAGGATGTCCAGAGTGACAATCACTATGGCATTCACGCAGAGATCCTCCGCCTCATCGCTCTGACCGGCTGCAGGCGTGGCGAGATCATCGGTCTGCGGTGGAGCGAAGTCGATATCGAGGGCAGTTGCCTTCGACTGAAGGACAGCAAGGAAGGCGCTTCTGTCCGCCCCGTCGGTCTTCCGGTCATCGATTATCTTGAAGCCGCCCGCCTGAAACGGGATGGCACCTATGTCTTCCCCGGCCAAGGCGAAGACAACGCCGTTGGAAATTTCCCACAGAGCTGGAAGAAGCTCTTTTCGGACACTCCGCTTTGGGATGTGACGCCCCATGTACTGCGGCATAGCTTTGCCAGCATCGCCAACGATCTTGGCTTCACCGAAATCACCATTGCCGCGCTCATCGGGCACGCGAAGGGCTCCGTCACGAGCAAATACGTCCATACGCTGGACTCGACCTTGATCATGGCCGCCGACACTGTGTCGGGCTACGTGAAGGCGCTTCTCGAAGGGGTCGAGTTCAGGCGGAACACGTACGCTCTCGACCGGCAGACACGACGAACCGCTATCAATGACATGCTAATCGAGGCACGGCCGCTCAGCTAAAGGATGCTTTCGATCACGCCTTGTCGATCCGCTAGCTGTCATATTTGACAGCCAACCCGACTCTATCTGTCAGATATGACGGTTAGCACCCTGCATTTGATGACTCCGCTTGCGCGCCGCATCACTTTCCGTCCTCGGCGTCGGGATCGGGGGTCAAGATCGGCCACGGGCGCTCCGACGCAAGATCGGGATGGCGTGGTTCCGATTCTGGAGCACCGTACTCGTCCCGGAGCTTGTCTATGAGGTTGAGACAACGGGCGGCGGGGTCATCCTTGCCGCCGCTGTCCGTCATCGCCAGCAATTTCCGGCGCAACTCGACCGCCGGGACCGGCACGACATTGTAAGCACCTTCCCAGTTCTCTGCCGGGACGTGCTCCGTGACAGCGCTTTGGATCGACTGCCACGTCATGAACGAACGTCCGGTTTTCATCTCAAAATCGATCAGCATCAGTATGCCTTCCGTGCCAGGGTCTTCGGCAACCGCGCTAGCCAAAAAGGCAAGCTGCTTCGTCGTCGGCCCATCCTTCAGGAGGTCGTTGACATAGGCGCGGATCTCGGAGAACTCCGAGATCAACCCGCCCAGTTCGCGTTGCCAATGCCATCCGTCGTATGACTTCCCGTCGAGCGCGCCGCTAACGGTCAAGTCAATAAGCCGGCGCGCGGCGGATATGGTGCCGAAGCTCAGCGCGGTCGCGCGCCACGCATGGTTCTGGTAGAGACGCGTGTCGTCTTCGGCGAGTTTGAAAGTTACGTCTTCTGCGTCGTCCGAGGACGAACTGCCGAGTCCGCGGACCATCTCTTCGAGCATTTGTGGATGACGTTGCGCGTCCGGCATGCCGCGCACGATGGCGGGCAGATCAGTGACAGGCGTGGCGAACGGCAAAAGGCGCAACCAATCCCGTAGTTGATACGCGTCGCTCTGTGTCAGAATCCAGGTCTCCTTCTTGGCCGCCTCAAACGTCTCAGCTATGCCGTCGGCCACGAGCTTGATGTCAATGTCCTCGCCAGCGAGGACCAGCGACAACAGTAAGGCTGCGCGCACCTGCCTCGGCGCGAGAGAAATCAGCTTCTGGATCGTCGCGTCACGCTGGCCGTGGGGGAGCCGTGATCCCACAATGCCAAGCGCAACCGCCAGCCTCAATTGCGCATCCGACGAACCATCGACAATTAGGGTATCGATTGCGCCGAAGATCGCCTCCGCCTCGCTCGATGTCTTGGCGGGATCGGCGGCGCGAGCCCCCCGGCGCGCTTCCACCCGCGAGAAGTCTACGCCGATGGGGAACTTTTTGTCGTCTTTGGGATCGTTTGCCTCAAACCACTGGGCAGCCAGCACACGCGCAGCCAACTCGCCAAAATGCTCATCCGTCAGGTATGCACGCATCAGCGCAGCGGTCTCCGGCGCATTGATCGCCAAAAACGCCCGTTGGTACTCATGCATGTGTGGATGCTGCGCTTCGTGCACAGCGTCGCGATCCTTCCATCCGCTCGCGGCAGCTTTTTCGCGGAAAGCCCGATAGCGATGCAAATTGTCGTCAAGCATTCTCTTCAATAGCGGAAGATGCGCGACGGACGGTGCGCGGCTCATCATCGTTGCAATGGTAGCTACTCGCCAGCGCTTCTCATCCCCACCGGCGAGCATGCGTTCAGCCCATTCGCGCGCCAGCGCGCCGATTACAGCCAAGGCTTCTTCACTAAAGGGTCGCGCCCGTTCGTCGTCGCCGTTGGTCTCGCGGGAAAACAGCTCGGCTAGTTGGACGATTTCCTCATTATCGGCATCCGCCGCCCGCGCCTGAACGGCGGCCACCAAACTTGCGCCTGGCGTGTGGCCTATACGGTTTCGCAGACCGTGATAGCGATCACCCGCAGCCTGATCGTATTTGCCGCTGGCGTCGCGCACGACTTTCCCAGCAGCTAGATACGTGTCGATCAACCGACCAACAGCGTTTGGTCCCAACACTGAAGCAGCGGCCTCGGCGCGATCGTCGTAGCGGCTTGTTTCTTCGAGGGCGATCCCGAGCAGTGCGTCGTCCTCAAAGGAAAACCCGGCGGCCGCAAGAATATTGTCTGCACCGTAGAAGAGACCGCGGCGTTCGTGCAAGCGACGCAGCAAGCCGTCAGCGAGTGCCTGCGGATAGCGTCTTCGCACTTCGTACAGTAGATGTGTTTCGCCATCGCGCTTACGGTCGATTTCCATCTCGGCAACGATCCCAGTAACCTCAGTCCCGCAGTCATCTCCGCCGGGCGAGTAAACAAGCGTACGCAGTCGCTCCATGTGTGAGTTTCAACGGCCCTGAGCCGTTCGCGCGCTCGCTGGAGTTCCTGCCGAACAGCATCAACTGCAATGTCGTCGAGGTGACCCTTTTGGGCCAGGATATCGTAGGTCGCGTCGCCCGCGTCAGCGAGCAAGTCGGCGACGTGGCGATCCGCTCGTCGAAATGACAGCGCATCGACAACCGTCGCTTTCACTGACGGCTCGCTGTCACTTTTCGCGATTGAGGTCGCAAGATCGAGGCCGTCAATTCCGCTGTTCGATGCGATTTCATGCAGTACGTTCTTGCGGATTTCCGGTGGCAGCGCTGCGATGCGGGCCGGCGCGTCGTGCCCAAGCACGGATGGGCGAAATTGCTTCGCCGCCCGGAGGGCGGGCAGGTGCACTTGGGTGTTCGTGTGCGAAACAAGCGGCCAAAGAAGATCGGCGAATTCCGGCCTGCCGGACGCGATCATGAAACGTACCGCGCGATCCAACTTGCCTGGTGCGTGCCACTTCTCGGCGAGGCTCCGCATTTCGGTGCCGATCGGTGCCCAAACCTCGTCGGTGGCGCGGAAGATCATCTCGCCTGCGAGGACAGGGTCGACTTCGAAAGCTGCACGGATGGCGGCGCTGCATGCAGCCTTATGTAAGTTGTCGCTGCGCGCGCTTCGTTCGACAGCGAACAAGACTGCTTCTTCCCACGGGCGCTGATTGAGCACCTCAACCTTCAGCTTCTCGCGTGTGGCCGGATCGCTGACGGCCTGTAGCATCTGTCGTTCGACATGGTGCGAGGCGTACCATTCCTGAAATTGCTGGTGCTGAAAGGAGTAACCCTGCGCGTCGCTCGACCGCGTCAGAACGTGATTGCTGACAAGTGTATCGAGCACCGTGTCTGGCTGCGTGGCGACGGTGATTTGCCCGTCGTCCATCAGGAACCGAGCGGTCTCGGCCACCGACCTGCGCGCGTTCGTGTCCGCAATCGCCGTGTTGGCCGCTGTCGTCGCAATCGCAGCGAGACCATCCAAATAGTCTTTCTGGAAGCCTAAAGTCGTAGCATGGAGAGCCGCAGCACGGCGGGCGTCCTCCTCGTGCACCGCCACGAAGCGTCGCAGTACTTCTTCTTTCGTGGTCGGAAAAGGCACCCCCTCTGGCAGCGACAGAAGCGCCGTCAGATAGAGAGGAATTGCCACGAGTTCACGGACACCCGCGGTCCGCCACGCCTGATCGACAAGCCGCACGCCAGCCTCGCCGCGCATGCCGCGCGCGATCTCCATTTGTTGTTCGTCATTGAGCGGCAGCAGATCGACCCGCGTCCCGGCGAAGGGAATGTCGAGAGCTTGCTTGCGGGTTGAGATGACGAGACCGAGTTCCGGCAGTTCGGTCTTGAGTGCGGTGATCTGTACACGCGCCCGTTCACGTGCAGCAGCATCCATCTCGTTCCAGCCATCGAGAAGGAGAACAACGCCAGGCTTCGCCGCGACGGCGCGAAAATCCTGATCTGAAATCCCACTGAACGCAGGTCGTTTCAGCACCGAGGCGAGCAACGCATCGCCTTCCGCGGCCCAGTCGCCGAGAGGGACGATCAGCGGCGTGCAATTCCCAATCTCCAGCACGCGTTCGGCGATCTGAAAAAGCGTCGTCGTCTTTCCCATGCCCGGCGCGGCGACAAGAACGAGATCATCCAGAGTGGTCACGGCGTTGGCGAGCGCGCGCGTACTCAACGCCTCGTCAATATGCTTCACCTTTAGCGTCAATGTGAGCGCCACCTCTGTGCTCGGCCATTTCGGCGTCCGGCGGAACACGACGAGGTCGTCGGAGGCAGCCGCTTGAAGGCGGCCGAGCAGTTCGTCCGGCGTGGGCGCGTGCATTTCCGGCCCATACGGCACGTTGTGGATCACACTGCGCCACGAGTCCTCGTTCGTCTGCCTCTTCCAGTCGTGCAATTCCTCAACCGTGAATTTCGAATCCTTCGCGTCGACGGCGCGCCCGTGCACGTCGCAGAGCCAGATGCCATTGTCGGCAGCTCTTCGCTCTTCGCGCGTCATGTTGGGGTCATATCGGGGACCGCCCGGTGCTGCGGCGCAAATATGCGAGGCTTGACCGATATTGATTTCACCAGAGCCATCGGAGGTGGCTGCGTGGGTCAAACGGCGGCATGCCGGATTGGAGCAATGGCCACGTGCCTGCCGCTCGATTGCCCGCTTCGTCGCGGGCGTAAACTCATCTCTCTTTGTGTTTTTGGCCATTGTCGGCTCGCTCGAGTGAGTACGCTTGGTCCCGCTCGGGCGGTCGCCCTTCGGCTGGACCATTTTCGACTTCGGCAGACATTAAGAGCAAAGACACATACCCCGCTGCCTCGGCGGTCGTGCTTGACGTTCCGCCAATCGCAGCCTGCGCTTCCGCTGCAAAATCCACATCTCCGGTTCGCAGATACTCGATCAGTTCGGACACATCCGTTTGCAGAGTTGGGTCAAGAGCATCGAGCTGTCGTGCCAATCCCTCGTGCTTTTGGGCGAAGGTCGCCTCCAAGTTTCGACGAACAACAATCTCTTCTTCTGGACGAGTCTCACTCCCAAGACGTCTTTGGTCCATTGCGCCGAGTTCGCTGGCAAGGCTCAGCACCTCTCCGAACATGCTTGCCATCGCGGACGGTGCTTGTGACAAGCCGAGTTGCTCGGCCCACAAGGCAGCGCACTCCGGGTCCGGAAGGAGGGTCTGGTAACCGGACTTTGCCAGCGCCGGGAACGCGACGTCCTCAATGTAGGGCATAATTGTCAGATGGATCGAAGAGTCCACCAATGACCGTACAAGGTCTGTTTGGTCAGCAAGCGAAACCACGGCGTCTGCAATGTCAGACGCGGGTAGCAGCGCCAGAACATCTGCTGGCGGCCAAGGTAAAATACCTTTGGCTCTGACGCGCAAATGGAACTGTGCGACGACCCAGGCTTCATCGGCCACGCGTTCAATTTCTGCCTTTCGCTGAACCAGGCGTTTGTCCCCCGCAGCTTTGGCTGAAAGGGAAACGAGCCGTAGAGCGTTGCCCGCTCGTGCGCCTTTGCCGCGCGCCGCCCAACTAGCCACCGGCGGCTCCTGTCTTTCATGTGCTTCCCCAGCGAGCAGCCGAATTGTCTCTAAGAGCGTCTTGAGCCGTAGGAGCGTTGCCGGAGGCGCATCGCCGATGAGCTGCCAAGGCTCTTGGGCGACGGCCGTATCGATATCGGAGATAAGTTCGTTCAGCCACGCAATGTAGGCGCCTGCCTGATCTGGCAATAGCGCGAACCTCTTGACGAGATTGACGCTGACGCCGTGCAGGATGTTTTGGAATTTGGTGACCGCGGTGTTCGCCTCTCGGCTCCCATCGCCTGATGCGTCAAAGGACGAAAGAGCTGGTGGCGTTAGTGCTTCAGTGTCCGCATTGAGTGAGTTCAGCTTGTCGGCGAGGTTGCCGAGTGCATTCTTTCCTCGAAAATGCGCGTCGAAGACCTTCTCCATAATCGGCACAAGGGCATCGAGAATTGCCACGCCTCTGGCAAGATAGTCGCTATAGCTCGGAGCGGCGACGCGGCGGGAAATGAGATCACCCCACCGCCGATTCCACTGAGGAAACGACGGCGGGGGAAGATTTTCTCGGGGAATCCGCTTTGTTGCGAGCGGCATGCGAGCAAGACCAGCCAACTCGCCACTTGCGGTAATAGCGTTAGACACTGCAATGTCAGCCGACGGGCACAGTGCCAATATCCGCTCACACAGGCTTACGACCGCGTCGTGCGGATTGTTCTGCACAGAGCCGGCAACGTACCAAAGATCGCAGCGGACGATCACTCCATCATCGGCATCTTCCAGCGTTACAGGCCCGGCCCAGGCTGTCTCTGCCTGAACCCGTGCGAACAACGCCTCTTGCCCGACCTCGGCGACCCAATCACTGGCGATCTCACGATCTAGGGCGGACAAGGTGCCCATCAGAGACCCCAAGAGATCTAGATTGGCATTCAAGAGGCCTTCTGGAGTCTGCATGAGACTGGTCCGCACCGAGGCTGGCAATGGCATTCCGACCAACGCTGCGAGAATCTCATCTAAGCTCACCAAATCCGCAGTCTCAATCAGGACAGACAAGACAGAGGGTGACATACGCTCCATCAACAGGCGGCGAGGGTCATCTTCCGGCGAACCTTTGATCTGCGAGAGTCGATCCGCCGCGGCCTGGACCTCCGGGATGATGCTGAGACTACTCAGATCAATATCCGCAATCCCGAACATTGCGGCGCTTCCGACTTGCGTTCGTGGCAACGCACGCGCTTCAGGCGTGTCCAGCCATTCGTCGACACCCAAAGAAACGCGGCCCGAACCCAGACCCCGGAGCGCTGACGCCAACGCCCGCGCGTCCTGTTCGCCCTCTACCCGGGTAATCAAGCCATTGAGCACTGCCGGGACAGGCAAGCGCCGCGCAGATAGCGTGTCCGCGACCAAGGGCGCCAGATCGGCGGCGGGCACACTTACGACCGTCCGTTCGAAACTCGTTTCGAGGGTCGGTAGTGTTGTCTGGTGCGTGAGCTGCAGCAATTCTTCGGATCGAAGCTGGTGTAGGCCGGTGACCGAGCCCGGAGCAGGTGAACGAACCAGATGTTCCTGGATGAGGCGCTGTAAGGCGCGTGAAAGATCGGCCTCACTGACCGAGAGCGCGCGCGCCAATCGAGATGCATCAACTTGAGCATTCGCTGCGCCTGCCCAGGCGCCGGATCGCAAAATATCAAGTTCGAGGGAACGCTTCTGATCTGAAACCCTGACCGCAACTTGGTCGGCGAGGAGTTCGTGCATCCTCTGTCCGCGCGTCAGGATATGAACGTATTCTAGAAGAAGGCCTTCGCTCATCTTCCACGGCTCGCGCCAACCCGCCCAGTTCGTCTTTTCAGCTTCGCGCAGTTCTCGCCAGAGTCGTTCTGCGAGTTCATCGTCGGGATCGGCGCGTATTTCGGCTGCACGCGCGCGCTCGGCAATCAGCGTGACATCTTCTTCTCGGACCGAACCGAGCAGGACGACGCCAGGCACGGACATCGCCTCTTTCAGCAAGGCGCCCCAGCTTTCTGGCCCATTCCGGCCGACATCATCCATGACGAAGCCCAAGGGACTGTCTACTGAAGCGCGAAACGTCCGGATCAACTGGCGCAGAGATGGAACATCCTCCGCACTCAGACGACGGATACGAAACCACCGCACCGTATGGCGCAACGCGTTGGCGGCCTCCCACATCAAAGCGGATTTTCCGGCCCCTGATGGTCCGACGATCAACGCGGCCCGGCGTTGTTCAATACCTTCCACCAGAGCCGACCTGTCTCGGGGGCGTTCGGCCACCAAACCCGCCGCGATGTGACCGGGTTCTACGTCGACCCCGAGATAGAAGTTCGGGTCTTTGAGAGGCGTAAGGAAATCTACCGGTTCGCAAACACCATCCCTGAGAGCGCGTTCGATCGCGTCAATGTCGATAGCGGCCAAAACATCGCGGATTGACGTATCGGTGTCGGAGATCGAAACGCCACGATAGTTCTCCGACGCCAACCGGCCATTGGCGTCTGCCAAGGCACCCACGCGGACCAGCAGATCGGCAAAGCACATCTGGGCTGCGATCGGGGCGCAGTTCAACCGATCTACGATCAGGCTGATCGCCAACTCCTGCGGTGAGGTCGTGACGATGATCGAAGTTCTTGGGAGAAGATCAGAGGATCCACTGAACTTTGCAAGCTTGGTGCTGATCGGACCTTCGATCAAACGAGTTGCAGGGTGGCCGTCGAGGGGACCAAGGCCCGCCACTTCGCGCTCAAGAACGAGCTCCAGTTGCTGCGGCTGCGGTGCGGAGCCAAGCGACCGCTTCCACAGGTCCTCAATGTGTCCAACCGTCTCGCCCTCCGTATAGTCCCCAAGGTGTTCCCGCCGGCTCTTGACCTGGACAAAGCTCGTTTCTTCGCCCCGCAGCTCAATGTCGTCACCACCTTCCGGGATCACGATGGCGGGCGCTCGCTGACCAGCCCATATTTCTACCGCCAACCAAGCGGACACGGCATCCTGGTAACGAAAACCCCGGCCTGCATTGGATCCAGCTCTGGATGCAGCTTTGGTCGGTTTGGACGATGACTTGGAATCACGGCGTGAATTCGGGCCTCTTGTCTTCTTAGCCATGTTTCTGGCCGTCGCTTTCTTGAGCTCCTTCCGCCGTGACATTCAGAGTCGTCTCAAGTGCAATGATATCAGCGATAATCTCTTCAAAGGCCGGATCGTCTCCGAAGATCATGCCCGACATGGCGCGATAATCGCGGCTAAGGTCGTCGAGCATCTTGCCCTCGGGGCGAAGAGAGAATGTGGGGGGCGTTGCCGTCGCAAGATCGAAGGCTGGGCGATTGAAGAACATGCGAGCATGGGCCACGCAGTCGGCACCCAGTTCGCGATCTTTCATCGCCCTTTGCCCAGTATCCGAAGCCAAAAGTTGGTGTAAATCGTAATAGTGGCGCGAGACCCGTTGGCCGTTTCCTTTGAGTTCTCCGCGGTTGTCGAACCAGCGCCGCAGCCCATGCACGATCACGACCTTGTCCCAAAAGGTCCGTTCCGGATCGACCGTTGTGACGTTACCGACGCCCAAGTCGATATCTGGGATATCACTTTCTAGATACGGCCGGATGACGCGATCCGAATTGGGATCGAGAGCGGACTTCGCGCCGGACTCGATCTTTACAGCCTTACCGACATAAGCATCCTCGGGCGTTGCCGTCGGATAACGCACATAGAGCGCCTGACTGTCTTCGGGGTCAGGCTCAATGCGGAGCTGTTCCGTGCTAACCTCATTGCGTTTGGCCGTTTCGCCTATGATCGCGGTCAGGTCCGCCAGGCATGCGCCATTGATGTAAGTCTCGCACGCCGCCTTGATCGCATCGAGAGCTTTGCCGCGTTTCTTACCGCTGAGAGCTTCCAGCTCCGCGATAGAAGCTGCTTCTCCCAGATCGTCACGGAAGACAGTGACATCGATATCTTCCGAGAAGCGCTTGATCAGGCCAAACCCTTTGGAGAGTGATGTGCCGCCTTTGAACAGCAAGCGTGGCCGGTCTGCCAATCCGTTAAAGAGTGCATCAAGGGTCCAGCAAACCCAGAAGTCCTTTTCGACGTTTTGGGGTGTCGTACCGAGGCGTTGGGCAGTCGTCGTATATAGACCCAGCCGTGTTTCATCGTCTGCTGCGATGACCTGATCGAATGCAGAGTTCATCATGTGTCGGCCTGTTCTTTCAACATCGGCCGCAAAAAGGTCTGCATCCAGCTTGGCAAGGTCGACAATCCCGCCTGCAGATCTTCCCGGATCGCCTGTCCATTCTCTGGGTTCTGAAGAATTGCGGTCAGCCGCCGCTTAAGAACGGCATCCTCATCGACGTTACCCATCGTGTCCCGTAGCCAATGCAACGCCTGGACGACGCGCATGGCCGGCCGACCGGCCCAGTACAGCTTGCTTGCAGCGGTCGGCTTGAACGTGATTCCGAGTTGGCCGAGTGAGACCGACTTGAGCCGCGCATCCGCGTGCACGACGATTTTTGCAGGAACCGCATTCGTAAGTCCGAGATCATTCGCGGCAGTCATGCCATCGACGAGTACGCGGATTTGGTCCCGTCGAGCGATGGCCTCGATAACCTGTCTTGGATCGGGAGGATTGCTTTTCTGCGTCAGACTGTTGAATGACGGTTTGTCGTAAAGCCCCCGATCCACCCGTCGCAGACTTCCAGCGCGTGTCAGCCGCTGCAGTGTCTTGTCCACGGCGTCGCGCGCGCCAAGATCGAGGAAGTCTCGCGGCGTCCAAACCCCTCTTGTCGCACCCTTTTCGATGCGCTTCAGGATCGCGGTTTTCAAGTCTGATACGGTGGCTGTCATGTCCGAAATATGTAGTGCTATTTCGGACAGATCGCAAGAACCGTGTCCGAAATCTGTAGGTGCGCTTCGGACAGAACTTAAAGTGATACGAAACCTCACACTCCAGCGTCCAGGCTGTGAGGTCTCGTATCATCGAAGGAGGTAGGCAGGCGTCCCCTGCGGGCCGGGCTGTCGGCGAAGCGGAAGCCCCTCATGGGTCTTCCCCCTGACGGACGTCCATCCCTGACGCGGGGCGCGGCGCGCCGGTATGGCGTAAGGCCGCTATGTCATGCGGGGCGGCCAGAGTGAGAGGGCCACGGCTATCGCCGTGACGGGTTTGAAGGTCGAGAGAGAGGCTCTCGGGCCGCCCGTCATGGAGAACAGCCATGACTGCAATCGAGATCATGAACGGCCGCCCCGAGAGCGGCGGCTACAAGGTGGATGTGTCCCGCGGCGGGAATAACGGGCGGGTATCGTCCGAGTGGTTTTCGCGGCCCGACGACGAGAAGTATCTCTCCCTTTCGGACCTCTACGCTTCCGTGAAGGGGCGCGCGGAACGGAGCCGGACGCGCACGGTCGAGAGCGCGGCGATCCGGGTCGAAGCGCATCGCGACGATCCGGAGAACCTGGCGCTCGTTCTGCCGGATACCGAAGCACCCGTCGCGCCGACCCATTGGAGCTTCGGCCAGCTCGCCAGCCTGGTCAGCGCACCGGCCGCCTATCTGCGCCAGCTTCCAGCCCCGCTCGCGGGCATCAATCTACAATATGGCCTCACCAATCACCGCGCCGAGCAGGTCAAGACGATGGAGGTCGCAAACGGTCGCACCGAACTGCGCGCCGTCACGGGCCCGGACTATGGCCGCATCTACGATCATGAGCTCGTCGCGGCGGTCCAGCGCATCGCGGGCGACGGTGTTGGCGACACGCGCTGGAAGGTTCCGGGCGTCCTCGACTGGTCGACCGGCGTCTACAACCCGATGATCGACGTAACCAGGGACACGACCACGCTCTACGCCTCGGACCGCGACGTCTTCCTCTTCCTGGTCGACGACCTGAATCCGATCGAGGCAGGCACGCTGCGAGATGGCTCGCCCGACCTCTTCTTCCGCGGCTTCTATTGCTGGAACTCGGAGGTCGGCGCGAAGACGCTCGGCATCGCGAGCTTCTATCTCCGCGCCGTCTGCCAGAACCGCAACCTCTGGGGCGTCGAGGACTTCCAGGAGATCACGATCCGGCATTCCAAATACGCCGCCAACCGCTTCGCGCACGAAGCGGCGCCAGCACTGGCCAACTTCGCCGACTCGTCGCCGCAGCCCTTCATCCAAGGCATCCGCGCGGCGCGTGAGAAGATCGTCGCCCGAAGCGACGAGGATCGCGCCGACTTCCTGCGCAAGCGTGGCTTCTCGAAAGCCGAGACCGGCAAGATCGTCGAGACGGTTTTAGCCGAGGAAGACCGACCACCGACAAGCGTCTTCGACTTCGTCCAAGGCATCACCGCCGTTGCCCGGTCCAAGCCGCAGCAGGACGCGCGCCTCGCCATGGAGACCCGCGCCAAGGCGCTCCTGGAGCGCGCCGCGTAGGCGTTTCCGTTCAGCCCCAACCATCCGCCCACGGTCCATCGCTCCCTAGAGGGAGAGGTGGGCCGTGGTTTTCGTGACGGGTTTGGAGGCCCGAGAGAGTGTCTCTTGGCCGCCCGTCGCGGAGAAGTCTCATGACCAAGTCGAAGAAAATCACCCTC
This sequence comes from Roseitalea sp. MMSF_3546, assembly GCF_030732865.1. Classification (GTDB taxonomy): domain Bacteria; phylum Pseudomonadota; class Alphaproteobacteria; order Rhizobiales; family Rhizobiaceae; genus Roseitalea. The sequence continues at coordinate 13,296 of NZ_JASHKB010000036.1, forward strand.
AGCGCCTCGCGCGACATCCCCTTCAACAAGCTGGTGCTCAGCCAGGCGAATGTCCGCCACATCAAAGCCGGCGTCTCGATCGAGGAGCTGGCCGAAGACATCGCCCGGCGCACGCTGCTGGCGAGCCTGACCGTCCGGCCCGTGCTCGACGAGGACGGCGCCGAGACCGGCATGTTCGAGGTTCCGGCGGGCGGGCGCCGCTTCAGGGCGCTCGAATTGCTGGTGAAGAAGCGCCGCTTGAACCGCACGGCCCCAGTGCCCTGCATCGTGCGGACCGAAGGTCTGGCCGAGGAAGACAGCCTCGCCGAGAACGTACAGCGCGCGCCGCTCCATCCGCTCGATCAGTTCCGCGCCTTCCAGGCGATGCGCGAGAAAGGTAAGTCCGAGGAAGAGATCGCGGCCGCCTTCTTCGTCTCGGTCAATGTCGTCAAGCAGCGTCTCAAGCTCGCATCCGTCTCGGACACCCTGCTGGAGGCCTATGCGGACGAAGAGATGACCCTCGAACAGCTCATGGCCTTCACGGTCAATCCCGATCATGAGCGCCAGGAACAGGTCTGGGAAGCGCTCAAGCAGCACTACAACAAGCAGCCCTATGAAGTCCGCCGCATGCTGACCGAAGGCGCCGTGCGCGCCTCCGACCGGCGGGCTCAGTTCGTCGGCCTCGACAACTATGTCGAAGCCGGCGGCGAGGTGCTGCGCGACCTGTTCCAAACCGACGATGGCGGCTGGCTGCAGGACGCGGCGCTTCTGGAGACCATGGTCGCCGAGAAGCTCAACGAAGAGGCCGAAGCGATCCGCGTCGAGGGATGGAAGTGGATCGAGGTCGCGACCGACTTTCCTTATGGCCACACCTACGACTTGCGGCGCATTCGCGGCGAGGCCGAGCCGATGAGCGAGGAGGAAGAGCAAAGCTACACCGCGCTCAAAGCCGAATACGACAAGCTCGAAGACGACTATGCCGAAGCAGACGAACTCCCCGAGGACATCGACGAGCGGCTGGGCGAGATCGAGACGGCGATGGAAGCGCTCCAGAACCGCCCGATCCGGTTCGAGGCGGACGACTATGCCATCGCGGGCGCCTTCGTCAGCATCGATGGATCTGGGCGGCTGCGCGTCGAGCGCGGCTATGTGCGGCCCGAGGATGAACCGGTCGAAGAAACCGACGCGACCGAGGGTGCTGCACCTGTCGACCCCAATGCGGATGATGTCACCGACGACGAGAGTGCGGAGGCACATCAGGTCGACGAAGACGAGGATGACGACGGCACCAAACCGCTGTCTGATCGCCTCATCTGCGAGCTGACCGTCCATCGCACGATGGCGCTGCGCGATGCGCTCGCGGGCGATCCGCAACTCGCCATGCTCGCCTGCCTGCATGCGATGGTCCTGCAGCTCTTCTACCATTACGGCCAGGACAGTTGCGTCGAGATCACGCCGCGCTCCACCCAGTTCGGGTCGCAAGCGCCGAACCTCGGTGATGCTCGGTACGTCCAGTCGATCGATCTCGGGATCGAGACCTGGGCGGGCAATCTTCCGAAAGAGCCGGAAGACCTGTGGGATGCGCTGGCCGAGTGGGACAGCGACAGCCGAGACGCACTCTTCGCCCATTGCGTGGCGATGACCGTCAACGCCGTCCAGGAACCGCACTATCGCAAGCCGCGCCAGATCGCCCACGCTGATGTTCTCGCATCGACGCTCGGCCTCGACATGGTGAAGGCGGGTTGGGCACCGACGGCGGACAACTATCTCGGCCGCGTCACCAAGGCGCAGATCCTCGCCGCCGTGCGCGAGGCGAAGGGCGACAAGGACGCCGACCGCATCGCCGGGTTCAAGAAGCCCGAAATGGTCGAAGCCGCGGAAGAACTGCTGGCGGGGACGGGCTGGCTGCCTGCGCCGCTGCGCACGCCAGCGCTCGTGGAAGAGCCTGACGAGCCGGAGTTCGAAATCGTCGACGACGGTGATGTCGAACGAGTCGGGCAAGGCGAAGCGCAATCGGCGGCAGAAGACGGCGAAACGGTCGTGGGCGATGTCGAGCCGATCGACGATGATGAGCAGGTCGCCGCCTTCGCCTGAGGCGACCACCAATCGAGGGAGCGCTCCCCCAGCTCCCTCGCGCCTGGGGCCTGCCGGACGCGGCAGGCCCTTTTTCGTGCGCGCTTCCCGGAGACCGAACATGGAGAATTCAGCATCAGACCTCGCGCAGCGCCTCGGCCGCGAGGCCGAAACCGTCTGCCGTCATTACCTGTCGAACGGGCGAAAGCAGGGCCGCTACTGGATCGTCGGCGATGTCCGCAACACGCCGGGCCGCTCGATGTACGTCCGCCTGAAGGGCCCGGAGTCGGGCAAGGGCGCGGCCGGCAAATGGACCGACGCGGCGACGGGCGAGCATGGCGATCTGCTCGACGTCATCCGTGAAAGTTGCGGTCTGGTCGACTTCGCCGACATCGCCGCCGAGGCACGCCGGTTCCTCAGCCTGCCGCGGCCCGAACCGCCAAAGCCCGAGCCGTTCGCCAAAGCCCCCACCGGATCGCCGGAAGCCGGGCGAAGGCTGTGGGCCATGGGCAAACCGATCGCCGGCACTCTCGCGGAGCGCTATCTCGCCGGACGCGGCCTTGTCGGTGTCCGGACGGTCAGTGCCCTGCGCTTCCACCCGGACTGCTATTACTGGCGCGAGGATCGCGCGGATATGGCCAAACCAGAAGCCTGGCCGGCCTTGCTGGCGAAGGTCACCGACGCTGACGGCAACATCACCGGTTTGCATCGGACCTGGCTCGATCCCGAGACCGCGAACAAGGCGCCGCTCGATCCGAACCGCAAGGCGATGGGCCATCTGCTCGGGCACGGCGTGCGCATCGGCGCAGCGGCCCGTATCGTCGCAGCGGGCGAAGGCCTTGAAACCATGCTGTCGCTGCGCATGGCACTCCCCAAATTGCCGGTTATCGCGGCCCTTTCGGCGAACCACCTCGCAGCGCTCGCGCCGCCCAGCGGGATCGAGCGTCTCTACATCGCCGCCGACGCCGACGAAGCGGGCCGAATCGCGACCGAGGCTTTGGCCGAAAGGGCGCATGGCCAGTGCATCGAGACAGTGCCACTCCGCTTTCGGCGAAGCGACGCAAACGAAGATCTGCGCGCATTCGGGCTGCAAGGCCTCCGCGCGCACCTCCGGAGTCAACTGGCGCCGGACGACGCCGCAATCCTGCTGCCATCCTCCGTAGCCTGATAGATCGCTGCCAGAGCGTCGTCGTACCGGTCGCGGATACGTTTCCCCGATACAGAGCCACGCCTCCGGCCTTCCTTGAGAGGGGCGAGACGGAGCGGAGCCCGCCCGGTCCGGCAACGGCTACGACGGCCCCGTTTTCCGCCGCCGAACCAGAGGTTCGGCTTTGCATCGCGAGACAAAACGGGGCCGCCTCCGCCGTCCTCCGCTGACGCTCCGGTTCCACCCCATCGCGCGAGCGCGATGGGGACCCCTGAGAATGCAGGCCCGGACGGCCGCCGCTTTCCCGTCGCCCGGGAAGGCCGCGAGAGGCGCGGTCTTCGAACGAGGAGACGATCCGCCATGACCGATCATGCCGACACCGCCAGCCGCTCATCGACCGCCATGGTCCTCGACGAGCTGCAACTCCACGGCTACCGACCCTTTGCCGGCGAGCCCGACCCAAGACCGCTGCCCGAGGCCGATAGTATTCGAGGCGCGCTGACCGACATCTTCGACGCGCTCATTGTCAGCTTGAGCGACACACGGCTCGAACCCGATCTCGAAGACCTGCTCTGGTCGACGACCAACGTCTTCCACCGCATGGCGACCCGCGTCGACCGCGAACTCGACACCAACGAACAGGCGCAGAAGCGCTCCCAGCGCGAACAGGACGGTTCTGAGGTCCGCTCAGTCGAACTCGAAGAGCTGACCGCACAGGGCCTCACCCTGATCGAGCGCCGCAACGCCTATGAAGGCATGCGCGATGTCGCCGCCGACCTTTTCGAAGCGCATCTCGGACAGACCTGGCATCCGCATTCCGGCTCGCACACGAACCGACGCAATCTGACCGCCTCGCTTATCGACAGCCGCGACTTCCTCGCCGCCAAGCGCCGAACAGACCTCGAACCGCTCCTGCCGACCGGCACGAAGATCGCCTTCGCCGGCGGGACGGACGTCGCCGACCACACGGCCATCTGGGCCGCGCTCGACAAGGTGCATGCCAAGCACGCCGATATGGTCCTGCTGCACGGCGGATCGCCCACGGGCGCTGAGAAGATCGCCGCCTGCTGGGCCGACAATCGCAAGTGTCCGCAGATCGTCTTCAAGCCCGACTGGACGCGCCACGGCAAGGCCGCCCCGTTCAAGCGCAACGACCAGCTCCTCGACACCGCGCCGATCGGGCTGATCGTCTTCCCGGGCTCGGGGATCACCGACAACCTCGCCGACAAGGCCAGACAGATGGGCGTCCCTCTCTACGACTTCCGCCCAAGGAAAGCGAGGGCGTCGTGACCCAGCGATGCCCGCTGCGCATCACCCGAACGCGCCGGAATATTCCGGCGCGCGATACCTCGCGCTATACTTCCATCGCGTCATGGCGGCGGTTGGGGACGCGCTCTCATCGAGGAGACCGCCCATGTTCATATCCGCCATCTTGAGCGCGTTCGGGCTCGGCCTGCTCATCTATTTGCTGTTCACGCTCGCTGTCTATGCGCTCCCCTTCTTCGTCGCCGTCACGGTCGGCATGTATGTCTATGACACCGACGCCGGCCTTATCGCGGCGTTTGCATCCGCATTCTTCGCCGGCGCGATCGCCCTCATCGCGGGTCAGATCGCCTTCGCGACGATCCGTTCCGTACCCGTCAGGCTCGCCATTGGCCCTGTCTATGCCGCGCCCGCCGGTATTGCGGGCTACCACGCCATCAAAGGCCTCGCCGAGATCGGCGGCGCGGGCGAGACCTGGACGCTCGTCTTCGCGTGGATCGGCGCCATCATCGTCGGCGCCACGGCTTGGGCGCGCATCGCCTCCCTCGCCGGGCCGGACGAGGATTCGCCGCAGACGGCGATCTCCACGACTGGAAAGCGCGCGGCCAACGACGGCTGAAACTCTCGATCCGTCACATCTGCGACCGTCACCCGATGTTGATCGTGTCCGGAAAGAGGGATCCGGTTTGCGCCTGAGGGCAAAATCGCTGCACCTCGTTCCCGCTTGAGCGCATCGACGCCAAACTCAACGGTCCTGCCATCTTCCCGCCAGCGAGTCGCTGTTTCCGTCAGGCGAGATCCTGTTGGAAAGGATGCGACTTCGCCTTTCTGCATGTCTAAGCCTGTCTTCGCGCGACACCCGCCGCCGGGGTCTTGCCGGTATCCATGCGCGGCTGTCAGCCTCTCTCCCGAGCGCCCGTCACCCGCGTCCGTCACGGCCTCTCAATGGGCTGATCTGACCGGGGTCGGCTGACGCCTCGACCGCCTCGGCCGCAACGGCGGGGCCGGACTTTCGTCCCCTGGCCGTAGGCCATTCCTCGCGAGGCAAGAAAGACCGTCCCCGCCGTCCTCCGCTCACGCTGCGGGCCACAGGGGCTGCGTCTGCGGTCGCCCCGGCCTCTTCGATCGCCATCGAGGCCGCGAAGGGCGCGGGCTCGAAGCCAAAAGGAGAACTGACATGGCCACCATCGGAACCTTCAAGAAGACCGGCAAAGAGTTCGTCGGTGAAATCGTCACCCTCAGCGTGCAGGCGAAGAACGTCCGCATCGTCCCTGAGGAAGGCTCATCCAACGGCAACGCGCCGAGCCACCGGGTCTTCGTCGGCTGCGCCGAGATCGGCGCCGCCTGGTCCAAGACCTCTAACGAGGGCCGCGACTATCTGAGCCTCAAGCTCGACGATCCGAGCTTCACCCAGCCGATCTACGCCAACCTCTTCGACGACACGGTCGTCGAAGGCGAAGAGAGCTACAGCCTCATCTGGTCGCGCGCCCGCCGCCAGAACGGCGACTGAAGCCGCCAGCGACACGCCCCGTCCGGCAAGCCGGGCGGGGCGTTTTCTCAGGTCAGTCTCGAGCGGACTCCTCCAACAGCTCAGCCGGCTTGACGCCCAATTCACGTGCGAGCCGTTCGAGCACGTCGATGCTCGCTGCATACTGACAGCGCTCAATCGAGCTTATGTACGTTCGATCAATCTGTGCGCGGTGCGCCAGTTCTTCCTGCGAGAGCCCTGCATTTCGGCGTAGCTTCTTCAGATTCGTTGCCAGCGTTTCGCGGATCGACATGATCGCGAAGAACCAGCATTGTAGAGTATTTAACCACGGAGTATTCTCTACAATTCGTGATGCCATCCGTTAAGAGTCGGTTTCGAAAGTCATGACGAGCGGGCCAATCGGCGAATGAGCAGCATTGCGGATGCGGCATAGAGGAATGCTGCGGCGGAATTGACGCTCGCTTCGAAGTCTTTGGCAAGCCGCCTGTTGCGACCGATCCAGGCAAAGAAGCGTTCGACCACCCACCGCCTCGGGAGAACGACGAAGCCGACCTGATCGGGTTGCTTTCTGACGATTTCGACGAGGATGTTTGTGGCTTGTGTCACGCGCTCATGATTGTATCCGCCATCGGCCCAGACGTGCCTGACGAAAGGGAAGAAGGGGCGCGACACCTGCAACAACGGGCCGCCGGCATCGCGATCCTGGATGTTGGCTGGATGGGGTTCGACAAGCAGCGCCCGCCCGTCCGTGTCGACCAAGGCGTGGCGCTTGCGGCCTTTGATCTTCTTGCCGGCATCATAGCCACGCGGCCCGCCAGCTTCGGTGGTCTTGACGCTTTGGCTTCTTCTTTGGTTGCCGCCCGTGATGCAAGAAGTTTTTGATCCCTTTGACGAGCGATCGAGTGCGGTCTTCTTTCAGGCCTCGATGTGCGGCGCTTTCAGAAGCCGCGGGCCGGTATGGAGATCAGCGGATCAGGTCCAAATCTGTCGATCGTGCTTGGAGGCACGTAGCCAAAGGCTGGTTTTCCTGACCCAGATCTGTTCGATCGTTACGCCCATTCAGGTCATCGACTTCTTACACTCCCCTCGGCGCCGGCGCTTAGTGATCCTGATAGGCTCTCCGCTTCATGGCTCATAGATTACCATGCTGGCACATCGCGATGCCGTCTGGGGAGGGCGGCAACCATCCCATCTGTCGATGATTGCGGCGGACGGGTGGGCGTCGCGGCCGACACGTTCGCGATCCGCCATGACCAGTGCGTGGTTGATCTTCTCGAACAGCGAACCGTCGCGAAAGGCCGCGAACCAGCGAAAGACGGTCGGCCACGGCGGAAAATCCGACGGCAAGAGCCGCCATGTGATGCCGCCGCGCAGCACGTAGAAGATCGCGTTGATGATTTCCCGCATCGGCCAGGCGCGGGGCCGGCCTGTCTTCGGAGCGGCAGGCAGATACGGCTCGATCAGCCGCCACTCCTTGTCCGTCAAATCGGTCTGGTATCGCGCCGCAGGGCGACTATGCTGCTTACGGGTGGTCGGGGTCCACATGACAATCTCCAGGAAGCTTCGCAACTCCTTGGAATCAGATGAGCCTCGACCGCTCAACAACTTTCGAAACGGCCTCTAAGATGCACGACCGAGAGAAGCCTTTGGAGACAGAGAACTGCAGAACGCGCCGATCGATTCATTCACAGCGATTCGGCACTTTGAAACCGGGCCGCAGTTGCTCATCGCATGGTTTCCAGTTCATTAACCCTTGGTGACGCCCGCTCGAAGACCTCGCAATGAACCGTTCGCCTGACCCGCCGCTCGAAGACGCCCCGCCCTCCGACGATTGCATCACGATCTACGATCGTGACCACCTGAAGCTCTATATGCGTCTCCTCGATGCCGAAAACTCCGGTGCATCGGTCGCTGAGGTCGCAAGAATCCTGCTTGGCATTGATCCGGAAAACGAACCGGAGCGTGCGCGCCAGGTCCATAACAGCCATCTCAAACGCGCCCACTGGATGACCGAACACGGTTACCGCGATCTCCTGACCAGAGGTCTCCCTTCATCCAGTTAACGAAGCGGTGATGCACACCACGCATCACCTCATGCCGATCGTGGTACTAGGCAAGTACAACCAGCGGACGAATATCGTTAGCACGGGGGCTTTTTTGAGTTGATCACGCAATAGCGGAGAGATCGGCCATGCCCCGCGATTGGCGCGATGATCGAGCTTACGACCATTTCGACAGCCTCGACGTTTCCGGGCTTGCCTGGGAGTGCCTGAGACGCAACGAAAGCTATCGCGCGGACTATGCGCGGATGCGACATGGCGGAGAAGCGCCCGCTGATTGGGGGTTGCGATTTCCCTGTCGATCCCGACATCGCCGCACCCAGCGCGCCCGTCTTCTGGCGACCGGAGATCGCGCCGGCCGTCGTCACTCTGGTCGCTGCTCTGCCAGACCTCGGGCTGCCATCCGTCAGCTTCGCCGACAACATCGCCGAGCAGCGCACCGATGACCGGGGCCTCTCCTGGATGCGCCTTCACAGCGGCGCCGTTCTTGTTCGCGCCAACACGGACACTGCCTCCGAGTCGCTTGGCGTCCTCATCCCGCTGGACGATGACTGGCCTACCCGTGTCGCTGCGGCCGACCGCCTGCGACGCCGGCTGATCGAGCGCACGGCCGATCCGCCGCTAACGCTCCAGCAGCGCGAACGCCTGAAGCGGGCGCTGCGCACTGTCGACGGGCGACGCGACGGCGCCAGCTATCGGTCCGTCGCCACCGTCTTCTTCGGCGCCCGGCGCGTCGTTGAGGAACCCTGGAAAACGAGCTCGCTCAAGGCGCAGGTCGCACGCCTTGCCGCACACGGACGGATGTTGATTGACCATGGCTATCGGCGGCTTTTGCAAGGGAGACTGCATTGATCAGCCTCGAAACCTGCTGCGTTGCAATCGCGGCAGTGCTCTATCTATCTTTCGAGCATGACTTCGACAGAACGAGAAAATGCTTCGAATACGCCGCCAATTTTGGGGCGGACGCGCCGCCTGACCTCGCAGCACAGGATGACGTTCGATCGCATCTTTCACAGCGGCGGCGGTTACGTCCTCGATTTCTCCGACCGCACGATGGCCGAATGGTTCGAGGAAACCCTCGACCTCGACATCTTCCAACAGCGCTTTCAGATCGAGGGTCACAGCAAAGGCAAGACACTGAGAGGCTTCGTCGAAGTCGCCGAACCGCGTCTCGTCGCGAAGGTTCTGCGTGCGCTTTGGGCGTATCGCTGCGGTCTCGATGGATACAGCGAAGACGATCCGCGCGAGGAAGAGCGTCTCAAATCCTGGCTCGACCAGTTTACGGACGAGCTCGACAATGCGTCTTCGTTGAATCTCGACGACGCGTTCAAAGACTTCTCTCGAGACACCACGCTGCCGAAGCTTCGCGCCTCGATCGCAGGCGATCTAGTGGCCGAGAAGCCCGATGTGGCGATCGACCGGCTTCACACCTACTGCGTCAAACGCTTCCGCGCGCTGCTCGCCGAGCGCGGCGCACCCGTCGATGCCTCGACGCCCTTGCACGCTATCTTCGGCGCGTATGGCAAACTGCTGCGCGATAGCGGCGACGTCAGCGCATTCGCGCTGCCAACGCTGCGTGTCCAGCACAAGCTCTTCGAGGGGCTGAACGACGCGCGAAACAAGCGATCCTTCGCTCACGACAACGATCTCTTGGTCGTGTCGGAAGCGCAGTTCATTGTCGATTGTGTGCTCTCATCACTGGCTTTCATCGAGCGCATCGAGGCCGACCGCGTGTCGGCGGAGCAGACTTCAGACGACGGTATTCCCTTCTAACCACGCCGAGCGACCGCCGGCCTAAGTCCTGGACAGGGGGTGACGTTTTCGTCGATCGCTGATCGTCATCCCTCCCGGACACGCTTCTCCGCTTTTGTGACCTCCGACAGCCCGCCGCATCCCGCGGCGCGGCGCAAGCACCGGAGGCGCACCCCATGCCCGATCCCAATGCCGGCCTTCCGCCGCGCTATCTCAGAACCCCCGAAGCCGCCCGCTTTCTCGGGCTCTCCGGCCGCACGCTGGAAAAACACCGCACCTATGGCACCGGCCCACGCTATTCGAAGATCGGCGGGCGCGTCGTTTACGCTGTCGATGATTTGCGGGCCTGGGTCGGCCGCGGCGAGAAGTCATCGACCTCCGACGACACCGGCGACACCGTGTTGCCCGCCAAGCGGCACGCGGCCATCTCGCCCGCCTATGCGGACAAGAGCCGCTCATGAGCTGCCGCACCACAGTCGATCTTTTGTGGATCGAAGGGCAGGTCGAGCGCTGGATTCGCTTCGGCCGCATCGTCCAGGAGACGCTGACGAGCCGCAGCCGGAGCACCGTCGGCTTCGATCCCGGCGCGGTCTTCGCCTTCGTCCGATGGTCGTCGAACGACTACGGCACCGTCGAGAGCCGGATCGACATCCTGCGCGCCGTTCAGCCGGGCGCGAACTGTTCGACCGTGCCTTGCGTGACGCCCGGTGGCGAGATTCTGCTGCGCCTTTCCGGCTGGCCGAAAGTCGAGGCGGCGCTGCTCGCCATCGACCAGATCGAAGCGCTCGGGCTCGCCCCAGAAGACGTCTGCCCGGACCATTGGCGGCACGTCCACAACCGGCTGATCACCGGTCTCGACCCGCGCGCCTATAACGAACTGCGCCATGACGCCTGGCTCAAGCGCCGCGAGATCGACGCATGAGACGCGCGCGCAAAACTCTCATCCTCGGCGGGTCGGCGCTTGCCTTGATCGGCGCATCGGCAGTCGTCCGAAGCGACCCGGTCGCGCTCTGGAATCCATCGTCCAGCGTTCCGGTCGGCTTCTACGCCGTCATCCCGATCGAGACCCTGGAAGTGGGTGCCTTGGTCGCCGTGCGACCGCCCGAGCCGCTCGAAGCCTGGCTCGTCGAGAACCGCTATCTCGGTCACGACACGCCGCTCCTGAAACACATTGCGGCATTGTCGGGCGCCGAAGTGTGCCGCGATGGCGCCGTCATTCGCATCGACGGAGAGGCAATCGCCGAGGCGCGCGAGCGCGACCGGCTCGACCGCCCGCTGCCTGTCTGGAGCGGCTGCCATCGGCTCACGGACGGCAAGGTCTTCTTTCTCAACGCAGATCATCCCGCGAGCCTGGACGGGCGGTATTTCGGGCCGCTCGGCGCCGAGACGATCATCGGCCAAGCGACGCCGATCTGGACGCGGGAGGACTGATCGATGGTCCGTCTTCTGCAGACTGCCCACCATTCGGGCGCGGTCCGTCCCGCAGCGCTTGTGGTAGCCGCGCTCCTGTTCAGCAGCCCATCGGCCGCGGTGTCGCAGCAAACCGTCGACGTTTCGGCCGACGCGCAGGCGACAGTCCAGGGGGCAGCGATCGACGCCTACATCGCCGAAGCGGCGCAGCGCTTCGCCATTCCCGAGCGGTGGATACGCGCCGTCATGCGGGCCGAAAGTGCGAACGACCCACATGCTGTCAGCAGCGCCGGCGCCGTGGGCCTGATGCAGATCATGCCGCGAACCTGGGACGAACTGCGCGCCCGCTACGGTCTCGGCAGCGACCCGTTCGAGCCCCGAGACAACATCCTGGCGGGCGCTGCGTACATGCGGGAGATGTACGACCGCTTCGGCGCGCCGGGGTTTCTCGCAGCCTACAATGCGGGACCGGAGCGTTACGCCGAGCACCTCGCGACCGGCCGACCGCTGCCGCGCGAAACCCGCGCCTATGTCACCGCCCTAGCGCCCATCGTCACCGGCGCGCCGACAGTTCCTCCGCAGAGCGAGCGCACGACGATTGTCGTCGACTGGCGCGCCGCACCGCTCTTCGTCGCCCGGATCGATCGCCGTTCCGCTGACCAACCAATCGCCGATCAGCAAGCATCCGATGGACCGTCAGCCCAGCCCGCGATCTCAAATCTCGTACAGCCTGAAGAGCGCCCGACAGGTCTCTTCATCCGTCCCCAGGCGGAGAATTCGCAATGATCGACCCAATCGCAGTCTGGCGCACCACGGCGTGCATCATCGCATCATCGGTAGGAGTGCAGCACACGGAGAGTGGAACAACGGCAGGAGGGCAAGATAAAAGGCCGGGCGCGCGAGGCGCCTACGGCGTTGTTGTTGTTGGGTTTTTCGCACGCCGCACGACAGTCGACAGTGCCGCACATACCGCTAGCGCCCTGTTTTTCCTGCCGTTTTGCCGTGCCAGTCGGCCAGCATGGGCCGTTTCACCGTGAGCGGACGCGACAACGACATCCGTATCCGCCCCGGCCGTATCCGCGACAAGGGAACATCGGGCCGGAAGGCGAAGAGTTTCGTCGGTCAGGTCATGCGCGCGGCCAAGAAGGCGGGGCATACCGGCCATCGCTTCCGATCGCCCGGTGGGCGCGCCGGGCGATCGACCTTCGGTCGCGGCCGTTTCGTGAACGTCGCGCGCGGCCTCGCCCGGACGCAGCGCCGCGTCATCGTCAACGCACGGATCGCGCGCCATCGCGGACAGAAGTTCCGATCCGCGCCGCTGGCCAAGCACATCGATTATCTGAAGCGCGAAGGCGTCACGAAGGACGGCCGCGATGCGGCGATGTTCGACAAGGAGCACGACACCGCCGACGATCGCGCCTTCGCCACCGGCACCGA
>NZ_JASHKB010000037.1 GCF_030732865.1 Roseitalea sp. MMSF_3546
ATCGGGCCATCTTCGGTTGCGACGCCGCATTTCCTCGATCGGGAGAAACTCCATTGTAGCGTCCATGGAGAACCTCCTTCCCGTAAACCGCTGAAGGAGCCAATCCCAGATCACGACGCACAGCGAAAGGTGGGGCCGAAACAGCGCTTACGTTGGGACTTCAACTGCGCAACAAGACGCCGAAGCGCCGCGTCAAGGCGAAGCTGCGTGAGGACCGCTCGGATGCCGTTCATTCCAACGATGTGTGGGCAATGGACTTCGTCCACGATCAGTTGGCGACTGGCCGCAAGATCCGTGTCCTGACCGTTGTCGACACGTTCTCGCACTTCTCGCCAGTGGTCGATCCACGGTTCAGTTACCGGGGCGAGGATGTCGTTGCGACCTTGGATCGGGCCTGCCGAAGCATCGGTTATCCGAAGACGATACGGGTCGACCAGGGCTCGAAGTTCATCTCCCGCGACCTCGACCTGTGGGCCTATCAGCGCGGCGTCGAACTGGACTTCTCCCGGCCAGGCAAACCGACCGACAACGCATTCATCGAATCCTTCAACGGCAAGTTCCGCAGCGAATGCCTGAACGCCCACTGGTTCATGACGCTTGACGACGCCCGCTCAAAAATGGAGGAATGGCGCAAGGACTACAACAACGTCCGACCCCACAGCGCGATCGGCAACAAGCCGCCGATATCGCTCATGAAAGGCTCATCGGCGGCTGCCGCTGCATGAGATATAACCCGAAGATTCCGGCCCGGGGCGATCCAATGATGGGGAGCACTTCAACTCACCCGCGGACTCTCGTTATGACTGAGGGGCCCGCGGGGGGCAGGTCACCACGCATACACCGATAACTCGAATATACTAATTGAAGGCATCCGCACACGTCATCGCATAGTCGGTGCCACTTGGTGGGCATCCGTCGCATCAGTACAGCCCGTTCTTCCGGTCAAATCCGAGCATTGAGCGACAGCGCGGCGACCATGCTGCGCAGGCGCCCGCCGCCTCTTCAAAGCCTTATGGTCACAGCCTTCTGCTCTGTGAACGCTTCAACGCCCTCGCGCGCCATCTCGCGGCCCCAGCCCGATTCACGCATGCCGCCGAATGGCAAATTGGGGTCGAATACGCCAAAGCAGTTGATCCAGATCGCCCCGGCATTGATCGAGCGGGCGAGCCGGTGCGCGCGTGAAAGGTCCCGCGTCCAGATCGAGGCGGCAAGGCCAAAGCGCGTGTCGTTGGCGACGGACGGGATCTTGTCGGGATCGTCGAACGGCATGGCGCACAAAACGGGACCGAAGATTTCTTCGGTGTGCACGGCCATGTCCGGTGTCGTACCGGTCAGAACGGTCGGCTGCATGAAATAGCCGCTGTTGCCGATCCTCGCCCCGCCAACGGCGACGTGCGCGCCATCGCGCTTTCCTTGTTCCACGAAGTCCGTGACCCGCCGCTGCTGCGCCTCCGACATCAACGGACCGATCTCGCTGTTGGGATCAAGGCCGGGGCCGACCTTGAGGTTCGCGGCCACCTGCTCGATGCCGGCCATCACCTTGTCGAACGCCGAACGCTCTACATAGAGCCGCGAGCCGGCATTGCAGACCTGGCCGGAATTGCCGAAGATCGCCATTGCCGCGGCAGGGATCGCCTCGTCCAGATCAGCATCGGCAAAGATCACGTTGGGCGACTTTCCGCCCAGTTCCAGCGTCACCCGCTTGAGATTGCCGGTCGCCGCCTGGGCGATCTTCTTGCCGATCTCTGTCGAGCCAGTGAAAGAAACCTTGTCGACCCCGCGATGGGCTGTGATCGCCGCGCCAGCCGTCTCGCCGAAACCGGTCAACACATTGACCACACCTTTGGGAAAGCCCGCCTCGGCGACCAGTTCGGCCAGCCGGAGCGCGGTCAGCGGCGTCTGCTCGGCCGGCTTGAGCAGGACCGTGCAGCCGGCCGCCAGCGCCGGCGCGATCTTGAAGCTGGCCTGGGCGAACGGATAGTTCCAAGGGATGATGCCGGCGGCGACGCCCAGCGGCTGGCGCAGCGTGTAGCAGTGGAACGGATCGCCCTGCAGCGCAAGATTGTAGCTGCGGCCCTCCAGCTTGGTCGCCCAGCCGGCATAGTAGCGGTAGATCTCGGCGGCGAACGGGATGTCGAGCGCGCGCGCCATGGAGACCGGTTTGCCGGTGTCCAGCGCTTCCAGTTCGGCCAGTTCCTCCAGATTGGCATTGACGAGGTCGGCCAACCTGGCCATCAGCGCGGCGCGCCCGGCCGGGGCCATGTCGCGCCAGACGCCGTCGAAGGCGCTCCGCGCGGCGGCGACCGCCGCATCGACATCGGCGGCGCCCGCTTCGGCGACCTCGACGATGGTCCGGCCCGTTGCCGGGTCCTCGGTGGCGAAGGTCTTTCCGTCCTTTGCCGTGACGAAATCGCCGTCGATGAACAGCGCCTTGGGCCGTTCCAGAAACGCCTTGGCCGCGGCCGAAAGCCGTTCGTCGATGATGGGCGTCATGATGGTCATCGGGTCCTCCCTGGATATCGGAACTGTCAGAGCGCCACGCAGGTCTTTTCGACCAAGGCGCGATTGAGCGTGACGCCAAGCCCCGGCCGGTCGGCAATGGCCGCCTTGCCGCCGGCAATGGCGATGGGCTCGTTGATGATTGCGTCGCGCAGCGGCACCGGTGCGACGTCACGCAGCATGATGTCGAAATTGGGCTGACTGGCAACAAGATGCAGGCAGGCGGCAAAGCCGACATCCGAACCGTAATGGTGCGGCGAAAAGGGTACGCCATAACGGTGCGCGATGCGGCACATTTCGACCGCCCCGGTCAGCCCGCCGCAGCGGCAAGGATCGGGCATGACCACATCCACCAGCCCCGCTTCGAGAAAGGCATCGACCTCCTCGGGCTCGCAGGCGTTCTCGCCCCAGGCGAGACGCATCGACGGCACGGCCTGGCGCAGCGCCGCATAGCCCGCCGCATCATCGTTGATGACCGGCTCTTCGAGCCACGCCAGATCGAGATCGGCGAGACGCTTGGCCATGGCCAGCGCGCGTGGCGGCTTGAACGCCTGGTTGGCATCGATCATCAGCCTGACCTCCGGCCCGATCGCCGCGCGCGTCGCCCGCGCCTTGGCGACATCGACATCATCGTCGAAACCGATGCGGATCTTTACGGCTCGGTATCCCTGCGCGATGATCTCGGTGGCGCCCTTGTCGGGTTCAGCCGCCGAAAAACCGACCGCATAGCATTCGGCCTGGTTTCGATGGCTGCCGCCCAGCAACGTGTGCACCGGCACGCCGTAGTGCTGGCCGGCGATGTCCCACAGGGCAATGTCGATACCCGAAATCGCCTGGCGGATCGCGCCGAGTCCCCACATACGGGTGAAGCCGCGCGTGCCGTCGACCATGCGGTTCCAGAGCCGGCCGATCTCGAGCGGGTTTTGCCCGATCAGCATCGGCCCCAGCCCCTCCTCGATCGTCGCGCGCCGCTCGTGGATGCACCACGGCGGAAAGTTGACCGAGGTCTCCCCAATGCCGGTAAGGCCGGCATCGGTCTCCACCTCGACAAGGCCGAAATTGCGATGCGTCAGCACGCCGACCGACAGCGGAATGGGTGTCGCCAGTTCGTGCTGGCACAGGATAAAACGGATCGCCGTGATCTGCATGGTTGCCGGTCTGGTCCTCCCTGTCTGTCCTACGGGCGCCGCCACGGTCTTGCCGGTGCCGCCGCAGTTGCGCTGGCCGGAAGCGACGGGACGCCCCCATCGTCCTTTGCTCGTTGACACGCCGGCGCATACGACGATAACTATTTGTGGTCTGACCAGTAGTCAACAGCCCACAACTGGGCTATTGCCGCGGCCGCTGGGGTCGGATGTCGGTTGCGCCGCAGGGGAGCCCGGTGAACCCGATCGAGGAGTTTGGGAGGAGAACATGAAATTAACTTCGCTTGGCGGCCGCGCGCGGTCGACCGTCACCCGTCGCCAGTTCCTGCGGAACACCGCAGCAGGCGGCGCTCTGGCCACCCTTGGCCCACATCTTCTATCGCAGCGCGCCCTGGCCCAGGATTTCGCCGGCCAGGAGCTCAATGTGATGATCATCCAGCCGCATATCGCCGCCGGCGAGATGATGGCCGCCGCCTTTCAGGAACTGACCGGCGCCACCGTCAACGTCACCTCGGTGCCTTATGACGCGGTCCAGGCGCAGGCGACGCTCGACGTTCAGTCGGGCGCCAACCAGTATGATGTGATCGACTACTGGTATCCCACACTCGGTGCCCTGGCCGAGGACGGCGTCCTGCTCGATGTGACGGAATGGATCGAGCGTGACGCCGCCGACATCGCGCCGGACGACTTCATTCCGTCGATCTACGATGTCTACACGCTGCACGATGGCAGCCGTTTCGGCCTGCCCTATGACGGCGACACCCATGTGCTGTTCTGGAACCAGACGATCTTCGACAGCGTCGGCGTGTCGGCGCCGACAACCTGGGATGAATATGCCCAGGTCGTGCGCGCGGTGACCGAGGCGCGCGGCGATGACGGCGCCTATGGCGCAGCCATGCTGGGCTTCCCCGTGCCGATCATCATCGGCTCGAGCTTCGTCAATCGTCTGGCTGGCCATGGGGGCGCCTTCTTCGGCGCCGACGGCGCGCCGGCCATGGATTCCGAAGCCGCCATGATGGCTGCCCAGGCGATGCTCGATGTCGCGCCGCATGTGCTGCCGACGCCGCTGGAGACCGCCTTCGACCAAGCGCTGCCGGCCTTCCTGTCCGGCGAGGTCGCGATGATGGAGTTCTGGACGGACCTGGGCGTCTACGCGCAGGATCCGGGCGGCTCACAAATCGTCGACCAGTGGGACGTGGGCGCCATGCCGACCGGCGGCGGCGCCACCGAGCCGCTGGCCGCGCTCAATGCCGGGTTCGGCTTTGGCGTGTCGACCGGTTCGCAGAAGCAGGACATGGCCTGGGAGTTCATCAAGTTCGCCACGGGTCAGGCGCACAGCCGCGACCTGCTGACAACCACGGGCACCGGCATCGACCCGACCCGCGTGTCCAACCTCAACTCCGACGCCTACAAGGCCTTTGCGCCGAAGGTTCAGCAGGCCGCACAGGCCTCGATGACCGGCGTGCTCGCCTGGCCAACCATTCCCGAAAGCCCGCGCCTTATGGAGCGACTGTCGGACGAATTGTCGCTGATGCTGTCGGGCGATCAGGATGCCGAGACGGCCATGCGCAACACGCAGGCCGAATGGGAGCGCATTCTTGGCTGACACGGCCGCATTCACCCTGCCCGGCTCGTCCATTGCCGGGCAGGCGCGTGCCGAGCGGGCGCGGCGCTACGCCGCCACGCTTGCGGCGACACGCAAGCCTTCGGGCGGCGGATGGCTGATGGTCGCCCCGCTGGTCGTCGGCCTTGTCGTTTTCGCGGTTTATCCGCTCGCCTATTTGATCGTTCTGTCCTTTTCGGAAAGCTCGCTCGGCCGGCCGCTGACCGAATGGGTGGGCTTTGACAATTTCGCCTATGCGCTGAGCGGCCGTTTTGGCGACACGCTTTGGCGCACCGTCTTCTTTGCCGTTCCGCTCAGCCTCATCCAGGTTGCGCTTGGCGTGCTCGTCGCGCTCTTGTTCAATTCGGCCGTGCGCAGCGGTTCGCTGGTGCGTGCCCTGATCCTGCTGCCGTTGATGACGCCGCCGGTGATGGTGGGTGTCGCCTGGAAACTGATCCTCAACCCGACCGGCGGGCTGGTCAACGGCATGCTGATGAGTCTTGGCCTGACCGCCGATCCGGTTTCATTTCTGGGCACCAGCCCCTGGGCGATGCTGTCGATCGGCCTGGCCGACACATGGCAGTGGACGCCCTTTGTCGCCATTCTCGCCTTCGCCGCACTGCAGGCGATCCCCGAGGACGTCTACGAGGCGGCCCGGCTCGACGGGGCAACGCCGGTCCAGATCTTCGTCAAGGTCATCCTGCCCATGCTCGCACCGGCGCTGGCCGCGATCTTCCTGTTGCGGCTGATCATGGCATTCAAGCTGTTCGACCTTGTCTATGTGCTGACGTCGGGTGGGCCAGGTTTCGACACCAATCTTTCGACCTACATGATCTGGGAGACGCTGTTCCGCGACTTCGATGTCGGCGCCGCCTCGGCGCAGACGCTGCTGTTTGCGATCACGGTGGGCGTCGTCACGCTTCCGGTAACCTGGCTGCACAAGCAGGCGGAGGCGCTCAATGGCTGATCTCGCATTGGCCGATTCGACCGCTTCTCCCGCCGACCGGCTTGCCGTCTACAAGGCGCAGCTTGCCGGCCAGCGCGCTACCGACGCCCGCAAATGGCCGCTCTACCTGGCCTATGGCGCGGTGATCGTCTTCTTCGTGCTGCCGCTCGCCTACCTTTTGTCGGTTTCCTTCAAGACACCCGACGACGTGCTTTCGGGCCGTTTCCTGCCGACCGAGCCGACGCTTGCCAACTGGCCCGCCGCCTTCGGCGCCACCGATCTCGATGGTTTCATCCTCAATTCTGTGATCGCCTCGCTTTCGAGCGCGGCGCTGACCATGGCGATCGCCGTGCCGGCCACCTATGCGATGGTGCGCCTGAATACCGGCGGCCGCTTTCTGCCAACCTTCACGCTGGCGACGTATATGGCGCCGCCGGTGGTGGCACTCATCCCCCTTTTCTTCCTGCTGCGCTATGCGGGGCTACTGCACTCCCTGCCCGGACTGATCGTTGTCTACGGGCTGATGAACGTGCCCGTTGCCTTCTGGCTACTGACCAGCTTCGTGCGGGCCCTGCCGCGCGAGATCGATGAGGCCGCCTGGATCGACGGTGCCGGCACCTGGACGACGCTGTGGCGCATCGTTGTGCCGCTGATCGCGCCGGGCCTGGCCGCCAGCTTCATCATCTGCGCGGTGCTGGCCTATAACGAGTTCCTGTTCGCCTTCTTCTTTACGACCGAGCCGAGCCGCACGCTCACCATCGGCATCGCCTTGTTCCAAGGCGAGCGACTGGTCAATTTCGGGCAAATGGCGGCCGCTTCGGTCGCCGGGCTCGTGCCGGTCTATGTGGTCGCCGTGCTGGCCCAGCGCTGGCTGGTCAGCGGCCTTGTCAGCGGGGGCGTCAAGTGAGCGACCTCGTCGCCAAGTTTTCGTCGATCGCCCGCAACGCGGTATGGAGCACCACGGCCGACCAGATCAAGGCGCTGATCGAGGCCGGCGAACTGCCTGCCGAAACGAAGCTGCCTTCCGAACGGATCCTGTGCGACAGACTCGGCATCAGTCGGGTTAGCCTGCGCGAGGCGCTGCGCGTGCTCGAAAGCGACGGCTATGTCGAGGTCAAGGCCGGACGCGGCACCTTCGTGCGGCCCGAAGCGAGCTGGACGCCGCGCGCTCCGCTGGAGCAGTGGGGCGAGCAGCATGAAGAACTGATCGAGAAGCTGTTGCAGATGCGCGGCCTGATCGAGCCGGGCATCGCTGCGCTCGCCGCCGAAAATGCCCGGCCCGAAGACATCGCGGCGTTGCGTGATGTGGTCGACCGGCTGGCCGGCGCCGCCGAAGGCAGCGCCGAGGCAATTGCTCTGGACGCCGATTTCCATCGCCAGCTCGCCTACTCGACCCGCAATTCGGTGGTCGGCGACCTGATCGACTATGTCATGAACGCCACCGGCCAGGAGCGTAGCGTCACCCTGGCCGAGCCGGGCGGTGTCGGCCAGGCCGCCATCGGTCACCGGGCCATTGTCGACGCCATCGCGCGGCGCAATCCGAACGCCGCCGAGACCGCCATGCGCGCTCATTTGCGCGATGCGCGCCGCTATCTTGACAATGCCCGCGCGCGGCGCGCGCCGATCGCCGGCCGACCGGCCGTAACCGAAGAACGGCCCGCCCGCTGACCGATCCGAACAGATCACGACTGGAGGAAGCAAGAATGGAAAAACGAGTGACGATCACCCGCGAGGAGGTTCTCGACGGCGCCCCCATGCAACAGAAATCGGGCGGCGTGCGCGACCTCAAGCTGGTCTATCCGGAGACCGGGCTCGACGCGCAGACGCTTTGCATGGGCGTTGTCGAAGTCGACCCGGGTGAACACTCGCCAATGCACCGGCACAATTGCGAGGAGGTCTATTACGTGATCTCTGGAGAGGGGGAGTTGGAGAGCGAGGGTAAGCGCTATCCGCTCAAGGCAGGCGGGGCAGCCTTCAATCGGCCCAACACGCCGCACCGGGTCTGGAATACCGGCACGGAGACACTTCAGTTGGTCGTCGTCGGCGGCATCATGTTCGTGCCGCTGTGGCCGCAATGGCCGACCGAAAGCCCCTATGAGGTGTTCGAGGGCGACACCGCCAACGCCAGCATCGCAGCGCAATGACCATGGCCGGAAGGAGTGAAACCGCCGCCGTGCGAACCGCCCATCTTGCCGAAGTGGTCGACGCGTTGCTGCCAGGAGACGCCGACTTTCCATCGGCCGCCGCGATCGGCGTGCAATGGGCGGTTGAACGGCGCCTTGTGGTGATGGTCGGCGCGAACGGAGCCGACAGGTTGCTGGCGGCGATGGACACGGCCTTCGCCGGCGCGCCCGATGGCGAAAGCGCTGCGCGGGCCCTTGAGGCGGCCGAACCCGACCTGTTCGCCGCACTTTTACGGGTCGTCTACTTCACCTACTACGAGCACCCCTCGGTGATCGCCGCGATTCGCGCGCTCGGCCATGACTACAACGACGCGCCGCAGCCAAAGGGCTATGCGATGGACCCGTTCAATCCGGCCACCGACCTGCCCGCCCGGCCGACCGGAAGCTATGTGCCCACCGATCAGGTCCGGCGCGTCGACCTGTCCGGTCTCGACCATCTCAGCTAGGTGCCGCCCGATGCCGCAAACCAAGACGACCCACCGCCACGAAAAGACCGACGTACTCGTTATCGGCGCCGGCGCCGGCGGCGCCATCGCGGCTATGCAGATGGCACAGGCCGGCCTGAAGACCGTTTGCCTCGAACAAGGTCCCTGGTGGCCGCAAAGGGACTTTCCGCACTATCGTGCTGATTGGGAATTCATCCGCGAGACGCGCTGGAACACGGCGCCGAATGTGCGCGGGCTCGCCAGTGACTATCCGGTGGACAGCAGCGACGAGACCACCTTGATGTGGGGCGGCGTGGGCGGCGCAACGACAATTTACACCGCCACCTGGCCGCGCTTTCGCCCCTCCGATTTCCGCAAGGGAACCGAGCACGGCCTCGCCCCCGACTGGCCGATCGCCTATGAGGACCTGGCCGACTGGTACGAGATCGCCGATCGCGCCTGCGGCGTCGCCGGCTGGCAGGGCGATCCCGCGATGCCGCCGCGTGGTCCGTACCAGACGCGGCCCGTGCCGCCGGGCAAGATGGGCCGCAAGGCGGCCCAGGGCCTGAATCGGCTCGGCTGGCACTTCTGGGACATGCCTGTGGCGATCCTCGGCGAGGACTATGACGGCCGGCCGGCCTGCAACAATTGCGGCAACTGCCAGAACGGCTGCCCGACCGGCGCGCTCAACGACATGGCCCGCACCCATTGGCCCCGCGCCATCGCCGCTGGCTGCCACTTGCGCACGGGCGCGCGTGTCGAGTGCATCGAGACGGACGATGCGGGCCGGGCGACCGGTGCGGTCTATGTCGACATCGAGACCGGCACGCGCCATTTCCAGCCCGCCGATGTGGTGATCCTGGCCGCCAACGGCATCGGCACGGCGCGGCTCCTCTTGCTTTCGGAAAGCGGCCGGCACCCCAACGGGCTGGCCAATCGGTCCGACCAGGTCGGCCGCAATCTGATGCACCACACGCTGTCGATTGCCGGCATCTGGGTCGACGAGCCGCTCGACACGCACAAGGGGATCGTTTCGGCCGCCTATATCGTCGAGGAGTTCGCCGAGACCGATGTCAGCCGCGGCTTCGTCAATGGCGTTACGCTGCATATCGTGCGCATGAACGGGGCGGGCTTTCAGGCGCTGGGCGCCCATTCGGGCAACCTGATGCCCTGGGGCCGGCACCATCATGCCACCTTCAAGCAGCGTTTCGACCGCGGCATCGGCTGCCTGATCGTCGGCGACGATCTGCCCCGGCCGGACAACCGCGTCACGTTGTCGGACACGATCGCCGATTCCTCCGGCTTGCCGGCGCCCAAGGTCACCTACAGCCTGTCCGAGAACGACGAAAGGCAGTTGCGTTTTGGCATCGCCAGATCGCGCGAACTGGCCGACGCGCTCAATGCGACCGACTACAGGATCAACGACTTCGGCCTCGAAGCGGGCCATTATTCGCCTGGCGCCTGGCACCTACTCGGCACCGCGCGCATGGGCGACAATCCGGAGACTTCCGTCGTCAACAAGTGGCACCAGGCCTGGGATTGCGACAATCTGTTCATCGTCGACGGTTCGGTCATGTGTTCGGGCGCGGCGGTCAACCCGACCAGCACCATCACCGCGCTCACCTACCGCGCCAGCGACCACATCAAGCGCAACTTCGCCAACATCGCCGCCGGTCGCGCCTCGGCCCATGCGGCGGGAGCCTGACATGGCGGCGATCGAGATCATCGAACTGGTCAAGCGCTATGGCGCAACGCAGGTGCTGCACGGGCTGAACCTGGACATCGAACCGGGCGAGTTCGTCGTGCTCGTGGGCCCGTCGGGCTGTGGCAAGTCCACCCTGCTGCGCATGATCGCCGGTCTAGAGGCGGTCTCTGACGGCATCATTGCCATCGACGGCAAGCCGGTCAACCACACGTCGCCCAAGGACCGGGACATCGCCATGGTGTTTCAGTCCTACGCGCTCTACCCGCATTTCAACGTGCGCCGGAACCTTGCCTTCGGGCTCGAACTGGGCCGAGTGGACCGCTCAGAGATCGACCGCCGCGTCACTGCCGTCGCCGCAACGCTCGGCCTGTCGGAGATGCTCGACCGCAAGCCGCGCCAGCTATCGGGCGGCCAGCGCCAGCGCGTTGCCATGGGCCGGGCGATGGTGCGCGAGCCCAAGGTGTTCTTGTTCGACGAGCCGCTGTCCAATCTCGATGCGAAACTGCGTGTGCAGATGCGCACCGAGATCAAGGAACTGCACCAGCAGCTCGGCCGCACGACGGTCTATGTCACGCACGATCAGATCGAGGCGATGACCATGGCCGATCGGATCGTCGTCATGCGCGGCGGTCATATCGAGCAGGCCGGCACGCCCATGAATGTGTTCGACGCGCCGGTGACCGAGTTCGTCGCCGGCTTCATCGGCTCGCCGACGATGAATGTCATGGACGGCTCGATCGAGCATGAGACGGATTGCTCGGTCGTGCGGCTGAAAAACGGCTGGCGTATGCCGTTGGGCGGCCGCGCCGGCCTGCCCGCCGGCGCACGCGTGCGCTACGGCATCCGGCCACACGACCTGCATCCGTCAGAGGCCGGGGACGCGCTGGCGTGGCGGGCCGACGTGGTCGAGCCCTCCGGCAGCGAGGTGCAGGTGGTCACCCATCTGGACGGCATGACGCTGTCAGCGGTGCTGCCAGGCCGACAGCGCATCACGCCCGGCCAGGTTCTACGCCTGGCACCCGACCCCCAGACCGCGCATGTCTTCGATCCGAACACGGGCGCGCGCCTTGCGGTGGCCGC
Source organism: Roseitalea sp. MMSF_3546 (assembly GCF_030732865.1). Classification (GTDB taxonomy): domain Bacteria; phylum Pseudomonadota; class Alphaproteobacteria; order Rhizobiales; family Rhizobiaceae; genus Roseitalea. The sequence goes on from NZ_JASHKB010000037.1 coordinate 11,587, forward strand.
CACTAAGGACACACAGTCGCGCTCGCGCGTCGTCAAGGCCGGCTGAGTGTCGCCAGCCCGCGCGGAAGATGTCATCTGGGGACGGCTCCGTTTGCACAAGGGCAGATTTGAGCTGACGGCAATCGTTGCGCGGTTCGGACATGTGATGGCTGCGATCTGGTCTGACATTTTGGATATCGCGGCGTGTTGGTTCCGAACGCCAGCATTGCCGGGAATGCCGCCAGGTCGATGACCAGAGCGCCCTTCATGTCGAACGCAACATTCCATCGCTCGCCCCTGCACTTGCCGCGATAATCTGGCAGCGTGACCGTGAGATCGTGTTCGAGCAGAAATCCGGGACGCGGCTCTCCGGCCTCGTTCTCCGCCTGCTGGCGCATTGCCGGGAAAAGGACCTGACACTCCGTCGTCTGCTTCGATCGACGCGCCCAAGCCGCCTGGCGCGTCAATACCCATCGACCACTTCACATTCCCGACATCGTCGCAGAGCCAACCACCTAACGCTCAAGGGTCAAACCCGCGGTGCGTCGGCATCAGTATTCAGGTCCTTTCGTTGGCCCAGCCGCTGTCAAGGCGCTCTGGCTATCGCTGGAATGGCTCGGCAAACCAGTTAGACCAAATGAAGAGTTTCTGCGGAATGTACTGATGGATACGGCTCTCCCCCCAGCCAGACAATCGCACAATTCAATCATTTCATCATAAATATCAGTAATTTAACTCTTAGTTGCGGTCAAATCACATGCGCGTCGCCCGGTGCTGTCCGTCACATTCGGGGTTGACACCAATTCCAGTTACGTTGATACCAAATCTGTCGTGGAGGAGTGGATGTGTTGCGGCGCATGGCTGTCCTAGTTTTAGGCCTGCTCGGGCGCCCCCCGCGCAGCCGCTTTCATGTCAAGGATCTTGGCTGCGTACTGGAGGAAGCAGGTAACAACGCCGCCGACCTTCGCGCCACCGACGGCGTGCTATTCTTTCTCAGGGAAGCCATCGACTGGTACGACAACCTTGCCCAGAGCGCGGACACTGTTTCAGCGCACGCGGCGCTCACCGGCGGCGCTTGCGGCGCAAGGAATCTCCAATGAGCGAGCAAACAGTCAAGGCGCCGGCAAGACCGTCCCTGGGGCGCCGCATCTTCGGCGTCAGCGAACTCGGTATTCTCGTTGTCCTCGTGCTACTGATCGGGCTTGTCAGCACGGTGCAGCCCAACTTCGCATCGCTCGACTCACTGTCCAATTTCGGCTCACGCGCCGCCTGGTTCGGCATCATCGCGCTTGGCGTCGTCTTTCAGCTCTCAATGGGCGAAATCGATCTTTCGACCGCCTCGATCTACGGGCTGACGATCAATCTGGTCGCCATCCTGATCGTCGATTACGGCATCGATCCCTGGTTCGGGTCGGGAATCGGCATTCTGGCGGGCATGGCTCTGGGTGCACTCAACGGAATCTTGGCCACGGTCTTCAAGGTTCCGGTGATCATCATCACGCTGGGCACTCTGTCGGCCTTCAAGGGGCTGACGCTGGTGATCGCCGGCGGCGGCTTCATCTACGGATTGCCGCGCGAGCACTCATTCTTTGCCGTCATGGGCTCCGAGCCACTCGGCGTGCCGATGGTGATCTGGGCATTCGCGCTTCTCACCGCATTGCTTTCGCTCGTCTATAACCGCACGCGATACGGCTTCATGGTACGCTCGATCGGATCGAATCGTCGCGCGGCCGAACTGAGTGGCATCCCCGTTGCCCGCGTGCGCATCGTAACGCTTGTGTTGACCGGTGCGCTCTGTGGCATTTCGGGGATGCTTACGCTCGCCTTCTTCTCGACCGCCGATCCGAACCTGGGCACAGGCTACGAACTGCTGGCGATCACGGCCGCAATCATCGGTGGCACGGCCCTCTCGGGCGGGCGCGGCACAGTGGTCGGCGCAGCGCTTGGGGCGCTGCTCATCGCGGTCATTTCAAGCGGCATCGTGCAGTTCGGCATCACCGCGAACTGGAGCGTATTCGTCACCGGCGTGATGATCATTCTCGCCGTGGCGCTGGATTCGGCGATCCGCCGCCGGCGGAGCCGATAGGCGCGGCGCATGGGCGTGCCGCGCAGCGAGACATCAAAGGGAGGAAGCCTGATGAACGCGTTTTCAGTATCCAGAACGGCGATTGGTGCGGCGGCGTTTGCGCTCGCCGCTGCGGTCGGAAGCGGCGCCGCCGACGCGCAATCGGTCGATTTCGACTGCTCGGACCTGACCGGCGCGTCGGTTGTCCATTTCCAGGGCCCATACACCCAACAACTCGCCATGGGCGCCGAGGCGGCCGTCGACGAGTGCGGCGGAACCTATCGCTCGGGCGGGCCGGCTGCCTTTGACGCTTCGGCCCAGGTGGCCGCTTTCCAGGACATGGTTCTGGCCGGTGCCGACGCCATCGTCGTCGTTGCCTTTCCATCGGAGTTCTGGATCCGGCCGATCGACGAGGCGGTCGAAAAGGGCGTGGTCGTCTCAACATTCGACGTCGAGGCGCCCGCTTCGCTGATGAGCCTGCACACCGCGCCCAAGCAGAGCGATCAGGGCGTCGTGATGGCCGACGCCATCGTCGATGCAATCGGCGCTGATGCCTCTGGCACCATCGTCACCGGCATCTGCCTGCCGGGACTGGCGTTGATCGAGGCCCGCGTGACCGGATTCAAGAACCGCATTGCAGAGCGGCTGCCAGATGTCGAGGTGCTCGGTGCCTTCGACGTCAAGTTCGATCAGACGCAGAACTTTTCGGCATGGCGCTCGGTCTACGATGCAAACCCCGATGCGCTTGCCTATGTAGGCTTTTGCGAGAACGACCTGCCGAGCCTGGTGCGACTTAAGGAGTCGACCGGGGGCGACTTCGAGATCGCCTCCATCGGCATCAATCCCGATGGCCTTGACGGCATCAAACGCGGCATCGCGCTCGCCGCTGTTGGCCAGCGCCCGTTCATGCAGGGTTATGTCGCAATGCGCGCCATGCTGCAAAGCCTGGCCGAAGGCAATGACGTGCCGCGCGGCTGGATCGATGTGCGACCCGAACTCGTTGCGAGCGACAACGTCGAGGCGGTCACGGCGCGCGAGGAATCGGTCTCGGACGGCTACGGACCGACGCGGGAGTTCTATTCCGAACAGATCGATGAGATATTCTCCGACCTAGACGGTTCGGTGCAGTCGTTCGCCGACCTCCTGTCGCAGTGAACCAAACAGTGGCGCCTCCGACCAACACAATGGAGGTTCTTGCGCTATCGGACGTGCGCAAGAGCTTTGGTGGCGTCACCGCCTTGGCCGGCGTGGATCTGACGCTCCGCGCCGGCGAGATACACGCCGTTTGCGGTGAGAACGGAGCCGGCAAGTCGACCTTTATGAAGATCGTCGCGGGCGCCGAATTGCCCGATGCTGGGCGCTATGTGCTCGATGGGCGCGAGGTCACGCTGCGTTCGGTTGCCGACGCCAATCAAAATGGCGTCGGTATCGTCTTTCAGGAGCTCTCGCTGTTTCCCGATTTCGATGCCGTCCAGAACGTCTTCCTTGGCCGTGAGCCGCGGCGTCTTGGCCTGATCGACCGCGTTGCCATGGAGGGCGATGTTGCGCCGCTGTTCGACATGCTTGGCCTTTCGGTCGACCTGCGGGCGCCGGTCAGCGAGTTGCGCATCGCGGACCAGCAGTTGATCGAGATCGCCAAGGCCCTGGCGCTTCAGGCGCGCGTGTTGATCCTCGACGAGCCAAATTCGGCGCTCAATGTGGAAGAGTCAGCGCGTCTGTTTCGCGTCGTTCGCGATTTGCGCGAACGCGGGACCGGCATCTTCTACATCTCACACCGGCTCGAGGAAGTGGTCGCGCTGGCCGACCGCGTCAGCGTGCTGCGCAATGGCCTCAAGGTCGCCGAGCATCCCCGCGAAAGCGTGACGATCGGCACAATCGTGCGCGATATGCTGGGCGACAAGGCCGACAATGTCGCCCGCCGGACCGCGCAAGGAATGCGCGAGCCGACCTCGACCGACGCCGACCACCAGCTCCGGGTGTCCGGTGTTTCCGGCGACGGAATCCTGCGCGGCTGCTCCTTCACGGCGGCGCCGGGCCAAGTGGTCGGTCTTGTCGGCCTTGAAGGAGCGGGCTGTGAGGACGTGCTCGATATCCTCTTCGGCCGACGCAGGATGACAGCAGGCGAACTCGCCATGCCAGGCGGGGCTGGCGCGCCTCATTCGGTCGAGGCCGCCGTACGCAGCGGCGTGGCACTGGTGCCGGCCGACCGGCGCACCGAGGGGCTGGCCCTCAACCAAGCGATCTTCGAGAACCTGAACACGGTTGTCACCGGCGCGCTCGCCCGGCTCGGTCATGCGCCGAGCCGGGGCCGCATGACCGAGGTGGCCGACCGGCAGGCGGCCGCGCTCAGGCTCGTCCACGGCGGCTTCGCCAATCCCGTCGACAGCCTGTCGGGCGGCAACCAGCAGAAGATCGTCATCGGCAAGTGGCTCGCCGGCGATCCCCGCCTGGTATTGCTCAACGATCCCACGCGGGGCGTCGATGTCGGCGCCAAGGACGAAATCTACCGAATCATCGACAAGCTCGCCGAAGAGGGTCGTATCGTGCTGTTCCTATCTTCGGAGCTGACCGAATACAGCCTGGTCTGCGACCGCGTGCTGCTGTTCTACGAGGGGCGCATCATCGGCGAACTGCCCGGAGACGAGGCCACCGAGCATGCCGTGCTCGAAGCGATCAACATCGGGCGCATCGCGCCGGCGGCCTGACCACACCGACCAGGGAGGACGACTTGGACATCACCGAAACCCGGCCCATCGGCACTACCGAACTGCGCCTGCCCACGCTCGGTGTGGGCGCCAATCCGCTGGGCGGGCTGTACGAACCGGTCCCGGCCGAGACGGTCGCCGCGATCGTCGACCGCGCCTTCGACCGGGGCGTGACCTTCTTCGACCTTGCGCCAGTCTATGGCTACGGCAATGCCGAGCGCTTCGTCGGCGCAGCGCTGAAGGACCGGCCGCGCGACAGTTTCCGCTGCACCACCAAGGTCGGCCGGCTGCTGCTCGATCCCGACGACCCGGCCACCCCGGCCGGCCGCGAGGACGTCATGGTGCTGTGGCAGGGCGAACAGCTCTACAAGGGCACCGATCCGGTGCGGCCCTATTTCGATTTTTCACGCGATGGCGTGATGCGCTCGCTGGAGGCGAGCCTTGAGCGCACCGGGCTCGATCGGTTCGACGCGCTGCACATCCACGATCCCGACCTGCACCCCGACGAGGCCATCGACGAGGCATTTCGCGCCCTGTCGGACCTCAAATCCGAAGGCGTCATCGGTGCCATCGGCTGCGGCATGAACCAGTGGGAGATGCTGGCCGATTTCGCAAACCGCGCCGATTTCGACTGTTTTCTTCTGGCCGGTCGCTACTCGCTGCTCGACCAGTCGGCCCTGCCCGATCTGCTGCCTGCATGCGAAAAGAGCGACATCTCGCTGATCGTCGGCGGCGTCTACAACAGCGGCATCCTTTCCCATCCCGATCCGGCTTCGATCCGCGACGTGTCGACGGACAGTGCCGCGATTCCGAGCTGGACTGGAAACGTCACCTTCAACTACGTGCCCGCATCGCCGGAGATCGTCGACAAGGCGGCGGCGATCAAACGCGTGTGCAACGCCCATGGCACGAGCCTGATGGCGGCGGCGATCCAGTTCCCGCTGTATCACCGCGTGGTCGCCTCAGTGCTGATGGGCCCGCGCACGCCCGATCACGTTGACGGCAATGTCGATGCCTTTACCGAACAGGTGCCGGACGCGGTGTGGTCGGACTTGAAGGCCGAAGGCCTGCTGCCGGCCGAGGCGCCAACGCCGTAACAAGCGGAGACATATCGATGGCTGTGTTTGCATCAGGGCTGGGCGCGCCCGAAACCCCGCGCTTTCATCCTCAGGGCGGCTGGCTGTGCGTGGAGATGGCCGGTCGGCCCGGCGTCACGCTTGTTGCCGAGGACGGGGCTTCGCGCCAGATCGCGCCGGCCGGCTGCCCCAACGGTCTGGCGATCGATGCCAACGGCGTTGCCTGGGTCGCCGATACCGTACCGCCCGCGCTTTTGCGCGTGAGCATGGACGGAAACGTCGAGACGGTAATGACCGCGGGCGATGCCGGTGACTTCCTGCTGCCGAACGACCTGTGCTTTTCGCCCTCGGGTCTTTTGTACATGACCGATTCGGGCATGACGATGGGCGACTGGGTGGTCGACGGCGCGCCCCGCCCGGATTGGCAGACCGCACCCTTCGACGGCAGGGTCTGGGAGATCGATCTGGAGACCCGCACGGCGAAAGCCATCGACCGCGGCATTCGCTTCACCAATGGCATCGCCTTCGGCCTGGACGGCGATCTGTACGTCAACGAGATGATAACCGGCGAGGTGTTTCGCTACGCCGTTGCCGATGGCCGGGTAACCGGCACACGCACGCGCTTTGCGAACGTGCTCGCGCCTGACTGGCAGGGCGGGTTTCGCGGGCCCGACGGCATGGGTTTTTCGACCGACGGCCGGCTGTGGTGCGCGGTCTATGGTGAAGGCAATGTCGCCGTTGTCTCGCCCGACGGTGATGTCGCCAGTCGCCTGAAGACCGAAGGCAGCGCGCCCACCAATGTCGCCTTTGGCCGCGATGGCGAAAAGCGCCTCTACGTCACCGAGCATCAACTCGGCCGTATCGAGGTGTTCGACGTCGATGCGCAGGGCCTCGAGTTGCATTGCGGGCGGACCCGATGAGCCCGACGCACACTCTTGTTGGCCCGCACGGACGGCTGACACTGCGCGCGGCTGGCGGCATGATTGGCCCGGCGACATTCGATGTTCCCGGTGCCGGCGCGGTCTCGCCGCTGACCTGCCCCGATTGGGCAGAGCGGCCCGGCGCGGAGGACTGGCTGCCGGTGATCCGCAATCTCTGCGGCGATTTCGTCTGCGTGCCCTACGGCGCTCCGGGCGCGCCAAATGACGCGTTGCCGGCCCGGTGGCGGCAAAGCCCCGGCCCAGGGATCGCCGGCGATAGATGGTTTCACGGCTACGCCGTCAATCACGACTGGGAAGTCGTGCCTGGCGCCGAGGCTACCACCGCGAGCATGACCTGCCGGCCGCCCGAACCGCATCCGCTGGCCGAAGTCACGCGCCGCGTCGCGTTGCTCCCCGATCAGCCCGGGTACGAGGCCGAACTGTCTTTGCAAGCCCGCGCCGACGTCGACTTCCCGCTGTCCCTGCACCCGTGCTTCGTCATGCCCGGCTTGGCCGGCAGCATGCATGTCGATATCCCCGATGCGGGCCGCGGCTGGACCTATCCGCTACCGGTCGTACACGATCATGCGCCGGTCGTCGTCGACGGTCGCTTTGATCGGCTCGCGGCCGTGCCGCGTGGCGATGGCGGCAGCATCGATTTCACCCACCTGCCGCCGGACGAGCGCTGCGAGGCATTGCTGCAATTGCCGGCGCCGGCGGGCAAGCTTCAGCTGGGGTATCCCGAAGCCGGCTATAGCCTACAATTCACCTACGATGCGGCGTTGCTGCCCACCCTTGTCCTGTGGGTTTCAAACCGCGGTCGCAACGAAGCGCCGTTTGACGGCGAATTCCGTACGCTCGGTGTCGAAGCGGTGGCCGGCGCCTTCGATCTCGGCCCGGCGGTGTCGCAATCGACCGTCAACCCGATCGCCATCGATGGACTTTCGACGACTGTCGCGCTCAAGGCTGGCGAGCGCCTGACGACGACGGCGACGGTAGCGCTCGAAGCCTTTGCCGCAGAAGGTAGCTGAGCGCGGTGGCCGAGTATCCCATCACCCCGACCGACCGAAGGGTCGCACCAGACGCGCTGCAATCGACCGTCACGACCATTTTCCTGGCATGCGGCATGGGCGCTGAGGACGCCTCGCTGCTGGCGGATTCGCTTGTCCATGCCGATCTGCGCGGTGTGCATTCCCATGGCGTTATCCGCATTCCGGACTATGTCCACAAGCTGATCGACGGTGGCGTTAATCCGACTGCGAGGCCCCAGATCGTTTCGCGCACGGCTGGTGCCATCGTTGTGGACGGCAACAATTCGATGGGTCAGATTGGCGCTTCGATTGCCATGGACCTGGCCATCGAGACGGCGCAGGACAACGCCATCGCCCTTGCTGCATTGCGTGGATCAAACCATTGCGGTGCGCTCGACTGGTACACGCTGCGCGCCGCCAAAGCCGGAATGATCGGCATGGCCGGATCGAACGCACTGCCTACGATGGCGCCGGTCGGCGGGCGCGACAAGATCGTCGGAATGAACCCCATCTCGATCGCCGTCCCAGGCGGAGCCGAGCCGCCGCTGGTCCTTGACCTCGCCTTCGGCGCGACTGCGCACGGCAAGATCCGCGTCTATCACCAGAAGGGGCTGCCGATCCCGCAAGGCTGGGCCTTCGACGCGGCGGGCGAACCGACAACCGACGCTGCCAAGGCGCTCGACGGACTGATTCAGCCCGTCGGTGGCCACAAGGGGATCGCGCTCGCCATGATGATCGGGATCGTCTCCACCCTGCTGTCGGGCGCGTCCTACGGAACAGGGCTGGGCAACATGGTCGACGGGCCGATCGCAGGCCGCGATGGTCAGTTCTTCATCGCCATCGACATCGCCGCCTTCCGTCCGCTGGCGGAGTTTGCGTCCGATGTGGATGCGATCGTCGGTCAGGTGCATGGCTCGGCGCCACGCAACCCGCAAGAACCGCCCCTTGTGCCTGGCGAGATGGAGCGCGCGTTTGCAGAAGCGTACCGGGTCGACGGTATTTTGCTGCCGGCGCAGACGCTGGAAGATATCCGCTTGGCCGGGCTGCGGCTCGGCCTATCCGTGGCTGACCTTTCGGCGCTCTCATGAACGATTCCGACAAGCCGGGACGGTCATCGGCAAGCATGCCCTTGGAGCCGCAACTCGCCACCTTCCTGACAACGCTTGGCGAGGCGGTGAACCAGGCCGTAGGCGATGCGGCCAGCGTCGAGACCCTGCGTATGGCCGCCCGGGCCGCCCGACTCGACTGGTCACTCGGCGGTCAGTCCATGCCCGCCGAACCGGTCGAAGGTCTGGGCATGCCGGCCCGGCTCTACAGGCCCAGCGAGGATGCACCGCTGCCGGCGATGGTGTATTTTCATGGTGGGGGCTGGACCCTGCTCGATCTCGATACCCATGACCGGCTCATGCGCGCCTACGCACGTCGGAGCGGCTGGGCGATGATCGGTCTTGACTATCCGCTTGCGCCCGAAGTGCGGTTTCCAGACAGCCTCGGGCTTTGCGTCGAGGCGGTTGCAAACATTCGCGGCGCAGCCGAAGATCTGGGCCTGTCGCCGGAGTTGATCGTGCTGGGCGGAGATTCAAGCGGCGCCAATCTGGCGCTTGCGGCCGCCATGATCGGGGCGCGTCAAGGCTGCTCTTCACCACTCGGGCTGATGCTGAACTACGGCGTCTTCGATTGCGATCTGAATCGGCCCTCCTATCGCGCCTTCAGCGATCCTCCCTATCTGCTGAGCGCAGGCCGCATGGCATATTTCTGGGACAATTATTGCCCGGAAAGTGCCGCCCGCGCCGATCCGCTGGCTTCGCCCTTGCGTGCATCCACCGCCATGCTGGCGCCGCTGCCGCGCGTGCATCTGACGATCGCTGCCCAAGACGTACTGGTTGACGAGAACAAGGACATGGCGCGCCGGCTCGAATGCGCCGGCGTGACCGTCACGAGCCTGGTCTATGCCGAGGCGGCCCATGGTTTTCTCGAGGCCGTCGATCATTCCCCGGTCGCCGACCGGGCGGTTGGCGAAGGGGCCATGTGGCTGCGCGAATTGGCACGACAAAGCCGTCGACCGCCCGCCCGACACGGCGACTGAAGGCGGGTATCGCGCTTGACAGCCCATCATACCAAATCCACGGTCCGGACCGATCGGGCTCCGCGCCGAGAGACCGGGAGGGAATGTTGCACCAGATCGATCCGACCTACGGCCGCCGTCAGCAGTTCCGCTACAGGCTCGCCGACCTGACCTTTCCCGGCGTGGTCAATGGACTGAACGGCCCGCCCGACAAAGCGAGCATTCGGCTAAACGGCGGCGGTACGCGCCCGCTCTATGTCGAGACGGTCCATGACGAGGGTGTCGACTGGCTCAACAGCTACAAGAAGACGCCCAGCGAATTGCGTTGCCGTCACTTCGGCGAGTTCTGCGTAGAGATACCGCATGATGACACCGCGCTTCGACCGGGCCCGAACCGGCTCGACATCGCCGTGAGCGCCGACGGAGCGGAGGCGCGGTGCGAGATTTTGTTCGACTGGGATCCGATGCCTTTGTCGCCAACGCTCGATCTCAGCGATCTGTCGCGCTTTCATTCGATCCAGGAGGTGGGCCAGATCGTCAACGGCGCCTTCGATCTGGACCGATCCGCCAATCTGATCCGCTCGCGTGCCCCGGTCGCGCCCGACGCGCTGCTAGTGATCGGGTCGCGCGGCCAGAGCCAGGAAGCGACCTATCGCGTCCGCTTTACAGAGCCGAACCATTCCAAATGGCTCGGCCTGAGCGACTTCCACGCCGGCATGGTGGAGGGCATTCCGCCGCGCGGGATCAAGGTGGGCTGGTCGAGCGCGGGAATGGCCGTCGCCATGCCGTCGGGCGGCGCGCGGAGCTTTCTGGCCTGGGGCGACCATTCGGGAGCGCCCGAGGAATGGGCGATCGCCACCAATCCGCCTGCGCAAATCTCGGTTCAGCGCGGCCGTGCGTATCGCGTGCGACACCAGATCCTGCTGAACGACGCCGTCAATCGCGTGCGGTTCCGCATTTGGCCGGAGGACGAGCCGGAGCCAAGCGATTGGGTCTGCGATGAGCATGACGGCCGCTTGCCGGCCGACATGCCGCGCCACCAAAGCGCCTCGTTTGGACTCTTCCAGCACATGGGCATGCCCGTCGAGTGGTCCGACATCCGGCTGCGTCCGATGCGCGAGGACGAGTTCGAACCGGTGGATCCCGCGTCCGGTCGCGAACCCTTCTTCAAGCGCGATCGTCCGGGGGCATTCTGAAGCGCTGCGCTATCAGCTCAACACCGCCTGCCAGTAGAGGCGGGCTACCTCTTCCAGATGGTCCTCCATCGCCTCGGCGGCAGCCTCGGGATCGCGCGCGACAATGGCGTCGAAGATCGCCTGATGCTGGACGACAACGTCACTGAACGTCGCCCCTGCCGCCGCAGAGCGCATGCGCTGGTCGCGCAGCCAGCCGGCCAAAGCCTTATTGAGGCTCTCAAAGACCGTGTTCCCGGAGATGCGCGCGATGGCCAGATGAAAGGCGACATCGGTTTCGGCGAAAGTGTCGAGATCGCCGGCCGAACGGTTTGCCTCAAGGGCGGCGGACAAAGCGGAGATGTCGGCATCGGTGGCGATGCTGGCTGCCCTACGGGCAAGGCCGATCTCGAACAGAGCGCGCGCATCCTGCAGATCCCGCAGGCCCTCGGGCCGGCTCAGATAGTGCCGCACGACACCAGACAGTTCCTCGAAGATCACCTCGGCGCTTGGCAGTGACACGCGCGGCACGGCGCCCGGTCGGGAGGTCAGCAGGCCCTGACGCTGGAGTGCGAACAGCGCTTCGCGCACGCTCGAGCGACCAGCGTTGAACTGCTCCATGAGTTGGCGTTCGGCGGGCAGCCGGTCCCCTGGCTTGACCCTGCCTGACAGGATCAACAACTCAAGATGCTCGGCGATTTCTTGGTACTTCTTTCTTGCCATCGTCATCTCTTCTCAAGCCATACCGGCCGAGACGTACGGTTGGCCCGGCGTCGGCGCGACCATTCGGTAGCCACGCGCGGCTGGCCCAACGTAGTACAACTCTTGTCAGACCAAAAGCCGCCGCTTCGCCGCCGGCGGTGATGCTGGAACAAGCCGTTCCTGACGGCATGCTGTTCCGCTCCCGGTATCTGGCGACAACATGCCCAAGGCTCTTCACCTTTATCGAGGCAGGCCGCGCGATGACCCATGAAGGGGTATAGAGCGGTTTTCGATCAGTCTGGTTCGTAACCGGATGATTTGAAGTAGTTTGCGCATTCTTCTGGTTCGAAGATG
>NZ_JASHKB010000038.1 GCF_030732865.1 Roseitalea sp. MMSF_3546
GGCCGCCACGGCCCTGCGCCCGGCGTGCCCGTGCGCCATCGTCGGCGTAGGCGCCCGCCGCCTGCGGGTCCGCGTGGGCGATATCGTCCGGTTCGGAAAAGGCGTTGATGCGCGGCTCGACATGCAGCCCCTGCACCTCGTAGTCGTCAAGCGGCGGTGCGGGCGGGATGTGCATGCCGCCGCGATGGGCTGGCTCACGCGCCGGTCCACGTCCCTGCGGCGGCGCGGCGACGTGTCGGGCCGGCGGTCCCATGCGCGCGGTAGGGGGCGGCTGCGCGCGCCGAGCCTGTTCGGCCGCCAGTTCCGCCTCGACCGCCTGAACCTCGCGCTCGATCGCCTCGATGATCGCGGTCAGACGCTCGGTCTGCCGGCGCAGCCTGTCTGGCGAGACGCGCCGGTGCGCCTCGGCCGAGCGCTGCAGCGCGGTCGCTGCCGCGACATAGACCCGGCGGCGAAACGCGCTGTCGCGAATGTCGCCCTTCTCCAACGCCTGCCGCAGCGCCGTTTCCAAACTGACCACGAATTCCGATCCCTGCGCCCGCATGCGGCGGGGCCCAGCTTGTCGCCAACACAACGCTTCCCTCGCATGACACAATTGACGGGCGGTGAAAAGGTCCGGCCCCGGCCACCCCCAACTCGGCCCGCCACCGGCCCCGTCCACCGAAAACGCGTCCGGCCGAATGCGCGAGCCCGGCGGGCAAGGCCTTGCAAGCGCGGTCGAACCTGATACTGCTTACGTTTACGGAAACGTCAAAGCCGACCCGGCCAGTGGAGCCCCGCCATGGCGCTGCCCGAGATCCTCAAAGCCAATGTGCGCATACCGGTGATCGGTGCGCCGCTGTTCATCATCTCCAACCCCACGCTCGTTCTGGCGCAATGCAAGGCCGGCATTGTCGGCGCCTTTCCGGCGCTGAACGCGCGGCCCGAGAGCCAGCTCGAGGAATGGCTGGCAGAGATCACCGAACACCTGGCCGCCCATGACGCTTCCCATCCGGACCGGCCCGCGGCGCCCTTCGCGGTCAATCAGATCGTGCACGCCTCGAACCGGCGGCTGGAGCACGATCTGGCGCTGTGCGTCAAGTACCGGGTTCCGATAGTCATTTCCTCGCTGGGCGCGGTGCCCGAGGTCAACCAGGCGGTGCACTCCTATGGCGGCATCGTGCTGCACGACGTCATCAATGACCGGCATGCCCGTTCGGCGATCCGAAAGGGCGCGGACGGGCTGATTGCGGTGGCCGCGGGCGCGGGCGGCCATGCGGGCGCGCTGTCGCCTTTCGCGCTGGTGCAGGAGATCCGCGCCTGGTTCGACGGTCCGCTGCTCCTGGCCGGCGCCATCGCCACCGGCCGGGCGATCCTCGCCGCGCAGGCGATGGGCGCCGACATGGCCTATATCGGCTCGCCCTTCATCGCGACGCAAGAAGCGCGCGCCGACCCCGCCTACAAGCAGGCGATCGTCGACGGCTCGGCGAGGGACATCGTCTATTCGAGCCATTTCACCGGCGTTGCCGGCAATTATCTCAGGTCGTCCATCGCCCGGGCGGGCCTGGACCCCGACGACCTGCCGGAGGCCGACCCCTCGAAGATGGATTTCGGCGCGGTGACCGGCGCCAAGGCCTGGAAGGACATCTGGGGCTGCGGACAGGGGATCGGCGCGGTCACGGCCGTCGAGCCGGCGGCGCGTCTTGTGGACCGGCTTGCCGAGCAATACCGCGCCGCGCGCGCCGCGCTGTGCCGATAGGCGCGCTGTTCAGCGCCCGATGAAATCGCGATAGCGCCCGATGGCGGTGCGGCGCGGCAATTCGATGCGCCGGCGCAGTTCCGGATCGGCATCCTCGATGGCATCGGCCAGGATCTCGTGGGTGCCGGCCTGCAGCGCGGTGACCGCGGCGCGCACATCGGCCATGGCCGCATCGAGCCGCTGCCGGTCGAAGGGCCGGGCGCGCATCGCCTCGAACATCTCGGTGCGGGCACGGTCATAGGCGGCGATTTCCGGCGCCAAAGCGCGCGCTCTTGCGCGCAACTGGCCGCGCAGGGCGACGCGCAGCGGGCGCGGATAGGTCTCGAAGGCCTGGGTGGCGGCCACGATCACACCCGGATTGCGCAGCATGAAAACGGCGGCGCCGGCGGAGACCGCGGCGATCGTCGTCATCACCACCAGCGCGATCGCCAGAACCCAGTTCAGCCGGCGCGCCGTCATCAAAGCACACCGTATATGCCCGCAAGGCCGGTTGCGTATCCGGTCGGCGCGATCAGGCCTGCGGCCAGCGAGGCGGCGGCGTAGCCGGCGCCGGCAAGTCCCAGGCTGGTGGCCAGCGCGGCGAAGAGCCGTCCCGGCGTGATGGCGAAGGCGGCTCGCTCCGGCCCGGCGGCGGCGGCAATGCGGGCGGCAAGGCCCGCATCGGGCGGCAGGCGGACAGCGCGGGCGGCGGCCGCCTCGAGCGCGGCGAGTTCGGCATGGGCGGCCCGCGCGCCCGGATCGGTCGCGAGCAGCGCTTCGGCCCTGACACGCTCGGCCTGCGGCCAGCGGGTCATTTGCGGCCCGTGACGCAGCAGGAGGCGGTCGAATTCATCCCTGTTCATGGTCGTTGTCCTTTTCGTTGCCGGCGGCGCGCAGGCCCGTGCGGGCACGCACGAGCAATTGTTCGACCGCGCCGCGGCTGATGCCCATTGTCAGCGCGATCTCGCCATTGGCAAGCCCGGCCGATACCGAGAGCAGCAGCGCCATGCGCTGACGGTCCGGCAGGCCGGCGATCGCCCGGCGGACCGCGGCCAATTCATCGCGACCGGCCAGTTCGCGCTCGGGATCGTCATTGCCGGCGAGCCGGTGCGCGACGTCCTCGATGGGCGCCCAGGCGACCCTGCGCCCGCGCCGCCGGCCATGGTCGATGCACTTGTTGGCGGTGATGCGGTAAAGCCAGGTCGAAAAACGTCCGCGGTCGGGCCGCCAGTCGGAGACCCGGCTCCAGACCGCCACGAACACGTCCTGGGCGATCTCGTCGGCATCGGCGGCATTGCCGGTAAAGCCGTTGGCGACTGCCCGAACACGTTCGAGATGGCGCGAGACGAGCAGGCCGAAGGCCCGCTCGTCCCCGCTTGCGACGGCTTTCGCAAGCGCCTCGTCATCCTGGCCGATCGACAATGGCTGGCCATCCGGTGCGCGCCGGCCCTATTTGCGGCGGATCCTGACGCGATTGTAGGTCTCGCCGCCGGGCGCTGTAAACGTGCCGTAGCGGCGAACCGCGCGCGGCCCGTTGACGGTGGCGCTCTGGCCGCTCCAGCTCTCGCCGGTGGCGGCGGTGCCCGACCGGCTCGTCGCGCACAGCCGCCAGCCCGTGCCGCATTGCGTCGTCACGCTCGAGGTGCCGCCATCAGGTCCGATGCGTTCGACATCGCGCGTGACGATGCCGTCCTGTTCGGACCAATGGATCGTCGCCGAACCGCCATTGGGGCCGAAGCGGGTGACGTCGCCGGCCTGGGCGATCGAGGTGCCAAGAGCGAATGCGGCGCAGGCGGCGGTCAGCGTTGTCAGGGTCTTGAGGGTCATGTCGGGTCTCCTTGGACTGTGTGGGGTTGCTTGTGGGGGTTGAAGGCACTGCGCCGGTCAGCGCCGGTCGCCGATGATGTCGGAAAGGCGCGCGAGTTCCTGCCGGTCGATCGAGCCGTCATCGTTTGCATCGATCAGCTCGAAGAACGGCGTGGGCGCGTTTTCGAACTCCATGCGCGTGACCTGGCCGTCGCCGTCGGTGTCGAAACGCTCGAACCCCGATTCGGCGGCGAGCAGAGCGTGCGTTGCGCGACGCTGGCCGCGCTCGAGCGCGGCGGCCTGCTCGTCCGCCGATATGGTGCCGTCGCCATCGGTGTCGGCGCGGTCGAAACCGCGCATGCGCAGGTTGAGGATTTCGGCCGGGCCGAGAACGCCGTCGTCATCGGCGTCGGCCGCGGCGAAGACGAATTTCAGGAACATATCGGCGCGCGGACCCGCCTCGGCGGTCTGGGCGCTTGCGGGCACGCCGATCGCCAGGCCGCAAAGGGCGATCGCGGCGATGAACGATTTCCGGTTCATGACAAAACTCCGTTTCAGTGACACCGGTCATGCCGGCATGGCTCTGAAACGCAGTTCCGCACGGGGTCCTACGCCGGGACGGGCATTTTCTCGCGGCGGCCGGGCTGTGACCGTCCGGCAACACTCACGGGCTCGTGATCGCATGGTCATGGATTGGCAACTTCGGCATGGCTAAGACGGAGACATGCGCTATCTCGCCGCCATCGTCGTTTTCCTGTCGTTCCTTGCGACCCATGCGGTGGGCGCGACGTTCGGCCATGGCGACAAGGCCGGGGCGGAGGTCGCGCAGCGCCTTGTCACCGCCGCCTACGCGCCGATGGCCACGCCCGGCGACCGCCTTGCCTGCTGCGCGGACAGTCAGAGCGTGACGGAGGCGGATCCGACGCCGTGCCAGCAGGCCGACTGCCTGTTCATCGTGCCGTTCGTGGAACGCCAGACGGCGCGGGCCGTTCTGGCGACGGGAAGCTGGCGCATGCATGGTTCGCGTCCGGGCGAGACCCTCATCGTGCATCCGCCGCCAATTTTCTGACCGGAAGCTTGGCTATGGGCGCGCCATGGCGTGCCGACGGAACAATTTCGCTCAGGAGAACCGACGATGATTTCAAGACGTCACCTGATTGCCGGCGCTGCGGCGGGGCTGATGGCGCGTCCATTCGATGCGCTGGCGCACGCGACCGACAGCACGATCGATCCACGATTTCAGCCGCAATACGTCGAATTCACCGGCTATGGCCGGGGCGTGATCGTGGTCGATCCGCGCAACCATTTCCTCTACTGGACGCTGCGCGGCCCGACGGCGCTGCGCTACGGCGTCGGCGTCGGCCGCGCCGGACTTGCGTTCCGGGGCGAGGCGACGGTGGAACGCAAGGCCAAGTGGCCCAGCTGGCGGCCGACCGACAACATGATCCGCCGCGAGCCCGGCAAATATGCCAGATACGCAAACGGCGTGCCCGGCGGGCCCAACAACCCGCTGGGGGCGCGTGCGCTGTATCTGTACCGAAACGGGCGCGACACGATGTATCGCATACACGGGACAAACCAACCGTCCTCGATCGGGCAGTCGGTTTCCAATGGCTGCATCCGCATGCTCAACGCTCACGTGGAAGATCTCTATGAGCGCGTTCCGCTCGGCACGCGGGTGGTCGTACTGGGATGAGACACAACAGACTCAACCGGCGCAGGTTCGTCGCGGGCGCGGCGAGCCTGGCCGGGCTCGGCCTTGCCGGCTGCACGACGACGCAGGTGCAGCCCCTGCCCGCCTCGCCCAAAACGGCACCGGTGCGCCCGTCGCCGGCGGTGCTGGCAGCCTACGGACCGCGGCCGCAGGAACGCTTCCCCCTGCCGGCGGTCCCGATCGAGAAAGTGCCCGAACGTTTCTGGCGCCAGCAGGTGGCCTATTCGACGCCCGAGCGGCCCGGCACGATCATCGTCGATACGCGGGCCTTTTATCTGTATCTCGTGCAGGAGAACGGCATGGCCATGCGCTATGGTGTCGGCCTGGGGCGTGCGGGGTTCGAGTGGTCGGGGCGCGGCACCGTCGCCTACAAGCGCAAATGGCCCAAATGGACCCCGCCCGACGAGATGATCGCGCGCGAGCCCGAACTGGAGAAGTGGAGCGTGCGCAATGGCGGCATGCCGCCGGGGCTCGACAACCCGCTCGGCGCGCGCGCGCTCTACATCTTCCAGGACGGCGTGGACACGCTCTATCGCGTGCACGGTTCGCCCGAATACTGGTCGATCGGCAAGGCCGTGTCGTCGGGCTGCGTGCGCCTGATCCAGCAGGATGTGATCGACCTTTACGACCGCGTGCCGACGCCGGCGCCGATCGTCGTGCTGTAAGGACGCCCTGCCCCGCCCGTCGGTCGGCGCATCGGGCTGGCGTTCCGATGCCGCCGACTGGCACTTGATCTTGGCCCGACGCGCGGCTAAAGCGCGTCAGGCCCATGGCATCGTTCGGCTGCGATGCCCGGTCCGCCGCATTAGCTCAGTTGGTAGAGCACGTCATTCGTAATGATGGGGTCGCTGGTTCGAGTCCGGCATGCGGCACCAGTTCTGGCTGGCAGGAAGGCCTCGGGGAGCGGGCAGACAGATCGTGAGCGATGATTGGCAAGACCGCGTGCTGGCGTTCTGGTTCGACGAACTGGAGCCCGAACAGTGGTTCAAGCGCGATGGCGATGTCGACGCGGCAATCACGACGCGCTTTTCCGACACATATGAGGCGCTTCGCGGCAAACCGGCCGACGAACTGGCGGCAACCGCCCGCACCGCGCTGGCCGCGGTGATCGTGCTCGATCAGTTCGCGCGCAACATGTTCCGCGACAGCGCCCGCGCCTTCGAGAGCGATCCGCTTGCGCTCGAGGTCGCCAATGCCGCCCTCGATTGCGGCCTGGACCGGCAACTGGGCGAAAACGAACGCCATTTCCTGTACATGCCGTTCATGCATTCCGAGCGTCTGGCGGACCAGGACCGCGCCGTGGCGCTGTTCGAGGCGCTGGGCAAGGAACTGGGCATCAAATACGCCCATCTGCACCGCGACGTCATCGTCAAGTTCGGCCGGTTCCCGCATCGCAACGCCGCGCTCGGCCGACCGACGACAGCGGCCGAGCAGGCGCATCTGGACGTCCATGGCGGCTTCTGACGCGGCCGCCGCCGCCGCGTTTCGCACTGTCGTGCGGCCTTGCCAACGCCATCGAACCGCTCGCGCGCGCCCACGCGCACGATGATCGCCCGCTGCTGGACGCGCCCGATCGCGGCTTGACCAGTGCCGAGGCCGGTGTCTGGCCGACCGACACCGACGATCCGGGTGGGTTCAGGCGGTTCGTGCCGGCAAACGATCCGGCCGAAACGGACCGACGGCGGCACGCCGCCCGTCTCGCCGGTCCGTCGCCGCTATGGCCGGAAGTGGTAGTTCACGCCGATGCCGAAGGTGTGCATGTGCTGGTCGATGTCGAACCGCTCGGTCAGGCCCGGGCTGGTCGAGCCCGCGGGATAGGTGAATTCATGGTTGCTCGCGCCGAAATCGACATAGGCGTATTCGGCGCGCACCGACCAGCGATTGTCGATGGCCCATTCGGCCCCTGCGCCGAAGGTCCATCCGGTGCGCGTGGTGCTCACCGTATCGGTGTCCTGCACGCCGTTGAATGCGATGAAGAAATCCTCGTTGGCAAAGGCGAAGCCGCCCTTTGCGTAGACGAGCACGCGGTCGAAGGCGTAGCCGGCCTTGGCGGTGGCCGTGCCCATCCACTTGATGTCGCTGTGCTTGGTGTAGCCCGCGAAAGTCACGCTGTCGCCGCTGTCGGCCAGATCGCCCAGCGAAATCGTCGCCTCGGCGCCGAAGACCAGGGGCGAACCGGAAGGCTGGTAGTTGAAGCCGACCTGCGCGCCGC
Organism: Roseitalea sp. MMSF_3546; assembly: GCF_030732865.1. Taxonomy (GTDB): domain Bacteria; phylum Pseudomonadota; class Alphaproteobacteria; order Rhizobiales; family Rhizobiaceae; genus Roseitalea. The sequence goes on from NZ_JASHKB010000038.1 coordinate 7,450, forward strand.
CGGTCAGGCCGGCCATGTCATAGTCGACCGGCGCGCCGATGGCGAGCGGTCCGGTTCCGGCCGACGAGAAGGTCTGCGTCCAGGTCTTGCCGCCGGTCGCGTAACCCACATGCGCGCCGGCATAAAGGCTCGTCCAGTTGAAAACGACCGGCTGGAACGGTTGTTCGACGAAGCCCGGCGCCGGATCCTGGTAGATCATGACATCGGCGGCCCCGGCATCCGTGCCCATCAGACCGACCAGGCCGGCGGCCGCGATCGATACGGTAAAAGCCGAAAACCGAACCGTGTGTTCAATGCGAGCGACACCCATCTTCACCCCCTACGCAGTACACCGCGCCTATTCTACAGCATTGCCGTGCATTCACCAAGGCGTGAACTGTGACTTATCTGTAACAATGGCATCCGATTAGAGGGGCTTGGAATGAGGGGCACCGATGGGCCGGCGGCCGGCGGGGCCCGCAGGGCGCATCCGGAGGCCGCCGACAGTTGACGTTTACGTCACAATTGCTTGCGGGCATTCGGCAGTTCCTGTATGACCAAAGTATTACGCGGGTCCGGGCGCGCGGCGACGGGGCGTCGCCCGGACATCAAGGCCATGTGGTCCGGCATCGGCACGATGCGCGTCACGTCATGCGAGCTGGGAGGAAGTCATGACCGACACCGCAACCAAGCGGTCTGCCGACGCCGATATGGCAACGGCGACGGGCAATGACGACGCGGTGCCGGCGGCGGTCGACGAGGCCGCGCCCGAAACGCCCGCCGAGGCCGCTGCGGCAGGCGAAACGATCGCACCGGGGAACGCGACAACGGCGACCGGCGATGCGGCCGACGCCGAAAAGGTGTGGCTGGGCTCCTATCCTGAGGGCACGCCCGCCGAGATCGGGCCGCTCGTCTATACCAGCATTGCCGAGATGCTGGACGAATGCCTTGCGCGCTATGCCAACCGCACCGCCTTTTCCTGCATGGGCAAGGCGATCACCTATGCCGAGCTGGACGCGGCATCGAACGCCTTTGCCGCCCACCTGCAGTCGCTGGGGCTCGAAAAGGGCGACCGCGTGGCGCTGATGATGCCCAACATCCTGCAATACCCGGTCGCCATGGCCGGCGTGTTCCGGGCCGGGCTGACCGTCGTCAACGTCAATCCGCTCTATACGCCGCGCGAACTCGAACACCAGCTCAATGACAGCGGCGCCAGGGCGATCGTGATCCTCGAGAACTTCGCCGGCACGCTGCAGCAGGTGATCTCCAACACGCCCGTCGAGCACACCATCGTCACCGCCATGGGCGATCTGATGGGGCTGAAGGGCCACATCGTCAATCTGGTGGTGCGCCGCGTGAAGAAGCTGGTGCCCGCCTGGCGCATTGCCGGCCACCAGCCGTTCAAGACCGTGCTGGCCAATGCCCGGGGCCGGAAGCCGGCGCATGTCGAGGTCGACCGGCACGAGCCGGCCTTCCTGCAATATACCGGCGGGACGACCGGCATCTCCAAGGGCGCCGTGCTGACCCACGCCAACATCCTGTCCAATATCGAGCAGTGCCGCGCCTGGCTGGATGTCGGCTACCGTGCCCGCGGCAAGCCCGAACAGGTCAACTATGTCTGCGCGCTGCCGCTCTATCACATCTTCGCGCTGACGGTGAACGGCTTCGTGGGCATCCGCGAGGGCGGGCACAACATCCTCATTCCCAATCCGCGCGACATTCCGGCCTTCGTCAAGGAGCTGGCCAATCACCGCTTCCACTTCTTTCCCGGGCTCAACACGCTGTTCAACGCGCTGCTCAACAACGAAGAGTTCGGCAAGCTGGACTTTTCGCATCTGCGCATGACCTTCGGCGGCGGCATGGCCGTCCAGCGGCCGGTCGCCGAGCGCTGGCAGGCGCTGACCGGGTGCGTGATCACCGAGGGCTACGGGCTTTCGGAAACCTCGCCGGTCGCCACCGGAAACCGGCTGGACGCGGCCGAGTTCACCGGCACGATCGGTCTGCCGCTGCCCTCGACCGAAGTGTCGATCCGCGACGATACCGGTAAGGCGCTGGCCTTCGGCGAGGTCGGCGAGATCTGCATCAGGGGCCCGCAGGTGATGGCCGGCTACTGGAACCGGCCCGAGGAGACCGCCGAGGCGATGACCGCCGACGGCTTCTTCCGCTCCGGCGACATGGGGTTCATGGACGCGAACGGGTTTACCAAGATCGTCGACCGCAAGAAGGACATGATCCTGGTGTCGGGCTTCAACGTCTATCCCAACGAGGTCGAGGAGGTCGCCGCCGGCTGCGAGGGCGTGGTCGAGGCCGCCGCGGTGGGCATCGCCGACGAGCATTCGGGCGAGGCGGTCAAGCTGTTCGTGGTGCGCGCCGACGACAGCGTCACCGAGGAAAAGATCAAGGCCTATTGCGCCGCGCATCTGACGAACTACAAGCGGCCGCGGCAGGTCGAGTTTCGCGACAGCCTGCCCAAGACGAATGTCGGCAAGATCCTGCGGCGCGAACTGCGCTAGGTTCTGTTGCGCTTCGGCGCGCGAGGCCGCGTTGGTGTGCGAAATCGTCGGCCAACAGGAGAAATGCGCAAGCAAGCGTGGACCACTTGCGCGCATTTTCGGCGCCTTGGGCGGCGATTTCGGGCCGGCCGGACGGGCCGCGCGGTGATATTCGACAGACCCCAGGGGCGGCGCGGCGCGGCACGGGCGCAAATTTTCGCCATTGCGCGGCAAACCCCATGACCTGACGGCCATGCTTTGCTAAGGCGCGGGAGACCAACGGGACCCGTGCCATGACCGAGAAAACCGCCATTGTGAAGTCCCTGCGCGATCATGCGCGCGACGGTGCGCCGACCGACATGCGCGCCGCCTTCGCGCGGGACCCCGAGCGCTTTGCCGTCCATTCGGCGCGGCTCGACGACATGGTGCTCGACTGGTCGAAATGCCGGGTCAATGGCGAGACGCTCGACCTGCTCGAACGGCTGGCCGAGGCCTGCGCGGTCGAAGAGCGTCGCGATGCCATGCTGTCGGGCGCGCCGATCAACGCAACCGAGGGCCGCGCCGTCCTGCACACCGCGCTGCGAAACCGGTCGGGTACACCGGTGATGGTCGAGGGCGAGGATGTCATGCCCGCCGTCAACGCGGTGCTCGCGGCGATGGCCGATTTCTGCCACGGCGTGCGGGCGGGCACGATCACGGGCGCCACCGGAAAGCGGATCGAGCGGGTCGTCAATATCGGCATTGGCGGCTCGGATCTCGGCCCGGCCATGGCGGTGCGCGCGCTGCGGCCAAGCCATGACGGACCGGCGAGCCATTTCGTCGCCAATGTGGACGGCGCCGACATTGCCGACACCCTGGCGGTCTGCGACGCCGAAACGACGCTGTTCATCGTCGCCTCGAAGACCTTCACGACCGTCGAGACGATGACCAATGCGGCAACGGCGCGGCGCTGGCTGTCCGACCGGCTCGGCGAAGCGGCCGTGGGCGCGCATTTCTGCGCGGTGTCGACGGCGCTCGACAAGGTCGCCGCCTTCGGCATCGGCGCAGATCGCACCTTCGGCTTCTGGGACTGGGTCGGCGGCCGCTACTCGCTGTGGGGCGCCATCGGCCTGCCGATCATGATGGCGGTCGGGCCGGAGGCCTTCGGCCGGTTTCTCGACGGCGGCCATGCCATGGACCGGCATTTCGCCACCGCGCCGCCGCGCCGCAACCTGCCCATGATGCTCGGCCTGATCGGCTACTGGCATCGGGCGGTGTGCGGCTATCCCTCGCGTGCGGTCATCCCCTACGATCAGCGGCTCGCCCGCCTGCCGGCCTATCTGCAGCAGCTCGACATGGAATCGAACGGCAAGCGCGTCACGGTCGGCGGCGAGCCGGTCGACGTCTCCGGGCCGACGGTGTGGGGCGAGGTGGGCACGAACGGCCAGCACGCCTTCTTCCAGCTCCTGCATCAGGGCACGGATGTCATCCCGGTCGAATTCCTGGTGGCCGCCAGCGGCCACGAGACCGACCTTGCGCATCATCACGAGCTGTTGCTCGCCAATTGCCTGGCCCAGTCAGAGGCGCTGATGAAAGGCCGGACCCTTCAGGAGGCGTACGAGCAGCTGACGGCCTCCGGCATGGCCGAGGCCCGGGCGCGCGCACTCGCGCCGCACAAGGTGTTCGCCGGCAACCGACCCTCGCTGACGCTCGCCTATGACCGGCTCGATCCCGAAACGCTGGGCCGGATCGTCGCGCTTTACGAGCATCGGGTCTTCGTCGAGGCGCAGCTTTACGGCATCAACGCGTTCGACCAGTGGGGCGTCGAACTGGGCAAGGAGCTCGCGACCGCCCTGCTGCCGGCCGTCGAGCGCGGCGACGGTTTTGGCCATGACGCATCGACCGCCGGGCTGATCGCCCATATCGGTGCCCTGCGGCAGGGCTGAGTCGCGCCGCGACGGGCTTGATCGTATACGTCTTGCGCCCTACCGAAGGGCGACGAGGAGGATCGCATCGCCATGACATCGAACGCCAAGGCGGGCAAGCGCCTGCGCAGCCAGGAATGGTTCGACAATCCGGACAATCCGGACATGACCGCGCTCTATCTGGAGCGCTATCTCAATTACGGGCTGACACGGGAGGAGTTGCAATCGGGCCGGCCCATCGTCGGCATCGCGCAGACCGGCTCGGACCTTGCGCCCTGCAACCGCCACCACATGGAACTGGCAAAGCGGGTGCGCGACGGGGTCATCTCGGCGGGCGGACTGCCGATCGAGTTCCCGGTCCATCCGATCCAGGAGACCGGCAAGCGGCCGACCGCGGCGCTCGACCGGAACCTGACCTATCTGTCCTGCGTCGAGGTGCTTTACGGCTATCCGCTCGACGCGGTGGTCCTGATGATCGGCTGCGACAAGACGACGCCAGCGCTGCTGATGGCCGCCGCCACGGTCAACATCCCGGCAATCGCGCTGTCGGTCGGCCCGATGCTCAATGGCTGGCATCGCGGCGAACGGGCCGGCTCGGGCACGGTGATCTGGGACTATCGCCAGAAGCTGGCCGCCGGCGAGATCGACTACGACCAGTTCATGGACGCGGCGGCGGCGGCCGCGCCCTCGGTCGGTTATTGCAACACCATGGGCACGGCCACGACCATGAACTCGCTCGCCGAGGCGCTGGGCATGCAACTGCCCGGCTCGGCGGCCATTCCCGCGCCCTATCGCGAACGCGGCCAGATGGCCCATCGCGCCGGCCGCCGCGCCGTCGAGATCGTGCACGCCGATCTCAAGCCCGCCGACATCATGACGCGCGCGGCCTTCGAGAACGCCATCGTCGTCAATTCGGCGATCGGCGGGTCGACCAACGCGCCCATCCACCTCAATGCGGTGGCGCGGCATCTGGGCGTCGAACTGACCACCGACGACTGGCAGGCGGTCGGCCATCACGTCCCGCTGCTGGTCAATCTGCAGCCGGCGGGCGAATATCTGGGCGAGGACTACCACCGCGCCGGCGGCGTGCCGGCGGTGATCGCCGAACTGCTGCGCAACGACCTGCTGCCGCATCCGGACGCGCTGACGGTCAATGGCCGCACCGTCGCGGAGAACTGCGCCGATGCGGAAAACCACAACCAGGACGTGATCCGCCCGCTCGCCAGGGCACTGATGGCCGATGCGGGGTTCATCAACCTGTCGGGGAATCTGTTCGATTCGGCGATCATGAAAACCTCGGTCATCTCCGACGAATTCCGGCAGCGCTATCTGTCCGATCCGGGCGATCCGGACGCGTTCGAGGGCACGGTGGCTGTCTTCGACGGGCCGGAGGACTATCACGCGCGCATCGACGATCCGGCCCATGGCATTGACGAGAACACCGTGCTGATCATGCGCGGGGCGGGACCGATCGGCTATCCGGGCGCGGCGGAGGTGGTGAACATGCAGCCGCCAGGCCATCTGATCAAGAAGGGCATCACCGCCCTGCCCTGCATCGGCGACGGGCGCCAGTCGGGCACGTCGGGTTCGCCGTCCATGCTCAACGCCTCGCCGGAGGCGGCCGTCGGCGGCGGGCTGGCTCTCGCCCGCAATGGCGACCGGCTGCGCATCGACCTGAAGGCCGGCACGGTGAACCTGCTGGTCGAGGAGGCCGAACTGGCGGCGCGGCGCAAGGCGCTGGAGGAGGCGGGCGGCTATGCCTATCCGCCCTCGCAGACGCCCTGGCAGGAGCTCTACCGGACCCATGTCGACCAGCTCGACAAGGGCATGGTGCTCAAGCCTGCCGTCAAGTATCAGCGCATCGCGCAGGAAAAGGGCCTGCCACGGGACAATCACTGACCGGACAAAGGGCGGCCGGTGCGGTCGTCGAAGGCGGTTCGTCTCGGCCCGACCGTACTGTCCGCAACTTCCCTGCGTTCATCGCCCGGCATGCGGTGGCGGGCGGGCGCCGACGCCGCCACGCCGTGATCCCGCGCGCGGCCACGACGTCACTTGCTCGGCGCCGCCGTCATCCCGGCACTCGTTGCGAACCACGGAAACCGCGAACATGTCGCGGAACGAGGAAACAAGCGCCCGTCCACGCGTGCGGGCAGGAACAAAGGATAGCGCCGAGAAGAGACGGCCGGGCCAATCAGGCCAGGCCCGGCAATCGCCCGGACCTCACGCCGCCTGCTTGCGCTCCGCTTCGACCAGCATGGACTGTCCGTCGCCGTCGAACAGGTGAAGGTCGCCCGCATCCGCCGTCAGGTGGATCTCGGAGCCGCGCTCGATATCCACATAGCCCGACAGCTTGGCCAGGATCGGCTCTTCATGGCCCTCGACGTTGACGTAGAGCAACGTCACCTCGCCAAGCGCCTCGGCGATATCGAGCTTGCCGGAGACGATGGTCTGTTCGCCCTCCCCGGCGATGCGCAGATCCTCGGGGCGCACGCCGAGCTTGACCGGATGCCCCTTCAGAGACGGCGCTCCCGCGATCGGCACGACGGCCTTGCCGCCCCCTTCGACGTCGACGGCGACTTCGGAACTTGAGGCCGCGGTGACCACCGATTCCATGATGTTCATGGCCGGCGAACCGATGAACTGGGCCACGAACAGATTGGCCGGCCGGTGGTAGAGCTCCATCGGCGGGCCGACCTGTTCGACATATCCATCGCGCAGCACGACGATCCGGTCGGCCAGCGTCATCGCCTCGATCTGGTCGTGAGTGACATAGATCATTGTCGTATCCGGCATGGATTCGTTGAGCTTGGCGATCTCGATGCGCGTTGCAACGCGCAGCGCCGCATCGAGGTTCGAAAGCGGCTCGTCGAACAGGAAGACCTTCGGATCGCGGCAGATCGCCCGGCCGATCGCCACGCGCTGGCGCTGGCCGCCCGAGAGCGCCTTGGGCAGGCGGTTCAGATAGGGCTCGAGCTGCAGGATGGACGCCGCGCTCTTGACGCGCTCGTCGATCTCCTGCTTGGACTTCTTCGCCAGGCGCATGCCGAACGCCATGTTGTCGTACACCGTCATGTGCGGATAGAGCGCGTAGGTCTGGAACACCATGGCGATGCCGCGCTCGGATGGCGGGATGTCGTTGACCACCCGGCCGTCGATTTCCATCGTGCCGCCGGTGATCCGCTCGAGCCCCGCAATGGTGCGCAGGAGCGTGGACTTGCCACACCCCGACGGGCCGACGAAGACGATGAACTCACCGCGCTTGATGTCGAGGTCGATGCCATGCAGCACCTCGACATCGCCATAGGCCTTGACGATCTTCGTCAGTTTCAGATCCGCCATAGTCGTCTCCTCCCAGCCACGTCGTTGGCGTTGTCGGTCCGTCGGGACCAGTCTGGCTCATTTCTGCCGTTCGGCAAAGTAGGCCGAATACCCACCAAGGGTCAGCTTGCGCCCGTCGCGCGCGAAATCGGTGTGCGGGTTGCCCGCAAGCGTGTTCCAATGCCCGGCCCCGATATCCACTTCGGCGGGGCGCTCGGTCATGTTAATGACCGCAAGGATCTCGTCCTCGCCATTGCGGCGCGTGAACGTGAGCACGTCATGGGAATCGCCATGAAACTCGATCGTGCCCTTGGCGAACACGCGGTGGCGCGCCCGGAAGGCGAGCATGGCGCGGTAGTGGCCGAGCATGGTTTCGCTGCCCCCCGACTGGCGGTCGACGGAACAGTTCAGATGCTCATAGGGAACAGGCAGCCAGGGCTTGCCCTCGGTGAAGCCGCCATTGGGCTCGTTGTGGCTCCAGACCATCGGCGTCCGGCAGCCATCGCGCCCCTTGAAGGTGGGCCAGAACTGGATGCCGTAAGGATCCTGCAGATCGTCATAGTCGAGCACGGCCTCGGTCAGCCCCAGTTCCTCGCCCTGGTAAAGGCACACCGAGCCGCGCAGCGACAGGATCAGCGTGGCCGCCATCTTCAGAAAGCCGTCGCGGTCGATCACCATGTCGGCCCAGCGGCTGGCATGGCGCACCACGTCATGGTTGGAGAAGGCCCAGCACGACCAGCCATCGGGTGCCACGCGCTCGAACTCCTCGATCACCTCGCGCACGCGCGTGGCGGTGATCGGCGAGGGCGCCAAAAAGTCGAAGGAATAGCACATGTGGATCTTGTCTTCGCCCGAGGTGTAGTCGGAGACGAGTTGCAAGCCATATTGTGCATCGCCGACCTCGCCGACCGCCGCCGCCGCGGGATACTCGTCGAGCAGCGCACGGAATCGCCTGAGGAAAGCGACATTTTCGGCCTGGTTCTTGTCGAAGCGGTGGTCCTGGTAATTGTAGGGATTGACCTCCGGGGCGATCAGCGAATTGCGCAATTCCGGTGCCAGCGGCGGGTTGTCCTCGAGCCCGGCCGAGTGAAAGTAGAAGTTGATGGTGTCGAGCCGGAAGCCGTCGACGCCACGATCGAGCCAGAAGCGCACCGCATCGAGCAGCGCGTCCTGGACCTCGGGATTGTGGAAGTTGAGATCCGGCTGGCTCTTGAGAAAGTTGTGCAGGTAGTACTGGCGGCGCGAGGTGTCCCATTCCCAGGCCGAGCCTCCGAACACCGACAGCCAGTTGTTGGGCGCGGTGCCGTCGGGCTTGGCATCGGCCCAGACATACCAGTCGGCACGCGGATTGTCGCGCGAGGACCGGCTCTCGGCGAACCACTCATGCTGATCGGAGGTGTGCGAAATCACCTGGTCGATCATGACCTTCAAGCCCAGCCGATGCGCCTCGGCGATCATGCCGTCGAAATCGGCGAGCGTGCCGAACATGGGATCGACGGCCTTGTAGTCGGCCACGTCGTAGCCGAAGTCGAGCATGGGCGAGGCAAAGAAGGGCGAAATCCAGATCGCGTCGACCCCGAGCGAGGCGACATAGGGCAGCCGCCGGGTAACGCCGCGCAGATCGCCGATGCCGTCGCCATCGGTGTCCTGAAACGAGCGCGGATAGATCTGATAGATCACCGCGCCGCGCCACCAGTCACGATCGGTCTCGTGACTGGTGACCAGACCGGGTGCCCGGTCTGAGGGAAAGTCGTAGATGACGTTCAAGACGAGATGCGCCCCTTACTTGACCGATCCTGCCAGAAGGCCGCGGACCAGATAGCGTTGCATGGCGAAGAACACCACAAGCGGCACCGCAATCGACACGAAGGCCGCGGTGGCAAGGATCTCCCAGTTGCCGCCGCGCGTGCCCAGCAACTCGACGATCTGTCTTGTCATCACCGTGGTCTCGCCGGTCGCGTCGATCAGGAACACCAGGGCCACCAGAAGATCGTTCCAGGTCCACAGGAACTGGAAGATCGCAAAGGAGGCCAGCGCCGGGAACGACAAAGGCAGGATGATGCGCACGAAGATCTGGAAATCGGTCGCGCCGTCGACCCTTGCGTTCTCGATGATGTCCCGCGGCAGGCCGACCATGTAGTTGCGCAACAGATAGATGGCAAGCGGCAGTCCGAAGCCGGTGTGCGCCAGCCACACGCCCAGATAACCCTTTCCGATTCCGATCGCGTTGTGAAGCTGGAGAAGCGGGATCAGCGCCAGTTGCAGCGGCACCACCAGCAGCGCGACGACACAGGCGATCAGCAGCGCCCGGCCGGGAAACTCCATCCAGGCGAGCGCATAGGCGGCGAAGGCCGCGATCAGGATGGGGATGATCGTGGCCGGTATGACCACGGTGAGCGTGTTGAAGAAGGCCCTGGAAATGTTGTCGGTGGTCTCGGCGCCGGCCACGGTGCCGGTACTGGCGCCGAATATGTTGATCAGCAGGACCAGCATGACCAGCGCGCCGGCTATCGAGATGGCGACCGACAGGACGGGCATGGAACTTCGCAGGAGGAAGTAGATCACCGCGCCGGCGGCCGCCGAGGCCACCAGGAAGACGAGCATGCGCTCGATGACGTTCTCGCCCAGCACGGTGTCGTAGTTCTCGAGCGTGAAGGTGGGCGGGGTCGTCGCGGTGACGAACAGGCGTTCGCCGCGCCGGCCCTCGAATTCGGTCGGACTGGTGAAGCGGTAATTGCCGACCGCATCGAGCGTGACCTGCTGGCCGTCTTCCAGATCGACGGTCTCGCCGGGCTGATAGGCGGCGATGTCGCGCGAAGAAAGGCCCCAGGCGGTGATCTCCTCGGCGGCGACATCCTCTTCGTCGAAGATGTTGCCGGAGATCACGAAGACGCCGTCCTGGTCGACCTGCGCATCGGGACCCTGGGCGCGCAGGACCATGTTCTGCTCGGTCTGGAACAGCGCCGCCCACCAGCCGCTGGTGGAGATCTGATCGGCGGTGCGGAACGAGGAAACGAACAGGCCGACCGTGGGGAACAGCCAGACAATGACGAGCAGCGCCACCGTGATGTGGACGGCCCAGGTCAGGTGCGATTTGGAACCGGCGATCCCTTCCATCAGCGCATCTCCTTGCGGGCGTTGTAGACATTCCAGACCAGGATCGGCGTGACCAGCAACATGATCACCATGGCGCCCGCCGAGCCCACGCCCCAGTCATTGGCGCGGAACAGCTTGTCGTACATGTAGTTGGCCAGCACCTGCGTCTCCCACTGGCCGTTGGTCATGGCAAACACGATGTCGAAGATCTTCAGGACCAGAATGGTGATGGTGGTCCACACGACCAGGATCGTGCCCATGATCTGCGGCACCTTGATGCGGAAGAACAGATCGAACGGGCCCGCCCCGTCGATGATCGCCGCCTCGACGGTCTCCTCGGGAATGCCGCGCAGGGCCGCCGACAGGATCACCATGGCAAAACCGGTCTGGATCCAGATCAGGACGACCATGAGGAAGAAATTGTTCCAGAACGATATGGTCAGCCAGTTCTGCGGTTCGCCATACGGCAGTTCGGACGTCAGAAGTCCGGGCAGCGTGCTCACCGATTCCCATATCAGCCAGACGAACAGCAGCGCGACGGCGCCGCGCAGACCGGCGGCGAGCATGCCCGGCCCGCGGTCGTCGCGCTCGATGATCGGCTTGGCGAGCAGCCAGGCGCCATAGGCGACCGCAGCGGCAAAGCCGACGATCAGCAGCGCGGGCAGGATGCGCAGCACGATGGTCGACCACAGCCCCGGCTCGAAGGCCATCCACACCGCGTTGAGCACGCCGATCTGGTCCTGGCCGGCCGGGCGGGAATCGTAGACCAGCTTCCAGATCACCGAAGCGCCGACGAAGGAGATCGCCATGGGCATGAAGATGAGCGACTTTGCGACGTTGCCCCAGGCGATGCGGTCGGTGAGCTGGGCGGCGAGCAGGCCGAAGGCGGTCGCCGCCGCCGGCACGACGATGAGCCACAGCATGTTGTTGCGCATCGCCTCCCAGAACTTGGGCTCGTTGAACATCTGGGTGTAATTGGCAAGTCCGACCCAGTCATAGCCGCCGCCGGCGACCCGGTCCGTGAGCGACAGGCGCAGCGTCTCGACGACGGGATAGGCCAGGTACAGCCCCAGCGCGAAGATCGCGGGAAACAGAAACAGCCATGGCCGCACCTGATTGGCGCGGTTGATGTTCACGCCCGCATTGGGTCCGCGGGCCGGAAAAATGACTCGATCGAGCAGCTGGTTGGAAAAATAGAAATAGCCAACGCAGCCGCCCACGCCGACGATGATCGTCAGCAGTCCCTGCAAGGCGGGATTCATGGCGCCTCCTCCCCGGTGGCGGATATGTGTCTCGAACGGCCCGGCCGCTGGATCACGGCCGGGCGCTCATTGGCTCGCTTTCCGACTTCTCGTGCGGCCGGATTACTTGAGTGCGTCCCAGGCGTCCTGGATGTCGCCGGCAACGTCTTCGGCGGTCGCCCCGCCGGTATAATCGACCATGCCGGTCCAGAAAGCGCCGGCGCCGACACCGCCGGGCATGAGGTCGGACGCGTCGAAGCGGAAGGTGTCGGCGGACAACAAGATGTCGCCCATCTTGCGCAGCGTGTCGGAGGCATAAAGATCGGTGTTGACGCCGGTATGCGGGGTCAGGAAGCCCTGCTGAGCCATCCACACCTCATGTGCGATGGGCGTCTTGAGGAATTCGATGAAGGCCCGCGCGGCTTCGGAATCCTCGGTGATGCCGAACGTGGTTCCGGCGCCCAGCACCGGATTGCCCAGCCCTTCTTCCTCGATCGACGGGAAGTAGAAGAAATCGACATCGAGCCCGACCTCGGTGCCCTCGGGGAAGAAGGCCGGAATGAACGATGCCTGGCGGTGCATGTAGCACTGGGGCGGCGAGGAGAACAGGCCCTTGGGGCTGTCGCGGAAGTCGGTCGATGCGACCGCGTCGGCGCCGCCGGAGACATAATCGTCATTGCGGGCGAACCAGCCATAGGCCTCGATCGCCTCGATGACGCGCTGGTCGGTGAACGGGATCTCGTTCGCCACCCACTGGTCGTAGACGCTGGGCTCGTGCAGGCGCAGCATCATGTCCTCGACCCAGTCGGTGGCCGGCCACCCCGTGGCACCGCCCGAACCAAGGCCGATGCACCAGGGCGTCTCGCCTTCCTCGGCGATCCGCTGGGTCAGCTCGCGCAGCTCTTCCATCGTCTGGGGCACTTCGTAGCCGGCATCCTCGAAGTTCTCCGGCACGTACCAGACCAGCGACTTCACATCGACCTTGTAGAAGAAGGTGTAAAGGTTTTCCTCGCCGTCCGGTCCCTCATAGGTGCTCAGATCCACCCAGGACTGGCCGGCGGCGTAATTGTTGCGCATCCATTCGGCGGTGTCCTCGCCCAGCGGCGTCAGGAAGCCGCGGCTTGCCATGTCGGAGGCCAGGCCAGGCTGGGGAAACACGGCGATGTTGGGCGCCGAGCCGGCCTCGGCATCGACGACGATCTGCTGCTCGAAGCTGTCCGAGCCGGTGTAGCGGACATCGACATTGGCCGCCTCGGCGAAATAGGCCAGCACGTTCTCGACAAGCTCCTGGTCGGGGCCGAGCCACGGGCCGAAAACGGTCAGCTGCTCGCCGCCCAGATCAAACTCCTCGGCGAACGCGTTGTAGCTGTCCCAGTTGAAGTCACCCTCGCCGACCGGGAAGGTCAGGTCCTGGGCGCTGGCGCTGCCTGCGGCGAGTACCGCCAGGGCCGCAACGCCGGTCAATAGTGTCCGTTTCATGAGTCATCCTCCCAGATTCAACAGCAACGGGCCCTGTCAGGGTCCCGATCAAACACGGCACACCAGCCAGAATCGGAAAGCGCCATGCCGTGCCAAAGCGCTTTGGCTTCGCCGGACTTTGGTCATGGCGCCGCCGCGAGTCAAGCGCTTTGTGGCGCGTTTCCCGCGCTTGCATCGACCGCCAAAAACCGGCATTGCGGGCACCTTCGCCCGGCTTGTCGGCGGCGGAAACAAAGCGCGGCGACTTTCATCGCCGCGCGTGGCCCGGGGGCGCGCCAGCCCCGTTCGGAGCCGTGATGACGGAGCGGGTTGGTGACCAGACCAGACGAATGCGCAGCGCCTGTCGGCCACGGGGTATCGGAAAATCGCGCCGGAATCGGCACCGAACCGGCCGTGGCTCGGGCTGTGCGATCGGCGCAAGCGGGCGGCACGACGCGCTTGCCCTCGGCCCGCCTTGTGGTCCGCGCGCTTGTCCCGGCGTGGCGAATCGAGCGCCGGCAAGCAGAATTGATCCTATCTCGTCACAGAACACCCTAGCGGCGAAGCGCGCCAGCATGCATTATCCAAAGCCCTTTGAGCGGGTGTTTTCGGGAGGAGGCATTGGCCAATCTGAAACAATTGTCAGAAAAGCTTGGCCTGTCGCAGACCACGATCAGTCGCGCCCTGAACGGCTATCCGGAGGTCAGCGAGGCCACGCGCCGGCGCGTCATCGAGGCGGCGCGCGAGCATGACTATGAGCCCAATTCGAGTGCCCGCCGGCTCGCCACCGGCAAGTCGCGCACGATCGGGCATGTGGTGCCGATTTCGCATCACGACATGATCAATCCCCATTTCACCGACTTCATCGCCGGCGCCGGGGCGGTCTACAACAGGCGCGGCTACGACATGCTGATATCGGTGGTCGACAGCGCCCAGGAAGCGGCCACCTATCGGGCGCTCAAGCGCAATGGCCGGGTCGACGGCATCATCGTGCACGCGCCGATCGTGCGTGACCCGCGGCCGGCCATGCTGCGCAAGCTCGGCCTGCCCTTCGTCGTGCACGGCCGCACGCTGGACGACGAGGCGAGCTATGCCTGGGTGGACGTCAACAACTGCCGTGCGTTCCGGGAGGCGACGCAGCATCTGATCGGTCTGGGCCACCGCCGGATCGCGCTGGTCAACGGGCTCGAGCACATGGCCTTCGCCCAGCGCCGGCGCGAGGGCTATGAAAGCGCCCTGCGCGAGGCGGGGATTGCCGTCGACGGCACGCTGATGTCGAGCGACGAGATGATCGAGCCGGCCGGCTACGAGGCCATGCGCCGTTTCCTGGCGCTGGCCGAGCCTCCGACGGCGGTGCTGTGCGCCAGCGCCCTGTCGGCGCTCGGCGTCATGGGCGCGGCGCGCGAGGACAACCTGCTGCCGGGCACGGGCATCTCGATCATCTGCTATGACGACTGCCTGTCGTTTCTCGACATCGGCCCGGACGGCATGGGGCTGACCGTGATGCGCTCGGCCATCCGCGAGGCGGGCGAGCACTGCGCCTCGATGCTGATCGACCGCATCGAGGGGCGGCAGACCGCAGGCCGGATCCTGCTCGAGGCCAAGCTGATCGAGGGCCGCTCGACGGCCCGGTGCCGGCCGGCGCCGGGCCGGCGCGCCGCGCACAAGGCCCCGGCGACGCCCGGCTGAGCGCCGATCAGCGCGCGTCTTCGGGCAGAATGTCGGTCGGCATGTTCTGGTAGCACACCGGGCGCAGCCAGCGCCGGATCGACAGCGTGCCGACCGATGTGTGGCCGAAATTGGTCGAGGCCGGGTACGGCCCGCCATGGACCATGGCGTCACACACTTCCACGCCCGTCGGATAGCCGTTTGCGATCAACCGGCCGGCCTTGCGCTCGATGACCGGCATCAGCCTTGCGGCCAGACCGGTGTCGGCATCGTCCATGTGCAGCGTGCATGTGAGCTGGCCCTGCAGGCTGCTGGCAATGGCGACCATCTCGGCCTCGTCGGCGACGCGCACGATCAGCCCGAGCGGGCCGAACAC
>NZ_JASHKB010000039.1 GCF_030732865.1 Roseitalea sp. MMSF_3546
AGAATCGCGCCGTCCATCTGCGCAGCGCCCGTGATCATGTTCTTGACGTAGTCGGCATGGCCCGGGCAGTCGACATGGGCATAGTGCCGGTTGTCGGTCTCGTATTCGACATGCGCCGTCGAGATGGTGATGCCGCGCGCCTTCTCCTCGGGCGCCGCGTCGATCTGGTCATAGGCCTGGAAATCGCCGAAGAACTTGGTGATCGCCGCCGTCAGCGACGTCTTGCCATGGTCGACGTGACCGATCGTGCCAATGTTCACGTGCGGCTTGGTGCGCTCAAACTTTGCCTTGGCCATTTTCTACTCCATCCATGCCCGCAAGGGCCAAATCTGTGTCTTGATGCCGGTGTGCCGGCGATTGTTAGGCAAGCTTCGCCTGGATCTCCTGCGCCACGGCCTGCGGCACCGGATCGTAATGGTCGAAATGCATGGTGTACTGCGCCCGCCCCTGGCTCATCGAGCGCAGCGAGTTGACGTAGCCGAACATGTTGGCGAGCGGCACCATGGCGCTGATCACCGTGTCGATGCCGCGCGTCTCGGTGCCGGCGATCTGGCCGCGGCGCGAGTTCAGGTCGCCGATGACATCGCCCATATAGTCCTCCGGCGTGACGACCTCGACCTTCATGATCGGCTCGAGAAGCTGCGCGCCGGCCTTCTGCGCGCCTTCGCGGAAGGCGGCACGGGCGGCAATCTCGAAGGCCAGCACCGAGGAGTCGACGTCATGATAGGCACCGTCGAGCAGCGTCGCCTTGACGCCGAGCATGGGGAAGCCGGCGACCGGGCCGGCGTCCATGACCGACTGGATGCCCTTTTCGACGCCCGGAATGTATTCCTTGGGCACGTTGCCGCCGACGACGACGCTCTCGAAGGCGAACTCGTCGCCCTCGGGGTTGGGCTCGAAGCGGATCTTGACGCGCGCGAACTGGCCCGAACCGCCCGACTGCTTCTTGTGGGTGTAGTCGATTTCGGTCTCGCGGGTGATCGTCTCGCGATAGGCGACCTGCGGCGCGCCGATATTGGCCTCAACCTTGAATTCGCGCTTCATGCGGTCGACGATGATATCGAGATGCAGCTCGCCCATGCCGGCGATGATCGTCTGACCCGATTCCTCGTCCGACTTGACGCGGAAGGAAGGGTCCTCGGCGGCAAGGCGATTGAGCGCCAGCCCCATCTTCTCCTGGTCGCCCTTGGTCTTGGGCTCGACGGCGATCTCGATCACCGGCTCGGGGAATTCCATGCGCTCGAGGATCACCGGCCTGAGCGGATCGCACAGCGTGTCGCCCGTCGTGGTTTCCTTGAGGCCGGCAATGGCGACGATGTCGCCGGCGAAGGCTTCCTTGATGTCTTCGCGAGAATTGGAGTGCATCTGCAGCATGCGGCCGATGCGCTCGCGCTTTTCCTTGACCGTGTTCATCAGCGACGAGCCGGTCTCGAGCTTGCCCGAATAGATGCGGCAGAAGGTCAGCGAACCGACGAAGGGATCGTTCATGATCTTGAAGGCGAGCATCGACAGCGGCTCGTCGTCGGACGATTTGCGGGTCGTCTCCTCGCCGGTCTTGGCGTCGATGCCACGGATCGAGGCGACCTCGAGCGGACTTGGCAGGTAGTCGACCACCGCATCGAGAAGCGGCTGCACGCCCTTGTTCTTGAAGGCCGAACCGCAGAACACCGGGAAGAACTCGACGCCGCAGGTGCCCTTGCGGATGAGGCGGCGGATGGTGTCGTTGTCGGGCTCGTTGCCTTCCAGATAGGCTTCCATCACGTCGTCGTCGGCCTCGACGACGACCTCGACGAGCTTTTCGCGGTATTCATTGGCCTGCGCGACCATGTCGTCGGGGATGTCGCGAATGTCCCATTCGGCGCCCAGATTCTCCGACTTCCAGACCAGCGCCTTCATCTCGATCAGATCGATGACACCGGCAAAGTCGTTCTCGGCACCGATCGGAAGCTGCATGACGACCGGGCGGGCGCCAAGGCGCTCCTTGATCATCTCGACGCAACGAAAGAAGTCGGCGCCGATCTTGTCCATCTTGTTGACGAAGATCATGCGCGGCACGTTGTACTTGTTGGCCTGGCGCCAGACGGTCTCGGTCTGCGGCTCGACGCCGGCATTGGCATCGAGCAGCGCGATGGCGCCGTCGAGCACGCGCAAGGACCGCTCGACCTCGATGGTGAAGTCGACGTGGCCGGGCGTGTCGATGATGTTGAAGCGGCGCTTCTTGCCGTCGCGGCCTTCCCAGAAGGTGGTGGTGGCGGCCGACGTGATGGTGATGCCGCGCTCCTGCTCCTGCTCCATCCAGTCCATGGTGGCCGCGCCGTCATGGACTTCACCGATCTTGTGCGATTTGCCGGTGTAGAACAGGATCCGCTCGGTCGTCGTGGTCTTGCCGGCGTCGATATGCGCCATGATACCGAAATTGCGGTAGTCTTTGAGTTCGTAGTCGCGGGCCATGGGAGGAGTGCCTCTTTGGAACGTGCGTGCGGTTACCAGCGGTAATGGGAAAAGGCGCGGTTGGCCTCGGCCATCTTGTGCGTGTCTTCGCGCTTCTTGACGGCAGAGCCGCGATTGTTGGCCGCGTCCATCAACTCGCCCGACAGACGATCGACCATGGTGGTTTCGTTGCGCTTGCGCGCGGCGGTGATCATCCAGCGGATCGCGAGCGCCTGGCGCCGCTCGGGACGCACATCGACGGGCACCTGGTAGGTCGCCCCGCCCACGCGCCGCGAGCGCACCTCGACATGCGGCGCCACGTTGTCGAGCGCGGCATGGAACACCTCGACCGGCTCCTGGCTGGTCTTTTCGGCGATGTTGTCGAACGCGCCGTAAACGATCCGCTCGGCGACCGACTTCTTGCCGTCATACATGATGGCGTTCATGAACTTGGACACGACCAGATCGCCGAACTTGGGATCGGGGTTGATTTCGCGCTTTTCGGCTCTGTGACGACGGGACATCTAGCTTCTTTCCTTCAAAACCATACCGAGGAACCCGATCCGGATCGCCGTTGCGCGTCGTCCGGGGCGAGGCTCCCCAAGCTCACGTCACTTCGGACGCTTGGCGCCGTATTTGGAGCGGCGCTGCTTGCGGTTCTTGACCCCTTGCGTGTCGAGCACGCCACGCAGGATGTGATAGCGCACGCCGGGCAGGTCCTTGACGCGCCCGCCACGGATCATGACCACCGAGTGCTCCTGCAGATTGTGGCCCTCGCCGGGAATGTAGCCGATCACCTCGAAGCCGTTGGTCAGGCGCACCTTGGCGACCTTGCGCAGCGCCGAGTTCGGCTTTTTCGGCGTGGTCGTGTAAACACGGGTGCACACGCCGCGCTTTTGCGGGTTGGCCTGCAGGGCCGGAACCTTGTTGCGCTTGACCGGTGCCACGCGGGGCTTGCGGATCAACTGGTTGACTGTGGGCATCACGCCGTCCTTGCTGCGAATGCGTCCTGAGCGCAATCGGTGGTCATTGCCGGCACGCGGTGCGCGCCTGTCTTAATGGTGCAGGCAAAACGACAATGGGCAACGCCGCATCAACGCGGATTGCCCGTCACTTGCAGAGGAAGCGAGACGCTTCGTGCTTGCGTATCGGTTTGCGCCGTTTTCTGAGCCGTGTCTGGAGCGTAAGTCTGGCACATACAAAAGCGCCGACGCCGATGCTCCACATCGACTCGTTGCGCGGTATGTACTGGCAGCGCCGGGCCGCGTCAACAGTCAAACCACCGGGAAACGTGGTTTTTTGGCCGATTTGCCCCCCGGCCTTTACGCCGGCGCGGCACCAATGCATGGCTTGCGCGTTGCAACCGAAGTCACAGCCCGCAGGAGCCACCATGTCCGACCCCCTCAACACCGGCGGCGCCGACGCGCACGGCGCCGTCTATATCCTCGTCGGCCGGGTGTGGGCCGAGCAGGAGGCGCCGGCGATTCCGGTGCACATCCTGCTCAAGGCGCCCGACGATGACACCGCGATCCGCGAGGCGCTGAACGCGCTGGCCGGCGACGGCTATGCGGAGGCCGAATTCGACCAGATCGGCACGCTGACCGACGCGCCCGACGAGGAGCCGCACGCCTCGGCCTATCAGGGCGCGATGGAGGGCGAAGTGGCGATCGTGAGCTTTTCGGAGGCGGACGGCCCGCTGGCCGATGGCGAGGACGAACCGGTCGACAACGTCCATCCGTTCGAAGTGCTGAAGGGGTGGAAGCCGGACGGCTGACGTCCGCTTCGCCTCCTTCGCCGTCCTGTGTCGTTTCGGCATTCGATCCGGCGCTGGCCAGCCGACGACGATGTCAGCGCGCCGACATGCGCCGCGCGAGCATCCACCCAAAGCAAAGGCCGGGGCGGTCGCCGCCCCGGCCTTTCGGTGTCTGTCGCAATGCCGACGTGAAGCCAGCCGGCCCTATTCGGCCGGTGCGCTTTCCTCCTCGCGCATGTCCTCGAGCATGGCTTCGGCCGCCTCGGCGTCGGCCTGCTTGCGGCGTTCCTCCAGGATGAGGTCGTCGCGGGAGGTGGCGATGCGCCGGATCTGGTTCATCGCGCCGCCCGTCCCGGCCGGAATGAGGCGGCCGACGATGACGTTCTCCTTGAGCCCCTGCAGCGTGTCGATCTTGCCGGCGACCGCCGCCTCGGTGAGCACCTTGGTCGTTTCCTGGAACGAGGCGGCCGAGATGAAGGACGGCGTCTGCAGCGATGCCTTGGTGATGCCCAGCAGGACCGGGTCGCCCTTGGCGGGCTGCTTGCCCTCCTCGACGAGCCGTTCATTGACGTCCTCGAACTCGATGCGGTCGACACTGTCGCCGGCGATATAGCCCGAATCGCCGGGCTCGGTGATCTCGATCTTCTGCAGCATCTGGCGAACGATCACCTCGATGTGCTTGTCGTTGATGACCACGCCCTGCAGGCGATAGACCTCCTGGATCTCGTTGACCAGATAGGAGGCCAGCGCCTCCACGCCCCGGACCGCGAGGATGTCGTGCGGGGCCGGATTGCCGTCCAGGATGTAGTCGCCCTTTTCGATCGGGTCGCCATCCTGAAGGTGGAACGGCCGGCTCTTGGGAATGAGATATTCCGCCGGCTCGACCCCTTCCTCGGCCGGCTCGATCGCGATGCGGCGCTTGTTCTTGTAGTCGCGCCCGAAGCGGATCGTGCCGTCGATATCGGCGATGATGGCGTGGTCCTTGGGCCGGCGCGCCTCGAACAGTTCGGCCACCCGCGGCAGACCGCCGGTGATGTCCTTGGTCTTGGCGCTCTCCATCGGAATACGCGCGATCACATCGCCCGGCTTGACCTTCTCGCCCGGCTCGACCGACAGAACCGCATCGACCGACAGCATGAAGCGGGCATCGCCGCCGCGGGCAAGCTTGGCGACTTCGCCATCGGCGCCGAGCACGGTGATGGCCGGCTTGAGGTCGGCGCCGCGCGGATTGGACCGCCAGTCGATGACCTCGCGCTTGGTGATGCCGGTGTTCTCGTCGGCCGATTCCTGCATCGAGATGCCGTCGACCAGATCCTCGAAGGACACCGTGCCCTCGACCTCGGTCATCAGCGGACGGGTATAGGGGTCCCACTCGGCCAGGCGCTGGCCACGCTTGATCTGGTCGCCGTCGTCGACCATCAGCTTGGCGCCGTAGGTCAGCTTGTGGGTGGCGCGCTCTTCGCCCTTCTCGTCCTTGATGATGACGGCCATGTTGCGGCCCATGGCGATCAGCTCGTTGTCGGAGTTGCGCACCACGTTGCGGTTCTTGACCTCGACGACACCGTCATAGGAGGCCTCGACGAAGGAGGTGTCGACGACCTGCGCCGTCCCGCCCATGTGGAAGGTCCGCATGGTGAGCTGCGTGCCCGGCTCGCCGATCGACTGGGCGGCGATGACGCCGACGGCCTCGCCATGGTTGACCGGGGTGCCGCGCGCCAGGTCGCGGCCGTAGCAGACCGCGCACACGCCCGACTGCATCTCGCAGGTCAGCGCCGAGCGGATCTTCACCGACTGGATGCCGGCCGCCTCGATGGCGTCGACATGGGCCTCCTCGACCATGGTGCCGGCCGGAACCAGCACCTCGTCGGTCTTCAGGTTGACCACGTCCTCGAGCACGGTACGGCCCAGAATGCGCTGGCCAAGCGTGGCGACCACCTGGCCGGCATCGACGATGGGCGTCATGGTCAGGCCCTTGCCGGTGCCGCAGTCGTCGGCGGTGATGATGCAGTCCTGGGCGACGTCGACCAGGCGGCGGGTCAGATAGCCCGAGTTCGCCGTCTTCAAGGCGGTGTCGGCCAGGCCCTTGCGGGCGCCGTGGGTCGAGTTGAAGTACTCGTTCACGGTCAGGCCTTCCTTGAAGTTGGAGATGATCGGCGTCTCGATGATCTCGCCGGAAGGCTTGGCCATCAGGCCGCGCATGCCGGCGAGCTGCTTCATCTGGCGGGTCGAGCCGCGGGCGCCGGACCGCGCCATCATCCAGATCGAGTTCATCTGCTTCTGGCGACCGGTTTCGTCGAACTGCACCGCCTGGATGCCGGCCATGGTCTCCTCGGTCAGCCGATCGTCGCAGCGCGCCCAGGCATCGACGACCTTGTTGTACTTCTCGCCGAAGGTGATCAGGCCGTCATTGTACTGCTGCTCGTATTCCTTGACGATCCGGTCGGTCTCCTCGACGATATTGGCCTTGGAGGCGGGGATGACCATGTCGTCCTTGCCGAACGAGATGCCGGCCGTGCAGGCATGGCGGAAGCCCAGGTCCATGATCCGGTCGGCAAAGATCACCGTCTCCTTCTGCCCGCAATGGCGATAGACCACATCGAGCATCTTCGAGATGTTCTTCTTGGTCATCTCGGTGTTGCAGATGTCGAAGGGCACATTGGCGTTGCGCGGCAGCAATTCGCCGATGATCATGCGGCCGGGCGTTGTGTCGTGCAATTCGCTGACCGCGTTGCCGTTGGCATCGACCGTCTTGAAACGACCCTTGATGCGGGTGTGAAGCGTGACGACCTTGTTCTCGAGCGCATGGTGCAACTCGCCCATATCGGCGAACACCATCTCCTCGCCCGGCTCGTTCTCGGCGACGATCGACAGGTAATACAGTCCCAGCACCATGTCCTGGGAGGGCACGATGATGGGCTGGCCGTTGGCCGGGTGCAGGATGTTGTTGGTCGACATCATCAGCACGCGCGCCTCGAGCTGCGCCTCAAGGCTCAACGGCACGTGCACGGCCATCTGGTCGCCGTCGAAGTCGGCATTGAAGGCGGTGCAGACCAGCGGGTGAAGCTGGATCGCCTTGCCTTCGATGAGCACCGGCTCGAAGGCCTGAATGCCCAGCCGGTGCAGCGTCGGCGCCCGGTTGAGCAGCACGGGATGCTCGCGGATGACCTCGTCCAGGATATCCCAGACCTCGGGCTTTTCCTTTTCGACCAGCTTCTTGGCCTGCTTGACGGTGGACGAATAGCCCTTGGCGTCAAGGCGCGCATAGATGAACGGCTTGAACAGCTCCAGCGCCATCTTCTTGGGAAGGCCGCACTGGTGCAGCTTGAGTTCGGGGCCGGTGACGATCACCGAACGGCCCGAATAGTCAACGCGCTTGCCCAGAAGGTTCTGGCGGAAGCGGCCCTGCTTGCCCTTGAGCATGTCCGACAGCGATTTCAGCGGCCGCTTGTTGGCGCCTGTGATGACGCGGCCGCGGCGACCGTTGTCGAACAGCGCATCGACCGATTCCTGCAGCATCCGCTTTTCGTTGCGGATGATGATGCCCGGCGCGCGCAGCTCCATGAGCCGCTTGAGACGGTTGTTGCGATTGATGACGCGGCGGTACAGATCGTTGAGGTCGGAGGTCGCGAACCGGCCGCCATCGAGCGGCACCAGCGGGCGCAGGTCCGGCGGGATGACCGGGATGATCTTCATGATCATCCATTCGGGCCGGTTGCCCGAATCGACGAAATTCTCGACGACCTTGAGCCGCTTCATCAGCTTCTTGGTCTTCAGTTCGGAGGTGGTCTGGGCCAGTTCGTCGCGCAGGTCGGCGGCGATCTTCGGCAGATCCATCGAGGCGAGCATTTCCTGGATCGCCTCGGCGCCGATCATGGCGGTGAACTGGTCCTCGCCATACTCCTCGGCGGCCATCATGGACTCCTCCTCCGACAGCAGCTGGCGCTCCTGCAGCGGGGTCAGGCCGGGCTCGGTGACGATGTAGTTCTCGAAGTAAAGAACCCGCTCGATGTCCTTGAGCGTCATGTCGAGCAGCGTGGCAATGCGGCTCGGCAGCGACTTGAGGAACCAGATGTGGGCGACGGGCGCGGCCAGCTCGATATGGCCCATGCGCTCGCGGCGCACGCGCGACAGCGTGACCTCGACGCCGCATTTCTCGCAGATGATGCCCTTGTACTTCATCCGCTTGTACTTGCCGCACAGGCACTCATAGTCCTTGATCGGACCGAAGATGCGCGCGCAGAACAGCCCGTCACGCTCGGGCTTGAACGTGCGGTAGTTGATCGTCTCGGGCTTCTTGATCTCGCCGAACGACCAGGACTGGATCTTCTCCGGGCTGGCGATCGAGATCCGGATGGAATCGAAACTCTGTGAGGTGGCCTGAGGATTGAAGAGATTTGCAACCTCTTGATTCATGCCGTGCTCCTTTTCGGGCCGCTGGCCCATTCAATGGCGGTGGCGGCGACGCCACCTTCGATCGATTTGGCCGGCGGCCGGCACGCGAGCGCCGGCCAGCCGCCTTGTTCGTCATTCGGCCGCGTCGGGCAGCGCCTCGGGCGTGTCGTCGAGGATCGGCCGCGTCGAGGACAGCTCCACATTCAGACCCAGCGAGCGCATTTCCTTGACGAGCACGTTGAAGCTCTCGGGAATGCCGGCCTCGAAGGTGTCATCGCCGCGCACGATCGCCTCGTAGACCTTGGTGCGGCCGGCGACGTCGTCGGACTTGACGGTCAGCATCTCCTGCAGCGTGTAGGCAGCGCCATAGGCCTCGAGCGCCCAGACCTCCATCTCGCCGAAGCGCTGGCCGCCGAACTGCGCCTTGCCGCCCAGCGGCTGCTGGGTGACCAGCGAGTACGGACCGATCGAGCGGGCGTGGATCTTGTCGTCGACCAGGTGGTGCAGCTTGAGCATGTAGATATAGCCCACCGTCACCGGCCGGTCGAAGGCCTCGCCGGTGCGACCGTCATAAAGGACGGACTGACCGCTGTCATGCAGACCGGCCTTGGTCAGCATGTCGTTGATCTCGTCCTCATTGGCGCCGTCGAAGACTGGCGTGGCGATGGTCACGCCATGGCTGAACTGCTCACCGACCCTTACGACGGACTCATCATCCATCTGCCGCACCGGCTCGTTGCGCCGGTTGTCGGGCATGATGTCCTCGAGCGTCGTGCGCAGCGGCGCCACGTCGCCGCTTTGCCGGTAGGCCTCGATCATCTGCTCGATCTTGCGGCCCATGCCGGCGCAGGCCCAGCCCAGATGGGTCTCCAGGATCTGGCCGACATTCATGCGCGAGGGCACGCCGAGCGGGTTGAGCACGATGTCGACATGGGTGCCGTCATCGAGGAACGGCATGTCCTCATTGGGCAGGATGCGGCTGACCACGCCCTTGTTGCCGTGGCGGCCGGCCATCTTGTCGCCGGGCTGGATCTTGCGCTTGACGGCGACGAACACCTTGACGGTCTTCATCACGCCAGGCGGCATCTCGTCGCCGCGCTGCACCTTTTCGACCTTGTCCATGAAGCGCTGCTCGAGCTGCTTCTTGGTCTCGTCATACTGGTTGCGCAGCGCCTCGAGCGCATCCTGAACCTTCTCGTCGGCAACGGCGAACTGCCACCAGTTCGACCGCGGATAGCTGTCGAGAACCTGCTGATCGATGGCCGTGCCCTTCTTGAAGCCCTTGGGGCCGGCGATCGCCTCATGGCCCATGAGCATCTGCGACAGGCGGCTGTAGGTGTTCCGGTCGAGGATCGACTGCTCGTCGTCGCGGTCCTTGGCCAGGCGCTCGATCTCCTCGCGCTCGATCGCCATGGCCCGCTCGTCCTTTTCGACGCCGTGGCGGTTGAACACGCGCACCTCGACCACGGTCCCGAACCCGCCGGGCGGCATGCGCATGGAGGTGTCGCGCACATCGGAGGCCTTCTCGCCGAAAATCGCGCGCAGGAGCTTTTCCTCCGGCGTCATCGGCGACTCGCCCTTGGGCGTGATCTTGCCGACGAGAATGTCGCCGGGTCCGACCTCGGCACCGATATAGACGATGCCCGCCTCGTCGAGGTTCTTGAGCGCCTCCTCCGACACGTTGGGGATGTCGCGCGTGATCTCCTCGGGCCCCAGCTTGGTGTCGCGGGCGTGCACCTCGAACTCTTCGAGGTGGATCGAGGTGAACACGTCGTCACGCACCACGCGCTCGGACAGCAGGATCGAATCCTCGTAATTATAGCCGTTCCACGGCATGAAGGCGACCAGCACGTTGCGGCCCAGCGCCAGGTCGCCCAGATCGGTCGACGGCCCGTCGGCGATGATGTCGCCCTTCTCGATCCGGTCGCCCACGCGCACCAGCGGACGCTGGTTGATGCAGGTCGACTGGTTGGAGCGCTGGAACTTCTGCAGCCGGTAGATGTCGACGCCGGGTTCGCCGGGATCGAGCTCCTCGGTGGCCCGGATGACGATACGCATCGCATCGACCTGGTCGACGACGCCCGAGCGGCGCGCGGCGATCGCCGCACCGGAATCGCGGGCGACGATCGGCTCCATGCCGGTGCCGACATAGGGCGCCTCGGCACGCACCAGCGGCACGGCCTGGCGCTGCATGTTCGAGCCCATCAGCGCGCGGTTGGCGTCGTCGTTCTCCAGGAACGGGATCAGCGCGGCGGCGACCGAGACGAGCTGCTTGGGCGAGACGTCCATCAGGTCGATGTTCTCGCGCGGCGCCATCATCACGTCGCCGGCATGGCGGGCGATGACGAATTCGGTCGTCAGGGCGCCCTCGTCGTCGATTTCGGCGTTGGCCTGGGCGACGTAGTGCTTGGCCTCCTCCATCGCCGACAGATAGACGACCTCGTCGGTGACACGGCCATCGACCACCCGGCGATACGGGCTTTCGATGAAGCCGTACTTGTTGACGCGCGCAAACGTCGCCAGCGAGTTGATCAGGCCGATATTCGGCCCTTCGGGCGTCTCGATGGGGCAGATGCGTCCATAGTGGGTGGGGTGCACGTCGCGCACCTCAAAGCCCGCCCGCTCGCGGGTCAGACCGCCCGGACCGAGCGCCGACAGGCGGCGCTTGTGGGTGATCTCGCTGAGCGGGTTGGTCTGGTCCATGAACTGGGAGAGCTGGGACGAGCCGAAGAACTCGCGCACCGCGGCGGCGGCCGGCTTGGCGTTGATCAGGTCCTGCGGCATGACCGTGTCGATATCGATCGAGGACATGCGTTCCTTGATGGCGCGCTCCATGCGCAGCAGGCCGACGCGGTACTGGTTCTCCATCAGTTCGCCGACCGAGCGCACGCGGCGATTGCCCAGATTGTCGATATCGTCGACCTCGCCCTTGCCGTCGCGCAGATCGAGCAGCGTGCGCACGACCTCGACGATATCGTCCTTGCGCACCACGCGCACCGAATCCTCGACGTCCAGGCCAAGGCGCATGTTCATCTTGACCCGGCCGACGGCGGAAAGGTCATAACGCTCGGGGTCGAAGAAGAGCGAGTTGAACATCGCCTCGGCCGTCTCCATGGTCGGCGGCTCGCCCGGGCGCATGACCCGGTAGATGTCGAACAACGCGTCCTGGCGGCTTTCGTTCTTGTCGGCGGCCAGCGTGTTGCGGATATAGGGACCGACATTGACATGGTCGATGTCGAGCACGGGGAAGCCCGTCTGGCCGCTCTCGACGAGCACCTGAAGGGTCTTGTCGTCGATCTCGTCGCCGGCCTCCAGATAGATCTCGCCGGTCTCGGGGTTGACGATGTCCTCGGCCAGATAGGCGCCGTACAGGTCTTCCTCGGTCGCCTTGAGGGCCTTGACGCCCTTTTCGTCGAGCTGGCGTGCGAGCCGGGCCGTCACCTTCTTGCCCGCCTCGACGACCACTTCGCCGGAATCGGCGTCGATCAGGTCGACCACGGGCTTGGCGCCCTTCAGGCGTTCGGCGGAAAACGGAATCCGCCAGCTCTGGCCGTCGCGTTCGTAGGTGATGAAATTGTAGTATGTCGCAAGGATCTGCTCGGGATCCATGCCAAGCGCCATCAGAAGCGAGGTCACCGGGATCTTGCGGCGACGGTCGATGCGCGCATGCACGATGTCCTTGGCATCGAACTCGATGTCGAGCCAGGAGCCGCGATAGGGAATGACGCGGGCGGCGAACAGCAACTTGCCAGACGAATGGGTCTTGCCCTTGTCGTGATCGAAGAACACGCCGGGCGAGCGGTGCATCTGGGAGACGATCACGCGCTCGGTGCCGTTGACGATGAAGGTGCCGTTGTCGGTCATCAACGGCATTTCGCCCATATAGACGTCCTGCTCCTTGATGTCCTTGACCGACTTGGCGCCGGTGTCCTCGTCGACATCGAACACGATCAGGCGCAGCGTCACCTTGAGCGGCGCCGAATAGGTCAGATCGCGCTGGCGGCACTCCTCGACGTCGAATTTGGGCGCCTCATAGTCATAGCGCACGAATTCGAGCATCGCGGTGCCCGCGAAGTCGGAAATCGGAAACACGGATTTGAAGGCGGCCTGCAGGCCCTCGTCGGACCGTCCGCCCTCGGGTTCGTCCATCATCAGGAACTGATCGTAGGATGCGCGCTGCACCTCGATCAGGTTGGGCATTTCGGCGACATCGGGAATGTCGCCAAAGAATTTGCGTACTCGTCTGCGACCGTTGAAAGAAATGGTCTGAGCCATTGCCGCTCCTCGTCGTAACGCCCGGCCGGGCGGTTCGGTTGTGCCGGGCGGTCACCACACCGCGCCCGGCCAAACGGTTGCCGAAGACCCATGCGCCCGGTCTTGCGGCTGTCGCGCGCCCGCTGGCGCGCCTGAAACGGAGAAAACCCGTTTCCGGAAGCCTGCCGCCCAGGCTTCGGGAAAAGGGTTCGCAGATCACCTGCGGCGACCGGGCGGGCCGCAGCCCGCCCGCGCCATACGCGATTACTTCATCGAGGCCTTGGCGCCGGCCTCTTCGAGCTTCTTGACGATCTCCTCGGCTTCGCCCTTGGAGACCGCTTCCTTGATGGGCTTGGGCGCGCCTTCGACCAGGTCCTTGGCTTCCTTCAGGCCAAGGCCGGTAATGGAGCGCACTTCCTTGATCACGTTGATCTTCTTGTCGCCGGCCGCTTCCAGGATGACGTCGAATTCATCCTTTTCCTCTTCCGGCGCGGCTTCGGCGGCAGCGCCACCGCCGGCAGCGGCGACGGCCACCGGCGCGGCGGCGGAAACGCCCCATTTCTCCTCGAGCATCTTGGACAGCTCGGCGGCTTCCATGACGGTCAGCGACGACAGATCGTCAGCGATTTTGGCAAGATCGGCCATTTTTCAACTTCCTTGGGATTGGTTCGAACACTTGGTTTGACGTTTGCAGCTATGCCGCCTCGTCCTTCCGGGCATAGGCGTCGAACACGCGCGCAAGCTGGCTTGCGGGCGCACTCGTGACCTGGGCAAGACGCGAGGCCGGCGTCTGGATCATGCCGACCAGCTTGGCGCGCAGTTCGTCGAGCGAGGGCAGTTCGGCCAGAGCCTTCACCCCGTTCGCATCGAGAACCGTGGCGCCAAGCGCCCCGCCGAGAAGAACGAGCTTGTCGTTGCCCTTGGCGAAGTCGTTTGCCACCTTGGGAGCCGTCACCGGATCTTCGGCATAGGCAATCAGCGTCTGACCCTGAAACAGGTCGGACATGCCTTCGGCTTCCGTGCCCTGAAGAGCGATCTTGGCAAGGCGGTTCTTTGCGACCTTCACGGTTCCGCCCGCATCGCGCATCCGTGAGCGAAAATCGCCCATTTCCGCAACGGTCAGACCCGTGTAGTGGGCCACCACAACCGAACCGGACTGCTTGAAGACCGTGTTCAGCTGAGTGACGAATTCGCGTTTTTGCGCTCTTTCCACTTCGTCTCTCCGTTATGCGACGGCCGGCCGGAGCCACCCGCCGCGGTTTGCCTTTGCCGCAATGCGGGACAGGTCCCGCGCCGCGACGCGTAAGGATCCTGCCCCCCTACACCGCGGTGTCCGGAAGGACCCGTGCGGCACAAGGCAATACGGTTCGAACCCGTCTCCGCCACGGGGCATTCCGCCCTGCGGCATCGATTGCGTTCGCACCCGTCTCATGCAGGCTCGATGACGAATTAAGGCGAGCCGCCTGCAATCTCGGACAGGGACCGGTTTCCCGGCCATCCGACCCGGACAAGCCGCGTCGGAATTTCTCGATGCCGGCCTGGCGCTCGTCGCGACCGGCCGGCCATCTCGATCACTGGGCGGCCGAAAGGCTCGCCGGGTCGACCTTGACGCCGGCGCCCATGGTCGAGGAAATCGCCACCTTCCTGACATAGGTACCCTTGGCGCCGGACGGCTTGGCCTTCTGCACCGCGTCGGCAAAGGCCCTCACATTCTCGGCGATCGCATCGGCATCGAAGGACGCCTTGCCGACGCCCGCATGAACGATGCCGGCCTTTTCGACGCGGAACTCAACGGCGCCGCCCTTGGAGGCCTTGACCGCGGCCGTGACATCGGGCGTCACCGTGCCGACCTTGGGATTGGGCATCAGACCGCGCGGGCCGAGCACCTTGCCGAGCCGGCCGACCAGCGGCATCATGTCGGGCGTCGCGATGCAGCGGTCGAAATCGATCTGCCCGTTCTGGACGGCCTCGACCAGATCCTCGGCGCCGACGATGTCCGCCCCGGCGGCCTTGGCCTCCTCGGCCTTGTCGCCGCGGGCGAACACGGCCACGCGCACCTGACGGCCGGTGCCGTTGGGCAGGTTGACAACGCCGCGCACCATCTGGTCGGCGTGGCGCGGGTCGACACCCAAATTCATGGCGACCTCGATGGTCTCGTCGAACTTGGCGGTCGCGCGCTGCTTGACCATGGCCACGGCCTGGTCAAGCGGCAGGACGGCGGTCCGGTCGAGCCCCTCGCGCAGCGCCTTGACGCGCTTTGTAAGCTTGGCCATCGTCAGCCCTCCACCTTCAGGCCCATGGCCCGGGCCGAACCCTCGATCTGGCGCATGGCGGCCTCGATGTCGGCGGCGTTGAGGTCCTTCATCTTCAGTTCGGCGATCTCGCGGACCTTGTCGCGGCTGACCTTGCCGGCGGTCGTCTTGCCGGGCGTGCTCGACCCCGATTTCAGCCCCGCCGCCTTCTTGAGCAGATAGGCGGCCGGCGGCGTCTTGGTCTTGAAGGTGAACGACTTGTCCTGATAATAGGTGATCGTCGTCGGAATCGGCGCGTTCTTTTCCATCTCCTGCGTGGCGGCATTGAACGCCTTGCAGAATTCCATGATGTTGATGCCGCGCTGACCCAGCGCCGGCCCGATGGGCGGCGAGGGATTGGCAGCGCCCGCGGGCACCTGCAGCTTGAGCTGCCCTGCAACTTTCTTAGCCATTGATGCGTCTTCCTTTCATGGCCGGCGTCACCCGGCGTTCGAGACGTTGGCGGTGCGACCGGGCGCCGGGCCAAGGCACCCATTCTCCCGCCGCGCGGACGCCGCCTGCAGTTGCTTGCCCTGCCCGCAGCGTCTGGCGCCGCTTGCGCGACGCCTCCGGGTCAGCCCTTTTCGACCATCCCGAATTCGAGATCGACGGGCGTCGCGCGCCCGAAGATCGAAACCTCCACCTTCAGGCGCGAGCGCTCCTCGTCGACCTCCTGAACGATGCCGTTGAACGAGGCGAAGGAGCCCTCGGTCACGCGCACGCTCTCGCCCACCTCGAAGGAAACCGACGGCTTGGGATGCTCGACACCCTCCTGGATCTGGCCCAGGATCTGCTCGGCCTCGCGGTCCGAGATCGGAACGGGCTTGTTGTCAGATCCCAGAAAACCGGTCACCTTCGGCGTGTTCTTGATCAGGTGATAGACATCGTCGGTCAGATGCGCGCGCACCATAACGTAGCCCGGGAAGAACTTGCGCTCGGCGTCGACCTTGCGACCCTTGCGCACCTCGATAACCTTCTCGGTGGGCACGAGAATCTGCTCGAACCTGTCCCAAAGCCCCTTGGCCTTGGCGCTTTCCTCAATCGCCTCGGCAACCTTCTTCTCGAAGTTCGAATAGGCGTGAACGATGTACCACCGCGCCGTCATATGCGTCGGAAAATCCCGTCAGTTGAATTGCTTATTCGGCAAGACCGAACACCATGTCGAAGATCCACGAATAGATCTGGTCGACCGTGAAAAAGAAGAACGCCGCGATGAACACCATGATCAGGACCATGATCGTGGAGATCAGGGTCTCGCGCCGCGACGGCCAGGTCACCTTGGCCGTTTCCGCGCGCACCTGCTGGATGAAGGTGAACGGATTGGTGCGTGCCATGATTATGCTTCGTTCCGATCGGGCGTCTCGCGCCGAACGCCGCTCGCCTTTGTGTCACATCTGACAGGCTGACCGCCGCATCGCACAAACCACGCGATGTCAATGTCGAAAGCCCATCTGTCCGGTAAACGCGCACCCCGCCCGTCTGGGCAATGCCGGCGCAAATTTGCACTTAGCGAGGATTCGGACCGAGATCAAGGGCGGGCGGGCAAAAAATCGGGCCAGCGATGGCAGGGGCACACGGGCTCGAACCGTGGACCTTCGGTTTTGGAGACCGACGCTCTACCAACTGAGCTATACCCCTTGGCGACATCCGTCATCTATTTGGTTTCGCCGCCGGGGGCAAGAGCGTTCATGGCCCCTGCCCCGACCGGTCATCCGGCCAAATATTGCGGGGCGCTGGCCAGATAGCGGCCATAGGCGGGCGCGCGCGGATAGGAGAAGGTCTCGGCCAGCGGATTGGCGTTGCGGCGCGTGCGGCAGCCCATGTCGGCCAGCAATTCGTCAAAATGCCGGAAGTGGAACGGCGCCGAACACAGCCCGCCATAGACCCGGGCGGCCGGACGCTCGGTGCGCCGCCAGCGCAGATTGGCGTCGATGTCGGCGCGCATCTGCGCATCCGATGGCTGACGGGCAAGCTGGCCGTCGGCATAGCGGACCAGCCAGTTGGCGACCATTTCGGCCGACAACAGGGTACAAAAGCTCGAATTGAAGCCGACAAAGCCCATTTCCGGAAGGTCGGGGTTCACCGCCAGCCGATAGGTGCGGTACTGGCCGTCCGGCTCGATCAGCGCGTCGCGCGCCCAGTCGGGCAGGAACGGCACGCCCAGTTTCCAGCCAACGGCGAGGATGGCGATGTCGCAGCCCACCCGCTCGCCATTGGTCAGCACAACCTCGTCGCCCTCATAGCGCTCGAAGGTGCCTTTCACCGGCCGCACCTTGCCGCTCCTGAAGCTCTCGAACAGGCCGGGCGTGACGATGGGCAGCGAGCAGGAGACCGCCTTTTCGATCGGCACATCGGGCACCATGTCCCATTTTCTCAAACCCAGTTGCAGCTTGAGCAGGGTTTCGAGCCCACGGAAATTGGCCCACACGAGCGGCGCGGTCACCGCCGCCATGGCGCGCGCGGCGCCGGTGCGGCCCCAGCCGTTGAACTGCATTTCCTGGGCGCGCATGTACAAAAGGTGCTTGAAGTTGATGCCGCCGACGAAATAGGGCACGCGCCAGACATCCTCGCGATAGACCATGGTGACGGACCGGGCGCCGTTCTCGGCGGCGTTGACGACCAGGTCGGTCGCCGATTTCGAACCGCCCAGCACGACCACGCGCTTGCCGCGCGCCAGTTCGGGGTCGGTATATTCCGATGAGTGCATCACCTGCCCGCCGCGGGCGACGAACGCCTCCTGGCCGGGGTGGGTGATGACGTTCTTTTCGGAAAACTGGCCGGTACACACGGCGACGAAGTCGAAATCCTCGGCCCATCGATTGCCGGCCGCCTCGAGCTCGAGCCGCCAGCCCGGCGCGCCATCGGGTCGCCGATCCATCGTCACGACGTTGGTGTTCAGACGGAACAGCCGCCCGAGCCGGTGCTTGTCGGCATAGGCATGCAGATAGGCATGCACCTGCGGCCCCTTGGGCCATTCGGGATAGTCGGCCGGCATCGGCATGTCGGTGAAGCAGTAAAGGTCCTTGGGCGACTGCGTCTGCACGCCCGGATAGGAGCGCGAAAGCTCCCACACGCCGCCGAAATCGTGGCTGCGCTCGAAGCCGACGACGCGGTGGCCGCGCGCGTCGAACGCCTTGGCCGCGGCCAGGCCGCTGACGCCACCGCCGATGACGGCGACACGCTTGCGCTTGATCATGATGGTCCTCCCCGCACCACGATCAGGCCGCCTCGGGCGGCGGCAGGAAATCCACCTCGTGGGCCGCCGAAAGGCGCACGAGCTCTTCGGGATCGGTGACGCCGTCGAGCGCGATGAACAGGTCGAACAGCTTGCGCGCGGGGGCGACGCCGAACACGCAGGTCGCCTCGGCGCCCGAGCGGTTCCAGATCGCGTGCGCGATGCCCATCGGCATGCGGATCATGTCGCCGGGGCCGGCCTTGTGGACGTCATCGCCGAACTCGACTTCCAGATTGCCGGTCAGCACGTTGATCCACTCGTCCTGGGTGGGGTGGATGTGCGGCGGCACGCCGGTTCCGTCCGGGATCACGGCGTGCCAGAGAAAGGCGTTGTTGCACAACAGCTTGGGCGTATAGGTGTGTCCGACGACGTTCCAGGAACGGTCCTGGACGCCCTCGTCCGCGCGGGTGACGCCCAATTCGAGATTTCCGGCCATGATTTCCTCCCATGCTTGCCTGTCTGGGCTGGCCCGGCGTCCGGTTTGACAGGGCCACGCCATGCTTTAGGCTTGAACAATTCAGATCGCGCGCGATCGTGACTATCCACTTTGCGCAACAAAGTGGGGATCGGTGCCATGAACCGACCGCTTGAGCAGTTCGAGATCCTGAACACGCGCCACATGGACGAGGCGCGCGAGCAGGTCGCGCGCCGCTTCTGCGCCCACAGGCTGGAGATGCAGGCCGAGGCGCCGCGATTTCATGCCCGCCACCGGGTCGCGGCCGGCGGGCTGTTCTCGCTGAACTTCATCCATTACGGCGCGCGCGTGCTGATCGAGCCGGGCGAACTCAATCGTTTCTACCTGATCCAGATCCCGCTGCACGGCGGCGCCGAGATCGCCAATGGCGGCACCGCATTCGTCTCGGACCCGGGCACGGCGGCGATCCTGAACCCGGACCGGCACACGCGCATGGTCTGGCACGCCGATTGCGAGCAATTGCTGCTCTACATCCCGGTCGAGGCGCTGCGGGCGTTCGCCGAGGTCGAACTCGACCGGCCGTTGAGCGCGCCGGTGGTGTTCGATCCGGTGATGGATTTCCGGCGGCCGGCGCTGTCGGCCTGGCGGCGCAAGGTGCTGGCGCTGGTGGCGGCCGCCGACGAGGGTCGTCTGTTCGGCAATGCACGCGCGGTCAGCCAGACGATCCTGGAGCAGGAGGTGCTGGCCGATCTGCTGGCCTTGCAGCCCGGAAACATCCAGCCGCTGGCGGCCTCGCAATGCGCCGGCGCCTCGCCGGCCCAGTGCCGCCGGGCCATGGCCTTCATCCGCAGCCATGCCGATTGCGATGTCCGGCTCGAGGACATCGCCCGCGCGGCGGGCGTGCCGGCGCGCACGCTGCAACATGGCTTCAAGGCAAGCTACGGGCGCACGCCGATCGAGACGCTGAAGGCCGAGCGCCTGATGCGCGCCCATTGCGAACTGGCCTCGGGGCACGATGAGGCAACTGTGACTGAGGTCGCCGCACGCTGGGGGTTTTTCCACTTCGGCCGATTCTCACGCCATTATCGCGAGCGGTTCGGGCAATTGCCGAGCCAGACACGCGCCCGCGCCCTGGCGATGCGCTGCGGCCGGGCGGCGCCGTGATCGCCCCTGGCGATCCGGCGGCGATTGCCGGCGCAGAGCTCACGCTGGAGCGTTCTGGAAGTGATCGTTGCGGCCGATCGTTTTGCCGCGAATTCAGGCGCCGGGGACGACAGGCCGGAAAGCCCCGGCCTGCCGTGAACGCCTTGACGTCAGCGCGCCGGGGCTGACTGGATCAGCGGGGTGATGCGGCGCACGACCGCGCGGCGGTTGGCGCGAATGCGCCCGGCTTCCTCGACCTTCAGATAGCGCTCGCCATAGCCCTGCGTGATCATGTTCTCGGGCGGCACGCCGAAATACTCGGTCAGCGCAAGCGCGACGCTTTCGGCACGACGGTCCGACAATGCCAGATTGTAGGCGGCCGGGCCGACCGTGTCGGTGTGGCCTTCGACCAGGAAGAGTTCGTCGGGGTCCGCCTCGATCATCGCCGCCATAGTCTCGCCCAGTGCCGTCAGCGCGCGGGCCTCGTTCGGCGGTATGGCCGCCGAATCGAAGGCGAAGTTGATGGCGATATCGATGCGCGGCATCAGTGCCCGCAATTGTTCGACTTCGCGGACCTGCTGCAGCGAATAGCGCCGCTCGAGCTGCTGCGCCTCGGCCGTCAGCGCCCGCCGTATCGTCTCCGGCTGCGCCTGGCGATACTCGATGACGCGCTCCCGGCGCGGCTGCGGCAGCTCTCGCACGTCCACCGGTTCGATATCGGCCCGGCGCTCGTCGATCAGCACGACGCGGTCACCATCGGGCGCAACGCGGGCGCGATAGAGGATCGTGCCATCGGCGGCGCGGATGGTAACGATGCGCACGTCATTGTCCCGAACGATGACGGTGCGCGTGCTGCCATCGGCAAAGGTGCGGGTGCGCACCCGGGCGCCCGGCCGCCTGAGCAGTTCGTTGTCGTCACGGAGCACGACGAGTTCGCCATTGCGCTCGACGACGACCCGGTCGCCGACGCGCTCGACGATCTGGGTGTCCTGGCCAAGCACCGAACCGATGGCAACGCCGGCGGCGACGCCCAGAATGTCGCGCAGCAGCGCCTGCGTGTCCTGCTCGACCACGGCGTCGTCGGCCACCTCCTCGTCACTGGCGCGGGCGGCCTGCTCGGTCACGGTTTCCACCTCCACATCGGCCTGCGCCGGCGCTTCGGCATCGAGATCGGCTTCCAACTGTTCTTCGGCGTCCGCAAGTGCCTCGGACCGCAGTCGCTCCGCGATCGTTTCGGCGCGTCGCTGGGCACGCTCCACGCGCTCACGTTCGGTCAGTTCGCGTTGCGGCCGCTCCTCGGTTGCCGGTTCGGCGGGCGTTTCGTCCCCGGCCTCGGCCGGCGTCTCGGCGGCGGTGTCTTCGGGCGCCACCTCGGCGTCCTCGTCAGCGCTCTCACCCTGTCTGGCGGCCTCCATCGCCTCATCGAGGGCATCGGTCGGCCCATCGGCCTCTTCGGGCGCTTCCGCCTCCGGTTCGGCCTCCGCCTCGGCTTCCGGCTCGGCCTCTGCCTCAGCCTCCGGCTCGCCCTCGGGCAGCGCGTCCTCGACCGCTTCCGCAGCTTCTTCCTGTGCGTCCTCGGCGGCTTCCATGGCCTCTTCGGGCTGTTCGGGCGTCGTCTCGGGCGCGGCCTGCGCCTCGGCTTCAGTCTCGGCCTGCGGCTCGGCCTCGGGCTCGGCTTCCGTGGCGGCCTGCGGCTCGCCTTCGCGTTCCCCCTCTTCGGCCATTGGCTGTTCGGTTTCGGCATTGGCGGCGATCGCGGCGCGCAGCTGGGTCTCGGCCTGTTGCGGCGTCGCGCCGGTTCGCTCGGCGAGAATCTGCGCGGCAGCGCCGATCTCCGCATCGGATGCGGGCGGGCAGGGCCGCTGTTCGATCACGCACTGCACCAGTGCCGAGGCCTGACCGTCGCCGGTCGCGCCAGGCTCCTGCGCGTGCGCCGGGCCCGCCCCGGCCACGATGGCGAGCAGGCTTATTGCTGTCGTGGTTTCAAGAAGTCGTCGCGTCATGTTCTGTCTCCTAGTGACGCCCCTTCGGCGCAGCAACGCCGGCCTGCCGGAGACGTTCCCGCCCGGCCGGACGGGCCCTTGAGACCATGACGAAAATTGGCCGCTCGCGCGGCCATTGGGATCGGGCTGAAGGATCGGGTCATCGACCGCAGCGTGCGTTGGCCCGGGCGGCGATGCCGGCAAAGCGCGGACGTCAAAACCCTCGTTCGCGCCGTCCGAATGGGCCGTCGGCCCATCCGGCATCACGCACCACCAACCTCAGGCGGCCGTGTTCGCGGGCGCAGGACCGGGATCGGGTGGTCCTGCGAACGCGCCTATTCGATGATCTTCGCCACGATGCCGGCGCCGACGGTGCGGCCGCCCTCGCGGATGGCAAAGCGCAGGCGTTCTTCCAT